>NZ_JBFTJK010000001.1:0-1104814 GCF_056395385.1 Paenarthrobacter sp. 10L420 | reverse complement strand
ATGAAAGCCGTCCCCGACCAAATCCGCCAATTCATCCCCAACGACTTCGCCTCCCTCGGAGCAGACGGCTTCGGCTTCTCCGACACCCGCCAAGCCGCCCGCCGCTACTTCAAAAACGACACCCACTCCATCGTCGCCAAAACCCTCCAACTCCTCGCCGCCAAGGGAGAAGTCGAAGAAGGTGCGCTGGAAAAGGCCATCGATAAGTACCGGCTACTGGATGTAAACGCCGGCACCACCGGCGGAGCTGGCGGCGACGCTTAGTAAACGAGCAGTTGGGCTGTAGCCCGGGACTGCACAAACTCAAGCAGTAACCGCGACGGCGGCTTCCATCCGAAGGTGGGGGCCGCCGTCGGGCGTTTAATCAAGCCTTTTCACCGCGCAACATGACGTGACCAGCGACAACATAAGTTGTAGCCTTCGCACAAATGGAGCTTGCCTGAGATGCACCGTATGCTCGTTCCATGGCAGAGCCCAGCAAAATCACTACAAAGCGCAAAGCAGCAACCCAGGCATTGTCGCCGGAAAAGGCGGAGACCCTGCGGCAGCTCCGTGCCAATGTGGGGCAATTGTCCACCAGCACCATGCGGCAGCTTGAGAAATCGCTGCCTTGGTACGGCCGGCTGAGCTCTGATGAACGCTCCGCTTTGGGGCTCGTGGCGCAAAATGGCATTGCCGCTTTTGTGACCTGGTATGAACGTCCCAGTTCGCCGTCGTGGATCCTGACCGACGTCTTTGGCAATGCACCCACTGAATTGACGCGCTCCATCAGCCTGCAGAAGGCCTTGCAGTTGATCAGGATTGTGGTGGAGGTCGTCGAAGACCAGGTTCCTGTGATCGCCCCTGAATCGGACCAGCCTTCGCTGCGCGAGGCGGTGCTTCGTTACTCCCGGGAAGTGGCTTTCGCGGCCGCGGATGTCTACGCACGCGCAGCGGAATCACGGGGATCTTGGGACACCCGGCTTGAGGCCTTGATCGTGGATGCAATCCTGCGGGGCGAAAACACGGACGCCCTTCGCTCAAGAATCGCGGCCCTGGGCTGGAAAGCGCAGGAACGTTTCACCGTCATGGTGGGCAACTCGCCATCGGAGCCCAGCGCCAGCTACGTTAGCGATTTACGCCGGACTGCCGGCCGTTTCGCAGAAGACGCGCTTGTAGGAATCCAAGGTGACCGCCTCATTCTTATCCTCGGCGGCGTCCAGGACCGGGATACGGCGTACCTCAAGCTCAGTGAACTTTTCGCGCCGGGCGCCGTCGTCTATGGCCCGGAGGCCGGCTCGTTGCTGGAGGCCAGCACTTCGGCCCAGGCCGCCTTCGCTGGCCTTACCGCCGCCCGCGCCTGGCCCTCGGCGCCGCGGCCTGTTGCAGCGGACGATTTGCTCCCGGAACGCGTTGTTTCCGGGGATGATGCGGCCCGGCGGTCACTCATCAAGAATATTTACCGTCCGTTGCTGGCGGCATCAAACGGCTTGGTGGAAACCTTGGGAACTTACCTTGAGTTGGGACATTCACTGGAGGCAACAGCGCGTGAATTGTTCGTCCATGCCAACACTGTGCGCTACCGTTTGAAGCGTGTCTGCGATGTGACAGGCTGGGATCCGCTCCTCCCAAGGGAAGCTTTCGTACTTCAAACTGCCCTGGTGGTGGGCCGGCTTTCGGCCCAGCCCAAAGCCACCCCCGAGCGTCACGCATCGCGTTCACAGAACTGAACCGTTGTAGACTTCCTACAAACTGACCCAGTGAGCTTGGTGTACGAAAACACCAGTGGATCACGTGGCAATTTGGAAAGCTGGATACGTGCTTGCAATCGTCTGCCCTGGACAGGGCTCCCAGACCCCTGGATTTTTGGCCCCTTGGCTGGAACTCCCCTCCGTCGAAGGCCAACTGGCCACCCTGAGCGAGATCGCAGGCATCGACCTCAAGGCCCACGGAACCACCTCTGATGAAGAAACCATCAAAGACACCGCAGTGGCCCAACCCCTGATCGTGGCCGCCGGGCTTGTGGCAGCCAAGTCTTTGTTCGACGTCGAGCTCAACACACTTCCGGTTGTCCTTGCGGGGCACTCCGTGGGTGAAATCACGGCTTCTGCCCTTGCCGGCGTCCTCACTGAGCAGGAAGCCATGACTTTCGTCCGTGAGCGGGCCAACAGTATGGCTGCCGCAGCGGCGGTAACCCCGACAGGCATGAGTGCAGTCGTCGGTGGGGACCCCGCTGAGGTCCTTGCCGCCATCGAGGCATCGGGCGCCACTCCCGCCAACGTGAACGGAGCCGGCCAGACTGTCGCCGCAGGAACATTCGAGCAGCTCAAGGCCTTGGCGGACAACCCGCCGGCCAAGGCACGCGTCATCCCCCTGAAGGTTGCCGGCGCCTTCCACACCTCGCACATGGCTCCCGCCGTCAGCGCACTGGAAGCCCTGAAGCCCTCCTTGTCCCCGCAGGACCCGACTGTCCCCCTGCTGTCCAACTACGACGGCAAGGAAGTTACGGCAGGTTCTGCCGCCGTCGACAGCATGATTGCGCAGGTCTCCAGGCCCGTCCGGTGGGACCAGTGCATGGAGAATCTCTCAGCCCGCGGAGTAACCGGTGTGATCGAACTGGCTCCGGCCGGCACGCTTGCTGGTTTGGCAAAGCGTGGAATGCCAGGGGTCAAGACAGTTGCCGTCAAAACCCCGGATGATTTGTCCGCGGCCCTGGCACTTTTCGCTGAATTGGAGGGACAAGCGTGAGCACCCCCGTACTGAACAAAGCGACGGTGAACGAGAACGCCCGCATCCTGGGCATCGGCGCCTACCGTCCCGATGTCATCGTCACCAACGACGACGTCTGCCAGTGGATCGATTCCTCGGATGAATGGATCCGGCAGCGCACTGGCATCATCACCCGCCACCGGGCAGCCGCTGACGTCAGTGTCATCGACATGGCCGAAGGCGCCGCCCGCGAAGCCATCCAGCAGGCCGGGATCGAACCGTCCCAGCTGGGTGCAATCATCGTGTCCACCGTGACCCACCCCTACGCAACGCCCTCGGCTGCCGCTGCCCTTACGGAGCGATTGGGCGCGACGCCGGCACCCGCCTACGACATTTCCGCCGCCTGTGCGGGTTACTGCTACGGCGTGGCCCAGGCAGACGCGCTGGTGCGCTCCGGTTCTGCCGAATATGTCCTGGTGGTCGGCGCCGAGAAACTCTCTGACGTCATCGACAACCACGAACGCACCATCTCGTTCCTGCTCGGCGACGGCGCCGGCGCAGTAGTGGTTGGACCTTCCGACACCCCCGGCATCGGACCTTCGGTGTGGGGCTCGGACGGTAGCAAGTGGGATGCAATTGGAATGACCCACTCTTTGGAAGACGTCAAGAAGCTGGGCGAATCGGCTCGTCACTCCGACGAAACAGATGAC
The DNA here is from genome assembly GCF_056395385.1 of Paenarthrobacter sp. 10L420. Lineage (NCBI taxonomy): Bacteria > Bacillati > Actinomycetota > Actinomycetes > Micrococcales > Micrococcaceae > Paenarthrobacter > Paenarthrobacter sp. 10L420. The sequence continues at coordinate 1,101,416 of NZ_JBFTJK010000001.1, read as the reverse complement.
CTCGCAATCATCTCTGCAACACAGGATGTCTGGCCTACGCTGCGCCAGGACGGCCAGACTGTTTTCCGTTGGGCCGTCTGGGAAATGGCAAAGGTAGCGCAGCAAGCGCTCGACGCCGCCGGCATAGAAGCCAGCGACCTCGCCGCTTTTGTTCCCCACCAGGCGAACATGCGCATCATCGATGAGATGGTGAAGAAGCTGAAGCTTCCCGAGACCGTCCTCATTGGCCGCGACATCGCCCAAGCCGGCAATACATCAGCTGCTTCCATCCCCCTGGCCACGCACCGCCTTCTTCAGGAGAACCCTGAACTCAGCGGTGGGCTGGCATTGCAGATCGGTTTCGGCGCCGGATTGGTCTTTGGCGCCCAGGTTGTCGTTCTGCCATAGACCTGGACTGGCCCTGTGGCCTCCAGCCAACTGAATATGACTTACAAACCCAAACCGTAACCGCGGTTTGCCCCCTTTCCGGCATAGCCGGCACAACAAGAAAAGGAGCCAACAATGGCTAGCAACGAAGAAATCCTGGCCGGCCTGGCTGAAATCGTCAACGAAGAAACGGGCCTGGCTACCGAAGCCGTCGAGCTGGACAAGTCCTTCACCGAGGACCTGGACATCGACTCCATCTCCATGATGACCATCGTCGTGAACGCCGAAGAGAAGTTCGGCGTACGTATCCCGGACGAAGAGGTCAAGAACCTTAAGACCGTCGGCGACGCCGTCAGCTTCATCGCAAACGCCCAGGCCTAAGCCTGGTACCAGCTGTGCCGGGCCAGGGTCTTTGATCCTGTGCCCGGCACAGCCGCAGTAACGCCCAAAGTTTTTCCTGCCGCCCCTGCAAAAACTGCAGATGGGACGGCTGATCCGACAGAGAGTGATCGCATGGCACGCAAAGTAGTCATAACCGGTCTGGGGGCCACCACTCCCATCGGCGGCGACGTCCCCACAATGTGGCAGAACGCGCTGAAAGGGGTCTCAGGTGCACGCACACTCGAAGACGAGTGGGTGGCCAAGTACGACCTCCCCGTCCACTTTGCTGCCCGGTGCTCGACGCCGGCCCTGGAAGTCCTGAGCCGGGTGGAAGCCAAGCGTATGGACCCGTCCACGCAGTTTGGTGTCATCGCTGCCCGTGAAGCATGGGCTGATTCAGGTATCCAGGACATCGACCACGACCGCCTGGCGGTGGCATTTGCCACGGGCATCGGCGGCGTATGGACGCTCCTTGATGCCTGGGACACGCTCAGGGACAAGGGTCCGCGCCGGGTCCTGCCCATGACCGTTCCCATGCTCATGCCCAACGGCGTAGCCGCTGCTGTCAGCCTTGACCTGGGCGCCCGAGCCGGAGCCCATACTCCAGTCTCCGCCTGCGCATCCGGTACTGAGGCCCTGCACCTTGGCTTGGACCTGATCCGTTCCGGCAAGGCCGACGTCGTCATGTGCGGTGGCGCCGAAGCCGCCATTCACCCGATGCCCTTGGCCGCCTTCTCGTCCATGCAGGCACTCTCCCGTCGCAATGACGATCCTGAGCGCGCTTCACGCCCGTATGACATCGACCGCGACGGCTTTGTCATGGGTGAGGGTGCTGGTGCGCTGGTACTCGAAGCAGAAGAGCACGCAATCGCCCGCGGTGCCCGCATCTACGCTGAGCTTGCCGGTACATCGGTAACGGCCGACGCCTACCACATCACAGCCCCCGATCCCGAAGGCCTCGGCGCCACCCGCGCACTGAAGGCCGCGATGTTTGACGGCAGGATCCAAGCGGAGGACGTAGTCCACGTCAACGCCCACGCCACCTCCACTCCAGTAGGTGACAGGCCGGAGTACACGGCCCTCCGCGCCGCACTGGGGGCTCACGTCGACAACGTGGCGGTATCTGCCACCAAGTCCCAGATGGGCCATCTCCTAGGCGCCTCCGGGGCTGTAGAGGCGGTCCTCACTGTCCTGGCTGTCTATGAGCGCAAGGCACCTGTCACCATCAACCTCGAGAACCAGGATCCTGAGATCCCCCTCGACGTCGTGACGTCCGCGCGCGACTTGCCTGCGGGCGACATCGTGGCGCTGAGCAACTCCTTTGGCTTTGGTGGACACAACGCCGTCATCGCGGTCCGCAACGTCTAAGACCTGCGTTCGCCGAATGCCGTGAGGTGAACAGAAGAGAAGGGCCCACCATTCCTTTAGGTGGGCCCTTCTCTGTTGCTATGGGAATGTTTTGGCCGTCAGGAGTTGCTGCTACCCGACTTGGTGCAGCCACCGGACCGGAGCGCCCTCAGCAGCGTGGCGGAAGGGCTCCAGTTCCTCATCCCAGGCTTCGCCCAGGGCCAATGACAGCTCATGGTAAACGGCGGACGGGTCTCCGGCTCCTGACTCATAGGCATAGCGGATGCGGTCCTCACTGACCATGATGTTGCCGTGCACATCCGTGACAGCATGGAAGATCCCCAGTTCCGGGGTATGCGACCAGCGTGCCCCATCCACGCCTTGGCTCGGTTCTTCAGTAACCTCGTACCGCAAATGTGCCCAGCCTCGAAGAGCAGACGCCAACTGGGCGCCGGTGCCTGGCGTACCTGTCCAGGACAGTTCGGCACGGAACATTCCGGGCGCAGCTGGCTGAGGGGTCCACTCAAGATCGGTCCGCTTGTCCACGACCGATCCGATGGCCCACTCAACGTGCGGGCACAATGCCGTAGGGGCCGAGTGCACGAAAAGGACACCGCGGGTTGTTGCAACAGACATTCCATCCTCCATAGCTGTAGGTACGTCTTCCCCAACGACCTCTGCGACGGATGTTTACTGTTGCTGCCCGGCCCTGTCATTCTTACGGACCCTGCAGGCTATTCAATTAGCTAAGACTCTTTGATTGTGACACGAAACGAACCCTCAACCCTAAATTGAAGGTTCGGCCGTGGTGCTTTCATTTTGCCGTACCCTTCCCTTTTCCGCCAGTGCAACTCTTTGGGCGTCATTTTCAGGCCCGCGGATGTGCCTGCTGGTAGCTCTTCCGAAGCCTGTCCACGGAAACGTGGGTGTAGATCTGGGTAGTGGCAAGGCTGCTGTGACCAAGAATTTCCTGCACTGCCCGAAGATCAGCCCCACCATCCAGCAGATGGGTTGCGGCGCTATGCCTCAAGGCGTGGGGCCCCGTTGCAGCGGTATCGCCCAGTTCCTGCAGCAGGACGGCTACAACCGCACGGACCTGGCGTGGGTCAACGCGCTTTCCCCTCACACCCAGGAACAGAGCCGGACCGCTCGTGGCAGTTACCAGCGCCGGGCGTCCCCGGCGAAGCCAATCGTCGATTGCAAGGGCAGTGGGAACTCCGAAAGGAACGGTACGCTCCTTGTTTCCCTTGCCAATGACACGGAGGGTCCTTCTATCCGGATCCATGTCATCGATGTCGAGCCCGGCCAGCTCCCCCACGCGCACGCCAGTTGCGTAAAGCAACTCCACCATTGCACGATCCCGAAGGGCCAGGGGACCTCCGTCTGCCGCAGCAGCGTCAAGGCTATCCACGACCCTGAGAATTTGCTGCTGCTGGAGGACCCCAGGCAACGATTTCCCGCGCTTAGGAGCTTGCAGACGCAGGGCCGGATCTGTGGCGATGAGTTCCTCCCTCAGAGCCCACTTGGTAAACGACCTGGCCGTGGCGGCACGGCGGGCAAGAGTTGACCGGGCCATCCCGGCTTCACTTTGCGCACCCAGCCATCGGCGGAGCGAACCCAACTCCAATTGATCGAGATCGCGTATTCCCTCCTGGACCGCGAATCCGAGGAGGCTGTACACGTCCGCCAGATATGCGCGGACAGTATGTGCCGACCTCGCGCGTTCACCGTGGAGGTAGCGTTCGAAACCCTCCACTGCGCTCTTTAGCGATGCTGGCAATGATTCTGCGTCCACCCTTCCAACTTTGCCAGCACCATGGACCCTCGCTGCGTATCAACATGCTTCGCTGCTCGTCCGCCTAGGCATTCTTGGTGCGCTTCCAGGCCCCCCGTTCGGAGGATGCGAGACCCAGCAGTCCCAATCGACCCAAGCCCGCACGCACAGAGTCCGGGCTGAGGCCAGCAACGACCGTGAGTTTCTCCACAGAACTTGCCGATCGAAGCGGCAAGGCGTCCAGGAGAATCAGGTCTTCCAAGGACAAGCCATCATGCGGTGCGGCCGGCGAATCCTTCTCGGAGACCATCACTTCGCCATTCCGGCCGGCCAGTTCAGCAATTTCTCCGACGTCCGTCACACAGATCGCCCCGCCATCCCGGAGCAGCCTATGGCAACCCGCCGAGTTCGCGCTGTGAATGGATCCGGGGACAGCTGCCACTACCCGCCCGATGCTCTCAGCGTGGTGGGCTGTGTTCAATGCGCCTGACCGCCAACGTGCCTCCACTACCACCGTGACAGCCGCGAGCGCAGCAATGAGGCGATTTCGCTGCAGGAATCGGTACCTTGTAGGGGCGGATCCGGGTGGAACCTCCGAAATCACGGCTCCTTGGTTGGCGACGGCACGAAGAAGATCCTCGTTCCCGGAAGGATAGAAGCGGTCCACTCCCCCAGCCATGATGGCAATGGTCGGTACGTTTGCCACTCCACCACGGAGGGCCCCACGGTGGGCGTGGGCGTCAATGCCGTAGGCTCCCCCGGAAACAACGCAGTATCCACGCTGGGCCAAGCCGTAGGCAAGATCCCCAGTCACGGACGCTCCATAGCTCGTGCTGTCCCTGGACCCCACCAACGCGATGGTCTGCCGCGTTGAGGGAAGGGGCTGCTCGTGTCCGCGCCACCACAGGCATAAAGGCTCCTGGAGGCCGAGGTCGGACAACTGCTCGGGCCAAAGCTCGTCGCCGGGAACAATCAGGCGGCCTCCGAGCCGCCTCATCGTCTCCAGGTCACGGTCCGGCGCGAGGTCCGGAACACGTGGAGCCCATCGTCGCTTGCTGGCCGTGAGCCCCGGCCAGGAAGCCGGGCCTCCGCTTTCGGTCAGTAAAGCGGAGATCTCTTGTTCAAGGCGCGGACCTGCAGCGAGTTCGCCTGTCACGATACCCAGCGCATCAACAGGTCCAACAGCATGAACCAAGGCGAGCCCCACGGAATCCTGTGGTTCCATCAGACGCGCCAATGCTGCCCGTGCAAGCCTTTCCTTTTCCTGCTTCCCCAACACGGTTCCCCTTGCGCCTTCGGTTGTCATTCCGTCCTTCGTCACGTTGTCCTTCATGCCATCGCCGTTGCTTGCCGGAGGCCGAGCGCTTGTCCGATGTGGTCTCCAGTAGGAGTCTTGCTATGGTCCAGGTCCGCCAGGGTCCACGCCAACCGAAGGACACGGTCATAGCCTCGGGCTGTGAGAATGCCTCGCTCCAGTGCCGTGTCCAGAATGCGGGTGGCGCCCGGTGGCAGCCTCAGTTCCCCGCGCAGGGTGCGTCCCGGCACTTGGGAATTGGTTTCAATGCCAAAAGCCCCCAAGCGATCGGCCTGTCTCTGCCTCGCAGCCAGTACCCGTCCCGCCACAGCTTCCGTTCCCTCTTCCGTGCCTGCCTGCCCAAAATCGGCGAGGGACACGCGTTCGACTTGGAGTTGTATGTCGACGCGATCCAGGAGGGGACCCGATATGCGGCCGAAGTACCGCCTGCGCATTATTGCAGTGCAGGTACAATCCATCCCCTTGCCCGAGGCTTTGCCGCATGGGCAAGGATTGGCTGCCAGGACCAGTTGAAACCGCGCGGGGTACGCCGCTGTCCCTGCCGAGCGGTGAATCACCAGTTCGCCGCTCTCCAAGGGCTGCCGAAGGGCATCCAGGACGCGTCGTTCATACTCGGGAGCCTCATCAAGGAAGAGGACTCCGCGATGTGCCCGCGAGGCAGCTCCCGGGCGCGGAAGTCCAGAGCCTCCGCCGATGATCGCAGCTGCGGTGGCACTGTGGTGGGGATTCTCGAACGGCGGCCTCCGCAGCAACGTGCCGGTTGATGAGCGGACCGCTGCCAGGGAGTGAATGGCAGTAACCTCCATTGCTGCCTTGTCCGCAAGGTCCGGCAAGAGTCCTGGCAAACGCTCCGCGAGCATCGTCTTACCGGCACCCGGTGGACCGGTCAGGAGCATATGGTGGCTGCCTGCAGCTGCGACTTCCAGCGCGCGCCGAGCCTCTGATTGCCCCGAAACGTCGGAAAGATCAGGCACGATGCCCACTGCGCCATCATTTTCATCTCCGGGATCACCCGCGGGCGGGTCGTAGTCCAGGGCGAGTTCTTTGGGGTCGGCACCGAAGTCGTAGGCGAGCCGGGCGAGAGTCCGGTATCCCCTGACATGAGCACCCGGTACCAAAGTTGCCTCGGCGACGTTTGCCTCGGCTACGACGATCTCCGGGTACCCCGCCTGAACGGCAGCCATCACGGCTGGGAGGATGCCCCTCACCGGACGGAGCCGCCCGTCCAAACCCAGCTCAGCAATGAAGACTGTTCCATCGATCGAACGAATATCCTCCGCAGCACGGAGAACAGCCATGGTGATGGCAAGGTCAAAGCCCGAACCACGTTTGGGCAAGGATGCTGGAATGAGATTGGCTGTGATCTTCCTCCGGCTCAGAGGAATTCCCGAGTTTTGTGCCGCGGACCGAATTCGTTCTTTGGCTTCATTAAGGGCGGCATCGGGTAGCCCCAGAATCACGAATGCGGGGAGGGTTTGGCCGATATCGGCTTCTACCTCGACGATGTAGCCATTGAGTCCAACCAGGGCAATGCAGTAGCTGCGCCCAACCCCCATCAGCCAACACCCCTCAGGTGTTCCAGTTGGGGATCCCCAATGCCGTCGTGGATGACCGAGACCACATCAATGCGTCTTCGTGGAGCATTCACTTCATGTTCCCTGCACCACGATGAAGCGAGCCGATGCAGACGTGCCAGCTTGGCCGGCCCTACTGCCTCAAAGGGATGTCCATAGTCCAGGCTGCTGCGGGTCTTTACCTCCGCCACCACCAGGGTGTCACCCTCAAGTGCCACGATGTCGATTTCACCATCGGCGCACCGCCAATTGCGATCGACAATCCGCATGCCCTGGTCTTCCAGGAATCCTGCCGCCAACGCCTCGCCGTTGCGGCCAAGAATGTCTTTTGCTCTCATGAGCATCACCTCCGCTATCCAGCTTTGACGCTGGCAGCGGCTTGTGACAGACGGCCCTGATGCTATGTGGGTAAACCCGTCACATCAGCCTTGTGGAGGAAGAGTACGCGCGGCTGCAGGTGCTAGTTACCGAGGTCTCCCAGATCCCCGAGGCCACCATCTTTGGGCAACGCAAGATCTTCATTTCGTGGTAGTTCCTCGACGTTGACGTCCTTGAAGGTAATGACCCGGACATTCTTCACGAAGCGCGCTGAACGATAAACATCCCAAACCCAGGCATCCTGCAGGGTCAGATCAAAATAGACTTCGCCGTCTGCGCTGCGGGCTTGTAAATCAACATGGTTGGCCAGGTAGAAACGCCGCTCAGTTTCGACAACGTAGCTGAACAAACCGACAACGTCCCGGTATTCACGGTAGAGCTGAAGCTCCATGTCGGTTTCATAGTTCTCAAGGTCCTCGGCGCTCATAGTTCCATCTTGCACCATCTGCCGCGCACCGGACGCCATCCGCAGGACAGACGCTGCCAAGCAGGCTGTTAGACCACGTCCGGTCCGGTCAGGTTCCAGCTCGTCCGGTGATAGGCACTGGGTCCCTGCAGCCTGATCACGTCGCGATGCGCTGCTGTGGCGTATCCCTTGTTTTCGTTCCAGCCGTAGGCCGGTACTTCAGCGTGGAGATCAACCATGATTCGATCGCGGGCTACTTTTGCCAAAACACTGGCGGCGGCCACGCTGAGACAGCTCATATCCGCTTTTACCTTTGTGTGCACCGGCGCTTCACACCAGGGCCCCGTGTTCGCGGTATCGAACAACGAAGCTTGAACTTCCGGAGAAAGCCAGTTGTGGCTGCCGTCCAACAACACGACGTCAGGCGTGATGCCACCGGCCAGAATCTCAAACCAGGCCCGTGTTCCCGCCAGGCGCAGGGCGGCTATGATGCCGACGTCATCGATTTCCCGGGCGGAGGCATGTCCAACTGCGGATGCTACGGCCCAGTCACGGACCAAAGGCTCCAACCTGTCACGGTCCTCGGGCTTGAGCAACTTGCTGTCCCGCACATCCGCCAGCAGGGCATGATCCGCGAGGTTGACCACGGCGATTCCCACACTGACGGGGCCAGCCAGCGCGCCCCTGCCGACCTCGTCCACGCCGGCCAGCAAACGCACCCCGGAAGACAGGAAGGAACGCTCGACGTCCAGGGTCGGAACTTCGGTTGGTGTCTTGGTTTTCAGCCGGGTGCTTGCCATGGCCGTTACTTTCCTGACGTGCCCGCAGGAACGTTCTTGAAGACATCCGGGTAATTGTCCAGCACCGTCCACCGGTTGACGGGCCAGGCTATGACCGTGGCTTTGCCTTCAACGTCCTCGATATTAATGAAACCACCATTGACTTCCTGGTGCGCGCGGGAATCGGCCGAGTGATTGCGGTTGTCTCCCATGACCCAGACCTTGCCCTCTGGAACGATGATGTCGAACGGGTTGGGCTGTGGCACTTCCGCGGGGTTGATGTACGTTTCGTCCACCGGGGTGCCATTGATGCTGACTCGACCCTGCGCGTCACAACAGGAAACGTGATCACCCGGAAGCCCAATCACGCGCTTGACCAGGTGCTGCTCGTTGTCGTCAGCGGCCAACCCAACGAATTCCAAAGTGTCGCCTACCCAATCAAGGGGGCCTGCCGGTTTTTTCAGAACCGCCGGAAGCCAACCTTGCGAATCCTTGAAGACCACTACGTCGCCCCGTTCCAAGGCGAAGGGCTCCGGCACCAGCAGATTGATGAAGATGCGGTCATTGACGTCCAACGTGCTTTCCATGGATTCAGAAGGAATGTAGAACGCCCGGAAAAGGAACGTCTTGATAAGGAAGGAGAGCACTACGGCAATGGCCACGACTGTGACGATTTCCTTCAGCCATCCCAGGGCAGGGTTCCTGCGGGGCTTCTCGGCCTCGTCGGTTTTGTTGCCGGCATCGGCGGCAGCGTCGGCGACCGGGCTGGGCTCAGCCACTCCAGCGACGCCACCCGTTCCGTCCGAGAGCCGCGCGTCGTCGTCGTGTCGCTCGGGATTCTCGGGAACTTTGTCCGGCATTTATTGTCCGTTCTTCGATGGTTCGGCCTGCACGGAGCGAGGCACCTCTGCAAATCTATCAAGGGGCCAGATGATCTGGACGGGTCTGCCGATCACCCGGTCAAACGGGACCATTCCCCCGCCGGGTGCTCCCAGCAATCCGCGGGAATCAGCAGAGCGGGATCGGTGGTCGCCCATCAGCCAGAGCCGGTCCTCGGGGACCACGACGTCGAACTTCTGTTTGCTGGGTTCGTCCCCGGGGTACACATAGGGTTCCTCAAGTACCTGACCGTTCACTGTGAGGCGCCCCTCGGAGGAACAGCACTGAACGTGGTCACTCGGAACCCCAATGACACGCTTCACGTATGTTGTATCGCTCCCAGTGAGCCCGAACCATTGGCCCGCCGCTGCAATCGCGTCGACAAGAGGACCCTTACCGCTGCTGAGCGGGGCGAATGATCCACGCCCATCAAAGACAACCACGTCTCCACGCTGGATGGGCTCTGAGGTGAATGCCGTCCGCGAAACCAGGATCCTGTCCCCAGTGCCAAGCAACGGCTCCATGGACTCAGAGGGAATGTAGTAGACGTCGATCCACAAGGAGCGAACCAGTCCGCTGATGGCTACGGCAAGGACCAATGCCAGCAAAACAAAACGCCAGCCCTGTTTCCGGGGCTGGCGTTCTGATGTGTCCATGACTCGTATCCCTGTTGCGTTGCGGATTGCTCCGGAACGAACCGGGCACGAATCCTGGACCCGTTGCGTAAGTCGCTGGACTTACTTGGCGAAGTCGCGCTTTTCCTTGATCTTCGCTGCCTTACCGCGCAGTGCGCGCATGTAGTAGAGCTTGGCGCGGCGGACGTCACCCTTGGTGACGACCTCGATCTTGTCGATGATCGGGGAATGTACCGGGAAGGTACGCTCTACGCCGACACCGAAGGAAACCTTGCGTACGGTGAAGGTTTCGCGAACGCCGTCACCCTGGCGGCCCAGGACGAAGCCCTGGAATACCTGGACACGGGAGTTCTTGCCTTCGATGATGTTGACGTGAACCTTGAGGGTGTCACCCGCGCGGAACTCGGGAACATCGTTACGCAGCGAGGCTGCATCTACGCTATCGAGGATATGCATTAATCCACTCCTGGTGAACGCCACAGGTCATCCACTTTGGGTTACGGCAGACAAGCCCGCGGCACAAAGCCAACCGGAAATCTCCGCCGAAGTTTCTTGGTGTCCGGTTCCACCACTGATTGGCGGCACCGGGTTGTCCGGCTGTTGGCTTCGCTCCCCCTGTGGCAGGTGCTGGCCCAGCAGACACAAGGGTTAATTCTGCCACATGCCGCAGCATCCGACCAACTATGCGGACTCGCCACGCCCGACGGCGGCCAGCGGGGTACTACAGTCGCGTCGGTGACGTGTTGCTTTCCGTGCGGCGGCGCAGGCGACCATCCACGACGTCGTAACCCAGGTCCGCGAGTGCGTTGCGGTCCGCGCGACTCAACTGACCGGCGTCGAAGTGTTCAAGGAGATCCGGACGGCGCTCGGCAGTGCGGCGGAACTGTTCATGGCGCCGCCACTGCGCTATCTTCCCATGATTGCCGCTCAGCAGGACTGGAGGAACCTCGTGCTCCCGCCATGAGGATGGCTTGGTATATACCGGATACTCCAGGAGGCCGTCCGAATGTGATTCTTCCACGAGGGATTCCGGGTTGCCCACCACGCCTGGAAGCAAACGGCCGATTGCTTCAACCATGGCAAGGACAGCAACTTCGCCGCCATTGAGAACGTAGTCGCCAAGGCTGACAGGCCTCACTGTGAAGTGCCCTTGCGCCCAGTCGATGACGCGCTCATCGATTCCCTCGTACCGACCGCAGGCAAAGACCAGCTGTTCCTCTTCGGCGAGCTCGTAGGCAAGGGCCTGGGTAAACCTCTCCCCTGCCGGCGACGGCACTATCAGGACAGGTTTGGTGCCTTCACCAGGCCCGGAAACCGATTCGAGCGCCTGTGCCCACGGCTCTGGCTTCATGACCATGCCGGCACCGCCCCCATAAGGAGTGTCATCCACGGTCCGGTGCTTGTCAGTAGTGAACGTCCGGAGGTCGTGGACGTTAAGTTCCAGGAGCCCATCCTGGCGGGCCTTGCCTATCAGCGAAAGTTCAAGCGGGGCAAGGTACTCAGGGAAGATGCTGACGACATCGATCCTCATTCAGGCATCATCCCCGGCGCCGTCCTTGGACTCCCCTGCCGTGTCATCGTTGATTTCGAAGAGACCGGCAGGCGGAGTGATGAGAATGAACCCGTCCTCAATGTTGACCTCAGGCACGATTTCATCGACGAAAGGAACCAGAATTTCCTTCCCTTCATCCGTCTTGACCGTCAACAGGTCCTGAACCGGCAGTGTGGTCAGCGCGGCCACCTTGCCCACAACCTGTGAGCCAACCCGCGCCTCCAGCCCAACGAGTTCGTGCTCATACCAGCCTTCGTCGTCGTCTTCGTCATCGAGTTCTTCGGTTTCGATGAAAAGCTTCGCACCACGGATTGCCTCGGCGGCGTTGCGATCCGCAATCTCTTCAAAGCCCAGCAGCAGGATGTCTTTGTTCCATCTCGCGCTGCGGATAGTCAGCGGGCCAGCAGAGGCCGGCTCCACGACGAACTCGGTTCCGGCGACAAAGCGCTCGGAGGGGGCGTCGGTGAGCACTTGCACCGTCACCTCGCCGCGTATGCCATGGGGTTTGCCGATCCGGGCCACCTGGAGCTGCATGGGTTCCTCTGAATTCTCGTTGTGCCCGCGCTGCCAGGCAGCAACGGAAGTGAAATGATCGATAAAGCAATCCGGCCCCTCCACCATATTCGGTGAAGGGGCCGGATCTAAGACAAGTATTGCTGAGCGCGTTATCGGCGACGATCGGTGTCGACGACGTCGACCCTGACCTGCTCGCCACCTGCCAAGGCTGCAACCACAGTGCGCAATGCACGTGCGGTGCGTCCCTGACGGCCGATCACCCGTCCGAGGTCCTCCTGGTGAACACGCACCTCAAGGGATTCCCCGCGGCGGTTGTTCCTGGCACTGACCTTGACATCCTCAGGGCTGTCAACGATCCCGCGGACCAAGTGCTCGAGCGCTTCTGCCAGCAATTTACTCAGCCTCGGTGGTCTCTGCTTCAGCCTCGGCCGGAGCTTCGGCTTCGTCCTTCTTGGCCTTCTTGGTGATGGCTTCCGGAATGATGACAGAACCCTTCTCCGGAGCTACGAAAGCTTCCTTCGGAGCTTTGGTCTTCAGGGTGCCTTCCTGGCCCGGCAGGCCCTTGAACTTCTGCCAGTCACCGGTGATCTTGAGGATCGCGGCAACCTGCTCGGTCGGCTGGGCGCCAACGGAAAGCCAGTACTGGGCGCGCTCGGAAGCGACCTCGATGTACGACGGCTCTTCGGTGGGGTGGTACTTGCCGATTTCTTCAATGGCACGGCCATCGCGCTTGGCGCGGGCATCCATGACGACAATGCGGTAGTACGGTGCGCGCATCTTACCGAAGCGCTTAAGGCGAATCTTTACGGCCACTTTTGTGGTCACTCCTGTTTCTGAAACGGGGTTGAACCCGACGTTCTGCACCCGTGGGGCGGGCCATACTTGGGGGTTCCAAAGGACAAGATTTGGGCACGGAGAGAGGGGCCGCGCCAATCAAGTACCTGACCATTGTGCCAGATGCCGGAAGTAATTACGACTTTCGCCACTCCCGGACCCAACGGTCAGACAGACCAGACGTAGAGCCCTGACCGCTCCGCCTGTTCCACGTCAGTGGCCAAGGAGGCCAACTGCTGCACGTATTGACGCGATTCGTCCGCGCCAAAAGGCATGTCGTCCTGCGCTGCCCACGCCGCAGCGACGTCGTCAAGAACGTTACCGTCGCCATCGCTTTCATACGTCAGCAGCTCGGCAAGCGCCCTCACCATCGCTTCCGGAACACCAAGGAGGGCGTCGCTGGTGACGTCCACCAGCGCCAGCTCGTAGTCTGCACCGGCAGCATGGACGGCTTTGCCCGCAAGGTCCCCCAGTTGCTCGACCTCAAAGTCGGTGATGCCATCGATCCTGACGGCGGGGCCGGTAACGTCGGCACCCCGGTCCAAGGCAGCTGCCCTCTTGAGTGCTTCATCGTGGGTGGCTACAAAAATTTCGGCAAAGCCCATGGAGAGTGCTCTCATTCGTTCGTGCTGACGGGGCGGCGGCAACGGCCCAGGGGCGAATACCGTCAATGCCCAGCCTAGTGCAGTCCCGGCCCCTGCATTCGGAAGCCAGCGCGAGGGCGCTTCCCGCCAGGGTGCTTAGCGCACTGCCACGCGCAGCTTGTTGCGCCAAGGGTCTTCGAACTGCAGCTCCAGGCCCGTGTGGCGGTTCGCCACGGACGCAACTTTCAGCCGGTCAGCCAGTGCGGCGACGTCATCGGCAGTCGGAACTTCGATCAGGACCTCGCCCAGGCCCAGGGTATCCCTGCGGGGCCCGGCCCCGCGGCTGTTCCACACGTTCATCGCCATGTGGTGGTGGTAGCCGCCGGCAGAAACAAACAACGCCTGCCCGTGCCAGCCCGCCGTCCTCTCAAAACCGAGGGTGTCCACATAAAAATCCTGGGCGGTCTGCACGTCACCTACCTGAAGGTGCACGTGCCCGACGCCGGCAGCTGCTTCCCGCTGGCCCGTCACGGCAGCCTCACTCAAGTGTTGCAGGAGGAAACGCTGGGGCGGCAAGGCAACATTGTCCATCACCACATTCTTGCCATCCCACTGCCAGACATCGCGCGGCTTGTCGTAATAGAGCTCAATGCCGTTGCCTTCCGGATCCGTGAAGTAGAACGCCTCGCTCACCAAATGGTCGGCACTGCCCACAAAAGCACGCGGCTCATACTCTGCGGCCGTGGCGATGGTGGCCGCCAGGGAAGGCTGGTCCTGGAACAGGATGGCTGTATGGAAAAGCCCGGCTTCCCCACGGCCTGGAATCTGCAGGCCGGCAGCGGGAGCGAGATGGACTACTGGCTTGCCCACCCGCCCCAGGTACAGCCCGCCATCCTGCTCGGCCACGATCTCCAAACCCAGGGCACGCTGATAGTAGTCACTCATCACCCTCATATCGCCAACCTTGAGCATGACGGTGCCCATAGTGAGTTCGGCAGGAAGGAGGTCCTGATTGGATGTCGTGGTCATGCGAAGCTCCCGGTGATAGATGGCCGCCTTTCGGCACGTTCTACTTATCTAAATTACTTGAAGCTTCAATTTATTCCCAGCGGACCACTTTGCCCCGCAGGACGACATGGTTCAGGCTCGCCACAGTTGCCAGGTTCTTCCTCGGATCATCCCGGCAAAGCACGACGTCGGCACTTGCCCCTTCGCTGAGGCCCTCGGCTCCCAGCCACATCCGTGCGCCCCACGTGGCGGCGTCCAGGACGGCCGTGGGCGGCAGGCCGGCGTCGTAAAGTTCCTTCATTTCGTCAGCGATCCTGCCGTGCTTGATCACGCTCCCTGCATCCGTTCCCGCAAAGATGCCAACACCGGCTTCAAAGGCCTCCAGTACCCTTTCACGGCGTCGCTCCCAAAGACGGGTCATGTGCTCGGCGTAGACCGGAAACTTAGGCGCGGCCTGGGCTGCGATATCCGGAAAAGTAGCGATGTTAATCAAGGTAGGAACGATCGGGACAGACTGCTCCACAAGACGGGGAATATGCCGGGGCAAGAGTCCTGTGGCGTGTTCAATGCAGTCAATCCCGGCGTCGAGCATGTCATCAATGGTGTCTTCAGCGAAGCAGTGGGCCGTCACCCTGGCCCCTTCGTCGTGGGCGGCCGCAATCGCATCCCGCACGACGTTCCGAGGGAAGGAAACCGAGAGGTCGCCCGTCCCGCGATCGATCCAATCGCCCACGAGTTTCACCCAACCGTCCCCGTCCCGGGCTTCCTTGCGGGCTGTCTCCACGAGTTCGTCCGGCTCCACTTCGTGGCCCAAACCACGCAGGTAACGCCGGCTCCGGGCGATGTGGCGTCCGGCGCGAAGAAGCCGTGGGAGATCCTCCCGGCGCTGAACCCAACGCGTATCGCTTGGCGAGCCGGCGTCACGGATCAACAACGTGCCGGCTTTCAGGTCGGCCTGCGCTTGGGCAAGAGTTGTCTGCTCATCAACCGCCCCGCCGACCCCAAGTCCAATGTGGCAATGGGCGTCCACAAAACCAGGAAGGACCCACCCATCCAGTACGGAATCCGGCGCAGCGACGGGACGTTCGAACGTGAGTTTGCCATCAACGGACCACAGCCCGTGCCGTTGATCGTCGCCTGCCACAAGCACAGGACCGGTGAATTCGATGATGTAGGCCATGCCAAAAGCCTAATCTGCCGATATGCCACAAACCTCCCGGATGGGTAAGCGCTACGACGATGACTGTGTCCCCGATCAGAGCTGTGGTAGCTTCGTCTACGACCACACGGGGGCCCCTGCAGGGGCTGAGATCGGACTGAAGCAGTCTGCGACCGTTGAACCTGTCCGGGTAATGCCGGCGAAGGAAGTGAGGAATCCTTTGAGCACCACCGAAACACAGCACAGCCCTGCCGAAAACCAGGCCAACATCAGCGAAAAGACGACGGAAACCGTCACACAGTCGCTGAAATCCCATTCGTTGGCTTGGCTGGAAGACCGCGCCCATGGCATCCGGGTCCCCGTCACGGAGATTGCACTGGAGTCCTCTCCCAACGGTGAGGCGAACGAGCCACTGCAGGTGTACCGAACTGCAGGTCCGGGCAGCGACCCCGTAGTGGGCCTGGAGCCCTTCCGCACCCGATGGATCGAAGACCGAGGTGATACCGAGGCATACTCCGGGCGGGAGCGGAACCTGCTCGACGACGGCAAATCAGCGGTACGCCGCGGCGCAGCCTCGCAGGAGTGGAAGGGGGCGCAACCGGTGCCCCGCCGCGCCGTCGAGGGTAAGACCGTCACCCAGATGCACTATGCCAGGCAAGGCATCGTCACGCCGGAAATGCAGTTTGTGGCGCTGAGGGAGAACTGCGACGTTGAGCTGGTCCGCAGCGAAGTGGCTGCCGGGCGCGCCATCATCCCCAACAACATCAACCACCCCGAGTCCGAGCCCATGATCATTGGCAAGGCGTTCCTGGTCAAAATCAATGCCAACATCGGAAACTCAGCGGTCACCAGTTCCATAGCCGAGGAAGTTGACAAGCTGCAATGGGCAACCCAGTGGGGTGCCGATACCGTCATGGACCTCTCCACCGGAGACGACATCCACACAACCCGCGAATGGATCATCCGCAACTCCCCCGTTCCGATCGGCACCGTGCCCATCTACCAGGCCCTGGAGAAGGTCAACGGTGAAGCCAACAAACTCACGTGGGAAATCTTCCGGGACACCGTAATAGAGCAGTGTGAACAAGGCGTTGACTACATGACCATCCACGCCGGGGTGCTCCTGCGCTACGTGCCCTTGACGGCAAACCGTGTGACAGGCATCGTCTCCCGTGGCGGCTCGATCATGGCCGGGTGGTGCTTGGCGCACCACGAGGAGAACTTCCTCTACACGCATTTTGATGAGCTCTGTGAAATCTTCGCTAAGTACGACGTCGCCTTCTCCCTGGGCGACGGATTGCGCCCCGGTGCCACGGCTGACGCCAACGACGCCGCGCAGTTCGCCGAGCTCGATACGCTTGCAGAGCTGACCCAGCGGGCTTGGGAATTCGATGTGCAGGTGATGGTTGAAGGACCCGGACACATTCCCTTCCACTTGGTCCGCGAGAACGTGGAGCGCCAACAGGAACTGTGCAAAGGTGCCCCCTTCTACACCTTGGGACCGCTGGTCACGGACGTCGCTCCTGGCTATGACCACATCACCTCGGCAATCGGCGCAACGGAAATTGCGCGGTACGGCACGGCCATGCTCTGCTACGTAACGCCCAAGGAACACCTGGGACTGCCGAACAAGGACGATGTGAAGACCGGTGTGATCACGTACAAGATCGCAGCGCACGCAGCGGACCTCGCCAAGGGACACCCGGGCGCAAACGAACGCGACGACGCTTTGTCCAAGGCCAGGTTCGAGTTCCGTTGGCGGGACCAGTTCGCGTTGTCCCTGGATCCGGTTACTGCCGAAGCCTTCCACGACGAAACACTTCCTGCCGAACCTGCCAAGACGGCGCACTTCTGCTCGATGTGCGGACCCAAATTCTGCTCGATGCGCATCAGCCAAGACATCAGGGACGAGTTCGGTTCCGCCGACGCGCAGGCCGCCATTGCAGGGATATACGACGGCATGCGGGAAAAGAGCGAAGAATTCCTGGCGTCGGGCGGCAAGGTGTACCTGCCGGAGCTGCAGCTTCCCACTACCCGGATGTCCTCCACCAAGAGGGCAGCGTCAGGAAACCTTAACTGACCTCGTCCGGACAATATCGGCTACAAAAGAGCGAATAATCCGGTCTCCATCTACCGAGTCCTGGGGCCGGTGCCCTCCCGCTGCTACGCGTCGCAGGGCACCGGTGTCCTCCAGGTACCCGGCGATTTCTTCGTACAGTGGCTCCCACCCGCCTGTCAGGACAAGGGTAGGAACGCCAGGAACAATGTGCAGGGGCGCCTCCCAAGGAGGCGCCTGAAGCCGGAGGCGACGTGCGGAACGGCGCGCTTCGGGTGTGTCCAGCCCGCTGGCTTCGGCCGAAAATGCACGCCTGAAGTATTCGCGTTCGTAGTCGGCGTCCTTAACCTTGCTCCGCACATCAAACAGCGGCTCCATGAGCGAACGATGGAATGTCGTGGCAGGCAGCTCGGCCGTCAAGGATAAACAAGCCGGTTCAACAAGTGTCAGCGAGTGCACCAGGTCCGGGCGTTCAACTGCTGCGAGCATGGCAGAAATTGCACCTTGCTCATGCGCCACCACATGGCCTCCACCAGAATCCACCAGCGAAGCCACTACGATGCCTACATCCGCAGCGACGTCGGATTCCAACGGTTCAGCCACGGGATCAAAGCCGTGCCGGCGGAGGAAAAGTGCGTCATACGACAGGGCCATACCGTGCTGCTTGGGCCATGCCGAGGCGCCAAAGCTCCCCAGTCCGTGGACGAAGACTACGCGCTGCTTGTGCATGGATTCACCCTAGTCCAGAGCTCTGACATCCCAGCCAAAAAGCAGTTGGCGCCGTTATGGACATTCACAACGGCGCCAACTGTCACAGTATTGATTCGGAGGTTCCGCTTACTTACCCAGGAACTTCTCGAAGCCCTTGGGGAGGTTCAGCGTGGACGGATCGAAGTCCGGAGCGCCCTGGCCAAACGCCGCACCCGTCGGAGCTGCCGAGGCCGCGTTGGCACGCTTGGCCTCAGCCTCGCGGAGTTCCTGGGCTGCCTTTGCGGGGTTGCCGGAGCGCGCCTTCTTCTTGGGAGCGTTCTTGCCACCCTTGCGGCCGCCGCCTGGGCCGCCCATTCCAGGCATGCCCGGCATGCCGGGCATGCCGCCCTGGGCCATCTTTTTCATCATTTTCTGGGCTTGGGCGAAGCGCTCCAGGAGGCCGTTGACCTCCGAAACGTGCACACCTGAACCCTTTGCAATGCGGGCCCTGCGGGAGCCGTTGATGATTTTGGGAGCAACGCGCTCATGCGGAGTCATGGACCTGACGATCGCCTCAACGCGATCGATTTCACGTTCGTCGAAGTTCTCCAGCTGCTGGCGGATGTTTTGGGCACCCGGCATCATCATGAGCATCTTCTTCATGGAACCCATGTTGCGGATCTGCTGCATCTGGGCCAGGAAGTCGTCCAGGGTGAAGTCTTCCTGGTCGGCGAACTTCTTCGCCATCCGGGCAGCTTCGTCCTTGTCCCAGGCCTTCTCAGCCTGTTCGATCAAGGTCAGGACGTCACCCATGTCCAGGATGCGCGACGCCATACGGTCCGGGTGGAAGAGTTCGAAGTCGTCCAGGCCTTCACCAGTGGACGCGAACATGACTGGCTTACCCGTGACCGACGCAACCGAAAGTGCGGCGCCACCGCGGGCATCGCCGTCGAGCTTGGACAGCACGATGCCGGTGAAGTTGACGCCTTCGTCAAAGGCCATGGCCGTGTTGACGGCGTCCTGGCCGATCATGGAGTCGATGACGAACAGGACTTCGTTCGGGATGATCGCCTGACGGATCCGGCGTGCCTGATCCATCATCTCGGCATCCACGCCGAGGCGGCCGGCGGTGTCAACGATCACGACGTCGTGAAGCTTCTGGCGCGCTTCTTCCACACCTGCGCTGGCGACCGCCACAGGGTCACCAGCAGGGTGATCCAGCTCCGAGGTTGCTCCCGGGTGCGGCGCGAAGACGGGAACGCCTGCGCGCTTGCCGACAACCTGAAGCTGCGTTACGGCGTTGGGCCGCTGGAGGTCGCAGGCAACCAGCATGGGGCTGTGGCCTTGCGCCTTCAGCCACTTTGACAGCTTGCCGGCGAGGGTGGTCTTGCCTGCACCCTGGAGGCCGGCCAGCATGATGATGGTGGGGCCGGTCTTGGCCAAGCGGATGCGCCGGGTTTCACCGCCGAGGATCTCCACGAGTTCCTCGTTGACGATCTTGACGATCTGCTGGCTCGGGTTCAACGCACCGGAAACCTCGGCACCAAGAGCCCGCTCACGGATGCGGGACGTGAATTCGCGGACCACCGAAACGGCAACATCCGCGTCCAAGAGGGCACGACGGATCTCCCGGACGGTGGCATCGACATCAGCCTCGGAGAGGCGGCCCTTGCCACGGAGGTTCTTGAAGGTTGCTGTCAACCGGTCAGAGAGTGAATTGAACACGCGCCGTGCACTTCTTTCGATGGTCTGCGATTGGCGGCCAGTGCGGCACGCCAGAGTCTTGACTTGTTCTTGCCCCAACAAATTTGTCTCAACCCCAACAAATCTGCGTCAACCAAGGGACTCGACTATCTAGGGTACCAAGTCGCACCTGCAAGATGGCATGCTGGCACAATGACCAGCAAAACAACTGTAAAAACGTTGCTTATCCTTGGCGCCTCCGGTGACCTGACCGGCAGGCTGCTCCTCCCCGGACTGGCAGGGCTGCTCGCTACCGGTCGGGCGCCCGGGTTGCGGCTGGTGGGAGCCGGGTCCGACCCCTGGACGTTGAAGCAATGGCAAGAACGGGTCGAGGAAGCATTTGCGGCCGCATCAGAGGCCGCCGATGCAAGCGGGCGCAACGCTTTGGCAGCTGTGGCCGGATCCACCGAGTACCACCAAGTGGACGTGACTGCCGATGGGCCCCTGGCGGACCTCCTGGCACACTTGGAAGGGCCGATAGCTATCTATTTCGCCCTGCCGCCCCACATCAGCCAGAAAGCCTGTGAAGTCCTGCGCCGCGAGCAATTGCCCGCAGGTACTCGCCTGGTGATGGAAAAGCCCTTCGGTTCCAGCCTTGAATCTGCACGTGAGCTTAACGCGACACTCGCCGCCCTGGTGCCCGAGGACCACATCCACCGGGTGGACCACTTCCTGGGCAAGGCCACTGTCCTGAACATTCTTGGCTTGCGGTTCGCCAACCGGTTCCTTGAGCCTGTGTGGAACCGCGACCACATCGAAAAGGTGGAAATCGTCTTCGACGAGGACCTCGCGCTTGAAGGACGGGCACGCTACTACGACGGCGCCGGTGCGTTACGTGACATGATCCAAAGCCATTTGCTGCACATCATGGCCTTCATCGCTATCGATGCACCAGCCAGCATCCATGAACGTGACCTCCGTGACGCTGTGGCCACGGTCCTGAGGGCCAGCAGCATCAAGGCCCCTTACCACGATTCAACGCGCCGGGCCCGTTATACGGCAGGAACCCTCGGGGCACGGACGGTGACCGATTACACCGCCGAGGAAGGCGTCGATCCTTCCCGCAATACCGAGACGCTGGCCGAAGTCCGCGTAGACATTGATAACTGGCGGTGGAAAGGCGTTCCCTTCCTCCTTCGCTCCGGTAAAGCCATAGGGAGCCGAAGGAAGGAAGCCGTGATCACCTTCCGCCCGGTACCGCACCTGCCCACCGGATTCTCTGGCGTGGACTCCCCCAACCAACTGCGGATTGGATTCGGGCCGGACGTCCTCCAACTCGACGCCGACGTGAATGGTCCAGGCGACATCTTCACACTGGACCGGGCCAGCCTCGTCGCAGAGCTCAACGCGGCAGACATGCTTCCCTACGGTGAAGTACTTGAAGGCGTGCTCACGGGCGATCCCTTGCTCTCCGTCCGGGGTGACACAGCCGAGGACTGCTGGCGGATCGTTGAGCCCGTCCTTCGCGCCTGGGAACGGGATACGGTCCCCTTGGAGGAGTACGACGCCGGTAGCGCCGGGCCGGCGGACTGGCCCACCGCCGTCGAAAATTAAGACGGTCCGCGACGGCGCAGCAGCTACGCACAAAGCGGGCCGGGTACCTTGGCTGGTACCCGGCCCGCTTTCGCGTCAGGAGTGTGATGTCAGGATTGTGACCTCAGGACTTAGATGGCGGCAGAGCCGCGCTCCCCGGTCCTGACTCGAACTGCTTCGTAGACGTCCACGGTCCAGGCTTTGCCGTCTCCGGCTCGTCCGGTATTCGAGCTTGCGATCAGGACATCCAGGATGTCGTCTGCTTGCTCGTCTGTGGCAAGAACCTCAATGCGAATCTTTGGCAGCAGGTCCACGTTGTATTCGGCCCCGCGGTACACCTCGGTGTAGCCGCGCTGCCGGCCGTAGCCGCTTGCCGCGCTGACCGTCAGGCCCTGGACCCCGTACGCTTCCAGGCCTTCCCGGACTGCTTCAAGCTTTTCCGGACGGACAATCGCTGTGATGAGCTTCATGCCTGGACACTCTCCTTGCCTGATACTGCTGCTTCGGAATCGGCCGGTGCCTTGCCGGTGATGAGGTCATGAAGGGGCTGGAAGCTGCCGCCGTGTCCGCCGATGCCGAATTCGTAGGCCGTTTCAGCGTGGAGGCTGAGGTCCGCCCCGGCAATCTCCTGGCGTTCGCTGATACGGAAGCCCATGAGCTTGTGGATGGGGAAGGCGATGATGAACGTCATGACCCCGGTGAAGATGATCGAGCCAAGCGCCGCGAGGCACTGTGCAACCAGCTGGGTGGTTCCACCGCCGTAGAACAGACCGGCGGGGCCCTGGGTCGGGGTAGCGAGGAAACCGATGGCTACTGTGCCGATGACGCCGGACACCAAGTGCACGCCCACCACATCCAAGGAGTCGTCATATCCGAGCTTGAACTTCAACCCGACAGCGAGGGCAGAGGCGACGCCGGCTACGACGCCGAGGGCAATGGCGCCGAGCGGGGAAACGTTGGCGCAGGCAGGGGTGATGGCAACGAGTCCGGCAACGACACCCGAAGCTGCTCCGAGGGAGGTGGGGTGGCCGTCACGGATGCGCTCTACGATCAACCAGCCGAGCATGGCTGCTGCCGGTGCGGCGAGGGTGTTGATCCAGATGAGGCCAGCCTGCTCCACGGTAGCAGCTGCACCGGCATTGAAGCCGAACCAGCCGAACCAGAGGATTGCCGCACCGAGCATGACCAGGGGTACGTTGTGCGGACGGTGGTTGGGGTCCCTGCCGAAGCCCTTGCGGTTGCCGATGATCAGAACGAGGATCAGGCCCGCAACACCGGCGTTGATGTGCACTACCGTTCCACCGGCGAAGTCGATGACCGGTGCAAACGTCTGGCCGAACCAGCCGTCCTTGGAGAAGAGCCCGCCGCCCCACACCATGAAAGCCATGGGTGCGTATACCAGCGTGGCCCAGATCAAAGTGAAAAGGGTCCACGCCGAGAACTTTGCACGGTCCGCAATCGCGCCGGAGATCAAAGCCACGGTGATGATCGCGAAGGTTGCGGCGTAGCCAACGTGAAGGAGGTCCGCGGGATCCGTGAAGTTGTGCAGTCCGAAGTGGCTGAACGGGTTCGCGAAGATCTGGAAGAAATTGTCCGTGTTGCTGGTGGACATTGACGCGCCCCACAGCACCCAGACAATTGTCACCGTGCCGATGGCGATGAAGCTCATCATCATCATGTTCAAGGCGGCCTTGGCGCGGGTCATGCCACCATAAAAGAATGCCAGGCCCGGGGTCATGAACAGCACTAATGCTGAAGCGACCAGGAGCCAAACGAGACCGGCGGTGAAGTCCATGTCTGCGTCCTCTCTGCTTAAGATGCGGGCTAAGCCGCCTGTGCCAACGCATTTGCGTTCTACATAAGAGTTTTGCGGCGCAGTGTTTCGCCTGCGCAGGTTTTACATTGCAGGCTCGTTACAACAACCTCCCCAACGTAAATGGTGCATATCACCGTTGTTACGGATATGTTTCATGCGTCACACTTCCCCGCAAATACACAGAATTGAAGGACCCGCACCACATGACTGAGTCGCCCAGATCCGTTGAAGATCCAAGGATCCGGCGGGAGAAGGAACCGCTGCCCCGCGACATCAAGGTGATGTTGGCTGCCGCGTTCTTAATTGCGCTGGGCTTCGGGCTGGTAGCACCGGTACTCCCTCAATTCGCCACCACCTTCGACGTCGGAGCCACCGCTGCCGCCATCATTGTCAGCATTTTCGCTTTCATGCGGTTGGTTTTCGCCCCGGCAGGGGGCTCGCTCATCGGACGCTTCGGCGAACGGAACGTGTATGTGTCCGGCCTGCTGATCGTTGCCGCTTCCACTGCCGCCTGCGCTTTCGCCCAGAACTATTGGCAGCTGCTGGTTTTCCGGGGGCTCGGCGGAGCGGGTTCGGTCATGTTTACAGTCGCCGCCATGGGGCTGCTCATTCGTTTGGCACCGCCGGAACGAAGGGGCCGTGTTTCGGGCGCATACGCGTCGGCCTTTCTGATTGGGAGTGTCCTGGGCCCGGTTGTTGGTGGCCTGCTGGCTGGCTTCGGCCTTCGGGTACCGTTCCTTGCCTACGCGGCGGCCTTGCTCGTTGCAGCACTGGTGGTCCGTACAATGCTCAGCGGCGAGGGTACGCCCGGACAGGATGCCACCCACGCTCCGCCCATGACGTTGAAGGAGGCGCTGGCGGATTCCGCGTACCGGGCGGCTGTGTTTTCCAGTTTTGGTAATGGCTGGGTGACTTTTGGTGTGCGGATGGCCACGATTCCGCTCTTTGCCGTCGCGGCACTTCAGTCGCGACCGGAGACCGCGGCATGGGCTTTGGCCGTCTTTGCTGTAGGCAATGCCCTCGCTTTGACGTTCTCCGGGCGCCTCGCCGATGCCTGGGGAAGGAAGCCCCTGCTTATTCCCGGCCTTGTCATCACTGGCCTCGCCACTGGAATCATCGGTTTGACGACGGATCTTCCGGCATTCTTCGCCGCTTCCGCCGTGGCCGGCTTCGGTTCCGGCTTGCTGGGCCCGGCGCAGCAGGCTGCTGTCGCTGACGTCATTGGCCGTGGGCGCTCCGGTGGCAAGGTGCTGGCAGTCTTCCAGATGGCCGCAGATACCGGAGCCATCATCGGGCCCGTCGTGGCTGGAATCCTCGCCGATCGCTTCGGCTACGGACTTGCATTTGCTGTCACCGGCGGAGTGCTGCTGCTTACGGCCATGGCATGGCTCCTTGCGCGCGAACCCCTTAAAAGCAAAAACTGACTGACAGTAGTGGTTGCTTTGATCACTCAAAACAACCACTACTGTCAGTCAGTTGGGCGCCGGCGCTAGTTAAGCAGGGCGTCCACAAAGCCCTCAGCATCGAACGGTGCGAGGTCGTCGGGACCTTCGCCGAGGCCGATGAGCTTGACGGGCACACCGAGGGACTTCTGGATAGCGACCACAATGCCGCCCTTGGCCGTGCCGTCCAATTTGGTCAGCACAATGCCTGTGATGTTGACCACTTCAGCAAAGACGCGTGCTTGGTTCAGACCGTTCTGACCCGTGGTGGCGTCCAGGACCAGCAGGACCTCGTCCACCTCGGCCAGTTTCTCGATGACTCGCTTGACCTTGCCGAGTTCGTCCATCAAGCCGGTCTTGTTCTGCAGGCGTCCGGCGGTATCCACCATGACGACGTCGACCTCCTGGTCGATGCCCGCTTTGACAGCTTCGTAGGCAACGGAGGCAGGATCGGCGCCATCGATGTCTGACTTAACGGTGGGTACGCCGACACGCTGGCCCCATGTGGCCAACTGCTCAGCAGCTGCGGCGCGGAAAGTGTCCGCAGCACCGAGGAGCACGTCCTTGTCCTCGGCCACCAGCACGCGCGCCAGCTTGCCAACCGTTGTGGTCTTGCCCACACCGTTGACACCAACAACAAGCACGACGGCGGGTCGGTCACCCTTGCGCTCGATGTTGAGGGAACGGTCCATGGTGGGATCCACGAGCTTGATGAGTTCTTCACGGAGCATGGCCTTGACATCCTCGGGACTGCGGGTGCCCAGCACTTTCACGCGTTCCCGGAGGGCATCAACCAACTGCATGGTGGGCTCGGTGCCGAGATCGGCAAGAAGCAGTGTCTCCTCAACCTCGTCCCACACGTTCTCATCGATTTTGTCGCCGGACAGCAGAGCCAGCAGACCCTTGCCCAGAATGTTGTTCGATTTCACCAAACGGGCGCGGAGGCGAGTGAGGCGGCCTTCCACAGGCGCCGGTGTCTCTACTGCGATGGTCTCCAACCCGGCGGCGTCATCCGGAACATCGGCACCTTCGACTCGTCCGTCGAAGGTTGGGGCAGGAGGTGCTGTAACGGCGTCCGGCCGGTCCTCCACAAGGGTTCCGCTGCCTGCGGCCGATGACTGAACGGGGTCATTGGCGTCCCGCGTTCCAGGGTAGTTGGCGCCGGACTTCCGGGCCTTCATCAGTACCGGCACCAGCCCGCCGACCACGACGAGCGCAGCGAGAATGGACAGAATTATGGGTAGGAAATCGTTCACTCCCCTACCTTCTCATAAAGCTATGCCCCGGCACCGAGCCGTTGGCTGATGACGGTGGACACCCCGTCGCCACGCATCGTGACGCCGTAGAGGGCATCCGCGACTTCCATGGTGCGCTTCTGATGCGTGATGACGATCAACTGACTGGACTCCCGAAGCTCTTCGAAAATCGTGATGAGCCGGCTCAAGTTGGTGTCGTCCAAGGCCGCTTCCACCTCGTCCATGACGTAAAAAGGCGACGGCCTGGCTTTGAAGATCGCCACCAGCAGTGCCACAGCTGTGAGTGACCGTTCGCCGCCGGAGAGCAAGGACAACCTCTTGATCTTCTTACCTGCCGGCCTGGCTTCCACCTCGATCCCCGTGGTCAGCATGTCGTCCGGATCCGTCAGGACCAGTCTGCCCTCGCCTCCGGGGAAGAGCCGTGCAAAGACGCGGTCAAACTGCGCTGAGGTATCGGCAAAGGCTTCGGTGAAGACCTGTTGGACGCGGTTATCGACTTCTTTGATGATGTCCAGCAAGTCCTTCCGGCTGGACTTGAGGTCCTCCAGTTGGGAACTGAGGAACTGGTGACGCTCCTCAAGGGCGGCAAACTCTTCCAGCGCCAGAGGGTTGACCTTGCCCAGTGCCGCCAATTCACGCTCGGCCTTTTTTAGCCTTTTCTCCTGCTCCGCCCGGTCGAAGGGAATTCCTTCCACGAGCGGTACACCCGCTTCGTCTACCGGTGCGCGGAGTTCCGCCCATTTGTCCGTGGTTGCGGCTGCCGGCTGTGGGACAGGTTGATCGGGGCCGTAATCTGCAATGAGCTGTTCGGCCGATAATCCGAGTTCCTCGATGGAGCGGGCCTCCAACGCTTCGATGCGAAGACGCTGTTGGGTCCTGGCCATCTCATCCTTGTGCACAGAGTCGGTAAGTTCGGCGAGTTCCTTTGCCAGCGACTCGTTCCCGGAGCGTACGCCGGACAGTTCCCTCTCCAGTTGCTCGCGTGCTTGCTCGGCAACGTCGCGTTCACGGGCCGCGAGATCCACTGATATATCGATGAAACGAAGCGCTTGCTCAACGGCCGACACCACTGCACCAGCACGTTGGGCTTGGGCGCGCCGCCTCTGCGCCCGGCGCGCGGCTTCTTCACGGGCCCGCCGCTCCGTAGCTGCTGCGCGTTCCAGGGAGGCCGCCCGGCCAGCGATGGCCCCCAATTGCTCTTCTGCCGTGCGCAGGGCAAGACGGGCTTCCATTTCGTTCGAACGGGCCAACCTCGCCTGCGCCGCGAGTTCATCCCGCTGGTCGGTGGAGGGTTCCTCGTCGGGAGCTTCCTGGGCGGCGGCGAGCCGCTCGGCCGCGACTTCAAGGTCCAACCTGGCTTCTGCAATGTTCGCTTCCGCGCGCGCCAGCGAAGACTCCAGGCGTTCGCTTTCACCGACCGCGCTTCGCAGAAGTGAGTTCAAGTGCCCCAGGCGCTCTGCCACGGCGGCAAGGCGGGCATCGGATTCATGCAGCCTTTCCAAGGCAGCATCGGCCCGGTCTTGCGCCTCGGCCCGGCGGGCTTCAGCGCCAGCCAGGGCAAACCGGCCCCGTTCCAATCGGGCAGTTACCTCCTGAAGTCCGGCAACAGCCTCGTCCACTGCTGCCTGGATCTCCAGCAGGGAGGGCGCGGTGGCTGAGCCGCCCTGGGCGGTCAGCGACGTGAAAACATCCCCTGCGCGGGTGACCACCTTGAGTTGGGGGTGCCCACCAATCAGCGCTGCAGCACCTGCCGGATCATCGACGACGGCGATCCCGGCCAGCAGGGCCAAGGCACCTTGGACAGCCGGTTCCGTGACCTTGAGGACGTCCACCGCCCATCTGCAGCCAGCCGGGAGCTGTAAGGAGGACGCTTCAGTAGCCCCAGGCCAAACGTCAGCCAACAGCAGCGCGGCCCTGCCGGCGTCGTCCGCTTTTAACAGTTGGATCGCGGCCACGGCGTCAGCGGAGTCCCCGACCACGAGCGCGTCCGAAGCAGAGCCCAGCGCCGCTGCTATCGCGGCCTCATAACCTGGCTCAATGGCCAGCATCCCGGCAAGCGGCCCCAGGATCCCTTGGACATCTCCGGAGAGCAGGCGCTCCGAGCCGTCCTTGCGGTTGAGACCCAAAAGGAGAGCGTCCCGGCGGGCGGTCAGGGCATCCCGTTGGCGAAGTGCTTCCCGTTCTGCGGATTTCAGCTCTTCGATCTCCGCCAGCGCGGCGTCCAGGGCCTCAGTGGCATTCTCGTACTCGGCGTCAAGGCTCTCTTCGCCGTCTTCAACCCCTGCAACCTGGGATTCGAGTGCTGCGAATTCGCTCTGGGCGTGGCGGCGTCGCTCGTTGCCCGCGGCCAATGATTCGCGGAGTCGGCCACGCTCCGCCTCCGCCGCTTCTGCCCTGGAGCGTGCGGCCGCGACCTGGCCCGCGAGCCTGGCGAGCCCTTCGCGGCGGTCAGCTGCTGCCCTTAACATGGCCGTCAGCCGTTTGTCCTCGGCGGCTGCGAGCGCCTCCGCAGAATCCTTCGCCACTGTTGCTTCCAGGAGGGCGGCCTGCTTGGCAAGGATGTCGTGTTCCAAGACGGCCTGTTCCCCGCGGACCTTCGCCGCCTGGCGCTCCAGCTGTTCGGGGTCCCGACCGGCGTCCGGCAAGGCTTCTGATGAGCCCAGCAGCCGTCGACGCTCGGCTGCCAGGGAACCCAGCGAGCGGAGCCGCTCACGGCCTGCTGACAGCTGGTACCAGTTGTCCCGTGCTGCATTGAGCCGGGGGGTTGCTTCGGCTGCTTGCTGCTCCAATGCGGCCTGGCGTCGCCGGCCATCGCCCAGTTCTGCCTCGACCACCTGCCGGCGTTCCTTGAGGGCGGCTTCGTCTGCGACATCCTGTTCCAGGCTCGATGTCAGTGCAACGAGGTCGTCGGCGAGGAGCCGGGCGCGGGCATCCCTGACATCGAATTGGACTGTTTGTGCACGCCGGGCGATTTCTGCCTGCTTGCCCAAGGGGGTGAGTTGGCGGCGGATCTCTGCGGTGAGATCGCCAAGTCGGGCGAGGTTGGCCTGCATGGCTTCGAGCTTGCGGACGGTTTTTTCCTTGCGGCGCCGGTGCTTGAGGATACCTGCGGCTTCCTCAATGAAACCGCGACGGTCTTCAGGCGTCGCGTGCAGGACCCGGTCCAGCTGGCCTTGGCCCACTATCACGTGCATCTCGCGTCCCAGTCCGGAATCGGACAAAAGCTCCTGGATGTCCAGGAGCCGGCAAGGCGCACCGTTGATGGCGTATTCGGAGCCTCCCGTCCGGAACAGTGTCCGGGAAATCGTGACTTCGCTGTACTCAATGGGAAGCGCGTTGTCCGCGTTGTCGATGGTCAGGGAAACGTGGGCGCGTCCCAGAGGGGGCCTGCCCGACGTGCCGGCAAAGATGACATCTTCCATTTTTCCACCGCGCAGCGTCTTGGCGCCTTGCTCGCCCATGACCCACGCCAAGGCATCCACGACGTTGGACTTGCCCGAGCCGTTCGGACCGACGACCGCGGTGACGCCGGGCTCGAAGTCGAACGTCGTGGCCGACGCAAACGACTTGAATCCGCGGACAGTCAGACTTTTCAAATGCAAGGTGGTTGGTTCTCCTGGATGGCCCGTTGTCAGCCCCTGCGGGCGGCTGTGTCTCCCTAAATCTACTGCCGTTTGGTCGAAATCCATGGATCTGTAACGGGAAAGCCTTGCGGCAGGGATGCTGCGCCCCTACACTCCTGCCAAGGGTTACTTGGCGGATTCGCTCCGGTGATCCGGCTTCTACCTGAAGGTCCCTCGGGTAAAGGCTGGATACGGTTCAGATATTCGGAAACGATCATCCAAGTGCAGAACCCGTATTCCATAACTGAAGATCTTGGTTTGACCCTGGCTGGGGAGCGGCAAGCAGGGACCGTGCGCTAAACGCGGACCCATATTCGCAATTGGCGTACCACTCCAGGAGTTCTGATGACCGGTCCTTCAGCTACCCGACCACAGCAAGTCCTCAAAGGTTTTCTCTTGCCTTTGGTGATTGCCATGGTTGCAGCTTTGCTGCCTCTTACTGCCCCGGCGGCCGTCGCAGCGGGACCATGCGACCCTGGAATGAATCCTGTGGTGTGTGAAAATTCCAAACCCGGAAGTCCACCCTCGGAGTGGGACATTGATGGTGCCGGTGACGACAGCATCCAAGGCTTCTCCACGGAAATCAGCGTCAATGTGGGGCAGGCAATCAAGTTTAAGATCGACACCAGGGCTCCGAGTTACACCATCGGCATCTACCGCACCGGCTGGTATGGCGGCAACGGAGCACGCAAGATCGCCGATGTCACGCCCTCGGCGTTCCGCCAAACCCAACCAGCTTGCCGGAGCGATCTCACAACGGAACTCTATGACTGCGGCACGTGGGCCGTTTCGGCGACGTGGCAAGTTCCTTCGACGGCAGTCTCCGGCGTCTACATCGCGCTCCTCACGCGGCCCGACACAGGTGGGCAGAGCCACATCACCTTTATTGTCCGCAACGACGGCAATCACTCCGCCGTTGTCTTCCAGACTGCCGACGAGACCTGGCAGGCCTACAACACGTACGGCGGTTCAGACTTCTACCAGGGCGCCAACAACGGCCGGGCCTATAAAGTCAGCTACAACCGTCCTGTAGCCACCCGGGACGGGATTGGTGGCCGCGACTTCTATTTCGCCAATGAATATCCCATGGTGCGCTTTCTGGAGCAAAACGGATACGACGTCAGTTACATCAGCGGCCTCGACTCGGACCGCAACGGAGCCGAATTGCTCAACCATAAGGTGTTCCTGTCCGTGGGCCATGACGAATACTGGTCCGGCCCGCAACGCGCCAATGTCACTGCTGCACGGGACGCGGGCGTCAACCTCCAATTCCTCTCCGGCAACGAAATGTATTGGCGCACCCGATTCGAACCGTCCAGTGTCGATGGTGCGGCGGGGAGGACGTTGACCTGCTACAAGGAGACCTGGTCAAACGCCAAGATCGATCCCACTGCCCAATGGACGGGAACCTGGAGGGATCCGCGGTTCGCCTCGCAGGCGAATGGTGGTGGCCTCCCGGAAAACGGCGTAACTGGGACGCTTTACATGTCTAATTTCACTGATCTTCCCGTGACTGTCTCCGCTGCGGAGGGAAAGACGCGCCTGTGGCGGAACACGTCCTTGGCCTCACTTGCAGCAGGCTCTTCGGCAGTGCTGGCTCAGCACACCATAGGTTATGAATCCGACGAAGACTTGGATAATGGCTTCCGCCCGGCGGGCCAGATCCAGCTGTCAACCACCACTGGAGCCGTCAGCGAATACCTCCAGGATTTCGGAAACACAACCAAGCCCGGCACCACGACACATCACCTGACCCTCTACCGGGCTCCCAGCGGCGCACTGGTGTTCTCTGCCGGCAGCGTCCAGTGGACGTGGGGACTGGACCAGGAACACGACGGCACCGGCGCCCCCGCCGATGCCCGTATGAGGCAGGCCCAAGTGAACCTGCTTGCAGACATGGGTGCCTCGCCGGCCTCCCTTGCTGCAGGGCTCGTTGCAACTGCGGCCAGCGGGGACAAAACCGGCCCGACTGTCACCATCAACGCACCAGCCGATGGTGCCTCACTGGCTCATGGAACCAACGTGACTGTCAGCGGAACTGCAACTGACGTCGGTGGTGTGGTTGCCGGCGTCGAAGTTTCAACGGACGGCGGTGCCACGTGGCACCCAGCCAGCGGTAAAGCGACGTGGACTTACAGCTACATTCAGAAGGGCCTTGCCACCGCGACAATTCAAGTGCGTGGCATCGACGACAGCGCCAACATCGGTGCTGTGGCGACCCGAAACCTCAGCCTGAACGGCCCTTACAGCGTCTTTGGGCAAACAGTCCCGCCAACGGTGGACTCCGGCGACGCCGGCGCGTACGAGATGGGTCTGCGGTTCTCTCCCTCCGTTGACGGATTCGTCACCGGTGTCCGGTTCTACAAGAGCACGGCCAACACCGGAACGCACACGGGATCCCTCTGGAGCGCTACCGGTACCCGCCTGGCTACCGCGACCTTCGCCAGTGAGACAGCGTCCGGTTGGCAGACTGTGCTGTTCAGCCAACCCGTCCCCGTGACTGCGGGCCAGAAATACACGGTCTCCTATTGGGCGCCCAAGGGGCATTACTCCACGAAGGACTTCCAGTGGGCCTACACCGGATTCAACGACCCCCCGTTG
Source organism: Paenarthrobacter sp. 10L420 (assembly GCF_056395385.1). Classification (NCBI taxonomy): domain Bacteria; kingdom Bacillati; phylum Actinomycetota; class Actinomycetes; order Micrococcales; family Micrococcaceae; genus Paenarthrobacter; species Paenarthrobacter sp. 10L420. The sequence continues at coordinate 1,069,169 of NZ_JBFTJK010000001.1, read as the reverse complement.
AAAGTGGCAGGTGGCTTCGGCGCTGAAGCGGCCGGTGTGTACAACACATCGCAGGGCTTCCCCACCTCGAGCTTTAACGGCGGCAACTACTTTGTGGACGCGGTGTTCAGCACCACAGACACCTCACCACTCACTGTTTCCGGACAAACACCCATCCCCTCTTCCTCGAGTGTCTCCGTTTCGACCACGGTGAGCGGTGTCTTCTCGAAGGCCGTCACTGCTGCCACCGTCCAATTGACCGTACAGTCCTCTGCCGGCGCGGTTGCGGGCACCACCACCTACGACGCCGTGGCCCGGAAGGCGACGTTCACACCGACGTCCCAACTGGCGTTTAGTACCCAATACACGGCGACGCTTGCCGCCACGGCTACCAACGGCGGGCAAGTAACCTCGGGAGGTACGTGGTCGTTCACGACTGCTGCCACCATTCCACCCCCAGGGTCCTGCCCCTGCAGCCTGTACAACGATAGTGTCACCCCCGGCATCGCCGAGATCCAGGACGGCGTTCCCTTGACACTGGGTGTCCGCTTCTCCAGCGTGTCCGCGGGGCAGGTGACAGGAGTCCGCTTCTACAAGTCGGCAGGAAACACCGGCACTCACACTGGTGCCCTGTACTCCTCCAGCGGACAACAGCTGGCGACAGTGACGTTCGCCAACGAGAGCAGTGCGGGTTGGCAGACGGCTATGTTCAGCCAACCTGTCCAAATGGCTGCCAACACGGAGTACATCGCCTCGTACAAGTCGCTGACGGGTGCCTACTCCGCTACCAGCAACGGCTTTGGCTCGGGTATGAGTGTAGGCCCCTTGCGGACAGTGTCCGATGCGGGCGCGTACTCGTATAGCACCGATTTCCCGAGCTCCCGCTCTACGGCCAGCTACCTCGTGGATGTCGTAGTCATGGTCTCCGCACCGCCATTTACTGTGGGTAACCAGTCTCCGCTGCCAAACGCCTCCAGTGTGCCGTTGGATACGACCGTCAGCGGTGTGCTCTCCGAGGCTGCCGTAACTTCCAGCGTCGCGCTTTCGCTAAAGACTGCAGGTGGCGCTGCGGTGGCCGGCGCCACAGCGTACGACCAATCAATACGCAAGGTCACGTTCACTCCCAGCGCCCCGCTGGCTGCCGGAACGAGCTACACGGCCACCGTAACCGCAACTGCCGTGTCCGGGACGCCGATCTCAGGAAATACCTGGACGTTCGCCACCGTCCCTGCACCGCGCACCCCGGGCGTATGCCCCTGCACGCTGTATCAGGACACCACCACCCCCACCACTCCCGAAGTGAACGACGGCGCGGCACTGGCCTTGGGCGTCAGGTTCAGCAGTGATACGGCGGGCCAGGTAACAGGAATCCGCTTCTACAAGTCTGGCGGTAACACCGGGACACACACCGGTTCCCTCTACACGACTGCCGGACAACAACTCGCCACTGTTACGTTCACCAACGAATCAAGCATGGGCTGGCAGACGGCAACCTTCAGTCAACCCGTCAACATCCAAGCGGACACTGAGTACGTAGCAGCCTACAAAGCTCCCACCGGCACGTACTCATACACTGCAGGCGGATTCGGTGACGGCTTTGCGAGCGGTCCTTTGCGGGTGGTTACCGATTCCGGAGCCTACTCGTATAGCGGCGACTTCCCGAATACGGCATCCACTGCCAGCTATATGGTGGACTTGGTCTTCGCTCTGGCTCCGCAGCCACTGAGCGTCACGGCCCAGGTGCCGGCACCTGGAGCAACCGGGATCCCTACTGATGTGAAACCCTCCATCACGTTCTCCACCGCCATCAACCCCAGCGCGTCCTTCACGCTCAACGCCAGCGGAGCGTCGGTAGCGGGAACAGCAGCATTGTCCGCAGATTCCAGGACCATCACCTTCACACCTGCAGCTGCACTGCCTGCCAGCACTGTGATCACGGCCACTGCCTCCAATGTAGCGACACCCCAGGGACAGACCCTTCCGCCAACCACCTGGCAGTTCACTACGGCGGCGGCAACAGTGCAGCAGAGCACCATCTTCGGTTCGCTCCTGCCGCAAGTTGCGGCGGCATCCGAGACGAAGTCCGTGGAGCTCGGAACGGCGTTCAGCGTTTCGCAAGCAGGCAACGTAACGGGTATCCGCTTCTACAAGGGCACCGGAAACACAGGTACGCACGTAGGATCGCTGTGGAACTCGGCTGGCACCCGACTGGCACAGGTGACCTTTACCAACGAGACCGCTACGGGATGGCAAACTGCTACATTGTCGGCTCCGGTGGCCTTGTCGACCGGCCAGACCTACGTGGTGTCCTACCGCGCACCCAACGGCCGCTACTCCTACACGTCTGGCTTCTTCAACCAGACCTGGACGAGTGGTGTATTTACGGCTTCTGGACCTAATAACGGCGTGTACCGATACGGTTCCGGAGGTGTGATGCCTGCGAACTCATTCAATGCCACGAACTACTTCGTGGACGTGGTGTACTCCACCAGTGCTGCTCCGGCACAAGCGCAGACACAGACGCAGACCACGGCGACAGCAACTCCAACTCCAACTCCAACTCCAACCCCGACAGCGACTCCCACACCCAGCCCATCCCCGACTCCCACCCAGTCAGGTGGTTTGGTCTGCGGCCTTCTCGGGATCTGCTGAGGATCTGTTGACGGATTAACACGCCTCCGAACTGCTAACGTCCGGCCCCCTGAACTCCAGGGCCGGACGTTAGCATTTAACGTCAGAGTTAACCTCAGCTATTGCACGGGCACAGCACGCCGCTCACCATCCACGGTCAGCGGACTACGCTGGGCGACCACGCGTGGGGGATAAACAGGCTCGGCTGTGATGCCGGATCAGTCGCCAGCTTCCAGATGTTGCTGTCGCCGGGGGTGTTTTCGTCGGCCAATCCATAAAGCACGTTTTGGTTGTCCAACCATTCGATTTGGTCATCCACGCTTCGCTTCTCCGAAAGGACAGTTTCCTGTCCTGTAGCCAAGTCAAGCAGTGCTACCTTCCAGTGCGCAGTCAACGGCCCGGCGTCGTTCTTTTTATAGGCAATCCGCGTGCCATCCGGTGAGATGGACGGGCACTCAACGTTATCGTGGACCGCAGTCAGGGTCTTGGCCGACAAGCTGCCGCGAACAAGCCAGATACGCCCGGCGGACGCCGCAGTGGCGTAGAAAACATCACTTTGCCCGGGTACGAACGTGACCCCCCAGATGTTTCTGTCCGTGGCCTGCAAGCGCTCGCCGTTGACTATCAGGGAGAAATCCTCCAGATTCCCCGAACCACCTGAACCACTTGCAGTGAAGTTGATTTCAGTAGCGGTGGAGAACCCTGCAGTCGCATAGGAATGGCCTGCGACGAAGACAGTGGTGGCAATCATGGTCCCGTCAGCACTGATCCGCGTTCGGCTCGGTATTCCAGGAACGGGCCACGCCCGCTGCTGTTGCCAGTCGCGATCCAGGACAGCGGCTTCGAAGGCGGTCACGAGGCCGCGGTTCGTTTTGAGGCAAATTACCGTGGACGCGGTGCCGTAGACCCTGTCGCAGGCCTGCTCGCTCACTGCGCGTGTGCCGTCGGGAGAGGACAACGGTACGGTAGCGGCATTACCGTAACCCTGTCCGCCGGCTGTGTTCCGAAAAAGGACGAACGGAACAGCCGGCAACGGCTGGCCGGCACTGACCCCTACAGACGGGGCGGCAGTGCGGCTCTCCTCAAATCGCTGATAGGCGCCCACGGCATAAATGCCCGCCCCAGCAAGCACAACTGCCGTTACCGCAAGGAGAATGCCCCACCGCAGCCTCCCGCCAGTGAAGGTAGCGCTCATTCGTTGCCCAGCTTGGGCCTGGCTCCAGGCAGGATGAAGACGACTGCCACTACTGCACATGCCAACAACGCTCCGGCGGCAACCATGGCTGTGGAGGCACCTACTGCGTACCAGAGGACGCCAAAACCGGCCGAGGCCGTCATCCTGCTCAAAGCAACCACGGTCTGTGCGGAGGCGATGCCTGTGGCCAGCTTGCCTGGAGGAGTCAACTGGCTGGCCAAGGCCGCCAGCACCCCGTCAGTTGCTGCGTAGAATCCGCCAAGAAGGATCAGGCAGCCCACAGTGCTCCATAGGCCACCGAAAGGCGCCGCAGCCAGGAAGTAGCAGGCAAGCAGGGCAATGTGGCCGCCCACGAAGACCGGGACCCTGCCCACGCGGTCGGCCAGCCGCCCCAGTGGAATCGCAAACGCCAGGAACACAATGTTGGTTCCGACGAAAAGCAACGGAAACCACTGCACCGCAAAGGAATCCCGGTCCTGCAGTACCAGGTAGATGAAACCGTCACCAATGGTGAGCAAGCCAAGGAGGCCCGCAGAGATCAATAACTTGCCCAGGCCCGGCTCCCGCAGGTGGCTCCACGAGAACGCGAAGAGCCGAGGCCGTTGCTTCCGGGAGTCGGCTGTTTGTTCGGCGCCGCTGGTGGCTTTGATCCCTCTCAGCCCATCCGCCCGAAGGTCCGGCACCACCAGCCCCAGAACTGCAACGCCGATGATCGCAAAAGCCAGGGACACCACAAAAACGGTGCTGAAGCCATTGGGGATCATCAGCAGCACGAGGAAGGCAATCATTGGCCCTGCGGCGGCCCCGATGTTGTCCAACATTCTGTGGACGCCAAAGGAACGGGCCAGGTGTTCGGGTTGCGCTGAAACAGTGATGAGCGCATCACGTGGAGCCGTCCGCATGCCTTTGCCGATCCTGTCTCCGGTCACAATCGCAGCTACCGCCCAGAACCCTCCTGCGAACAGGAAACCTATCCTGGCGAGCATGGACAACCCATAGCCGGCCAAGGCGATGCGTTTCGGATGTCCGCTGCGGTCCGCGGCCCAGCCCGCCGCGATCCTGACAATTGCACTTGCGCCTTGGTTAATGCCGTCGATGAATCCGAAGGCGATGGTTGAAAGGCCCAGGAAGCCTGTCACATACAGCGGGAGGATTGCCGTCACGGACTCCGATGACACATCCGTCACCATACTGACCAGGCCGAGCCACAAGATGACCGGGGACAAACGAAACGGCACCTCGCTGGATAGTGCCGTCGTGGCTCCCCGCAGTTTTTCCCGTTTGCCACCGCTGCGATCCGAAAGTGAGATGTACATACGCGCCCCTAGTCCGCCGTCGTGTGCAGGCTGCCCAAAAGCTGGAAGCGTGAAACGCCGGTTCCGGTCACCGAAACTGACACCGTCACTGTGTCCGTGCCACGCACGAACCTCGCGGCTAGAGCTCCGTCCGGCGCGGGCGCATCCTCGGACCAAAAGCCTTGCCCGACCAACGACTGGCGGAAAGCGCCCAGAACGTCTTCCTGAGACGTGCCCACGATCCCGTCCGCCGTCAGCTGCAGGACGTTGCCTGAACTAGAGATGCTGGTGGAGCCCACCGTGGTCCCGACTGGCAGGGTCACCACGCTGCTGGGCCAGCCCTCGACCACCGAGCCCTTCGCTGTGCCCGATTTCGGCAATGGACCAGTGATGAGTGGGGCCGGTGCAGACGGTACCGGGAGCCCGGTGGGCGTGGCTGTCACGGGCGGCAGGACCTCCAGCGGCTTGGCTGTTGTTCCGCCGTCGCCTGAACCGTTGCCCGAACCGTCCGCTGGGCTGCTTGTCGAGCTGCCCGACGTCGGACTGCCGGACGGAGACGCACTCGGGTTGCCGGAAGAGTTGCCATTCGACGGATCCCCGCCAGGGCTTGGCGATACCGAACTCTGGGCCGTTGCCGGTCCCGGTTTCGAAGCCATCTGGTCCAGGACGAGAGCTACGGCGGCGATCAGTACGGCGAGGCAGATGCCCGCTATCACCAGGCGCCGCGCCATCATGGCTTCCCCGGACTTGCTGCGCCGCCGAGGAGCTCGTTCGCCTTCGCCTCGAGCCCGTCATCGACGAAATCGTAGATGAAGGATGCCAACCAGATCACCACGGTCGCTGCTATCCAGCCGATAATGCCGTTGATGGTGAAACCATTGGAAAAGAGGCTTGTCACCACAAGGATTGCAAAGGTGGCCAGCAGCCCTGCGGCCACCGTCAGGGCCTTGCTGAGGACCCACGTACGCCTGTCCGCCTGCTGCGCGTGGCGGCGGTGGAAAAGGACCAGAATCAAGGGCTTGACCAAAAGCGTGGCCGCCGTGAACACCACGACGGCCCAAAGAAACCCGGCTCCCAAACGGACCCCGGGAAGAACTGACGCCACCCACAACGTGATGGCGTTGAAAACCAATGCGATGGCGATCCGAATCGCCAAGCTTTTCATGGGGACAGTCTGCCATTGCGATCCGGATTCCGGAACAGTTTTGGCCCTACCAACGCCCGTTTCGCGGCCGTGGCTGACAAACGGGACATGTGTAGGAAGACCGGTTCATGAATTGCTCACGTTTGATGATCGTGTGCAAGCCCGCTGCCTCGCAACGGCTGCACAGCTCACCTGCGCGTCCGTAGGCATTCAGCGAGCGGGCGAAGTATCCCGAATCACCGTTGACATTGACATATAAGGAGTCAAAGCTCGTTCCTCCCGCAGCCAACGCCGCATCCATGACCTCTTGTGCGGCCTGCACAAGCCGGTCGGCATCACCGCGTCGCAACGTGTCCGTAGGCCTTGCGTAATGGAGGCGGGCGCGCCAGAGGGCCTCGTCCGCATAGATGTTGCCGATCCCTGAAATCACCGACTGGTCCAGCAACGCCCGCTTCAGGCCTGTTTTTCGGCTCTTGACCTTGCGGTAGAACGTGTCGAAGGAAAAGTAGGGGTCCAGCGGGTCCCTGGCAATGTGGGCGGCTTCCTCGGCGATCTCGGGCAGGGGCGTTTCCCCCAAGCCTCCAGGGCCGCCGTCGGGAGTTGGCACCAGGGACGTCACGAACAGGCCGCCGAAAATGCGCTGGTCCACAAATCGCAGTTGCTCCGGCATGCCGTCCACCGGGCTAAGGCAGATTCTGACTTTGAGATGCTTCTCGTCAGGGACATCGGGGTCTTGCATGAGCAGTTGTCCGCTCATGCCCAGATGAGCCATCAGCGCTACCTTGGGTAGCGTGCTGTCAACGGAATCCGAGCTGTCCATGGCCAACGGCATCCAGAGAAACTTGCCCCGGCGGACGACGTCCATCACCGTGGCGTGCTCAAGATTCCCAATGAAGTCCTCTGTGCCAAGGCCATGCCTGCGGATCGAGCGGGGGTCAAGGACGTCAACCCCAGTAATGGTGCGGCCACGGACCCAGCGGGCCAGGCCACGGCGAACGACTTCTACTTCGGGAAGTTCAGGCATGGGATTTGTGGACTCGGCTTCAGGCGGAAGCAGGTCCAGCAGGAGCTTGGTCCAGGGCCGTCAGGGCACGCCAGGCGTCGGCGGCAGCTTCCTGCTCCGCTTCCTTCTTCGAATGGCCAGCGCCGCGACCATAGGGAGTCCCGCCGATGTTCAGGACAGCTTCAAACGTACGCGCGTGGTCCGGGCCTGAGCCTTCCACGGCGTAGTGGATTGCCCCGAGTTGGCGGCTGGCGGTCAGTTCCTGGATGCTGGTCTTCCAATCGGTACCGGCTCCAAGGGCGCCGGCGTCCTTCAGGAGAGGGCCCACGAGGCGCATTACCAGCTGGCGTGCCGTCTCGATGTCGTTGGAGAGGTACGTGGCACCAATGAGCGCTTCCATGGTATCCGCGAGGATCGAGGCTTTGTTCTTCCCATCGGTGAGCTTCTCGCCCTGCCCCAGGTAGATGAACTCGCCCACGCCAAGCTCGCGGCCAATGCCAGCGAGGGCACGAGTACTCACGACGGCGGATCGCCGCTTTGCGAGTTCACCTTCAGGCAGCGCGGGGTTCTCGCGGTAGAGCGAATCGGTCACAGAGAATCCCAGGATGGAGTCGCCGAGGAACTCAAGACGTTCATTGGTGGGAATCCCACCGTTCTCATATGCGTATGAGCGATGTGTCAGAGCAAGACGAAGCGTCTCGGTGTCAATGGAGACACCGAGACGCTTCAGAAGCTCTTCAGTTGAAGACATCCTTTGTCAGCCTATTGGGCAGATTAGGCGTCTGCTACCTTGCGGCCCTTGTATTCAAGGAACAGCGCGGTGCCGGCAGAGTCAGTGACGACCTTTGCCTGGTGCGGCAGGCTGTAAGTAACCTGACCGTTTTCGATGGTCTTGACCAAGTTGGGGGCAGTTGCCTTCCACTGGGCACGGCGGGCGCGTGTGTTTGCGCGAGACATTTTCCGCTTGGGAACAGCCACGGCTATCTCATTTCTCTCTTAGTCCAACACTTACTAATCAGTTTGCCGGTCAGTCTTAGCCAGATCAGCTAGGGCAGCCCAGCGAGGGTCAATGACCTCGTGGTGGTGCCCCGGCTCGTCTTCCAGGCGTGCTCCACATTCGGAACAAAGGCCCTGGCAGTCTTCCCGGCACACCGGCTGGAACGGCAGCATAGTGACAACTGCGTCCCGCAACACCGGCTCAAGATCGATCAGATCGTGCTCGACTCGACGTTGCTCTTCATCGTCTTCTTCGTCCGAAAGCTCAACGCCTTCATAGAAGAAAAGTTCTTGCACATTGACTTCAAGGTCATACGCAAGGGGATCCAGGCATCGACCGCATTCGCCGGTTACTTCGACGATTACGGATCCTGATACCAGAATTCCTTCGTGTACGGCCTCAAGGCGAAGATCCAGCTCGACATCCGAGCCTTCCTTCACGCCAATGAGCGCCACACCAAGGTCACTTGGCGCAGGTACATGTTCGTTGAGTGTCCGCATGGTCCCTGGACTGCGTCCAAGGTCCTTGACTACCAGCGCCAAGGGCGAACTTGCATCTCGCTTAATGAGAACTCCTGTAGAACATATGACCGACGTACCATCTTAGCCTGATCAAGCCTGAGGACTCAAACCGGCGCCGGGCGCGCGAAGAGCGCCATGGTTTCAGCTGGGATCCACCGCAAGAAGCTGCGAGGTACCTATCAAGACTACCCCCTTGCGGGAGGCTTACGTTCCAGACTCGCCAGCGAGGAGCCGCTTCAACACAGATTTCGGTACGAAATCGGAAATGTCGCCGCCCAATAGATTGACCTCTTTGATCAAGGTGGAGGAAAGGTGCACGTAGTGCGCTTCTGCCGGCAGGAAGACAGTTTCGACGCCGGTAAGCTGACGATTCATGGTGGCCATCGGCAATTCATAGTCAAAGTCCGAGGACGAGCGGAGGCCCTTGACGATGGCCGAAACACCCCGATGCCGGCAATACTCGGCCAACAGTCCCTCCCCCATTGGCTCAACGATGATGCCTCGCAGGGACGCCAGCGTCTCCCGGGCCATCTCCATCCGGTCTTCGAGGCTGAAGCGGTACTTCTTGGCGTAATTGGTGGACACGGCCACGATGACTTCGTCAAACAGCCCCGCTGCCCGCGCGATGACTTCGAGATGTCCGTTGTGGATAGGGTCAAAGGATCCAGGGCATACCGCACGTCTCATGACACGAACCTACCCCATAGCTTCACCGGGATACCATGGCTGACATGTCACCAGCAGGCAGCACTTTACCGCTCAACACAACGGCTCATGCCTCCACGCCATGGCAGCGGGCCGCCACTGGCGCCAACCTGCTTTCACCTGACGGAAATCTCGGAGTGACCATCTTCGAGGAGATGACCACCTTGGCAATCTCCTCCGGCGCCATCAACCTCGGACAAGGCTTCCCCGACGAGGACGGACCTGTGGAGATCAAAGCCGCAGCGCAGGCAGCCATCGCCGCAGGAGCCAACCAATACGCACCCGGCAAGGGCATTGCGGAGTTGCGGGGAGCCGTCGCGGAACACCAACGCCGCTTTTATGGGCTCGCTCCGGATCCGCAGACGGAAATCATCATTACGACGGGCGCCACGGAAGCCATAGCTGCGTCACTTCTGGCCTTCATCCAGCCCGGTGACGAAGTCCTCACCTTCGAACCGTTCTACGACTCCTACGGAGCCATCATCGGGTTGGCGGGAGCGCAACATGTCACCGCTCCCCTGCTCGCTCCGGACTTCCTTCCGGACCTCTCCAGACTGGAAGAGGCCTTCAGCAGACGCACCAAGGTGGTGCTCCTGAACAACCCGCACAATCCCACCGGCGCCGTTTTCCCCCAGGAGGTCCTGGCAAAGGTGGTTGAGCTGGCCACAAAGTACGACGCCATCATTGTCAGCGACGAAGTCTACGAGCACCTCACTTTCGGCGTAACGCATATTCCCGTCGCTTCCCTTCCTGGTGCTGCCCAACGGACCCTCACGATCTCATCCGCGGGAAAGACCTTTTCCTTCACAGGGTGGAAGATCGGCTGGCTCAGCGGACCCGAGGACCTGGTTGCCGCGGTCCGCACCGTCAAACAGTTCCTGACATACAGCTCGGGCACGCCGTTCCAGAGTGCCATCGCCGTGGGCCTTGCGCTTCCTGACACCTTTTACGCGGACATAGCCCAGACGCTGCGACGCAAACGTGACATCCTCTCCGAGGGCCTTCGCGCTGCAGGATTCGACGTCTTTACGCCGAACGGTACGTACTTCGTTAACGTCGACACAGAACCCCTGGGCATCAAAGACTCTGTGGACCTCGCCCGCCGGTTGCCCGCGCTGGTCGGTGTTGCCGCGATCCCGGTGCCCGTTTTTTGCCATCCGGAAGGAGCAGAACGGACCCGCAGCCTGTTGCGTTTCGCCTTCTGCAAGAAAACCAGTGTCCTGAAAGAAGCGGCCGAACGACTGGCCGCGCTTAAGGACCTGCTCTGAACCGCAACGACGCCGGCCGCAAGGACTCCGGCAGCCATCACGCCACGCGTTTCCTGCGGACCACAGGGCAGCACGCAACTGTTGATGCCGATACGCTCATTGAAGGCAGCTATATCCTCAGCATCGGTGGCGCTGAACAATCCCATGTGAATCTGGCCAACCCCGGGGAGATCTTCTACGAGTATCTTCGCAGGATCGGTCATGTGGTGGATCTGGCTGCAGAGCCGGGTGAGCCACTCTCCGTGCTCCATCTCGGCGCCGGCGCCCTGACCTTGGCCCGTTACATCCAGGCCACGCGGCCAGGTTCGGACCAGTATGCCGTGGAACTCGAACGCGAACTGCTGGACTTCGTCCTGCAAAAGCTCCCCATGCCGGAGGGCACGCGGCTGCACACGCACATAGGCGACGCACGCGAGGCACTGGCCGAACTTCCCGCGAACCTGAGGTTCGACGTCGTCATCCTTGATATCTTCTCCGGGCCAGAAGCACCAGCCCACATCGCGTGCAGGGAGTTCTACGAAGAGGCCGCTGCCCGCTTGGGACCAAACGGCCTACTGATTGTGAACGTAGGCGATGAACCGGCGCTAACGCTGGTACGAAGCCAGGTAGCAGCCCTCCGGCAGGCAATGGCGGACGTTATCGCATTTGCCGAGACGGGAATGTTCGCCGGGCGCTACCCCGGCAACATCATCCTGGTGGGCGCCCAAACGCCATGGCCGGCAGCGTGGACCAGCGCATTACTCGCGCGAGGCCCGCACCCGGCAACAGTTCTCCACGGCGTGGACCTGGACAGAATTTCGGACTAGGACGGTTCAGCGAACCATAGCTTGGTCTCGCCGTACTTCTTGTCAGCGAAACATTCCAGCGCTTCAGGCCAGGCTGGTTCGGGACTCCTGGAGGACCTCTCCACCACCACAACCGCCCCTTCATCCAGATGGGGCGACAATTTGGCCAGCACGGCACTCAATGCTGGTTCGTCCAGTGGATATGGCGGATCCAGAAACACCAGGTCCCACACATCGCGCCCCGTGGCGCGCTCCAGGAAAGACTCCACCTTGGATCGATGGACTGAGACTTTCTTGCCGCCCAGGATTTGGTTGACCAAGTCCGCGTTGCGCTGGCAAGAGTCGCTGGCCTTGGCATCGAATTCCACCAGATCCACGCTGCGGGCACCCCGGCTGGCGCTCTCCACACCCAGGGCTCCGGAGCCCGCATAGAGATCCAGCACCCGGGAATCGTCGATGACAGCCAAGGACTCCAGCCGGGAAAACAGTGCTTCCTTAACACGGTCCGTCGTGGGCCGCGTTGCGGTCCCGGGCACGCTCGTGAGCGGATTGCCGCCAGCAACCCCGGCAATAATCCGGCTCACAGCGCCTCTCCGCTGCCGACGCCCGACTGGTCGCCGATACCATCTGGGGATTCTCTAACCGCGTTCAAGGAACGCCTCCTTTTCAGGGTTCAAGTATTCTTCAATGGCCGCGGCCAGGACCGGTTGGTGTCCCAATGCCGGGTCCTGGGCCACCATGTCCTGTGCGTCTGCACGCGCACGGGCAATCAGATCTTCATGCTCCAGGACGCGCAGCAGCTTAAGCGTGGACCGCCCACCTGATTGTGAGGCGCCGAGGATATCGCCCTCACGGCGGAGTTTCAGGTCTTCCTGGGAGAGCTCGAACCCGTCAGTGGTGGACGCAACAGCGTCCAGTCTTCGACGGCTCGGGTGCCCTGGCTCCAAAGTAGTGACCAGCAGGCAAGTCCCCGGCAGACCGCCACGCCCAACCCGGCCGCGAAGCTGATGGAGTTGGGAAATACCAAAACGATCGGCGTCCAGGATGACCATCAGGGTGGCATTGTGAACATCGACACCCACCTCGATGACCGTGGTGGAGACCAGCACCTTGGTCTGGTTTGCCGCGAACGATGCCATGGTTTCGGTTTTAAGCAGCGGCTCCTGACGGCCGTGGAGGGGCGCCACGGGCACCCCGGCCATGGACGGCTCCTGCACCAGGCTTTCGACGACGGCTGTCACCGAAGCGAGCTCGCGGGCTGGACCTTCGTCCGAGAGTTCGGCATCACTTGGTTCCGCCTCTCCTGGGCTGAAGTCGCCGTCGTCATCGGACCCGATTTTGGGACATACAACGTAAACCTGATGGCCGGCGTCGACTTCTTCCCGCGATCGTTTCCAGATTCGATCCGCCCAGCCGGGGTTCTCCGCAAGCCCCACAACATGAGTGGAAATGGGTGCCCGCCCAGCGGGGAGTTCATCGAGGATGGAGGTCTCAAGATCGCCGAACACGGTCATGGCCACTGTCCGGGGAATTGGCGTGGCAGTCATGACCAGCAGATGCGGCGGACGCATAGCCTTGGCACGCAGGGCATCACGTTGCTCCACGCCGAAGCGGTGCTGCTCGTCGACCACGATCAAGCCCAGGTCCTGAAAGCTGGTTTTGTCGCTCAACAGAGCGTGGGTGCCGATCACGATGCCGGCGTTTCCTAAAGCGGCATCGAGCATGGCCTGCTTTCGCGCAGCCATAGGCATGGACCCGGTCAGCAGGGTCACCTGGACGCCAGCCTGTCCGGCTTCGGCCCCCAGCATGCCGGTACCACCAAAAATGTGATCGCGGGCCAGCGGCCCCAGGGTCCTGCGGATAGAGTCGAAATGCTGCGCAGCCAAAACCTCAGTGGGCGCCAGGAGTGCCGCCTGTCCCCCCGCATCAACCACCTGCAGCATCGCTCGCAGCGCGACAATAGTCTTTCCCGAGCCGACCTCACCCTGCAGGAGCCGATTCATGGGGGTGTCCTGGCCAAGTTCTTCGGAAAGCGTCTTTCCCACCGCTGTCTGGCCAGCAGTGAGCGTGAAAGGCAGGTTCCGGTCAAACTCTTCCAGCAGGCCGCCGCTGACCGGACGTCGGGCAGTGGCTTCCTCTGCAGCAAGCTGGGCACGGCGTCTCGCCAATGCCGCCTGCAGCACCAGCGCCTCCTGGTAGCGGAACCGTTCCTGCGCCCGCTGCCAGTCCTTGGCGGTCTCAGGCGAGTGGATCAGGCGATAAGCATCAGCCACGCTGAGCAGTCCGTCCCTGCTGACGATTGACTCCGGGAGCGGGTCCGCCAGGGCGTCGAGGTCCAGGGTTTGCAGCAACGCCGTAATCACTTTGTGGATGGACCAGCTTGTCAGCTTTGCCGTTGCGGGATAGACGGGGATAGGCATGGCCGCCAGCTTTTCCGGGTCCATGGAGCCATCAGCATCCGGATCCTCATCCAGCAACAGGAAGTCCGGATTAGTCAGCCCCAAGGCGCCCCCGTATCGGGTCACCTTCCCGGAAAACATTGCACGGCGCCCCGGAAGGAGCTCCGCCTTGGCCCGGAATCCATTGAAGAAACTGACTTTCAACGTGCCAGGAACGTGGCTTCCACCGGCTTCATCGGTCACCACGACGTCAGTGATGGAACCCCGCCGGGCACGCATTTGACGGGTGCTGTTGGACAGAACCCGCGCAATCAACGTGACTTCCTCGTCCAGGGGAAGGTTGCTGATGGGAGTAAGTTCGCCCCGGCTCAAATACCTGCGCGGAAAGTAGTTCAGAAGGGCGCCGGTTGTCTTGAGGCCAAGGTGCTTGTCAATGACGGACGCCGAACGCTTGCCGATCCTGCGTTCCAGAGGCAGTTCCAGCTCAGTATTCATGCCGTGACTGGCCCGGAATGCTGCTGGGTTCTGCAGATTGTGTTGCTTCCTGGTCCCGGGACCCGTCTTCAGAGTCACGAGGCAGGGCAAGCTGACTGACTGCAATGTCCGTTGGCTCCCCCAGAGACCGGATGAGCGCCACTGCCGGCGCGGGATCAGGTACGTGGACATGAACCCGCCAACGATAACTGGCTTCAGCAGTGGATTCGTCGTCGTCGTCGGGATGGTGGCCTGTATTGCCAACCTGGCTCATGATGACGGAATCACCCATCTCGTCCAGGCGTTGGCGCAGCACGGCCGCGTCCAATGGCGAAAGGCTGATGGTACACATGACTTCCACGCCGTCGTCGGCCGGCATCTGCTGGTGGATGTGCGGATCCTGCAACTGGTAGCCGTGGAGGCCATCAAGGAGCTCATCCTGAAGTTCTTCGCCGAGCACTGCGGAACGGAGACAGTCCAGCACCAGCAACATACCTACACCGCCGGCGTCCACCACATGCGCCGCCTGCAGGGGTGCGAGTTCATCCTCGGTGCGTACGACGGCTTGAAAGGCAGCTTCCACCACAGCATCCAAGGCGAGGCCCAGTGCGTGGTTGCTGTCATCACCATTCTGGGAAGAATCCGCCGCTTGGGCTGCATGGGCTGCTGCTTCAAGGACGGACAGCATGGTTCCGGAGACCGGTTCGCTCAGGGCCGACCATGCCCGGATCTGGGCCCTATTAAGGGCCGTGGCCAGCAGCGGCGCGCTCAGGCGCGCTTTTCCGGCAAGCGGCTCCGCCGCAGCGCACAGGAAAACAGCAAAAAGGGTCCCGGAATTACCCCTTGCCTGTTCCATGGCGGCCTGACCAGCGCGTGATAGCACAGCACCGACGTCGTTACCGGTCTCGGAAGCGTCAGGAGCGGTGCCAGCCAACGCGGACACAGCTGCGCGCGCGGTGAGGTAAAGGTTCGTTCCGGTATCGCCGTCGGCGACGGGGAAGATGTTGATCGCGTTCAGGCGGTCGCTATGGTTGCCAAGGACCACCTCTGTTTTGCCGAGCCAACGTTTCATGGCGTGCGCATTCGCGGCGATCTTAGTCTGCAAAATGATCCCATCCCACGGTGTCAGCAGCTTGCCCGGCAATCCGGACGCCGCTGCCTTGAGACTGGACAGCGGCTTGAACTGAGCCTATCGCAATGAAGCCCTGCGGCAGCTGAATTCCCGCTGGGAACGTAGCAAGCAGCCCATGGTCTTCTCCCCCGCCCAGAACCCACGGCATGGAATCAACGCCCAGCAAGGCGGCAGCTGGTTCCAGCGGAAGTGCGTGCGTCTTCAAAGCAAGGACGTCAAAGTCCAGGATGACGTCGCTGGCAGCAGCGAGCCTTCCGCCGTCGCGCAGCAACCCATCCGAAATGTCCATCATTGCTGTTACGCCCGAACGTGCGGCAAGCGGCCCGGCAGCCAACGGCGGCAAGGGCCGGCATTGGCTATCCAACAGGGCACGCTGCTCAGCTGAGAGGTCGGTTAAGGTGACATCGCTTTCCAACAGCGCCAGACCGGCGGCAGCACGCCCGAGGGTGCCTGCCACTGCCACAACGTCTCCCGGTTTCGCCCCTGAACGCACTACGGGCGCCCGTCCAGCCAAAGTACCGACGACGGCGACAGTCACCGCGATCTCCCGGCCACGGCCCAGGTCTCCCCCGGCGACGGAGCAATCAGGAACCCCCAGCCCGATAATTCCAGCGGTGAGGCCATCCGCAAAGTCCTCAACCCACTCCACTGGTGTAGCGGGCGGCATGGTCAGGCTCACCACCAGCGAGGTTGCTGTTCCGCCCATGGCGTTGATATCGCTAAGGTTCTGCGCCGCAGACTTCCATCCGACGTCGTATCCTGTGGTTCGATAGCCGTTGTTCCACTCCAGCCGGAAGTCCTGGTCCTGGGTCTGGGTATCGATCGAAATCAGTGCGCGGCCGTCCGGGACGGCAACCAGGGCAGCGTCGTCGCCAGGACCCAGCAGGACGCTGGGGCTGCTGTTCAGGCGGGGGAAGATCCGGGCAAGGAGCTCGGACTCCGAGAGATCCGCGACTGTTGGACATTCTTCGGATGGATGTTTTACGTCGGATGGCTGTTTTGGGGGCACGGCTCTACGCTATCGCGGCACACCGACAAAACAGTGACGCAGCCTGTACAGCACAGACCACCGGCAATGTGACGCTCGCAACGGGTGCACCAACCGCACGTCAGGCGGCAGCGTGGGCGGGATAGGCTGGACTGATGCACCGAAAGACCCTTCCGCGGAAAGCCGTGGCCTTCAGCTTGGCCGCAGCGTCCGTCCTCGCAGTATCAGCCTGCGCCCCCATTGTGGACGTCACGCCGGCAACCGACGCCGCCAATCCGGCCTGCGCCCCCATGATGGTGGCGCTCCCGGACAAGATCGGGGATGCCGCACTCCGCAAGACCAACAGCCAGGCCACTGCTGCGTGGGGCGATCCCTCCCAGATCATCCTGCGTTGCGGTGTCAACGTCCCTGGGCCAACCACTGACCGCTGCGTCAGCGTGAATGACATCGACTGGGTGATCAAAGAAGACGATGGCGTCTACACCCTGACTACTTTTGGACGCGAGCCGGCGACGGAAATCCTCGTGGATCCGGTCAAATTGGAAGCCGCCAACATCAGCTCCGCCACAGTCCTCACCGAACTTGCGGCCGCCGCTGGCAAGATCAAAGCCACGCGCCACTGCGTAGGCCAGGAAGACCTGCAGAACCTGCCGACCACCAAGTAGCGGGTGCTCTGCCGCTACTTGTTGGGGTTACCGCAGGCCCGTTTTGCGGGTCAGGGCCAAGTGAATGAGTTCGTCGATCAGCTCGGAATACGCCAAGCCGGAAGCCGCCCACATCTGCGGATACATGCTCTTGGGGGTGAAGCCTGGCATGGTGTTGATTTCGTTAATGATCAGCTCCCCCCCGGGCGTGTAGAAGAAGTCCACACGGCTCAGGCCCTCCGCCCCCACGGCGTCGAAGGCGGCAGCGGCCAATTCCCGGACGCGGGCAATGGCCTCATCCGGCATATCGGCCGGGCAACTCAGCGCAGCAGCACCGTCGTCGACATATTTGGCAGCAAAGTCGTAGAACTGGTGTTCGCCGATAGCCACCGCGATTTCGCCGGGCATGGACGTACGGGGCGCGTCTGTGCCCCGGCCTTGCAGGACAGCGCACTCGATTTCGCGCCCGACGATGCCGGCTTCGATGACCAACTTCAAATCGTGGCGGCGGGCTTCCTCGATGGCCGTATCCAGGCCCTCCAAGGAATCCACTTTGGAGATTCCCATGGAAGAGCCAGCGCGGGCAGGCTTGACGAAGACCGGGAAACCGAGCTTGTCCACCCGCTTGCGGACAGCCTCGGCATCCGTGAGCCATTCACGGTCCGTGACAGCGATGTAAGGACCCACTGCCAGTCCGGCGGCTTCAAAAACCACTTTCATGAAGTGCTTGTCCATGCCCACAGCCGAGGCCAGCACTCCGGCACCAACGTAGCGGGTGTCGGATAGCTCCAGGAGACCCTGGATGGTTCCGTCCTCGCCCCAGGGACCATGGAGCAAAGGAAAGACGACGTCCACGGAACCGAGTTCCTCGGGGATGGCATTCGGCGCGGTCACGATGAGCTGGTGCTCGCCGCCCACCTCTGCCAAGGTGACAGTCCGGTCCGACGGCGATACCTCAGGAAGCGCCGTCGAGCTCAAGGACCACTGACTGGTGTCCCCCGAGGCAAGGACCCATTGTCCGGACTTGGCAATTCCAATGGGCACGACGTCGTACTTGCTCTTATCAATGGCACCCATGACGCCTGCCGCCGTCACGCAACTAACAGCGTGTTCGCTGGAACGTCCGCCGAAAAGCACCGCCACACGGGGTCGGCGGCCGGTCACGGGGGTGGATTCTTCAGTCACAATCAGTAGTCGCCTTCGGACTTCAGCGCCCGGGCCAGCAATCGCGGCCCCAGGTCATCAACGGACATTTTGCCTTCAAGCACCGCCACAACGGCGGCCGTAATGGGCATTTCGACATTCAGTTTGCCCGCCAATTCATGCACGGCAGGACCGGACTTAATGCCTTCAGCGGTTTGAGTCATCTGTTCGGCCACCTGCTCGAGGCTCAGCCCCTCGCCCAGCAGCCTTCCAGCTGTGTGATTTCGGGAAAGGGCAGAGGAGCATGTCGCAACGAGATCGCCCAGCCCCGCGAGCCCCGCCATCGTGTGGGCCTCTCCACCCAGGGCCAGGGCAAGCCGGGACGTCTCGGCGAGGCCCCGCGTGATGACTGACGCTTTGGTGTTGTCACCCATCTGGCGCCCCTCGCAAATACCCACTGCCAAGGCAATGACATTCTTGACGATCCCGCCGATCTCCACGCCCACAACATCGGTGCTGGTGTAGGGACGGAAGTACGGTGCGGTGCAGCAGAGTGCGACTGCGGCGGCGGTATCGGCGTCACTGCAGGCAACTACAGACGCAGTGGGTTGTTCCCTGGCAATCTCCATGGCGAGGTTGGGTCCTGAGACCACCACCACACGTGATTCGGGGATGCCAAGCTCTTGGGCGATGACCTCGCTCATGCGTGCGTCAGTCCCCAGTTCGAGGCCCTTCATCAGCGACACGACAATAGCGTCCGGTGCGAGCAGGCGCTTCCATTCCCCCAACTGGGGCCGCAGTGATTGGGCCGGCACGGCCAGGACCACGAGGCCGGCATCCTGCAGGACCTCTGCAACATCCGTGGATGCGGTGACGGCGTGGGGAAGTTCGATGTCCTTCAAGTACTGCTCATTGCGGTGTTCCGCGTTGATCTGATCCACTACTCGGGCACGCCGCCCCCAAATCCGGATCCTCCGCTCCACTCCGGTAGTGGCGGCGGCATCTGCGAGGATCTTGGCGAACGTAGTTCCCCATGAACCTGCGCCGAGGACGGCCACGGTATCCGGAGCAGGGACAGGGCTTTCAATAACCGTCATTTGCCGCCCTCCGATTCCGGATCCTCAAGAGATACTTCGTTGGCAGCGGGTTCTGCAGCCTTTTCAGGCACGGCGCCCCGTGCAGTGTTTGAACCGCGCTCCACGAACCGGCCATGTTTGGCCTGCTTATGAACGGCCGGATCCCAGCGTTCTGCGGGCGGCTCCTCACCGCGGAGGGTTGCCAGGAGCGCGGTGACCGCCTCCATGATGACGTCGGTAGCTTCGGACAGCGTGGCCCGGTCCATGGGCCGGTCCGCGAAAGCGCTCAGATCCACAGGCTCACCTACCAGAACCCTGACGGTCTTTCGAGGAAAGACGTGGAAGCGCTTGGCGTACCGGGGGAAAACCTCATGGGCCCCCCAGTGGGCCATCGGAACAACCGGTGCACCTGTCTGCAATGCCAGCCGGGCAGCTCCGGTGTGCCCCTTCATCGGCCACAGGTCCGGATCCCGGGTCAGGGTTCCCTCGGGGTAGATAATGATGGCGCCTCCGGCGTCCACCACCTCTTTGGCGATTTGCAGAGAGCGGTTCGCTCCCGCCGTCGAGCGTTCAACCGGAATCTGGTTCGTCGCCCGCAGCAAGGCTCCCAACACAGGTGCTTTGAAGAGTCCCGCCTTCGCCAGGAAGTGTGGAGGACGCTTCTGGTTGTAGAGCATGTGCCCGATCACGACGGGATCAATTTCAGTGCAGTGGTTCGGTGCTGCGATGAATCCGCCCGCGGGGAGCTTCCCAGTGCCCTCCCACTTCTTGCCCATCAGGAGGTTCATCAACGGACGCGCCATGCCCGCCAGGAGCATGAACGTAGCCCGGCTCTTCGCCGATTCCTTCAAAGGTTCCCCCGCTACTTGGTGGTGATGATGTCGAAATCGGCGCCCAGGCCAGCGAGCTTCTCCGTAAAGCGCTCATATCCGCGGTTGATGATATCGATGCCCGTAACCCTGGAGGTGCCGGTCGCGGCCAAAGCTGCAATGAGGTGGCTGAAGCCGCCACGAAGATCGGGGATGTCAATCTCGGTCCCCCGCAGCGGCGTGGGACCGGAGATCACGGCAGAATGCAGGAAGTTCCGCTGGCCGAAGCGGCAGGGGACGCTGCCAAGGCACTCACGGTGGACCTGGATGTTTGCACCCATCCGGGCCAGGGCATCGGTGAACCCGAAACGGTTCTCATAGACCGTTTCATGCACAATCGACACGCCCTCCGCCTGGGTCAAAGCGACCACCAGGGGCTGCTGCCAGTCAGTCATGAAGCCAGGGTGAACATCCGTCTCCAGGACCAGCGGGGAAAGCTTGCCTCCGGGGTGGTAGAAACGGATGCCGTCGTCCCCAATATCCATGCCGCCCCCCACCTTGCGGTAGGTGTTCAGGAAAGTCATCATGTCCCGCTGGGAAGCGCCTTCAACAAAGATGTCGCCACGCGTGACCAACGCGGCCGAGGCCCAGGACGCCGTCTCGTTCCGGTCCGGAAGCGCCCGGTGGTTGTAGCCGCCCAGGTCCTTGACACCCTCGATACGGATGGTGCGGTCAGTCTGGACGCTGATGATGGCGCCCATCTTCTGCAGCACGGCGATGAGGTCTATGATCTCCGGTTCCGTTGCAGCACCGCTGAGTTCCGTGATGCCTTCCGCGCGCGTGGCGCTCAGCAACACTTGCTCGGTCGCGCCGACGGACGGATAAGGAAGGGAGATTTTAGCGCCATGCAGGCCGTTGGGCGCGGAGATGTGGATGCCACCAGGTCGCTTTTCCACGACGGCGCCAAACTGGCGCAGGACGTTCAGGTGGTAGTCGATAGGTCGATCGCCAATTTTGCAGCCACCAAGGTCCGGAATGAAGGCCTCTCCGATCGCGTGGATCAGGGGGCCGCACAGCAGGATCGGAATGCGCGAATCCCCGGCATGCGCGTCAATGGCCGTACTGGATGCCGTTTTGGCGTCTTTGGGATTCAAGGTCAGATCGCCCGTGGCGGGGTCCTTGACCACCGTCACCCCGTGGAGCTTCAGCAGGCTGGTAACAACCTCCACGTCCTTGATTTCCGGCACGTTCCGAAGCACTGATGGTTCGCTGCCCAGCAACGCCGCCACCATGGCCTTGGGCACAAGGTTCTTGGCACCGCGAACGGTCACTCGCCCTGTCAACGGGACGCCACCGCGGATTGTCAGAACACTACTCATCTATACCGGTTTCCTCACGACTACTCGCCCCCCATACTTACAAAGGCTCCAGCTAAGCATAGAAGCTCGGGTTACCTAACCGAAATGGAGCCACCGCGTGCCGGGCAGATCCGGTGCGCATCAATCCTCCTAAAAAAGGACCGGTGAGCCCACCCTAAGGGGCCCACCGGTCCTGGTTCCGCAGCATTCAGCCGCCGACGAATTCGTCAGCTTTTCGCCGGAAGTGTCTTCGGTTTGAAGGAAGGCCGCGTGGCCTCATAGGCGGTGATGTCTTCCTCGTGCTGCAAGGTCAGCCCGATGTCATCCAGGCCTTCCAGGAGGCGCCAGCGGGTATAGTCGTCGATCTCGAAGGGAGCCACGACATTGCCGCATTCCACGGTCTTGGAGACCAGGTCCACCTTGACCTCAGTGCCAGGGCTGTTCTCCAGGACCTTCCAGATGAGCTCGATGTCATCCTGGCCCACCTGGGCTGCCAGCAGTCCCTGCTTGCCTGAGTTGCCGCGGAAAATATCGGCGAAACGCGAGGACAAGACAGCCTTGAAGCCGTAGTCCTTTAACGCCCAGACAGCGTGTTCACGGGAGGAACCCGTCCCAAAGTCGGGCCCGGCCACGAGGACGGAGCCGGACTTAAAGGGGGCCTGGTTAAGGATGAAGGACTCGTCCTTTCGCCATGCAGCGAAGAGGGCGTCTTCGAAGCCTGTGCGCGTGATGCGCTTGAGGTAGACCGCGGGAATGATCTGGTCGGTATCCACATTGCTCTGGCGCAGCGGAACACCGATGCCGGTGTGGGTAGTGAATGCTTCCATGGGATCCTCCTAGACTGCGATTCCGGTCAGTGCGCCTGCCGAAGCCGGCTCAAGGTCCGAGGGCGAGCTCAACGTTCCGCGAACAGCTGTCGCGGCAGCCACCACGGGTGAGACAAGGTGCGTACGGCCACCCTTGCCTTGGCGGCCCTCAAAGTTGCGGTTGGACGTCGATGCGCAGCGCTCTCCCGGTTCCAGTTGGTCCGGGTTCATGCCCAGGCACATCGAGCAACCGGCGAAACGCCATTCGGCACCGAAATCCTTGAAGACTTTGTCCAGGCCCTCGGCTTCGGCTTCGAGGCGGACACGAGCGGAGCCCGGAACTACGAGCATGCGAATATCCGGGTCCTTCTCGCGGCCACGGATGATGTCAGCGGCAGCACGCAGGTCCTCAATACGGGAGTTGGTGCAGGAGCCCAGGAACACCGTATCCACGCGGATGTCTTTCATGGGTGTGCCTGCCTCAAGTCCCATGTACTGGAGGGCGCGCTCGGCGGCAGCCTTGGCATTTTCGTCGCCAAAGTCCTCGGGGGACGGAACCTTGGCTGAGAGCGAAATGCCCTGGCCGGGGTTGGTGCCCCAGGTGACGAACGGCTCCAGGGTGTTGGCGTCAAGGTCCACTTCGACATCGAACGTGGCGTCGGCGTCGGTGTGCAGCGTGTTCCAGTACTCGACGGCGGCGTCCCAGTCAGCGCCTTCGGGTGCATGCGGACGGCCCTGCATGTAGTCGTAGGTGACCTGGTCCGGAGCCACCATGCCTGCACGAGCGCCGGCTTCGATGGACATGTTGCAGATGGTCATGCGGGCATCCATCGACAGCGCCCGGATGGCGGATCCGCGGTATTCCAGGACGTACCCCTGTCCCCCACCGGTACCGATCTTGGCTATGACGGCCAGGATGATGTCCTTTGCGGTAACGCCAGGGCGCAGCGTCCCTTCAACGTTGATGGCCATCGTCTTGAAGGGCTTCAAAGACAGTGTCTGGGTTGCCATGACATGCTCGACTTCAGAGGTTCCGATGCCCATGGCCAGCGCACCGAAGGCGCCGTGCGTGGAGGTGTGCGAGTCGCCGCACACCACCGTCATGCCCGGCTGGGTAAGACCCAACTGCGGACCCACGACGTGCACGATGCCCTGCTCCTTGTCGCCGAGCGAGTGCAGGCGGACGCCGAATTCCTTGCAGTTGGCGCGCAGCGTTTCAATCTGCGTGCGGCTGGTGAGGTCCGCAATGGGCTTGTCGATGTCCAGCGTGGGAGTGTTGTGGTCCTCCGTGGCAATGGTGAGGTCGGCGCGGCGGAGCTTGCGGCCAGCCAGGCGGAGCCCCTCGAAAGCCTGCGGGGAGGTCACTTCGTGGACCAAGTGCAAGTCAATGAAAAGAAGGTCGGGCTGGGCATTGGCTCCTTCGCCTTCACCCTTGCGCACTACGTGTGCGTCCCAGACTTTCTCGGCCAGTGTCTTTCCCACGGCCTTGCTCCCTTCACTGAAAGTTGGATGTTCATCCACTGAACTGTTCTTCTAACCACTGAACTCATCTAACCCACTGAGCTCTTCTAACCACTGAAGCAGCAGGGCCACAAAATAAGCCAGTGAAACAACTTGCATCTCAGATATTGAGACGGCAATATCATTACATGGACAATTCTAGTGGAGTCGGTGTCATTGATAAAGCGGCCCAAGTACTCGATGCCCTCGAGGCCGGCCCGACGACACTCGCACAACTTGTAGCGGCTACGGGCCTTGCCCGGCCGACCGTTCACCGGCTCGCGCTGGCCCTGGTCCACCACCGCCTGGTCAGCCGCGACATCCAGGGACGGTTCGTCCTGGGCAGCCGCCTGGTGGAACTCGCATCCGCCGCTGGTGAAGACCGGCTCATCGCTTCCGCGGGGCCAGTGCTCATCCAACTGCGGGACGCTACCGGCGAGAGCGCCCAGATTTTCCGCAGGCAGGGCGATTGGCGCGTGTGCGTTGCCTCAGCGGAGCGGCCGATCGGCCTGCGCGACACCATTCCGGTGGGAACCCAATTGTCCATGAAAGCCGGCTCCGCAGCGCAGGTCCTCCTCGCTTGGGAAGACCACGACCGGCTGCTGGAAGGACTCCAGAACGCCCGCTTTACGCCCACCGTCCTGGCAGGAGTACGACGCCGGGGCTGGGGTCAGAGCCTGGGCGAACGCGAGCCTGGGGTCGCCTCGGTTTCCGCTCCGGTCCGTGGGCCATCCGGAAGGGTCATTGCGGCAGTTTCCATTTCAGGTCCGATTGAGCGTCTCACGCGCCAGCCGGGACGCCTGCATGCGGAGGTCGTCTGCAATGCCGCACGGGTACTGACCGAAGCCTTGCGCAAGAACAACGACTAGGGCTTCTGTCTTTGAAGGGGGACATCCATGAACACCTATGCCGTATTCCTCAGGGGCATCAACGTCAGCGGGATCAACATCAAGATGGCGGACCTGAAGTCAGCTCTTAAGGCCTACCCGTTCTCTGACGTCAAGACGCTTCTGGCGAGTGGAAACGTTGTCCTGAGGAGCGACTTGAGTATCAAGGATGTAAAGGGCCAATTCGAAAAGTGCCTTCGTGAATCCTTCGGCTACGACGCCTGGGTTGTTGTCCTCACTTCTTCACGGGTGGCCGAACTCGTGGATGCCTGCCCGTACCCCGCCGATGACAAGGCCACGCACAGCTACATCACGCTCACCTCCGACGAAGCCATGCTGGACGAACTCTTTGAGTCCGGAGAGGCCCTTGGTGGCGTGGAACAGGTGCGGCTTGGGCCGGAAGCTTCGGCGTGGCTTGCACCCGCCGGAGGCACCTTGGATAGTCCTTTCAGCAAACTGTCCGCCAAACCGCGGTACAAGGCCAGCACCACTACGCGGAACCTTCGGACCCTTATCAAGGTCAGGGACGCTGCGGCCGATCTCTAGATGTATCCCTATCCTGTGCGCGCGGTTTTTAATGCCGCGTTGAATGCGGCCAAGCGCGCAATCTCCACCTCTACCGGTTCCACGATGCGCTGCTCAGCTACGCCAGCTATTGCTGCCTTCAGTCGTTTGGCCACGCCTTTGGCGCGCAGACGCGCGGCCCAGCCGCCGATGATTCTGCCCAAGACTGCCAGAACAATCCCCAGAACCACTCCGCAGGCCACCATCAACGTAGGCCAGGGCCACCCCTCGGTCCGGGGCACCTCCGGGACGGGCATTTGGAAATAGCCGAGCGCCGCCAAGACCCCAAGCCAGCCGAGGCCGCCGACTGCCAGGAGAAGTGCCAGCCATTGAAGTGTGTTGAACAACAGCCACCAGAACGGGCGCTGCGACGTTTTGAGATTCGTCCCGGCGATGGCTTGGTCCAGGGCATCCGGCAGGTGCTCGCGGCCTTCCCTCGCCACAGCACGGATGGACGCCCGCCACGGGCCCGGTGCGCCTTCGGAAGCCTCATCCACAAAATCACGCACGGCGGCATCTGTCCTCGCCCGTTCAGGTGCACCCGCTACCGGCAAGGAAGTCCGGTTGAGCTCGGGCCTGGTGTCCTGCCTGCCCAGGTTCAGCCTCCGCAGGGGATCAGGCCGGAAGCGCAGCAACCAGCGCGTCACGGGCCATCCAGTCCTGCGCGCCGATTCCCTCTTGAAGGATCGCGCCACCGCGTCAACCACCAGAGGTACGTTGGCCGCCGTCGACAATTCATTCGCGAGTTTGGCTTTGGTGTTTGCCTTGACGCCGCGGGCCTCGCCGTTGCCTGACACCTGGGCCAGTTCCGCAGCAGACTTGGCGACGTCGGCAGCCAGGCGCTTAGTCGCGGCCTCCCGCTGGACCACGACGTCCCTGATAGCACTACGGACGGCGTCGACGCCGTCGCCAGTCAGGGCTGAGGCGCCCAGGACCCGAACATTATCCAGACCGTCGCGCTGCAGGATGCCTTTCAGGGAATGAAGCACATCAGCGGTGTCGGCGTGATTGAGCTTATCTATTTGGTTCAAGACAACAAGGGTGACTGCTCCATGGGAGGCCATCGGGCGCAGGAAGTCGTTGTGCACCGCGGCATCTGCATACTTCTGTGGGTCCAGCACCCAGACCAGGACGTCCACCATCCCGACCATTCGCTGGACTACCTCCCGGTTCTCCACTTTCGTTGAGTCAAAGTCGGGAAGGTCCAGCAGGATCAGGCCGCTCTCCGCAGTGGCCAGGCCGGGCATCCCAGGCAGGCTGTGCCGCTCCTGCACACCGAGCCAGTCCAGCAACGGCCCGCTGCCTTCCTCGCCCCAGATTCCTGCCAACGGCGCGGACGTCGTGGGCCGACGGGCTGCCGCGGTTGCGAGATTGCTGCTGGAAACGGCATTGAACAAGGATGACTTGCCACTTCCGGTGGCCCCGAAAAAGCCCACCACCGTGTGCCCTGCCGACAACGAGCGTCTGGACGTGGCCCGTTCAAGCACTTCATACACCGAATCCAGTTCCTGCTCGGGCAGCACCCCTTCAGCCAGTTCGCGTGCTGTATTCAGCGCTTCAAGCCGCCGCTGGAGTTGAGACGATTCCCGGACTTGGCTGTGCCGGCTCATGCGGCCCCAGCCAAGCGGCGGAGGGACTTGGCGTGGCGGGCGAGGTCCATGCCGCTATGCACGGTGTCAGCGTCAAGACCAGTGGCCTCCAGCCGGCCGAGGAACCTGCCCCGCTCCTCGTCGAGAAGGCGCTGGCAGTACGTATGGAGATCGGCCCTGGCCTGCTGGGCCAGCCGACGCACGGCATCTTCACCGAAGACAGCTTCAAGCAGCTTCTGTCCAACAACGGCCGTTCCACCGGCAATGCCTAGCTCCAATCCGGTCAAACCGGCAGTCATGGAGAAAACCACCACCATCAGTGCTGCGCCGAGCCCGTTCACACCGAAGGAGAGCCAACGGGCCTGCGTGCGTTTTTCCTGACCTTGCGTGCGGATCAGTTCCATGAGTCCTTCCTGCCAGGAGCGGATGGCGGCAGCGGCCTTCGCATCAAAGCCGGGACTGGTCCCTGAAAGATCAGCTGCACCCAGGAGCTGGCGGCCTGCCGTATCCGAGCGCCACCGCCTGTCGACGTTTTCTGCGGCATTGGCGGCCTCGTCAAGAATCACGGCTTGCAAACCTGTCTCGATCGCGGTCTCGACTTTCACAGCTGGGGCGGGCTCACCTCTGAAGAATGCTCCCATCCGGTCCCGCATGCGCCCTATGTTCTGCTCCAGTGCGCGGAAGAATTCACCCGTGCCCACAAAATCCTGCCATCGTGCCAGCACTTCCCCACGGAGCAGCGCACCGTCCCTGGTTGCATCCAGAATGCGCAGCAGGGCGTCGTCGTATTCGTGAACGCAGACGGAGCGCAGCTCGTGGGCCGCAGCATCCTGGGCCGCAGCCGCAGCTGCAATACGTTCAAACCGGTTACTCACGGCGTTAACGGCACCATTGAGCGTGCGGCGCGCGACCTCCGCTCGCCCGGCGGCATCCGCCGCCAGATTCGCAAGCCAAAGGCGCAAGCCGCTGACAGCTTCGGCCGGCAGCATTCCCAAATCGTCCAAATCGCTTTCCTGCACCACGAAGAGTTCCGCACCAGCCAGTCCCTGGCGGTCCAACATTGCCTTAAGGTCCGTCCTGACTTCTTCCTCGGCTGCCTGTGGCACGCGGTCCAGCACCACGGCGACCGTGATGTCCCGCGACGCCGCATCCAGGAGCAGGCGCCACGGGACGGCGTCGGCGTATCTGTTGGCCGTGGTCACGAACACCCAAAGGTCGGCCGCGGCCAGCAACTGGCCTGCGAGCCTTCGGTTGTCATCTGAAATCGAGTCGACGTCGGGCGCATCCAGAATCGCGATGCCCCGGGGTACCTGATCGTGTGCCAGGAGCACCAGCGAGGCTATCGACTGGGCATCCGGTGTGACACCGGCTCGACGTGCAGGCAGCGGATCCGCGGACACTCGGCCCCTGACCCGGTCCAGGTTGGGAAGTATGCGCTGGCCCTCAAACCACTCCGCGTCCTGCGGGTGGTGAAGGAGGATGGGCTGGCGCGTCGTGGGCCTGATGGCCCCGGCGCGTGTCACCGGGTAACCCACAAGGGCATTGACCAGCGTCGACTTACCGGCACCAGTGGAACCGCCGACGACGGCCAACAGTGGAGCGTCCAGGCTGCGGTATCGGGGAATCACGTAGTCGTCGAGCTGTGCCAGGGTCTCTCTGATCCAGTGGCGCCCCTCTTCGGCGTCGGGCAGGGCGAGGGGCAACACAACGCCGGCAAGTTCCGTCCGCGCAGCTTCAAGGGTGTTGACAGCATCAGCCTGGGCTTTACTGGTGACAGGACTGACCCCTGCTCTTGGCGGCTCTTCATGTGCGGTCACAGCATCATCATGCCAGCCCGCAGACTGTCAGCGGGTCAGCCGGGGGTCGACTTAATGTGAATGTCGGGTTATAGGACAAAATGCGCTTAAACCAAGAATTCCCCCGGAACCGAAGTTCCGGGGGAATTGTTTGTGACCCCAGCGGGATTCGAACCCGCGTTACCGCCGTGAGAGGGCGGCGTACTAGGCCGCTATACGATGGGGCCTTGCACTTTTTTGTCGCCGTTTCCGGCGAACAAGCTGAATGAGTATTTCATACTTTCAGCTCTCTTCCAAATCGACTATGCGATGTGGAATTCCGATTTTCCGCTGCAATAACGCGGAATTTCAGAGCTGGGATACCAGGACTCGAACCTAGAATGACGGTACCAGAAACCGTAGTGTTGCCAATTACACCATATCCCAAAGTGACTTTCGGACCGGAGTTCGTCGCCGTGGTTTCCCTTGGCTTTTTCCTCCGTGCCCCTCAGCACGAGTAATGACTCTACCGGAGTCTTGTCACCTGCACAAATCGCCGGGCCGTTACCTGCATCACATGGATGTCAGGCGGCCGAGGGTGCCGTAACGAGCAGTCTCGACAACGAATCCACCTGACGCCCATCGAACCCTTCGACCTCTTCGCCGGTCCTGTTCAGCCAGACGCCAATCAGGCCGGCCGCCGTCGCGCCATCGGCGTCAAGAAGCCGGTTGTCCCCGACATAGAGTGTTTCGCCGGGTTCTGTCCCCAGCAGCCGCACGCCCTCCAGGTAGATGGCAGGATCCGGCTTCGGCACGCCCACCGTATCCGTTCCTACAAGGATCTTGATCCTGGACAAGCCCGCCCCATCCAACTTTGCCCGCTGGTAGTCGTGAACGTTATTGCTGACGGCGCCATACGGAATGTCCGCATCGTCAAGCGCATCGAGCACGCCAGCGACGTCGTCGAAAGCGCGCACATAGGCAGTCTGCCGCTGATGGTACTCAGCAACCCACGACTGCGATTCCTCACCGTCTCCGAGCTCCACGCCAAAGTGGCCCAAGGCTGCCCGGCCCCTCAAAAGGCGTTGCTCATTGAACGTCAATTCCCCAGCAAGGTAGCGGTCATAGAAATGCGTTGTTTCGTGGGTGAAGATACGGCCGAACTTCACCCACCCGGCCTGGTCAAGGCCGGGCAGGAGATGTTCGCTGACATCACGCAGAGCCGTTGTCATGGCGTACTCAAGGTCCACCAAGGTGTCGTCGATGTCGAACAGAACACCGCGGATAGTTCCGAAGGAGCTTGCAATAGCCATGACCTTTGCCGCCTAGCCCCGGAACGCGCGAACGCGGGCCAACGAGGAATCCTTACCCAGGATCACCATTGACTCGAACAGCGGCGGAGAAATGCGTCGGCCTGAAATAGCGGTACGCACCGGCCCAAAGGCAGCGCGGGGCTTAATGCCAAGGTCCTCGACCAAGGCCTGCTTGAGCGCCGTCTGAATGTTCTCAGCGGTCCACTCCTCTATGGGCTCCAGCGCAGCAAGTGCCGCGTCAAGCACTTCCGGCAGGTTCTCCGGCAACCCCTTGCGGGCGTCATCCGCAACATCAATCGCGTCGTCGGCTTTGAACAGGAAGGCCAGCATCTCGGGAGCTTCACCGAGCAGGGTAATACGCTCCTGAACCAGCGGAGCCGCCTCAGCGAGGATCTCCTCCTGACGAGTGGTGAGGATCTCCCCCACGAAACCTGCGGCACGGAGGTACGGGACCAGACGCTGCTTGAAATCCTCCGGCTCGAGCAGGCGCACATGGGTCCCGTTGATGGCCTCGGCCTTCTTGAGGTCGAAGCGCGCGGGGTTACCCAGGACATCGTGGATGTCGAAGTTAGCCACAAGCTGCTCAACGGAGAAGATATCCTCGTCCGCACTCAGGGACCAGCCCAGCAGGGAAAGGTAGTTGAGCAGGCCTTCAGGGATGAAGCCACGCTCGCGGTGCAGGAAGAGGCTGGATTCCGGATCCCGCTTGGAAAGCTTCTTGTTTCCCTGGCCCATGACGTAGGGCAGGTGACCGAACTCCGGCATGTACTCCGCCACTCCGATGGCGTAGAGCGCCCGATACAGCGCGATCTGCCGGGGGGTGGAGCTCAGGAGGTCCTCCCCGCGAAGCACGTGCGTGATGCCCATGAGGGCATCGTCAACCGGGTTCACCAGCGTGTACAGCGGAGCACCATTGGCACGAACCACTGCAAAGTCGGGAACGGAGCCCGCCTTGAAAGTAATCTCGCCGCGGACGAGATCGTTGAAGGTCAGGTCCTCGTCCGGCATGCGAAGGCGCAGCACGGCTTCCCGGCCTTCGGCCTTGAACTGGGCAAGCTGTTCCTCGGTCAGGTGGCGGTCGAAGCCGTCATAGCCAAGTTTGGGGTCGCGGCCAGCTGCCCGGTGGCGGGCTTCGATCTCGTCCGGCGTGGAGTAGGACTCGTAGACGTGTCCCCCGGCCTTGAGCTTGGCGATGACGTCCTGGTAGATGTCTCCGCGCTGTGACTGGCGGTACGGCTCATGCGGTCCGCCTACCTCCACGCCCTCATCCCAGTCGATGCCGAGCCACTTGAGGGCATCCAACAGCTGGTGGTAGCTCTCCTCGCTGTCGCGGGCAGAGTCCGTGTCCTCAATGCGGAAGATCAGCTTGCCACCGGTATGGCGCGCGTAGGCCCAGTTGAACAGGGCGGTCCGGATCAGGCCAACGTGCGGCGTTCCCGTAGGCGACGGGCAGAAGCGGACGCGGACTGGAGTCTCGGCGTTGACGGCAGGGATGGCGCTGGAGGCAGCGCTGGACGCAGAAGCAGTAGTCATAGTGCTTCAACTTTACCGCTTGATATCGCCCCGGTTCCCCGTCCGAAAGGCTCGACGACGGCCCGCGCCTTTCGTACGAAAGGCTCGTGCCGCCGTCGGGCCTTATGCTCTGGCCCGGCCGCTAGCGGCGAACCACCGGGTTGGACAAACGCCCGATGCCTTCGATCTCCACTTCGAAGCGGTCGCCCTCGCTGACCACGCCGACACCGGCCGGGGTTCCCGTCATGATGACGTCGCCTGGAAGCAGGGTGAACGCATGCGAAACGATCGAGACGAGCTCGCGCACGCCCCGGATCATCTGGCTGGTGCTGCCGTCCTGACGGAGTTCACCGTTGAGCCGGCCCTGGATGGACAAGTCCTCGTGGTCGAGATCGGTTTCGATCCATGGGCCCAGCGGTGCGGAGGTGTCAAAGCCCTTGGCGCGGGCCCACTGAAGATCGGTTTTCTGGACGTCCCGGGCTGTGAGGTCGTTTCCACAGGTGTAACCAAAAATGACGTCGTGGGCACGTTCCTCGGGAACGTCCTTGCAGATACGGCCGATGATGACGCAAAGCTCCGCTTCGAAGGAGACCTCATCGGAGAACTCCGGGAGGACGATCGGATCGTTTGGCCCGATGACCGAGGTGTTCGGCTTGAGGAAGAGCAATGGATGCTGCGGAACCTCATTGCCCAGCTCCGCAGCATGCTCGGCGAAGTTACGCCCAACGCCGATCACCTTACTACGCGGAATGATCGGGGCAAGGAGCCGCACATCTTCAAGCTTGTGCTTCACGTGGGTACGTTCGACGCCATTGAAGAAGGGGTCGCCGTTGATGACAGTGATTTCCTCACTGCCGGGCTCGCCTTCAACAACGCCATAAAGGGGATCAGAATCAACTACAAACCGGGCGATACGCATGGGCTCAAGCCTACCGTCCAGCGCTTGGGCGTTTGCCCGCTAGCTTCGAAGGTAATCCAACTGCGCCGCAACCGAAGTCTCAGCCGCCCATCTGACGGAAGGGTCGACGTCGGGATACACCGCATCCGTGACTGCGGCAATCGGCGCGTCCTGGCCGAGCCGTGCAAGGGCAGCCCGGATCTGGTCGAGCCGCTGGTGGCGATGTTCGCGGTACTCGCGGCATTTGGCGTCCAGGGCAGCGAGCACCGGGCCATGGGCGGGAAGGAGCGTAGCCGGGCCCAGCGATTCGAGTCGGTCCAGACTGGCGAGGTAATCGCCCAGGCGGCCATCGGGGTAGTCCAGCACCGTGGTGCCGCGGCCCAGGATGGTGTCGCCGGTGAGGACGGAGCCTGTGGGACCGTCTGCGGGGAGATGGAAGCAGAGGGAATCCGATGTGTGGCCAGGCGTTGCCAGGACACGGATCTCCACTCCGCCGGCGTGGAGGACTTCGCCGTCCACGAGGGGATCTCCGCCGTGGCAGTACTCCGCGGCAGCAGCCCTGACCGGAGCACCTGTCAGTTCATGGAACCTGGCTGACGCGGCTGTGTGGTCAGCGTGCCGGTGCGTAATAAGCACGACGTCCACCACGCCTGACGCTGCCAGCTCGGCCAAGTGCCCTTCGTCTTCCGGGCCAGGATCCACCACCGCAACGTGGCCGGAATCGGCGGTGCCGATGACGTACGAGTTGGTGCCATCCAGGCTCATCGGGCCGGGATTCGGTGCCAGCCGGAAGCGGGTGAGGCCGCTGCTCCGTTGCAGCGCAGAGGTGCCGGCACGTGAAGAGGTGTAGTCGCCGGCAGGTGAGTCGTTGGAAGTCTCCATTGATTCTGAAGTCACTGTCCCATCTTGCACCACTTCCGATCCTCTCTCACATCCGGGGCCTTTTCCGGCGATGTTCTCTCACATCCGGGGCGTTTTTCACCGATGCTCGCTCAATTGAACTTCGACGGCGGACCGGGCCTTTGGTGCCACCCCTGTCAGGATGTGAGCGAACATCCGCGCCAAACCGTCCGGAAGTGATAGAACGATCCCGCCAGACGGTCAGGATGTGAGAGAACATCCGGCTATGACGACGGCGGCCCTTCCGCTTGTCACCAAGCAGAAGGGCCGCCGTCGTTCGCTTCAGTTATGCCGTATTAGACCAGGCGGGTCAGCCAGCCGTGGGTGTCCTCCACGGTGCCGGTCTGGATTCCCAGGAGTTGCTGGCGGATGGCCATAGTGGTTTCGCCAGCCTTTGCGTCCTCGGATCCGATGAATTCCGTGGCGTCCTTGAGGACACCGATCGGGGTGATCACTGCTGCCGTACCGCAAGCGAAGACTTCAACAATGTCGCCTGAAGCTACCCCATCGCGCCACTCATCGAGCGTGATCTTGCGCTCGGAAACCTCGCGGTCCATGTCCTTGGCAACCTGGATCACGGAAGAACGGGTCACACCTTCCAGGATGGTGCCGGTCAGTGCGGGAGTAACCAGCGAGCCGTCCTTCATGACGAAGAAGACATTCATACCGCCGAGTTCTTCCACGGCGTCGTCGTTGAAGTGGTCCAGGAAAAGTACCTGCTTGCAGCCGTTGGCCTCAGCTTCCTGCTGGGCAATGAGGGAGGCGGCGTAGTTGCCACCGCACTTGGCTGCACCTGTTCCACCGCGGCCCGCGCGTGCATACTCACGGGAAATCCAGATGGAAACGGGCTTCAGTTCGCCACCGAAGTAGTTACCGGCGGGAGAGGCAATGACACGGAAGGACACTTCCCGGGCAGCTCGCACGCCGAGGAAGGCCTCGGTGGCAATCATGAAGGGGCGCAGGTACAGGGCTTCACCGTCGCCCGAAGGAACCCATTCCTTGTCAGCCTGCACGAGCTCGCGGATAGCACCCAGGAAGTATTCCTCGGGCAGTTCCGGGAGAGCCAGGCGGCGGGCCGATTTGTTCAGGCGTGCCGCGTTCGCTTCCGGCCGGAAGGTCCACACGGAACCGTCGGCGTGGCGGTATGCCTTAAGGCCCTCAAAGATCTCCTGGCCATAGTGCAGCACTGCAGCCGAAGGATCCAGGGAGATAGGTCCATAGGGCTCGATCCGGGCGTTCTGCCAACCGCCATTGCCATCGGCGTCAACTTTGTAGTCGACGACGGCGGTGTGGTCGGTGAAGTAATCGCCAAAGCCTGGGTTCGCCAGGACGGCTGCACGCTCCTCAGCAGACTTCGGGGTTTCCGAAAGCTGCTGGCTGAATTCGACGCCGTGGGCAGTCTGAGTCATGTTTCCTCCACAGTCAGCTACCTGGTGGCGCGAAACGGGTCCCGGAGGAAGCGGTTCGGCGGTGGACCAGGGAAGCAGGTAAATAATTCAACACAAGCTTACGCCTGAGAAATGGGCCTAAAGTGCGGCCGCAATGGCATCGCCGATGGCCGCAGTAGTGCGCGGCACGCCGGTGCGGCTTTCGACGTCGGCGACAACTGCCGCCTCGATCTTACGGGCCGCCGTGGTGTAGCCAAGGTGGTCCAGGAGGAGCACTGCGGAGAGGATGGCCGCGGTGGGATCGGCTTTCTGCTGCCCGGCGATATCCGGTGCTGAGCCGTGGACGGGTTCGAACATGGACGGTGCTGTGCGGTCCATGTTGATGTTGCCCGATGCCGCCAAGCCGATGCCGCCCGTAACGGCAGCCGCGAGGTCGGTCAGGATGTCGCCGAAAAGGTTGTCCGTGACGATGACATCGAAGCGCGAGGGATCGGTAACCATGAAGATGGTTGCAGCATCGATGTGCAGGTAGTCGTGCGTGACCTCGGGGAATTCGCTGGCCACAGCTTCAACGGTGCGCTTCCACAAGTGTCCGGCGAAGACCAGGACGTTGTGCTTGTGGACAAGAGTGACGTGCTTGCGTGGTCGTTCGCTGGCGCGGCGGAATGCATCCCGCACCACGCGCTCCACGCCGTGTGCAGTGTTAAGGGAGACTTCCGTGGCAACCTCATGCGGCGTGCCACCGCGCAGGGTGCCGCCGTTGCCGACGTAGGGACCTTCGGTGCCTTCGCGGACAACAATGAAATCGATGATGCCGGGGTTTGCCAGTGGGCTCCCGACGGTTCCGTACAAGCGTGACGGGCGCAGGTTCACGTAGTGGTCCAGGCTGAAGCGGAGCTTGAGCAGCATCTCGCGCTCGATGATGCCGGAGGGAATCCTGGTGTCACCCGGAGCGGCTCCCACTGCACCAAAGAGAATGGCATCACGCGTGCGGAGGTCTGCGAGGACCTCGTCCGGCAGGGTCTCGCCCGTCTCAAGCCAGTGCTGGGCACCGAGCTTGTAGTGGGTCTGCTCAAGGGCTACACCTTCTGCGGCGACAGCCTTTTCGAGGACCTTGACGGCTTCGGCGATGACCTCGGGGCCAATGCCGTCGCCGGGGATGACAGCGAGATTGATGGACGATGCACTCATAGGTCTATCTAGCCAAGCAATCCACATGCTGGTCAAAATCGTCTCACTCTTCGAACATTTGAACGGTGCGAATCAGACCAGGGCATGACGCCCGGGCCCATAGCCAGCACATAGAGTCTTACCGTGGATAGAAGGCACGAGATATACGAATGGTTCCGGATCAACCGCTTCAAGGTAGACATGACGGCCATGTGCTTGCTGGTCCTCTTATTCGGACCCGTCTATCTTGTGGCCGACCGCCCCTTGCTCTTTTTCATCTCCTGCGGCCTGCTGTTGCCCCTGGCGTGGCGACGCACGCGTCCCGTGGTCGCGGCCGCCGTCGTGGTTTTGGTGTGCCTGATCCAGTGGGCGATTGGCGCGGAGCCCGTGGCCGGCCAAATCGCCGTTCCCCTGGTCGTCTATGCCACCGCTGCCTATGGACCGGCATGGGCGAGCCGGACGGTCCTGCTGCTTGGTTTGCTGGGCGGCGTCATGCTCACCACGCGCGAATACTCGAGCCCCGCGGAGTCCGGCATCATGGGCCTAACGATCGGGGCCCTATACACAGTCCTCATCTGGATGCTGGTGCTGGTCAGTTGGACGCTGGGCGACCTTACCCGAGTACGGCGGCTCCAGCTCCAGGCCCTCGAGGACCGAACCCGACGCCTTGAAATCGAGCAGCAACAAGAGCGCCAATTGGCCGCAGCTGATGAACGCTCCCATATTGCTCGGGAAATGCACGACATCGTGGCGCATTCCCTGTCCGTCATCATCACCCAGGCCGATGGTGCCCGGTACGCTGCCGCCGCAAAGCCGGAACTGGCCACCGAAGCGCTGGCCACGATCGCTGCGACGGGCCGGGATTCCCTCGGTGAGATGCGACGGCTGCTCGGCGTGCTGCGCTCGGACCAGGAGGCGCCGACAAGGCCCCAACCGAGGCTTTCCGATCTTGATGAACTCCTTCTGGGCTTCCGTGCTGCCCGGCTCAAAGTCTCCTTCGAGCAACTCGGCACGCCTCGCCGGGCACTGCCGGCAGGTGCCGAACTCACGGCCTACCGGATCATCCAGGAAGCCCTCACCAACGTCGTCAAGCATGCCGGACCGCAGGCGGGCGCGAGTGTGATTCTCACATGGCAGAGTCGCGGCTTAGAGCTGAACATCGCCGACGACGGTCGCGGCGCCGCCGCTGATCCGCCCACCTCGGGTGGGGG
Source organism: Paenarthrobacter sp. 10L420 (assembly GCF_056395385.1). Classification (NCBI taxonomy): domain Bacteria; kingdom Bacillati; phylum Actinomycetota; class Actinomycetes; order Micrococcales; family Micrococcaceae; genus Paenarthrobacter; species Paenarthrobacter sp. 10L420. The sequence goes on along the minus strand of NZ_JBFTJK010000001.1, from coordinate 1,032,110 downwards.
AAACGGCCTCCGGGGCATGGCCGAGCGCATCTCGCTCTACGATGGTTCCTTGACCGCAGGCCCTTTGCAGGGCGGCGGTTTCCGTGTGTCCGCTTTCATTCCCTATTCGGAGGCCTAAGCCATGCTTGAACACCCCGCACCCATCAGGGTGGTGCTCGTCGATGACCAGCACTTGGTCCGCTCGGGGTTCGGCATGCTGATCAATTCCCAAGCCGATCTCCAGGTGGTGGCCGAGGCAGGCAACGGAATCGAAGCAGTCCAGGCCCTCAGCGCCACCACAGCGGATGTGGTCCTGATGGATGTGCGCATGCCAGGTATGGACGGCATCGAAGCCACCCGGCGCATTTTGGAACAGGCCGCCACCCAGCCATCGGGCTCCCAGCGGGCGGAGGTCAAAATCGTGGTCCTCACCACCTTCGACCTCGACGAATATGCGTTGGCTGCGATCCAGGCAGGCGCCAGCGGATTCCTGCTCAAAGACGCTCCCCCAGAGGAACTGCTGGAGGCCATCCGGACGGTCCACCGTGGCGACGCCGTCATTGCCCCATCCACTACGCGGAGATTGCTGGACCATGTCGCTCCGCTGCTCAGAAAGCAGACGTCGGAACAAAGCGGGCACGCGGCCGCAGTGGAACGCCTCACCGCTCGTGAACGCGAGGTTTTCCAACTGATCGCCCAGGGCCAGTCCAATCCGGAAATAGCCGCAGGATTGTTTCTGTCAGAGGCCACGGTGAAGACCCACGTGGGCCACATTCTGGCCAAGCTTGGAGCCCGGGACCGCGTGCAGGTGGTGGTCATCGCCTATGAGACAGGCGTGGTCGCCCCAGGAAGCTAGCGCATCGCTTTAAGCCTCGGTCTCAGACCACAGTATGAGCTGACCTTGCCTGGAATGGGTCCCTGGCCCGATCCAGCAGCGCATCCCGGCACATAGCGTGAAAACATGACAACTTTCACGCCCCTCCCCCACCCAACAGGCAACGGCCGTCCCGCTGAATCCGATGCAGCCAGGCCACGCGCAGCAGTTGAGGCTTTCGCCCTGACAAAGAGCTATGGACGCGGCGATACAGGTGTCATGGCCCTGAACGAGGTATCGGTGGGTTTCGCCGCCGGCAAATTCACCGCAATCATGGGACCTTCCGGATCAGGCAAATCCACGCTCATGCATTGCCTCGCCGGCCTTGATACGGCGGACTCCGGACGGATCGTCCTGGGCGGCACAGAGCTCACCGGGCTCAACGACCGCCAGCTCACCGCGCTTCGACGCGAGCGCATTGGCTTCGTGTTCCAGGCCTTCAATCTGGTGCCCACCCTCACAGCGGAGCAGAACATCACACTGCCGCTCGCTTTAGCGGGAACAACCGCCGACGCCGCGTGGCTGGATACCGTAGTCAGCACCCTCGGGTTGAAGGACCGGTTGAAGCACCGACCACACGAGTTGTCCGGCGGACAACAGCAGCGTGTCGCCGTAGCCCGAGCGCTGCTGACGCGTCCCGACGTCGTGTTTGGCGACGAGCCGACCGGCAACCTGGACTCCAAAGCCGGCGGCGAAGTGCTTGCGCTCCTGCGTCGCAGCAGCCAGGAGATGGGCCAGACCATCATTATGGTCACCCATGATCCCGTCGCCGCAAGCTATGCAGACCGCGTGGTGCTGATGAGCGACGGCGGCTTGGTAGGCGAGATCCAGGAGCCGACAGCAGAATCAGTTTTGACGGCCCTCGGCAAGCTGGGGGCCTAGGGCATGCTGCGCGTAGCTGTCTCCCAACTGACGACGCACTTCCGACGATTCGTCGCAATCGGGCTCGCTGTGATGCTGTCCGTTATGTTCCTCTCCGCCACTCTTATGGTGGGCGCGAGCACCAATGCTTCACTTGGCGCCAGCATCGGCGAGGCCTATCGAAACGCCGATCTTATTGCTACATCCAAGAACGGTGAGGCCTTCAGCCAGGCTGCGGTGGATGCCGCGACGTCTGCACCCGCAGTCAAGGACCACTACGCCGAACGCTCCACGTACGTGACGTTCGTCGCCGGCGGTGGTGAGCAGCAGGGCCGGCTGCGAAACACGGCACCGGCTTCCTTGGAGGGCGCCGTGTTGTCCTCGGGTTCCATGCCGTCGCAGGCCAAGGAAGCCGTCATCGACGTCAAGACCGCAGAGCATCTCGGACTCACTGTTGGAAGTACGCTTGAGCTGCACGGTGCCGGACCCGTCAAGAACGCCAAGAACGTCAAGAACGCCAAGGTGAAAGTTATCGGCCTGATTCAGGCCACGAATGATCCCTTCTCGTCCTCGGCGGCCCAGCTTGTCGCTTCCGAGTCTGTCCTGAACGCTGTGCAGGATGCCGGAGCAGGCTATTCGGGACTGCAATTCATCCTCGAACCCGGCGAAGACGTCTCCGCAGCGAAGGAGTACATCGCGCACCGCATGGAAGCGGCAGGCGCCGATGCCCCCACCCTGGAAACCGCGCAGGAGAAGGTCACATCCACGGTCGCCATGCTGAGCGCCGGCCAGGATCAACTCACAGTGGTACTGCTCGCCTTTGCCGGCGTCGCTATCCTCGTCTCCACTCTGGTGGTGGCCAATACATTCTCGGTGCTGGTAGCCCAGCGAACAAGGGAACTTGCGCTTCTTCGGTGCCTCGGAGCGGGACGGTCCCAGATCCGCGGATCCGTCATGCTCGAGGCCCTGGTGGTCGGCTTCATTTCCTCCGTGCTGGGCGTGCTTGCCGCAACCGCCCTCATGTACGGGCTCATCGCTTGGGCGAAGACACAGCCTGAACAGGCTTTTGCCACCCTGGCTGTACCACCGTCGGCAATCATCGCGGGCCTTGTGGCCGGAACGCTGCTGACCGTCATCGCAGCCCTCGTCCCCGCCAAAGCCGCTACCGCCGTCGCTCCCCTCGCTGCCCTAAGGCCCGCCGACGACGCTGCTGTTGGCAACCGGCGCGGCAAGGTCCGCCTGATTCTGGGTCTGGTGGCTCTCCTCGGAGGCGCGTCACTGCTGATTTTCGGCAGCACCACAGTCTCACTGCTGATTGCCTTGTTCGGCGGAGCCCTCTCCTTTGTCGGGATCCTGCTGTGCTCAACCCTGTTCATCCCCACGGTGGTGGCCGTGGCAGGCCGCTTGGCCGCGCCTGTGGGTGTTCCCGGGAAGCTGGCTGCAGTCAACGCCACGCGCAACCCCGCCCGAACGTCGGCTACCGCCGCCGCACTGCTGATTGGCGTCACACTGGTGTCCCTGATGATGACCGGCGCCGCAACCTCACGGCAAGCTTTCGACGATACCCTCGCTGAAAATTATCCGGTGGACCTCGCAGCGATGACCGCGGCGGATGCCATCGGCTCCGGCGATGCGGCCGTATCCCGCATCAAGGCAATCGACGGCGTCAATACGGCAGTCCTGCTCCCGGCAGTCGGGACTCTTGCGCAGGCCACCCCTGATGGCGGAAATACCATCTATGCAATCTCCGCGGCCGATGCCGCGTCCGTGCTGCGCGACGGCGCACTGCAGCCGGGGCCCGGTACCGTCTTCCTGCCCGAGGACTCCGGAGGCGGACCCGCGAAGATCTCGACGGCGGCCGGTTTCGTATCGCTGGATGCCAAAGTCCTGCGGACGCGCCATATTCCGCCATTCGTTGAGAAGTCCAGTCTTGCTTCCACTCCCCTGCTGGAAATGCCCGGCATGGTGTGGGTGAAACTGGACGACTCGGTATCGGCGGACCGTGTCCAGGCCATTCAGAAGGAAGTGGCCACAGCCTTGGGCGTGCAGGAACGCACTGTCAGTGGCGCTGCCATCGAGCGTGTGACTTTTAACAGCATCATCGATGTCCTGTTGCTGGTGGACAGGCTTGCTGGGCGTGGCCGTGGTGATTGCGCTGATCGGCGTGGCGAACACGTTGTCCCTCTCCGTCCTTGAACGAACGCGGGAGAGCTCCTTGCTGAGGGCACTGGGCCTGACGACGGGCCAACTCCGGGGAATGCTCGCGATCGAGGCCGTGCTCGTAGCCGGTGTGGCCGCAGTCCTGGGTGCGGGCATCGGCGTCGTCTATGGTTGGCTGGGCGCCCAGGCCGCTCTTGGCGGTGTGGCTGATGTTGTGCCAGCAGTTCCGTGGCTGCAACTCGCTACGGTGTTCGGCGTAGCCGTAGTGGCGGGTTTGCTGGCCTCCGTGATTCCTGCCCATCGTGCAGCGCGGCTGTCCCCCGTGGAGGGTTTGGCCACGGCCTAATCCCTCTCCCACATCAAACCTGCCCAATGAGAAATGCTCTCTCACTTCCTTCTCCTGAACGGGAGGATGTGAGAGAGCATTTCTGCTTTAAGGCTGCTATGTGAGAGAGCGAATGGTGCCTACGCTTCCGCTGGTTCCTCGTAGCGCGGGAAGATCGGGGCCGGAGCCGGAAGTTCAGTTCCCGGGACGATCGGCGTGGCGATGGCAGCAAACTGCCTGGCATCGCCTTCGGGCTGTCCGAGCACCTCAAGGAGCTTGGCGGACGAGGAAGGCATCACCGGCTGGGCGAGGATCGCCACGATGCGGACAACTTCCAAGGTGACGTACAGCACGGTATTCATCCGCTCGACGTCGGTCTTCCGCAGCACCCACGGGGCCTGATCGGCGAAGTAGGCGTTGGTGTCGCCCAGCACCGTCCAGATAGCTTCCAGAGCGCGGCTGAACTCCTGCTTGTCAAAAGCGCCCCGGGCGGTAGCCAGCAATTCTCCGGCCTTGGCGAGCAAGGCGTGGTCCTCGGCCGTGAACTCTCCGGGGACGGGAACCTTGCCTTCACAGTTCTTCGCGACCATGGACAATGAACGCTGGGCAAGATTGCCGAAGTTGTTGGCCAGGTCCGAGTTCATGCGGCCCACGATTGCCTCATGGTTGTAGCTGCCATCGGCGCCAAACGGGACTTCCCGGAGGAAGAAGAAGCGGCACTGGTCCAGCCCGTACTGCGCCACAAAGTCCTGCGGCGCGACAACATTGCCCAGGGACTTGGACATCTTCACGCCGTTGTTGGTCAGGAAGCCGTGGATCATGACGCGCTTGGGCAATGCCAGGCCTGCGCTCATGAGGAAGGCCGGCCAGTAGATCGCATGGAAGCGGGAAATGTCCTTGCCGATGACATGGACATCGGCTGGCCAGAATTTCCTGAAGGACTCGGACTCGACGTCCGGGTATCCGGCACCGGTGAGGTAGTTCGTCAAGGCATCCACCCAGACGTACATGACGTGCTTCTCATCGCCCGGGACAGGGACACCCCAGTCGAAGGTGGTGCGGCTGATGGAGAGATCCTCAAGCCCACGCTTCACAAAGCTGATGACCTCGTTGAACCTGGACTGCGGCGCACCAAACTCAGGCTGAGCCTCATAGAGGGCCAGGAGTTTCTCCTGGTAAGCGGACAAGCGGAAGAAGTAACTCTCCTCAGCTGTCCAGGTGACCAGGGTGTCCGTCTCCTTGGAGTAGCGCAGGCCATCTTCCTTGACGACGGTATCGTCCTCAACGTAATACGCTTCGTCGCGGACCGAGTACCAGCCCTCGTACTTTGACAAGTAGATGTCGCCGTTCGCTTCCATCTTCTTCCAGATGGCTTGCGACGCCGTGTAGTGGTCCGCGTCCGTGGTACGGATGAAGCGGTCATGGGAGATGCCCAGGTCCTGGCTCATCTGCTTGAAGGCCGCCGAGTTGCGATCGGCGAGCTGCTTGGCCGTAATGCCTTCCTTCTCGGCCGACTGCTGCATCTTGAGCCCGTGCTCATCCGTGCCGGTCATGAAGAACACCTCATGGCCGTCGAGGCGCTTGAACCGCGCCATGGCATCAGTCGCGATGACCTCGTAGGCGTGTCCGATGTGCGGCACGCCATTGGGGTAGCTGATAGCCGTGGTGATGTAGAACGGGGATTTCTCTGCAGACGTCACTCTAAGAAGTTACCTTTTTTTCGGATGGAATGACTGAACCGGCCGCAAATGACGGCCGGTCCGGTCTGTGCCGGATATCCCGGCAAAGGAGCAGTCTTGCGGACTAGTTCAGTTCGGTCAGCGTATCGCTGAGCCGGACCAGTTCGTGGTCGTGTGAAGCCACGAGCACGGCGATGCCATCGTTCGTTGTGTCCTTCAGGATGCCAATGATGCGGTTGGCTGCAGCACGGTCCAGGCTGGCGGTGGGCTCATCCACCACCAGCACGCGGGTACCCAGGATCAGGGCCCTGGCGATGGCCACGCGCTGCCGTTCACCGCCGGAAAGCTGGGCGGGACGGTGCCGCATGCGGCGTCCGAGGCCCACCAGGTCCAGGAGGTCCTTGGCCATCTCCGTACGCTGTTCCACTTCTCCATCCGGCACGGCGGGAAGCAGCACGTTCTCGAGGGCGCTCATGCCGTCGATCAAGGCGCCGCCCTGATCGACATAGCCAATCAAGGCACGACGCCGGTCAGCGATCTCGTCGTCGCCCATGGACGCCAAGGACTGGCCTTCCCAAAACACGGTGCCCGACGTCGGCAGGGTCAGCCCTGCGCTGACGGTCAGGATACTGGTCTTGCCCGAGCCGCTTCGGCCGGCGATGCAGTGCATCTCGCCTGCGTGCAGGGTGAGGTTGAAGTCATCCACGACGTCGACTTCCTCGGCGCCGCCCTTGTCTCCGCCGTAGTGGATGGTGACACGGCTGAGCTCCAAGGGTGTGGCGTGGTCGGATGCCCGGACGATGGTGTTGGCACGTGTCTGCAGCGACTCGTCCGTGGATTCCGGGGTCGCCGTCAGCTCGGGGTTGAGGTTGTCAGTCATTTGACTACTTTCGTTGCAATCGGAATCCAGCAAATTACGGCCAGCAGCCCGGCCAGTCCGGCCCAGAGTGCTGCGTACGGAGCAAGGAGCAGCCCCAGTCCAAGGGCACCAAGGACGCCCAAGGGAAGCGCCACAGTGCCGACAAGTGCGTTTTCAAAGAAGCGGACCTGGCCCAGCATGTCCGGGTTCCAGCCCATGGCACGCAAAGTGCCCAGGTACTCGCGCTTGGCGTGGAGCTCGAACCGCCCGGTCACGAGTGTGAGCAGCAGACCCACAACTACGCCGAACACAGCGAGGATCACGCTTGGCAAGGCGATGCTCGCGGCGGCCAGCCCACTCAAGGCACTGGCTCCTGCTGCCCGGGGGATGTCGATCAACAGTGCGATCAAGGCGCCGACTGCGGCACCGAAGACGCCTACGGCCACGGCCAGCGAAACAGAGTTGAACCGGTTGGTAGTGAGCTGCCTGTTGGCGAACGTCAGGGGCGAATCAACAGTGACGAGGCGTTCATCATGCTGGGGTTCCTGGTCTACCTCCACGCGGTGACGCAGTTGCTGGGCAGCCAGCAACGCAGCGCCCACGTAGATGATGAGCATGGTCACTGAGACGATCACAGTGGCAAGGTTCCAACTGAGCAGGCTCAAGATGATCCCTGCCGCAGCCAGGGCAGCCGCGCCCACGGCGAACTCTTCGAGCACCCAGGACCTGACGCGCTTCTGCGTCCAGCCCATTGCCCTCAGGATGCCTGCTTCGCTCCGGCGCTGCCGGATGTAGCTGACGGTCGAGGCACCAGTCAGGAGCGTGGCGCCAAGAAGCGTCAGGAAGAGGAGGGTGATGTTGGTGCCTGTCAGCGAACCCGAAACGGCGTCAGCCGCGTCCTGCCGAACCCAGGACTGCTTGACTGTGCCCAGCGGAGATTCCTTGCCGGCGTCGTCCTTGCTGTACCCAGGGACGAAGATGTTGGCGTCTTCGCGGGCGGAACCCGCCACGACGGTCGCTTCAAGGCCCAGTTCACGGATCTGGGCGGCCAGCTTTTCAACGTCCGGCTGGGCCTGCTTCCACGTTCCGGTGGCGTTGGCGCGGACACGAATGGCATCGATGACGTCGGCATTGGTGTCATAGCCACGGGCTGCGGCCAGGCCGTAGTAGTCAGTGATGGCGCCGGCGGACTGGCTGACCAGACCTGTGGCGCTCAGTGATGGCTTCAGGACAGTGCCATTGGCGTCCTTGCCCTCGGCGTCCTTGCTCAGTGTCAACGGAGCTGGGTCATAGCCACCCAACGGGAGCTTGTTGACGTCACCGGCCGCGGCCTGAACGTCTGCCGGGTTAAACGTGCCGTACACCATCGGCATGGGAGTCGCGGGCTTTTTTCCGGTTTCCAGGTCTTCACGGTAGGAGCGCTCGTCCACAGGCTTGCGCTGGGTCTGGTCCACGGCTGCGCCGAAGGACGACTTTTCCGGAAGCCGGTTGACTGTCACCCAATCCCCCGGCGTTGCCGTCTTGTCCGAAGCACCATTGGAGGCTTCGTCGCCCTCCTTGTACTTCGGGGCTGCAGCAAAAGCTGTACTCCAGGTCGCCGGGTTGTAGAGCCCTTGGCTGAAGGAGGCAGTACTGCCCAGGAGTTGGCTGTGATCCGTGGAACCCGGCCATTCAAGGGCAAACGGGGCCTTGGAAACGAACGGCAGGTAGTCCTTGTCCAGGGACCGCGTTGCAGTACCGACATCCTTGACTACTTTGCCGTTGTTGTCGATTTCCTCGATCTTGACCGAGTACTTCAAATCCAGCGACGTTCCCGAGCGGACAATCAGCGGAATGGCCTGGGAGTCATCGGTCAGCAGTCCGTCACGCTTTGCCTGCTGGTACTGCGTCATCAAGGGAGCCCAGTACTTCAGCTTCACACCGAGGAAATCAGGTCCTTCTTCAAGCTGGTTCATGCTGAGGCCGCTGGTGAAGAGGCTTTCGAAATGCCGGCCAATAGCGCCTGCATTGCGGGCGTCCGCTGGCGGAGCCTTCTCCAAGGGTGCAAGGAAATCACCTGCGGAGCCCAAGAGCGCCCGCTCGGAGGCAGGATCGACGGCGACGACGGATTCCGTCACCTCCGGCGCCAGTGGAAGCGCCACCGAAAGATTGAAGAGGTTGTGCTCCGATCCGAGTGCTGGAGCCGGGAACTTTATCCCGGTCTCGCCGTCCGGACCTGCAATCCGGACGTTCGAACCACCAGCAGCTTGTTCCTGGATCAAACGGCCCTTGCCCAGGGTGCCTTCGGCGCTGGTCTTGAAAAGGGTCTGCTGGTTGACGCCATCTGAGCTTGTGGCGGAGGCCGTCAGCCGGTACTTCTTGGGCGTGTCGGACAAAACAGATTCAGCTGCGGGCCACTTGCTGGAGTCCATGGCCGAGGGGTCACCTGCAGTTATTCCACCGGCAAGGCCTGCGTTGTACCCAAGGTAGTCCATGGCATTGAGGCGCGGAGCCTCGAGGTTCTGAGAAACCCGCGAAACAAGGCTGATGGGGGCAGCGACAGCAGTCTGGCCCATGGTGCGGATTTTCTCCAGCTGCTCAAAGCTGATGCCGCCCTGCCCATTGGCAATTTCCGGCTGGATCAGTGCGCCGCCGTCCCCGTCCTGTGAGGGGTCCGGCTTCGCCTGGACCAGGATGTCGTAGAGTCCCCGCGAGTTCTCATCCACAGTCCTGTTCAGAGCGGCCTGTGACTGGCTCTGGACTAGGACGGACAAGCACATCGCGACGATCAAAATGGCCGCGGTCAGCAGCAGCACACGGCTTCTGATGAACCTTTGGACGGCGTTCATTGGGCTCCCTGAGACCTTGATTGCGGGCGCGCACACATGCTCCGCGAATCCTTGAAAAACACAAAGGAATCCCGGGCTCTATGTGCAAAAAGTAGTGGCCGGCCTGCTGCCGGGTCCGAATCCCGGACCAAGCCATTGTAAGCAGACCGGCCACCGTTGCGTGTCAGTGGTGTGTCTCCGGCACGCGAACTTGGCTGATGAGGAGCAGTCCTAGTCCTCCAGGTCCACCTCGCGGACCATGTCCGCGCCAATGCCCGCCTTGATGGCTTCCAGTACCTGCTGCGGAACAGAACTGTCGATTGTCAGGAGCGCAAGCACCTGGCCCCCCTCGGTCTGGCGTGCAACCTGCATGCCGCCGATGTTGATGTTGTTCATGCCCAGGATGTGGCCGATGGTGCCAATGACACCGGGACGGTCCGCGTAGGCCACCACCACCAGGTGCTCACTGATGGGGATTTCCACGTCATAGCCGTTGACGCCGACGAGCTTCTCCACCTGCTTGGGTCCGGTCAGGGTACCGGCAACGGAGATCTGGGAACCGTCGCTGAGCGCACCACGGATCGTGAGGACGTTGCGGTAGTCCTCGGCGTCCGGGGTGGTGATCAGGCGGGTATTGATACCGCGCTGCTCTGCGATGACGGGGGCGTTGACGTAGGAGACCTGCTCCGTGACGACATCGGCGAAGACGCCCTTCAAGGCAGCGAGCTCAAGCACCTTGACGTCCAGCGCGGCAATCTCGCCGGCAACCTCGACGTCGATCTGGGTCAGCGACGCATGGGTCAGCGCCGTGAAGATCCGGCCGAGCTTTTCGATCAGCGGGATGCCCGGTCGGATGTCCGGAGCGATCACACCGCCTGCAACGTTCACAGCATCCGGCACGAGCTCACCGGCAAGGGCAAGGCGTACGGACTTGGCCACCGAGACACCAGCCTTTTCCTGGGCCTCGTCCGTGGATGCGCCGAGGTGCGGGGTGACTACCACGTTGTCCAGTTCGAAGAAAGGCAGATCCGTGCTGGGTTCCTTGACGAAGACATCCACGCCGGCACCGGCAATCTGGCCTTCCTTCAGGGCGATGTAGAGGGCTTCCTCATCAACCAGGCCGCCACGGGCAACGTTGATGACGTAGGCCGTTTCCTTCATCTTGCGGAAGGCGTCGGCGCCAAGCATGCCCACAGTCTCGGGCGTCTTGGGCATGTGGATAGTGATGAAGTCGGAGTTTTCCAGGAGTTCATCCAAGGTGACCAGCTTGACCCCGAGCTGTGCGGCACGAGCGGCCGTGATGTAGGGGTCGTACGCCAGGATCTCGGTTTCGAACCCCTGCAGGCGGGCTGCCACGAGGGCGCCGATACGGCCCAGGCCGATGATGCCGATCTTCTTCTCGAAGAGTTCGATGCCGGTGTACTTGGAACGCTTCCATTCACCGTTCTTCAGCGCGGAGCTCGCCTGGGGAATGTGGCGGGCGAGGCTCAGGATGTGGCCTACCGTCAACTCGGCTGCTGAAACGATGTTGGACGTCGGTGCGTTGACCACCATGACACCGGCCTGCGTCGCGGACTTGATGTCCACGTTGTCCAGTCCCACCCCGGCACGGGCGATGACCTTAAGGTTCTTCGCAGCGGCAATGGCCTCGGCATCAACCTGGGTGGCAGAGCGAACCAGGATTGCGTCGACGTCGGCGATGGCGGACAGCAGCTGGGAACGGTCGGCGCCGTCGATTTGGCGGATTTCAAAGTCCGGGCCCAATGCCTCGACGGTGGCGGGTGAAAGTTCCTCAGCGAGGAGGACGACGGGTTTGGTGGCTGACACGGGGTGGCACCTTACTTTGGACAACTTTGGGACAGTACTGGACAAGGAGCGGATGCGGGGGCCGGACACGACGCCGGACCAGCCCAGAATATCGAACCTGGGCAAGGATTCCGGTGCCGGTGAACGATGTTACGGCCCCGTTGAGGTTGTTGTGAAGAAATTCACAGGACGCTGTGTTGGGAGGAGCGGCTGCGAAACAGCGACGCCCGCCCGGCTTTGTTTGCCGGACGGGCGTCGGTTCAGTGCCCAGGGCACTGGGCAAAAGGTCAGCGGGCTGCGGAGCCTTCGACGTAGTCCTGGTCCTGCTGCTGCCAGGAGAACAAGGAACGCAGTTCGCGACCAACCTCTTCGATCGGGTGCTGCTCTGCCTTGGCACGCAGTTCCTTGAACTCGACGGCGCCGTTGTCCTGGTCCTCGATGAAGCGCTTGGCGAAGGCACCACTCTGGATGTCCGCGAGGACAGCCTTCATGTTTTCCTTCACCTCGGGAGTGATGACGCGGGGGCCGGAAACGTAGTCGCCGTACTCTGCGGTGTCGGAGACGCTCCAGCGCTGCTTGGCGATGCCACCTTCCCACATGAGGTCAACGATGAGCTTGAGCTCGTGAAGGACCTCGAAGTAGGCGATCTGCGGCTGGTAGCCGGCTTCGGTGAGGGTTTCGAAGCCGTACTGGACCAGCTGGGAAACGCCGCCACAAAGGACGGACTGCTCGCCGAAGAGGTCCGTTTCGGTCTCTTCGGTGAAGGTGGTCTTGATGACACCGGCGCGCGTGCCACCGATGGCCTTGGCGTAGGACTTAGCCAACTCCCAAGCGGAACCGGATGCGTCCTGCTCAACAGCGATGATGTCCGGGATGCCTCGGCCGGCTTCGAATTCGCGGCGCACGGTGTGGCCCGGAGCCTTCGGAGCGATCAGGATGACGTCGACGCCTGCGGGCGGCTCGATGTAGCCGAAGCGGATGTTGAAGCCGTGGGCGAAGGCGAGTGCCTTGCCTTCGGTCAGCTTGTCCTTGATGGAGTCGTTGTAGATCGCGCGCTGGTGCTGGTCCGGCGCAAGGATCATGATGACGTCGGCCCATTCAGCGGCGTCGGCAACGTTCTTGACCGTGAAGCCTGCGTCCTCTGCCTTGGCGGTCGACTTCGACCCTTCCTTCAGCGCGATAACAACCTCGACGCCGGAATCGCGCAGGTTCAGTGCGTGCGCGTGGCCCTGGGAACCGTAGCCGACGATGGCAACCTTGCGGCCCTGGATGATCGACAGGTCTGCGTCGTCGTCGTAGAACATTTCAGTCACTTGCGTAACTCCTCTTGAGTGGTTTCTGGATATTGATGTGGTGCTGCGGTACTGGACGCAACGCTCGGCATGGCATGCTAACGCAGGCCTTGCCTGTTTCCTACGCGGAGCGGAGCGCCCTGTCACTCATGGAGCGGGATCCCCGTCCAACGGCCAGGGTGCCGGACTGCACGATTTCACGGATGCCGAATGGCTCGAGCACTGAGAGCAGTGCAGCGAGCTTCTCGGGGGTACCGGTTGCCTCGATCACCAACGAGTCTGTAGACACGTCGACGACGGCGGCACGGAACAGGTCTGCAGCTTGGGTTACCTGCAGGCGTGTCGCGGCATCCGCACGTACCTTGACCAGGATGTGGTCGCGTTGTACGGAAGATTCGGAAGTCAGTTCAACGATCTTGATCACGTTGATCAACTTGTTGAGCTGCTTGGTGACCTGCTCGATGAGGTCGCCGTCGGCATCGACGACGACCGTCATGCGGGACATGCCGGGAACTTCAGTGGGTCCCACAGCCAGTGAGTTGATGTTGAACGCGCGCCGGGCGAAGAGGCTGGCTACGCGGGTCAGCACGCCGGGCTTGTCTTCGACCAGAACGGACAGTGTGTGGCGGCTCATGCCTAGTCCTCCTCTTCCCATTCCGGGGTCATATTGCGGGCAACCTGAATCTGGTCATTGCTGACACCTGCGGGGACCATCGGCCACACCATCGAGTTGGGGCTGACGACGAAGTCGATCACGACAGGACGGTCATTGATTTCCAGTGCCTTTTGGATGGTGGCATCGATGTCTTCGTCCCGCTCACAACGCAGTGCAGCACAACCATACGCATCTGCAAGCTTGACGAAGTCCGGAATGCGGACGGTGTCGTGGCCGGTGTTCAGATCGGTGTTCGAGTAGCGGCCTTCGTAGAACAGTGTCTGCCATTGGCGGACCATGCCCAGCGAGGAATTGTTGATGATGGCGACCTTGATCGGGATGTTGTTGATGGCGCAGGTGGCCAGTTCCTGATTGGTCATCTGGAAGCAGCCGTCACCGTCAATGGCCCAGACCACGCGGTCCGGCTCACCAACCTTGGCACCCATTGCTGCCGGAACCGAGTATCCCATGGTTCCGGCTCCACCGGAGTTCAGCCAGGCGTGGGGACGCTCATACTTGATGAATTGCGCAGCCCACATCTGGTGCTGGCCAACGCCGGCCACATAGATACCTTCCGGACCTGTGAGCTCGCCGATGCGCTTGATCACGCGCTGCGGGGCCGTTAGTCCATCCTCGGGCTCAGTCCAACCCAAGGGGTAGGTGTCGCGCAGATTGCCCAGGAACGCCCACCATGAGTCCAGATCCGGTGCGCCGCTGAGCTCGAACTGCGTCTTCACGGCCTCGGTCAGTTCCGGGATGATCTCCTTCACGGAACCGACAATCGGGACATCGGCCGTCCGGTTCTTGGAGATCTCCGCCGGATCGATGTCCGCGTGGATCACCTTGGCAAAAGGAGCGAAGGTCTTCAACACACCGGTGACGCGGTCATCGAACCTGGCGCCGAGGGTGATGAGGAGGTCTGCCTGCTGCAGGGCGGTAACCGCAGATACCGAACCGTGCATGCCCGGCATTCCAACGTGGAGGGGATGCGAGTCCGGGAACGCGCCGCGGGCCATCAGCGTAGTGACTACCGGCGCTCCGGTTGCCAGGGCCAATTCCATGAGTTCGGCAGAGGCATGTCCCTTGACCACACCGCCACCCACATAGAGAACGGGCTTGCGGGAGGCTGCGATCAGCTTGGCAGCTTCACGGACCTGCTTGCTGTGGCCACGGACCACAGGACGGTAGCCTGGCAAGTCAACCTTCGGCGGCCACGAGAAGGTCATCTGGCCTACCTGGGCATCCTTGGCAATATCTACCAGGACGGGTCCCGGGCGGCCGGTAGAAGCAAGGTGGAAGGCTTCGGCCATGACATGCGGGATGTCGTTGGGATCGGTTACCAGGAAGGAGTGCTTGGTGATGGGCATGGTGATGCCCACGATGTCCGCTTCCTGGAACGCGTCCGTACCAATGACGCCACTGGCGACCTGGCCGGTAATGGCTACCATCGGCACGGAGTCCATGTGGGCGTCCATGATGGCGGTAACGAGGTTGGTGGCACCGGGTCCCGAGGTGGCGATGCAAACGCCAACCCGTCCGGTAACCATGGCGTAGCCTTGCGCGGCGTGGCCGGCTCCCTGTTCGTGACGGACCAGGATGTGATTCATGCTGGAGGCCATCAAGGGGTCGTAGGTGGGCAGGATCGCGCCACCGGGCAAACCGAAAATATCGTCCACGCCGAGTTCTTCGAGCGAACGGACAATTGCTTGCGAGCCGGTCATCACCGTTGGGGGTACAACGTTGTTCGGCCCAAGTACAGGAGAGAGAGGTGCAGCAGTGTCGACGACGACGGCCTCAGCCGTTCGGTCGACCTTTTCCGGAGCCTTTGGGACTCCAGCGGACTTTGCAGCCATCAGCGAGGGGCTGATCGGCGATCCTTTGCTCATCGGACTCTTCCTTAGTGGATCTTCAGTTGATGGGTCTTGCTTCGGGGAATAAAAAAACCCCTCAGCCTTGCGGCTTTTCGAGGGGTTGCGCGTGACAGTTCGTTACCAGTCGGGCTAAGCCACGCGCTTGGTAAGTACGACGACGCCGACGGTAACGAATGAGATCATGCGTTCAGTGTTCCCTCTAAGTGAGATACGTGTCAATTGACCACCATCGTATCTCACCATATGGACAGGGCTGTCCGCCTGCCGGACTCCCCTGCCAAGGCCGGGGAGTCCGGGGTCCGGCATCAGCCGCAGTAAGCGCCGGTCGAGGCGCTGTGGACCAGCTTTGCGTACTTGGCCAAAACACCCTTGGTGAACTTCGCTGGAAGGGGCTCCCAGCCAACCTTGCGGGCTTCAAGCTCAGCTTCGTCCACCAGGAGGTCGAATGAACGTGCTCCAATGTCCACACGGATGCGGTCACCGTCCTGGACGAAGGCGATGGGACCGCCGTCGACCGCTTCAGGCGCAACGTGGCCGATGCACAAACCGGTGGTCCCGCCGGAGAAGCGGCCATCGGTCAGCAGCAGCACATCCTTGCCCAGTCCAGCGCCCTTGATGGCACCGGTGATCGCAAGCATTTCGCGCATGCCGGGACCACCCTTGGGTCCTTCATAGCGGATGACCACAACGTCGCCCTTGTGGATCTCGCCATTGTCCAGTGCGTTGAGGGCCTCTTGCTCGCGCTCAAAGACGCGGGCTGTGCCCTCAAAGACGTCGGCGTCGAAGCCGGCGCTCTTCACCACGGCCCCTTCCGGAGCCATGGTGCCGTGGAGGATGGTGATACCACCGGTCTTGTGGATGGGGTTGTCCAGTGCCCGAAGGATCTTTCCGTCAAGGTCCGGCGGGTTGATCGAGGCAAGGTTCTCGGCAAGCGTCTTGCCGGTGACGGTAAGGCAGTCGCCGTGCAGCAGCCCGGCGTCGAGAAGTGCCTTCATGATGACCGGCACGCCGCCAATCTTGTCCACATCAGTCATGACGTAGCGACCGAAGGGCTTCAGGTCACCGAGGTGCGGGATTTTGTCGCCAATGCGGTTGAAATCGTCCAACGTCAGTTCCACCTCGGCTTCGCGGGCAATGGCTAGCAAGTGCAGGACTGCGTTGGTGGATCCGCCGAACGCCATGGTGACCGCGATGGCATTTTCGAACGCCTTCTTGGTCATGATGTCGCGGGCGGTGATTCCGAGGCGAAGCAGGTTCACCACAGCTTCGCCGGACTTGCGTGCAAAGTCATCACGACGGCGGTCTGCCGAGGGCGGAGCGGCCGAACCCGGGAGGGACATTCCCAGCGCCTCACCGATGCATGCCATCGTGTTGGCCGTGTACATACCGCCACAGGCACCTTCGCCCGGGCAAATTGCCTTTTCGATACGAGTGAGGTCCTCCATGCTCATCTTGCCTGCGGCACAGGCGCCGACGGCTTCGAAGGCATCAATAAGCGTGACTTCCTTCTCCGAGCCGTCCTCGAGCTTGACCCAACCGGGCATGATCGATCCGGCGTAGAGGAATACCGAGGCGAGGTCCAGCCGGGCCGCAGCCATCAGCATGCCGGGGAGGGACTTGTCGCACCCGGCAAGGAGCACCGAGCCATCAATGCGCTCGGCCTGCATCACCGTTTCCACGGAATCGGCTATGACCTCGCGGGAAACGAGCGAGAAGTGCATGCCCTCGTGGCCCATGGAAATACCATCCGAGACGGAGATGGTGCCGAACTGCATAGGGAATCCACCACCGGCGTGGACACCTTCCTTGGCGCCCTGCGCAAGACGATTGAGGGACAGGTTGCAGGGGGTAATTTCATTCCACGAACTGGCGACACCAATTTGTGGTTTGGCGAAGTCGTCATCCCCCATCCCCACCGCACGGAACATGCCACGCGCGGGCGCGGCGTGAATTCCGTCGGTTACGACCCTGCTGCGGGGCTTGATGTCCGGTTTGGTATCTGTCGCAATTTGGGTGGCGTCGCTCATGGTCCAAAGTCTATGTGTCCACGGCAGCGGCCCACGACGTAATCCTCCCGGGTTAAGCACGAAGGTAAGAATATTTCCTCGTCAGCGCGGAAAATCTGAGCCCCTTTTCATGGGATCACCAACTCCATCACAACCCAGGCTGGACGGCCCCTAAACGCTGGACACCCCATTAGCAGCCACGTAACGTCGGAAATACCACTAACTGCACCCTGTGAGCAGAAGGGCCTCACCATGGACTGGTTGATTTGGGTCATTGTTATTGTGCTGATCGTCGCGATTGTTTGGTGGCTCCTGAGCCGCAACAACGCCAGGAATTCCTCAACTGGACCTTTGGGCACTGCCCCTGGCACCGGGACTCCCGGACGGACAGGCACTGCCGCACCAGCTGCCATGGAACCCAGCGACACGATGTCGATGCCCGATACAGCCGCGGCGGTGGCTGGCGTAGCGGGCCTGGCTGGGGTTACGAATATGGGGAAGGCAGCGGCTGAGGGCAGCGGCCCCGTCGAATCCAGCATGGAATCACGCGTCGAAACCGAAGCTCAGGCTGGACCGCCGGTGGACGAACCTGTGATTGAAACGCCGGAGGTCGACGAGCCAGTGGTCGATGAGCCAGTGGTGGACACGGATGCACAGGTCACTGCCGGTGATGTCGATGACTGGGAGGCTGCCGGAACGCCAGCATCTGAACCCCCGGCGGCCGAGCCTGCGATTTCTGAGCCAGCGGCTTCCGGCTCCGGGGACGGAGTGACGGCGGATGACGTGACGCGCGCAGATGATACGCCAAAGGTGGAGGAGTCAGCGGACACCAACGCAGCAGACAAAGCTGAGTGGGAATCCTCGTGGACTGACGCAGGCGGCACTGCGATCCACCATCACGAATACACGGATGCACACTCAGCCACCCTCGCCGGCGCCGAGACCGCGGCTGCTGAAATGGACGACGAAGATTCAATGACACCAACGGGCCATCTCGCGGCTGAACATCCATATGGGGTTGGCTCAGCCAGCGCCGGAGCAGACGGCAGCGGCCCCGAGGGCTACCCGGTGAAGGCCGACGCTTCAACCATGACCTATCACGATGAAGATGCCGCGGGCTATGACGAAGCCACCGCCGATGTGTGGTTTGAATCGGCCGCACATGCGGAAGCGGCCGGGTTCCGCCCTCCCCCAAGGAACAGGCACTAAACGGAACAAGCGATATGGGCAGAGGTGCAGTAAGAGCTGACGGCCGACCCGCCACCGGTTTCTGCGGGTTGATGCCCGCCCGAACTTCGGCCAGGCTTCTGGCCGCTCTTTTACTGGCGGGCCTGTCAGCGGCTTGCACGGGTAGTCCGTCGTCGCCTGGTTCGGCCGCCACGCCTGAGGGCTCCATCAGTTCCAGTGTCCCCGTATCGCCAGGGACGGGCCCTGCATCGGAGTCAGCGCCGCCTGCTGTCCCACGAAAACTGGAGGTACAGCAAAAGGTCGACGCCGGCCTGCAGCTGCCCTGGTCCATCGTCTTCCTGCCGGACGGCACAGCCGTCGTGTCCGAACGCGATTCGGCCCAGGTCAAGAGCATTCGTAACGGCGGGGCCACAACCATTGGCGAGGTTGCCGGCGTCGAACCTGGTGGTGAAGGCGGCCTGCTGGGCCTTGCCTTGTCTCCTGCATTCGCCAGTGACCACTGGCTCTACGCCTATTTCACGTCAGCCACCGACAACCGGATCGCCAGAATGCACTTGTCGGAAGAGCCGGGAGGCGCTTTGAGGCTTGGCGGCCCTGAAGTGGTCTTTTCCGGCATATCAAAGGCTTCTACCCATAACGGTGGCCGGATCCGTTTTGGCCCTGACGGATTCCTGTATGTGGGCACCGGCGATTCGCAGCGCCGGGAACAGCCACAGGATACACACGCCTTGGGTGGAAAGATCCTGCGGCTGACTCCCGAAGGACGCCCTGCTCCGGGCAACCCGTTCGGTGAAAACCCTGTCTATAGCTATGGACACCGGAATGTTCAGGGCTTGGCGTGGGACAACGAAGGAAGGTTGTGGGCCAGCGAGTTTGGTCCGGACGTGGACGACGAACTAAACCTCATTACCCCTGGCGGCAACTATGGTTGGCCCACAGTGACAGGAGCCCCCGGCCGCAGCGGGTTCATCGACGCCAAAGTTGTTTGGCCTTCAACCTCAGACGCATCGCCCAGCGGATTGGAAATTGCCGACGGCGTGGCTTACACCGGAGCCCTTCGCGGCCAACGGCTTTGGGCCATCCCGCTCAACGGCAACAAGGCGGGTTCACCTGTGGCTTACTTCACAGGCGAGTATGGTCGGCTGAGGGATGTCGCCAAGGCTCCCGACGGGACGTTGTGGGTCCTCAGCAACAACAGAAACCCTGATTTTGCGCTGATTTTGAGGCGCTCTTCGTGAACCCAGGACCCTTGGCGCCGCCGATTTCCCTCATCCGCCGAAGTCGTGTAGAGTTACATGTCGTTGCGGAGATCGCCGAGGGAACAAAAGCCCCCGGGTTTGGGTCGAAATCAACAGCTGCACCTCTAGCTCAACTGGCAGAGCAATTGACTCTTAATCAATGGGTTCCGGGTTCGAGTCCCGGGGGGTGCACCAACGAAAGGCCCTGGAGTGATATTCACTCCAGGGCCTTTTTTCGTTGCCTTGTTCCGCTCGAACACTGCTCTTCGTGGAATGCATCACGCCGGGATAATTCTGGTTAGCCGCCGTCAAAAAGTGGTGTAGAGTTATCTGTCGTTGCGGACGTCAATGGAGAATATGACTCCTTCGTATTGACCGAAACAATAGCTGCACCTCTAGCTCAACTGGCAGAGCAATTGACTCTTAATCAATGGGTTCCGGGTTCGAGTCCCGGGGGGTGCACAGAATAGGAAAGGCTCCGGATCGTTGCTACGATCCGGAGCCTTTTCTTATTCAAGCCTGAGGGTTGGCGTCCCCCGCTGGGCGGTCGAGCGCAGGCATTCCGGCAAGTCCCCGGACCACGATCTTGAGTTCGTCGCGCAGCCGGGCGGTGTCGACCTGAACCAGGGCGAGCACGTCCTGCTCAAGCCGCACTGCCTCGGCCAAAGCTGCGGAGCCGGCGTCTGTGAGCGTCACAACGTGACTGCGACGATCCGAGTCGCTGCGCTGACGACTTACGTGCCCGTGCAGCTCAAGCCTTGCAAGAGTAGTGCCCATGGTCTGCGCCTTGACCCTGGCAACTTCAGCCAAAGCAGCCTGTGTAATGGGCCCTTTTGCAGCAAGGACTTCCATGGCGATCACGCCGGCATGCGTCAGTCCGATGTTCTTCAATTTTTCATTCCACGAGATTTCCACGAGTCGCGCAGCCGTTGAAAGCAATCGCGTCGTGGGCCATCTCTCCATATCTGGCATGCCGACAGTATATGCGCGTGGAGGCTGTTGCCGTTGCTTCTGGCCACTAAACTGGGGAGTCGCGAACGTTAGCAAGGAGCAAATTATGGCGGAACGTCTTATTCCCGGTGGCGTAGCCCCGGACTTCACTCTTCAAGACCAAGATGGCAACGACGTCAGTCTTTCGGACTTCCGTGGACGTAAGACGATTGTCTATTTTTATCCGGCAGCATCGACGCCCGGCTGTACCAAAGAGGCTTGTGATTTCCGGGATAGCCTCGCATCCCTGCAGGCTTCGGGTTATGAAGTAGTAGGAGTCTCTCCGGATTCAGTCAAGGCACTCGCCAAGTTTGCGGCGGAAGAACAACTGACGTTTCGCATACTCTCGGACGAAGATCATTCGGTGGCCGAGGCCTATGGCGCCTGGGGCGAGAAAAAGAACTATGGCCGCACGTACATGGGCTTGATCCGTTCCACGATCGTGGTGGACCCGGACGGAAAGGTCCACCTGGCCCAGTACAACGTCAGAGCCACAGGGCACGTCGCCAAGCTTCGCCGCGACCTCAAACTCGACAAGTAGCGGGTACACTGGAGGCCGGAAGAAGGCTCCGGTCAGCCCATAGGGCAGTCCAGTGGCCAGCCAGCGCGAGTGGTGAAATTGGCAGACACGCAGGATTTAGGTTCCTGTGCCTTCGGGCGTGGGGGTTCAAGTCCCCCCTTGCGCACAGCAGTTGGAACAACAGCAGTTGGAGCAACACGGCAGCAACACAGTGGTGAAGAACCACGGATTCTTCAAACACCCCCGGTTCACTGAGCATTTCATTCGGACCGGGGGTGTTTTTCCTCAAGCAGACGGGGACTTTGCCCCGCAACACGCCCGAACCGGCACCGGGGGCGTTCAACTAGACTGGAATGCGGTCTGGCCGAAGCCGGCCACAGCACTTCCGACCGGCTTGAGGGGACAAGAGTGGCAAGCAGCAAGATACGGCGGCTGGGAATACCGTTCACGGCAGTCCTGCTGATTTTGGGACTGGCATCATGTACCGGAACGCCGGGGCCCGCAGCGTCATCATCGGCAAGCAGCACGGCAGCTGCGGAGCCGAAGGCTACCTTCAATTTCGGTACAGCATCCATGCCGCTGGGGCTCGACCCTGCGATGACAGCGGATTCGGAGTCATACCGTGTGACCCGACAGGTCCTTGAGGGACTTGTAGGCGTGGACGGCACCACCGGGCAGACTACCCCGCTGCTCGCCACGGAATGGAAAGACAGCAACAACGGGCTGAGCTACGACTTCAAGCTCCGTGAAAAAGTAACTTTCCATGATGGAACTCCGTTCGATGCCGCCGCCGTTTGCGCCAACTTCAACCGCTGGTTTACGTTTCCCGCCGACCTGAGGAAACAAGCGCCCGGGATCTCTTTCCAAAACGTCTTCAAAGCCTATTCGGACGAGCCAGTGTTTTCGATCTTCAAGGACTGCAAGGTTGTTTCCGCCAGCAACGTCCAGATCAACCTCACCCGACCCTTCACTGGTTTCCTGCAGGCCCTGACGCTGCCCGCCTTTGCGATCTCCTCGCCCACCGCCCTTGAAGGGCAGAAGGCCAACGTCCTGGACAAGGTGCAAAATGGCCAGGCGGTGTCCGCCTACGCCAGCCATCCGGTGGGGACAGGTCCTTACGCATTCACGGCCTGGGACGAACACAAGATCACGTTGGCCAGCTACAAGGGCTACTGGGGCAACAGGGGCCAAATCGGCGTTATCAACTTCATTCCTTACGACCACGCAGAAACGCGCCAGCAAGCGCTCCTTGACGGCAAGATCGACGCCTACGATCTCGTGACGTCCGGAACCTTTGATCAACTTGTCAAAAAGGGTGTCCAGATCATCCAGCGTGACCCGTTCTCGGTGATGTACCTCGGTATGAACCAAGCGGTTGCACCGTTGGACAAGCTGGAGGTCCGCCAGGCCATCGAGATGGCTATTGATAAGGAATCACTGATCCGCAGGTTCTTCATCGACAACACGGCGCAAGCTTCACAATTTGTTCCCCCGAAGCTCAGTGGTTTCAACAACAACGCCCCTTCTTTGGGATACAACCCTGAGAAGGCCAAGGAGCTTCTGGAGAAGGCCGGCTACAAGGGCGAGGAACTGAAGTTCTACTATCCGCTGAACGCCACTCGGGCTTACATGCCCACACCAGAGAAGATCTACGCCGAGATCAGCCGCCAACTGGTTGCCGTAGGAATCAACATCAAGCCGGTTCCCGTGGACTGGGAGGATGGCTATCTTCAAAAGGTGCAGTCCCCTGGCGACCACGCACTGCACCTCCTGGGCTGGAATGGCTCCTATGCCGATGCTGACAACTTCCTGGGCCCGCTTTTCGGAGAGCCCAGGGGCGAGTTCGGATACACGGATTCGGAAGTCTTCCACAAGATCGAGCGAGCCCGCGCCCTGCCCAACGGCGATGACCGCAACACCCAGTACCAGTCCATCAATGCCGAGATAGCGGCGTCGGTACCGGCCGTGCCCATAGCCTTCCCTATCTCTGCGCTGGCCCTGTCCGACAAGGTGGAAAGTTACCCCGCTTCACCTGTCCTCAACGAAGTTTTCACAAACGTCCGCTTAAAGCCTTGACGATTCCCTGCAATTTCAGTATTGCGTCTGCGCGGGGATATTCTGTGACAGCCAGTGCCGCCGCTAACGGAGATTGATCGTGACCTTCATTTCCAAGACTCAACATGCCGACGTCGTCCTTATTGGCGGCGGAATCATGAGTGCCACCCTTGGTGCGTTCCTCAAGCAACTCGAACCCACCTGGACCATCTCCCTCTTTGAACGACTCGACGAAGCGGGACTCGAAAGCTCCGGACCATGGAACAACGCCGGCACCGGACATGCTGCGCTGTGTGAGCTTAATTACTCCCCCGCGGCCAAGGACGGCTCCGTGGATCCTTCCAAGGCCATCCACATCAATGAGCAGTTTCAGCTTTCGCGCCAGTTCTGGTCCCATCTGGTGGACAGCAATGTCATTGGCTCCCCCAAGGGCTTCATCAACACTGTTCCGCACATGAGCTTCGTCATCGGCGATGATCACGCGAACTTCCTGAAGACCCGGTACGAGGCCCTCAAGCCCAACACGCTGTTCCGCAGCATGGAATACACCGAGGACCAGGACAAGATCGCCAAGTGGGCGCCCCTCATCGTCAAGGGCCGGGACCGCAAGCAGCGCGTTGCCGCCACCCGCGCGGCGGAAGGCACCGACGTCGATTTCGGCGCATTGACCCGCGAACTGACCGGCTATCTGCGGAACACTGGCGCCGAGGTCAACTTTGGTCACGACGTCACCAACATCCATCGTGCATCAGGCGGCGGTTGGGATCTTTCCCTCAAACACCCCAAGTCGGGTGAGCACGGCCGCATCCACGCCAAGTTCGTCTTCGTAGGAGCCGGCGGTGGAGCACTCCACCTGCTTCAGGCCTCGGGCATTCCGGAAAGCAAGGGCTACGGCGGATTCCCCGTATCCGGCCAGTTCTTCCGCTGCACCGACGACTCCATCACCTCGCAGCACAGCGCCAAGGTCTATGGCCAGGCTTCCGTTGGCGCCCCACCCATGTCCGTCCCCCACTTGGACACCCGGTTTGTTGAAGGCAAGCGTTCCCTCCTCTTTGGCCCGTACGCTGGTTTCTCCACGAACTTCCTGAAAACCTCCAGCTACCTTGACCTCCCGCTGTCCATCCGCCCGGGAAACATTATTCCGATGCTGGCGGTGGCCAAGGACAACATGGACCTCACGGCGTACCTCATCAAAGAGGTGGCCAAGCGCCACGAGGCGAAGGTGGAGTCCTTGCGTGAGTACTATCCCGAGGCCGTTGGCGATGATTGGGAGCTGATCACTGCAGGCCAGCGTGTCCAGATCATCAAGAAGCACCCGCAAAAGGGCGGCATCCTGCAGTTCGGTACTGAGGTCATCGCGTCCCGCGACGGTTCCATCGGCGCCCTTCTGGGTGCGTCTCCGGGAGCTTCCACTGCTGTTCCGATCATGATTGAACTGCTGCAGAAGACGTTCCCCAAGAACTTCAAGGGTTGGCAGTCCAAGCTCAAGGACATGATGCCGGGCTATGGCGTGAAGCTTAACGAGAACCCTGAGCTTGCCGCCGAGCTTGAGGCAAGCACTGCACGGTCATTGCAACTTGAAGTGGCCAACGCCCTCCAGGGCTAAGCCGGCCGGGGCTGCGGCCGGGTTCCCGTCAGCCGAATTGTTCCGTAGATCTCAGGAGACTATGCAATGTTCCGTCTGGCCACTTTGTCCCTGGGAAACCGTGCCCTGATCGCGCTGATCACCGTCTTTGCGGCGGTGTTCGGCGTGATCACCATGGGCTCGCTCAAGCAGGAACTTATTCCCTCGATCGAGTTCCCGCAGATCACAGTTATCACGTCCATGCCCGGCGCTTCTCCCGAAGTAGTGGACAAGCAGCTGAGCAGGCCCCTTGAGACGGCCCTGAACAGCGTCGAGGGACTTGAGTCCACCACCTCCACATCCCGCAACGGTGTTTCGCAGATCACCATGGTGTTCACGTACGGCTCCAACCTTGACCGTGCACGGAACCAGATCGACCGCGCGATTTCCAACGCCAAACGCGTGCTTCCGGCCGACGTCGAGCCGCAATCCATTGCCGGCAACATCAGCGACTTTCCCATCGTGTTCCTGGCTGTCTCCTCTGACAAACCACTCAGCGAACTCAATGCCGACCTCCAGCGCTTGAGCGTTCCCCGACTGCAAAAGATCGACGGCGTCCGCGGCGCCGATCTGACTGGCGGCTCCAAGCAGCACATCCTGATCCAGCCCCGTCCTGCCGATCTCGCGGCGAAGGGTGCGTCCATCCAGTCGATCAGCAGCGCACTGAAGAACAACGGCACGCTGGTTCCTGTGGGCACCTTAGAGGACCAGGGCAAAACCCTATCCCTGCAACTGGGCAGCCCGGTTGATTCCCTTGAAGTCATCAAGGGCTTGCCGATATCGGGCGCAAAAGATTCCGCCACCATCGGAACTGTTGCCGACGTCAGCATCGAAGACGACCCTGCCACATCCATCACGCGCACAAATGGCAAGCCAACACTTGCGCTGTCAGTCACCAAGAAGCCCGAAGGCGACACTGTGGCGATTTCGCATGCGGTGCGGGATGCGCTTGCGCCGATGGAGGCGGAGCTGGGGAACAACGCTGCGTTCACGCCCGTCTTCGACCAGGCTCCTTTTATAGAGAAGTCCATCAAGGACCTCACTACTGAAGGGCTCCTGGGCCTGGGATTTGCCGTCGCTGTCATCCTGGTCTTCCTGATGTCCGTACGGTCCACGCTGGTTACGGCCGTGTCCATCCCCCTTTCCCTCCTGATCACGTTCATTGGCATTTCCGCCACGGGCTACTCGTTGAACATCCTCACTCTTGGTGCGCTCACCATCGCCATTGGCCGGGTCGTTGATGATTCGATCGTGGTGATTGAGAACATCAAGCGCCATTTGAGTTATGGCGAGCACAAGCTGGCCGCCATCTTGACGTCCATCCGGGAAGTTGCCGGCGCCATCACTGCGTCCACGTTGACCACCGTGGCCGTTTTCCTGCCCATCGCGTTCGTGGGCGATCTGGCAGGTGAGTTGTTCCGGCCCTTTGCGCTGACGGTAACCATCGCCCTGTTGTCATCCTTGCTGGTTTCCCTCACGATCGTTCCCGTCCTGGCTTACTGGTTCCTTCCTTCGCCTCGGCCAGATGCCGAATCAGCAATGACGCGCAGGGAGGCTGCAGCGAAGGCCCGGGAGGCCGAACAGCGGAGTCGGCTCCAGCGAGGTTACTTACCTATCCTCGCGAAGACGCAGAAGCACCCCGTCCTCACCTTGTCTGCGGCGGCCTTGGTGCTGGTGGCAACGCTCGCGGTGTCGCCGCTGCTTGCCACAGACCTGCTGGGGAGATCCGGCGAGAACAGCATGACAGTGCGTCAGGTCCTTCCGGCAGGAACGAGCCTGGAGGCTACCAGCGCTGAAGCCACCAAGGTGGAGGACATGCTCCGAGGCATGGAGGGCATCAAAGACGTCCAGGTGACCTCTGGTAACGCCCAGTCTGGCTTCGCCGCGCTAACGTCAACTGGCTCCTCCAACTCGACCTTCACGATCGTTACGGACGAGAAAGCGAACCAGAAGAAGCTTCAGGATGATGTCCGCTCCAAGCTCCAGGGCGCCGCAGGCAAGATCAGTGTGGGTTCGCAGCAGGGCGGATTTGGCACATCATCCACCGTGGACATCACCATCAAGGCCGCAAACTCGGCTGATCTTCAGTCTGCAAGTGACGCCATGGTAAAGGCGATGCAGGACGTTCCCGGCAGCACCGAGGTGTCCACCAACCTCGCCGCGAACCAGTCCGTAGTCCAGGTGCGCGTGGATCGGGCGAAGGCAGTGGCAGCCGGACTGACGGAGGAACAAGTGGGTGCCTTCCTGGCATCGACAGTCAGCCCGGTCCCCGCAGGGACAGTACGCATCGAGACCAACGACTACCCCGTCCAAATTGGAAAAGGGACACGCTTCACCAGCATCACCTCAGTCCGGGCACTGCCACTCCCGACGGCGCGTGGTCCCGTGACGCTGGAGAGTATCGCCACCGTCGAACAAGTCGATGCGCCTGTGTCCATCACGAGCAGCAACGGCCAGCGGACCGCGAAGGTAACCGTGACGCCCTCGGGTTCCAATCTGGGCAGCGTCAGCACCGAAGTGCAGAAGCGGTTGGCGTCCGTTGAGCTGCCTGCCGGCGTAACGGCCGCCATTGGTGGTGCTACGACGCAGCAAGCGGAGTCCTTCCGTCAGCTTGGCTTGGCTCTCCTGGCTGCGATCGCGATCGTCTACGTGATCATGGTGGCTGCCTTCAAATCGTTGGTGCAGCCGTTGATCCTCCTGGTTTCTGTTCCCTTCGCCGCGACAGGCGCTGTGGGCTTGCTATTGGCGACGGGCGTTCCCCTGGGGTTGCCATCGCTGATTGGCATGCTGATGCTGGTTGGCATCGTGGTCACCAACGCAATCGTTCTGATCGACCTCATCAACCAGTACCGCAAACCACACAACGGCACACCGGGCATGAGCGTGGCCGATGCCATCACCCACGGCGCCCGCCAACGCCTGCGACCCATCCTGATGACGGCATTGGCCACAGTGTTCGCGCTGACCCCTATGGCCCTGGGCCTCACCGGTGGCGGAGGGTTCATTTCGCAGCCGCTGGCAATCGTCGTGATCGGTGGCCTGGTGTCTTCAACGGCGCTGACACTCATCCTGGTCCCCGTCCTTTACAAACTGGTGGAAGGACGCCGGGAGAAAAAACAACTCCTGAAGCAGCTGCAGCACCGCCCCGAAGTCACGCCGGATACGGGAAATGGCGGGAACGGCCACGACGACTTCGTCGACTGGACCACCGGCATGGTGCCCCGGATTACGGGACGCCGGGCGGCGAACAACCCCGCGGAGTAGAGCCGCATCAGCAGCCAACAGGGCCGGGAACAATTCCCGGCCCTGCCCTGTTACAGGAACTGATACATGCAAATGCATCTAGTTTGAGATACACTGTTTACAGAGCCCGGGACCACGGGCAGGGAGAAAGGCACATCATGCAGATCGGCGTATTCAGCGTCAGTGACATCACCACTGACCCCACCACGGGCCGTACGCCCACGGAGAACGAACGCATCAAGGCCTCCGTTGCCATTGCCAAAAAGGTCGAAGAAATCGGCATGGATGTCTACGCCATTGGCGAGCACCACAACCGCCCCTTCTTCTCCTCCTCCCCAACGACCACCCTGGCTTATATCGCGGCCCAGACCGAGCGCATCACGTTGTCCACGGCCACAACCCTGATCACCACCAATGACCCGGTCAAGATCGCCGAGGACTTTGCGATGCTGCAGCATCTCTCCGATGGCAGGGTTGACTTGGTGCTTGGGCGCGGCAACACGGCGCCTGTATACCCTTGGTTCGGAAAGAACATCCAGGACGGGATCGAGCTCGCGATCGAAAACTACAGCCTGCTCCGCAAGCTGTGGGATGAGGATACGGTCAATTGGTCGGGCAAGTTCCGCACCCCCCTGCAGAACTTCACCTCTACACCGCGCCCGCTCGACGGCGTTGCCCCCTTCGTCTGGCACGGCTCCATCCGCACGCCGCAGATCGCCGAAGTAGCTGCCTACTATGGTGACGGCTTCTTCGCCAACAACATCTTCTGGCCCAAGGAGCACTACCAGCAGTTGATTGGCCTGTACCGCGAGCGCTACGAGCACTATGGGCACGGCACGGCCGACCAAGCAATCGTGGGCCTTGGTGGACAGTTCTTCATGAGGAAGAACTCCCAGGACGCCGTCAAGGAGTTCCGCCCATACTTCGACAACGCACCGGTGTACGGTCACGGTCCTTCCTTGGAGGACTTCACGTCACAGACACCCCTGACCGTGGGCAGTCCGCAGGAAGTCATCGAGAAGACGCTCACCTTCCGTGAATTCTTTGGCGACTACCAGCGGCAGTTGTTCCTGATCGATCACGCGGGTCTGCCTCTGAAGACCGTCCTGGAGCAGCTTGACCTCTTCGGCGAAGAAGTCCTTCCCGTGCTCCGCAAGGAATATGCTGCCCTGAAGCCGGCCAACGTGCCGGACGCGCCGACGCACGCTTCGCGCGTTGCTGCGGCCATGGAGGCCAGCGTCAACGAGTCCGCTCCAGCTGGAGCCCCGGGTCAGGAGGCCTGATGTCCAACCCTTCGGCGTCCTCCGCCGTTCGCCTCGCCGCCGAGACCTGGGAGTCGCTGTTCCGCTCCCAGGTGGCGGTGATGCGGAAACTTCAATCAGGTCCGGCGTTCAAGTCCCTGCCGGTCAAGGAGTATGACGTCCTGTTTACACTCTCGCGATGCCCTTCCGGCCAGCTGCGGTTGAACGAGATCAATGACAAAGTGCTGCTGAGCCAGTCCAGCCTGAGCCGTTTGGTGGACAGGCTGGAGAAGCGCGGTTTGGTGGAGCGGACAACAGCGCCCGACGACGGCCGTGGAGTACTGCTGTCCCTGACAGAATCAGGCAGCGAGTTGCAGAAAACGATTGGTCGGGAACACGTGCGCGATATTGCCCAACTCGTTGGGCCGGCGCTTACAGTCGAGGAGCAGCGGGAACTGTTGCGGCTGACGGAGAAGCTACGGGCCTCAGTGGCAGGACACCAGGCAACGCACAGGTAGGGGTGCCGCTCCCCGTCGTCTCAGGGGCGGTCATCTCAGGGCACGTCATCTCAGTGCAGGCGGACGAGGTGCCGTGGATCCTCCACAGGGAGCTCGCCGTTGACTGATGCGCTGACCTTGAGGGTCTTCAGCGACAGGCTCCCACCCACCGTGGACAAGAATGCTGTATCTGAAGAATCCCGTCCTGCCGTGATGCGAAGCATGGACTCGCGCGGCGCCAGCCCAGTCGGATCAATGATGTGCCATCCATCATCTATGTAGGCCTCTGCCACAGCGTGGAAGTCCATGGGACTCAAACCGGGTGCGTACACAGCTGCGAGGCGGGCCGGCACATCCTTGGCCCTCAAGAGGGCAATGGCCAAGTGTGCGAAGTCACGGCAAACACCGCGGCGGTGGAGGAGCGTCTCCACCGCACCGTCGGTTCCTCGCGAGGATCCACTGACGTAGCGCAGCTCTCCATTGACCCAATCACGGACAGCGTGGAGCAGTTCGGCCCCGCTAAGGCTGCCGAACTCGGCATAAGAGGTGGGCAGCAACCGATCAGATTCGGCGTAGCGGCTCGGCCGGACGTACCGGATGAGTTCCATGGGAGAGGGTGTGTCGCGGTCTGCGAAGCCATGGACCGTGGCTTGGTAGTCAACAGTCACTTCGCTGGGCTCCGTGAATTCCATGTATTGGAAGCGGCCCCCGTGATGGTCGCTGAGTTCAGCAAAGGGAATCTCGTTCCCATCAAGAGTGATGGAGAGTGTTTCCGTTACTGACTCGTACCCCGGATTGTTGGCCACGGCGATGGCCATTGCCACTTTCGTGTTGGCTACAGACTTGAAAACGAGCTTGGCAGCAACGTTGCGTTCCATTAATCTCCGGGGTGGGTTGCGGCGGGACAGCCCCGATGCCGCCGTTATATGGATCAGCCAACCGCAGGACTACAGATTGACCTTCAGAGACAGTAGCATCCGTTGGACGTTGGCGAATTCAGAATCATGGGCGACGTACTTCGCGGCCAGGTCCAAGGTGTCAAAAGTCTTTGCCGGGGCTACTTTTTCATCGGCGACGAAGGCATGGACCGCTGTAACATCCCCGAAAGAGTAGTCGCCCTTGCCGGAAGGTCCCTGAACGCGGTTCCTTAGTTCGCAAGCCTGGCCGTCGACGCCAGCCACCATGTTGGTGATGCCGAAGGAACCGAAGAATTTGTAGCCTTGGATCACGCGGAAAACGACGCGGGGATCGATGGTGTCCGGACCATCGGAGTGCGGAACATCCAATGGCGCACTGCTGATAACTATGTAGGGATGGCTTTGGCCAGCGGGGCAAGCGATAGGCCCTGCAGGAGGCAGTCCTGTCTGCAGGGTCGCGATGTATCGGCCCCCGCCATCTTTGACTTCGACCTTCAGGGCACCCGGAAGTGAGCCGGCTTCAGCCGTGACAGACTGGGCAATCCAATTCTCCGGGAGTTCGAAGCTGACCTTTTTGGCGGGATCCGTGTAGGTCTTCCAGGTCAATGCCGTGGCTGCCGGGCTGGGGTCCGAGGTGGATGCAGCAGTTGAACCGGGTGTCGCGGACGGCGTGCTGGAGACGGCGTCTCGTGACGGCGTCGTACTTTCTGATCCGGAGCCCTGGGACGGGAGGCCTGATTCGGAACTGTTTGGATGGGAACCGGAGGTCTGGGAAACCTGTGGGCCCTTGTTCTCAGTGGAACAGGCCGCGGTGGCCGTGAGCAGGATGACACTCAGTGCCACTGTGCTGAGCCGAAGCGTCGTCGTACGGTTCGGATGGGTGGTGCCGTTCATGCGCACAGCTTATCGGCGGGTAAGGCCCGACACGGGATTTGACGTCGTACTAGGCTGAAGACATGGCTCCCGATCAGCACGACGCATTCGAGGACAACATGCCCAACATGTCCGCTGTTGATATTGCGGATTGGCGGTTGCGGACCTTCGCCCTCTATGACCAAGTGCGGCAGCTCGCAGCTACAGATCCGTTCGATGCACACAACTATTGGCGCCAGGAGCGGGACCGGATGTTTGCCACCCATCCCGCGTCGGCTCTGACAGCAGAGATGAAAGCATCCTTCGCCGGGTTGCGCACGGCCGACTATGACCCCGCCTTCCGGATGTACGTTCCGCTGTCACCGGAGGGGACGGGACAGGAAATGAATGTTGAAACAGGGACCGACGGCGTAGTTCCGTTTGTGAGGATTGGAACCTTTGAGTTGCCTGGACTCGGATCCTTGGCCGTTTGGCGGCTGCGAAGCTACGGCGGCGGCATCTTCGTGCCTTTGCGCGACGCTACCGCCGGCAAAGCCGGTGGAAGCTACGGCGCCGGAAGATACCTTTTGGACACAGTGAAGGGCGCCTACCACGGTGTTCGGCGCATCGATGAACGGCAGGAGTTCATCGTGGACCTAAACTTCGCCTACAACCCGTCTTGCGCCTACAACGAAGCCTGGGCGTGCCCCTTAGCCGGACCGGCCAACCGACTCGCAGCCGAGGTACCAGTGGGTGAGCTGTATTTAGGAGACGGCTAACGCCAATTGGGCGAGGGGCCCGGCGCAGCGTCACGGAACCGTAAGTTCTGGAGCGCCCTCGGACAGACCGTAAAAGCCTAGCCTTGGAGCATGAACAGAATCGGCGGGATGATCCGTGCTCACAGGATCCTTGCCACCACGGTCGGCGCAACGGTCGTGTTCCTGGTCATCGTTGCCGCCGCCCTGTTCCAGCCTTGGCGGCTGTTTACGAGCAGCAGCGTGAACGAGGCCCTGCCGCTGGCTCCTCCCGCATCAACGTCGGCGTCCCCTTCGACTGCACCGACTACCGATTCACAGGGCAACGGCTCGCTTTCCCCCAACACGTCAGCCTCAGCGCCAGCAGGCAACACCGATCCTGTGGTGCTGGGCTTCGGCAATTTCCAATCCCAGGAGCATCAGACTTCTGGTACTGCACAGCTCCTGGAACTGCCCGATGGCTCCCGTGTGCTGAGGTTGGAAAACCTGGCCAGCAGCGATGGTCCGGACGTCAAGGTCTGGCTCAGCAGCCTTGAGGCAGGAGGCGATTGGTACAAGTATCGCTCGGATCGGTATGTGGACCTCGGCCCCGTCAAAGCCACGCACGGCAACCAGAACTATGTCATCCCCGCCGCCGTGGACCTCTCCGGCCTGCAATCGGTAGTGCTCTGGTGTGACCGTTTCAGCGTAGCTTTTGGATCGGCGCAGCTTGCCTGATGGCAGGAGGACGTAGGATGTCATCATGACTTCCCGCCTCCCCCGTCGCATCGCCCGCGTCCGCCCCCTGGATTCACAGGACCTGAACGAACAATTCTTCGTTTCCAACGACGCCCGGGACTTCGAATCGGAGGCGGGGAAGCGCTGGATTGTCATCGATTCGCCCTTCGGGGCATCAAGGGCAAACGCGAGTAGCCCGTCGCGCCATGGTTGGGAATCAGGGATTGGAGTGACTGAGGATGCTTTCACTTTCCTCGCGCCTTCAGTGCCTGCCAACGTCTTTGGTATGGCCCACAACACAGGGCAAGCCGGCAGGGACCTTCAACCACAGGCATTTCACAAGGCCGCGTCCAGCGTGATTGGTCCGGGGGAGGCGATCGAGCTGAGTTCGAACGTCGGTCATGTGGACCCGGAAGCGGAACTGACGGTCGTCGTCGGACGTACAGCGCGAGGCCTGACGCTGGAAACGGCGGGGTCGGCAATCCTCGGCTACACCATCGGGAACGATGTCTCTGCACGCGACCTCCAAAAGACCGACGAACTCTGGATCAGCGCCAAGAGCCAAGACACCTTTACGCCTGCGGGTCCCTGGATCGTCACCGAACTGGACGCCACAGATCTTTCCATCGGGATCGTCCACAACGGCACCGCGCTCAAAACCGCCAGCTCCGCGGACCTCGGCTGGAAAGTGGACGAGATCTTGGTCTACCTGTCCTCGTTCATGACCCTGCATCCCGGCGACCTGATTCTGACTGGCTTCCCCGCCGAGTGCGCACGCATTCAGCCAGGTGACACTGTGGTGTGCCGGGTGGAAGGAATTGGGGAGCTCTCCAACCCCGTCACGAAGGCTTCCTGGGAGGTCCTGCCCGCATAGTGTGTCAGGCTTAACCACATGGAGACAGCCGCAGACGCCACCGAACTGCGGCCGCCTCCCTTACAAAAGCCTCCCAGGAAGAGGCATCGCGGCCTCCTCAAGTACCCCGTGGTCCGGCAACTGCTTCGCTTCACCGGCGTCGGAATTCTCTGCACGGCGATTTCGCTTGCCCTCTACGCGCTGCTGCGTCCCTGGATCGACCCGCAGCTTGCCAACGCCGTGGCGTTGATCGTCACGTCGCTCATGAATACAGCACTGAACCGCAGGTTGACGTTCAAGATCAGCGGCAGCAGGAAACGCGGCCAGGACCACATGCATGGGTTGATTGTGATTGGCATTGCGCTGGTCATCACTGGAGGGAGTCTGGGCATCCTGCATCTCATCCACCCCGACGCTACCGTGAGTGAAGAACTCTGGACCACGACGCTCTCG
The DNA here is from genome assembly GCF_056395385.1 of Paenarthrobacter sp. 10L420. Classification (NCBI taxonomy): domain Bacteria; kingdom Bacillati; phylum Actinomycetota; class Actinomycetes; order Micrococcales; family Micrococcaceae; genus Paenarthrobacter; species Paenarthrobacter sp. 10L420. The sequence goes on along the minus strand of NZ_JBFTJK010000001.1, from coordinate 997,793 downwards.
GGCTTCGTCGCCACAGGCGTCCGGTTCACCCTGTTGAGGCACTGGATTTTCCGCCGCGCCCGCCACGTGTGACTAGGCGGCAACGTGTGACTAGTTGGGTTGGGGAGACGCCAGGTTCCGGACACGCCCGACGGCGGTTTCCACGGCTCCAGCAGCTTGCTCCAGTTCGGCTTCGGTGACATTTGAGGCGAAGCTGAAGCGGACGGCCGTCTGGGCTATCTCCGGGGCAATGCCCAACGCCACCAGCACCGGTGACGGCGCATCAGATCCGGCAGCACAGGCGGAGCCGCTGGAGCAGACCACGCCGAGGCGTTCCAGCTCAAGCAGGACTGATTCGCCGCTGGTTCCAGGGAAGCAGAACGATGCGATCGATGGCAGCCTCTGGCTTCGATGCCCTGTCAACAGGGCGCCTGGGACGGTTTGGAGGATGTGCGAGACGAACCGCTCCCGCAACTCAGAAACCCGCGAGGCCAGCTCCGGCTGCTCGCCAACGCTCAAAGTCAGGGCGGTGGACAACGCCACGGCCCCGGCTACATTCTCTGTTCCGGACCTCTTTCCCCGCTCCTGGCCTCCACCATGAACCAACGGCTCAACGCGCATCCGGCCCTTCGTGAACAAGACTCCGGATCCCTTGGGCGCGCCGAGCTTGTGCCCGGAAATGCTCAGCGCATCTACGCCCAGGGCCTTGACATCCAAGCTCAACCAACCGGCGGCTTGGACAGCGTCAGTGTGGAAGGGGATGCCAAACCCATGTGCTACGGCAGCAAGGTCCGCGACGGGCTGGACAGTACCAATCTCATTGTTCGCATACATGATGCTCACCATGGCTGTGTCCGGCCGAAGAACAGCTCGGAGCGCGTCCACTGTGACCACTCCGTCCCGGTCCACCGGCACCACGTCCACGCTGACGCCATGCACGCGTTCCAGGTAGCGGGCGGATTCTTCCACAGCCGGATGCTCGATGGCGCTTATCACTACCCGCTTCAGCGAGGGATCCGCTGCCTGCCGCGCGAGTGCGATTCCCTTGACGGCCAGGTTGTCCGCCTCTGTTCCACCCGACGTGAAGGTCACCTCACCCGCGCGGCAATTAAGCACCTTCGCGACGGCGGATCTCGCCCCTGCGAGCGCTGTGGCCGCCGCTTCACCCAGGCTGTGGTGGCTGGATGGGTTGCCAAACTCGCCGCTGAGGTAGGGCCACATGGCTTCGAGTACCTCGCGCCGGACCGGCGTGGTGGCTGCAGCGTCCAGGAAGATCATGGAAGTCAGACTGCTTTCAGCGCTGCATCCATGCGCGGCTCTGCGTCGGTTCGCAGCTCAATATCCAGCCCGAGATCCAGTGCCGAAACACTGTGCGTGAGCCCGCCGATCGAGATGACGTCCACGCCCGTTGCCGCGATCTCTGCCACGGTGTGAACGTTGACGTTGCCGCTGGCTTCCACGTTGGCCCGTCCATCTACCTGCTTGACGCCTGCCCGCAGTTCATCAATAGAGAAGTTGTCCAGCATGATCGTGTCCACTCCCGCGGCCAGCACGGGTTCGATCTGATCTGCGCGGTCAACCTCAACTTCAAAGTGCGTGGTGTGTCCCAGCTGGGCTTTGGCGGCTACGAGCAGTTCGGTCAGTTTTGCAGGGTCTCCGCCAGTCATGACAGCCAGGTGGTTGTCCTTTGCCAGCACAGCGTCCGAGAGGCTGTAGCGGTGGTTCGCTCCCCCGCCGCAGCGCACGGCATAGCGTTCCAGCACCCGCAAGCCGGGCGTTGTTTTACGGGTGTCCGTGATCCGGGCGCGCGTTCCTTCAACGAGCCTGACGAACTCTGCCGTCTTCGTGGCAATGGCGCTCATCCGCTGCACCAGGTTGAGTCCGACCCGTTCCGCCAGCAATACCGAGCGTGCGCTGCCGGTGACGCGGGCGAGGTGGGTGCCCGCGTCGAACGTTGCACCGTCGGCCAGCAGCAGCTGGACGTCCGTGTCCGGGTCGACGAGCTTCATGGCATCCCGGAACACGGTTCCACCGCTGAACACGCCCGGGACGCGGGCATTCAGGACCGCTGTGGCACGCGCCCCGGCGGGGATCAGCAGCTGTGAGGTGATGTCGCCGCTGGGCGCGTCCTCCGCGAAGGCCCTTTCCAGGATGTCTCGCACGGGCGCCGCGGGAAGGGTCAGATTGGTCATGGAGATCAGGTCAGTCATTGACGAGGCTCGCTTTCCGGCTCATGGTGTAACGCTTGTCAAAATCGTCGACGGCGGCTGGTTCCCTCACGCCGTCGCTGCGGTAGTGGGCCCCAAGCGACTCCCGCCGCCCCCGCGCCGCCCGGACCAACAGCTGCGCCGCAAGCAACAAATTGGAGTCCTCATGCACTCGAACATCAAGGGAATCAGGAACACTCAGAGGCAGATCATCGCTCTCCCCCGCCCAATTCCCAAGCTCGGCCTCGGCTTCAGCCAACAGCACCCCGGTCCGCAGGACCCCGGCCTTGGCAGTCATCAACCGGCGAAGTGCCTGCCGCGAAAACCCGCCTGGAAGTGCTGTCGCTGGGGCGGTTGCGTTGAAAAGGCCGCTGCGATAGTCGTCTGGCGGGGTCCCGGCAGCGTGCGTAAAAGCGAGGCCGCCCGCGGCCGAGTTAGCACGCAGAGGGACTCCGTTAGGCGACCCACCGCGGTCCCCAGCCAGGAAGGCAGAAACAGCCCGCCGCCCGAACACGAGCCCTTCGAGCAAAGAGTTGCTCGCCAGCCGATTAGCCCCTTGAACCCCGGTGCAGGCAACTTCGCCAGCGGCCAACAACCCAGGAACAGAGGTCCGGCCGTAAAGGTCGGTCACCACCCCACCCATCCAGTAATGCGCCGCTGGAGCGACGGGCACAGGCTCACGGCTCCAGTCAAAGCCGGCTTGGCGGGTGCGTTCGCTGATGGTGGGGAAGCGCTTCTCAAGGAAGCCCTTCCCCCGCTGTTCCTCGATCACGGTCGCATCGAGGAACACGTGACCGTTGGGGTCACCGAGTGCTGCAAGGTGCAGGGCTATGCTCCGGGAGACGACGTCCCTGGGGGCGAGCTCGCCGTCCGGGTGGTAATCGGCCATGAACCGGCGTCCAGTGGCGTCCACGAGAATGGCGCCTTCGCCGCGGACTGCCTCGGAGATGAGCAGGGGGTCAGTGTTGCCTTCGGCTTCGAGGGCATCCCCTGTACGGACCATGCACGTGGGGTGGAACTGGAAAAATTCGAGGTCGGCCACTGCGGCGCCGGCCCGCCATGCCAAGGCGAGCCCGTCTGCTGTGGCGACTGCCGGATTGGTCGTTTGTGCGAACAGTTGACCGGCCCCTCCTGTTGCGAGGAGCACGGCGTCGGCGTAGTAGCCAAGTTCCCTGCCGTCATGGAGGAAGTTGACGCCCACCACGCGACCGTCGCTCCGGGACAGTGAAGTCACCTGCGCATGCCCGATCACCTGGATTCTTCCAGCCGCCTGGAAGTCCAGCACGGTCTTGATCAGGGCGGCCGCAACACGGGCACCTGTGGCGTCGCCCCCGGCGTGGAGGATACGCGGGGCAGAGTGGGCGGCTTCGAGGCCCAAGGAGGGATCGCCGTCGTCGTCAAGGTCGAAACGGACGCCGAAGCGCTCAAGTCCCGCAATGTCCATCCGGGCCTCGGTGCACAGCACCCGCACGGCTTCCTCGTCGCAGTGGCCCGCGCCGGCATTGAGGGTATCGGCAATGTGGGCAGCAACGGTGTCCCCCGGAGCTGGCTCGTCCAGAACGGCCGAGATGCCGCCCTGGGCCAAGTATGTATTGCTGTCCGCGAGCGCGCCCTTGGTGAGCAGCACCACTTCGGCTCCGGCTTCGGCGGCCAGCAGGGCTGAGTACAGCCCCGCTATGCCACTTCCGACGACGATCAGCCGCTTGGGCTGGTGCCCTTCAGCGAGGCTTCCTGAGGTCATGTGAGGCTCGATTCGGATCGTCCGGAGAACCGGTGTGGGTAACGGTTAGGCAGGCTTTGCGGCCAGCATGCGCTCCAGCGCAATTTTGGCGTTGTCCTGTACGGCGTCATCCACAGTGATGCGGTTGACGATGCGTCCTTCGACGAGTTCCTCAAGCACCCAGGCAAGGTAACCCGGGTGTATGCGGTACATGGTGGAGCAGGGGCAGATCACCGGGTCCAGGCAGAAGATGGTGTGCTGTGGGTTTTCCGCGGCGAGCCGGTTCACCATGTTGATTTCGGTACCGATGGCGAAGGTGGTTGGTTCGGTGGCCGCAGCGATGGCCTTCTTGATGAAGTCGGTGGACCCGGCAGAATCGGCAGCGTCCACAACTTCCATGGGGCATTCTGGGTGCACGATCACGTTGACGCCGGGGAAGTCGAGCCGGGCTTTTTCGATCTGGCCCACGTTGAAGCGCTTGTGCACCGAGCAGAAGCCGTGCCAGAGGATCACGCGGGAGTCCAGCAACGTCTGTTCGTCGTTGCCGCCCAGTTCCTTGCGCGGGTTCCACATAGGCATCTGCTCCAGGGGGACGCCCAACGCCTTGGCGGTGTTGCGGCCCAGGTGCTGGTCGGGGAAGAACAAGACACGCTGCCCGCGCTCGAAGGCCCATTCCAGGACCACCTTGGCGTTGGAGGACGTGCAGACAATTCCGCCGTTGCGGCCACAGAAGGCCTTCAGCGCAGCGGAGGAGTTCATGTACGTGACGGGAATGACCGGGACCCGGCCGTGGGCATCGGTGTCCGTGCCGAAGATTTCTTCGAGCTGTTCCCAGCATTCCTCTACGGAGTCCTCATCGGCCATGTCTGCCATGGAGCAGCCGGCCGCCAGGTTGGGCAGGATGACTGCCTGTTCGGGTGTGGAGAGGATATCCGCCGTCTCTGCCATGAAGTGGACGCCGCAGAAGATGATGGCTTCGGCGTCGGGCTTGGTCAGTGCAGCATTTGCTAGCTGGAAAGAGTCACCCACGAAGTCGGCGTACTGGATGACTTCGTCACGCTGGTAGAAGTGCCCCAGGATCACGGCGCGGTCCCCGAGCGTCTTTTTCGCAGCCAGGATACGGGCATCCAGTTCGGCATCCGTCGCCCGCTTGTACTCGTCCGGGAGCTGTCCCTGGCGTGGCGTCTCCTTGGGAGCGACATCGCTGCTGGAGGCTCCCGGCCCGTAGGCGGGGGCACCGGCAAGAGCCTCGGCAAGGTCATACTCCCAGGGCCCTTTGGCCAGGGCCGGGCTGCAGGTGGATCCCGCGCGGGAAAGGCCCTTCTCGGCTTCCTCACGTGTGATCAGCTGGACGGCAGTGTTGACGCTGCTCATGGTGTACTCCTGTTATCTGGCCCGAGACCGGGCGTGCCGGTGAAGCGGTAGAGGCGTGGCGGACGGTGTTTTCCGCCCTGCAGGTATTCACCGGTTTCTTCAATGTCCGGTGTGGCTTTGATATGGCGGCGGAAGTTTGCCGGATCCAGTTGGCGGTCCAGCACGGCTTCATAGACTTCACGGACCTGCGCGAGGGTGAAGAACTCACCCAGCAGGTGGTAGGCGATGGAACCGTAGGCCATCTTGTTGCGCAGGCGCCAGAGTGCGTAGTCCACAATCGCGTTGTGGTCGAAGGCGAGTTCGCCGAGCCTGTCCGCCCGGAACCACCGGACATTTTCCGATTCGTCCGCGAGGGCGGCTTCGGTTGGCTGGACGAGTGCCCAGTAGACGATCGATACGACGCGCTGGCTGGGCGAACGATGCAGACCGCCGAAGGCGTAGAGCTGCTCCAGGTACTGCGGTGCCAGCCCCGTGGTTTCGCGGAGGTTGCGCGAGGCGGCGTCCTGGAGGGATTCATCGTGGGCCAAGGGTCCGCCGGGAAGGGCCCACAGATCCTTGTAGGGCTCGCGGATCCTTCGTACAAGCGGCAGCCAGAGTGTGGGGCGGCCGGATGTTTCGCTGGGACGGAGGGCGAAAATCACCGTTGAAATGGCCAACGACGGCGGCGCCAAGCGGCGTTCAGCAACGTTCGCTGAGATCGGGTTCACGGCGTTCACCTCGCTTCGTCGCCGCCTGGAGATCTTCCTCCACGCACTGGAATCTTAGTTAAAGTCATATTGACTAGAACTAATGGTACGACTTCGCAGCCTCTTGGCAAAATGCCCTGCGTCACACTGACTTGGCGGCAGCTTCCATCAGTGGCAGGGTCCGGCCCTGGATGTGGCTGTTGAGCACAATGACGGACGAGCAACGCACCACGGATTTGGTGGCGATCATCGCGTCCAGGACCCGCTGCATATCAGGATTTGAACGCGCTGCGATGCGAACCATCAGATCGGAATTTCCCGTCACGGTGTGCACTTCAATGATCTCCGGGATGGCGCTAAGGCTCTGGATAATGGCGTCGTGACCGATCTCCTGGGTAATGGTGACCGAACAGAACGCCACTACGGGGAACCCGAAGTTGGCCGGATCCGGTTGTGGGACCCAGGAGCCGATCACTCCGTTTTCGATCATTCGGTCAATCCGGGACTGCACCGTAGCCCTGGCAACCCTCAGCACGCGGGACGCCTCCAACACAGAGGACCTCGGCGAATCCGTGAAAAAACGTACAATTTTTGCATCAAGCGCATCGACCAGCATCAAAGTTCCTGTCCCCGGGGATTCTTACCCATCACATCGCCACAGCAAAAAGTGATGTATCTTACAAACTGCGAGAATTATTCCACGGCTCTTGCTGCGTCGTCGACGCCCAGCTTGCTCAGCCCAAGAGGCAAGCTCGCTACACCGAGTATGAAATCCATAGAAGGTAGACACGTATGACAACGAAGTCCATCGCGGCTCCTGCCCAAACATCCGGCCTTGGCCATTCACTCAAGCCACGCCAACTCACCATGATGGGGCTTGGGAGCGCCATCGGAGCAGGCCTCTTCCTCGGCTCCGGCGCAGGCATCCAGGCCGCCGGCCCGGCGGTCCTGATCTCCTACCTCGTGGCGGGAACCCTGATCATCCTGGTCATGTGGGCCTTGGGCGAGATGGCCGCGGCAAATCCCAACAGCGGAGCATTCTCCGTCTACGCCGAAAAAGCCATGGGCAAGACCGCTGGCGGCACCATTGGCTGGCTCTGGTGGCTTCAACTGGTGGTGGTCATCGCAGCCGAAGCACTTGGCGCGGCAGGCCTGCTCTTCACCGTGTGGCCAGTGATTCCGGTGTGGGTGCTCGCCCTGGTGTTCATGGTGGCATTCACGGGCATCAACCTCGTGGGCGTCCGCAACTTTGGCGAGTTCGAATTCTGGTTCGCGATTCTGAAAGTCGCGGCAATCGTCATCTTCCTCCTCATCGGCGCCGCCCTGCTGTTCGGCTGGCTGCCCAACGTTGCCTCGCCGGGCCTCTCGGCCTTCGGGGACTTCGCCCCCAACGGAATCGGCGGCATCGCGGCTGCTTTGTTCGTGGTGATCTTCGCGTTCGGTGGAACGGAAATCGTCAGCGTCGCCGCCGCTGAAACCGAGAACCCCGCACACAGCGTCGGCAAGGCCATCCGGACTGTGGTTTGGCGCATCCTGGTCTTCTACATCGGCTCCGTTTTCGTCATCGCAGCAGCTCTTCCCGTTGGTTCAGAAGGACTGAAGTCCCCGTTCGCGGGAGTACTGGACCTTGCGGGTATCCCTGGTGCCGGCACCGCCATCACCCTGGTGGCCGTAGTTGCCCTGCTTTCCGCCCTGAACGCCAACTTGTACGGCGCTTCAAGGATGATCTTCTCCCTCTCAGAGCGCGGCGAGGCTCCGGGCTTCCTGTCCAAGCTGAGCGACTCCAAGGTGCCGGTGGCCGCCGTCGGGATTTCCGTTGCTTTCGGCTTCATCGCAACCGTCCTGGAACTGCTCTTCCCCGAGCACGTACTGCCGGCGCTCCTGAACCTCGTGGGCTCCACGTGCCTGGTGGTGTGGGGCACAGCTTTGGTCTCCCAGTTCATCCTGCGCCGCAGGGCCGACCGCGAGGGAACCGAATTGCCGCTGCGCATGAAGGGCTTCCCGGTCCTCACGGTCGTTGGAATCGTCCTGCTGGGCATCATCCTCGTGGTGGGCTTTGCCAACCCTGAGAGCGCCGGCCAGCTGATCGGTACGTTCATCCTGATCCTGGTTATCGCCGCTGGATGCTTCCTCAACGCCAAGTCGAAGGCCGGTAAGCAGCCACTGCATACCAAGTAGCCGCCTGCTTATTGAAACCAAGAGGTCCTGCGCAGTTTGTTTTGCGCAGGACCTCTTTCCGTATCCAAATTGTACAAAGTGTTTCGTCGAAACTTAGCTGATTGCGCACGCCCCTCGCTGGTGACTAGGGTCACAGCCATGACTACCAAACCCGTGCTCGGCGCCGTCGATGAGGATGCGGCTCCGCTTACGCACGAACAACTGCGTGAGCTCTACTCCCTGATGGCCTCCGTCCGTCACCTGGACACCGCGGCCGTTGCCTGGCAGCGCCAAGGCATCATTCCCGGCTATGCGCCCCAGCTGGGCCAGGAAGCCGCGCAGGTAGGCAGCGGATATGCCGTTGACCGGACCCGCGACTTCGTGTTCCCCACATATCGCGAGATGGGCGTGGCCCGGGCCATGGGCCTGGACATGGTGGGCTATATGTCCACGCACAAAGCCACGTGGCATGGCGGAATGTACAACCCGCTGGAATCCCGCTTCGCCCCCATCCAGGCCGTTGTGGCCGGATCGGTATTGCATGCTGTTGGCTGGGCCCACGGCCAAACCCTCTCCGGAAAGCCCGACGGCGAACGCGGCGTTGCCATGACATACTTCGGCGACGGCGCATCCTCCCAGGGCGATGTCCACGAGGCCATGAACTTTGCTGCTGTGATGAAGGCGCCAGTGGTCTTCTTCATCCAGAACAACGGCTGGGCAATCTCCGTGCCCACAGAGCGCCAGGTTGCCGGCGGCTCAGTCGCTGCGCGCGCAGCCGGATACGGGATTCCTTCGCTGCAAGTGGACGGCAACGACGTCGTCGCAGTCCATGAGGCCACGCGTTCGGCTTTTGCCCATTGCCGCGCCGGTAACGGTCCTGTCGTCATTGAAGCCATGACCTACCGCCGCGGGCCCCACTCCACGGCGGACGACCCCGGGCGTTACCGCAGCCTGGAAGAGGAACGGCTCAGTGCGGGCGAGGATCCCCTTGAGCGCTTCAAGCAGCGCCTCCTCGACGACGGCATTGCGGATGACGCATTCTTCGCCCTGGCACAGCAGCAGGCCCAGGAGGAAGAGGAAGCCATCCGCGGCGGCATCGAAGCACTTGGGCCCCGTCCCGGTGCCGAGATGTTCAGCCTCGTCTTCCAGGAACCAACGCCCACCCTTCAATCCCAGGCCACTGCATGGCGCAAGGAGTCCGAACATGTCTGAGACAGCCACGGTACTATCGTTCGCTCCCGGGTCAGTCACGATGGACACCGAACCCGTGCTGCACCTTTCCATGCAGCAGGCCCTGAACCGCGCGCTTGACGAGATTCTGGCCGACAATCCCAAAACGATCATCTTCGGCGAGGACTGCGGCCGCTTGGGCGGCGTGTTCCGGATTACCGACGGCTTGCAGGCCAAGCACGGTGAAGAACGGGTCTTCGACACCCCGCTGGCCGAGTCTGCCATCCTGGGCATGTCGGTAGGACTGGCCATGGCAGGCTTCCATCCCATCCCCGAAGTACAGTTCGATGGCTTCGCCTACCCGGCCATCAACCAGATCGTGTGCCAAATCGCCCGGATGAACTACCGCAGCCGTGGCACACTCCCGATGCCAATCACGCTCAGGGTTCCCAGCTTCGGCGGAATCCGCGCTCCGGAACACCACGGCGAAAGCCTTGAAGCGCTGTTTGCGCACGTTCCCGGGCTGAAGGTGGTTTCGCCCTCCAACCCACACGACGCCTATCACCTCCTCAAGTACGCTGCCACGCGGCCGGATCCTGTCATCTTCATGGAACCGAAATCCCGCTACTGGCAGAAGGGTCCGGTGGACTTCAGCACTGCGACTCCGGGTCAAGCACCTCAGGATCAAGAAACGCCCGACGGCGGCAGCCTCACCGGTGCGCGGGTTGCGCGGGAAGGCGGTCACCTGACACTCGTCGCGTGGGGCGCCATGGTTGCACGGTGTCTTCAGGTTGCCGAACTCGCAGCGGAAGATGGCATCGACGTCGAAGTCCTGGACCTGCGTTGGCTGAAACCAATCGACGCCGAAGCTCTGGCGAAGTCCGTGGGAAAGACGCGGCGCGCCGTCGTCGTCCACGAAGCTCCCTTGACTTCAGGCCTCGGCGCCGAGGTCGCCCAACTGATCACGCAGCATTGCTTCCAAACGCTGAAGGCGCCCGTGGAGCGCGTGACCGGATTCGACGTGCCTTATCCCTCCGGTGATCTGGAGGACGAATACATTCCCAACATCGACCGCATCCTCTTTGGGATCCAACGCGTACTGGAGTACCGCCGTGGCTGAAATTTCCTTCCCGCTCCCGGATCTGGGCGAGGGCCTCATCGAAGCGACCGTCCTGGATTGGCTCGTATCACCGGGTCAGCAGGTGGAGCGCAACCAGCCAATTGTGGAGCTGGAAACCAGCAAGTCCGCACTCGAATTGCCCAGCCCGCAGGCGGGTAAAGTGGTGCGTATTCACGGGGCGCCGGGCGAGACCATCAACGTCGGCGAACCGCTGATTGTGTTCGAGGTTCCGGACGACACCGCCGGGATCGTGGGCACTGTTCCGAAGGACGAAGCACCCAAGCGCCGGGTCCGCCTGAGCGCCGTACTCGATGAGGACTGACATGATGACCGGCAGGCACACCGTGGAACAGCACAGGCACACAGTGGAGGGCACAGACCCCGAATTGTTCGTGGAAGTCCATGAGCCGGCCACCGACGCCGGCCTCCGCCCCATCCTGCTGATCCATGGCTTTTCGTCCTCGAGCAAACTGAACTGGGCCGACAGCGGCTGGATCACCACCCTCCAGGAGGCTGGCCGCCGGGTGATTACGGTGGACCTTCCCGGCCACGGTCAGAGCCACTCCCCCGAGGATCTGGACTCGTACACGCCCAGCCGGATCCGTGCGGACCTCCTCCAGATTGTCACGGACGCCGGGGCGCGTCCGTTGCGCGACGGCGATCCTTCCACGGGACTGGACATCGTGGGCTACTCCTTGGGATCCCGGTTGGCTTGGGAGTTCGCCGCAACCCAGCCGGACCTGGTTCACCGGATCGTCCTGGGCGGACCGAGTTCAGCAGATCCGTTGGCAGCCTTCGACCTCGTCGCAGCACAGCGGCACTTGGCCGATGGCACACCCATTGAGGACCAGTCCACCGCCGGGTTGCTGAAGATGGCACAGTTGCTGCCCAGCAATGACCTGTTTGCCATGCTGTCGCTCATCGAGGCCATCAAGGGTGAACCGTTCGATCCTGCCGAGGCTGCACCGCACGTACCTATCCTCTTGGTTGCCGGCGAAAAAGATGATCGTGCGGCCACCATGCCGGAACTTGCGCACCTCGCCGGCAAGCGGGGGGCGCTGGTAGAGACCCTCGTGGTCCCGGGACGCACCCACACGAACGTAATCACAAGCAGGGCTTTCAAGGACGCTGCCATCGAATTCCTTGGCGTGTAGCGATGTGCGCCAGCGGCGCTAACGGCTCAACCGCTCCGCGTTAAGGCTCATTCGCTCCAGGACGCTCAATGCCATGGCATATTCATCGATTCCTATGCCCATGGAAAGGTCCTGGCGGGCGGCTTCCACATAGCGGAGGGCCTCGTGGTATTTCTCCCGGCCGAGCTCGCTGAGCGCCAGGCGGTCATCAATCATGGTGATCATGCCCCTGCCCACCAACGAGGCAAGCTCACGCTCCCGCAGTCGTGTGTCATCGCCCCAGAACGGGCGCAGGATCTCATCCAGCTCATCAGGACGAACCGTTCCCTCGGCCAGAGTGCCCAGGGCCTGCCACTGGCGGCGGCTCAGCTTGACCCGGGCCAGCGTGGCATCGAGTTGGAGTTCCAGGGCGGCGTCGAGCCTCTTGATCCAATATCCAATGGGCTTGTTCACAAGCCCATGCTTCCAGCGGATGCCTTAACCGGCAAGCTTTGAACGGTAGGCTGGAAGCAGCCAAATTACGTGGAAGTGGGGCAAATGGGCATGCGTTTCAAGGACCGGGCGGAAGCCGGGCGGCGCCTGGCCGAAGGACTCCCCCAGTTCAGGGAACGGCCGGACACGATCGTCCTTGGCCTCGCCCGCGGAGGTGTCCCCCTGGCCGTGGCCGCCGCCTCGGCGTTATATCTGCCCTTTGGTACCATCTTGGTCCGCAAACTGGGGATACCCGGGCGCGAGGAGACTGCCTATGGCGCATTGGCGTGGTGCCAGGGAGACGTCGTCCGCATCGTCAACAAGCCGCTCAAGGAACATGTCCTCGCCCAAGGCATCAGCCAAGCCGCGTTGGATGCAGTCGAAGCACATGAACGCGCCGAACTGCTTCGGCGCGCAAGGCAATACCCAGGAATCGAGAACGACCTTCGAGGTATGACTGTCATTCTGGTGGACGATGGCCTTGCCACCGGAGCCACCATGCGTGCTGCCGTGGAGGCCGTGCGGGCATCGGGTGCCCGAACAGTGGTCGCCGCCGTGCCCGTGGCTTCGCTGGAAGCCGCAACATCCTTGGCACGGGTCTGCGACTTCATGATGTCACTGCACACGCCGGGTAAATTTCATGCTGTTGGCTCGTTTTACGAGCGTTTTGAACAGTTGACGGACGCCGACGTCGTGGCGCAGCTCGACGGCGCTGAGGCTCCGAGGGCGAAATAGCGGTTAACGCCCGAGGCGGGCCCGGTGTCACAACCGCGCCCGCCCGGCGAATCAATTTATTACGGATGGATCTGTCGCTGGCCTAGTGGTGAACGCTGAAGCCGAGGGGACGGCCCTTGGTTTCCTTGGCAAGAATCACGCCCACGGCTGAGATGATGCACAGGCCCATGATGTACAGGCCGACTGATCCGGACCACTTGGTGGCGTCCAACAAAGCCTGGGCAATCAACGGGGCGAAGGCACCTCCGAGAATGGCACCCAAGGCGTAGCCGATGGAGATTCCCGAGTAGCGGACGTTTGCGGGGAACATCTCGGCGTACATGGCTGACATGGGCCCATAGGACAAGCCAAGCCCAATGGTGAGGACGAACAAAGCTGTTCCGTAGAGCACGATGTCCCTGGAATCGATCAAAGCAAACATGGGGATCATCCACGCGAACACCAGGCCGTAACCGAGCAGGAAGGTCTTTACGCGGCCAATCTTGTCCGAAAGCCAGCCTCCCACCATAGTGAAGATGAGCCACCCGAAGGAAGCAACCGTGGTGGCGAGGAGGATCTGCGGCGCCGGCATCTTCAGCGACTTGGTGGCATAGGAGATAAAGAAGGCGATCAACAGGTAGCCTGCGGCGTTGTTGGCGATGAAGATAAGTGCCGCGAGGATTACCTCCTTCTTGTTGTTCCGGAACAGCTCACTCAGGGGCGCCTTGCTTTCCGCCTTGCGCTGCGCGATCTCCTTGAAGACCGGGCTTTCCCCGACTGCGCGGCGGATGAGGTAGCCCACCACGATCAGGACCACGGAGAGCAGGAACGGCACCCGCCAACCCCAGGCGGCAAAGTCTTCCTTCGACATGCCCGACTGCAGGAAGAACAGGAGACCGGTTGCCAGGATCATGCCGATGGGCACGCCGATCTGCGGGTATGCGCCGAAGAGTCCGCGCTTGGTGATCGGAGCGTGCTCCACAGCCATCAGAGCGGCACCACCCCACTCGCCACCGGCCGAGAAGCCCTGGACCACCCGCAGGGTGATCAGCAGAATGGGAGCCCAAAGCCCGATTGTCCCGTAGGTAGGCAGCACGCCGATCAGGGCGGTCGCCGCCCCCATCATGACAAGTGTCATGACCAGGACTGCCTTGCGTCCCAACCTGTCGCCGAGGTGGCCGGCAACAAAGGCCCCCAGTGGCCGGAAGAGAAAGCTGATGCCGATGGTGGCGAAGGACAGAATTTGCGCCACTCCTGGATTCGATTTTTCCAGCGGAGTCAGGAACAGCGGCGACAACAGCGTTGCCGTGAGCTGGGCAAAGATGAAGAAGTCGTACCACTCGATTGTGGTGCCAACCAGGGTTCCTGCCAGGACCCGGCGCTCTTCGCGCTTACTGCTTGGGCCCGACGCAGAGTCGACTGTGGAGGTTGCGGTCATTGGAACTCCAGGGGTGAGGGTGACTGGTCGGCGCGTGACGTGCATTAACCGACAGAACGGTCAGTTAGGAAATCGTACTACATGCAGTGACCCAGCACACAGCATTTGCATCGGCACAACGAGGAGTGTGAGGCATCGAGATCCACTCTGTTCCATAGTTGAATAGCCGATTCGTATATGGAACGATATCTTGGTGAGACGCGCAACACAAGAGTTGTCCGCCCCCGCGCCTTCAGGCGCCAACATAGGATGGTTCGCATGAGTCCCCGCAGCGACGTCAAAAGTCCGCAGGAAGCAGCAAGCCAGGCCCCGCCGTCGCAAACCCTTTCACGGGGAATCCGCGCACTTGAGATCCTGGCCGAAGCCGAACGCCCGCTCAGCATTGCCGAACTCGCCGAGGCACTGGGGGTGCACCGCTCCGTTGCCTACCGCATCCTCCGAACGCTGGAGGACCACTCGCTGCTGATCAGGGACGATTCAGGCCGCGTCCAGCCGGGCCCCGGACTGGCGGTGCTGGCACGTGGCGTCTCGCGCAACCTGCAAACAGCTGCTCTGCCCGAGCTCACCCAACTGGCGAACACCCTGCACATGACCGCATTCCTGGCTGTTTGGGACCATCAGGAATGCGTTACGTTGGTCACCGTGGAACCGCGCCACTCGGGCGCCGCACTCGCCCAACATCCGGGAAGCCGCCACCCCATCGGCATTGGCGCACCCGGTATCGCCATCCAATCGACCATGACCGAGGACCGCTGGCACCAAGTAGGAGCAGGTATCCCCTACCGCGCCGAAGCGCACGAAGCCCGGCGCGCCGGCTACGCCACCAGCCACGACGAAGTCATCGCTGGATTGTCATCGATCGCCGCTCCCATCCATGTCCCGGGCGGAAGGCCGGCCGCTATCGCCGTCGTCTATATCCGCCTCGACCAGGACGCTGACGCCGTAGGTAAGGAGTTGGCTGCGAGCGCTATGCGGATCGAGAGCCAGTTGGCCTGAATCGCGGGAACCCAATACTCAACACGAAGAAAGCCCCGGCACCCGCCGGGGCTTTCTTTCGTGCAGTGCTTCCGCGTTCGAAGCGACTTCAGTCTTCCGAACCGTGGCCGATCCGGGCATAGAGTCCGGGCTGCGAGCGCCGCAGTCGCAGCCCCCACGCGATTCCCACGAGCCCCGGCAGCAGTACCACGAGCGGCAGGACGAAAGTTGCCGCCGTCGATTCCGTCTGGCCGAGAAGGACGTTGAAGTTGGCGAGGATGAGCACAAACACTACCGCCAGGAGCACGAAGCCAAGACCAGGCGCCACAACCCGTACCCAGAGGCTGGCACCATGCTGCTTCCGGCGGAAGAAGCCAATCACGGCGACGGACACTACGGTCATGAGCAGGACCAGCCCCATGGCGCCGCTGTTGGTCAGCCAGGTAAACATGGTCAGCACGGGATACAGTTCACCAAGCTCAGAGCCCGATCCCGCGATGGCGAAGGCAACAGTCACGACGACGGCAATCACCGTTTGCGCCAGCGACCCCGCGAAGGGAGCTCCGCTCCCTGTGCGGACAGCTGCGAAGAACGGCGGGATGACGCGCTCCCGGCCGAGGGAGAAGAAGTATCGCGCCACAGCATTGTGGAAGCTGACCAAGGCAGCGAAAAGGCTGGTCACGAACAGGATCTGCGCTATATCGCTCAAGAGCATGCCTCCGTTGGTACCCAGGAAGGCGAAGATCATATCCGGACCACTGTTGGTGGCTGTTTCAATGACTGCTGAAGGGCCTGCGCCTACGGTCATCGCCCAGGCTGAGGCGGCATAGAAGAGAGCGATGATGGCAACCGCTGCGAAGGTGGCACGGGCAACAGTGCGCTTGGGATCTTTTGACTCTTCGCCATAGATGGCTGCGGATTCAAAGCCCATGAAGGCGGCGATTCCGAAGGAAAGAACGGCGCCGATGCCGGGGACGAACAGGCTTTCAGGGCTGAAGGAGGCTGCAGAGACTCCTTCGGGTGCCACGGCGAGGCTGATGAGGTCATAGGCGATGACCACCAGGAATTCCAGGGCCACCAGGACACCCAACACCTTTGCCGACAGATCCACCCGGTTAACACCCAACCAGCCCACGATCGCGATGCAGACCAGCACAGGGATCCACCAAGGAACGGTGATGCCCAGCCTTGCCGAGAGAAGTGAGGAAACGGTAAAGCCGAAGAGCCCGTAGATGCCTACCTGCATGAGGTTGTAGGCCATCAAGGCGACCAGCGAGGCTCCCACACCGGCCGGCCTGGAAATGCCTTGGGCAATGTAGGCGTAGAAGGCACCGGCGTTGGTGACGTAACGGCTCATGGCCGCGTACCCCACCGCGAAGAGCCCCAGGATCCCGCCGAGAATCAAGAACGAAAGCGGGACACCCGTTACCCCGGTGACAGCGAAAGTGGTGGTCACCCCGCCCGCGAGGACGGTCAGCGGCGCGGAAGCCGCAATAATCATGAAGGTCACGGCCGGGACGCCCAGACGCCTCCTGGTGTCTGCGGCCCCAGCTATCTTGCCCTTGACGGGGTTATCCACGCTCATAGTGTGCTCCTGCCTCGGTGCCGGACGGAGATTGCGCGGCACGGTGTCGGTCATTCCGCAATCTTCCTCCGACAAGGCGGCGCGTGACTTGTCTCACACGGCAAGGAGTTTGTCGGTGCACGCAAGCACAGCCCGCGTAAAGTCCCCCGGTGTAGAATCGTGGGCAAGCTCACGTCCGCGCTGGTGGCATTCTGTACCGGCGCCATCAGGTACGGCGGGCATTGAAAGGGAATTTGATGACCGTCGCGGCTGATACCGGCCCCGCAACCGTGCACACAGTGGTGGCGGATTCGTTCCAGGAATGGAGCCGCGCCATCTCAGCATCCTTCGTGCCGTTACTGGCCAAAGCCCCTCAACACGCCAAAGGCGCTCCCTTCCACGGGACCATGCGGGCTCGGGTCCTGGGTCAAATTTCGGTGGTCGAAATAACGGCTGGCCCCCATACGGTCCTGCGAACGCCTGAGCTGATAGCCAAGTCCACCGGACGCTTCTTCAAGCTCAGCATCCAGCTCTCCGGCTCTGGCCGCCTGGTTCAGGACGAACGCGAAGCGGTGCTCGGTCCCGGGGACCTCGCCATCTACGACACCTCCCGCCCTTACCAATTAACGTTCGACGACGACTTCCGCACTTTGGTGCTGATGTTCCCACACGTCCTCCTCGACTTACCGGCCGAAGCCATGGGCCACGTGACAGCCCTGCGGATTCCAGGCGACGAAGGTCTCGGCGAACTCATCAGCCCTTTCCTCGTAAGACTGGCCGATAACCTCGAAGCCCTTTCAGGGGCGAACGGCCTCCGCCTCGTCCATAACGCATTGGACCTGGTCACTACCCTGTTCAACGGGGAACTGGACCAGCTCATCGAGACAGGCCGCGATCCCCACCTCCTCCTGCTGGGTCGGATCCATGACTACATCGAGGCCAATCTGGGTGACCCCGAGCTTTCCCCGGGAACCATAGCCGCCGCCCACTACGTCTCCACACGGCACTTGCACGATCTTTTCCAGGAGATCGGCACCACTGTGGCAGCGTCCATCCGGCAGCGCAGGCTCGAACGCTGCAGGCGCGACCTCCTGGACCCCGTCCTGGCAGACCGGCCCGTCACCGCCATTGCGGCGCGATGGGGATTCACTGACGCAGCCCACTTCAGCCGGATCTTCCGGGCTGCATTCAGCAACTCCCCCACCGGCTACCGCAACAGCCACTTGAGGGAACCTTCGCCGGGAACCAAAGGGCCGACGTCGGGCATTTGACTACGCCTGAGGTCGACGCTTCATAACCAGATAAGTCAGAACTCCCAGCACCAACAAGCCCGCTGCGGCAGCCATGGATACGACGAAGGCTGCACTGGGACCCTGGGTCTGCGCCAACTGCCCTGCAAGGTAGGAACCGAGCGCCGTGCCTGCCACGATCCCACTGGCCAAGGCTGTCATCACCGTAGCCATGCGGCCAGCAGGGGCCACCACGCCACCGATGCTGAACACCGTGACCATGACCGGCCCCACCGGGATTCCCAGCAACAGCAGCACGAACACCATGGGCCAGATGCCAGCCGGAACCAACAGCAGCAAGGCGAACAATGACATCGCAAGGGCCGCAGCAACCCACCGGGAAGCAAGGCTAAAGCGCTGCGGCCAGAACGCAACGGACAGCGCCGCCACCGCGGAGCTCAAACCCATCACGGAGTAGAGGAGACCAGCAATTTCCGCAGTAGCGTACTGGGCAGAAAAGGCGCTCAGGGCATTCTGCGTAGCACCAAAAAAGGTGCCCATGCACACCATTGCCCCAACCGGCACAGCCACGACCGCGCCCGCCCAGCGGCTCCTCCGCTTTGCTGCGGGTTCACTGAAACTACCCACGACGGCGGCAGCAGCCTTACGCGGTGCCGGCACCACGGCCTGCTGGCTGGGGTGGACGGCGAAGGCGGGTACAAGCGTGATGGTCATGGCCGCTGCCAAGGCCAGAGGCAGCCAAGGAGCAATGAGGCTGGCCAGAATTCCAACCAAGGCCGGTCCGAGCACGAAAGTAACCTCGTCAGCAGTGCCCTCATAGGAAAGGGCGGTGTCCAGATCGGCACGGCTGGCCGCGACGCTCCGGCCTCCGCTCCTTGCCACTGATGATTCTGCTGCAGGAATCTCTTCCGTGGAAACAGTGGCCTTGTGCACTGATGACAGATTCCGGGTGGTCAGCGCCATCCAGCGAACACGGGCCATGGGGCCGACCTGCGGGCAGCTCGCCCCGGCGAGGAAGCCTGCGACGAGCACGCCCGTAGCGTCGAGTACGGAGACATAACTTGGGGTCACGTAGGCCGCGGCGAGAAGGCCGAGGACGGCCAGGGTGTTAACAACTGCCGCGACAAGCAAAACGATGCGTTGGCCGGCGCGATCGGCCAGCGAGCCGAGGACGGGAGCTCCGACGGCCGAACCGATACCCACTGCTCCGGCGGCCATCCCACCGATTGCGTAGGAATGACTTACCGCTGTGACCAGGGTCAGTGTACCCACGGTAAGCATTGCCAACGGGAGTCGTGCGAAGAGGCCGAGGGGCAGGAACCCCGGCCCGGCGAGCTCAGGCAGCCGCGCGAACCTCCCCGGCAGGCGGGATCGATGCGTGGACGAGGTGGTGCTCAATTGCGAAGGCAGTGGCTTGGAGGCCAAAGAAGATTTTTCCATTGTTCCGGGTTCGCTAAAGTCTGCGCATCGTCCCTCCTCCCGATGCGCGCGACCCGGTGTAACAGATCAAGTCTATCGGATCCGGTCTCAGGCAGGCATTGCTTCGGCAACAACGACCGTGGAACCATGGCGGCCCTTGACCACGTGCAACTGGCTGCTGATGCGCTGCTTCATTTCTGCCACGTGGCTGACCAGCCCGACAACCCTGCCGCCGTCGCGCAAACCCTCCAAGGCATCCATCACCTGTTCCAAGGCTTGCTCGTCCAGGCTCCCAAACCCTTCATCGACAAAGAGCGTTTCAATGTCCACTCCACCGGCCTCCTGCTGCACAACATCAGCAAGGCCAAGGGCCAATGACAAGGAGGCCATGAAGGACTCTCCGCCGGAGAGCGTGGACGTGTCACGGCGCTGGCCCGTCCATTCATCCACCACTTCCAGTCCGAGACCGGATTTCTGGTTGCGTGCAGCCCGGGCGTCAGTGTGTTGCAAGGTGTAGCGACCATCGCTCATGGCAACGAGCCTCTCCGAAGCTGCGATGGCCACTTGCTCCAGCCGAGCAGCCAGGACATAGCTGTTCAAGCTCATGCGGTAGTTGTTATCTCCTGCGCCACGAAGCGTGTCCGCCAGCCCACCCAACACGTTGGCATACTCGCGCGGTTCCCTTCCTGCCTCGGCAGTGTTTTGATACTCAGCGCGGATCTTCTGCACAGACAGGGCAGCTTTGCTCGCGAGCCCCGCGGAAAGCGCCAATGCTTTGGCTGCTTCCATGGCGTGGGCAGCCTCAGTCTTGGCGACCCTGATTTCGTCCTCCGGAAGGGGAAGTTCGCCGATGCTGACTTCCTTCGCTGCCATGACGAGTTCCTCGCCGGCAAACAGTTCATCCAGTCGGGCAGCTTCGGCCTCGAAATCCGCGAGGGCTTTCTCCAATGCCACAACATCCTCGGGCGACATGAGCTGGCGACGCACATCCTCGATTGATGAAAAACCGGACCCGGGCAGTGCCCTTTCCAGCGCA
Organism: Paenarthrobacter sp. 10L420; assembly: GCF_056395385.1. Taxonomy (NCBI): domain Bacteria; kingdom Bacillati; phylum Actinomycetota; class Actinomycetes; order Micrococcales; family Micrococcaceae; genus Paenarthrobacter; species Paenarthrobacter sp. 10L420. Next base: position 977,380 of record NZ_JBFTJK010000001.1, on the reverse strand, counting down.
GCGAGCGCCTCCAGGCGCGCAGCCCCGGCACGTTCGAGTTCATTCGCGGCATCCACAGCAGCCTGAAGCAGCAACCGCTGGGACGTGAGAGCTTCTGCCCGCTCACGAAGGCTGGCGAAGCCCTGCCTCAGGTCTGCTAGCTCCTCTTCAAGCGCAAGGTACTGCTCCTGGAGTAACTCGACAGCAGAGCTTGCTTGCAAGGCGGCATTCGTTGACCCAGTATGATCCTCCTGCACGAGGGTAATGCGTTTGTTGAGATCCTCATGCCGTTTGCGGAGCTTATCCAACGCGCCTGAGGCCTTTCGGGCTTCGATCGCCGCAGCTTCGGATGCGAGCAAGCGGGCGGCGCATTCTTCTGGATCTGCGGAGCCACCCTGGGCAGCCAGGCCTGCCAGCAACTGTGCGGCTCTAGATACCTGTTCCGCGATGCGTCCCAGCGCCTTCTCGCTGGCCTCAAATAGTTTGCTGGCTTCTTCCTCTTCCTGGGCGATGGAAAGTGCCGAACGAGCTGCGGCGGCGGGATTTGGGTGCTCGTTGCTGCCACAAACGGCGCAGGGCTGCCCAGGCACGAGGGCTGCCGCGAGCTCTCCGGCCGCATTGGCCAAGCGTGCCTCCCTCACATCAAGCCACGCTTGCCTGAGGTCCTGCATTTTGTTGCGAGCACGGGCGTGGCGCTCAGTGAGATCCTTCGACTCGGCGGCGGCAGCTTCATGACGGGACACAACCGACACTAGTTCGGCCGCAGCGGCTGCCTCCCGTTCCATGTCATCGACGCGGGCAGCTGAGGGTTCCAGGTCTTCCATCCCGGCCTTCACCGCTGATTCCTCGGCTCGAAGGCGTTGCAGGGATTCTGCTGCTGCTTCGGCGGCCGCCAGATGGCTGGAGTGCTCTTTTCGTTTGGCTGCGAGTCGGGTGGCCACGTCCTCCATGCGCCGCTCATCTGGAAGGCGGGCTTCCAGGACGGCAAGGGTGGTCTTTACTGTCTCCAGCGCAGCAACAGGATGTGGCGCGTCCAGGCCCTGGGATTCAAGCTGCTCCCGGGATCTGTCTCTATCCGCCAAGGCAGACCGGTACTTACGCTCCGTGGCGTCCAAGGCGTCCAGTTGTCCCCCAAGGACGGCCGCACGGCGATGTCCTCCGAGCTTTTCCTTGTTTTCCAGTGCCCGCGCAGCAGCTAGTTCATGCAGGACCCGCCGCTGCATCCCAGCAGCAAGCCTGGCATGCCGTTGGGCCTTCTCCTGGTCCTCCTGAAGTTGTTCCGCAAGCCGTATGGCTCGGGCATCAGCTGCGGTAGCCTCGTCTTTACGTCGCCCACCTTCTTCCAGCAACTCCATCTCCAAGGCCGCGAGCCATGCCTCAGGCGCCTCGACAGCTGTCTCTACATTTGCCAGCGCATCGGAAAGGCCAAGCTGCTCCCGTTCCGCGGCTGCCCTTCCAAGCAGCATCTTCAGTTCAGCAGCATTGTCCTGCACAGCGCGTGAAGCTTCGGCCGCCTGCCGCGCAATTTGCTTCTCCACGGACTCGAATCGCTGCGTCCCAAAGAGTTTTTGGAGGAGCTCGAGCCGATCATTGGCTTTGGAGCGCAGGAACGCGGCAAAGTCACCTTGGGGAAGCATCACAACGCGCGTGAACTGGTCCCGGTCCATACCCAAAAGCTCGGAAAGCTCGGCGCCGACTTCGTCATTACGCGAAGATTTTTCCTCCCAGACCCCCGAAACCCACTCGCGGAGCAGTGTCTTGGCTTGTTGGGTTGTGAAGCCGTTCCGGCCGCGCGCGCTGGGGCGTTCCCAGGCCGGGGAACGGCTGACTTCGAAACGCCTGCCGCGGGCCGAGAATTCGCACACCACGCGGGGTTCGGCACCCGACGCTGCATGATCGCTGCGGAGGCGCTTACCTTCCTGGCGTGCACCCGGAACGGAGCCATAGAGGGCGAAACAGATGGCGTCGAGGATGCTGGTCTTGCCAGCCCCGGTGGCGCCGTTGAGCAGAAACAACCCCTGTGCACTGAGTTGATCAAAATCAATGTGCTGCGCAGTGGCAAAAGGCCCGAAAGCCTCAATTTCGAGTCGATGGATCCTCACAGTTCAGCCTCCTCCAGGCGCACGGCCTCGAGGGCGGCGCGCAGGGCAGCCTCTTCCGCAGCTCCGGGACTGCGATCCCGAACGTGTTCCAGGAATCCGCAGCAGACCTCGAGGTCGTCCTGGGCGGCAGCGAGCCTGCTGCTGTAACTGACCTTGTCTTTGGTCCCAGCACCCTCGGGGTCGAAGGACAGGACCAAGGTGTCAGGAAAGCGGGTTCGTAGCTGCTCCATGGCCTGGGCGGGCCGCTCGGCATCCGTGAGGGTGATTTGGCAATAGGCAGCTTCAGCCCAGGCGTGCTCGTCTGATTCAAGGAGATCGTTCAGCTTGCCTCTCAACACGGCCAGGCTCCTGGCAGCTTCCCAAAGAACTTCCTGGACACCGATGGTTCCATCGGCATCGATATCAACCAACCAACCGCCCTTGCAATGTTTGGCCTCGGAGAACGAATAGGCCAGTGGGGAGCCGGAGTAGCGGACATTCGGGGCAAGTTCCTGCCGGCCGTGCAAGTGACCAAGTGCGGTGTAGGCAAAATCCTCGAAGAGATCCAGGGGCACTGCGCCCAACCCTCCGATGCTCAAGTCCCGTTCACTGTCAGAAGTGATACCTCCACTGGCAAAAGTGTGTGCAAGGACCACCGGATGCACTGCGCCTGATGCACGGCGGTCCTGGAGGTCGCGCCGAATCCGATCGGTCGCTTCACGGGTGACCTCGTAATGACTCGCGGTCTCCACTTCCAGCCGCTCCGCGACAAGCCGCGGTTCCAAGTAGGGAATCCCATAGATCGCAAGTGTGGCGCTGCCCTCCCCATCTTTTCCGAAGGGAACGAGCACGGGAACGTCCAGGTCCTCCACCCTTGTCCTGAGGTGAACGCCGCCACGTTCGAGCAAGCGGGACGCGAATCCCAGCCGAATGGCGGAATCGTGGTTGCCGCTGGTGAGCACTACGGTGGCCCCGGCTTGGGTAATACGGACCAAGGCGTCGTCGAGAAGTTTAACGACATCGAGTCCAGGCAGGGCGCGATCATAGACGTCACCCGCGATGAGGACGACGTCTACAGACTTCGCTTCTACGAAGGACACGAGCTGGTCCACAAAACCGCGCTGGGCTTCAAGCATGCCAACGCCGTGGAATGACCGGCCGAGATGCCAATCGGAGGTATGGAGTAACCGCATATTTTCAAGCTAACTGGGGGCACCGACAAAAAAGCGCAGACAGGCCGTCCGGCGTCGATCCTGTCCGGCTGCTAGCCCTTCTTTCCGTCAAAGAAGTCGCGTGCGTCATCTGCGGCAGCTTCTTTCCGAACGGTGCTGGTCTCCACTTCCTCTGCCTCTGCCTCTGCCTGGAAATCATCAGTGTCATCCACGTCGAGGTGCTGGTCCCGGCGGCTTGGGAACGACTCCAACGTCACATTATCTCCAGTGCTGGTGTCAGCGGAGGCGTAGCCAAATCCACGGAAGGCCAGTCCGGCCAGTGCGGCCCCCATGAGTGGAGCAACCCAGAAGAGCCACAATCCACCCAAGGCCCAGGAAGGGCTGAAGAAAGCCAGCGCAGTTGCGCGTGCGGGATTAAACGGAAGGTTGCCAAGGACCTGGCCAAACTGCAGCAACACGGCGACGCAAAGGCCTACAGCAAAGGGAGCCACGGCAGGAAAGGCACGGCGTCCGGCAGTCGCTCCAAGGAATACCGCAACCAGCAAGGCGGAGCCAACAACCTCAACGATCAAGACCCCTGCCATCTGGGTTTGGGCAGCAGCATGCTCGCCATAACCCGCTGCCACAGAGCCGAAGGCGGCCCGCGCATCCGTCAAGACCGGAACCGTGAGAACCACTACGTAGGCCAGAGCTGCGCCGATCACGCTGCCGATGATTTGAGCCGCAAGGTAGGCAACAGCCGCCACCGCGCGGATACGGCCGGCAATCAAGTTGCCCAGCGTGATTATTGGATTGAAGTGACCGCCGGAAACATGACCGAACGCAAGCATGGCAACTGTCACTGTCAGGCCGGTCGCAAGGGCTGCGGGTAGGGGCGCTGAGGAAGGGTTCGAGAAGATCGACACACCCACGGCCACGAGCACTACAAACATCGAACCGACGGCTTCAGCCGACAGCCGCGCGAACAGCCCCGGTTCGTGGTCGGTCGTGGTTTGCACAGGAGAGGTCATGTCGAATGGTTCCTTACGATTGGTTTTGGGACGGCCCTTGAGCATCCTGCCAGTTGAGTCTGAACAGTTGCTGAGTCCCTGCTAACTCCCGATCCGAGCTTAGCCGCCCAAGGCGATGGCGGCGATCGCCGTTCCGCCCAGCCCTATCACGGCAAGGGTGCTGACAAAGATGAGTCGTGCCGAAGCTGCTTCGTTTCCAGCATGAAGCTGCCGTGAGCGGACCCACACGACACAAGCCAGGACAATGGTGGCGGCAGCAGCCATGAGGGCGCAGATTCCTTGATAATCCAGCCCCGGAAGGCCCGCAATCACACGGCCGGTGGAGGGCTCGGAGGTAAGCCAACTGCGCCAGATGAACAGGTCCACCACCACGAGCGAAATGAGGGTGCGCCGCCAAGCCAATGTGGTCCGTTCAGGCTGAAGGCCAGGATCACGGACGTCCATGGTCAACTCGCCCGCCTGCTCATCGCGCAAGCCTGGTCATCGCGCCACCAAAATCAACACGGCGAAAGCGCATGCCGCCACGGCCACCACGATCGTCATGAGCAGCATGACCCAGGAGAACGGCAAGGCTTCGTCGTTGCGCATGGCAGCTTCCATCTGCCCCCACCTGCGGTAGGACAGCGCAGCCAGGCCTGCTCCGATAAGGGACAGGAGGACACAGAGGACGATCCTTACAGGCTGCGGGGCAATGTTCGGCGCCAACTGATCAATGGCAATAGACCCTGCCAGCAATGCCAAAGAAGTACGGATCCAGGCAAGGAAGGTGCGTTCGTTCGCCAAGGAGAACCTGTAGTCAGGTGTCTTGCCTGTTCGTCGCCAAGCCGGTTCACGCACGTCGTCTCTCCAAGTTTTCCTAGTGCTGGGCAGCCTCCCCACCATATCAGCGGCCGTTCACATCGGTTGCGTTCGCCATCCGGTGCCTACGCACATCAGTTACGGACCCCAACAGTTACATAGCAGGGCGCGGTAAGTTGATTGCATGAGTTTTGAAGCGTCCTCCCCCGCCGCCCCGTCGTTTGAATCCCGAGTCCACGGGACGCTGCTGGGAGGGGCGTTGGGTGACTCCCTTGGCTACGCAGTGGAGTTCGACCGGCTTGATGCAATTCGTGCCCGTTACGGATCCGCCGGGCTCACGTCCTTTGACCAGCTCGACGCCGTCGGCCAGTTTTCGGACGACACGCAAATGACGCTGTACACAGTGGATGGGCTGGTGGACGCCCTCGAATGGGCCAATGACGGTGTCGCGGCCGACGAGATCGCCTGCCTTTGGCTGGCCTACCTTCGCTGGCTCGCAACCCAGGACGTCGCCGTTTCCCCTTCCGCTCCCGTTCCACAACCGCGGTGGATTGATGGCCAGGAAGTCCTGCGCCATCGTCGGGCCCCGGGAAACACGTGCCTCAGCGGATTGGCCTCAGGAGACATGGGCACAGTAGCCAGGCCAGTCAATCCCGATTCCAAGGGTTGCGGCACTGTCATGCGTTCAGCACCCTTTGGACTCGTGCCCCATATCTCCCGTGAAGCCGTCTACAAACTCAGTTCAGATGCTGCATCGTTGACGCATGGACACCCATCAGCGCGGTTGAGCGCTGCTGCCTTCAGCTTATTGATCCACAATATTGTGGCTGGCAGCGACATCCACACGGCAGCTACGGCCGCCCTGGATTACGTGAGCGGCGTGCCCACCAAAGCCCCCGAACTCCCTGAGCGTTTGGAAACGGCATTGAGGTTGTCATTGGAGCCCACTCCCCTCAGTCCTGAAAAGCTGGTAACCACTCTGGGTGAGGGCTGGGTGGCGGAGGAGGCACTCGCCGTCGGGCTTTATGCCGTCCTGTCCACGCAAGGGAGTGAGCCGACGGAGCATTTCCGCAAGGCTGTCGCGGTGGCCATCAACCACAGTGGGGACAGCGATTCCACTGGTTCCATCGCGGGAAACATCCTGGGCGCCTACTACGGCGAAGCATGCCTTCCTGGCCAATGGCTCGGGGCGCTGGAAGGCACGGAGGTCATTCGTGGCATGGCGGACCGGCTACTCGCTGTCACTACAGGCTGATCGGCCCTGGGTCAGCTGCGTCGCAGCGCAATGTTATCGCAGGCTTCGCACACCTCGGCGGGAATCAATCCGCGACGCTGGAGGAAGCCAAAGATCGCGCAACCCAGGCAAAAGCCGACGAACGCCTCCAGCGAGGCCGCCACGATCAACAGCGCGAGAAGGATCCACGCGGCAGGCTGGAACCCTGTGAAGAAAAGCACGACGGCGGCACTGCTCAAGGCGGCTCCGATGCCTTGCGCAAAGCGCTTCGGAGGGCCGGCCACCAACTTGGCGTGCCCGACGCGTGGGGCCAAAACCTTGACCGAGAGCAAGGCGAGCGGCGAAATCCGGGGGCCGAAAAGGACACGGAGCCAGAATCCGATTGCGACGGCAACCAAGCCCAAGGACGAGCCTGTCAGCAGTGTTGCGACAGCCAGCAGTACAACCAGTCCGGCCGTGATCCGGGCGGCATATTCATTGACCGGGTTGGGAAAGGCGAAGACGGCCCGCCAATCAATCCCGGCTTTCCCTGGGCCAACGGCTTGGCGTACCGATGACTGGGACATGTTGGCCTTGGTCATGCACCAAGGCTAGGAGCGCGGCTCCCCGGACAGGAAGCATTGTTTCGCACTATGACCCGGCCGCCTGCCAGGCTGGAGTTAGTTCCCGCCCACCATTTGCAGGAATTCCCCTTCCGAGACAACCTCGATCTGTTGACCTTTCGCGTGGAGTTCCAAAACCCGCTTCGCCTTTCCTGTAAGCCGTCCAGCGCGCAGGTCTCCGGCCACGAACCCGTCGCCCACCACAAGGACAGTAGTGCGTGCGGTCACCCTGCTTTCAGGCCTTGCACCCATCTCTGCAGCACGTGACTTAGCCTCGGGACGCGTCATGATGAGGTCGCCCGTGAAGACCACCGTCTGGCCGAACAATGGATGCCCCGGTTCGGCTGTGGGATTCGGCAGAGGATTAGGGCCTTCCTCCGGCCACGCCGAGAATGGACGACCGAAACCGTTCATGGCACCGTCAAGGGTCTGCTCCGCGGGGCTGCCTGCCTTCTTACCCGCGGACCCCGTGCCTGCGAGAGCCTTGCCTGCGAGAGCGGCAAGGGTGGGCTTGGAGAGGCCACTCATGGGATCGAAGGCAGGTTGCCTGGGCAACGTGAGACCCAGCGAAAGATAGAGTTCGGCGATGCTGTTGGCGTTGTTCCGACGGGCGATGTCCACCAGGATTCCTGCACAGGCGCGTGCGTCCTCGGCGGCATCGTGGTGGTTGACCAGGGGTACTCCGGCTTCCTCGGCCGCATATGGCAGGGAGTTGGACACCAAGGAGTAGCAGCGGCGGGACAGCATCACCGTGCAGACGTACTCGTAAGCTGGGCCCGCAAGCCCGGAAACCTCTAAGCCGGATCGGATAACGCCGAGATCAAAGGCTGCGTTGTGTGCCGCTAGAACATCGTTGCCGATGAAGGCGCCAATTTCAGGGAAGAGGTCCCCGAACCTGGGACGGCCGGCAACATCTTCGGCACGGATGCCGTGGATGCGGGTGTTGTGAAACTCGAAATGGTCATGGTTCTCCGGCGGCCGCATGAGCCAGGAGGCTTCTTCCACCACCACACCGCCACGGACTTTGCTGAGGCCAACCGAACACGGCGACCCCCTGAAGCCGTTGGCTGTTTCAAAGTCGATCGCCGTAAAGTCCAATGCCACTGGACAAGGTTACAGGCGCAAAGGGTGCGCTCTTGCCGATTTCCGCGGCGGGGCGGCCTTTCCTGCCCGACGACGGCCGTCCAGTAGGCTTGATAGGTGATCTTTACTGCGATGAGCGATTTAGCCGTATCCACTTTCGGAGGCGCAGGACCGGTGCGTCCACCCATGGCCTCGTTCCTGCCCGACTGGCTGAACCCCCAGGTCTTCCTGGCTGATCCAGCCTTGGCGCCGTGGGTCGTGCTGCTGGTTTGCGGCATTGTCTTTGCCGAAACCGGCCTGCTGGTGGGCTTCTTCCTGCCCGGCGATTCCATGCTGTTTACCGCTGGCCTTCTTGTAGCTACAGACACCATCAAGTTCAACATCTGGGCTTTGGCGGCCCTCATCATCGTTTCTGCGATCATTGGCAACCAAACCGGCTACCTCATTGGCTCAAAGGCCGGCCCTGCGATCTTCAACCGCCCGGACTCCAGGCTGTTCAAGAAAGAAAATGTCGAAAGCGCCCACGCCTTCTTTGAAAAGCACGGCGGCAAGGCCCTGATCCTTGCCCGCTTTGTCCCCATCATCCGTACCTTCGTTCCGGTGATTGTCGGCGTGGCCCAGATGGACAAACGCAAGTTCTTCCTCTTCAACGTCATCGGCGCCACATTCTGGGGCGGCGGCGTCACCTTGCTTGGATACCTTCTGGGTGACCGCGTTCCGTGGGTCAGCAGCAACCTGGACATCATCTTCATCGTCATTGTCCTGATCTCGGTCATTCCCATCATCATCGAGGTAACCCGCGGCGTCGTGGCCAAGCGTAAGGCTGCCACGGAAGGCAGCAACCCCGTGGAGGAATTCATCGAGGAGCACGAAGGCGGAAAGCACCGCGAGAAGTAAGCCTCCCGCACTTGATGCCATACAGGAGAAGGCACCCCGCGCAAGGCGGGGTGCCTTTCTTCGTTGTACTTCTAACTGGAATGAACACCCGAGAGTGCAGCAACGATCGCGGGGAGCAAAGCCCGGAATGCCTGGCCTCGATGGCTGATGGCGTTCTTTTCCTCGGATGTCAGCTCGGCGCAGCTGCGGTCCATTCCCACCGGCTGGAGCACGGGGTCATACCCGAACCCACCCTCGCCCCGTGGCTCGCGCAACAGCGTACCTTCGAGCTGACCGTACTCAACCGTTTCGTGGGTGATTCCATCTGCTCCGGGCACTGCCAAGGCTGCGGCGCAGACAAAAGCAGCCCCGCGGAAGGCGTCCGGCACGTCGGAGAGTTGGGCGAGCAGCAATCGCAGGTTCGCTGCGTCGTCCCCATGCTTCCCTGACCAACGGGCGGAGAAGATGCCTGGCGCGCCGCCGAGGACATCAACGGCAAGGCCCGAGTCGTCGGCGATGGCCACCAAACCCGTTGCCTCAGCCACGGCACGCGCCTTCAGGAGTGAATTCTCAGCAAAAGTGACCCCGGTTTCGGCTACGTCCGGCGCACCAACCGCAGCTGCATCCACCACCTGGGTATCGACGTCGAGCCCTGGAACCTGACCGCGCAGCAGCTCGCGAAGTTCCTTCAGCTTTCCCTGGTTGTGCGTTGCGAGGACAAGCCGCGGAGCACTGGCTGAATCTGCGTTGGTTGGATCTGCATCGGCTGAATCTGCACTGGATGCACCGGCAACCGCGGCGCCGTCGCTGCTCACGGAGCTTCCGCCAGCGTCTCACGCTGGATAGCCGCCAGCTGGCCCGTGCCGATCAGGGCGAGGTCCAGCAAGGCGTTGAGTTCATCGCGGTCGAACGGGGCGCCCTCGGCAGTGCCCTGGACCTCCACAAACTTGCCGGATCCGGTGACCACCACGTTCATGTCGGTTTCAGCGCGTACGTCCTCGACGTACGGAAGGTCAAGCATGGGCACGCCATCGATGATGCCCACCGAAACGGCAGCAATCGTGTCCACCAGCGGCTGGGCATTACGGGCGATCAGCTTGTTTTCGCGGGCAAAGCGGATCGCCTCGGCAAGCGCCACATAGGCACCTGTGATGGCGGCGGTGCGGGTGCCGCCGTCGGCCTGCAGGACATCGCAGTCAAGGACGATCGTGTTTTCACCCAGCGCTTTGGTATCAATGATCGAGCGCAGCGAACGTCCGATAAGGCGGGAGATCTCGTGCGTGCGTCCGCCGATCTTGCCCTTCACGGACTCACGGTCGGATCGGGTGTTCGTAGCCCGGGGAAGCATCGCGTATTCGGCAGTAACCCAGCCACGACCCTCGCCTTTGAGCCAGCGGGGAACGCCTTCGGTCAGGGAAGCCGTGCACAATACCCGGGTGTTGCCGAACTCGATGAGCGCCGAGCCCTCAGCCTGCTTGGACCAGCCGCGGGTGATGCTGATGGGACGCAGTTGATCGGGAGTCCGGCCGTCGGCACGGATAACGGGTGTGGCTGTAGCTTCAGAAGTCATGCTTCAAGCTTAGCGAGGATGGGACAACGCCCGACGCCGTACAGTGGGTCAGGCGAGCGCGTCACCATCTCGATGCCACCTAGATTGTGTAGTGGACCCCGGCAACTGCAACAGCAACGTCCCCGGAAAACACCGGTTTGGCCTCGGACATTACCTTGGTCTGCGAAGTCCACACCGGAATATGAGTCAGAAGCAGGCGCTTGGCTCCGGCGTTCATGGCGGCTTCCCCAGCGCGCTTGCCCGTCAGGTGCACGTTCTTGATGGCGTCGTCGCGGCCTTCCTCGAACGCGGCCTCGCACAGGAACAAGTCAGCGCCACTGGCTGCTTCCTCCAGTCCCTGGCACGAGTCGGTGTCCCCCGAATATGTCAGTACCCGAGTTATGGGCGTTCCATCCTTGCCTGGTTCCGTTGCCGTGACTCGCAATGCGTAGGCTTCTTCCACGGGATGGTTGACGCCGTAGGGCGTCACCGTGAAGGGGCCAACGGTGACAGGCTTCTGTTCGGCCCAATGAGTAAAGTCGAACTCCTCATGCATGCCCGGATCCAGGTCCAGCCCATAGGCTGTTGCCATCCTGTCCGCGGTTGCTGCCGGCCCCCACACGGGAATCCGGTCCCGGCCCCAACCGCCGGGCTTCCACCGGACTGCTACGTGGAGGCCGCACAGGTCCATGCAATGGTCCGGGTGCAGGTGCGTGAGGAATATGGCGTCGATGTCCTCAAGATCCGTGTAACGCTGGATGGCACCCAACGCCCCGCTCCCGAGATCCATCACGATCTTCCATTCCCGCTCACCGTCGTGCGCAGTCACCAGATAGCACGACGCCGGCGAGCCGGGACCGGGAAAAGAACCAGTACAGCCCACGATGGTCAGTTTCACAGGCCACGTCCTGGGACAGCACTGGAAGCGGGGCTGGGTCCGTTGTCCGGTTGTACGAAGTAGGAGCGGCGGGACAGTCCAGCCCCTCCCCGTGCTGCTTCCAACATTTCCGGGGTGATGCGCGCCAGGCTGCCGGTGGGATATTGGGCAGCCACGTGGTCAACGTGTTTGACGGACAGGACCTCGGGGCCCAGGAAGCGGCGGGCGAGTGTTTCAAATTGAACGGCATCGCCCGTTGCGATGAACTCATGGCTGGGGGCACTTGTGTCGGTTCGCTGGATACCGTGAGTGGCCAAGGCACGGTAGACGTCCTTGGCAGTTTCCTCCGCGCTGGATACCAGGGTCACGTCCTCCCCCATGACGAACGAGATCACTCCGGTCAACAGAGGGTAGTGCGTGCACCCGAGCACCACGGTGTCCACACCAGCGTGTTTCAGTGGCTCCAGATACTCATTGGCGGCTGCCAGGAGATCCGGGCCTGTGGTGATGCCGGCTTCAACGAAGTTCACGAAGGCGGGGCAAGCCACGGAGGTGATGGCAAGATCCGGGGCTGCCGCGAACGTGTCCTCATAGGCACGCGAACCTACTGTGGCTGATGTCCCAATAACGCCGATCCTGCCGGAACGGGTGGCCGCGACAGCCCTGCGCACAGCGGGTTGAATGACCTCAATAACAGGGATCCCGTAACGCGCCGTATAGCGTTCACGCGCATCCCGGAGAACTGCGGCCGAAGCAGAGTTACAGGCAATGGTCAGAAGCTTCACGCCGGAATCCACCAACTCGTCCATCACGCCCAGGGCGTTGGCCCTGACTTCGGCGATGGGCAACGGCCCATAGGGTCCATTGGCCGTATCCCCCACGTACAGGATCGATTCGTTGGGGAGCTGATCGATGATGGAGCGAGCTACCGTCAACCCACCAACGCCGGAATCAAAGACACCAATCGGGCGGGATCCCATAAGCTCATTGGAGACCCCCAAGTCACCGGGCGAGGCCACAACCGGGGCCCCTGTAGCGCTTGGTGATCCGGCGCCTGTTGAACTGTCGCCCTTTGAACTGCCGCCCGTTGAACTGCCAGATGCTGAAGTCATGATTATTCGAGAATAAGGCTTCCCCTGTGTTGCGGCCATTACCTGTGGCCTCCGCCTCGTGTCTGATGTGTCACACAGGCGGGCCCGGCGATGGCCTCCGCGATCAGGATTTTGCCTGCCTGGCCGCCATCATCGATTGCACCAGCGACTCCTGAAGCCAGGTGGTGAAGTTGTAGACCAATGCCAGGTAACTCTCCACGTCCTCCGCCTGGCTCCAGTCCTGCATGCTGTGGATGTGCTCGGCGTCCGCCTCGTCACGGATGTCCAGGCGTTCAGCCAAAACCAGGCGAACATCATTCAGGGCCATGGACCAGCGCGTTGCGTCCTCCGGGGTCAGCACAAGATCGTCCTTGTCCAGGCCCATCGCCGTAGCCTTCAAGGCGCCAATCTTGTTTTCCCGCACCGAGCGTTCGGTCAATTGCCGGAACTCCAGCGAGCCGCCGTCGTCGTCCTTCATGACGTTTGGCAGAAGCCGCAGCAAGGCGCGATCGCTCGGTTGCTTCACGTCCATGTCCAAGCCGATCAAGGCGGCCAGCGGGTCCTCGTTCTCCCTGGCGTCGGACTCCAGCATCGAGATGACGTCGTCCAGCAGCCCCCGTAAAAGATCCCGTTCGGCAGGCTCCAGGTAGCCGGTGATTCCCTTGAGTCCGTATTTGAATGCCTTAGCCACGCTGGCGGCCGCCCTTCCCGGGTGCTTCGTTTCCGCTTGCGGCCTTCTCCACAGTGGCCCACAGGCCAAAGCCGTGCATGGCTACTGCGTGCTGCTCAACCTGTTCCTTGCTGCCGTGCGCCACGATGGATCGGCCCTTCTTGTGGACCTCCATCATGAGCTTGTGTGCCTTGGACTCGGAGTAGCCGAAGTAACTCTGGAACACATAGCTGACGTAACTCATGAGGTTGACGGGATCATTCCAGATCACCAAATTCCAGGGGATGTCCGGGGCAGTCAGGACATCGGTGGACGTCTGCTCTACAGCTTTCGTCCGCTCATCGATGTCCGTGCCAAATGCAACGCTAGGGGTCATCTGTCCATTCTATGGCGGCTCGCACTAGAGTGAATTCGTGAGTAGAGCCGCGTCCTGGGACCATCCCGCCACTTCCTTGTACACCGACCACTACGAGTTGACGATGCTCCAGGCCGCCCTGCACTCCGGGGCTGCGCATCGCCGCTCAGTGTTTGAAGCCTTCGCCCGGCGTCTGCCTGACGGCCGCCGGTATGGCGTGGTGGGCGGAACCGGACGCCTCCTGGAAGGAATCGCCGACTTCAGCTTCGGCGAAGCCGAGCTCGCATTCCTTGAGCGGAACAAGGTGGTCAACCAGGAGACACTGGACTACCTGGCCAACTACAAATTCAATGGAGACATTTGGGGTTACGCGGAAGGCGACGCCTACTTCCCCAACTCCCCCATCCTCATCGTCGAATCGACGTTTGCCGAAGCCTGCATTCTGGAGACCTACATCCTCTCCGTCCTGAACCACGACAGCGCCATCGCTTCTGCCGCGTCAAGGATGACGTCGGCGGCCGGTAACCGGCCATGCATCGAAATGGGTTCCCGGCGCACCCAGGAAGAATCCGCGACGGCGGCTGCCCGCGCCGCAGTAATCGCCGGCTTCGCCAGCACCTCCAACCTTGAGGCCGGGCGGCGCTACGGCATCAAGACCGTTGGTACTGCCGCGCACTCCTTCACCCTCCTGCATGACACCGAACGCGAGGCCTTCGAAGCCCAGATCGCGGCATTCGGCCCGGGAACCTCGCTGCTGGTGGACACGTACGACGTCGAAACAGCGGTGCGCACCGCCGTCGAACTCGCAGGGGACAAACTTGGCGCCGTCCGCCTGGACTCGGGCGACCTGATTGCCCAGGCGCAATGGGTCCGCCAACTGTTGGACGACCTTGGAAACGTGAACACCCGGATCGTGGTGACCTCCGACCTCGATGAATTCGCCATCGCCGCCCTCCAGTCCGCCCCAGTGGACTCCTACGGGGTTGGCACGTCCTTGGTGACGGGCTCCGGCGCTCCGACCGCCAGCATGGTGTACAAGCTGGTGAGCAGGACAAACGACGCCGGCGAGTTCATCTCCGTTGCTAAAGCGGCCAAGAACAAGGCCAGCGTCGGGGGACGCAAGTACGCCCTGCGCAAGCTCAACGAACATGGAAGGGCTACGCAGGAGATCGTTGGAATAGGTCGCCGGCCGGAGGACGACGGAAACGACCGTTCGTTGTTGCACCAATTCATCAAGAATGGTGAACTCCTGCCCGGCTGGACGGGCCCCGAAGGCGTGGTCCGCGCCAAAGAACGGCATGCCGCCACCATGGCCGAACTGCCTGCCGTAGTGAACCGCCTGCAGCGCGGCGAAGCCGCCATCCCCACCATCTACGAGGAGAACTGATGTCCAGGGCCCTGATTATCGTCGATGTCCAGAACGACTTCTGCGAAGGCGGCAGCCTCGCAGTCGAAGGAGGCGCTGCAGTTGCCGGCGCCATCACCGAGTACGTGGATGCAAACCAACAGCATTTCGACCACATCGTGGCCACCCAGGATTGGCACATCGAACCGGGAAGCCATTTCTCCGATGAGCCGGACATGGTGGATTCCTGGCCGCCGCATTGCCGGGCCCGGACCAAAGGAGCTGAACTCCACGAGGACCTGGACCCGGAATACATCCAGGCTTACTTCCGTAAAGGACAGTACACAGCGGCTTACTCCGGCTTTGAGGGCGTCCTTGCCCCGGAGGATGATGTTCCTTCCGGGGACCTCAAGGCCGGCACCGCCCAGGCCGAGGTCCTGGATGAAGATGCAATCGGGCTCGATGACTGGTTGCAAAGCCATGACGTCGAGGAAGTGGTGGTCGTGGGCATCGCGACGGACTACTGCGTCAAGGCAACGGCCCTGGATGCTGTCCAAGCCGGGTACACCACTACGGTCATCGCGGATCTCACAGCCGGAATCGCCGAGGACCTCACTGAAACCTTCGACGAAATGGAGGCCGCCGGCGTCGAGGTTGAACGCAGCTAAGCCCGGCTACTTTCGGCCGATGAACCAGTCCTGCAACTTACGCAAGCGCGCCTGAAGTTGTTCCTCGTTCGCCTGGGCTACAGCAGGTCCACCGCACAGTTCGCGCAGCTTTGTGTGCACCACTCCATGCGGTGTGCCTGTCCGGGCGGACCAGGCTGCTACGTTCTTGGCCAGTTCGTTGCGTAAGTCCATGAGCATGCGGTGGTCGGGTACGGCCGGTGCAGCTGCGGCAGCCAAAGGCGACTGACGTTTTTTGCGCGATTGCTGTTCGTGCTGCCGCTGACGCAGCAACGTCCCTACTTGCTCGGCGTCGAGAAGCCCGGGAATGCCCAGGAAGTCCAACTCGTCATCAGAGCCGATGTCCGCTCCCGTACCGAATTCACCGCCGTCGAAAAGGACGCGGTCAAAGGAAGCCTGCGAGTCCAGAGCCTCGAACTTGCCCTTGGTCAGTTCGTCCGAAGCCTTGTCCTCGCGGTTGGCCTCGGCCATGAGGTTCTCTTCCGGGCTGAAAAGTCCGTCCTCATCCTTTTCCGGGCGGTCAAGGGCGTGGTCGCGCTCGGCCTCCATCGTGTTGGCCAGCACCATGAGGGGTGGTACTGACGGCAGGAAGACCGACGCCGTCTCACCCCTTTTGCGGGCACGCACAAAGCGGCCTACGGCCTGGGCAAAAAACAGCGGCGTAGAGGTGGACGTGGCGTAGACGCCCACCGAGAGGCGCGGAACGTCCACGCCTTCGGACACCATGCGGACAGCGACCATCCACCGCTTGTCTCCCGCGGAGAACTCCTCGATCTTGCTGGAAGCCTTCGAGTCGTCCGAAAGAATCACTGTGGGCGACTGCCCGGTGATCTTCTTAAGCTGCCCCGCATAGGCGCGGGCGTCGTCGTGATCCGTGGCGATAACCAGCCCACCGGCGTCCGGGACGGTCCGGCGAACCTCGCCAAGGCGTTTATCCGCGGCGGCAAGGACAGCCGGGATCCATTCACCCGTCGGGTTCAACGCAGTACGCCACGCTTGCGAGGTAATGTCCTTGGTGACAGCCGCTTCCCCGAGGGAGGCGGCCATTTCGTCACCTGCACTGGTCCTCCAGCGCATCTGGCCTGAGTAAGCCATGAAAAGCACGGGACGCACCACGTGGTCCCGGAGGGCATTGCCGTAGCCATACGTGTAATCGGCTTTGGAGCGCCGAATACCGTCGCGGTCCTCGGCGTATTCCACGAACGGGATGGGTGAGGTATCGGAACGGAACGGCGTACCGGTCAGGGAAAGGCGCCTTGCCGCTGGATCAAAGGCCTCGCGCAAGCCGTCACCCCAGGACAGGGCCTCTCCACCGTGGTGGATTTCGTCCAGGATGACCAGTGTCCGGGCGGCTTCTGTTTTGGCACGGTGCAGCATCGGCTTGCTCGCCACCTGGGCATATGTCACAGCGACACCAACGAACCCACGGCCATGCTGGCCGTCGGAATTCTTGAAGTTGGGGTCGATGGCAATGCCCACCCGGGCAGCGGCGTCAGCCCACTGCCGTTTCAGATGGTCCGTAGGGGCAACGATGGTGATCCTGTTAACAACGCCGCTATCCAGCAGCGTGGTGGCAATCCGCAAGGCAAAGGTGGTTTTACCAGCGCCAGGTGTAGCCACTGCAAGGAAATCCTTTGGATGTCTGGCCATATAGAGGTCCAGGGCTTCCTGCTGCCAGGCGCGCAGCTTGGGTGCTGTACCCCAGGCGGCGCGTTCCGGGTATGCCGGAGGCAGGGATGGACCACCAAATAATGTTTCTGTCATGCGGACTCCCCCGGCCTGATGGCAGCGAAAATTAGCCCCGGTTCTCCGGGCACGCGGCAGTGGACCGCAGTGCGGTCACGATCGGAAGGGACCTGTGTTCTCTTCCCACCCACTACTTGGAATTGCCCGGGCCGCTGTCTCCACCGTCTTTGCCCGGGCGGAGACCCTCATAGATCTCCTTGCACTCCGGGCAGACCGGGAACTTCTGGGGATCGCGCCCCGGCGTCCAGACTTTGCCGCAAAGGGCAATGACGGGTTCGCCGGTCATGGCCGACTCCATGATCTTTTCCTTGCGAACATAGTGCGAGAACCGCTCGCGGTCGCCGGGCTCCACTTCCTGGCGCGTTTCCTCGCGCTCAATGGTGGATGTGGACGTTCCGGCTCCGGAAAGCTCGCGCATGGGGTCGTTTTCGAATGGATCCGGAGGAAGCGTAGTCATGGCATCCATCTTACCGTCTACAGGCCCTGCCACTCCGGCTTGTTGTCGTAGGTGTGGCGGTAGTAATCGGCCAACTTCAGCGACGACGCCGCGGCTTCGTCCACCAAAATTGTGGCGTGAGGATGCATCTGGAGGATGGATGCAGCGCAAATGGCGGCTACCGGCCCTTCGACGAAGTCCCGCACTGCCTGGGCTTTTTGTGCACCTGTAGCCACCAGGATGACGTGCCGGGCATCCATGATGGTGCCCAAGCCCTGGGTGACCACATGGTGCGGGACGTCGTCGATGCTGTTGAAAAAGCGGGCGTTGTCCTTGCGGGTCTGCTCGATCAGGGTTTTGATCCGGGTGCGGGACGCCAGCGATGAACCGGGTTCATTGAATCCAATGTGGCCGTCAGTGCCCACGCCCAGGATCTGGAGGTCCACGCCGCCTGCGGCTTTAATTGCATCCTCGTAGGCCTGGCAGGCTGCTTCGAGGTCCTCGGCAGCACCGTCCGGCCCATGCACATTCTCAGGCTTGATATTCACCCGGTTGGTAAATTCGCGCCGGATCACCTCGCGGTACGACTCCGGGTGACCGGCCTCAAGTCCGACGTACTCGTCCAGCGCAAAGCCGTGTGCCTCGCTGAAATCCACGCTCCCGGCTTCGTAACGCCGGGCCAATTCATCGTAGATCGGCAGCGGGGACGAACCCGTGGCCAAACCCAGAACGGTGTTGGGCTTGCGGCGCACCAGGGCTTCGATGGCATCTGCCGCCAGAGCGCCAATCTGCTTGGTGCCAGGGAGAATGACAACTTCCATCGTCACTGCCTTTCTTACGTAGGAATCGCGCGATATTGAGACGAGGTTATCCCATGTCCCATGAGCTTGCCATGGTTGTTACGTGTCTAGCGGTTCACACTGAGCTGGGCGAACATCTCCGGGCCCCGCGCATCCAGCCATTTACCGCCAAGGCGCACCCCGGCAACCAACAGAACCATTCCCACAAGTGGACCCACCACAAGGTTAATCCAGCCAGGGACGACGCTGCCGGTAAACAGTTGGGCTCCCATCAGCGCAAGCTGCGGGAGGAGCAAAAGAACCAGGACACCCATGCCTATCATCTGCACGGCCAGTGTCTGGGCAACGTTTCCGGGTGGCTTCTTGAACGGGCTGTCACCGGGCAAGGGCACGGCAATGTTGTATCGCGCGGAGATCACCGAGGACAACCCCAAACCAGTGAACAAAGTGCCCAGCGACAGGCCGATCAGGTTCGGAGCCCATGCCCAGGAACCAGTAAAGAAAAACGGACCTATGGAAAAAAGAAGCACAAGAGGCAGGGAAATGGTCAAGCACGCCATGGCACGGCCCAGGCGGTCATCCACACCCCTGACACCCGATGCCAGATGGAGGGCAAAAGCGGTGTTGTCATAGGAAACATCAGCGCAGATGGACCACGCCATCACAAACGCCGTCAGTGGCCCAAGAAGCATGAGCATGCCGTAATCGCCGCTTTGGCTCCCGCTGAAGAAGAAGATCACAGGAAACAGTGGAACCACCACCAGCGAGCCCGCATAACGGGGGTCTTTCATCCAATAAATCAAGGCGCGGGCAGCAACCGCGCCAGCCGGTGTACCTGGCAGGACATCGAACAAGCCACGCTTACCGCCCTTCTTGGCCGAACCTCCGGCGTACGGCGGCGTCACTAAAGCATGTTGAAGCAACGCGTGCCAGCACAGCAGCAATCCGGAAACTGTTGCCCCAGCAATGAGGAGTTTCAGTCCGGCGGAAACAACGTCTCCAGCCTCAAGGTCACCGCCCAGGGACCAGGCCGCGCCAAGAGGAGTCCAGGACACTGTACGGGCAAGCGCAGGGAGATAATCCGCCGTGCCACGAACTCCGTCGACGATACCCACGATGATGGGACCCATCAGCATGAGCGGGATGAAAAAGACGAGGCTGCTGACGTCCTTGAAGCGGCGGGACGATGCCAGTCCGGCAGTCGCCGTCGTCACTACTTTTGACAACACTATGCAGGTCAAGGCCCCCAAAAACGCGCCCAGCAACGCACCCGCCACCGCTGGAAAACTGCGCCACCACGTACCAACAGTGGCAAGCGCGGTAAGGGCTGTGGCGAGGCCCGGGATACCAATGAAACCTGCCAAGGCAAGGCCGGTGAGAAGCTGGCGGGGTGGGATCGCAGATGTGGTGAACCGGGCGGGATCCAGCGTCATGTCAGCTGCGGATGCAAGAAGGGGAACCACTGCCCAGCCAAGCAGCGCTGCAGCCCCGCCCAATACCACCACCGTGTGGGCGATTTCAGCGTCCGCCCAACGCAGGGCAATCAAGGCTCCAATCAAAAGGACCATGATTCCCAGCGCATACAACAGCCCGATGCCCATGCCAATGAGCTGCGCCGGGCTGCGCATGAAGCCGTTCAGGAGCAACCGCCATTTAAGGCTTAGAAGGTGCGCAACCACTCCAGCCCCTCCGTCCGGTGCCCGCCGCCTACCAATTGCACAAACCGTTCCTCCAGCGTGGAACCGTTCCGTACTTCATCCACGGACCCCGCTGCGAGGACGCGTCCTGCTGCCACAACTGCCACATGGCTGCACATCCGCTGCACGAGGTCCATGACGTGGCTGGAGACGATGACCGTACCGCCGGAAGATACGTAGCTCTCAAGGATGCCCCTGATGTTGGCTGCCGATACCGGGTCCACCGATTCAAAGGGCTCGTCCAATACCAGCAGGCGGGGAGCATGGATCAAGGCCGAAGCCAACGCAATCTTCTTGGTCATACCGGCCGAATAGTCAACCACCAAGGATCCGGCATCGGCTTCCAGGTCCAAGGCAGCCAACAGTTCAGATACGCGCGGGCGAACCACGTCCCGGTCCATGCCGCGGAGCAGGCCCGCGTAGGTGACCAGCTGTTCCCCGGTCAGCCGGTCAAACAAACGGACGCCGTCCGGCAACACACCCATAAGCTTCTTGGCCTCCAGCGGCCGTGCCCAAACATCCACGCCGTGGACCAACGCCGTGCCAAAGTCCGGCCGCAGCAGCCCTGTGGCCATCGACAACGTGGTGGTTTTGCCGGCACCGTTCGGGCCAACCATTCCATAGAACGAACCAACAGGAACCTCAAGGCTGACGCCATCGACGGCGATCTTCCCACCGAACCGCTTGGCCAGACCACGGATGGACAGGGCCGATACTGGCAAGTCCGTGTGCGGGTCTGCTGACAGCCCGGGTTCAACGGCAGATTGCTGCGGTGCAGGCTGGCGAATGTGGAATGGCTCGGGGAGTGGCTCATGGCGCGGTTCCGTCATGAGACCAGCCTAGCCCCGGCTTCCAGTGGTGCCGGGAGGTGCTAGAAGCCGTGGCGGGGTATGGCCCTCTGGTACTGCGGAACCCAGGAAATATCGTGTCCGAGCTCGTACGCGGCCCTGAGCCACCAGTGCGGATCCCGCAGTGCAGCGCGGGCCATGAAGACCGCATCCGCACGTCCATTCGCCACGATATCCTCGGCCTGCGTGGCACTTGTGAGAAGGCCCACAGCACCAGTGAGTACACCGGCGTCGCGTTTTACTTGTTCAGCGAATCCAGCTTGGTAACCGGGAGCGGGCCTGATGTGCTGATGGGCGACGGCCCCGCCGCTGGAGACGTCCACGAGGTCGACTCCGTGTTCGGACACCGCCTTCGCGAGGCGGATAGAGGCCTCAACATCCACTCCCCCTTCAGCCCAATCAGTTGCGGAGATCCGCAACAACAGTGGCATGGAGTCCGGAATGACCTCCCTCACGGCGTCCACCACCGACAGCATCAACCGGTTCCGCCCGTCCTCCGTTCCACCCCAACTGTCCGTTCGTGTGTTGATAAGGGGGCTTTGGAACTGGTGCAGAAGGTATCCATGGGCGCCGTGGATCTCCACGGTGTCGAAACCTACGGCCACAGCCCGCTCAGCTGCGGCAGCAAAGTCGGCAATGACTCCCTGGATGTCTTCTTCGCTCATGGCTTCGGGCGCTGCATAGCCGTCGTAGGGCTGCTGGGCAGGACCAAAAGTGACCCACCCGCCGTCGGATGCTGGAACGGAACCGGTCCGGTCTGAAAACGGCCAGTAAGTCGACGCCTTACGCCCGGCGTGCGCCAGCTGGGCGCCGATCTTGCAGTCGACAGCGCCATGCCGGTGAACGAAATGCACAATCCGCTCCCAGCCCGCTGCCTGCTCATCGGAGTACATTCCAGCGTCCCTGGGGCTGATACGGCCGGATGCATTCACCGCAGCAGCTTCACTCAGGATCAAAGCAGCACCACCGGCGGCAAAGGATCCGAGGTGCATCAAGTGCCAGTCGTTGGGTACGCCTTCCCCGGTTTCAGGGGTGCAACTGTACTGGCACATGGGTGACACCCACCCACGGTGCGCAGTGCCCAGCGAACGGAGCTGCAGGGGTGTGAACAGCGCCGAGGGCACTAGAAAAGAACCCTCGCAAGCCCTTGACGGGCTTTGGCCACCCGCTCATCCGAGGTGCCCACTACCTCGAAAAGATCAAGCAGGCGTAGACGGGCGGTCTCGCGCTCGGGGCCGAAATTCCGGCCGATGAATGCAATGATGCGGTTGAATCCATCCTCGATGTGCCCGCCGGAGACGTCGAGGTCGGCCACGCCCAACTGGGCCTGCACGTTATCGGGCTCCTGTGCGGCCAGTTCCCGCAGGTTTTCAGCTTCGGCAGCTGACATCTTCTCAAGCCGGGCCATCAGCTCCACCTGCGCCAGACCTGCTTTGGCATCGGCGTCTGCAGGCATTTCCAGCAGTGCCTGCTTATAGGCCGCGGCTGCCCCCGCGTAGTCTCCGGCCTCGATCGCGTCGATGGCTGCTTGGTGGAGGGGAGGCAGCGGTGCTGGTTCCGCTTCGCCCTCCGGCGCAGCATCGCCGATGCTCCCGGTGACTCCATTGGCCGCCGCAACCTTGAGCAGTTCATCAACGAGGCCACGGATCTGCTCGTCGTCGGCAGGACCCTGAAAGAGCGGCACGGGCTGGCCCTTGACCACGGCGACAGCCGTGGGAACGGCCTGGACCTGGAAAGCCTGTGCGAGTTGAGGGAACGCGTCCACGTCAGCGGCAGCAAGAATCAATCGACCGCTGTAGCTTTCGACGACGCGCTGGGCAGCGTCAAGGACGGCCGGAGATTCGGCGGCATAGCGTGACCAGAGAAGGAAGAGGACAGGTATCTGGGCGGACAACTGCACCAGATCCTGGAAATTGGTTTCGGTAGCGTCCACGCGAAGGGGTGCACGTCCCGATTCAGCTCCGCCTGATCCGCCGGATTCCGGAGTACCGGAATCGGCAGCCGCGCCTGCGGGCGGGGACTGGGGTGGGGCTGCGGGCCGGCGCAACGACGAGAGGTCGACGGCGCCGCGCAGGTTGAGCTGGCTGGCAGCGGCTGGAGTGGGTCGGTATCCGGGCGAACTCATACCGTCCACTCTAGCCGCTGCCCTGCCAAGGGTGTGCCCTACTTGAAGCTGGCTCCCACAAGTCCGCGGGTAGCCGCTACGAGCTTCATGGGATCAGCTGAACCTGCCGGCGGAATGTAAACCGCCACGGACTCGGCGAAGTTCAGGACCATGCCGGTGGTGGTTTCCTTGCCGCCGGCGAAGACAGCGGAGTCGTCCTCAAGAATGAGTTTGTCCCCTGCCGCTTTCGGCGTCCCTTCGAAGGCGAAGTCCAGGCGTCCCACAACCAGGGCGCCGCCGTCGGCTGTGCGCAGCACCACGGTCTGGTTGTTCACGGGGGTGTGGGAGAACTTGAAGTTGGCACTGGTCCCGTTCTTCACGGTGTCTGCCTGGTAGGCAAGGGCACCGGCGATGTACGGCGAGGATTGACCATCAGCCAGCTTGCTCCTGTTCGGCGAGTCAGGAGTTGTCAGCATCTCACCGAGGATTCCCAAGGCTTCGTTGCCGCTGTAAGCCAAACCGGTCTTGTCATCGGCGGCCGCAGGAGCGGTTCCGTCACGGGGAACGGGGAACGAAGGGAAGTTGGTGCCCGGCTGCAACGGAGCGCTGCCCCAGAGCTTGTAGTTTTCCCGTGGTGAGAGCTGAACCAACGTCAGGACCTGGGGCACGACGTTGCCCTCGCCCTGGGTCAGGGCGAACACGGTACGGGGCCAGTCGCGCTTGGTACTGATGACGCTGCTCTGGAGCTTGGTGGCACGAACCGGCATGCGGGGCTCGTAGGCAGACACCGTAGAGCGGATCTTGTAGTTCTGAGTGCGGACCTGGAGTTCCATCTTGTCCACGCGCGGCGCGAGCTTTGCAGCATCCTTGGCGGCATCCGCTGCGTCCACAGTGCTGGCAACCTGCTCCAGGATGCGCTGTAGCTGCGATTCGAGCATCACAGGTGCTGCGTCCCCTTCCGTCGCAGTGGAAGAAGAGGGGCTGGAAGTGTTCGTAGGCTGAGGGGTGGACGTTGCCTGGGCAGCGATTGCCGTACCTCCCACAAGCGCGGTGGCAAGTGCCGCGGCAACGGCAGTAATCCGCAGGCTTGAGCCTTCCGCTCCAGCGCCCCGGGGACCATCAACCTTGCCGGGCGGCGCCTGGACGGGCAGGGAGGTGGTTTCCCCGCCACTGTGCGGCCCACCGAAGTCATCACCATTGCGGTGCTCATCGCCCTTGCGGCGGTTGCTGATGGCCTTGGAAATGAACGGGAGGGCTACGCCGGCAAGCATGATGATTATGCCAAGCACGATGAGCGGCACGGCCCAAGGCGTGGTTGCGTTATTGGGGAAAGTCATCGAGATGGACGACGGCGCGGGCTTGGTTCCGTCGCTGGCAACCAAGAGAGACCACTCGCCTCCGGCAGGCGGATTCCAGGTGTAGTCCAGCTCTCCACTGGCGTCTTCAGTGTTAACCCACAGATCCGAACCGACAGGAGAGGGAGCTGTTGGTTCGCCGTCGGAGGAGGCCACTTCAAGGGACTTCTGGTCCTTGGAGACACCAGTCAGAGTATTGTGGGCGGTTTTACCCACCCAGGCTTCGACGTCGTCCGGGCGGCCCGTAGCGACGATGAAGTTGCCTTCACCCTGGATCTTGATCTTCACCGGCCCGTCATGGAGGGCGATCAACTTTTGGTCGATCACGGTTAGCGGGGCAGCTTTTGTGTCACTGGGAACCGAGGCCGTCACGGTCTCGGCGGGGGCCCAGAAAGTCAGCTGGCCAATGCCGGCCAGCATCGTCAGCAGGCCCAGCAGCACCAGCAAGGCTGCAGTCTTCAAACGCACAGGATCACCTATCATCAGCGGTCGTTGAACTTCAAGGGTAACCGTTTTGTTATCAAAGAGTCAGATCGGCCCATGGCAACGGAGACGCCCAGATCCCTGCAATGGCGCCGCGAAGGCCGGATTCCGGGCTCCTGATAGTGTGGCGATGATCATGATATCCGGTAGAAAAGGCAGCAGAACCGCGTGAAAGACCACTTGGAGCCCCGTCCCATCGATGAGTCCGGGTCAGCCGTGGTGGATGCCCCCGCGGATGGGACGTCCGCTACTGTTCCGATCCATACCGGGCGTCTGGCCGCAATAGCCCGCAAGCTGCGGCAACCCATTCCCGGAGCCCGCACACGCGTCCGGTTCGAGATGCCTCCCGAGGACGAGGCCGTTGCCGTCGCGGAGGGCATCAAGGCCGACGAGGACAACGATTTCGGCGCTCCAGGTCCCCGCATGTCGTCCCAGCACCCGCTGTATGTGGGCTTCATGGGCACCGCGGGGGTTGGCGTGGCCCTGCTGGTCTTTTATATCGCCAGCAATACCACCCAGCTGATCCTGTGGATCGTTGCCGCACTCTTCATCGCCCTCGGCCTGGATCCGGTAGTCCGATGGCTTGAGACCCGGAAGGTCCCACGCCCCGGCGGCATCCTGATATCTGTCTCTGTCCTGGTCCTTGCGGTTGCCGGGTTCTTTGCAACGTTGATTCCCACCATCGTGGAACAGGTTTCCGAGATCGTCCGGCAGGCGCCGGAGTGGATACGGGGCTTCCTCGACTCGGATTTCTTCCGGACTGTGGACAGCCAGTTCGGCATTCGCGACCGCATCACTACCGAACTGGATAAGTTCGTCAAGGATCCCGAAGCCATGGGCGGCATCTTCGGTGGCGTGGTGGGCTTCGGTTCCACAGTGGCCAACGGATTGTTCGGCACGCTGATTGTCCTGGTGCTTAGCCTGTACTTCCTGGCTGCCCTGCCATCCATGAAGAAATGGGCCTACCGCCTGGCGCCTAGGTCGCGCCGCCCCCGCGTCGAGGCACTTTCGGAAGCGATTACCGATTCAGTAGGCAACTACGTGATTGGCCAGGCTTGCGTCGCCCTGCTGAACGCATTCTTTGCCTTCATCGTCATGAGCATCCTCGGCATCCCCTTCAGCGTCCTGCTTGCCTTCGTGGTGGCGCTGTTGGCCTTCATCCCGCTGGTTGGCGGCATGATCGCCGCCGTCGTGGTTATCCTCGTGGCGCTCACAGCCGGCTGGCAAACAGCCGTCATCTATGCGATCGCCTACTTTGCCTACCTGCAGTTCGAGGCCTATTTCATCTCGCCCCGCATCATGCAGCGGGCTGTGGCCGTGCCGGGCGCAGTAGCCGTGATTTCAGTCATCGCCGGCGGAAGCCTGCTGGGTGTCCTGGGTGCGTTGATTGCCATTCCGACAGCGGCGGCCATCATGCTGCTGATCAAGGAAGTCTTCATCATGCGCCAAGACAGGCACTGACTTTCCCCAGCCTACTCATGCCGCGGTGGCGACCGGGCCCGCCCACTCACGTGGCAGCCCGTCCACGCCGGCACCTGCTGCAGTGACGTCGTCGACGATTTCGTCCAGGACACGCGCCGCGTACTTCTCCCCCACCCACAGGTGCTTGGCACCGTCGACGCCCACCAGCCGGGCTTGGGGTACCAAGCTGAAGCGCTGGGCTGCTTCTGCAGGGCGAAGATAATCGTCGTGTTCCGGAACCAGCACGGTAAGCGGCTTGCCCGAGGCTGCCCACTCCTTGAGGTGGACATCCGTTGCCCGGTGCAGCGGTGGAGACAACAGGACCGCACCCTCGATCTGCGACGCCACGGGTTCAACTGCGCCGTACATCAGTGCAAGTTCCGTCCCGAACGACCAACCCACCAACCACCGATTCGGCAGGCCACGCTCAACAGCGAAACGGACAGCTGCTTCGACGTCGTAACGCTCGCCGATGCCCTCTTCAAACTTGCCCTGGCTGGTCCCGCGCGGCGAGTGTGTGCCACGGGTATTGAACCTCAGGACCGCTACGCCTGCCAAAGCCGGCAGCCTATACGAAGCCTTGCGGTAGACATGGGAGTCCATGAAGCCGCCATGGGTCGGCAGCGGATGGAGGGTGATCAACGTTGCACTGATCTTCCCCGATTCCGGCACGGCGAGTTCCCCCAGCAGGAGTTTTCCGTCTTCCGTGGTGAATTCCACATTCTCCCGACGCGCGGGAAGGACGGTGGAGGCCCGAATCGCCGACGGAGCATCCTGCGCAGTGAAAACGAACGAGGCGGGGTCAAAAGTCATGCCACCAAGCCTAAGGGAACCAACGGGACCTGGTCAGCGATACCGGTAGGTCCGTGACGTCCAGCAGTTGGTGTGCCAGTGCCTGCGCTCGGCCAGCCCGGCCGCTTCGCCAAAAAGGTGGTTATCCGACCACACCACCAGATGTGCGATGCCTGGGAGGATGGCTGTCGAGCAGCCGGGGCAGATGTACTGCTTCTCCGCCTTCCTCGCCGTCATGGTACGGACCATCCAGTCACCATCCGGGGCGCTTTCCCTGCGCGCAATCCCCGCCCTCGCCCGTTCCAGATCCAGTTCCGGGGCCTCGTCTGCCCACTTGCCGGCAGGTTTGTTCGAACGTGTGCTGGCGGCGTTGCGACGAGGGCGGTTGGAGCGGGGCATGATTCCATTCTGCCCCAGCCACCGGCCGCCAACGGGTAAGGTAAGGCGGGTGCGACTCGTCATAGCCCGTTGTTCTGTTGATTATGTTGGCCGTCTCAAGGCCCACCTCCCCCTCGCCACCAGGCTCTTGCTGGTCAAGGCCGATGGCTCGGTACTGGTGCACTCCGACGGCGGTTCGTACAAGCCGTTGAACTGGATGAGCCCGCCGGCCACGCTGCGGGTTACGTCCCCTGAGGAAACCGAAGTGGAAGAGGGCGTGGTTGAGCAGTGGACCGTGCAGTCGGCCAAGACCGATGATCGGCTCATTATCAACATCTATGAACAACTGCATGACACCTCCCATGATCTGGGTGTTGATCCTGGGCTGATCAAGGACGGCGTGGAAGCTGACCTGCAACGCCTCCTGGCAGAACAGATCGAGACCCTCGGAACCGGGTACTCACTCATCCGCCGGGAGTACTTCACCGCCATCGGACCCGTGGACATCCTTGCCCGGGACGCGAGCGGCGCCACCGTGGCGATTGAGCTGAAGCGGCGCGGCGACATCGACGGCGTCGAGCAGCTGACCCGGTATCTGGAGCTGCTGAACCGGGATCCACTACTGGCGCCAGTCCGGGGGATTTTTGCAGCCCAACAGATCAAGCCCCAAGCCAAAGTCCTGGCCAACGACCGCGGAATTGACTGCATAACACTGGACTATGACGCCATGCGCGGCGTGGATGACAGCGAATCCCGGCTCTTCTGATTCTTCCCTGTTCTCGCTCGGTTCTCCCTGGGTTCTCCCCGGGGTTTTCCCTGGGTTCTCCCTCTGGGGGGAACCTTAGGCCACTAGAATCAGAGTCATGACTGCCGCAGACCATTTTGCCCATTCTTCCGCGCCCAGCCAGCAGATCCTCACGGGAACACTTGTAAGTGACGGCGCGGTGGTGGAAGACGGCCTCCTGGCCATCGACGGCGACCGCATTGCTTATGCCGGGCCGGCGGACGGCTTTGACGCGGATGAGTTTGACGGCTTCGGGCACGCCATACGCATCGGTGCGCCCAGCGGCCACTTCATCTTCCCTGGTTTGGTGGACGTCCACTGCCACGGCGGAAATGGTGGGGACTTTCCAGGCGGGGAGGAGGCCTCGGCCCGCAAAGCAGTTGAGTTCCTGCACCGCTCCGGCACCACAACTTTCCTCGCGAGCATGGTTACCGCGCCCCGGGAGGACCTCCTTCGCGGGATCGAACTGTATGTGAAGCTCGTCGACGAAGGCCTTGTGGCCGGCATCCACCTGGAGGGCCCTTTCCTCTCCCATGCACGATGCGGCGCCCAGAACCCGGACTACCTGCTGGAGCCGGACCTGGACCTCATGAACGAACTCGTGGGTGCTGCCGCCGGCAAACTTGCCACCATGACATATGCCCCGGAATTGCCGGGGGCCGCTGCCTTGGTAGATTTAATGACCTTCCACGGCGTGACGCCATCGTTGGGTCACACCGACTGCGACGACGCCACAGCCGCTGCGTCGTTGGCTGCGGCCCGTGAAGGACTGGAATCGGCAGGGTTCGACGGCGTCAGCTCGCTCCCGACCGTGACGCACCTTTTCAATGGGATGCCACCAATGCACCACCGCGCGCCAGGCCCCGTTGCTGCTTGCCTGCGGGCCGCCCAGTCGGGGAAAGCAGTGCTGGAACTCATCGCCGACGACACGCATCTGGACCCCAGCACTGTGGCTACCGTATTTCAGTTGGTGGGCGCTGCCAACATTCTTCTGGTGACCGATTCAATGTCCGCTGCCGGGCTTTCGGACGGAAACTACATGCTCGGGCCCTCGCCGGTGACCGTGAGCAATGGCGTGGCGACCCTGGATTCCACTGGTTCCATCGCAGGAGGCACAGCCACACTCCTGGAAGTGGTCCGCAAAACCGTGGCGGCGGGTGTCGCCCTTCCGGACGCCATCTGCTCGGCGACTGCAGTGCCTGCAGCCATTCTTGGACTCTCTGACGAGGTGGGTGGATTGCGGCGGGGCCTTCGCGCTGACGTTGTTACTACCGATCAGGAACTGGGCCTTACTGCGGTCATGCGTAACGGACAGTGGCTGGCTTAGGACAATCAGACGACGGTGAATTGCGGTTGTCAGCGTTACCTTCTTTTTACCGAAAATTTTCCCGAATTGCCTTAAAGACCGTTGACCTCCGGCACGGCACATGAAAGTGTTGTAGCAGTCTTTGTGTAGGTGGTTTTCATGCTCGCAAGACGAGTTGCGAGCGTGAAGCTCCTGCGAAACCATACAGGCCAAGCCTGGACGGAATCCGGATCTTCTCGCGGAGTAACAAGGGCCGGTACGAGGTGTATCGGACTGATGTTCCATAATGAGGAGAAATACATGGCACTGGGAACCGTCAAGTGGTTCAACGCTGAAAAGGGCTTCGGCTTCATCACCCCGGATGACTCGGATGGGGATGTTTTCGTTCACTACTCTGAGATTCAGACCGGTGGTTTCAAGACCCTCGATGAGAACCAGCGCGTTCAGTTCGAGATCGGTCAGGGCGCCAAGGGCCCCCAGGCAACCGGCGTTACGGTCGTCTAGTCTTACCTGTTGATTTTGTTTGTTGCAGTTTCAACTGACATGTTGGTCCCGGCTTTCGAGGCGGGACCAACATGTTTAATAGTCAGAATGTCTGATATTTCAACGACTCCTGTTACAAACCGTGAAGAAATGCGGGACGCCATCTTGGAATAGGCGTTGACAATTCAAGCAACGAGGGTTCGCAGTAATCTGGCGGATTGTCGAACAGACAATCCCGGAAGGTATGCGCGACTCAATGCCCTGCCTATTGCCGGGAGGTGCAACGGGTCTTGGTAATACATGTACAAAGTTCGGTAGTCCGGTTGGAAACGTGATTTAAAAGAAGCCAACGATCGGAAACCATAAACAGGCTCCAGCGCCTGGCCAACCAGGTCCAGCATGCCGGCAAGTCCCTCGGCCCGCTGATCAATCTCACCCTTTTCCCGTGCCAGGGGCGAACCGGAAAGGGATATGGCGTCCACGGACTCCCGGAGATGCAGGATGGCCGAGGCAATCAGGAATTCCATCACTCCGGGGAAGGCATCGCCACGGCGACGCATGAAGTCCAAGGTCCAGCTCACAACGTTGCCGTCCCGGTAGACCGGAAGCCAGCTGGTCACCCCGTAAACGAACCCCTTTGCGTCAGTTGCCACGCAGCACAACACATCAGGGTCCTCGAGCTCATCCAGGCCGCCCAACGTGAACCCCATCTCAGGTACGCGCTTTTGCGCAGCCCACTCTTCGGACACCTCGCCCACTTGCGCCCGCAGGGCATGCGGAAGCGCGGCATACCGACCCCATGTGGCGGTGATTCCCATCTTTGCTGCCCGGTTGAGTGATGTCCTGACGTTCTGCCACTCCTTGCCGCGGAACTCCAAGCCCCTGATCCTCAAGCGGGTTTCCTGGGCGACGGCAACCCTTCGAAAACCGCGGGCCTGAAGCATAGGCCATAATTCATCGGTGCAGGAGTAGAGGCAAGGTATCAAGGCATGCTGGGAGCAGTAGTCAAGGAATCCTCCAGCCGTCTCCGCATGGTGCTCCTTCGCACCTACGGGACCCGCCAAAGTCAGGGCGACATGGCCATGCTGCTGATAGGCCACTCCCCCGGTCCCCCGGGGATTGAACCAGTATTTGTTCGGCTCCCAGAGCGCCATCCAAGACAGCGAATCACCGCCGGTTTTCACCAATTCACGTGCGCGATCCCTTCCTTGATGGTCCAAACCTGCGGAATGGTGGCCTCGGATGAGGAGTACCCACGCTCCAATCAATGCCACTAGCCAGAAGACGGTGCCGGAGTAGGAAAACAGGAACACTTCAAGAGCGTCGCGCTCAGCAAACACTTTCCGGTACACGCTGGGCAACGGAACCGGCAGGTACTGTCTGGCGAGCTCGGCACCCAAACCCAAGAGGCCGCCGTCGCGCGTCATACCGCCTGAAGCCAACCACACGCCAGCGTACGCGAGCGCCAGTGTTCCGCCGGTGAGGCCAACGAGCCAGAAGACCCGCCGCCGCATCCGGGCAGAAGACTCAACGCGGAAATGTCCACGATAAGCGAACAAGAGGACCGCCAGGGTCAGCGGAACCAAGACCAGGGGAATGAGATGTACAACAGCCGGGTTCAACGTGGGCACTCGACGCCCTTGAGGCAACGGGATGCTGGCGAAAAGCCCCAAATAAACTGTGGAAAGGGCCACGACCAACAGTTGGACACCGATGGCTATCCCAAGGGCCAGACGCCTGCCACGACGCATGCCCTCGGCGCAAATGAGCAACAACACCACGGGCACGACAGCCAGGGCCAGCCCGAAAGGGCCCGTGTAACCCTGGCGGCTTAACTCAAGGCAAGCAACGTCGATTGTCCCACCGCAAGTGCTTTCCAATTGGCTCAGTGTCGGGAGCGGGTTCAGGATGACATCCCGCAAAATTGCCAGAGGACCGGACGGGCTCTTGGCGGCAGCAGTCAGGATAGGGCCGGCAGCGAAAATGGCCATGGTGAGGGCCAGCAGGTTCCGGACTTCGCGGCCCGTGGAGCGGTGTAAATGAAGGTGACCCTGGCTGCTCTGCATCCACCAGGCAGCTCCAAGGCCGATCAACGCTCCCACAAGGCCCATCACTGTCTCGGCATGTCCGATGTACAGCACCAGCAGCAGGGACAAGGAGAGCACCACGGTCCTCAGGCGTCGTTGCCACAGCGTCGGCAGCAACGCACTGGCTGCAAGTGCCGTAGCGATCAGGGCGCCATAGGGTCCGATCAGCGGGGTATCCACCATCCTGGAGATCCAACCGTCATCCATGTACAGCGCCACTTGGGTGACCAGGAGGAACGCCGCAATGCACGCAAACTGACTCCCCAGGAAGACACCGGCCGTCCGGAGGAAGCCGAAACGCCGCTCCGCCAGCCCCAACAGGAAGAGGATCATGAGGGCTGCCGTGACAAACGCCAACAGGTTGGTGGTGAAGAACAGCGACGTCCAGATGGACCACCACTGCCCCGACCGCAGACCGGCCAGGGTCACTCCCGCCACAGGCAGCAAGGATTCTGCAGGTCCCGCAAGGATACTTCCGGACAGAAGGGACACCGCTACGAACAAGGCAAGGACGAACGTGGTGAACGGTGTGGCGCGGAGATGTTTGGCGGTCTGCCTCAAGGCCGGCTGCACGACGCCTTTCAGGGCAAGGCTCATTGGCTTAGTCCCCATCGGGAAGACAGGAACTCCAAGGCACCAGGCATACCCCTGACCACTGTGTCCCAAGAGTGGCCGGCGTGTTGAATGGAGTGCGCTTCCGTGGTGAAACCCGCTTCCTTCCCAGCATCCGCGAGAACGTGCATGTAGTCGGTAAACTCAGTGTCAGTGGCTCCTGCAGCCAAGTACAGGCCGCTGCCTTCGTAATTCCGCTGCTGCATCAAGAACAATGGCGTCCTTGACTCGAAAGCGCCCACGTCGCCTTCGAACGAGTCTGCGATGGTCTTATTCCGGTCCTTCGCCAGGGAAGGCTCCCGTTCAGCGGAAAAACCCACTATCGAAGTGAACAGTTCGGGATGGTTTGTCCCCATCTGTACGGCGCACGTACCGCCGAACGAAAAACCACCAACAGCCCACAACCGATGATCTTTTGATACGTCCAAGGTGGAGCTGATCCAGGTGGGCACATCCTGGGACAGGTAAGTGTCAGCCTGCGCGATGCGGCTGTCCATGCACAGCGTATTGGCGTTTCCCGAGCCATTTGGGTCCACCACGATCGCGACCGGTGCGATGCCGCCATGGGCTTCAGCAAACCTGTCCAGTTGTGCGCGGAGTTGGCCCCCGGTTAACCAGTCGGCCGGACCACCGGGCTGCCCTGAAAAGAGCACCAGCACCGGCAAACTTGGCCGTGCTGCAGTTTGATAGGCCGGTGGAAGGTAGATGTAGGCTTCGCGTGCTGTGAAGCCCGATGCGTTTCCCGGGATTTGAGCCTTCCGAAGGATGCCGCTCCGCGGCATTGACTCCGGAGCTTTCCAAACCGAGGGCGCAGGTCCCGGCTTGCTGTCCGGAGCGCGTTGAAGGCTTGACTCCAAAGGTTGAATCCGGGCGACGGCCGTGCCCAGAAGGTCAGCGACAGTGTTGTTGAGGCCAAAGTACGCATTGACCTGGACGAGGCTCACGAGGACTACGCCAAGCATGGCAGCAAGGCTTCGGACACGGCTCTTCCAGGTGGCGCGCGGAAAGCGGGCCCCAAACAGCAGGGCGGCCGCGACAGCCGGAACCGACCAGGCCACAGTCTCAAAGGGAAGATTTTCCGAGAAGATGGCCATCAGATCAACCAGGATCCAATGTGCCAGGACCACAAGGCCAACAGCACCCGCCAAGCAGGCTGCGACCGCCAGCGGCCAGGAAGATTGGCGCTTCCACAGCAGGTACACCGCCCCCGCCATGCCCGCAATGATGCTCAACCACAGGAATGGACCATCAACAAGGCTGATGTCCAGAAGAGAATCCATGGGGCCTAACGCCAGGTTCCGACGCCGATGACAGGCCCGGCTTCGAGCCAGGAGGAAAGACCGGCATAGGCATCGAAGTTCATGGCAAGCATGAACTTCTTACCTTCATATTGGAGTTCAACCACGACGACGCCAGGCTGCACCTTGACGAGCTCATCCTCAGTCGGTTGACGCCGGCCAAGAAGCTCCAAGGAACTGCGTTTGTATCTATGTTTTGGGATCACGCTCAGGGACACCAAGCGGAACCACTCAAGTTCATTGTCCTGATAACGACAAACCCCCATCTGCCAACTGTTTCCAGCCGTGCAAATGGAGGCGTCAACCGTGCCCAGGGCGCGCCGCAGGTTGAAGCGGCGCACCCCAAAAAGGCACAGTGAAAAAATCAGCAACGCAAACGCCGTTGCCAGGGCGATGAACGGAATAAGGGAATCGTCCATCAAGGTCGTGCTATCGGATCCCCGCTGTAGCCGCTTCGCCCATTTGGGCGTTGTCAGCAACAATGACCACACGATCGTTGTCCACGGAGAAGAATCCACCGTCAACAACTACCGCAATACGGTCACCGGAAACCGGCTGGATTGCCAGCTCACCCTCAGCCAGGATGGCCAGGAGGGGCGAGTGGCCCGGCATGATTCCGATTTCACCATCGCTGGTGCGGGCCTTCACCATCTTGGCCGCGCCGGACCACACAAAGTGGTCCGCTGCGACAATCTCAACCTCGAGCTCAGCCATACTACTTGGTCTGTTCCTGGATCTTGGCCCATTGGCGCTCGACGTCATCCAGGCCGCCGACGTTGAAGAACGCCTGCTCTGCGATGTGGTCCAGCTCGCCGTCGCAGATAGCAGTGAAGCCTTCCACGGTGTCCTTGATGGACACGGTGGAGCCTTCGACGCCGGTGAACTGCTTGGCGGTGTAGGTGTTCTGGGACAGGAACTGCTGGATACGACGTGCACGAGACACGACGATCTTGTCTTCTTCAGACAGTTCGTCAACGCCGAGGATGGCGATGATGTCCTGGAGTTCCTTGTTCTTCTGCAGGATCTGCTTTACACGGACAGCCGTGTTGTAGTGGTCCTTGCCGATGTACTGGGGGTCCAGGATGCGGGAGGTCGACGTCAGCGGGTCAACGGCCGGGTACAGACCACGGGAGGCGATTTCACGGGAAAGTTCCGTGGTCGCGTCGAGGTGTGCGAAGGTCGTTGCCGGAGCTGGGTCGGTGTAGTCATCAGCAGGCACGTAAATAGCCTGCATCGAGGTGATGGAGTGACCCTTGGTGGAGGTGATGCGCTCCTGGAGGAGACCCATCTCGTCAGCGAGGTTCGGCTGGTAACCCACTGCGGACGGCATGCGGCCGAGCAGCGTGGAAACTTCCGAACCTGCCTGCGTGAAGCGGAAGATGTTGTCGATGAAGAGCAACACGTCCTGGTTCTGAACATCGCGGAAGTACTCCGCCATTGTCAGAGCCGACAGCGCAACACGCAGACGCGTTCCCGGCGGCTCATCCATCTGGCCGAAGACAAGGGCGGTGTCCTTGAGAACGCCGGCCTCTTCCATTTCAACCCAGAGGTCGTTACCTTCACGGGTACGCTCGCCAACACCGGCGAATACCGAGGTACCACCGAAGTTGCGGGCAACACGGGTGATCATTTCCTGGATCAGAACGGTCTTGCCAACACCAGCGCCGCCGAACAGGCCGATCTTTCCACCCTTGATGTACGGGGTGAGGAGGTCGATAACCTTGATGCCGGTCTCGAGCATCTCCGTGGAGCCCTCGAGGGAAGCGAAGGACGGAGCCTTGCGGTGGATCGGCCAGTAAGCGTCAGCCTTGATCTCGGACTCTTCAACATCCAGCGGCTTGCCGAGGACGTTGAAGATGTGGCCCTTGACGCCGTCGCCGACGGGCACAGAGATCGGAGCGCCGGAGTCCCGCACGGTGGTACCGCGGACGAGTCCGTCGGTAGCCTGCAGGGAGATGGCGCGAACGAGGTTGTCACCCAAGTGCTGGGAGGTCTCGAACGTGATGGTCTTGGTCTGGCCATTGAGAGTGATCTCAGTGGTCAGAGCGTTGTAAATCGAGGGGATTGCGTCAGCCGGGAATTCGACGTCGACAACCGGACCAATAACACGGGCAATGCGGCCGGTGGCACCGGCCGTTGCTACGTGTTCGGTAGCAGTGGCAGTCATCTCTCTCACTTCACTCAGTAGATGGCGTGGGGTTAAGTTTATCTGTTTGGTGCAGGTGCGGCTTCGAGCCGAATCCGTACCGGCTAGGACGCGAGGGCGTCGGCGCCAGCCACGATCTCGGAAAGCTCCTGCGTAATCTCGGCCTGACGGGCCGTGTTGCGAAGGCGCGTGTACTTCTTGATCAGGTCCGTAGCGTTGTCACCGGCCGACTTCATGGCGCGCTGGCGGGCTGCGAGCTCGGAAGCTGCCGCCTGCAGCATGGCTGCGAAGATGCGGGACTCGATGTAACGCGGAAGCAGGGCGTCAAGGACCTGCTCCGTTTCCGGTTCAAACTCGTA
Source organism: Paenarthrobacter sp. 10L420 (assembly GCF_056395385.1). Lineage (NCBI taxonomy): Bacteria > Bacillati > Actinomycetota > Actinomycetes > Micrococcales > Micrococcaceae > Paenarthrobacter > Paenarthrobacter sp. 10L420. The sequence goes on along the minus strand of NZ_JBFTJK010000001.1, from coordinate 940,797 downwards.
CAACGGCAGCAGCTCTGACTCCGAGGCTGCTTCCTCTTCGACGACCTCCAAGGGAAGCAAACGGATAACCGTCGGCTCCTGGGTCACCATGGACTTGAAGCGGGTGTAGACGACGTGGATTTCGTCCACGCCACCCTCTTCGAAGTCAGTGGCGAAGTCTTCGAGAAGTGCCGCTCCGACTTCCTGTGCGGTTTCGAATTCCGGTGCGTCCGTGCCGCCAGTCCATACACGGGCGTAGTCACGGTTGCGGAAATCGAAGTACGCTTGCGCCTTGCGGCCCAACAGGTACGCCTTGACTTCCTTGCCTTCTGCATGAAGAAGCTCGGTGAGACCTTCAGCCTGCTTGAGCACACTCGCAGAGTAGGATCCTGCAAGGCCACGGTCCGAGGTAATGATCAGGACTGCGGCACGGCGGATCTGCTCCGGCTCGGTGGTCAGCGGGTGGTCGATTTCGGTCTGGCTTGCGACAGCAGAAACGGCGCGGGTAATCGCGTTCGCGTAAGGCAGTGAAGCTGCTACGCGGGCGCGGGCCTTACCGATGCGCGAGGTAGCGATCAGTTCCATCGCCTTGAAGATCTTGCGCATCGACGTCGTCGAGCTGATCTTCTGACGGTAGACCCGAATCTGGGCTCCCATACTTATCCTTTCCTAAGTTCCCGACGTACTGCCCTGCCGGGGCCCTTGCGGACCCCGGCAGAACAGGTCATCGAAACTAGCGCTTCTGCTTGACGATCTTTTCCTGGTCGACGTCGCCACCGGAGATCGGTGCGTGCTCTTCGTGTCCGGCGCCAACCAGGTGGTTGTCGCCCTCGCCGAAGAAGCCCTTCTTGAAGGAGACGATGGCTTCCTTCAGTGCGGCAGCGGTGTCGTCATCCAGGACGTTGGTCTGAGCCAGCGTGGTCAGGATGGAGGACTTGTGCTTCAGGTGTTCCAGGAACTCGGACTCGAAGCGGCTGATGTCTTCAACCGGGACGTCGTCCAGGTAACCGTTGGTACCAGCCCAGATGGAGACAACCTGGTCCTCAACCGGGAACGGTGAGTACTGGCCCTGCTTGAGCAGTTCCATCAGACGTGCACCACGGGTCAGCTGCTGGCGGGAAGCCGCATCCAAGTCCGAAGCGAACATGGCGAATGCCTGCATGTCACGGTACTGCGCCAGGTCCAGCTTCAAGGTACCGGAGACCTTCTTCATGGACTTGACCTGGGCAGCGCCACCGACGCGGGAGACCGACACACCAACGTCAACAGCAGGACGCTGGTTGGCGTTGAAGAGGTCAGACTGAAGGAAGATCTGGCCATCAGTAATGGAGATCACGTTGGTGGGGATGTAAGCGGAAACATCGTTGGCCTTGGTTTCGACGATCGGAAGACCGGTCATCGAGCCTGCGCCGAGCTCGTCAGAGAGCTTTGCACAACGCTCCAGCAGACGGGAGTGCAAGTAGAAGACGTCGCCCGGGTAGGCTTCGCGTCCCGGCGGACGACGCAGCAGCAGGGAAACCGCGCGGTAGGCTTCGGCCTGCTTGGAAAGGTCATCGAAGATCACCAGAACGTGCTTGCCACCGTACATCCAGTGCTGGCCGATAGCCGAGCCTGCATACGGTGCCAAGTACTTGAAGCCGGCGGGGTCCGAGGCCGGGGAGGCCACGATGGTGGTGTACTCCAGCGCGCCATGGTCCTCAAGGGTCTGGCGCACTGCGGCAATGGTGGAAGCCTTCTGGCCAACACCAACGTAAACGCAGCGGACCTGCTTGGTGACATCGCCCGAAGCCCAGTTGGCCTTCTGGTTGATGATGGTGTCCACAGCGATTGCGGTCTTGCCGGTCTGGCGGTCACCAATGATCAGCTGACGCTGGCCACGGCCGATCGGAATCATGGCGTCAATAGCCTTGAGGCCGGTCTGCATCGGTTCGTGAACCGACTTGCGCTCGGTGACGCCCGGAGCCTGGAGTTCCAGTGCACGGGTGGTCTCGGCCTTGATCTCGCCGAGGTCGTCGATCGGTTGGCCCAGCGGGTCGACAACGCGACCGAGGAAGGCATCGCCAACCGGTACGGACAGGATCTCACCGGTGCGGTGTACTTCCTGACCCTCTTCGATACCGGTGAAGTCACCGAGGATAATGACACCGATCTCGCGGACGTCAAGGTTCTGGGCCAGGCCCAGCGTGCCATCTTCGAAGCGAAGCAGCTCGTTCGCCATGACCGAGGGAAGACCCTCAACACGGGCGATGCCGTCACTTGCGGTGGTCACACGACCAACCTCTACGCGCTCTGCGTTTCCGGGTTCGTAGGACGCCGCGAACTCGTTCAACGCATTACGGACGTCGTCGGCGTTGATGGTCAATTCGGCCATCTGCAGTCCCTGCTCTCCTGTTTTCGTGATCATCGTTGCTCACGATGACCGGGTTTTATATCAGTTAAGTTGTGCTTTGTCTTCGCTAGCCAGCGAGCTGACGGCGGAGGTCGGTCAGGCGGCCGATAACAGAAGCGTCAAGCACTTCATCGCCCACCTGAACCCGGATTCCACCAATGAGGCGGGGGTCAACATTGAGGTTGACCTTCAGCTCGCGGCCGTACAGGGCGTTAAGCCCGGCCTGCAGACGGCTGGCCTGCGTTTCCGTCAACGGACGGGTAACGCTGACAGTAGCAATCCAGCGCTGCTGACGCTTGGCTGCAAGCTTGGCGAAGGACTCGACGAGCTTGCTCGGCTTGACACCGCGCGGCTGTGTTACGGCTTGGCTGATGAGAACCTTTGCTTCCTCGCTGGCGCCAGGAACAAGCTTCTCGGCAAGTGCCACCTTGGCCGCTGCGGATGCCTGCGGCTCAGACAGAGCACGTTGTACTTCGTGGCTGGAAGCGACGGCCTGGTTGAAAGCAAACAGATCGTTTTCCAGCTCTTCCAGCCCCGTAATACCAGAGGCAGAAACGGCCGACTTGTTTTCAGCTACGGCAATGACAACCGTGGCGGCAAGAGTCTCGAGTGCATCGCCGATATCGCGTGCAGATGCCCAGCGTAAGCCAGCCAGTCCGCCTGCGATTTCAGCAGCATCAGCGGAGACTTTTCCGCTAACCAGCTGCTTGACCAGCGCCGACTTCTCGTCTCCACTACGGGACGGGTCAGTCAAGGCGCGGCGCAAGCCAGCCGAGCTGTCCACCGTTCCCAGGATTCCGAAGAGGTCCTTTGCCAACTGCAGCGAGGCAAAAGGAAGCTTTGCTTCCAACTGCGCCAGCGCCGTGGTCAGCGATTCGCTCGATATACCTGCCATTACTTAGCTGCACCTGCGTTCTGGGTCTCCAGATCTGCCAGGAAGCGGTCCACAACGCGTGCGGCACGCTCATCGTCAGTGAGTGCTTCACCAACGATGCGGCCAGCCAACGTGGTAGCCAAAGTGCCAACCTCTGAGCGAAGCGAGACAACAGCTGCCTGGCGCTCGGACTCAATGGCGGCGTGTGCCTGCTCGGTGATGCGGGCAGACTCGGCAGCAGCCTTCGCCTTCAGGTCCGCGAGGATCTGGGCGCCTTCAGCGCGTGCTTCTTCGCGGATCCGGTTGGCTTCGGCGCGGGCATCGGTGAGCTGCTGCTTGTACTCTTCAAGAGCTGCAGAAGCTTCGGCCTGTGCCTTTTCTGCCTTTGCGATGCCACCTTCAATCGCTTCGGCGCGCTCTGCGAAGGTCTTCTCGAACATCGGGACAATGAACTTGACCACGATGTACAGGAGGACAGCAAAGCCGACGAGGACGACACCCATTTCCCAAACATTGGGAACGAGAGGGTTAGTGGCCTCTTCGCCTTCAGTGGCGGCTGAGATGATCAGCTGATTCATATTTCACCCGTCCTATCTACTCGTGTGTGGAATTCGCCTGGTTCTTCGGTTTACTTGAGAACGAAAGCGAAGACCAGGCCGAGGATGGCGAGGGCTTCGGTCAGAGCAAGACCAAGGAACGCGATCGGCTGCAGCACGCGCTGAGCTTCCGGCTGACGTGCAACACCGTTGATGTAGGCGGCGAACACGAGACCCACACCGATACCACCGCCGATGGCCGAGAGACCGTAGCCGATGAGGTTGAGGGAGCCGTTGATGGAGCCTTCCATTTTTTCTTCCTTTCAAGATGCCGCCCGTGCGGCAGGTTGTTTGGGTTGCTTCATCCCCGCGAGGGGAAGATTTGGGAGCCTAGTGGCTGTCGGCGTGCAGTGCGCCTTCGATGTAGATCGCGGTCAGCAGAGTAAACACGTATGCCTGCAGGGCCATGATCAGTGCTTCCAGCATGTACATTGCGATGGCGCCGGCCAGGACCAGGACCGAGGCTCCCTTGAGCAGGACGTTCTCCTGCATGACAAGGAACTCGATGCCGGATCCGGCGAGCATGACGATCAAGTGGCCGGCCAGCATGGTCGCGAACAGACGGAGGCTGTGCGTGACGGGGCGGACCATGAAGTTCGAGATGATTTCGATCGGGACCACGATCGGCAGGATGTACCACGGCACGCCCGAAGGAACCGTTGCCAGCTTGAAGTACTTCAGGCCGTTTTTCTTGATGCCGATTGCGATCCATGTGACGTATACAACTGCAGCGAGCACATAGGCGCCGCCAACGTGCGAGAAGCTCGGGAGCTGGATCACGGGGATAGCGCCGTAGATGTTGTTCACCAGAATGAAGAAGAACAAGCTGAACAACAGCGGGACGTACTTGATGAAGTCCTTGCCGCCGATGATGTCCTTGGCGATGCTGTTACGGACGAAGCCATAGGCCATTTCGCCTGCGAACTGCAGCTTGCCGGGAACCAGCTGCTGCTTACGTGCAGCGAGGATGAAGAATGTAGCGATAATGACGACCGAAAGGATCACCAGCAGCATCTGCTTGGAGAAGCCATCGTGCGCACCCCAAGGCAGGATTGCCGGCAGGTGCATTTCGTCGATTCCGGGTGGGGTGAATGACCCCGAATCCTGGGCGGGGAGCGCAAGCGCGATCAACGCGTTTCCTCTCTGCTGTGTCCATCATTGGGCATTGGTTGGAAGCCGGACGCGCTCGACGCATCCATATTCCGTGTGAAATTATTTGGCATTACTGTCCCCGTCCGTGGACGGACCGCTGTCTGCGTTGCTCTCGCCAGAAGAAGAGCTTTGCCTGGTGAGGCCGTGCATATGGGAAAGATAGAACCCTCCTGCGGCTCCCAGCAGAGCGCCAAGGAGCACAATCCAGCGGGTCCCCCACAGATTATCCAGACCCCAGCCTATCAAACTCCAGACAATGATCCCGCCAACGATGTAGCTGAAGACGGCGATGCCGGCGTTGTATCCACCATCGCTTCCGGCGTCGGCAGAATCGTCGGCCGCACTTTGCGATCGGGCGTGGCCGGTCAGCTGGGAGTTGCGCTTACGCAGAGACATCCGTGCCGCCCTTCTCATCCGCAGGATCGTTGTAGATCTGCAGGCGGGCTTTGCTGAAACCGTAGATCTCTGCAGCCTGCCAAAGGACGACGGCAACAACTGCGCCGATGATGAACCATCGGCCGTGCAACCAGGCCGGAGTACCAATAACAAAGAGGACCACGGCGAATCCAACGACTTTTACGAAGTACGTCGCCACGAACAGGCCGACAGCGCCGGAAGGATTATTGCGGCCAACAAAATGACCGATCAGAAGGCTGATCGCAAAGAAGAGCATGACCAGCGCGGCCCCGAATGCTGCGGATAGCGCGCCTTGGCCACCGTTAATGAACGCTGCGACGATACTCGTCACGACCAATCCGGCCAGAGCAGCAGCAGAGCTCACGAGCAGCAGGCGGAGCCACAGATTGGACGTCTCCCCGGAAACTCCAACAACACGTTTACCGGACGGGCGTCCGGAATCGGCGTTGGATGTCATGGGGATACCAATCCTCGTGGCACGGGTGCCATATTCTCAAAGTGGGGTTACGGGCGAGTGACTGTCCGCAGAAAGAATTCTACATGAGATAGAACTGTGACCATAACCGGAAGTCATGCGCGCTCCCCTGGTCCTGCCGCATTCCGCGTGAAGTACGGCCATGCGGTAACAGCGGCCATGACAAGGGCAGCTACAACCACCACGATCAACACAATCTGCCAAGGGAACACTGCGAAAGCAACACCGCCGAACGCCAGGATGCACGTCCAGACATAAAGCATGACGACGGCGGTGCGGTGCGAGTAGCCGAGGTCCACCAACTTGTGGTGGAGGTGCCCACGGTCTGCAGACCACGGAGACTGTCCCCGGGCGGTCCTGCGAACCACAGCCATCCCGAGGTCCAGGAGCGGAAGGGACAGGACGGCGAACGGCAGGAGGATCGGGATGATCGTGGGAATGCCGTTGGCGCGGTCATAGAGCCCGGATCCGATTTGCCCCGTGGCCACTACGCCGGCTGAAGCCATGAGGAGACCGATGAGCATGGCACCGGAGTCCCCCATGAAGATCTTGGCTGGAAACCAGTTATGCGGCAGGAAGCCGATGCAGCCACCCACCAGGATCGCCATCAGGAGTGTCGCAAGGTCTGAATTGTCAGTGGATGGGTTGTTCCGGTGCACCCAGTACGCCGTGAGAAAGAAGGCACCGCCCCCTATGGTGGCCACACCTGCGGCCAGTCCATCCAGGCCATCAATGAAGTTGACTGCGTTCATGGTGGTAACAATCAGCCCGGCTGTCAGGACAATCTGGACGAGCTCGGATTGAATCAGGATCGGTTCAGGGATGAATGGAACCACAGACATCCGCACGCCCCAGATCGCGACGATGAAAGCCGCAGCTGCTTGCCCAAGGAGCTTGATCCACCAGCGGATGTCGAGGATATCGTCCGCGACCCCCACCGCGACGATCACTACTGCTCCGGCCAATATGCCCCACGGAGCATCGTTATGCCTGAAAATGTCCTTGACGAAGAAAGAGTTACTTGCCACCACGAGCGCAGCAAAAAAGCCTGCAAAGATGCCAAGGCCGCCCAGTTTTGAGATGAGTGCGGAGTGCATGTCCCTGCTGCGGATAGGACGGTAAAGCCGTAATTTGTTCCCGAGTACGCGGGCTCCCCACGTACCGGTGTAAGACACCACTGCAGCCGTGAGCGCCATCAGCAGGTACATGATCATGACGCGGCTCCGGAAAACAGCCCAATGCCGGAATCAGGTACACGGACCAACGTATGCAGCCGGTGGGCCGCTGGAAAGCCGTGTAATTCTGGGCAGGTCAAGGTGTGGATTTCTGTCTGTCGATAAATGGAACTACTCCGTCGCCATGCCTGCACCGGCTGTGCCAAATGATGCTGGGAATTCTGTGGACTCTAGTCACGATACTAGTGCCAACGGCGGTGACCACCGGCGTGACGCAGCCGCAAAGCCACAGCTGATGTGCTGTGGCCAAGCGGCAGGCTTCTACTTGGCGGGCTCCTGGACGTTGCGCAGGGCGTAGATCCCCTTGAGCACTTCGGCGTTGGACCGGGGCGCCTTCAAACTGTGGCGCAGGCCCTTGAACAAGCCGTCAAGCAGTACTTTGCGGTTTGAGGACGCAGCAATGGTCTTTGCCCAATTGCGGAGCGAAGCCCCGGTAAAGAGGACCTTTTCCCAAGGGGCCAAAGCGTTGGATCTGGTGTAAACCCAGAGTTTGTTACGAACCTCGTAGTAGAAACGAGGGCCGGGGTCCGCCCCTGCATCTCCAAACACTTTCGTATGATGGTTGGCTACTGACGCACTGGTAGCCAAGGCAGTTCCCCGGCGCGAAACCCTTGCCGTGTATTCGAGGTCATCGTTCCAGATGAAGTAATCGGCAATGGGCAGTCCGTGACGCCGGATCTCGTCGGCGCGAATCAGGACAGAGACGAAGGATGCGCTGCGGATCTGAACGGCACCCAGGCGGGCAGCCATGCTGCGCGCCGCCTCACTGGCGCCGATGCGTGGACGCATGCGGTTCATTGGGTGCTCGCGCCCATCGGTCCACACTACGCGGCTGGCGATGAACGCGGGAGCTTCCCCTGCTACCTGTTCGTAGGCCTCGGATACATCCAGTGCCTCGCGAAGCGCGCCGGGCTGCGGCTCGGTGTCGTCGTCCATGATCCAAACGTGGTCGGCACCGTGGTCCAGGACTGCACGTTCCATACCCACAACAAATCCCCCTGCACCGCCCATGTTGGCCTTGAGCGTTACGACGTCCGTGGGAACAGGGCCGCGGTAGGTCCTGAGGAATTCCGGTGTGTCGTCCGTGGAGGCGTTGTCCACAACGACGACAGCGTCCGGCACCTCCGTCCCGGCGGTGATTCCGGCCAAGGTGGTCTCAAGGAGTTCACGCCGGTTAAAGGTCACCACAACGGCGACCACAACAGGTTTGGACGTCATTTACTTGCCTTTGGTCTGGGATGGCTGGAAGTGCCGCCGAATCAACAGGCCCGCCAACTTCCACGGTTCAACAAAAACTCTGTAGGCAACACGGCCCGGATGGAGAACCAGGCGCCACGCCCATTCGAGCCCAAGGCGCCCGAGCCAACGTGGCGCGAGCTTCTGGACGCCGGCCACCTGTTCAATGGCACCGCCAACGGCACAATACACGGCGGGCGGAAACTGAGTGAGTCGTCGCTGCAGGACCGTCTCCTGGAGCGGCATACCAAGGCCCAGCAGCACCAGCTGAGGACGGAATCGATCCAACCACCCGACGACCGCCATTTCCAACTCGTCGTCCCATCCTTCGCCAGGCATGCCATCTACCGTTGCGTCCGGAATAATCGTGCGCAGCCGGGCCACAGCCTGCGTATTTGCAGCCCGTCCCGCGCCGATCACGGCCACCCTTTCCAAACCCTTTACTCCCCCGAGTGCCGGGATCCAGTCCATGGACCCGAGGCGATATTCCATGGGGCCCTGTCCCAACGGTTTTAGTTGCCGTTTGTGCGCCAATCCCCAAAGCATGGCTACCGGGGCACCGTCCAGGAGGATGACCGAGCTTTGATCGTAAAGTGAACGGAAATCTGCACAGGAATGAAACAGCGTAATGCTGTGAAGATTGTGGCCGAGCACAGTACGGGTGGTTCCGGTGGCGATGAGTCCGTGCAGGGCATCGATCAATTCGTTGACGCGCAGCGGAGTCGCGTCGACGTCAAGGACGGGGACGCGCTGGCGGTCCGGAATCATTCGGGTTTGGCTTCACGTGGGGCGTCGGGTGCCGATACTGATACAGCAGGCGCGGGATCCTCGACGGCGGGTACAGGCTCGTCAACGCCGAGGACGGAAGGAACAACTTCACGCAAGCGTTCCAGGGAGATAGCGCCTTCGCGTACCACCCTGAAGGGTTCTGAGGTTGCATCCACGATGGTGGAAGGCAGGGCAGCAGTACCTTTCACGGGCCGGAAGCCACCTTCAAGGTAAACCTCCACGGAATCTGCCAGCTGTAGCCGGGCCTCTGAAGCGGTCTGCGCTGCTTCCTGCCCTGTCCGGTTGGCCGATGAAACAGCCAGCGGCCCAGTAAGGCCCAGGAGCTCCAGCGCGAGTTCGTCGTCAGGCATCCGCAGGGCAACAGTGCCCTTGGTATCACCCAGATCCCAATCCAAAGACGGCTGGGCGTGGAGGATGAGCGTCAGGCCACCAGGCCAGAATGCCTGTGCCAAGGCCCTGGCGTTGGCGGATACATCGCTCGCGAGTCCGTCCAGGGCATTGATGCGGGGAATCAGCACCGGTGGGGGCATTTGCCGGCTACGGCCCTTGGAGGCCAACAACATTGTCACGGCCAAGGGGGAAAAGGCGTCAGCGGCAATGCCGTACACGGTGTCCGTCGGCAGCACGATGCACTTCTTTTCGCTGATGGCACGCTGCGCGTGTTGAAGTCCTTCAGCCCGCTGGTCATCGGAAGTGCAATTGTAGGTTGTGGTCACAGCGCTATTCTTTCACTCATCAGGAGCCTTGTTTGCCAGCACTGCGCTCGTGGCACGTTCCTTGCCGTTGAGGTCAAAGTGCGTGGTGATGTCCTGCCAACGTCCCGCTCGACGCAACATGCCGCTGACCCAATCGGCCTGGACTTCTGCGTGTTCCATCACGAAGTAGCCGCCAGGTTTCAGGAGGCGGCCTGCAGAGGCTGCTGCCGCCGTCGGGAGTTCCATGCCATCCGCTCCCCCACCGTACAGTGCTTCGGGCGGATCATGCAGGGCAACTTCGGGCTCGTTCGGGATGGCTTCGGCAGGGATGTAGGGAGGATTGGACACCACAACGTCAAAGGAGCCGTTGTGTTCAGGCAGGGCATCCCTGAGATCGCCCTGGATCAGCGAGACACCCAGCGGTTCAAGGTTCCTGCTTGCCCACGCATGGGCAAAAGTGCTGAACTCCACAGCATGGACGTCGGCTCCTGGAACCTCCTGGGCGATTGAACCGGCGATGGCTCCGGAACCCGTCCCGAGGTCCACGATCTTAGGGTGGGACATGCCAGCCACGTGGTCGATGACAAGCTGGACAACGGATTCCGTTTCGGGCCGGGGAATGAACACACCCGGCCCCACCTGCAACTCAAGGTGGCGGAAATACGCGACGCCGGTGATGTGCTGAAGCGGTACGCGTCCGGCACGCTCGGCCACCAGTTCGGCGTAGCCTTCAGGGACGGGGGAATCCCCCAGCAGCATTGCCCGCAACCGGCCCAGCCCCACTCCCAACAGGTGCTCCGCAAGAAGTTCGGCATCGACGCGCGGGGTGGGGACTCCGGCGTCGGACAAAACCGCAGTAGCCTCGCGAACAGCGTCCGCGAGGCTCTGGCCGGGGAAAATCGTCATATCTATGCCCTGACAGCTGGAAATCGGGTGATAGCTGGAAATCGGCAGGCTTGTGGTGCTCTGCTATTCGCCCAGGGCGTCCAGTCGCGACTGCTCGTCCGCTTCAATTGCCGACTGGATAACGGGTTCCAGGTCACCATTCATCACGGCGTCGAGGTTGTATGCCTTATACCCAGTGCGGTGGTCCGCAATGCGGTTTTCCGGGAAGTTGTAGGTGCGGATGCGTTCTGAGCGATCCATCGTACGGATCTGCGACTTGCGCTGTTCGGAGTTGGCGGCGTCGATCTGTTCCTGCTGGTGGGCCAGAAGACGCGCGCGGAGAACACGCATGCCGGCTTCGCGGTTCTGCAGCTGCGACTTTTCGTTCTGCATGGCCACCACGATGCCCGTAGGCAAGTGGGTGATTCGAACTGCGGAGTCAGTGGTGTTCACGGACTGGCCACCAGGACCGGAGGAACGGTAGACGTCGATCTTGAGGTCGTTCTGGTTGATTTCAAGTTCTTCGGGTTCATCCACTTCGGGAAGCACCAGGACACCTGCCGCGGATGTGTGGATACGGCCTTGGGACTCTGTAACCGGAACACGCTGCACCCGGTGCACGCCGCCTTCGAACTTCAACCGCGCAAAGACGCCCTCCGCGGGGTCGTTCGAGTTGCCCTTGATGGCCACGGCAACGTCCTTGTATCCACCAAGATCGGATTCGGTAGCGGAGATCATCTCAGTCTTCCAGCCCCGCGACTCGGCGTACCGCATGTACATACGCAGAAGGTCACCGGCGAACAACGCAGCTTCGTCGCCGCCTTCGCCACCCTTGACCTCAAGGATGACGTTGCGGGCATCGTCCGGATCACGAGGGATCAACAGACGGCGCAGCCGCTCCTGTGCCGCAGGAATCTGCTCCTCCAGCTGCACAACTTCTGCAGCGAATTCGGGATCCTCGTCTGCCATCTCTTTGGCAGCTTCCAAATCATCATTGAGTCCGCGCCATTTGTTGTACGCCTCCACAATGCCCTGGAGCTGCGCAGAACGCCGCCCCAATTTCCGGGCAGCAGACTGATCGGCATAAACAGCAGGATCACTCAACTGCGCCTGGATAGCAGCATGCTCATCAAGCAATCCCTGTACGGACTCAAACATTTTCAAACCTCTTTCGTGTCGCACCCTATGTTAGTCGGGTGCAGAAATCCGTTCCCCGTCAGGCCCGGCATTAGGTGAGCCGGGCGCCGGCCGCGCGGATTTCCCGCCCCGGGAGTGGCATCGGGCCTGCCGAAGCGTGGCGGCTCAAGTCCGTCAGGACAGAGCCGCCACGCGAAGGGGCGGGGGCGGGAAATCCGCGCGGCACCAACCGCACGAATACCCGACACCCCGCCCCGATTACAGCTATTTGTCGTTGTCCGACTTCGCTCCGAGTGTCGTCTTCTGAACCTGCATGAGGAACTCGACGTTGCTCTGCGTCTCCCGGATCTTGTTGGTCAGCAGCTCAAGGCTCTGCTGCTGCTCAAGGCCTGAAAGGACGCGGCGCAGCTTCCACATGATCTTGACTTCTTCAGGCGAGAGCAGGTTCTCTTCGCGGCGCGTACCGGACGCGTTGACGTCCACGGCCGGGAAGATGCGCTTGTCTGCCAGCTGGCGGGACAGGCGGAGCTCCATGTTGCCGGTGCCCTTGAACTCCTCGAAGATGACTTCGTCCATCTTGGAGCCGGTCTCTACGAGCGCCGTTGCCAGGATGGTCAGTGAGCCACCGTTTTCGATGTTGCGGGCGGCGCCGAAGAAGCGCTTCGGCGGGTACAACGCTGCGGAGTCCACACCACCGGACAGGATGCGGCCGGAGGCCGGTGCTGCCAGGTTGTAGGCGCGGCCCAGGCGGGTCATGGAGTCCAGGAGGACCACAACGTCCATGCCCATTTCAACGAGGCGCTTGGCGCGTTCGATGGAGAGCTCGGCAACCGTGGTGTGGTCGTCTGCGGGACGGTCGAAGGTGGAGGCGATGACCTCACCCTTGACGGTGCGCTGCATGTCCGTGACTTCTTCGGGACGTTCGTCAACCAACACCATCATGAGGTGGACCTCAGGATTGTTGGTGGTGATCGCGTTCGCAATGGACTGCAGGATGAGCGTCTTTCCGGCCTTGGGCGGGGAGACGATCAGGCCACGCTGGCCCTTGCCGATCGGAGCCACGAGGTCGATGACACGCGGACCGATCTTCTTGGGGTCCGTTTCCAGGCGCAGGCGCTCGGACGGGTACAGCGGCACCAGTTTGGCGAACTCGACGCGGTCCTTGAGTTCTTCAGGAGTCTTGCCGTTGACCGAAGTCACACGAACAAGGGCGTTGAACTTCTGGCGCGAAGACTGCTGGTTGCGGTCTTCACCTTCGCGGGGTGCACGGATGGCGCCAACGACGGCGTCGCCCTTGCGGAGGTTGTACTTCTTGACCTGTGCCAGCGAAACGTAGACGTCGTTTGCACCGGGGAGGTAGCCGGACGTCCGGATGAATGCGTAGTTCTCCAGGACGTCCAGGATGCCTGCTACGGGGAGCAGAACATCGTCTTCGGTAACCTCGATGTCGTCAACATCCGGCCCCTGTGCACGGCCACGGCGGCGCTCGTTGCGGTCGCGGAAGCGGTCGCTGCGGGTGTTGCCGTCCCTGCTGTCCTGAGCGCCACGACGGTCGCTGCGTTCGTTCTGATCGTTGCGATCACGGCGGTTGCGGCGATTGCGGCGGTTGCCGCCGTCTTCGAGGTCGTTGGTGTCCTCGCGGCGGCCGCGGGAGTCACGACGTTCACGGGACTGATCGCCAGAGTCGGCCTGTTCGCGCTGTTCAGTGCGCTGTTCAGTGCGCTCGGCACGCTGTTCGCGCTGTTCAGTGCGCTGTTCAGTGCGCTCGGCACGCTGTTCACGCTGTTCAGTGCGCTCGGCACGCTGTTCACGCTGTTCAGTGCGCTCGGCGCGCTGTTCGGTCCGTTCGCCGCGCTGTTCACGCTGCTCAGTCCGCTCGGCGCGCTGTTCACGCTGTTCAGCGCGCTCGGGACGCTGCTCAGCAGCCGGTGCTTCTGCAGTTTCGTCGGGAGCTGCAGCAGCCTCGCTGCGGCGACGGTTACGGGTGCGGGGCTGGCGACGCTCGGTGCCGGCTTCGCTGACTTCCGGCGCTGCCTCGGGCTCTGCAACCGGCGCGGCCGGCGCTTCAGCGGGTGCAGCGGCCTCTGTTGCGGCCACAACACCATCGCTGGTGGCGCGGCGGCTACGGCCACGTCCCCGTCCACGAGGGGCTTCCTGGACCGGCGCCTCTGCGCTTGCGTCAGCAGCAGGCGCGCTCTTCTCCGCAACCTTGACGTCGGCGACCGGCGCTGCCTTGGGCGCGGTGGCTGCCTTCGTCGATGCCTTGGCCGGGGCCTTGGCGGTAGAAGTCCCGGCACGATGGGCGGAAATGGCTGTTACCAAGTCCCCCTTACGCATACGGGACCCACCGGAGATCCCCAGCTGGCTGGCAAGAGCCTGGAGCTGGGCGAGCTTAAGGCCGGCAAGGCCGCTGCTCTTGGTGGTTGCTGCTGTTGACGACTCAGCAGCAGAAGTTGTTGTGTCCACAGCTGAAGCCAGCTCAGTGGTTTCTGTCACGAAGGATCCTTCCCCCTCGACGGCGTCCAGAGCGAGAGCTGGACGCGATGATTTGTTCTGGGCTGCAGTTCAGATCTGCAGCCGGTGATTTCGGCCGTGCCTGATGGATTGTGGCCAACAGGGCCGGATACTGATCGTCTTCATTGAATCCAGTTGCCCGGACAGCCGACTGAATATTCAGGGAACAGAGAGAGTTCTGCGGCACCTGAGACAGGCCGGAAGGAGACGGCACCGCCAGACGTTGGCACAGTTGACGAAAGGAACAGCGAAACCGCCAAGATCCAAAATCAGGGAACTGCCCGCGGCTTTACCGCCGGTGCACTTCCACTCTAGCACCTTCAACGTCCACAGCCAGCGTCATCACGCGCCAACCGACGTTCGGTGTGTTGGCACTAGTAAATGCCTCGATGAATTCGGCAACGGTTGCCGCTTCGCCCGGCCCATTGGCCAGGACCATGACAGTAGGACCGGCACCGGAAACCACGGCAGCGTGACCGGCGGTCCGCAGCGCCGCAATAAGGTCCGCGCTGGGCCTCATGGCTTCGGCCCGGTAGCTCTGGTGAAGGTAGTCTTCGGTACCGGGCAGCAGGAATTCCGGCTGCGTTGTCAGCGCGTGGATAAGCAATGCTGCGCGTCCGGAGTTCATTGCAGCAGCATGGTGGCCCACAGACGCGGGCAAGAGTCCGCGGGCAGTTTCGGTGGAGAGTTCGTAATCCGGAACGGCCACCACGGGAACTACGGTCCGGGCTACTTCAGCACGAGTACTGCTGTACTGCTCGCTGTCCTGCCAAGAGAGCGCCAGTCCGCCGAAAATGGCGGGGGCGACGTTGTCCGGGTGGCCTTCCATTTCGCTGGTCAACTGCAGGATCCAGTCGAGATCCTGCTGCGCCTCTTGTGGAACCAAGGCATTGGCCGCCGTAACGGCTGCTACAACTGCGGACGCTGAGGAACCCAGCCCGCGTCCATGTGGATTAACGTTGTCAGCCGTGATCCTTAGACCGGAGTGGCGGAAACCCAAACGTTCCAAGGCGAGGTCGATCGCACGCACCACCAAGTGGCTGGAGTCGCGCGGAAGAGTATCGGCGCCCTCACCGGAGAGCTCGAATTCGAGCTCTCCGGTGGTGAGCGTTTCCACCGTCAAGGTGTCATAAATGGACAGGGCCAAGCCGAGGCTGTCGTAGCCGGGACCCAGGTTGGCGCTCGTACCGGGGACCTTGACGGTCAGCCGCTGGCCTGCCGCGACGAGTTGACGATCGGTCGCGGTGGGCTGCGTTTGTTCCACTCTTATTTTTCTTCCAGTCCCAGTTCCGCGGCAACGGTAACGACGTCATTGGAAACCTTGACCGGCTGGACATCGCTGCCGTCCTCCGTGCGGAGGGCCCACTGCGGGTCCTTCAGTCCGTGGCCGGTAACGGTGATGACGATAGTCTTGCCGGAGGGAACCTCACCAGCAGCGTGCTTCTTGATGAGGCCTGCCACGCCGGCAGCAGAGCCGGGCTCGACAAAGACGCCTTCCTTGGAGGAGAGCCAACGGTGGGCGTCCAGGATTTCCTCATCCGTGACAGCTTCAATCAGGCCACCGGATTCGTCGCGGGCAGCGACGGCAGTGTCCCATGATGCCGGGTTGCCGATGCGGATGGCAGTGGCAATAGTGTCCGGTTCAGTGATCGGGTGCCCTGCAACGAACGGCGCTGCACCCGCAGCCTGGAAACCCCACATGATGGGTGTCTTGGTGGACACGGCCGGCAGGGTGCCGTTGGCGGTCTCGAAGGGTGCGGAGTACTCCTTGTATCCCTTCCAGTAGGCAGTGATGTTCCCGGCGTTGCCGACCGGCAGAACATGGATGTCCGGGGCATCGCCCAGGGAGTCCACAACTTCGAAGGCACCGGTCTTTTGGCCTTGGATACGGGCAGGGTTGACCGAGTTCACCAGGAAGACCGGGTAGGACTCGCCAAGTTTGCGGGCGATGTCAAGGCAGTTATCGAAGTTGCCGTCCACCTGCAGCAGCGTGGCGCCGTGCGCGATCGCCTGGCTGAGCTTGCCCATGGAGATCTTGCCCTCGGGGACCAGCACGGCGCACTTGAGGCCGGCGGCTGTCGCGTAAGCGGCGGCCGAGGCGGAGGTGTTTCCGGTGGACGCACATACAACGGCTTTGGCGCCGGCTTCGACTGCTGCCGTCATCGCCATGGTCATGCCGCGGTCCTTGAAGGAACCCGTGGGGTTCATGCCCTCGACCTTCAGGTACACCTGGGAGCCGGTCAGCTCGGAAAGCTTCTGAGCGTGGACGAGCGGGGTGCCGCCCTCGCCGAGGGTGATGACCTTGGTGGCTTCCGTTACAGGCAAACGATCAGCGTATTCGCGGATTACTCCGCGCCATTGGTGAGCCACTTAGACCCCTTCTACCCGCAGTACGGATGTCACAGAATTGATGACGTCCAGGCCCTTGACGGCCTCGACGGTTGCTGCGAGTGCAGCTTCGGATGCACGGTGCGTCACGATTTTCAGCTCAGCCGACTCAACATTCGAGGCAGAGTCGCGGTGGATCGTTTGACGCATGATCTCGATGGATACGCCGTTCTCCGCAAAAATGTGGGCGATGCGAGCCAGCACACCTGCTTGGTCTGCTACATCCAGACCGATGTAATAGCTGGTGTTGGAGGCATCAATGGGCAGTGCCGGAACATGCCCGGTAGTTGTTTCCGTGCGGCCGGGACCGCCCAGCACCAGGCGTCGGGCAGCGGAGACGAGGTCACCCAACACAGCTGAGGCAGTTGGAGTCCCCCCTGC
Organism: Paenarthrobacter sp. 10L420; assembly: GCF_056395385.1. Lineage (NCBI taxonomy): Bacteria > Bacillati > Actinomycetota > Actinomycetes > Micrococcales > Micrococcaceae > Paenarthrobacter > Paenarthrobacter sp. 10L420. Next base: position 923,655 of record NZ_JBFTJK010000001.1, on the reverse strand, counting down.
ACCCTGGCCGTAGAACATCAGTTCACCGGCGTTTTCGGCTTCAATGAAGACGGCGTTGAACGCGCCACGGACAGCGGCAAGCGGATGTTCGCGTGGCAGGAGGGTGGGGTGCACGCGTACCGAGATTCCGCTGCCGTTCTCTGAAGCTTCGATCTTCTCGGCGATGGCGAGAAGCTTGATGACGAAGCCGGCTTCCTTGGCCGAAGCGATGTCCGCAGCACTGACCTTGGTGATCCCCTCGCAATAGACGTCGTCCAGGGAGAACCTTGTGTGGAAGGACAACGATGCCAGGATCGCAGCCTTGGCAGCCGCATCATGGCCCTCGATATCGGCGGTGGGGTCAGCTTCGGCGTATCCGAGGCGCTGCGCTTCGGCAAGGGCGTCCGCAAACTGTGCACCAGTAGTGTCCATCTGGTCAAGGATGAAGTTGGTGGTCCCGTTCACGATCCCGAGAACCCTCGTAATGCGATCGCCGGAGAGGCTGTCACGGATCGGGCGCAGGATGGGAATGGCACCGGCAACTGCGGCTTCGTAGGACAGTTGGACGCCGGCCTTGTCAGCCTCTTCGTAGAGAGTGGGGCCGTCCTGCGCGAGCAGCGCCTTGTTGCCGGTGACAACGCACGCGCCATTCTGGATGGCGGTGACGATGAGCGTACGTGCGGGTTCGATTCCGCCCATGAGCTCGATGACGAGGTCTGCGTCCTTGACGAGGGTCTCGGCGTCCGTGGTAAAGAGCTCACGAGGCAGTTCGACGTCGCGCGGCGAGTCGATGTTGCGCACGGCAATACCGGACAGCTCGAGGCGGGCACCACTTCGGGCGGCCAGTGCCTCGGCGTCGTCAATAAGAATGCGCGCGACCTGGGCCCCTACATTGCCACAGCCCAGCAGGGCCACCTTCAGGGTTCGCACTTCAGACATTCGCCACTCCCATGTCGCGGTTCAAGAGATCTTCTTCGGTTTCCCCGCGGACAATGAGCCTGGCGGCTCCGTCGCGCACAGCGACAACGCCAGGCCGGGCCAGGTAGTTGTAGTTGCTTGAGAGGGCCCAGCAATAGGCGCCGGTACCCGGTACTGCGAGCAAATCACCGGCTGCCACATCCGCGGGCAGATATACATCTCTAACAACTATGTCGCCGCTCTCGCAATGTTTGCCCACTACGCGGGACAGCTGCGGAGCTGCATCCGAGTCACGGGACGCCAAAATCGCCGAATAATCCGCGTCGTAAAGCACCGGACGGGCGTTGTCGCTCATTCCGCCATCCACCGACACATACCGGCGCGGATACGTAACGTTCTCTGGACCTGTTTCGGTGCCCGGAACGTCCACGCGGACAGTTTTAAGCGTGCCTACCTCATACAAAGTGAACGTAGTGCTCCCGACGATCGCGCGTCCGGGTTCGATGGAAACGCGGGGCGGTTCGATGCCGAGTTCTGCGCACTTTGAACGCACGACGGCGGCCATCGCCTGCGCAATTTCCGCCGGAGGGCGGGGGGTGTCCACTGGCGTATAGGCGATTCCATAGCCGCCCCCGAGGTCCAATTCCGGCAGGATGATGGAGTATTTGGCCTGCATCGCTGCCTGAAAACCGAGGAGCTTTTCCGCGGCCAGCGCGAATCCGTCGGCTTCGAAGATCTGGGAGCCGATGTGGCAGTGCAATCCCAAGAGCTCCACGCTCGGGTACGACGTCGCGGCTGCCACTGCCTCTTCAGCGGCGGACAGGCCAGCTTCCTCTGTGGAGTCCTCAGCCATGGACAGGCCAAATTTTTGGTCCTCGTGCGCTGTCGCGATGAATTCGTGGGTGTGGGCGTGCACTCCTGGTGTGAGGCGCAGCATGACCTTGGCGGTTTCGCCGCGGCTGGAGGCAATCTTGGCGACCCGTTCCAATTCATCGAGGCTGTCCACCACGATTCGGCCCACCCTCATATCCAGTGCCCGGTTGATCTCGGCGTCGGACTTGTTGTTACCGTGCAGCCCCAGGTTGGGCCCGGGGATTCCTGCGCGGGCGGCAACTGCCAGTTCACCTCCGGAACATGTGTCCAGGCGAAGGCCTTCCTCTGCCACCCACTGTGCCACCGACGTGCAGAGAAAAGACTTGCCTGCATAGTAGACATCCACTCCCCCGCAGATGTCCGCGAAAGCGTCGTCGAAGGCGTCTTTGAAAGCACGGGCACGCGCGCGGAAGTCAGATTCGCTCATCACAAAGAGAGGAGTGCCGAATTGCGCCTTGAGATCGCTGACTGAAATCCCGTCAATGGTGACCTCACCGGCTTCGTTCTTCTCCACACCGGCTGCCCACATCGGTGCTTGAAGGGCGTTAAGGTCTTCCGGGACGGCCAGCCATTCGGGAGCAAGCGGAGAGGCCTCGGGTGAATTTGGTGCGGCGTTTGTGGTCATGGCCTTACATCCGTTCCGGCGCGGAAACGCCCAGCAGTCCGAGTCCGTTGGCAAGCACCTGGCTCGTTGCGTCGTTGAGCCAGAGACGGGTCCGGTTCACGTCAAGCACTGGTTCCTCGCCCAGGGGGGAGACCCGGCAGGCGTCGTACCAGCGGTGGTAGGCACCGGCGATGACTTCAAGATGGCGGGCAACGCGGTGCGGTTCGCGGAGCTCGGCTGCTTTGGCCACGATGGAAGGGTAGCTGCCCAAATAGGAAAGAAGCTCGTTCTCCGTGGCGTGATCCAGCAGCGATGCGTCGAACACAGATCGGTCGACCCCCGCCTCGGCGGCGTTGCGCGCCGTTCCCCTGGAGCGGGCATGGGCGTATTGCACGTAGAACACGGGGTTCTCGTTGCTGTTCTTCTTGAGCAGTTCCGGGTCCAGTGTCAGCGGCGAGTCGGCAGGGAACCGGGCAAGGGAGTAGCGCACTGCGTCCTTGCCCAACCAGGAAATGAGGTCCTTGAGTTCAATGATGTTGCCCGCACGCTTGGACAACTTGGCGCCGTTGACGGACACCAACTGTCCGATGAGAACCTCAATGTTTACCTCGGGATCGTCGCCCGCGCACGCTGCAATAGCCTTGAGGCGATTGATGTAGCCGTGGTGGTCGGCGCCAAGAAGGTAAATCTTCTCGGTGAAACCGCGGTCCTTCTTGGAGAGGTAGTACGCGGCATCGGCGGCGAAATAAGTGGGTTCCCCATTCGCGCGGATCATGACGCGGTCTTTGTCATCACCGAAGTCAGTGGTGCGCAGCCAAACGGCGCCGCCGTCGTCGAACACATGGCCCTGTTCGCGGAGGCGGGCAACGGCAGATTCGATGGCACCGGCGTCGTGCAGTTCTTTCTCCGAGAAAAAGACGTCGAACTCAACGCCGAAATCTGCCAGCGTTGCCTTGATATCCGCCATCTGTGCCTCGTAGGCAGCAGCACGGATGACCGGCAGGGCAGCCTCGTCTGTGAGTTCACGGATATCCGGGTGCGCCTTGAGTACTTCATCACCGAGTTCACGGATGTACTCGCCCGGGTAGCCGCCCTCGGGGACGCCACGGCCGTGGAGCCGGGAAAGGACTGAGTTGGCGAAGACGTTCATCTGCGAACCGGCGTCGTTGATGTAGTACTCGGCGGTGACGTCCGCGCCCGAAGCCCGCAGCACGCGGGCGATCGCGTCGCCCAGGGCGGCCCACCGGGTATGGCCGATGTGAAGAGGACCCGTGGGATTGGCGGAAACGAATTCCATGTTCACAACATGTCCTGCGAGCGCCTGGTTGGTTCCGTAAGTGGAACCCGCCTCAACGATTGCCTTGGCAAGCGCGCCTGCCGTAGCAGCATCAACGGTGATGTTCAGGAAGCCAGGACCTGCGATTTCCACTGCGGTCACGCCGGCGATTTCCTGTAGGCGGTGGCTGAGGATTCCCGCGAACTCGCGCGGATTCGTGCCGGCCTGCTTGGCCAATTGCAGGGCAATATTGGTGGCCCAGTCTCCGTGGTCCCTGTTCTTGGGGCGCTCCACCCGGACGTCGTCGGGGACAGCGGATTCCGCCAAGGCAATTTCGCCGGCAGAGACGGCATCCTTAAGGCAGGTGGATATGGCAGCAGAGAGTTCTTCGGGAGTCACCCATCCAGCCTACCGGGGGCCCGCGAACTCGAGGAATTAAGGCTCGTTTATGTGGATATCTTGGACACTGCGCCTATCCATGACTGGACACAGCACCTATACATAAACGGCGGGGGGCACTCACAGACTGAACCATTAGGCTGATTTCAACGTTGTGAAGACGTAAGAGGTGGCCCTAACGGTCGTCCAGAGACCGCAACCATCCGTTGACCACATGTTGATGATTACATCTTGTCCAGTTGAAACGAGCAGAACATGACTACGCCACTCCGCAAGAGCCTCTACGTCGGGTTCGCCAGCGTCTCCATTATCGGGACCGCAGCTGCCTGTGCCCCCACAACGGAAGCCCCGTCAACCCAGACACCCGCTACCCAGAATGGTGGCCAGGCTTCCACTGGCAGCCCTTCTTCCTCCTCTTCGGCTGGAAAGGGTGGTTCCACCTACAAGGACGGCACGTACAGCGCCGACGGAACATACACATCGCCGAACGGCCAGGAGACGGTTGGCGTTCAGCTCACGCTGGCCGCGGACAAGGTGGAGGCAGTGAATATCACCGTCCACCCCTCCAACCCCAATACCAAGAAGTTCCAAGGCGAGTTTGCCAGCGGTATCGCGGCGCAGATCGTTGGCAAAGACATCGACGAACTCAACGTTTCCAAGGTGGCCGGTTCCTCCTTGACCTCCGGCGGCTTCAACGAGGCCGTGGAGCAGATCAAGTCCCAGGCAAAGTAGCAGTCATGCCGCATCCGGGCTGGAGCCGCTTTAGCTTCGAAGGGATCGGTACGCACTGGGAGATCTCGACGTCGTCGACGCTTGCGCCGGATGTGCAGCGCCAACTGCTTGGAACGGTGGCGGATTACGACCACACGTATTCGCGGTTCAGGCCTGATTCCCTGGTGTCCGCTCTGCAGCGCGGCCCCGGCAGCATTTCCCTGCCCGGGCACTCTGTGGCCCTCCATGACGTCTACGAGGCCCTGTACCGGCTCAGTGGAGGCTCCATGACACCCCTGATCGGCAGCAGTTTGAACCGTCTTGGTTACGATGCCGGCTACTCCCTGGTTCCTTCAGGAGCCCCTGAGGGCGCAGCCAAGTGGGAAGACGACGTCCTTGAATGGTCGGGAACCACGGTGTCGGGCAAGGTCCCGCTCGTATTGGACATCGGCGCCGCAGGAAAAGGACAGCTCGTGGACCTGCTCGCTGAAGTCCTCCGCTCGACCGGCTATGTTGACTTCCTGGTGGATGGCAGCGGCGACATGCTGCATGCCGGAAGCATGCCCGTCACTGTGGCCTTGGAGCATCCTTATAACCCTAAGCAGGCAATCGGCACTGTGGAATTGGACAATTCGGCCCTCTGCGCTTCCGCCTCCAACCGGCGCGCCTGGGGCGACGGGCTGCACCATGTACTGGACGGAATCACGGGGCAACCAATCCAAACCACCGTGGCCACGTGGACCATGGCCGCGAGCGCGATGGTGGCAGATGCCTTGGCTACGGCACTCTTCATGGTGGAGCCGGCTGCCCTCGAGGCTGAGTTCGATTTTTCCTGGCTCCGGGTGTTTTCGAATGGGACTGCCACATTTTCGGCTGGCTTTGAGGGGAGACTGTTCACATGAATGCCATGAAGTCGCGATTGGACACTTGGTTGGGCCGCTTCACCATGTACCGCTTGATTTTGTGGGTTCTCGGGGTACTGGTGGCCTACAGCCTGCTTCTGAACGTCTTGGGGTGGCTGACGTTCGGCCTGCCACAGATGCTGGTTCACGTATGCCTGTGCCTGGGACTTACCTATGGATCGAACCGCCTGCTGGCCTTGCTTTTCCGAACCACGCCACATTCGGAGTCTTCACTCATCTCCGGCTTGCTCCTGTATTTCCTGTTCTGGCCCACATTCGTCCCCACTGACATGCTGGGTGTTGCTTTGGCTTGTGTCCTGGCCAGCGCGTCGAAGTATGCTTTGGCTTTCCGTGGGCGCCACATTTTCAACCCTGCGGCCGCAGGGGCTTTCATCACGGGCTTGACCGGACTGAACATAGCTACGTGGTGGGCTGCAACCCCTGCCATGTTGTGGCTCCTCGTTCCCGGCGTCCTGGCTGTCCTGTACCGCACACGCAAAATGCTGATGGCAACAGTTTTCCTGCTGGTGGCCACCAGCATCGTCTGTGTCGAATTGTTGGGCCGCGGCATGACCCTCGGGCAGGCCCTTTGGCAGCCGTTGGCTCAGCGCCCCCTGCTCTTCTTTGTCGGCTTCATGCTTACCGAGCCGCTCACGCTCCCCCCACGCCGTTGGCAGCAATTGGCGCTTGCCGGCGTCGTCGGTGTTGTCTTTGCGGTTCCGTACAACTTTGGCTTCGTGGCCAATTCCCCTGAGCTCGCGCTCCTGGTGGGGAACCTCATCGCTTTCTTCCTGGGCCAGCGGGGCCGCGTGGAACTGACGTTCAAGGGATCCCGGGCCCTAACGCCGGGGACCAGGGAGTTCCGCTTCGAGCCAAGGCGCCCAGTCCGCTACGCGGCGGGTCAATTCATGGAGCTGAACCTTCCGCATTCGGGGTCAGATGGCAAAGGCCGCCGCCGTGTCTTCAGCATCACCAGCGCCCCGGGTGCTCCAGAAGTAACCTTCGGCGTCGGAACTGCCGAGCCCTTGTCCACTGCCAAGAAGACGTTGTTGGCGCTAAAGCCTGGTGACATGATCTCCGCCACAGCCGTTGGCGGAGACTTCGTGCTCCCGCGCGACGCCGCCAAGCCGGTCTTGCTGATTGCCGCAGGTATTGGCATCACTCCCTTTCTTTCCCACCTTGCGTCCGACGCCGCACCCCGCGACACCATGGTCCTTTACCTTGCCCAGGGGCGAGATGAACTAGCCGCGTGTGAGCAATTGGAGGCATCGGGGGCAAAAGTGATCGCCCGGCTTGCGGACGGCTCCACTCCCCCCGATTTCATGCACGACGCCGGTACTTCCCGGATCGATGCACAGCGCCTGAAGGAGCTGGTACCGGACATCGAGGCCCGCGAGGTTTACGTCTCCGGTTCCCCGGCGAGCGTGGATTCCCTGCGTGCCGCGGCGCGCGGCGCAGGTGCGCGGCGGGTACATGTTGACTCGTTTGCGGGGTACTGAGCTGCAGGTACCGGTGGACCCTAAGGTGCAGGGCGCTAAAGATCATGGCCGGGTTTTCATTTGGGGCGCGGTGGCTGCTAAGCTCTAGGACGTCCCACCGGCAACGGAGGGAACCCCGGATGCCCTCGTAGCTCAGGGGATAGAGCGTCTGCCTCCGGAGCAGAAGGCCGTAGGTTCGAATCCTATCGAGGGCACACACGATACCCCGCCAGTCCAACTGGCGGGGTATTTTTTGTGTTCCAACGCCCAATCCAGCCGCCGCTACCCGGGTCGCCACTATCAATTCAGGGCTTGCCGGGCGAACACCCCAAAATTGTCATCCCCCACTCCTAGGCTGATCACAGTTGCCAGTCGCCAAGAGCCAAAGGGGTTGCCGTGATTTGTTCAATCGTTCCGCCTTACATGCTTCGAAGGATTGCCGCCCAGAGTGAACCACGGCTTTGGGCTGTTGCCCGTGCCGCGAAGGAGTCACTCCTGCACATCAAGGATCTCCAGGCGGTTCGCGCGGCGCCGGCACCCTCCGTTCCCCCCAGTGCAGTTGCGGCAAAGCCCGGCCCGCCAAAGCGCACCATTTACGATGCCGACACCTCGGAAAACCTGCCCGGCCGCTTGGTCCGCCAGGAAGGAACTGCTCCTGTTGGGGACGCCGCTGCCGATGAGGCCTATGACGGCTTGGGGAGTACGCACCGACTGTATGCAGAGATCTTCGGCCGGGATTCCATCGACGGTGCCGGCCTGGCGCTGGACGCCACCGTTCATTACGGCAATCTGTACGACAATGCCTTTTGGGACGGAAAACAGATGGTCTTCGGGGACGGCGACGGGGAGATTTTCCAGCGCTTCACCAAGTCCGTCAGTGTCATTGGCCACGAACTCGCTCATGGGGTCACACAGTTCACGGCCGGGCTCAATTACCGCAACCAGGCAGGCGCCTTGAACGAGTCCTTGTCGGACGTCTTCGGTGTACTCGTGGAGCAATACTTCAAGAAGGAGACCACCGAGCAAGCAAGCTGGCTGATCGGGGAGGGCCTTTTTACCGACAAGGTCCAAGGTGCCGCCTTGCGCTCGATGAAGGCCCCGGGCACCGCTTATGATGACGACATCCTGGGTAAGGACCCGCAGCCGGACTCGATGGACACATACGTTCGGACCAGTGCCGACAACGGTGGCGTACACATCAATTCGGGCATCCCCAACAGGGCGTTCTACCTTGTTGCCGCGGAGTTGGGCGGCAATGCATGGGGTGTGCCAGGGCAGATCTGGTATGGCACACTCACCAGCGGGTCGCTGCCGCCAGCTTGTACCTTTGGCAAGTTCGCCAAGACCACTGCGGCTACCGCCGAAGAACTCTTTGGCGTTGGCTCAGTAGAGCATGACGCCGTCCTGAAGGCATGGGAGACTGTGAAGGTCAAGGTTTAGACCAGTCGACGGGACCGTCCGGCCCCGGGCAGTCCCGTCGTCGTTGGCTTGCCGCCAGTACGTCAAACGAGAAGTAGCCGGTCATGAAAATCACCGTCCAGCGCAGCGGGGGCGTAGCCGCGACGACACGCATCTGGAGCGTGGAGGCAGTCTCGGATGACGACAAAGAGCGCTGGATGCCGATCGTTGAGGCATGTCCATGGGACGAAGCGAAGAGCCAGGCCAGAACTGTCAACGAACCGGATCGGTTCATGTACTCCATCAGGGCAGGTCAACGGCGGGCGACGCTACCCGAGCGCGCGGTCACCGGGCCTTGGCAGGAACTGGTGGAGTGTGCCAAGGCTGAAGGTTCCGAGTCGCGTGGCCGCCTGGGGGCCCGCCGTTAGAAAGATTAGTTGCTAGATCGCCTCGGCCAGCTGCCCGCGGAAAGCCCTTCTGTAGCTCTGCGGGCTCGTGTCCAACACCTTCGTGAAATGGTGGCGCAGCAGGACCGAATGCCCGAATCCTGCTTCCCGCGCAATCTCGTCGATATTCAGCTCCGTGGACTCCAGGAGTTCCTGTGCCCTCAGGACACGCTGTGAGTTCAACCAAGCCGCAGGTGTGGTCCCCGTTTCGGCCCTGAAGCGGCGTGCGAATGTCCTGGGCGACATATGCAGCCGCGCAGCCAACTCGTTGACACTGTGTTCTTCGTCGAGGTGTTCAACCATCCATCGCAGGAGTTCCTCCATGGGCGCTGAACCACAGCGCGGCATTGGCCGGTCAATGAACTGGGCTTGGCCGCCGTCGCGATGGGGCGGGACTACCATGTCGCGCGCGATCGCGGCAGCTACGTTGGCTCCCAGCTCTACACGTACAAGATGGAGGCATGCATCGATTCCGGCGGCAGTTCCTGCGCTGGTAATGATGGTTCCGTCCTGTACATAGAGGACGTTCTCATCCACCACTGCTGCAGGGTAGCGACTCGCCAGATCCTGGGAATAGTGCCAGTGGGTGGTGCACCGGCGCCCATCAAGCAGCCCGGCCCGCGCCAAGGCGTAAGCGCCGGAGCAAATGGACATCACCCAGGCGCCCCTGGCGTGAGCGGCTCGGAGTGCATCCAGGACAGGCTCGGGGATCTCCTGGTCCCTGCCGAAGGGCGCCATGATCACCAGGTCGGCATCGGCCGCGGCTTCCAGGCCGTGGTTGACATGCAGCGAGAGCCCGGACTTCATGCGGATGTCTCCTGGCTCCGGCGCGCAAACCCTGAAGTCGAAAGCGGGAACGCCTGCGCCGCGGTCGGATCTGTCGATGCCGAAGACTTCAAAGGCAGTGCCGAACTCAAAGATGGAGAAGTCAGGGACAACAATGACGGCTACTGATTTCAACATATCTCCAGTGTGGCAGAAAATTGTCTAAATGGGGCATTTCTGCCACTGTTTCTTGGCTGCCGCCAGGAGAAGACTGAAGGCATGGAAATCTTCGGGATTATCTTATTCATCGTCCTTATCACCGCCGTCGCAGCCACCGTGACCGCCCTCCTGAACGACGGACGCGGCCACAACCCACCCATCAACTCCAAGGAACCTTGGAGCGCCTTCGACGCTCCGAGCACTCCCTACTGGAACCCCCGCATCTACTAGCCGCCCGCCAGCCCACTGAAAGCAGTCAGCCAAGGCCTGTCCATCCGACGCCCGTCCTTCACGGAATCCACCAGGATTTTCTGAACGACGGGCGTCCCTATGCCTGCGCCACTGCGCGCGCGGCTTGCAGTAGCTCGCTTGGCGGGCAGCGCGGGCAGCGGTGAGGCTTGCGGACATGTGACAGGGACAGCGGACGTTGACGGGAAGCCACAGTAGACTGGCAGCAGCCATGACACTTCATATTTCCTACCCCGCTGAGCTGCCGGTATCCGAGCGCCGCGAGGATCTGATGGCGGCGATCGCCGCAAACCAGGTGACCATCATTGCCGGCGAAACCGGCTCGGGCAAGACCACGCAGATCCCCAAGATGTGCTTGGAACTGGGCCTGGGCGACAAAGGCCTGATCGGTCACACGCAGCCGCGACGACTGGCGGCCAGGACTGTTGCGGAGCGCATCGCGTCCGAGTTGGACGTCGAGATCGGCCAGGAAGTTGGATTCCAGGTCCGGTTCACTGGCGAGGTCAGCGCATCGACCAAGATCAAGCTCATGACCGATGGCATCCTCCTGGCAGAGATCCAACGGGACAAACTCCTGCGCAAGTACAGCACGATCATCATTGACGAAGCCCACGAACGCAGCCTGAACATCGACTTCATCCTGGGCTACCTCAAGCGGGTCCTCCCCCAGCGGCCGGACCTGAAAATTATCATCACCTCGGCCACGATCGATCCTGAACGCTTCGCCAAGCACTTTGGCACGGAGGAATCCCCAGCCCCCATCATCGAGGTTTCCGGCCGCACCTACCCGGTAGAGGTCCGGTACCGGCCCTTGTCACAGCCTGCCGGGTCCGACGAGGACGGTTCCGATGACGAACTGGAAGAGGACCGGGATCCGTTGGATGCGGTCTGTGACGCGGTTGATGAACTGGCCAAGGAAGCACCGGGCGATATTCTCGTGTTCTTCTCCGGCGAGCGGGAAATCCGCGACGCCGCCGAGGCCATCAATGGCCGCATCCAGACCAACCGGCGCCTGGCAGGTACGGAAGTCCTGCCCCTCTTTGCCAGGTTGAGCCTGCAAGAGCAGCACCGCGTATTCAATCCGGGTGGAAAGCGTCGCATCATCCTCGCCACCAACGTGGCGGAAACTTCGCTGACTGTCCCCGGCATCAAATACGTGATCGACACCGGCACGGCCCGCATCTCGCGGTACTCACACCGGACCAAGGTCCAGCGCCTGCCGATCGAACGTGTATCCCAGGCGTCAGCCAACCAGCGTTCCGGGCGGTGTGGCCGCGTTTCCGAGGGCATCGCCATCCGCCTGTACTCAGAAGAAGACTTTGAGTCCCGTCCACAGTTCACGGATCCGGAAATCCTGCGGACCAACCTGGCCGCGGTCATTCTGCAGATGACGGCCATGGGCGTTGCCCGCGGTCCCAAGGATGTTGAGAACTTCCCGTTCGTCGAACCGCCTGATTCACGCGCCATTAACGACGGCGTCACCCTCCTTCGCGAACTTGGCGCCCTCAGCCCGGCTACTTCGAGCACGCCTGCGTCCAAGGATCCCCGCGATAACCGCAGCAGCGGCGGTGGCCTCACCACCGTCGGGCAGAAGCTGGCCCAGCTGCCCGTCGACCCAAGGCTCGGCCGCATGATTGTCGAAGCCGGCAAACGCGGTTGCGTCCGCGAAGTGATGATCCTGGCAGCAGCCCTTACCATCCAGGATCCTCGCGAACGGCCGACCGACAAGCAGCAGCTCGCTGCTGAGAAGCATGCCCGATTCCGCGATGAGAACTCGGACTTCACTGGCTTCCTCAACCTCTGGAACTACATCCAGGAAAAGCAACGCGAGCTGTCCTCAACGCAGTTCCGGCGGCTGTGCCGCAATGAGTTCATCAACTACCTGCGTGTCAGGGAGTGGCAGGACCTCTTCACCCAACTCCGCCAACTCGCCAAGCCCTTGGGTATCACGCTGGACAACAAGCGTGAAGCTGATCCCGTAGGCAACAACGAGGGAATCCACATCAGCCTGCTGTCAGGATTGCTGAGCCACGTCGGCCTTCTTGATGAGCGCAAGCGCGAATACGCCGGTGCACGCGGCAGCCGCTTCGCGATCTTCCCCGGCTCTGCCTTGTTCAAGAAATCGCCGGCGTTCGTCATGGCCGCCGAGCTGGTGGAAACCAGCCGCTTGTGGGCACGAGTGGCGGCAAAGTTCGATCCCTTGTGGGTGGAGCAGGTAGCCCCGGACCTCGTGAAGCGCTCCTACAGCGAGCCCCATTGGTCCTCCCGGCAGGGGGCCGTCATGGCCCACGAGAAAGTCACGCTGTACGGCGTGCCCATCATCCCGAACCGGCGGGTCAACTACGGCCGCATCGATCCGGAATTGTCCCGTGAACTCTTCATCCGCCACGCGCTGGTGGAAGGCGAGTGGAAGACCCATCACAAATTCTTCCACCGCAACCGCGCGCTCCTGCAGGAGATCGAAGAGCTTGAGACCAGAATGCGCCGGCGGGACATCCTGGTGGACGATCAGACCCTCTTCGAGTTCTATGACGCCCGGGTGGGCACGGACGTCGTGTCCGAACGGCATTTCGATAAATGGTGGAAGGATGCCCGCCAAACCGATCCAACGCTGCTGGACTTTGATCAGTCGCTTTTGATGAGCGAGGACGCCGAGGCCCTTGATGACTCTGCCTACCCCAAGACGTGGCTGCACAAGGGCTTCGAACTTCCGCTGAGCTACGAGTTCCATCCTGTGGCTCCGGGGTCTGCTCCGAATCCTTCAGACGGTGTCACCGCTGAAGTTCCTGTGTTGTTCCTGAACCAACTGGACGACGCACCGTTCCGGTGGCAGATTCCGGGACAACGCGTAGACCTGGTCACAGCGCTTATCAAATCCCTGCCTAAGCAGGTTCGGAAGAACTTTGTGCCTGCCCCTGACGTCGCCCGTCAGGCTACGGAGGCCTTGGAAAGAGACTTCGATCCCGCCGTTGACGAACTCGAGTCCTCCTTGGAACTGGTTCTTCGCCGGCTCCGTGGACACGTCATCCCATCAGGATCATGGAACTGGGAGGCAGTGCCTCCCCACCTTCGCGTGAGCTTCAAGGTAGTGGACAGCAACGGCAAGGTCCTGGACGAAGGCAAGGACCTTGCCCAACTACAAGAACAACTGGCCCCTGCCACGCGACGGGCAATCGCCGAATCGCTCGGTGCAACACCCACGACGACGGCCCGCGGCAAGAGCGGCACAAGAACCGGAGCCCCCGGGACCTCAAACGGCAAGACCGCAGGTTCCGCGGCAGGGAGCGCCAGCAGCCCTGACGTTCGCGCCAGTGCCGACCCAGCCCAAGGAGCCGTGGCCGAACGTACTGGTATCACCGAATGGGACTTCGGGACCGTGCAACGCCAAGTTACCCGAACGGTCAGGGGCCACGCAGTGACTGGCTACCCAGCGATTGTGGATGAGGGTACCTCTGTGGCCCTGCGCGTGTTCCAAAGCCAGCAGGAGCAGGAAGCGGCCATGCGTGGTGGCGTAATCCGACTCCTGGCACTTCGGATTCCCTCACCGGACCGGTACGTGCTGGAGCATCTCAGCAACACCGAAAAGCTGACGTTCAGCCAGAACCCGCACGGCTCGGTAAGTGCTCTGATCGCTGACTGTGCCCTCGCCGCCATCGACAAACTGACCCCGGAGGCACTGCCTTGGGATAAGGAAGCCTTCGATGCGTTGTATGAAGTAGTCCGTGCAGAGCTGATCGATACCGTATTTACAGTGACGGCCGTCGTCGAACGCATCCTGGCGAGCACCCGCCGGATCCAGAAGCAGCTGAAGTCCAGTGCCAGCCTGCCACTCATCAGCGCCCTCAATGACATGAAAAGCCAACTGGAGCAGTTGGTCTTTCCGGGCTTTGTGGCACAGACGGGCTACGCGCAGCTGAGCCAGCTTCCACGGTACTTGCAGGCGATAGAGAAGCGGCTGGAGAAGCTTCCTGGCAACGTTCAGCGCGACGGATTGAATATGGCTATCGTCCAGGCGCTGGAGGACGACTACGACGACGCAGTGTCAGCGTTGCTCCCCGGACGCAGGGCAGGTGCGGAATTAACACGGGTGCGCTGGATGATCGAGGAACTGCGTGTAAGCCTGTTCGCCGTCGAGTTGGGCACGGCCCACTCTGTTTCCGAGAAGCGCATCCGAACGGTGCTGAACCAGGCCTTGGCGCCGGCCTGACGGTTAGTCTTCAGGTACGAAGTCCCCGTGGCCGGCAGCCCGCAAGGCCGCGCGGAGCTTCACAGCCGTAGCATCCATGACGGCAGGATCCGGGTTATGGTCCACGTTGTGGACCTCAAAGTCCGCCATCGAATAGGCGGGCCAGATGTGCACGTGCAAGTGGTCCACCTCGAAGCCTTCCATCAGGACACCCACGCGCTTGGCGCTGAAAAGCTCTTCCTGGACCTTGCCGATCCTCTGGGCAACGTCCATGACCTTGGCCAAAAGCTCCGGGCTGGCGTGCGTCCAGGAATCCACTTCCTCACGAGGCACCACCAGTGTGTGTCCCGGCGTGATCGGAGCGATTGTCAGGAAGGCCACAACGTCCTCGTCCTTCCATACGAAACGGCCCGGGATTTCCCCATTGATGATTTTGGTGAACAGCGTGCTCATGCATCTGCCCTTTCTGACGGTTCCTGAAGTGTTGAGGTGTCCAGCACGAATCGGTACTTTACGTCGCCGGCCACCATGCGGTCGTACGCTTCGTTAAGTTGGTCTGCCCCTACGATCTCGATGTCGCTGGCAACTCCATGCGCGGCGCAGAAATCAAGCATTTCCTGGGTTTCCTCGATCCCACCAATCAGCGAACCTGCATAGGCCAGGCGACGGCGGATAAGCAGCCCCGGGCTGACAGGCGGCATGTCTTCGGCGGGGAGCCCAAGCTGGAAAAGGGCCCCATCAAGCCGCAGCGTGCGGAAGTAGGGGTTGAGGTCATGCGGGGCTGCAACGGTGTCAATGATGACATCGATGCTGCGGTTCGCAGCCGCCATTGCCTCGGCGTCCCTGGACAGCACCACCTGGTCCGCCCCCAGTTCCCGTGCGGCGTCGAACTTCGCTTCAGAAGTGGTAAACACAGTGACCTCGGCGCCCATGGCCTTCGCGATCTTGACAGCCATGTGGCCTAACCCGCCCAGCCCCACTACTCCCACCGAATCTCCCTCTTCGACGTCGAAATACCTCAACGGCGAATACGTGGTGATCCCGGCGCATAACAGTGGGGCGGCTGCTGCGGCGTCCAGGGCTTCAGGGATACGCAGCACGAAGCGCCGGTCAACCACCACCGACGTCGAATATCCGCCCTGGGTTATTGCGTCGCCATTGCGCGGGTCCGCAACTCCGTACGTGCCAACATTTCCCCGCTCGCAGTACTGCTCCAGTCCGTCCAGGCAGCTCTCGCATTCCCGGCAGGAATCCACCAGGCAGCCAACACCAACGCGGTCACCCGGAGCGAAATTCTGCACAGCAGCACCCACCCGCGTTACCCGGCCGACGATCTCATGGCCCGGAACCAGCGGATAGGGTGGCAAACGCCATTCGCCACGTGTCGCATGAACATCGGAGTGGCACAGACCGCAAAACTCGATCGCGATCTCTACATCGTCTTCCTTGGGCGCGCGGCGCGCCACAGTCAGCGGTACCAATCCGCTGTCCGGGGACGTGGCGCCAAACGCCGCCGCGAGTGTGGAACCTGCCGGTTCAGATGATTGCCCAGGAACAGGCTTCGCTGTGTCTTTGGGAATTGGCTTCGCTAGCGGCGGGGGCACGGGACGTCCAGGGGTCATGATCCGACGCTACTCCCGGCAGCGGTGCTCGTGCCAGTTTGCCCGTGGGCGCCAGGAGCATCCCCAACGTTCCCTACATGTTCGTCCTCGAATGGTTCACTCCCAACGGCCACGGGATTCGTGTCATTGTTTGACCATTGCGAGAATGACCCAGGGAAGAGTGCCGCGGTGTATCCCGCAATTTCCAGGGCAGCAACCTGGTGCGCAGCCGTGACGCCGGATCCGCAGTAGACGGCAACGTTGCCCGGGCCATCCGCTCCCAAGCCAGCAAAGCGCCTGCGCAGTTCCTCCGCCGAAAGGAACCTGCCTTCAGCGGTGAGGTTTTCGGTGGTCGGTGCGCTGACAGCGCCGGGTATGTGTCCGGCGCGGGGGTCAATCGGTTCGATTTCGCCCCTGTAACGTTCCCCGGCCCGCGCATCCAGCAGTACGCCCTGCTCATGCCAGTGCGCAGCTTCCTCCTCATTGATCGTTGGCATTTTGCCGTCGGCCAAGGTGACATTCCCGACCGCGGGCGTCACCTCGCCTGCCTCCACAGGGTGACCTGCCGCACGCCAGGCGGCCAGTCCGCCGTCGAGCAGGTAGACGGTTTCCACGCCCGCATTCCTCAGCATCCACCAAGCGCGGGCCGCGGCCATACTGCCGCTGTTGTCGTAAGCGACCACGGTGTCGCCGTCGTTGATCCCCCAGCGTCGCGCGGCAAGCTGGAAGCCTTCAACTGAGGGAAGGGGATGCCGGCCCAGGGCAGGCTGTGCGTGGTCCGCAAGTTCGCTGGGCAGGTCAACGAAAACCGCCCCTGGCAGGTGGCCTTCCAAGTATTGGCTGTGCCCGTCCGTCCTGCCCAGGACCCAGCGCACGTCAAGGAGTACCGTGCGCTCCCCCGCCGCGAGCCGCCGGTGTACTTCGGATGCGTCCATCAGAATGGTCATCTGCTCTCCTTCAGGTAAGCCTGCGCGGGCGCTCTGCTACCCATGCCGGTCTTCCAGCCTAGTCTTGCGTTCCACACCCCGCCGGTAGGCTTGTCCGGTGAGCAATTCGTGCATTCAGGACAGGGTTTGGGCCAGCGAGGCCATCCGCAAGATCGAAGCTGAGAACAATCGTTCGGCGGATACGCACCTCTACGCCGTCCCCCTGCCCGAGCATTGGGGCGTTCAGCTCTATCTCAAGGATGAGTCGACGCACCGATCAGGCAGCCTCAAACATCGCCTGGCCCGTTCCCTGTTCCTGTACGGCCTGGTCAACGGCTGGATCACGGAGGGAACCACTATTGTCGAAGCCTCCAGTGGCAGCACCGCGGTCTCCGAAGCATACTTCGCCCGGCTCATTGGTTTGCCGTTCATCGCTGTCATGACCAAGACCACCAGCCCGGAAAAGATCGCCCTCATCGAGGAATTCGGGGGCGCCTGCCTTTTGGTGAACCACGCTTCAGAGGTATACGCCGTGGCGGAGGAGACAGCGAAAACCTCCGGGGGCTACTACATGGACCAGTTCACCTTCGCCGAGCGCGCCACGGACTGGAGGGGCAACAACAACATCGCTGAATCAATCTTCCAGCAACTCTCCCTGGAAGAGCATCCTGTTCCCGAGTGGATCGTTGTGGGCGCAGGAACCGGCGGCACGAGCGCGACCATAGGTCGCTACCTGCGATACAACAGGCACAGCACCGGCCTCGCAGTGGTGGACCCGGAGAACTCTGCGTTCTACCCGGCATGGCGGGATGGCAACGCTGCCGCCGCCACGGGTTTGCCGTCCCGGATCGAAGGCATCGGCCGTCCCCGCGCGGAGCCGAGCTTCGTCCCGGCTGTCATCGACCACATGATCCAAGTCCCGGACGCCGCCTCTGTGGCGGCCATGCGACACCTGCGTAAGCTCACGGGATTGCACGCGGGGCCCTCTACGGGCACCAACCTTTGGGGCGTCTGGCAACTCGTGGCCAAGATGGTCTCGGAAGGGCGAAAGGGAAGCGTCGTCTCCCTCATGTGCGACGGCGGCGAGCGCTACGTCGGCAGCTATAACGACGCGGATTGGCTGGCCAGCAAAGGACTGGACCCCGCGCCGTACGAAGCGGTCCTGGACCGCTTCCACGAAACCGGTGCGTGGACCGCTTAAACCTCTACTGACTCATGGGGCGCGAGTCGCGTGTACGTAGTTCCGTATCGGGCACCGATCCGTGTGACATGGCCTTCCACGATCCCCCGGCCCAGCTCGTTAAGCAGGCCGTCATGGACAGGGAACGCTTGGGGCGCGCGCACAGAGATGACAAAATCCACCACTTCCCCCACTTTGGACCATGGCGCATGGATGGGCACCAGCAGCGTCTGGACGTCGATACCGTCCGGAACCACGAATGAATCACCGGGGTGGAAGACGTTCCCATCCACAAGGTAGCCGATGTTGGACACCACGGGAATCTGGGCATGGATAATGGCATGCTGGCCGCCGAAAGTTCGCACCGGGAACCCCGCTGCCTCGAAATCGGACCCCGGTTCGACCGTATGGATGCGATTGGCCAACGTTTCGGATCCAGCTGCGTCCACTCCTGCTCCATCGATGAGGGACTTTGCAACACCTAATGGCGCATAGACCTCAAGCGAAGAGTTGCTGCGCAGGGCCGCCAGCACGGCCGGCCGATCAATATGGTCGTTGTGCTCATGGGTTACAAGGACAGCATGCGCACCTGCCAACGCTTCTTCGGCCTCAGAGAACGTGCCCGGATCGATGACCAGGACCCGCCCGTCTTTTTCGAGCCGGATACAGGCATGCGTGAACTTGGTGAGCTTCATGGTGACAGCCTAGGGGCGGCCACTGACAGTTTCCAAGCCTCCCCTGCTGGTAAAATTGGGGTTTGCCAGCGTTTCCAGGGAAGTGAGTCTTTCAATGCCACAAGGCACCAATTCCGCCACGACCGGCCCAGCCTCGCCGGCCGTGACAGGCATCAAGGAGCAGCGCGTCACCAAGCAACGTCTGGCCGTCAGCGCAGCGCTGGATGAATTGGACGACTTCGTCAGCACCCAGGAACTGTACCGCCTTCTGCAGAACAAGGGCATCTCCGTATCCCTTGCCACTGCCTACCGCATCCTGCAGTCACTTGCCGATGATGGACTCATTGATGTCCTGCGCAACGGGGAGGGCGAAGCCGTCTACCGACGCTGCACCGTCACCGGACACCACCACCATTTGCTTTGCCGGAACTGCGGCAAAGCTGTGGAAGTTGAAGCCCCGGCGGTTGAGACCTGGGCGGCCCGAACAGCCGCTGAGCATGGCTTCACCGAGGTGGCGCACACTGTGGAGATCTTTGGACTGTGTCCTGAATGTACAGCCAAGAAGGCCGCGGGAAAGCTCTAGAGAGCGCCGGCTGGCTGCTCCCGTGATACGCGGCCGTTGAGGCCACGGTTGGCCCGCACCCGCCCGATTACCCGGCACACTACGTAAATAAGGAATGACAACGTGGTGACATAGGGGCTGATGGGTATGCGGCTGCCAAGGGCAAGCAGAATTCCACCCACCGTGGCAGCGATCGCGAACACAACACTCAAAAGCACCACCAGGCGTGGTGAAGTGGTAACCCTGAGTGCGGCAGCGGCCGGTGTGATGAGCAGCGCCAAAACCAGCAGTGCACCCACGATCTGGATGGACAAAGCCACACTGACCCCCAGCAGCACCATGAAGCCTATCGCCAAGCCGCGAACGGGAACACCACGCGCTTCAGCCATTTCAGGGTCCACGCTGGCAAAACTGAGCGGGCGCCAGATCGCTACGAGGGCAATCATCACCAGGATCGCGGTACCCGCGAGTGCCTGAAGCTGGACGGTGTCCACGGAAACGATCTGGCCGGTGAGCAAGCCGAATTTATTCGCGGCCCGGCCCTCGTAGAGGGCAAGGAACAAGATGCCCAGGCCTAGCCCGAACGGCATGATGACGCCAATGATCGAGTTCTTGTCCCGCGCCCTGACACCCATGAATCCCAGCAGCACTGCCGCAGCGACTGAACCGATCAGCGAGCCGAAAATGATATCGGCACCGATCAGCAGGGCAAAAGCCGCACCTGCAAAGGACAGCTCAGAGATGCCATGGACGGCGAACGCCAGGTCCCGCTTCATCACGAACGTGCCAACGAGTCCGCCAAGAAGTCCCAGGACAGCCCCGGCCCAAATGGAGTTTTGAACCAGCACCAGCAATTCGCCGTAGTTCTCAAAGTTAAAGATGGTCTGCAGGATTCCATTGAGGTCCATTTAGAACTCCTGCCCAGCTGCCGCGTGCGCGTCGTCATGGAAGTGCGTGGTCGCGTCCGGAAGCCCGACGACGACGATCCTTCCGTTGGTGTGGATGACCTCCACATGGCTGTTGTACAGCTCGGACAAAACTTCAGTAGTCATGACTTCCTGTGGCGTCCCCACACGGAAATGGCCGCCGGCCAGGTAGAGCACGCGATCAACGTAGTCGATCACGGGATTGATTTCGTGCGTTACGAAAACGACGGCACTGTTCCGGGCATGGCATTGTTCGTTGATGAGTGAACTGACGCCCTGCTGATGATGCAGGTCCAAGGACAGCAACGGTTCATCACAAAGGAATACCTGAGGTTCCGTGGCCAGGGCTTGGGCCACTCGAAGCCGTTGTTGCTCTCCACCAGACAACTGCCCCACAGGCACTTTCGCGTAGTCCGAGGCTCCCACCAGCTCCAGCAGTTCATCGATCCGCTGGTTTACCTTCCTTGAGGCCAGCCGCATACCCCACCGGTGGCCGTCAATGCCGAGCCCTACCAGGTCTCGTGCACGTAAAGGCGTATCCGGCGCGAAGGACTTTTGTTGAGGAATGTAACCGATCCGCTTGCTTCCCCGCTCCACCGGATGCCCACCCAAGGCAACCGTTCCTGACTTCAATTCCTGAAGCCCCAGGAGGACCTTCAGGAAGCTGGTCTTGCCGCTGCCATTGGGGCCGAGGACGGCAAAGAACTCCCCCGGATTTATGTCGAGATCAAGATCGCGCCAGAGTGTCCTCTTGCCGAACTGAAGGCTCGCTCCGCGGAGGCTCACTACGGGTGTCAAAAGTTGTCCTCGATTCATGCGTTGCTGGCGAACGCAACTAGTGGCGGCGCCTTACGTTTGATGCCTGAGCTGGTACAGGAGTCCTTGCTGGTGCGGGATTCTGTGCTGGTAAGAGACAGAGGGCCCCGCAGCCATCCTGAATATCTTAGGACGCCAACAGGGCCCCCACCGCAGGGGAGGTGAGGAAATCTACTTCTTGAGTGCTGACGAGATCGATTCCACGTTGTCTGTCATCCACTGCACGTAGTCCTTGCCCTCCGGCAGGGTCTCAGTGAAGTTCACTACCGGCACGCCCGCAGTCCCGGCAGCCCGCTTTACGGACTCGGTCTGCGGCCCTTCCGTCTGTTCGTTGTACGCCAGCAGCCGGACACCTCCGGAGCCCACCAGGTCTGTCGTTTCCTTCAGGACCGACGCCGGCACATCGATTCCCTCTTCAATCGCTGCGCTGTAGGCCTCCGGAGTCTTGTTCTCCAGTCCGGCCGCTGCCAGCAGGTACAAAGGAACGGGCTCGGTGATCGCCACGGGAGCGTGGTCGTTGGCTTCCTTGAGGGCAGCAAGCTTCCCGTTGAGCTCGGTCAGCTTCGCCTTGAAAGTGTTCGCGTTGGTTGTAAACGTCGATGCCGATGCCGCATCCAGCCTGCTGAGCTTGCTGGCAACCGCGTCGGCGAATTTGCCCATCGTGTCCAGGCTGTACCAGACGTGCTCGTTGAATTCACCGTGGTCATGATTGTGGCCCTCTTCGGAGGACGCGCCTTCGCTGTGGCTTTCCTCTTCGGGAGCCAACCCCGAGACCTCAACGGCGCTGATCATATTTTCGTGGCCAACCTTTGTCTCATCGGCAATTTTGTGGAGGAATTCGTCATAGCCTCCGCCGTTCTCCACCACGAGCTTGGCTTTGGAGATGACCAGTTTGTCTTGCGCACTGGCTTCGTAGGAATGCGGGTCCTGGCTCGTCTTGGTGATGATCGCGTTCACGTTGACCTTGTCCCCGCCAATGGCCTTCACGACGTCCCCGTAAACATTCGTGGAGGTCACCACTTCAATGGCTCCTGTCGATGACGACGGGGTTCCTGCCCCGGCGCTACCGGAACAGGATGAAAGCAACAGGGCGGCAAGGCCTGCAGAAGCGGCCAACGACATGCGGGCGACGGAACGACGCACGGAAACCTCGGATCTACTCAAATGAGAATCAAAAACATTTATTGGTTGGGTTTCAGCTTAGCCCTAAATGGGAATGATTCCTATTTAGGATGGGCTTGCGCCGACCACCGAGGCCGGCGCAAGCTTCAACTTTCCGCTATTGCTGAGTCTGCGGACCGCCAAGGCGCCGTATCCCCGTGGCCTGCGTAGCATCCCGGATCTCGCCCACCAATTGCTCGATCACGTCCTCAAGGAACAAAACGCCCTGTGTCGCGCCGCCTGGTCCAACCACGCGGGCCAGGTGCGATCCTGTCCGCTGCATCACAGACATCGCCTGCTCAATCTCATCCTCCGGGGAGAGGTTCGCCAGGGAACGGATCCGCCCCTCGGCAATCGGATGGCGGCGACCCTCCTCAGGTATGGAGAGGATGTCCTTGACGTGCAGGTACCCGGCGAGTTCGCCGTCGTCGTCCACCATGGGGAAGCGAGAGAAGCCGGTACGGCTGACCGCCTTTTCCAACTCGACGGGAGTCGACGCTGTCCTCAGCACCACCAGCTTGTCCAACGGAACCATGATGTGCGACGCCGTATGTTCGGAGAACTCCAAGGCACCACTGAGCAAACCAGCGTCATCGTCCACCAGGCCGTGCCGTGTGGATTCCTGCACAATCGACTGGACTTCCTCAAGGGTGAACGAAGATGACACTTCGTCCTTCGGCTCGATCCGCATCAATCGGAGGATGTGGTTCGCAAGCCAGTTAAGGGTCCAGATCACTGGTTTGACCACGCGGCCGATAAACACCAGCGGCGGCGCCAACAGCAGGGCCGCCTTGTCCGCTACGGACACCGAGATGTTCTTGGGGACCATCTCTCCGAACGTCACATGCAGGAACGTGACAAAGAGGAGCGCAATCGCAAAGGCGATGACATCCGCCAACTCCATCGGAACGCCAACCATCTCAAGCGGCTCCGCCAACAAGTGATGGATAGCCGGCTCGGCAACCTGGAGAATCAAGAGCGAGCACACGGTGATGCCCAGCTGGGCGCAGGCCAGCATCAGGGACACACTTTCCATGGCCCGCAACGTAGTTTGCGCCCGCTTTGACCCAGCTTGCGCCAAAGGCTCAATCTGGCTGCGGCGTGCGGACATGATCGCAAATTCGGCACCCACGAAGAAAGCATTGCCGATCAAAAGAACCACGAGCCAGGCAATTCCTGCCCAGTCACTCATACGGCACCTGCTTCATGGCGATCATTCTGCGTGTCCTCAACGGCCGCTTCATCTTCCTCAATGTGGCGGAAGCAGATCCGGTCAATTCTCCGACCATCCATCCTGGTCACGGTCAGCGTGCCGCCCCCGGCCTCCACCACATCACCCACCTTCGCGATACGACCAAGCTTGCTCATCACGTAGCCACCAACAGTTTCGTAAGCAGGCTCGTCGGGGACAGTCAGGTTGGGGATTTGCTCGGATACCTCATCCGGCCTCAGCAGTCCAGGGAAGTACCAGTCGCCGGATGCGCTCTGCAAGAGGCCCGGGCGGACCTTGTCGTGTTCGTCGGAGACCTCCCCAACGATCTCCTCAACCAGGTCTTCGAGGGTTGCGATCCCGGCAGTGCCACCATATTCATCCAGAACCACAGCCAGTTGCAGGTTTCCTTCGCGCAGTTCGGAGAGGAGGGCATCCAAATGGATGGTCTCGGGAACGCGAAGCACATCCGTCATGATTGCCCCGGCCTGAAGCTTCGCCCGGCGATCTGCGGGCACGGCAACTGCTTTCTTAATATGGACCACCCCACGGATGTCGTCGGCCGAGTCACCGATCACCGGGAAACGGGAGTATCCAGTCCGCCGTGCGGCGTCGAGGATGTCGCTCACAGGTTGATCAGCGTCAATCGTTTCCATCCGGATGCGCGGCGTCATGACATCCGCCGCAGTGCGGCCAGAGAAATTCAGGGTTCGCGCCACAAAGTTTGCTGTGCCTGCATCCAGTGTGCCGAGCTCCGCGGAACGCCGGACAAGTGAAGCCAGCTCGGCAGGAGTCCGTGCCCCCGAGATTTCCTCTTTCGCTTCAAGCCCAAACAAGTTCAATACCTTGTTGGAGAAGCCGTTCAACACGACGATGGCGGGCTTGAAGATGGCCGTGAAAATCAGTTGCGGACGGGCAAGCTTCCTGCCCAGCGGGAAAGCAAGGGCGATCGCCATGTTCTTGGGCACCAGCTCGCCCAGGAGCATCGACAGCAGAGTGGCGAAAGCCATTGCGAGAACAAGTGCTATGGAATGTGCGACTTCCGGGGTGAGGCCAAGGAGGCCCAGGGGCCCCACCAGGAGCTGTCCCACAGAGGGCTCCATCACGAAACCCGTCAGGAGCGTGGTCAGCGTAATGCCAAGTTGGCAGCTGGAAAGCTGCGTGGACAGGGACTTCAAGCATTTCAGCAGCGGAGCTGCGCCGTGATCACCGTTGTCTACTGCGCGCTGAACGCTCGCCTGGTCCAGGGCAACGAGGGAAAACTCAACTGCTACAAAGAAGCCGGTGCCAAGAATCAGGGCAAAGCCGGCAAGGAGGAGAAACCATTCCACTTAGCGCTTCCCTCCAAGGGCAGGCGCTTGCAGTGCGGAACTTGCCCTCGAGGGAGAGATTCGCCCAGGCGGAGGCTGATCGGGTGCCGCAGACGCATGGTCCGTGGCGCCACCGGCTTGGAACGCCGGCGCGTGATGGGCATGTGAACGGGTATTGCCGGCTCGAGGGGTGCGCTGTGCGGAGTTGCCTGATCGGCTCCCCCGACAGCTCCCAGGCCGGCACCTAGATTTACTGTCCATAAGGGTTTCAGTCTACAGGGCAGGTTCCGCGGGCCCATGCAGCGGTCCCTCCCCCCCGGGAAATGGAGCGCCGGAGCATTACGTCGGCCTCAACATGATTTAGGTCACCACTATTGGCAGTTAACCAACGATCCTAACTAGACTGACAAAGGTCTGAGTTCGCGGGACCCGGACCCTGGTGCATTGTTGCGGAAAAGCAACCTTGACCAGCGGGAAATCAAAACTCATGGAAGAGGCGTATTTCAAGTGCCAGAGCAGCCCAGCCACCGTCTACCAGAGGAATTTGGCGGAAACGAGTGGCTCGTTGACGAACTGTACGAGCGGTACCAGCAGGACAAGAATTCGGTCGACGCCAAGTGGTGGCCGCTCTTCGAATCCTTCGACACCGGTGACGGCACTTCTTCCAACGGAACCTCCGCAGCCCCCACCGCTGCCAATCCCCCCACCCAAGTACTTCCCGTGGTAGCTCCGGCTGCAGCGGCACCGGCACCGGCGCCGGCCGCTCCTGAAGCTGCCCCTGCGACCACCCCTGCCGCTGCTGCTTCCGGTGAACCGGCAGTTGCGGCTCCGGCGAAGAAAGCCCCGGCCACGGTTGCCAAGGATGGAGCAAAGAAGCCCGTCGGCGGCAATGCTGCACAACCGATTCCTGCCCAGCTGCCCAAGAGCACCAAGGCGCCCACCGCTCCCGAGGAGGACGTCGTTTCCGTCCTTCGCGGACCGGCGAAGGCCATCGCTACCAACATGGTGACCAGCCTTGAAGTGCCTACTGCCACCAGCGTCCGGGCAGTTCCGGCCAAGCTGCTGATCGACAACCGCGTTGTCATCAACTCCAACCTTGCACGTGCCCGCGGCGGCAAGGTGTCCTTCACGCACCTCATCGGCTACGCGGTTGTCCGCGCCCTCTCCCAGTTCCCGTCGATGAACGTCTACTACGACGAAATTGATGGCAAGCCGAGCGCTGTCCAGCCTGCCCACGTCAACTTTGGCATCGCCATTGACATGCCCAAGCCCGATGGCACCCGCCTCCTGATGGTTCCCAACATCAAGAAGGCCGAGACCATGGACTTTGCCGAGTTCTGGCACACCTATGAGGACCTCATCAAGCGAGCCCGCAACGGCAAGCTCACGGCGGACGACCACGCCGGCACCACGGTCTCCCTGACCAACCCGGGCGGCATCGGCACCGTTCACTCTGTACCGCGTCTCTCCAAGGGACAGGCAGCCATCATCGGCGTCGGCGCCCTTGACTACCCGGCCGAGTTCCAGGGTGCCAGCGAGAAGATCATCGCCCAGAACGCCATCAGCAAGATTCTCACGCTGACCTCCACCTACGACCACCGGGTTATCCAAGGCGCAGGCAGCGGCGAGTTCCTCAAGCTGGTCCACCAGCTCCTCCTTGGTGCGCAGAACTTCTACGACGAAATCTTTGAAGCCCTCCGCATTCCGTACGAGCCCGTCCGTTGGAGCCCTGACCTCCAGGTTGACCCAGCAGATGAGATCAACAAGGTTGCCCGGATCCAGCAGCTCATCCACTCATACCGCGTGCGTGGCCACCTCATGGCCGACACGGACCCCCTGGAATACGTCCAGCGCAAGCACCCGGACCTGGACGTCCTGACCTACGGTCTCACGCTCTGGGACCTGGACCGCGAATGGCCTACCGGTGGCTTCGGTGGCAAGTCGCAGCTGAAGTTCCGCGACATCCTGGGCGTACTCCGTGATGCTTACTGCCGCACTACCGGCATCGAGTACATGCACATCCAGGAGCCGGCGGAGCGTAAGTGGTTCCAGGACCAGTTGGAGCACCCGTACTCCAAGCCGAGCCGCGAAGAGCAGCTGCGCATCGTTTCCAAGCTCAACGCAGCCGAGGCTTTCGAAACCTTCCTCCAGACCAAGTTCGTCGGGCAGAAGCGCTTCTCCCTCGAAGGCGGCGAGTCGCTTATTCCGCTCCTTGACGCTGTCATCTCGGACGCTGCCGACGACGGCCTGGACGAAGTCGCGATCGGCATGGCCCACCGTGGCCGCCTGAACGTGCTCACCAACATTGCAGGCAAGACGTACGCACAGGTGTTCCGTGAATTCGAAGGCACCCAGGACCCTCGCTCTGTCCAGGGGTCCGGCGATGTGAAGTACCACCTGGGTACTGAAGGCACCTTCACCTCGGACAACGGCAAGCAGACCAAGGTCTACCTCGCCGCCAACCCGTCCCACCTTGAAGCAGTCGACTCCGTGCTCGAGGGCATCGTCCGCGCCAAGCAGGACCGACTGGATCAAGGCGAGTCCTTCCCGGTCCTGCCCATCATGGTTCACGGTGACGCTGCATTCGCAGGCCAGGGTGTTGTCGCCGAGACCCTCAACCTGTCCCAGCTGCGTGGTTACCGCACCGGTGGCACCATCCACGTGATCGTGAACAACCAGGTTGGCTTCACCACGGCGCCGTCCTCTTCGCGTTCATCGACGTACTCCACAGATGTTGCCAAGATGATCCAGGCTCCGGTGTTCCACGTGAATGGCGACGACCCCGAAGCCGTGGTGCGTGTTGCGCAGCTCGCCTACGAGTTCCGCCAGCGCTTCCACAAGGACGTCGTCATCGACATGGTGTGCTACCGCCGCCGTGGTCACAACGAGGGCGATGACCCCTCGATGACGCAGCCCCTGATGTACAACCTGATCGAGGCAAAGCGCTCAGTCCGCAAGTTGTACACGGAATCGCTGATCGGTCGTGGCGACATCACCGAGGAAGAAGCCGAGCAGCTGCTCCGCGACTACCAGGAACGCCTCGAGCGGGTCTTTGCTGAGACTCACGCGGCGCAGACCTCCCCCATCCCGATCATCACGGCTGACTCTGCTGCTGTCTCGGACATCGAGCGCCCGATTGCCCAGCAGGCAGACTTCGGAACCAACTCACCGGCTTCCACCGCGATCTCCCCCGAGACCCTTGCCCGCATCGGCAAGGCCCACCTGGAGATCCCGGAGGGCTTCACGGTTCACTCCAAGCTCAAGCAGCTCCTGGAGAAGCGTGAGCAGATGTCCCGTGAAGGTGGCATTGACTGGGGCTTTGGCGAGATCGCCGCCTTCGGTTCGCTGATCATGGAGGGCGTCCCCGTCCGGTTGGCTGGCCAGGACTCGCGCCGCGGTACCTTCGTGCAGCGTCACGCAGTGTTCCACGACCGCGCCAATGGCAATGAGTGGCTGCCCCTGGGCAACCTCTCGGATAACCAGGCGAAGCTGTGGATCTATGACTCGCTGCTGTCCGAATATGCGGCCATGGGCTTTGAATATGGATACTCGGTGGAGCGTCCCGACGCCTTGGTGCTGTGGGAAGCCCAGTTCGGTGACTTCGTCAACGGTGCCCAGACCATCATCGATGAATTCATTTCCTCCGCTGAGCAGAAGTGGGGCCAGCGTTCCTCGCTCGTCCTGATGCTGCCGCACGGCTACGAAGGCCAGGGGCCTGACCACTCATCCGCACGCATCGAGCGGTTCCTGCAGCTCTGTGCCGAGGACAACATGATTGTGGCCAACCCCACCACGGCAGCCTCGCACTTCCATCTGCTGCGTCGCCAGGCCTACAGCCGTCCGCGCAAACCGTTGATCATCTTCACGCCGAAGCAGTTGCTGCGCCTCAAGGGC
The DNA here is from genome assembly GCF_056395385.1 of Paenarthrobacter sp. 10L420. NCBI lineage: Bacteria > Bacillati > Actinomycetota > Actinomycetes > Micrococcales > Micrococcaceae > Paenarthrobacter > Paenarthrobacter sp. 10L420. The sequence goes on along the minus strand of NZ_JBFTJK010000001.1, from coordinate 894,992 downwards.
GCCGCGTCCGCCGTCGAGGACTTTACGACGGGCGGCTTCAGGCCAGTCATCAGCGATCCCGAGGTAGAGGCCGCAAACGTGGACCGGGTCATCCTGGTCTCCGGCCGCTTGTATTACGACCTCCTGTCCAACCGACAGAAGTCCGGGGACACCTCCACTGCGATTATCCGCGTGGAGCAGTTGTACCCGCTCCCGAAGGCCGAAATTGATGCAGAGCTCGCCAAGTACCCGAACGCTGACATCGTCTGGGCGCAGGATGAGCCCGCCAACCAGGGTCCGTGGCCGTTCATGGGCCTGAACCTGGCACCGGTGCTGGATCGCAGGCTCCGCCTCGTGTCGCGTCCGGCGTCTGCGTCCACCGCCGCAGGCTCCATGAAGCGCCACGCTGCTGAGCAGGATGCCCTGATCAAGCAGGCGTTCGAACGCAAGTAGCCAAAAAAACTGCCCGGCCGGAGGTGCTGTCAATGCACCTCCGGCCGGGCAGTTCTGTTTAATGGGACAGGTACCCGGTTCATCAAGCCGGCCGCAGATCCAAAAGCCGTGCAAGGACCGTAACGAGTGTGAAGAGGTAACCGTGGAAGACAGGAAGCTGCGCATTGCGGCTGTAGGAGATGAATTGCTCGCCGGTTTGGGTGACCCCCGCGCCTTGGGTTGGCTGGGAAGAGTGCTGGCCCGTACGCCCCAGGACACCGTGGTGGTGGAAAGCTTCTCACTCCCCTGCCCCATGGAAGGCACAGAGGGTTTGGCCTCGCGATGGCAGGACGAAGCCGGCCGCCGTTTCAGCGACTCGCACGAGAACCGGCTGGTCATAGGACTCTCCGGCCGTGACCTGGAATTCGGGCTTTCAACGGCGCGAAGCCGTTTGAACCTTGCAAACATTCTTGATGGAGCCTCGCACAGTGGCGTCGAAGTGTTCGTGGTGGGCCCTCCGCCCACCCTTGATCCGGCGCGCAACAAACGCCTGGCCGATCTCAACACGGCATTTGCGGATGTCACCACCCGCCGCAACCACCACTACGTCGACACTTTCTCTCCGTTGCTGAACCACGAGCAATGGAGGACGGACCTCGCAGCCAATGGGGGGACACCAGGACAGGCCGGCTACGGATTGATTGCGTGGCTCGTGCTGCACCGCGGCTGGTTCCAGTGGCTTAACATCGCCCAGCCGGAGTAGCCCTCCCAGAAAACCATTGCGTTCCCTTCATTCGCGATATATCGTGTTTTCATCAACGCGATATATCGCAATTTGGAGGGATCATGTCTGACGAGCTTTGGACCGTGACGGGCCCACAAACAATTGATGTGGACGATGTCCGCTCGCTCAAACTTGGAATAGTCAAGGGCAGGTTCGACGTCGTCACCCACGACGAACCCTTCGTCCGGATCGAGGTCAGCGAGATCAGCGGCGACCCCCTGACCATCACGCTGGTGAACGGCCGCTTGGAGGTACGCCACCAACTCCAAGGACCACAAGGTTGGTTCCGAAACCTGATGGGTACGGTCAACAACACCAGCACCAACTCCGTAGTGGTCGGGATCGCGCTTCCGCGTGGAGTGGACGTCGAAGCGGGAACAGTAAACGGCGATGGCATGGTCTCCGGCATCAACGGACGGATCCGGCTCAACACAGTTTCGGGCTCCGTCATGGCCGACGGCACCAGCGGTGAATTGCACGTCAACACCGTCAGTGGCGAGGTCATCGCCAGAAACCACGACGGCGTCCTGACCGCCAAGAGCGTTTCGGGTGAAGTCACCGCCTCAGGCAAGTTCAAGAACGTCCGGGCAAGCACGGTGAGCGGGGACCTCAGCTTCGACCTCCACGACTACACAAACGACCTCGGAGCCAATTCGGTGTCAGGGGACCTGACCATCCGGCTGCCGCACGACATCGGCCTGGACATCGTTGCCAAGTCCGCCAGCGGCACCGTCATCATTGATGACCAGATGTATGCCCAACCCGGAAGTAAAGTGCAGACCATTGTTGGTCCGGATGAGAGGCTCATGCTCGTACGGACCAATACGGTCTCAGGCAAGACTTACATCATGCACGGTACAGCGCCGGCATCCGAAAATGACCGCCCGATGCCTGGGGAGGCTGGTCTCTGATGCCTCCTGTTTTTGCGCATGGCGCCCTGCGCTTGTACCTTCTGGCACTGCTTGAGTCAGGACCCAAGCACGGATATGAGCTCATCAAGGCATTGGGTGACCGGTTCGGCGGTACCTACTCCCCCAGCGCCGGGACGATTTATCCGCGGCTCGGGAAACTGGAGGAGGAAGGCCTTGTGGCTACCGAGACGGAGGGCCGGCGAACAAAGTACTTCATCACGGAAGCGGGGCTGGCGGAACTGAACCGTCGGCGGCAGGAGCTTGCCGACGTCGAGGATAATATCTCAGCCTCCGTGCGGCGGCTGGCCGACAACCTGCGGGAAGACATCAGAACCAACATGCGTGGGCTGAAGGCAGATCTCGCCGCTACAGCTGAAGCCGCGCGCAGCACGGCGACGGCCGCCACCTTCCAAAGCAGAACGTCGGGCTTTTCCCCTGAAGGACACCGAATGCTCAAAGAGGCCGAGCTCCTGGTTCAATCATTCCGCGATGACATCCGCGTGGAGCTGCGTCAACACAGCGCCTCGCACCCGCTGAATCCCGTAACGCTGGAGACAGTACGTGCAGTCCTGGACCAAGCCCGCATCTCCATCAGGAATTCCCTGCGGAGCTGACAACAGTACAGTCCGGTTCGCGAGCGAACGCCCGGATGTGCGAAACTGGAGGGCAGCTCTATTGAGTATCAATCATTGAAGGAGGCCAGCTATGAGCAAGCGTGCACGTAAGCGTCGTGACCGTAAGCGCGGCGGCGCGAACCACGGCAAGCGTCCCAACACCTAAGCCACCGGCTTAGCGTCAAGGCTTAACAGCGAGGGCCCCGGAAACCATACGGTTTCCGGGGCCCTTGGCGTGTGTGGCCTTTTACCTGGTCCATTGCTGGATCAGCGGCGCTAAATCAAGCCTCCACCGGCTTGATGGAGTGGATCCGGTCAAGTATTGAGTTCTTGAGGTTCTCCGGCGCAGACTCCGTGCAGGAACGCTTGACCATGGTGCGGATGAGGCACTCAAGGTCATACTGCTCAGCACATTCCTCGCAGGTGTCCAAGTGCTGCTTGATCTCTGTGAGGTCCTCGCGGGTCAATGCGCCGTCGAGGTACTCATAGATCCGCTGCATCCGTGTATCGTCGCAATCGCCCAATCCCTGGCAGTCGCTCATTGCTCTTTCTCCTGATTGTTGCTCCCGGCCGCGGCCTGGTCTTCGGTGTGGGCCTTGAAGCCCCGTTCTGCGGCGTAATCCGCCAGCATGTCCCGCAGCATCTTCCGGCCGCGGTGCAACCGCGACATGACTGTGCCGATCGGGGTGTTCATGATTTCGGAAATCTGCTTGTACGCATATCCCTCGACGTCGGCGAAGTAGACAGCCAACCGGAATTCCTCCGGGATGCCCTGCAACGCGCTCTTGACATCGGAATCCGGCAGGTGGTCCAAGGCCTCAGCCTCTGCGGAGCGCAACCCGGACGAGGTGTGCGACTCAGCCTTTGCCAACTGCCAATCCTCAATCGTGTCCGAGTTTGACTGCAGCGGTTCACGCTGCCTCTTCCGATAGAGGTTGATGTAGGTATTGGTCAGGATCCGGTAGAGCCAGGCCTTGAGGTTGGTCCCCGGCTTGTACTGGTGAAAAGCCGAAAACGCCTTGGTGTAAGCCTCTTGCACGAGGTCCTCGGCATCTGAGGGATTCCGTGCCATCCGCATCGCCGCTGAATACAGCTGGTCCACGTACTGCATGGCGTCGCGCTCAAACCGCTCCCGCCGCTGTTCGGGAGTTTCCGTGGCGATATCGACGTCGGCCGGTACCGATGCGTCGGCTGTGCTGTCCTCCGGGGACGAGTCGGCTGCTTCGTACATGGCCGCTGCGGCCGGTTCAATGGTGCTCATCGTTGCCAAGTCTACTGTCAGCTTCCGGGAATCCCCCTGTGCAGGATAGCCAGCCTCCAGCAGACCCACACGGTCCTTAACCAAGGTCAAAAAACCAACTCCGTTCAGCGAAGCGGCAACACCATGCCGCGGCCCGGTCTTCACCGTGCCTGTTGTTCACAACGGCAGCCGCTGGGTAAATATTCCGCAAAGGTGCAAGACTAGAGCAGACTGCACCCCTTGAACACAGCACTTAGTGAATAACGTCATGAATCAACATGACAAGCCATCCAGGAGGCAAGACATGTCTGTTATCCGTTTTCTCGCGCGACCGATGCTCGCGTCCAGCTTCGTCATCGCAGGTCTGGACAAGCTCAAGAACGCGGACGACACTGCCAGGCAATTGTCCCCGGTCCTTCGCCGCGCCTCCGAGTCACTGCCCTTCCCGACTGATGAGAAAGTCCTGGCCCGGGTAATCGGTGGCGCGCAGCTGGGCGCCGGCGCGTTGCTTGGCCTTGGCAAACTCTCCCGCTTCGCGGCAACGGTCCTGGCGTTGACGTCCGCACTGAACTCCTATGTGGAGTGGCGCTCAGCAGACATCAGCACGAAGGAAGGCCGGAACGCCCGCCGGGCCCAACTCCTGAAGAACATTTCCCTGACCGGCGGCGTTTTGCTGGCCTCCGTAGACACAGAAGGCCGCCCCAGCCTTGCATGGCGGGCTGAACACCTGGCCGCCGATGCCAAGAAGGCCACCGGCAAGCAGCTCAAGCGGGCAGACAAAGCAGTACGCAAGGCCGTAGACAACGCAGTTGGAGCATAAGGAAGCATGACAGGTACCACCGCAGCAAACACGGGCTCAACACACTCCGTCGACACCCTGCCCCTTTGGGCGGCTCCCTACGCCACCGGGCCAGTGGATGCCACAGTGACGGTACCGGGCTCAAAATCGCTCACCAATCGTTTCCTGGTCCTTGCCGCATTGGCCGACGGCCCGTCCCGGCTGCGAGCACCCCTTCACTCCCGTGATTCCGTCCTGATGATTCAGGCGCTCAGGCAGTTGGGTGCCACCGTTACCGAGGTACCCGGCGATGGTGATTATGGGCCGGACCTTGAGATCACGCCCATGGATCCTTCAGCGTCGGGGGCGGAGACTGCCATCGATTGCGGCCTTGCCGGGACAGTCATGCGCTTCGTTCCACCTTTAGCTGCGCTACGCAATGGTCCAACTACGTTCGACGGCGACCCCCACGCCCGTAAGCGGCCTATGGGGACCATCATCGAGGCACTCCTCGCCCTGGGAGTTCCTGTCGCCACGGAAGGCGGCAGGACGCCGTCGGCCCTTCCCTTCTCGGTGGATGGCACTGGCGAGGTTCGGGGCGGCCACCTGGTAATCGATGCCAGCGCCTCCTCCCAGTTCGTCTCGGCCTTGCTGCTGGTAGGCGCCCGCTTCGCCGAAGGCCTTCACCTGGAACACGTAGGCAAGCCGGTCCCCAGCCTGGACCACATCAATATGACCGTTGCCGTCCTTCGTGGAGTCGGCGTCAAGGTGGACGATTCAGTCCCCAACCACTGGCGAGTCGCGCCCGGCCCCATTCACGCCTTCGACCAGCGGATCGAACAGGACCTTTCCAACGCCGGCCCGTTCCTTGCCGCAGCCCTCGCGACCCATGGCACCGTCAGGATCCCCAACTGGCCCACCCAAACAACCCAGGTGGGTGACCTCTGGCGTAGCATCCTGGTTGAAATGGGAGCCACCGTGACACTCGAAAACGGCACGCTCACCGTGAAGGGCGGGCCTGAAATAAAGGGCGCCGACTTCGACGAGACCAGTGAACTCGCGCCCACCGTCGCTGCGCTGTGCGCCTTGGCTACAGGTCCTTCACGTCTAACCGGGATCGCGCACCTTCGTGGCCATGAAACGGATAGGCTCGCCGCGCTGGCCGCTGAAATCAATCGGCTTGGCGGCGACGCAGAAGAAACAGCCGACGGCCTCATTATCCGTCCGGCCACTCTGCACGCAGGCGTCGTCCACAGCTACGCTGATCACCGCATGGCTACGGCGGGCGCTATTTTGGGGCTCGCCGTTGAGGGCGTTCAGGTGGAGGATATCGCTACCACGTCCAAGACGATGCCCGAATTTCCGCAGATGTGGGAGGCCATGCTGCAGCACGGCACAGGCGATGACTTGACCGTCACCAGTGAGGCCAGCAACTGAGCATGGGTCGCGACGCAAGCTCCTGGGACGAATCCGATGTCCGGATCCGTCCGAATAAAAAAGGATCAAGGCCCCGCACCAAGGACCGTCCCAGTCATGATGACGCGGTCATTGGCCGGATTATCACGGTAGACCGCGGGCGCTACACCGCCATCGTCGGTGAAGACTCGGCGGATGAACGCATCATCATCGCTGCACGCGCGCGTGAACTGCGACGAAACCCCGTTGTCCCCGGCGATTTCGTCGCCTTGGTGGGCGACGTATCCGGAGAACCGGATACCCTTGCGCGGCTCGTCCGAATAGAGGAGCGGAAGACGCTCCTGCGGCGCAGCGCTGATGATACCGACCCCATCGAAAGAGTGGTGGTAGCCAACGCAGACCAACTTGTGGTGGTGGTCGCGGCGGCCAATCCGGAGCCCCGAACCGGCTTTATTGACCGCGCCCTGGTTGCAGCCTACGACGCCGGGATCGAGCCGCTGCTGCTCGTCACCAAAGCAGATGTCAAGGATCCTGCGGAACTGTTGTCGAACTATCTCAGCCTCGACTTTCCCATCATCATCAGCCGTACCGCAGACGATGAAGCGTCCGGTATCGATGCCCGCTCGGACGACGGACTGTCCGCGCGGCTGGACAGCCGCGCCGTTGCCGAATTGCGGGCCCACCTTGATGGAAAAGTGACTGTCATGCTGGGCCATTCGGGCGTCGGCAAGTCCACCATGGTTAATGCCCTGACCGGAGCCGAGCGTGCTACGGGTGGTGTCAACGCCGTCACAGGGCGGGGCCGGCATACGTCGTCGTCGGCGCTGGCCTTGAAGCTGGCGGACGCACCGCCAGGTAGCTGGATCATCGATACCCCCGGTATCCGCTCCTTCGGACTCGCGCATGTGGACCCCGACCGCATCCTGCATTCCTTCCCCGATTTGGAACCGGGCACCGAAGCTTGCGACCGCGGTTGCAAGCACGATGCCAGTGCCATCAATTGCGGACTTGACGCGTGGGTGAACGAGGGACACGCCGGTCCTTCCGGGGTGGCCCGCTTGTCTTCGCTCCGGCGGCTGCTGGGCGCGGACCCGCGTTTGGAAGCGAAAGAGACCAAAGAACTGGGTACCGTCAACTAAGCATTGGTGCAAGGCGATCCCAACTGCAGGGAACGTTTCACGATAGTTTGGTGGCATGACCCAACCCGTTTCCAGCTACAACGATGACCTCCGACTGGCCCACGTGCTGGCGGATTCCGTGGATGCCCAAACCATGGACCGCTTCAAGGCCTTGGATCTGCAGGTCGAGACCAAGCCTGACCTCACGCCAGTGACGGATGCCGACAAAGCTGCGGAAGAAGCCATTCGTGGCCAATTGTCGCGCTCGCGCCCCCGTGACGCCGTCCTCGGCGAGGAGTTCGGCAGCAGCGGCCACGGCTCCCGGCGTTGGATCATCGACCCCATCGACGGCACCAAGAACTTCGTTCGGGGAGTTCCTGTATGGGCTACCCTGATCGCACTCGTGGACGAGGGTGAGCCGGTGGTCGGACTTGTCAGTGCTCCCGCGTTGGGCAAGCGTTGGTGGGCAGCAAAGGACATGGGCGCCTATATGGGTCGCTCCCTCGCGTCAGCGACCCGGCTCAAAGTGTCAAACGTTTCGCGGTTGGCAGATGCTTCAATGTCATATTCCAGCCTTTCCGGTTGGAAGGAACGCGGAAATCTGGACGAGTTCCTGGGGTTGACGGAAGACATCTGGCGCACACGCGCCTACGGCGATTTCTGGTCCTATTGCCTGGTTGCCGAGGGAGCCGTGGATATCGCCTGCGAGCCAGAGTTGAACCTTTACGACATGGCAGCACTGGTTCCGATCGTGACGGAAGCCGGCGGCCGCTTCACCTCGTTGGAAGGCGAGGATGGCCCCTTTGGCGGCAACGCCCTGGCCACCAACTCCATCCTGCACTCAGAGGTCCTCAAGCGGCTGAACCCTGCTCTGGATGACCTCCTCTGACCCAGCGGCACCAACTAGCCAACCGGCTTTGCATAGAATTTTCGACGGCGGATGCCTCCTTTTCGGGGCGTCCGCCGTTTTTTCTTCGCCCAAAGCCCGATTTCCGGACCCTTCGTAACAATGTGCTTAACAAAGCGAAGCGACTTTGGAGCAGGCCAGAGGAGTGCCCTAACCTCTTTACAGGTCACGAGTGCCAGCGCTAAACCCCGGTTTGCTGGCCGGCAACCCTCCATTCGCGGTGGGGTGCCCCGGGTGACGACCTGGCCGGTCCGGAACGGATACGGCAAGCGCGGATCCCCATAGGGGGTCCCTCTTGAGTGAGGTCCCATGAGCACTGCTACGTTCAACTCCACCGTTCTGCCGTCCCTTGTGGTCGAAGAAGCAGCGCACGAAGCCGCTGCAGGCAGGCCCCTGGCCGCCGTCACAGGCGCAGAGCTGCAAGCTCCCCTGATCCAGGGTGGCCACGTCCGCTACGCCAACCTCGACTACGGAGCATCCGCTCCAGCGCTGACAATTGTTTCTGCGTATCTCAATGAGATCCTCCCCTACTACGCCAGTGTCCACCGCGGCGCGGGCTACGCTTCCCAGATCAGCACCTCGGTCTACGAGAACTCCCGCGACATCGTCCGCGAATTCGTCGGCGGTCGTCCCGACGATTCCGTCATTTTCACCCGGAACACCACGGACTCGCTGAACCTGTTGGCAGGCTGCCTCCCGCAACTGGACGGAAAGCCAACGGGCGAGGTCCTTTACCTGGACATCGAGCACCATGCCAATCTCCTTCCCTGGCAGGGCGTCCCTCACCGCAGTGTCGTAGCTGCTTCGACACTGACAGCTACCCTCGCCAAGCTTCGCGAGGAACTCAGCCAGGGCGGCGTGTCGTTGCTGGCGGTCACCGGGGCCTCGAATGTGACCGGTGAAATCCTGCCGATCGCCGAACTCGCAGCACTTGCCCACGAATACGGCGCCCGGATTGTGGTGGACGCCGCGCAGCTTGCCCCCCACCGCCGCATCAACATCACCGCAGCAGACGTGGACTACATCGTGTTCTCCGGGCATAAGCTCTACGCTCCGTTCGGCGCCGGTGTTGTTGTGGGCCGTCCTGACTGGCTCGACGCCGGTACTCCGCACCTTGCCGGTGGTGGCGCCGTTCGCGAAGCCCGCCTGGACTCGGTCAGCTGGGCTTCAGGTCCCGCCCGCCACGAGGGCGGCTCCCCCAACGTCCTCGGCGCGGCAACATTGGCCCGCGCGACGCAGGTGCTGGCCGGGCTGGACCAAGAGGCATGGCATGCCCATGAAGCTGCCATCCGCTCCTACCTCGTACAGGGACTTGAAGCAATCGAAGGCGTGACCGTCCACCGGATCTTCAGCGACTCCGAAGACACTATCGGCGTGGTCAATTTCTCCGTGGAAGGATTCGACGCCGGACTGGTGGCCGCCTACCTCGCCGCCGAACATGGTGTAGGACTTCGTGACGGCCGCTTCTGCGCCCATCCCCTGCTCAAGCGGCTCGGACTCCCTTCGGGCTCGCTCCGAGCCAGTTTCGGAGTGGGTTCCCGATTGGAGGATGCCACACGACTCCTGGCTGGTATCGAAGAACTCAAGCGCACCGGGCTCGGCTGGGACTATGTAGTAGACGAAGGCCGCTGGGTACCGGCCAACGACCACCGCAGCTACCCGGAATGGGCACCAAACACCCCGGGCACCGCAGGGGCTGCGCCCTGCACGATTGACTAAAACGCACGTACTGTGCGGTAAATTCGTAGGGTAACTGGCGTTCGCGGTAAAGGAGTCTGTGCGTGGCCGTGCCTTCCGGCAGTGTTTCCGGCGTTGTTTCCGGCGGAAGTGTTTCCGGCCGCGTTGGCAGGCCGGGTGGTCCCAAGCTGCATGCCACGCGCCGCCGCGAGCTGGGCCAGAGCTTCCAGGACGGCGGCGAACACTACGATCGCGTTCGGCCCGGCTATCCCACAGACTCAATGGATTGGCTTCTCCCTCCTGGAGCGAAGTCCGCCGCGGATATTGGTGCAGGCACGGGAAAATTTACGGCACTGCTCGTGGACCGCGGCCTGCAGGTGGCCGCCGTCGATCCTTCCACAGACATGCTGGAGCAACTTCGAAAGTCCTGTCCCGGCGTTGAGGCGTTGGAGGGAACGGCCGAGGCAACAGGGCTGGCGGACTCAGCATTCGACGTCGTCAGCGTTGCCCAGGCATGGCATTGGTGTGACCCGCTGAAAGCCAGCACGGAAATCGACCGGATCCTGCGGCCCCACGGAGTACTCGGCCTGATATGGAACCAACTGGACACCTCCGTGCCCTGGGTTCACCGGTTGTCACGCATCATGCACGCCGGGGATGTGCACAAGCCCGGCTTCCGGCCAGTTATCGGACCGGAGTTTATGGACTTGACGAGCCATCTCACCAGCTGGGAGGACGCCGTGTCACCGGAGGACATCCTGGAGCTCACGAAATCGCGCAGCTACTACCTCCGCGCAAATGAAGCCACCCGCTTAAAGGTCATGGGCAACCTGGAGTGGTACCTCTTCGATCATCTGGGCCATGTCCCCGGCCAGCTCCTGGGATTGCCATATCTGACCACTACCTGGCGGGCCCGCAAGATCGACGGCGCCCCGCCACGGTAGGCTTGGTGTGTGAAGACCAGTACGCCCTCCTCCTCGATCGAGGACTACGTCAAGGTCATCTACTCCTATACGGAGTGGCAGGACAAACCAATTACGTCCTCGCAGCTTGCCCTGCGGCTTGGCGTTGCCAATTCCTCGGTGTCTGAAATGGTCCGTAAACTCAAGGACCAGGGCTTGGTGGACCACCAACCGTACAGTGCCATCCGGCTGACTCCGGAAGGCATGCGCCTGGCACTGTCAATGGTTCGGCGTCACCGCCTCATTGAGACATACCTCGTTGACGAACTCGGCTATAGTTGGGACGAAGTCCATGATGAAGCTGAGATGTTGGAACACGCGGTGTCCGATACCTTCATTGAGCGCATGGCCGCCAAGCTTGGCCATCCCCTCCGGGATCCTCACGGCGACCCGATTCCCTCGGCTGACGGATCGGTGGAACTTCCCCACGCCTACCGCATGATCGAGTTGGACGAAGGCCACTCAGGCCGCATCACCCGGATCAGCGATGAAAATCCTGACCTTCTTCGCTATCTCGCCTCGGAAAAGATCACCTTGGACGCGCCCGTGGAAGTGGTGGGGCGCAAACCATTCGGCGGAGCCCTGGTTGTTCGGATTGGCAGCGGACCCCAACGCCGCGAATTCGATCTCGCGGACGAGGTTACAGCGGCACTTTGGGTCCAAAGCGCCGAAGTCCATGAAGGCTGCGTGCTTCCCGCGCGCTGACTTGTGCGCTGCAGAGGCACGTGGCACAGGCTAGCTGCGCTGGCCGGCCGGCCCGCCGTCGTCGGACGCTGTATCAGGATCGCTTTCAGCGGCAACTGCCGCTTCGAGCACGGGGTTGCGGATCCCGACGGCGGACGCCACCGCCCCGACAACGAACAGTGCCGCCGTGACAACCAAGGCGTTGTACAAGCCCTGCCGTGTAAACACCGGACCAACGATCAGGCCGGCAAAGGCAATGCAGATGAGGCCGGCAATACGGGCCACGGCATTGTTGACCGCCGAACCAATTCCGGCCTCTTCCTGCGGTACCGCGCCTAGAATCGCTGCGGTGAGTGGCGCGACGAGGGTGGTGAGTCCCACGCCAAAGACGATCTGCCCCGGCAGCACCTGGGTCCAATAGTTCAGGGGCTCCTGGATGGAGAGGGACATCAGAAAGCCCACACCGCATAACAGCGGCCCCACGGTCATAAACCACCGCGGACCATATTTTCCAGCCAGCCCACCGAAGTAGGACGCAGTCAGCATCAGGATGACAGTCGCTGGAAGCAAGGCAATTCCCGCGATGGTAGCCCCCATGCCTCCCACCTGCTGAAGATAGATGCCCAGGACGAAGAATCCGAGGGATATTCCACCGTAAATTGCGAGCGTGGCAAGGTTGCCCCAGCCAAAGTTCCTTATGGCAAACAGCCTCAAGGGCAACATCGGCTCCGTGGTCCTTGCCTCGTGGACCAGGAACAGCACCATCGCCACTACACCGGCTAGGAGCGGCACCCACACCTGGGCGCTCGCCCAACCCATCCGGCCCTGTTCAATGAAGGCATAGACGGGACCACCTAGTCCGATCATTGCCAGAACAGCGCCGAGGTAGTCGATTCCCTTGCTCTTGTCCCGGGCCGCATCCGATGCCCGAAGGCCTGCAAGCAAAGGCCAAATCGCAACCGCGGGAATAACGTTGATGAAGAAAATCACCCGCCACGACAGCATGTCCACGGAGACGCCACCAATAAGTGGCCCTACGATGGCGGCGGCACTCGTCCAGCCCGACCATTGGCCAATCGCTTTGGACTGGGAAGGCCCGGAGAACGAGGTAATGATCATGGCCAACGAACTGGGCACCAGGAGGGCGCCTGCAATACCTTGAAGTGCGCGGGACACCACCAGGACTTCCCCGTTCCAAGCCAGACCGCACATCACCGATGTCAGCGCGAAACCTGCCAATCCCCACTCGAGAATCCGCGCCCGGCCAAAGTGGTCCGACAATGAACCAGCTACCAGGATGAGGGCACCAAGGGTCAAAAGATAGGCATCCACCACCCATTGCTGGATGACCAGGCCGCCGCCAAGTTCACGTCCAATGGCCGGGAGCGCAAGGTTCACCACGAAACCATCCAGGATGGCGATAAAAGAAGCCACAATTGCAACGACGAGCACACGCTTTTGAAGCGGCGTTCTCGGCAATAAAGCCACAGCATCCGTCATGTGCACAGCCTACGCGGCATTCGTCCATGGCGAAGTCCCGTATCGTTAAACAGTGATTAGCAGACGTGACGCAGCATTGGCCCTTGATATCTCCATGGAAATGGCCCAGCGCCACGGCATCCCGTCACGGCTGTCAGATGCGGAACTACGTAGCCTCCAGGACAATCCACCGGCCTGGCTGGTCCAGTCACGTGCCAACCGCACGGGAAAACGTCCTGTTTGGGTCCACCTGACCTGCGCGGTGTGCGGTTACTCAGAGGCGGTGCGGCCCAAAAAGTGGTGGCCCGACTTCTCGTTCGTCTTTTGTGGCCACCACAAGAACAGTGAGCTGCCGGAACTGTTCCTGGGTGACGTGCGCAGCGAATATGAAGGCGTCGGCAGCCGCTTTGTCGGCGTGGTCGACGTCCGCGAGGAACAAGCCTAGGCTCGCCTCATCGTTGCTGGCTCATCACTGCTGGCTCATCTCCGAGGGAACGGCTATCAGCTGTACCATTTTGCCGTCACGCAACACGGTCAACGGAAATGGTTCGCCTATGGCCTCGGCAAACAGCAGCTTCTGCAGACTTTCTGCACTCGATACAGCCCTGCCCTGCGCCCGAAGCACCAGGTCCCCCGGCTGGAGCCCCGACAATTCAGCAGGTGAGCCTGCGATGACCTCCACCACACGGAGCCCCTCTTTCTGGCCCGTGCGCACCACAGCACTCGCATCGAGTGGAATAGGCGTACTCACCAAGCCCAAGTAGGCGCGTCGCACCCTCCCATCCTTGAGCAAGGAGGCGATGATCCGCTGGGTTGTCCTATTAATAGGTACGGCGAGTCCGAGGCCCAGTCCGGCTATCGCCGTGTTGATGCCCACGATGCGGCCCCGGGTGTCGGCAAGGGCGCCCCCGGAATTGCCCGGGTTGAGGGCCGCGTCAGTCTGGATGACATCCTCAATCACACGCCGGTGCTCCCCTGCACGGACGGGAATGGATCGTCCCAGACCGCTGACCACCCCGGCAGTCACTGATCCCGCCAAGCCCAGGGGATTTCCTACTGCGATGACGAGCTGGCCAACCCGTAACGAGTCGGCGTTACCCAAAATGGCGGGTGGCGGAGTGGGTTTGAGACCACGCACCACTGCGAGGTCAGACAATGGGTCCGCCCCCACGAGCTCGACGTCCGTCTGCTTGCCGTTCGCAAACACCGCTCTTCCGGACTGGATACCTGCCACCACATGGGCATTGGTGAGCATGTACCCATCACCGGTGAAGACCACGGCCGATCCGCTGCCCACACGAAGTTGACCGTTCCGGCGCGCACTGGTCATTTCGATAGCGGCGACGTGCGGTGTGACAGACTCCGCAACCCGGATGACGATCTGTGAGTACGCGTCCAAGGCCGCGTCGTCACCCTGCTCTTCAGGCGCTTCTGAATCCCGGCCTTCATCCGGTATTTCAAACTCTGGCTCGGTGCTCATCACATGCCTCCTGCTACCGCGGTGCCGTGCACGTCCTGTCCAGTTCAGTCCAGTGCCTACCTGTACAACGGTCGGCGCAGGGCGTCTAGTCCTCGTTCCCCTACGCCGTGGGTGAACGGTATTTGCGGCAGGTTCAGGCAGGGGCAGGTTCAGGCATAGTAAAAGCCCCCGGATCACGAGGATCCGAGGGCTTTCCGGTGGAGATGGGGGGAATTGAACCCCCGTCCGATGTCGTTTTGTCAGGGCTTCTCCGGGCGCAGTTTGCGTCGGATTTTCTCGGCCCCAGCCATCCTGCAAACAGGTGGCTGATCCGGGCCCAGTCATCTAAAAGTCCCGTTTACCTCAATGACGAAGGCAAACAGCAGTGGCTATCTAAATGACGCCAGGAACCGGGGCGATAGCAACCCCGGGCTGACGGACTGTCTTACTGCTTAGGCAGCGAGAGCGAAGTCAGTGCGCTTAGATTCGGCACTTATTGGTTTGCAGACAGCGTTTACGAGATAATTCTGCATCCTCGGCCCGCTTCACCTGTCGCGACTAACATCGTCGAAACCGATCATCCCCGTATTCTGTTACCAAACCGGCAAGGCATTCATCAAGTGATCAAATCCCTACCGGACTATCCATCATAACGCATTCGCCCGGAAGATCATTCCCGCGACACAAGCCCTGGGCGGAAGCATCTGCATTCAGACCTAGCGCCGGTTGCGCTCCCGCAGTTCGCGCAACGATTCGCGCTTATCCTGCTGCTCACGCAGCGTTTGGCGCTTGTCGTAGTCCTTTTTACCTCGAGCTATGGCTATTTCAACCTTGGCCCGGCCGTCCAGGAAGTAAAGCTGCAACGGCACCACGGTGAAACCGGATTCGCGGATCTTTTGGGAGATCTTGTCCAGTTCGTCGCGGTGAAGCAAAAGCTTACGACGGCGGCGCGCGGCGTGGTTGGTCCAGCTCCCCTGGTGATATTCAGGGATGTGAATGCCCTCCATCCACAGTTCGTCATTGTAGAAGGTGCAGAAGCCGTCCACCATGGAGGCGTGGCCTTCACGGAGGGATTTCACTTCCGTACCCATCAGCGCAATGCCAGCCTCATAGGTATCCAGGACATGGTAGTTATGCCGGGCCTTCCGATTGGTGGCCACTACCTTACGGCCACTTTCCTTGGGCACGGTAGAACTCCTTGTTAGATGCGGATTTCAACTAGTGTACGCCAGAGCCCGCAGGCCTTGGTCGCTGACAAAGGGTCGGCCCACTAGAGGAGGGTCATCGGATCCACCGCGGCCCCGTTCAGCCAGGTTTCGAAGTGTGCGTGGCACCCCGTCGAGTTACCTGTGCTACCCGAGTACGCAATGAGTTGTCCCTGCGATACCTGCTGGCCGTTGGAAACCACGATGCTGCTGTTGTGGTAGTAAATGGTTGTCAGGGAGTTGCCCTGCACCACACCGTGGGACAGCTTCACGCGCCATCCACCGCCGTCGGCCGAGTTCCAGCCGGAGTTGAAGACGGTACCAGCCGCTGCAGCATAAACAGGAGTGCCGCAGGCTGCACCGAAGTCGATGCCGGTGTGCATGTAACCACCCGTGCCGTAGAAATCGATGGTTCCGGGCGGGGTTGCCCGCCAACCGAATCCTGACGTGATGGGTACGTAGCTGGCGAAGGGGTGTCGCAAACCAAACGCGGACGGCGAACCCACCGGCGGGACATACGGCTGCTCGGGCGGTGCCGGCTTTCCTTGCGCTGCTGCTGCGGCAGCCGCAGCAGCAGCGGCTTCCGCGGCAAGGCGACGCTGCTCGGCCTCCCACGCCTCCCGAAGCTTGCGGTCCCTCTCGACGATTTCGGCCGCAACTGAGTCCTGTTCGGCCTTCACTCGGGCAAGATCGGCTTCAATGCCGGGCTTGGCGGCCTGTAGTTGTCCATTCAGGCGGGTGGTGTCCTCAATGAGCTTGTCGACTTCGGCTTTCTTGCTGGCGGCCTCGTCGCGCGCAGCCTTCTCCCGCTCCAGCGCGGCGTCGGCTTTGGCCTTCAGGTCCTGGATCTCAGCCTCGACGGCGGCCAGCCGGGCCTGCGAGTTTACGTTGGTGGCGTTCTGCTGGGTCAACTTGGTCATCGCAGCGTTCTGGCTTCGCATGGCCTGATCGGCGAGGTCCATGGATTCTGTCAGGCTGCCGGACTCGTTGGATCCGAAGAGCAGGGCGATGTTGGTGGGCACACCCCCCGATTTATAGGCCTGGGAGGCGATCTGGCCGATCAATTTCTTTGTATCGGTGATCTTCTGCTTGTCACTCTCAAGCTGCTCAGTAATTTTGGCTTTGTTCTGCTGGGCGAGCTCCACCCGGGCTGCCAACGCCTCGACCTCCTTGACAGCACTAGCCACGCGGCCCTGCGCTTCGAGAAGTGCCTGCTGGGCGCCCGGGAGGCGTCCTTGGTAGATGACGAGGTCCCCGGCGGCCTTGGCGATCTTCGAGTCCACAAACTCCAAGGACGCCTGAACGCGCGCCGATTCGGCCTCGAGCGCAGCTTGTTGGTCGTCCAGGCTGTCCGCATGGGCCGTAGGTACAGCGGACAGGAGGCTGACGGCGAGGCCCAAGGCGAGCACGCCACCAAGAATCCTGGCTTGGCCGGACGCAAGCCGCCGACGCAGGGAGTTCTGGTCCAACGTGGTCATCATGAGTCCTTTTCGCTTGTCAGCAGAATCGTTCGCAGCCGCCCGTCATCCATCACTAAACCTTCAAGTAACGCCGGAGGGTCAACAAGGAGGATATCCCGGCCAAGCCACCGCCGAGCGCAATCAGCACCGGTGCGATCACCAGGACCTGCGTCGATGAGATGAAGGGAGTGTTAAGGAATTGCCTGGACAGATCACCGTTGAGCCAAAAGTGTGCCATTAGCCACAGCGTCACGGAGGCCAACAACGCCCCGACAACAGCGGCGATCACGCCCTCCAGGATGAACGGCAACTGGATGACTGTCTTGGAGGCGCCCACCAAGCGCATGATCCCCGTTTCCCGACGCCGGCTGAACGCCGATAGCCGGATCGTGGTGGTTATCAGCAGCACCGCACAGAAGATCATCACCGCGGCCACACCCATCGCGGCCACAGAAGCGCCGTTCATCCAGGAGAAGATCCGCTCCAATACCTGACGCTGGTCACTCACCGTCTCAACGCCCGGTTGCGAGGAAAATGTTTCGCTGATGATCTGGTACTTCTCGGGGTTCTTCATGTTGATACGGAACGACGCCGGCAACTGGTCCTCGGACACGGAATCAACAATCGGCGAATTCGAGAACTGCTCTTTGAAGTGCTTGTAGGCCTCGGCTTGGGATTCGAATTGGAAGTCGTTGATGTACTGCTTGACGGCGGGAGACTCCAACATTGCCTGCAGATTGGCCTGCTGTTCCTTGGTGGCTGGCCCCGAGGCGCAACCAACCGCCGTCGAGCCGTCGTTACAGAGGAAGACCGCAACCTGGACTTTGTCGTACCAGTAGCCCTTCATCTGGTTGATCTGCATCTGCAGCATTCCAGCTGCGCCAACGAACGTCAGGGATACAAAGGTCACCAAGACCACTGAGATCACCATTGACAGGTTGCGGCGCAGGCCGCTGCCGATTTCCCCGAGGATGAAAAGGAGCCTCACAGCTGTGCCCCCTGCGCGCGGTTGAGTTCCTCGCCACTGGCGTCCTTCAGCCGCCGCGATTCACCCACAACCGGAATCATGGACGTGTACAGTGCCTTCGCTTCGTCACGGATGACCTTGCCATTCTTGAGCTCCACCACGCGGCGGCGCATTTCGTTAACGATGTCGTCGTCGTGGGTAGCCATGACCACAGTGGTGCCGTTCTGGTTAATCTTGTCCAAAACTCCCATGATTCCCATGGACGTAATGGGGTCAAGGTTCCCTGTGGGTTCGTCCGCAAGGAGAATGCCTGGGCGATTGACGACGGCGCGGGCAATCGCCACACGCTGCTGCTCGCCGCCTGAAAGTTCGTGAGGCATCCGCTTTTCCTTACCCTCAAGGCCAACGGTCTTCAATACCTCAGGGACCGTCTCCCGGATGATGGAGCGGCTCTTGCCGATGACCTGCATGGCAAAGGCTACGTTCGCGAAGACATTCTTCTGCGGGAGGAGACGGAAATCCTGGAAGACCACACCGATACCCCTGCGAAGCTTGGGCACTCGCCAGCTCGAAATGTTGGCCACGTTCTGGCCGGCAACGTAAACCGAACCTGAGGATGCTTTGTCTTCCTTCAGGATCAATCTCAGGAAGGTGGATTTTCCTGAGCCTGAGGCGCCCACCAGGAAGGTGAATTCACCGCGGTTGATCTCAAGGCTGACAGAATCGAGCGCCGGTCGGGCATTCTGCTCGTAGACCTTGGTGACATTCTCAAATCTGATCATGGCCCTTTAGAACCCCGCCGGACATGACGTACTCGCCCAGTCCAACAGCCGGAGCGCGGGCTTTCGATGGGGGAAGTGAGAGCACCGGCCACTCGACTATACGCACGCAGCAGCCGGGATTCCGGGGGTTTGGGGGGCGTGTCGTGGAATCGGACGCCTCCGGTACGCGGACTGAGACCCTAGTTGGCAGCGTTGCGGTTGCCGGTGCGCCAGCGGATACCGGCGTCGATGAAGTCATCGATGTCGCCGTCCAGAACAGCCGAAGTGTTGCCTACTTCGTGTTCCGTGCGGAGGTCCTTGACCATCTGGTAAGGATTGAGCACATAGGAGCGCATCTGATCACCCCAGGACGCCTTGACATCACCTGCCAAGGCTTTCTTTTCAGCGTCCTGCTGTTCCTTCTTAACAAGCAGCAACCGCGACTGGAGCACACGCAGGGCCGCTGCCCTGTTTTGAAGCTGCGACTTTTCGTTCTGCATTGAAACGACGATCCCCGTGGGAATGTGTGTCAAGCGCACGGCGGAGTCCGTGGTGTTGACGGATTGGCCACCTGGTCCAGAGGACCGGAAGACATCAACGCGGATTTCGTTGTCCGGAATCTCGATGGAGTCGGTCTGTTCAATCAGCGGGATGACCTCAACGGCGGCGAACGACGTCTGCCGTCGGCCCTGGTTGTCAAAGGGACTGATACGGACCAGGCGGTGTGTGCCCGCCTCGACACTCAGGGTGCCGAAAGCGTACGGCGCCTTGACCTCGAACGTCGCGGACTTCAGGCCTGCTTCTTCAGCATAGGACGTGTCCATGACGGTAGTGGGGTAACCATGACGCTCCGCCCACCGCAGGTACATACGCATCAGCATCTCGGCGAAGTCGGCAGCGTCAACACCACCTGCTCCTGCCCTGATGGTCACTACGGCTTCCCGTTCGTCGTACTCGCCGGACAACAGGGTGACGATTTCGAGCTCGGCGAGGGCTTTGCGAATAGAAGCAAGTTCTTTCGCGGCCTCGGCCATCGAGGCTTCGTCGCCCTCATCCTGGCCGAGCTCCACCAGCACTTCGAGGTCGTCTATCCGGGAGGCAAGCTTGGACAACCGCTCCACTTCAGCTTGCCGGTGGGACAAACGCGAAGTGACAACTTGCGCCGATGCGGGGTCATCCCAAAGGTCCGGCGCGCCAGCCTGCTCACTCAATTCGGCGATTTCTGCCTTCAAGGCATCAATATCGGTGACGTTCTCGATGGAACTGTAAGTGGCGCGAAGCGCGCGGATTTCTGCGGGAAAATCAATCTCAGCCATGGTCTTTCCAGCGTACGCTATCAGCCGGACTCCCCCGACTGGGCGCCGTCATTGCGTCCCTATCATTGCGTTATTACGTTGTGCCCCTATTGGGTGAGCCGAGACCTGGCAGTGGATCTTGCTTCAACGGCGATTCCTTCAGGCAGCAGGAAGGTGACCAAGGGCGGATGGGCGATGGCACTTAAGACCACCACCGCTGTACCGCCGGGAGAACTACCCGTCCCGGAAGAAACTTCCAAGTGATCGTGCATGGAGAAGGCTTCGCTGTTTCCCAGATACAGATCAACCGCGCCCAGCACCCGCTCGTCCACCAGCGACGCCGAGGGCACACTGCTTCCCTCGATGTCACCCACCACGTACGAATCTGCAGCGGCAAGTGCGGCGCCATCAGCCAAGGACAGAAGTTTCTTGTGTTCCAAGTAAATCGCGGAAGTAGCCATTACCACCGCAGCCAACAGGAGTGCCAGAAGCACGAAGCCTACGATCAGCACGCTCATTTGTCCCTCTTCGGCTTTGCTCCCTATCCGTCCCATCGCCACTTTTGCGCCTCCTCCTCACGTTGACGATTCACTTAAAGCGCCCCACGACTTGCGTGGCAGAGGCATTGAGCACAGCAGCATTCAAATGTAGCGAGTCGCCAAACGGAACCATCGGCAAAGGGACAGCCAATCGAACCCAAACTGTCACTGCTGCGCCTGCTGAAAGGCAGTCTGCCCGGTCGCACGTGATCTCCATCGTGGCTGCTTGCGCCGGGTAGCCGTAATCCCTCAGCGCCAAGAGGACGCTCTGTTCTGCGCTGGTCCTCGCGAGGACAGGTTCACTCTGGGAGACAAAGACCTTGGCCGCCTGATCCGCCGCACCCACCACTGCAAAGGATCCGCCTTGGATTTGGCCTACGGTTACCAGGAAATAGACCACCGGGACCATGAGCAACAGTGCCAGGAACGTAAACTCCACGATGGCACTGCCGCGCTGCCTTTTGACGTCGGTACCCATACTGGATGTGTCTTGATATGGGCCGAACGCCAATTGCCAAGCCCTGTTCAGCCAATGCCCAAGGCGATTCATTATCGAACCTGGGCACGGCACCGGGGTCAGGACATTACTTTGGAAGGGCAGCATGTCCGGTAACCTCCATGAGTCCACCGGGGCCGATAAGCCCCACAACTGGCATAGGCGCCCTCACGGTCACTTCCAACGCCCGAATTCCATCCAGAGTCCTTTCAGCGGTGGTCACATCTGCCGCGAAATCTCCATTGAGCGCCGTTTCGATCAGCTCGGACGTCCTGGCCTCCGCATCCATAACCGTTCGATCGGCAAGGGTTCCATATCGCGCTCCGGACGCGGCGGCATCAACAAGTGTGTTTCGGACATGAAGGACAAGCGTGAGCTGGACGATTGACATGAACAGCAACGTCAGGAGGGCACCAATCATCACGAAATCGATAACCGCGGAACCTCGTTCCCCACTATTAACTGCACACGGATTTTTATCTGCGCAGCGAATTTTAAGTGCACTTGGACTTTCAAATCCACAGGGCAGGCAGAATGGGCGCTTTTGGCTGCGGGACCACACCTGCCCCATTTCCTAACTACCCACCTTGGCCATGGCCTGCGTGAAGAGGTCCGCCAGTGCTGGCGATGCAATCGCGAGGAGCCCTGCGACCAATATGGCGGACATTAGGGTGATCATCACCCATCCCGGGACGTCACCGCGCTCAGGGTGTTCCAAGGGTGATGCCACATTTCGGGCGATCACAGCGAAGGCCCATGAGAAAAACGGCAAAGTCATTGTATTTGCAGAAAACGAGTGTCCATACTTCTTCTTCATTATTTTCCCCAATGTGTGTGTTTGTGCTGGTAATGTGCGACCGGCGGATAAAGGTAATTGGTCAAAGAGCCCGGCTCGGTCCGGTCAAAGGCTCAACTGCAAAGCGGCGAGCGCTGGAAACGCTGCGAAAATGACCGTTAGCGGAAGGACGCCGAATACAAGGGGCACCATCATTCCGATTTCTTTTCGACCGGCTGATTCCATCAGTTCCCGCTTCGCAGCGTCGC
This sequence comes from Paenarthrobacter sp. 10L420, assembly GCF_056395385.1. Classification (NCBI taxonomy): domain Bacteria; kingdom Bacillati; phylum Actinomycetota; class Actinomycetes; order Micrococcales; family Micrococcaceae; genus Paenarthrobacter; species Paenarthrobacter sp. 10L420. The sequence continues at coordinate 872,785 of NZ_JBFTJK010000001.1, read as the reverse complement.
GGACGTCGGCAGCTTGTGCGCGAAGTACATCGGCCAATGGAGTGCCCCGCTCCACAGCCACCACTAATCCGTCCACGAATCGGACCAGGGGCGGCAGTTGCGTTCGGGTAGAGAAAGCTTGGAGTGCCTGGATCAGCGACTTTCCTGATCTCGTGTCGGCCAGGACGGCGCTGAATTCCTTGGCGAGCTCGCCATTGGAGGTACGGGAGATTCGGTCCATCGCACCCACGGCGCTCTCTCCGGCGGCGACGGCAAGCGCCATAAGTTCGGCAAGGCTGGGAAACTCCGCAAGAATCACCGATTCCCGGCGCTTAGTCTTTTGGCCAAGCAGGAAATCGCGGAGCACGTAACCACAAAAGGCACCCCCGATGACCGCCACCAGTGATGGAAGCGGGCTGAATCGTCCGGAGGCAGCACCCAGCCCCACGCCGATCACAGCAAGCAGGAAGCCGCCTGCGGCCCACACCAGTTGCTCGGCGCGGAAATCCACCACGCTTTTCGCGGAGCCGGCTCGAGCGAGTCTCTTGCGCAAGGCTGGGCCGCCACCGTTAAAACGGGACAAGTAGAGAATTCCATCCTGCATAACGGGGCGGAGAATGCGTTCCAGTGGTCCAAAGGGTGTGAGATTATGCGTAGGCGCCCGGAGGAGGCGCGACTCGAGATTCTGCGACTTAAGCTGTGGGTCAATCCGCTCCGCGAAGGTCCGGCCACGCATGAAGGGAAGCCGCACCAGGATCAACCATGTCCCTCCGCCCAAGAATAAACCAAGGAGCGTGGCGGTCGCCGTCGAGGTGCTCATCGGAGGACCCGCTCATCCTCGGGTAATGCCCCAATCCGCAGCATGACTGCGTAACACAAAACGGAGACAACAAGTCCGCCGAGGAGCACCGCGGCACCAATTCCGGAGTTGTAGGCAAGCATGGCTTCAGGCCGACCGGCCATGACCACCAGGACTATCCAGGGTGCCGCGACTGCCAGCCGTGCACCGTTTACGGTCCAGGATTGCCTGGCCTCGAGTTCGCTGCGCGTCCGGGCGCTTTCCCGAAGAAACCCGGCCAACGTGCCCAACATGCGCCCGAGGTCGGAGCCACCCACTTCCCGGGTCATGCGGAGTGCCTCGATAATCCTGTCGGCCACGGGATCTGCCAAGCGGTCCTTCAGTTTGTTGACAGCCGCATCGAACTGACCGCCCGATCGGTAATCGGCACCAAAATCAAGGAAGAGGCTCCGCAGTTCGTCCGGCCCGTTATGCCCAAGTTGGATCAATGCCTCTGGCAAAGCCAGGCCGGCGCGAATGGCGGATCTCAGATGGTCAACAACATCCGGCCACAGTTGGCGCAGAGTGGCACGCCGTTTCCGCGCCCGCCGACGCACGAGGCCGAAAGGGATCCAAGCGCCGAAGACTCCGAAGCAAAGGCAGACGGGCAATGACGCGGTCACAACGAAGAACAGGAGCATTGCAACGACTCCACATCCAGCGCAACTGAGAAGGAGGCCCGCACTGGTGACCCTTTCTATGCCTGCCGTGAGCAAGAGAAGTTCCAGGGGCCGTGGCCGGGGTTCGCTGACCCGGAGGTCAGGTGGATGGTCCCAGGTGGACCACCAAATAAGTAATGCGCCACTGCCACAAAGGATCCCCAGTAGCGGGGCCATCAGTTCAGCTCCAGCAGCGCGGCGACATCAAAACCAGCCACGGCAAACTTTTCGACCGCGGGTATGGAGTTGGCTTTGGGCTGCAACTGCCCCTCTAGCATGCGGAACACCACCGAGGATTCGATGACCCCGTTTTCCACGCGGCGTCCCAAGGACAGGATTTCGGTTACCTGCCTCCGCCCATTGGCCTGCCGGGCACAATGCACCACTAAGTCAATGCACGAGGCAACTGTGGGCAAGACGAATGCACTGGAAATATTCGCCCCCGCCAGCAAAGGCAGGGTGCAAATCTTGGTGACGGCGTCATGGGCCGAATTTGCATGGACCGTGCACATGCCAGGAAGCCCGGAATTCAACGCGATCAGCATGTCCAGGCTTTCGGCTTCGCGGACTTCACCGACCACCAGGCGGTCAGGTCTCATGCGCAGGGCTTCCTTAACGAGCCTTCGCAACGGAATTTCTCCATGACCTTCCAGGTTCGGTTGCCTGCATTGGAGACCCACGACGTCACGCAGAGGGAGCTGCAATTCAAAGATCTCTTCCACGGTTATTACGCGCTCACGTGAGCCAATGCTTGCTGCAAGGCAGTTCAACATAGTGGTCTTCCCTGCCTGGGTGGCACCGGAAACGAGGATGTTGAGTCCGCTTGCAACGGCTGCACCAAGGAACCTGGCAGATTGGGGTGTGAGGCTTCCCAACTCCACGAGATGCTCAAGCCGGTTAGCCCTGGCGATGAACTTTCTGATGTTGACAGCCCAGTGCTTCCTGGTCACGTCTGGAATAGCAACATGCAAGCGCGACCCGTCCGGAAGGGCCGCGTCCACGAACGGTGAAGACAAGTCCAGCCGCCGCCCCGAGCTCTTGAGCATCCGCTCCACGAGGTCGCGGATTTGTTGCTCGCTCAGGGTAATTCCGGTTAGCTCGGACTCGCCATTACGCGCGACATAAATTTCGTGCGGCGCGTTGATCCAAATTTCCTCAATTCCAGGATCATCCAGGAATGGCTGCAGCGGCCCGAATCCCGCTACGGCGTCAAATACGTGCCGCCGGGCGGTTTCCAAATGTCCCAATGGCGGAAGGGGCCCAAGGAGAGCCCTTTCGTCATAGTCGTTGACCGCGTCCTCAACCAAGCGCCGGACTTCCGCGGTCTGTTCAAGAGGGTCCAAACCGCGGCGTCTGATAAGTTCGCGGACCTCACCCTCCACAATCCCAACGGCCTCCATATTTCCCCCCCAAAAAGCTCTTTGTCCGTATCCGAGAGGCGTATCTCGAGTCACCTACGCTAGGGGAGCCGAAGTTTAGGGCCAAGTCCCGCATGAGGGATTGTGGATAACTATTGGAACAAGAGTCCCTTTGGCATCGTCTGTACCACTAGTCACTCCAGTTTCCGAATGTTAGGGTAAAGCCCGTTAGGAGCTGGCCTTTGGTCCCATGCGCAGGCGCCCGCCCCGGAGCTTGTCAGCAAGCCACACCATGCGCCGCTGAGCCGCGGCACAGGGCCGGAATTGGATATGACAAGAACCCCCGTAAAGACGGTCCGTCGCATGCCGCTTGCAAGGACTGGAATCGCCCTTTGTCTGGTCCTCCTTGCAGGGACTTTTCCCGGCATTCCTGCATGGGCGGAGGACTCCGGCCCTCGGCCAGCGCCAGCCCCGATCGCCGAACAGAAGTCGCCAGCGACGACTCCACTTCTGCCATCGACAGACTCCGGCGCCCTCCCCGCGGAAAGCGCACCGCCGGTGACGAACCAGCAGCAGGTGCCAACCGCCGTCGAGCCTTCACCTGCTGTTGCTCCGCAGCCGGCCAACGGCCCCTCCATGGACGATCCAGCTGGGCTGCCAACCGCCAAGGCAATGCCCGGCAATGCTCCGGACGCCGAGACCATGAAGGCAGCAATGCGAGCCGCGATTCCAGCGGGCGGGGCAGAAATGGGTCAGCGCTCGCCCAGGGTCATCGCGGCAAAGCAAGGCAACGGAAATTCAGGGCCTGCTGGCTCACGCACAGTGGGACAGGTGGTGCCGATGGACGCTGACCCAGGTCACTGGAGGCCAACCATCGGTATCCATGGACAGGACGTCAGCGCGCACCAGGGCAACGTCGACTGGCAGGACCAATGGAACGAAGGATCCCGCTGGGCTTACGTCAAGGCCTCCGAGGGCAACTATTACCTGAACGAAAACTATGCACAGCAATATGACGGCTCAAGGAACGTCGGAATGGTTCGTGGCGCCTATCACTTCGCCATTCCAAACTGGTCTTCGGGTGCGGACCAGGCGAGATACTTCGTGGCGAACGGCGGCGGATGGACTGCAGACGGTTACACGCTTCCTCCTGTCCTGGACATCGAATACAACCCCTACGCTGGACGCACCATCAACGGCTTCTATTTCGGCAACACGTGCTACAACATGTCAAAGGCGCAACTTGGGCAGTGGGCCGCCGATTTCGGCAACACGGTCAAAGCCCTGACGGGGCGCTTTCCGGTCATTTACAGCACCACGGATTGGTGGAATACGTGCGTGGGCAACTCCACGTTCGGGAGCTACCCGCTGTGGATCGCGTCGTACTGGAACAACCCCACGAATTCTCCTGGATCTTTACCGGCCAGTTGGGGCGACTACACCATGTGGCAGTACAGCAGCACCGGGCCGTTCGAAGGTGATTCCAACATCTTCAACGGCAGCTACGATCAGCTGCGGACGTTCGCCCGTGGTGCCTCAGCCCCTTCCAACCCGTCCATCAAGTCCGGCGCCGACCTCCTGGCCACAAGCTCGACGGGCCGGCTCGATGCATTTCCAGCCGACGGCAGTGGCCGGATCACTGGTCCTGTGGCCATCGGTTCGGGGTGGACCGGTGCAAAATCGCTGTACGTCGTTGATTGGAACCAGGACGGCGTCCAGGACATTCTTTCGCAGTGGTCCGACGGGACACTGAGAGTCTTCCGCGGCGCTCCCGGCGGGGGCTTTTATGCTCCCCTCCAAGTCGGTTCCGGCTGGCAGGAAATGTCCCTGACGGTCGGTTGGTGGAACTCCAAAGACGGCTATCCGGGCGTAATAGGACAGGACTACCTGGGCAATTTGTACCGGTACCCGAACACGGGAGGTGGAACGCTGGGAAATGGGGTGCTGATCGGGACCGGCTTCAGCGGCCACCAGTTGAACCAGATCGACTTCGATGGCGACGGTAGCCAGGACATCCTCACGCGCACCTCCGATGGCACCCTTCGCCTTTATCGTTCGAACGGCTTGGGCAGCTTCCTCAACGAAGCCGCCCAAGTAATTGGTTCCGGATGGAATGGCATGACGTCGGTAAGTTCAGCGATCGGCTTCAGCGGGGCCGGGTCCCAGGGACTCCATGCCCGCACCGCCAACGGCGACCTCTACTATTACCCAGCGGTCTCGGGTGCGTGGGGCAACCGCAGCCTCATCGGACTTGGCTGGGATGACGCGATCCGGATCAGCGACGCTCCCCTGGATGTTGAGACAACACTCGGCATCGACCAGGAGGATGTGGTCGCGGTCCGTGCCGATGCCAACCTCTACCGCTATCCCGGTACCGGTACCACGGCGCTCCTGCCGGAGGATCTCATCGGAACAGGGTGGGCCGGCCTGAAGGCCGGGTTCGTCACGGATTGGAACGGGGACGGCGCCTTGGACATCGTGGCGCAATGGTCCGACGGCCGGCTAAACGTCTACCCGGGCAGGACTGGCAGCGGTTTTGGGACCCCCATCGCCCTCGGCAGCAATTGGAAGGACTGGACGCTAAGCGTTGGGACATGGAAAAAGGCCGATGCACACCCCGGTCTCGTAGGATACGACTCCACGGGTCGCCTGTACTACTTCAGCAACCCCACCGGGAAGACCGTGTCCACCGGTATCTCCATTGGAGTCGGTTGGAGCGGTTTGGACATAGCGCAAATGGACTTTGACAAAGACGCAAATGCCGATCTCCTGGCCAAAAACGCAGCTGGCGATTTGAAACTGTACCGTTCCAATGGCACCGGAAACTTCATGCAGGAACCTGCAGCGGTGGTCGGAACAGGGTGGAACGTCGTTACGAGTTTCGGTGCGGTCCGCGGATTTGCCGGAGCCGGCTCCAGCGGTGTCATCGCCCGGACCACCGCTGGCGAGCTGCGGTACTACCCTGTGGGTTCGAACAGGTCGTGGGGAACAACAACCCGCATCGGTACAGGCTGGAATTCCCTGACCATTCTGGCACCTGCGGCAAAATAGCACGCACGCAGTCCGGTTTCGAGTGCCCTTTCGTGGAAAACTTCCATGAAGGGGCCCTCGGTTCATTCCAGCTGACTGACACGCCCGTGCGGGCGATAAATATCGCCCAGGAGCGGCCTAAATTGCTGGATCACATGGTCTAATGAAGGTGGTCTCACGTATTGGCTGTTCAGCGCATTCGGGAAACGGACTTTGTTTGGGGGCAAGCGAAGGTCACCCATTGCGCACAATCAAGGAGTGATCTTTTATGGCGTTTAGAGTTGGAACTGCAAGCGCTGACATTACGCCGTCGCTGAGCACCAATCCGTATATGGCCGGATATGGCACCACCGATGGCGGACGCGAGGCCACCAGCAGTTCGCCGTTCGAGCCCCTCTATGCTCGGGCAATCCTCATCTGGGAAGACGCACATCCCCACATCATCATCTCGCTGGACGTTCTGGCAGTGCCTCGGGCTATGCACCAACGGATCCGCGACAGGATCATTCAACTCGCGGATTGGTCCAGCAGCGACATCCTGATCCAGGCGACACATACGCACAACGGTCCAGCACTGATCGACACATTGCATCCCTACATGGCGTACGGACTGGCAGACCTCGGGTTGCTCCGCTCGTACAGTGACGACCTGGAAGACACAATCGTTGACCTTGCCCAGGAAGCCCTGGACGCGGCTGAAACTGCAGTGACTTTCGACTACAAAGTTTCAACACAGAACTTTTCCGCGAACAGGGTTGGCCTGCCGTACACAGAAACCGCCGTCCCCATACTCGTAGCCAGACGGGGCAACGGCACACCGGCAGCTGTGATCTTCAGCTACGGCTGCCACCCCATCAGCGCTGGTTTGCGCACGCTGTTTGACGGAGATTTCGCGGCGGGCGCCTGCAATTACATCGAGAACCGCAATCCGAATTGTTTCGCCATGTTTGTGCAGGGACCCGCCGGGGACCAGGACCCTGGAGGGGTCCGCAGCTGGGAACTCAGGGACCAGCATGGGGACGCCCTTGGGGCAACCGTCAATTCAAACATGCAGTCTGCCGGCAGGGCGCTCAGCGGCCCGATGGTGACGCGCTATCAGGAGGTCCAGCTTCCACTGGACATCACCCCCACCGCGGGTAATCTCGCCGCTGTACGTGCCGCGTATGTTGCGCGTTTGCCAAACCCCAACGGCCAGCCGCAGTGGTACCAGCGTCACGCCCAGGTCATGATCGGCCGTATTGACAGCAATAGCTACAAAACTGCGGTGCCGTCCCCCTTCCAAGTGTGGAAATTCAACGGAAGCCCCCAACTGAAGATCGCCATGATCGGCGGCGAACTCGTCAGTGGATACGGAGCGTATTTCAGAAGTCGCAATGGCGGAACCAACGGCATAATCGTCGGCGGATACGCCAATGAGTCCTGCTGCTACATACCGAGCAATGAATTTTTTCCGCCGAACATGCCACTTGGCAGCTACGAGGGTGGTTGGGAGCCGGACTTCCCGGGAATTGCTGGTGGCTCAATGACCGTCTACGGACATCTGGCCCATTTCAAGGCGGGTACGAATGGCGTGGAAACAACACTCATCAATGCGATGAATTCATTGCTTGCCTGAACAGAAATGCCCACGTAAAGGCGCGGACCCAAAGTGGTCCGCGCCTTTCAATTTCTCCTTGATTGCGCGCTACACGCCGATGCAGCTATCCGGAAACTGCCGTCTTCAGCCACCTGGTGAGCACGGCCGCCTGCGGCGCGAGCGGGGCAAGTGTCAGGGCGCCCTTCACAACCGGAACCCCATAAGCGGCGAGCGAGGCTGCGAGCGTCCTTGGGTCCGTCCGGGTGCAGGCCTTAATGATGCGTAAGCACAGAGCGGAGGCGTCGCCCGGTGCGGCACCTGCCGCGAGGGCGGCATTCACGGCAGCCGTCTCCTCGGGAGTGAGCATGTGGGGTCCGCTTCCGACATACTGCACTTGGCAGTCCGTGACGTGCATGTAGCGCGTGGATGCCCAGACCTCTTCCAGGCTCGAGAACTTGCCTATCAGGCTGCCATCAGCACCTGTGCACGTGAATTGATACCGGATCAAAGGTTCCGGACGTTCCCGTGGGATTTTGTCATCGTTCGCGACCACAGGCGCCATATCAAGTGCGGCTGGTTGGGAAGTATCTACATTGGTTCCTGAACAACCGGCCAAGGCAAAAGCTGCCACACCGAGCTGAAGAACACTGCGCCTGCGCATGTCCACCGAGGGATCCCCACTTCATTCGGATGCTCCCCAGCTCCGCATGCATTGGTTATTCGCCCCAAGCCGTTTCCGGCTGCGTCTTAGTACATCTTCCCCCAAATTCCGCATTTGTCACTAGTAAAGTTTTGGCCGCCAGCAAGATCGACGCCTGCGCCGGCCTCCGGCAGTCCTCCCTCCGCGGTAATGGCACCCCCTGTGCCGGCTACGGTCCACCTGCAATCTGCCGCAGAAGCGCCTTGCTTGACCAGTTGGTATTTGCCGGGTTGCACCGCATCGCCCACCAGATGGCTGCCATCAGACATCCTCGTGCCCTCGGCCCACGCTGCGATGATTTTGCCCTGTGGAGCATCCGGGCAAAGTGAGGCTGCAGCAAGCAACGGCCCGTGTCCGGCTTCCTCGAATCCGCCTGGTCCGCTTTCATCGCTTACCCGCGTGCAGAGACGGAGGACGTCCAACAACACTGCCAGGCCTCCATCATCGCTTGATCCTTGTGGTGCCGCCGTCGAGATTGCTTCTGCTTCCCGTGGTGTGGGCTCGAACGGTTGCGGTCCGGTGTAGGTAACTTCGCAGGAGTCCATCCGCGTGTAGTTGGTGGCGGCCCAGACCTCGGCAAGGCTCGACAACTGGACTTCCGGGGAGGCGTCAAGGCTTGTGCATCGATAGGCGTAGCGGCCAGGTTCGTCACCGTCGCCCAATGGCTCCCCATCACCTGTGGTGCCATTACTCGGAACCGTCGACGGCGAGTGGCTGGGTTCCCCTGTGGCGCCGGTAGTCGCGGTGCCGGTTGGTGTCGACGCGGCTGTTGACGAGGTACTCAATCCCGGAGTCGGTTGGGGCGATGGAGTGCAGGCGGCCAGCAGCATAATCAGCGGCACCACCATCGGAAACAGTCTGCGCATTGTGACCTCCACCTCAATCGTGCGGGGCTGCGTTTGCCCGGTCAAGACGTCGGGAAGGGCGAAAGTGAAGCAAGAAAATGTCCCGCAAGAAAATTACCTAGTGACAAAAGTGAAAATTGGGGGAAGATGTACGTAGACGCAGCCGGAAACGGCGTGGGGCGAATAACCAATGCATGCGGAGCTGGGGAGCATCCGAATGAAGTGGGGATCCCTCGGTGGACACGCGCAATCGCAGTGTTCTTCAGCTTGGTTTGGCGTGTCTTGCCTTCGCCGGTCGCTCAAGAACATCTCATGGAAACTCCCATCCCTCCGCCATCAGCGGGATGGTCCGAGGACCGCATCGCCATAAAATCACCGCACTGATCGCCTCGGCCAGCCTGGCAACAGCAGCGCTCACAGGTGTGTTCACAGCGGGGGCTGCCAACGCCGACCAGGCCCGCCAAACCGTCGCCGTGGGTCTCACGAAGGCCGCCGGTTCGGTGGTGGACCCAGCCGGAAGGATCTGGGTCTCGGACGCGCGTGCCGGATTCTGCCGAGTGACCGAAGCTGTGGGCGCCACGCCGGGCGGGCTCGAAACAGGCACCTGCCTTGGGGGCACCCTGGCTGGCCATAAACAGGGCCCTGCGTTAGCCGGAACTCCTGCCATGATTGATCCGTCGCCTGCCAATCACGGCTCGGGCGACGAAATCGCGTTCATTCCGGATGCCGCCGTCGGAAGTTCCGAGGTAGTCCGTGCAATCTGGAAGCCCACCGCCGGAGTCTTCGACTACGACGGTCAGTTGACCATCTTCGACGGCGACCTTCGTCCGAACGCGGTCAGTGACGGCCCCGATGGCAACATCTATTTGTCGTTCGCAAATGCCCGCTCGATTGTGAAGATCGTAGATCCGACTGCCCTCTATCCGAGCATCGAATCAATCGCTTCGGTTAATTCAAGCTCCTTGAGCCTTGCTGCCACGCACCGCAACAGTGCCGGCAATGTAGTGGTCTATGTCGCGGAAACTTCGGGACTGACCGTGTTCACGGCACCAGAGGACGGAGTCTTGACCAATTTCGTCCCCTCGCCCCTCTATAACGTCGGCAAGCCGACGGCCATCTACTACGACTGGCAGTCGCCCTTGGTCCTGTACACAGGAACAGGTGGCGGAACAACTACTGCCGACGCCGGCAAGGACACCGTCTCGCGCATCGACTTGAGCACCGACACCGTAAACAACCAATGGGCGCTCGGTTTCAGCAAGATCGGTGGACTGAACATGCGCGATGGCAAGCTGATGGTCATGGAAGATCCAGGTCAGCTGGATCCCGCCAAACCGGCCCAGCAGGGCAGGCTGCTCACTTTGGGCGGCGTAGTACCTTCCATCGTCAGCGGTCCGACGGCGGCTAACGGAACCCAAGCGGCCAATCCGGCTTTCACCGACGATTCCACTCCCACTTTCACCGTAGCCTCAACGCCTCCCGGGGGCACTCTTGAATGCAGCCTCCAATTGAGCACCGCAACACCTGTATGGCAGGTATGCACGAGTGGCACGTATACACCGGCAACCGCCTTGACCAACGGCGCCTACACATTCTCTGTACGCGCGGCACCATCAGGGCTTCCTGTATCCAGGGCGTTCACCGTTGATCTGACGGCACCCACCGCTCCGGTGATAACCTCACCGGCCGCTGGAGCGACCGTCAACCGCTCGCCTGTCCTGGGCGTGACCTCGGAGGCGGACTCCGTCCTGTCCTGCTCGGTCGATTCCACCACAGTTTTCACTGCCTGCAGCAACGGCTATGTCTTCAACCTCGCTACCGCAGGACAGCACATCCTAGGGGTCCGGGCGACAGACATGGCGGGCAACGTCAGTACCCTTGCATCGGTGACTGTGACCGCGGACTTGACCGCACCTCAGGTGTCCATCAGTTCACCTGCAGAAGGCGCAACAGTCGGGATCTCGCCGTCGTTCGTCTTTGCCTCAACGTCCACGGACGTTGCCGGTTTCAGGTGCAAGCTGGGCACAAACGCCTTCACCGCATGTACGTCGCCAAAGTCGTACAGCAACGTACCCAATGGTCCTGTCGCCTTCACGGTGGAAGCCACGGACAACGCGGGGAACACCTCCACTTCAACCAGGAATGTCACTGTCTTCGCTGCCGACACCACGCCCCCTGTGGTCTCTGTCGATCCGGCTGGAGGAACGTACGGGGCAAACAAAACCATCAGCCTCACGGTGAATGAAGCAGCCACTATCTACGTGACCACCGATGGTTCCACGCCCACCACATCCAGTCCTGTCTACTCTGGACCGATAGCGCTGACGTCGTCGATGACATTGAAGTACTTTGCACGCGACACCGCGGGCAACTCTTCAACGGTAGCCACCCAGACGTACGTCCTTGACACCACTGCCCCGGTTCTGACCGTTGTACCCGCTGCCGGAGCCTATGCTTCAGGGCAACTTGTCACCATGACTTCCAGCGAACCTGGAAGCATCTTCTACACAACGGATGGCACCACGCCCGCTACTGCAGTCGCAGGAAGCACGAAAGCATACTCGAGCCCATTCGCGCTGACGGCAAACACCACCGTAATGGCTCTTGCTGTGGACGCATATGGAAATGCTTCCGCAGTCACTGCCCGTGCTTACACGGTCTTGGACACAACCCCACCAGTGGTTACCGTGACTCCACCTGCGGGAAGCTACCCTGTGAACCAGCAGATCACGCTCACGGTGAATGAAGCGGGATCGAGCATTTACTTCACCACCAACGGAACCACTCCGACTGCCACAGCCGCCAATAAGTACTCCACAGCAATCACGCTGACGGCCGCGATGACCTTGAAGTACTTCGCGGTGGATCCGTCCAACAACAGTTCGGCGATCATCAGCCAGGCCTACACTGTGACAGCGCCACCGGCCAATACGTGGAAGGACTACACCGGTGATGCAAAGAACGACGTCGTGGCACGCGACAATGGCGGCACGCTATGGCTCTATCCGGGCAACGGCACCGGCGGTTGGCTGACGCAACGTTCGTTGGGCACAGGTTGGAACTCGCTGAACGCTATCGTCCCCACCAAGGACCTCAATGGTGATGGACGAAGTGACGTCCTGGCGCGAGATACCAATGGTGTCCTCTGGCTCTATCCCGGGAATGGAGCCGGCGGGCTTCAGCCCCGGGTGCAGGCAGGCACAGCGTGGTCGGGCATGACGCTCATCCTCGCGCCAGGGGACTTCAGCGGCGATGGCAAGGCGGACGTGTTGGCCCGGGATTCGGCCGGTGTCCTGTGGCTCTATCGCGGAAACGGCACTGGCGGCTTTGTATCAAGCGCCCAGATTGGCACCGGATGGAACTCCATGACGGCGATACTGAGTACCGGCGATTTCAACGGCGACAGCAAGACTGATGTCCTGGCCAGGGACACGTCGGGCATCCTGTGGCTCTACCCAGGCAACGGGACCGGCGGTTGGCTGAGCAGGGTCCAAGTTGGAAGCGGCTGGAGCGGGATGACTGCAATCCTGGGCCCTGGCGACTTCAACGGAGACGGCAAGAACGATGTGCTTGCCCGCGACTCCGGTGGCAACCTCTTCCTGTACCCCGGCAACGGAACATCAGGATGGCTCTCCCGGAGCCAGGTCGGGTGGGGCTGGGGAGGGTTCACGTCGCTCCCCTAGCAGCAAAGACGTGACCCCGGCCAGGAAAGAGAAGGGAGGGTCAGGACGCCAAGCGTCCTGACCCTCCCCTTCTTGTTCCAGGAATTCCCTACGTACGTTCCTTCATGGGATGCATCGTGGGTCTGTTTGGGCTTGCCTGTATGTCCAGTTGGAGGGATACCAACAGCATCTGAACTCCCAGCACAAAGGGCACAACAGCCAACATCACCGATCCCGCGGTAGGAGATCCTACGCTTGCCGCGAGCACCCAGATCCCAGCCACCAGACCCATGACAATAAGGGCGATGCCTGCGATCAACAGAAGAGCCACAGCTGAGAAGGACCACACCATGTACTTCCACCACACACGGCGCCAGAAGCCGCCAAAGAGCATGGCCAGCAGCTCGGGGATCACCTTCCGGAGCTTGATGCTGGAAACCTCGTTGCCGTAAACAGCAGGAATGGGGACATCCACAATCGGTACATCGAGGATATTCAGGTGAATCAGGAGGTCGTTCTCAAAGCTGTAGCGCGCAGCCACCTTATTCATTGGCAGGCGGCGAAGAACTTCCGTCCGGATCGCCGTGTAGCCATTCTGGGGGTCGAAGATGTGCCAGTAACCCGACGCCAGCTTTGTCATGAACGAGAGAACGATGTTTCCGAAGATACGGTATCCAGGCATGCCGGCAAAAGACTCACCTGAAAAGAAGCGGTTGGCCTTTGCAAAGCCGTAACCATCCACCACGGGGTCGAGCAGCTGGGGCAGGTACTCCGGATCCATCTGGGCGTCGCCGGCCATCACAACATTGATGTCGGAGCCCAACTCCATTGCTGCTTTATGGGCCGTCAGGACAGCGCCACCCACACCTTGATTGACCTCGTGCCGGATCAACGTGACCCTGCCGTCATCCGCCCGAAGGGCAGCCCCGGAGGTGTCGTCCGGGCTGCAGTCATCAACAATGACAATGTCATCGACGAAATCAGGCATCGTTTCGATCACCTGTGCGATGTGGTTCTCTTCTTTATAGGCCGGTACTACCGCGGCAATTCGAACGCCTCGATACATCGATTATCCTTCGCTGCTGTTAGGTGTGAATTTCTGTGCTGGCGCTTCAGTGCCCGAGGCGCCATCTGTCTGTCCGCCGGCGCTCTGCGGCTGCTTCTTTTGCGGGAAGATCCAGTGCTTGTAAATGAAGTAGTTCCAGCCCATGGTCACAATCGTCGCAACCACTTTACCGGCAACATATCCGGCCCCCAGGAACTGGAAAAGCTCGACGATTCCCATGACCGCCACGGTGTTGAAGGCCAGGAGTCCGGAGTACCGCAGCACTCCACCCAATGCCGTTCCGCCACCCCCGAAGGCAAAGTGGCGCTGCAGGAAATAGTTGAAGAAGAAACTTCCCCAGAATCCTGCGCCCGTGGCCAACCAAAGGGGCCAACCAAACACTTGGAAGCAGAGCGCCAGCAGACCGAGGTCCACAATGAAGCTCAGACCGCCCACCACGAGGAATCTGAACAAACTGGACGAGAGGAACTTTTTAATGAATGCCTTCATTGGTTAACAAATCCTTCCAAGCGGGGCGATGCCATCGGGGTTCCGGTTCTCGAGGATGCCCGGGACTCCATCAAGCTGCACACGGTCCTTGGCAGCGGCGTCGAAGGCTTGCTTGCCACCTGGTAACTGCGACCAATCGATCCGGTAGAGGGCAGCGTTTCCGTCACGCACAACAAGCTTCAAGTAAGGGATGGAATCAGGATGGGTCAAGCCTGCCTTGGGCTCATCCCAGGCCCGGATCCGACCGTCGGCTATGTACACCCATTCGATACCAAGCTCCGAAGCGGCAGCCCGCGCGTCGGGATCCGTCGCCAACTCAGGGAGCTTTTGCAGGACAAGCAGCTGGCGGTTCGTAGGAAGTATTTCGAAGTGCCGAATCATCGGCATTCGGTTCCCGAGTGCATACATCCATACGGAACCATCGCAGGAGTCATTCAGCACTGTGGCGTCCTGGGGGACGTACTGGTCGATTTTGCTCAGCAGATCCACTTCGGATGAACTCAGGGTGAGGCCATCCACCTTCGTATTGATGTTGATGCGTTCGGCGTTTTGCTTGAAATACGGGATCGCCCCAACGCCACACACCAGCAAAACTGCGACAGCAGCCGCCGCTGTGATGACGTGGTTGGGCCTGCGTCCCTTTGTGCCTTGGGATTCATGGGATGCTGCCCGACGATTGCGGAGCCACCGGACGGCCCACTCGATTGCCTCGCCAGCCTGGGCAACACCCAAGCCGGCAAGCGGCACGAGAAGCATGACAAGGATGCCGAAAATACGCCATTGATCGTCGTAAAAGGGGGCTGTCAGGTTCAGGAAACGGGGGCTGTCGCTGCCCATGGTGTAAACCGAAAGAAACGCAAAAGCCAGGACCGGGCCGAAGTACCACCACATGCGGATCCTGAAGACAACAGCAAGGCAGCCAAGTGCGACAAGCGTTGTCAGGATCGGCATTGCCATGGAGCCATGGTTCAGGAAAACAATGTTCTGAATGGCACCGTTTCGATCAGTATCCGGAGCCCACATCATCTTGGAGACGCGCTCAGATTCCTTAAGCATCTGGGTAATGATCGGCAGGCCGATGATCGCCGCGAGAACCCCTGACACCGCCAGGTAAACGGTAATGCCCAGGATCCGGCCCTTGCGTCGTATCAATGCGGAGAGCAGCCAGAAGACGAGGACCGGCAGTACTACGAACGCCAGCGAGGGGTGGACGGCAATAAGGCCCACTGCGCCGAAGGCAATGCCCAGGACCCAGAACTTTTGCCGCTCCAAGGCACCTTTGACGGCCAGGAAGACGAATGGACCCACCAAGAGCATGCCAGCGAAAAACGGAATCAGCGGGCCACGCCACAGTAAATCGTAGGGGTAGACCGTGAACCATCCCGACACTGCAGCCGCGGCGGCCACGGCAACAGGGCGGCGCGTGAGGATCATGGTCAAGGCCATGGCGCTGAGGGGCAACTGAACGGCCATCATCACCAAGACGAAAACATTCAGGAAGACCGGGATGCTGACACCACTCATCGGCCAGAACAGCGAGAGCACCGCGTGGAACGCAATCGGGTAGCTCCTGATGGGAGCATCAGAAATTGTGGTGTCGTAGTAGGCGAAGTTGCCCGCAATGGCGGGATCCCATTCATGATTCACGGAGATAAGCCGGATCATGTTGGCGTGCCAAGGAATGTCCCAGTCCTGGTTTATGCCCAGAAGGCCCTCAGTGCCGACAAACCATGCCACGGCGGCGACGGCTCCGCCCGCAACAAGGCCCACAAGCAGGATCCACCAGGAGCCCGCAAATCGGTGCTTACCGAAAATGCTTGGCTGTGTTCGCAGGGGTGTCTGGAACTTGTCGGGGAATCTGCGCCTCAACACGAGGCGCAGAGCCAACAGGACACCAGCCAACACCAGCAGAACGGCGGACACCGGAAGCAGCTGCCAGCTCAAGCCCAAGGAATTGCCCATCACACCGATGACCGTCAGGGCACCCATGCCCAACAATGGTGCCACGACGGGCAGGAGGGTTCGGCGCACTCCCAGCGCTTCTCCGAGAAGCCAGCCTGGACCCCACCACAACACAATGATCAGGAGTACACACAACAGCAGTGGGCCGATACCCATTCCTACGATCGCCTTTCCTAGATGCTTCCACTAGCCATCCCTTGACAGACGACTCTTGCTATTGGATGCGGGACTTAGTTGCGTTCCCGCAGCCAGGCGACAGCCTGATCAGCCGGACCTTCGAATTGGACAGTGCCGGAGGATAAGACGACTCCCCTGTCGCAGATCCGCGAAATCATGTCCAGGTCATGGCTGACAACCACGAGGGTCCTGCCTTCGTCGGACAGCTGCTTGATCTTGGCCAGGCACTTCCTCTGGAAAGGTTCATCTCCAACAGCCAGGATCTCGTCCACAAGGAAGATATCCGGCTGCGTATGAACTGCCACCGCAAAAGCAAGGCGCAGGAACATTCCGGAAGAATAGAACTTCACTTCCGTGTCGATGAACTGCTCGATTTCCGAGAAGGCGACGATCTCGTCGAATTTCTCGTTGATCTCCTGCTCTGTCATTCCAAGGATCGCGGCGTTAAGGAAGACGTTCTCACGGCCGGACAAATCCGGGTGAAACCCGGCCCCAACCTCAATCAGGCCCGCGACCCTGCCTTTGGTCCGCACAGTGCCCTGATCGGGAAGGATGACACCGGAGATCAACTTGAGCAACGTGGATTTACCGGAGCCGTTGAAGCCCAGAAGGGCCACAGTCTCCCCATCCTGTATCTCGAAGCTGACGTCGTGCAGGGCATCAAATTTCTTGGTGAGATCACCCTTGCGTCCCTTGACGAGCCACACAAGCGTCTCTTTAAGGGAGTGCGAGTGACGCAGATTAAAAGTCTTTTTCAAGCCCTTGACTATGACGGCGGCGCCCACTCAGACCTCCTGCGCAAAATGGCCTTCGAGCCGGCGGAACACCAGCTGGCCGATGATAAGGAAAACTGCGGCCATCCCCAGTCCAGCCAACCCCGTCAACATCAGGTGAGGGGGCAGTTCGACCGGCTTAGTGACCGTCGGGTACCAGAACGCCCAGTGGAACAATTCCACCGCCACGGTCACGGGGTTGAGCTGGTAGATCGTCAAGACCCAGTCCGGTGCAAGACGGCGGATCATGGTCCAGTCATAGAGGACGGGTGAAGTCCAGGTGACGATCATCATCAACATGTCAACGATGTTCTCTGCATCGCGGAAAAATACGTTGACAGCACCTGCCAGGAGGCCCAGGCCCGTGGCGGTTACGGCCACAATGACGAAGCCCAGCGCTGCACCAAGCAGCTGCATTACATCAGGTCGCCACCCGTTGAACAGGGCAGCAGCCAGCAAGACCACCAGTTGGGGAAGGAAATGCACGGCAGCGACCCAGACCGACGCCACGGGAAAAAGTTCCCGAGGCAGGTAGATCTTCTTCACCAGGGCCGCATTCCAGACTATGGAGCGCGTAGCGTTTGAAAACGCTTCAGTGAAGAAGTTGACGACGATGACGCCGGAGAACATGTACAGGGCGTAGTTGGGAATCTGGTCCCCCACGCGAAGGACGATGCCCAGTGCAAAGAACAGAACCAAGTACTGGACCAAGGGCTTCACATATGACCAAGCCAGACCCAGCACGGAACCCCGGTAGCGGACCCTGAGTTCCTTGCGGACGATCAGCTTAAGGAGGTACCGGCGCCGGAAAACATCCAGCAGACCGGCACCTACCCCGGGAACAGCATAAATATCAGTGGAGTTGGCCATCGCTACTTTTTGGGCTCCGAAGCATCGAATGTCTCGCGCCAGGACTCCATCGACGTGATCTGCGGCAGTGCTGCACGGTACTGGGCCCGAAGCGTCTCCCAATTCGAGAAAAGCTGAGCGTGCAGCTGCGTTGTTTCAACCAAAAGCCGGCGTGCCAGCTTGGGATCGCGCTGGTACCACGAGGCACCTGTGCCATCGGCATTGGAGACAACTGCACTGTCCAGGTGCGCCAAGCTCCACCATTTGCCGTCCTGATGCGCAACGTGGGCCTCAGGGTTGGTCTTGGCAGAATCGCGAACCGGAGCAAGGACCTGCTTGAGGACCGTCTTAACCGCCCAAGGCAGCAGGCCAAGGGCACCCGGCTGCTTGTAGGACTGCGGCTTCTTCGGCGGACGTTTGCGGAAGGACTCAGGGAAGGCGCCGGGATCGGTCTTGACTTGTGAGTCGACAAATTCCTCGCGCATGGCGCGAAGTTTGGGCATTGTGGTGGGCAGCTGCTCATGGAGCTTGCCTGGGCCCTCCAAGACATCCCGAAGAGCCATGACGCGGGCTTGCTCCGGGTAATACTGCATCGACACCAAATGCTTGATGTCCGTGTTCAGGCTTTCGCGGAAAATGCGGCCACCCTTGGGGAACGGCGAATGCAGAAGGGTCGCGATGAGCCTGTTGCGTTCGTGGTAGTAGGCCTGCCAGTCCACTGAGTCATCTTTATCAGCCCAGGAGACGTGCCAAACCGCTGCACCCGGCAGCGTAACCGTCGGGAAGCCTGCGGCACGGGCGCGCAGGGAGTATTCCGCGTCATCCCACTTGATGAAAACGGGAAGGGAGAGTCCAATGTTTTCCACGACGGTCTTGGGGATGAGGCACATCCACCAACCGTTGTAGTCAGCATCCCAGCGGCGGTGCAGCAAAGGCGTTGAGCGAAGGCCCTCCGCGGAGAAGTCGTGATTTCCCAGGCCCTCGACGGGTCCCCAGAGGAAGCGGTAAAAATTCACCACTTCCGCGTAGGCGTGCAATACGGACTTGTTGTACATATCGAACATGTGTCCACCGACGATGGTGGGCTTACGGCAGAGGTCGGCAAATGCGACCGCCCTGAGTACACCTTCGGTTTCAAGTTCAATGTCGTCGTCGAGCAGCATGACGTAGTCGCTCTTGTCAGAGACGAGCATCTCGTACATGTTGCGGGCAAACCCACCCGAACCACCAAGGTTGCCCTGGTTGATAATGCGCAACTGCTCGCCCATGGATGCGGCGACGGCGTCGAACCCGTCTTCGTCGGCCACCTTCTTGTTGCCTTGGTCCACGATGATCAGTTCCGCGAGGATTTCACGGAGACCGGAGTCGGCATCGATTGACTTGATGGTTTCAAGGCAGTAGTCGGCACGGTTGAACGTTGTAACACCCAGCGTGACTTTCCCCTGGGGCCTGCCTTCATCAGGAACAGCCCAGTGGGCGCTCTTAAGCGTCATTCCATCGCCGCCGGCAATGAGGTCGAACCAGTACCAACCGCCATCGCCAAAGGGAGCGAGCGTAAGTTCGAAGTCGTTCGACGCAGTTCCCTCAACGAGGATCGAGTCGACCCGCTGCGACGCGCCGCGCGCATTCGACCGGTAAACGATGACCGTTCCTTCGCCCTCGGTCTCGATGTGGAGAACCGTCTTTGTGGCAATGGTCCATTTGCGCCAGTAACTGGCCGGGAAGGCATTGAAGTAGGACCCAAAGGAAAGACGCTCGCCCCGGCGCACCTGTACCGACCCACGGTCCAGGATGTCCTCCGGGTGGAGTTTGCGGGCCATGCCCACTGCCTGCACAATTGCTGAGCCGTTGTCATCCTGCTTGCGGACCTTGTTGGTGTCCGGATCGACATAGAGCGGCAGGGTATCGAGGTCGCGGTTGGCCGGGAAAACCACACGCTGGACTATTCGAAGGTTCTGCTGAGTCGAGGCCGGGCTGTCTGCGGCTGTTGTGGCCGTCATGGCAGTCTCCTGGCTTTCATTTGTTGTGGCGGTCATGCGTCCACTCCACCACTTTCCAGCTTGGCGCCGCCCGTAAAGTGCGGCTTGATCTTGTTGTCGAACATGGACAGGGCCGAGCCGATGGCCATGTGCATGTCCAAGTACTTGTACGTTCCAAGACGCCCGCCAAACAGTACAGACTTCTCGCCACGTGCAAGATCACGGTACGCGAGCAGTTTGCTGCGGTCTTCTGATGTGTTGACGGGGTAGTAAGGCTCGTCGCCCTTCTCCGCAAAACGCGAGAATTCGCGCATGATGACCGTCGCGTCCTTCGTGTAGTCGCGCTCAGGGTGGAAGTGGCGGAACTCGTGGATGCGAGTGAAAGCAGTCTCCGGGTCCGGGTAGTTCATCACCGGGCACCCCTGGAAATCCTCAATCGGCAGCACTTCTTCTTCGAGGTCGATCGTGCGCCAGGAGAGATCACCCTCGGCGTAGTCGAAGTAGCGGTCAACCGGGCCTGTGTAGATGACTGGAACCTGCCCAAGAACGGATGAACGGCCGAATTCGCCATCGTCAAAGAAATCCGTGTTCAGGACAACTTCAATGTTGGGGTTGTCCGCCATGCGTTCGATCCAGGCCGTATAACCGTCAACCGGGAGGCCTTCATGTGCGTCATTGAAGTAACGGTTGTCATAGTTGTAGCGCACGGGGAGCCTGGAGATGATCTCCGCGGGAAGGTCCTTCGGATCCGTCTGCCACTGCTTGCCCGTGTAGTGCTTGATGAATGCCTCGTACAGGGGCCGTCCGATCAGCTGGATTCCCTTGTCATTCAGGTTCTGGGGATCAGTGCCGGCAAGCTCGCCCGCTTGCTCGGCAATGAGCTGACGAGCTTCGGTGGGGCTCATTGCTGCACGGAAGAACTGGTTGATGGTGCCGAGGTTGATCGGCATGGGGTACACCTCGCCCTTGTGGCTGGTGTAAACCTTGTGCTGGTAGCTCGTGAACTTGGTGAACCTGTTCACGTACTCCCAGACACGTTCATTCGAAGTATGGAAGAGATGCGCTCCGTAGCGGTGCACCTCGATGCCCGTCTTCTCTTCATTCTCGCTGTAGGCGTTTCCTCCAATATGGTGGCGGCGATCAAGAACCGCGACCTTTAGCCCCAACTCGGTAGCGGCGCGTTCTGCAATGGTCAGGCCAAAGAAACCCGAGCCGACGACGACGAGATCAGCGTTCACAAACTCTCCTGTGTATTGGCGTGCGGGCACAGAAGTGCCCACGTCTACTGGTCAAGGCTACCCGACATGGCGTGCGTTCCCCGTATCCGGGCCCTTGGCCAAGCAGGGGCGGCTGGGGTCCACAAACACCAGAGGGAGGCTGGCACGTGGCCAGCCTCCCCCAAAGGCGATGCTTGATTTGGCGTCTCAGAGGCTGATGACAGAGCCCGATTTGGCGGAGTCCAACACGGCCTCAGCAACCCGCAGGGTCTCAAGGCCTTCGGCCATCGTGACGATATTCATCGACTTTCCGAGGATTGCATCGCGGAACGCCTCGTGTTCCATCTTTAGCGGCTCCCGCTTGGCAAGGGCGAACCGGGTGGAGGACCCCTCCGATACTCCGCGGAAGGCTGCGACGGAATCCCAATCAGTCTGGAACGTTCCGTTCTCCACGAAGGTCAGGTCTGCAGAAATGGTGTCGGCGATGAACGCCCCCCGTTCGCCCAGAACGACCGTTGTACGTTCCTTCATGGGTGACAACCAATTCACGATGTGGTTGGTTACGACACCGCTCCTGAGGTGGCCAATGGCTGTAACCATGTCTTCATGTTCGCGGCCACTGCGGGAGGTCGTGTGCGCTACGACGTTCACGAAGTTGCTCTGCGCCAGCCATGCGGTGAGGTCGATATCGTGCGTCGCAAGATCCTTGACCACCCCGACGTCGGCGATGCGCGCCGGGAAGGGTCCCTGCCGTCTTGTGCTGATCTGGTAAACGTCACCAAGGTCACCATTCCCGAGCCGCTCGCGAAGGCTTTGCAGGGAAGGGTTAAAGCGCTCGATGTGACCGACCGCGCCGATGAGGCCGTTGGCTTCGAAGGCCTTGGCAATGCGTCCGCCCGACTCGGAATCGTTCGCGATCGGCTTCTCGACGAGACAGTGGATACCGGCCTCAGCAAGCCGCAACGCCACTTCCTCGTGCAGGATGGTCGGCACGGCAGCCACTGCCATGTCGATTCCCTGCTCAATCAGTTCCTCAACTGTGTTGTAGACAGTCAGGCCATCAGCAACATTGTGTGGATCACCGAACGAATCCGCGACAGCAACCAGGTCAACGCCATCAAGCTCGCGGATTACGCGGGCATGGTGGCGGCCCATCATACCCAGTCCGATGAGGCCTGCCCGGAGGTTTGCCACTAGCTTCCTGCCTTTGCGATGGCGTTGACAGCCGTCACGATGCGGTCCAGATCATCCTGGCTCAACGATGGGTGCACCGGGAGGGACAGCACGCTGGCTGCAGATACCTCGGTTACAGGCAGCTCATCCGATGTCTGGAAGGGCGCAAGGCGGTGGTTCGGGATGGGGTAGTACACGCCACAACCGACGTTGTATTCCTCACGCAATGCCTTAGCGAAACCATCACGGTCATCGGTAATGCGGATGGTGTACTGGTGGTAGACGTGCTCATAGCCCTCGGCTACCTTCGGGGTGATGACGCCTTCGATGTTTGCGTCAAAGAATGCTGCGTTTTCCTGCCGCGTCTTCGTCCAGCCTTTGACCTTTGTCAGTTGGACGCGCCCGATGGCTGCATGGATGTTGGTCATGCGGGCGTTAAAGCCAACCAACTCATTTTCGTACTGGCGCTCCATGCCCTGGTTACGCAAGAGGCGGAGGCGGCGTTCGACGTCGGCCAGGCCTGTGCTGACCATCCCACCTTCGCCGGAAGTCATGTTCTTCGTGGGGTAGAGGCTGAACATGGCGAAGTCGCCGAAGGTTCCGACCTTCCGGCCGTTGACAGCGGCACCATGAGCCTGGGCCGCATCCTCGAACACCTTAACGCCGTGCTTCGAAGCGAGCGCGCCGATGGCATCGACGTCGAAGGGGTGACCGTAGAGGTGGACCGGCATGATCGCAGCCGTGCGGTCGGTGATCTTCGACTCAACGGACGCAGGGTCCAGCGTGTAATAATCCGGGTCAACATCGGCAAAGACCGGCGTGGCTCCGGTCAGCGCCACCGAGTTGGCCGTGGCTGCGAAGGTGAAGGAAGGAACAATGACTTCGTCGCCGGCGCCAATGCCGGCGGCCAGAAGGCCAAGGTGCAGCCCTGAGGTGCCAGAGTTGACGGCGACAGCTGCGCGGCCGTCCAGAAGTACTTGGGAAAATTCCTGCTCGAAGGACGCAACCTCCGAGCCTTGGGCAAGCTGGCCGGAGGCCAGAACTGCCTCTACGGCCTTGCGCTCGTCGTCGCCAATGATGGGTTTGGCGGGGGGAATGAATTCGGGGCTCATGCCTCTACCTCTCGAAGTGTCTCGTTCTGTTCAACATATGTGGCGCCGGTTTCCGGGCATACCCAGTTCCCGCCAATGTTCTGCAGCGGGAAGCCCGCCTTACCGACCCAGCCCCGCCGCTTGGCCGGAACCCCGACCATCAGCGCGAAATCAGGGACATCTTTGGCAACAACTGCTCCGGCGGCTACGGTGGCCCAGCGTCCGATGGTCACGGGAGCGACGCACACGGCGCGGGCACCAATGGACGCTCCTTCACGAATAGTGACGCCCACAGGCTCCCAGTCGTGCGCACTCTTCAGACTTCCGTCCGGACCTACAGCACGGGGATAAGTATCGTTCGTCAGCACTACTGCGGGACCGATAAACACGCCGGCCTCCAGTTCTGCGGGCTCGTAGACAAGTGCATAGTTCTGGACTTTGCAGTTGTCCCCCATCTTGACGCCAGTGCCTATGTAGGCGCCGCGTCCGACGATGCAATTGACACCCAATTCAGCTTTCTCGCGGACTTGGGCCAGATGCCAGATCTTGGATCCATCACCAATTACCGCCTCGTCTGAAACATCGGCGCTCTCTGCAACCACTATCACCGGTGAAGGTCCCTTCTCATTGAGCACACGCGACAACGAGTTTCATCTTAGCCGAGACGCCATGTCCTCGCGTCAAGTCGGCGCCTTCAGCCGGTATCGCCGAGAGTTGTCCACATAGCCCAGGAAAGGGGCAGCAGCCTGCCCGGGAATTCCATAGCCTCAGTTCTGGACGGCTACGGGAATTCAGGAAGGAGCGGGCAAATGATCTTTGAGTGCACGCTCGTTGGCGGCCCGAATGCCGCATCACCGGCGCCACCGGAAGAGTTGACGATCACTGTCTCCAGCGGAATGCCGGGCTCAGAACTTCAGCGGCAATTGCAGGAAGCCCGCGGGGTCGGTCCCCTGTCAGTTGCCGGGGAAGACCTATCCGCCCTGACCGTCGGACACCCCCCACTCGTAGCCGGGGCCGTTCTGGTGGACGGACATTGTCCTGCGGAAAAGTCGGACTCTCCGGCCACGCCGCTCCTGCTCCTGGCACATACCGGGCCGGGGGCCGGCTCAGTCTTTGCACTCCAGCGGGGTTTCCACCGCATTGGCCGCGGCGCTGTCGACATTTGCATCCCTGATCCGGGGATGTCCCGTGAGCACGCCGTGTTGGAGGTGTCCGGCACCGCACTGAGCGTCACGGACAAAGCGAGCCGGAACTCGGTACTCGTTGACGGGGAGCGTGCCCGGGAAAGGACGGTGACATCGTCGTCGAGAATTCGCTGCGGAAGCACTACCTTCACCATCGTTACGCCAAGCAGCTCCACCCCCGGGATTCATGCCGACGCCGGACGTTCTGTTGCCGAGCCCCTTGAAGTCCAGCGCCACACGGGCTCCTTGAACCGCTGGTCGGTTGCCGTTGCGGCGGGGCTCCCGCTCATAGCAGGCGTTGGCCTGGCACTCGCGACGGGGATGTGGATGTTTCTGGGGTTTACGGCCGTTTCCGCGGTGAGCCTCATTGTTCCAACGATCACAGGAAGGAAGGGACGCCAAGAGTTCAGGCGTGCCGTCGCAGAGGCGGTGCGGCAGGACTCCGAACGCCGCCGCCGATGTTCGCCGTCTGCGGCGGAAATCATTGTTGCCACCTTGGCCCCCGCGGCAGGCTTGATCCTGAAGCCTCCAGCACCTCTAACATTGCCTGGCTCTGGGGCAGGACCGCCCGATGCATCACGACAAGATCCGACCGCCGGGTCAGCAACATGGATCCGGCTGGGTACCGCGCCCAGTCTGGCCAATGTGCGGCTCGTCCCAGCAGATCCCCATTTCCGTCCACCCGCAATCGGCCCCATGCCAGTGACGCTGGGCTCGCACCCCGCCATTGTTGCCTTGCACGGCCAGACCGAGCACATCGACGCCCTGATCCGTTTCATCGTCATGCAACTGGCAAGTTTCCCAAGGTCGTCGTCCACACCGATCATTCTTCTCGGACCAATAGGGCGGCTACCTCTCAGCGCGCGGTTCCTGCCATACCTGACACTTGCCACGAATGAGGCGGCAGCGACAGCAGCTCTTCGAAGGTTGAAGGGAACCAACCAGGGCAGGCTCATAGTTCTCTGTGACTCGCAGGGCTCGGGTAACCGCTGTACCAAACTCCTGGATGCCGCCATCGAGGCTTCGTGGCAGGTGTTGCGGCATTCCGGCCCCCATGCCGGACCCACGGGTGTGGCCATTGAGATAGGACCATCTGGTACATCCGCCGTTTTGCAGGTTCCCAGTGGCCGCCAGGAGTTCATCCCGGACATGGTTCCGCTTAAGGCCTTCGAACAGTTTTGCCGCACAGTGGTGTCCAATCCACACGGGGAAGGTCCTGCCGGCGACGGCATACCAGGATCCTGCTCTCTGGATGACCTGCTTCCAGGCGGACCTCGAGGCATACTGCGGCGATGGACTGGCGAGAACGGGCAGCATGAACTGCAGGCGATTCTGGGTCAGGGCCAGGAGGGCCCCTTGACGTTTGACTTCCACGTCGACGGACCCCACCTCCTGGTAGCCGGGACCACCGGCGCCGGGAAGTCAGAACTCCTCCGCACAATCGTGGCATCCATGGCACTGAATCATTCGCCGGACCAGGTGACATTCCTCTTCGTCGATTTCAAGGGCGGATCCGGCCTAAGTCCTTTACTTGGGCTTCCGCACTGCGTCGGGCTTCTTACTGACCTTGGAAGTCATCATCTTGACCGCGTGCTTACTTCCCTTCGAGGCGAGATCCGCCGTCGCGAGAAGCTGTTCGCGGACGCGGGGACTTCAGACTTGTCTGCATATCAACGTTCACGTGCGGCTGTAGAGGTGGCGATCCCCCATCTGGTACTCGTTGTGGATGAGTTCCGAATGTTGGTCGACGAAGCCCCCGGAGCCCTTCGTGAGCTGATGCGTGTTGCCGCCATTGGGCGGTCCTTGGGCATTCATCTGGTTATGGCTACTCAAAGGCCGCAGGGTGCGTTGACCGCCGACATCCGCGCCAACGTCACTTCAAGCATCGCCCTGCGAGTTCAGTCGGATGCGGAGTCAATGGACATCATCAATTCCAAAGCTGCAGCATCCATCGGCGTTGATGTCCCGGGGCGGGCGTATCTTGTGAGGGCCACGGGTTCCCCCGAAGAATTCCAGGGAGCGTCCCTTGCTGTGTCAGCCACGGTCAGCCGGAAGGCTCCGGGGGCAGCAATCGTTCAGTCGGCCATCGAGGCCTTGCACGCTCCTCAAAACAAACAGCCAATGGTCGGTAAGTCAGCAGCCCAGGCGGAGGCAAGGGCGGAGGCGGTGGTCTCGGCAACCCGAACAGTCTGGCGCTCCCTGGGGCGGGCCGATCCCCGGCAACCTGTAGCCCCACTCTTGCCGTCATCCATTGGGTGGAATGAAGATCTGTCCGCTTTCGGTGTTGCGGGCAAGGACGGTCAAGACACACTGGACACGTCGATGGCCCCCGTAGGTCCATTGGGGATCGTGGACAGGCCGGAACAGCAGTCAGTTGAGGCCCTGGAATGGTCACCTCCTGACCATGGTCATTTCGCCATGATCGGCAGCAGTTCCAGTGGAATGCACGAATGTTTCAAGGCTGCTTCTGCGATGCTGGCAGCACATGGCACCCCACCACATCTGTACATCCTGGATTCGGCTGGAATGCTGGGAAAGCTCCGCCGGGGAGGCAGCTATGGCGCCACCTTGGGCCTGCACCAGCTGGCATTGGCCGTTCGGGTCCTTGAGCGGCTTACTGAAGAAATGGCACGTCGACGCGTGGCGGGCGAGGACGTCTCCGCAAGTCCCCGCATGGTCCTGATAGTTACTGGCTGGTGCTCATGGGCCGCAGCGCTCCGATCAGGGCGATTCGCGTGGGCAGAGGACCTTTTGAGGGACATCATCCGGGACGGGACCCCCCTTGGAGTCACAGTCCTGATATGCGGCGAACGCGAACTGGTAAGCTCACGCTTTTTTGCCGCCATCCCAAACCGGGTATTTTTTCCAACGGGAGCCACGGAAGAGTCACGATATCACTGGCCCCGCCTTCCGGAAGTCGAGCATGTCCAGGGGCGCGCTGTTGCCATGGGTGCATTTGTTCAGGGCGCAGCCACGGCAGCTCATTTCCGCACTGCACCAAGCGGGACAGCCTGGCCGTTCATTGACCTTCAGCCTTCGTCAAAACCACCTTTCCGAGTGCGGCCGCTCCCCGAATCCCTCAGCAAGTCTGATTTCGATGTTGCGATGGCTGCGATCCCAAGACCGTCCGGCCCGTCCTCGGGATCGGCGCAGTCCGCCAGCAACGAGGTTGCGGCTGAAGACCTGGACTGCCGAATGACGCCGGACTCCATCCCCTTGTGGATCGGCATCGGAAATGACGAATCAGTTCCCGTCTCATTTCCCCTTGGGCCGCGTGGCGTCAGCATCATCATTGGGAGTCACGGCTCCGGCAAGACTTCAGTGTTGGCATCCCTGAAGTCCCTTCATCCCCAGGTTCCGTGGGTCTTCCCGGGAGTCGGAAGTACGGCTGGAGCTTTCTGGGCAACTGTGGCCCGCTCAGCGACCACGGGATCGCTGGATCCTGCAAGCATCCTCATTGTCGATGACGCCGATCTCCTGGATCCGGAGGGGCGGGCAGCTCTCGCCGCACTGGCTGGCCGGACACGAGGAGTGATCTTGACTGCCACGTCGGGTCCCGCTTTGCTTCAGCGCCTGCCACTGGCCGCAGAGGTCCAAGCAAGTGGCATGGGCCTCATTCTGGCTCCGAGGACTCCCCTGGACGGCGACATCCTCGGCGTGAGGCTGGAAATAGAAACCTCACCGCGTGCTGGTCGGGGTGTGATTGTCCGCGGAAACCGTGTGGTCCAGGTGCAGGTGGCTTTCACGTCCGACACCAGAAAGCACATCAGCACGATCGGAAGTCATGGCAGCATTCGCTAGAGCGCGCCCTGCGTCCCTCCTGCTCGTGACGCATATCCGATAACGCTCTTTTGGAACAAAAAAACGATCGCAGCCAGTGCAGGCAAAATCATAGCCAACCCTGGCAGAACCAAGCCGCCGGTCATCGTTGGGAACCCAATGGTGAGGACGAACAACTGAGCAACCAGAGCGGCGGCGCGGGTCCATCTGTACCCGCGGAACAGGAAATGGCCCACTGCGAACAGCCAGGCCGAGAAGGCCAATAAGAGGCCCAGAGTAAAGACCGCTCCCCAAAACGTCAGGACAGGGGCTCCTGTCAATAGTTCGAAAGCGTACCAAGCAGCTGCACCAAGGAGGGCCAGTGCTTCCAGCACGACAACGATCGAGATAATCAGGATTCCAGGGGGCTTCTTGCCACCGGATTTCAGCCCCCCAGATATCGGGTCCTCAGGCACAGGTCTGACTGGACCGTCGTTTCCATCTGATCCAGAGTTTGGTTGGGCCGGGTTAACAGGAGGTCTTGACACACTGGCACACTACCGGACATAGTCATCTAGCAGTGAGGGCACTGGCGGCTGATGTGATGCATCGCTCACGGATTCAGGGCATTTCAACGACTAATACCCCTTGTTTACAAGGCGTTAACATGAAACGCTTGACTCAGACGACCAAGGGGGCCCATGCGGGCCCCTTTCCTTTGGAGCCTCTCGTGAATGTTTTCACAAAAGGCTCAAACTAGTTCTCACGAATGGAGTGACTGATCAGCATGGATTGGCGTAATCGCGCAGCCTGCCTCGACAAGGACCCGGAGCTCTTTTTCCCAGTCGGCAACACGGGACCAGCACTTCTGCAGATTGAGGAAGCAAAGAGCGTTTGCCGCCGATGCCCCGTCGTGGACACTTGCCTTCAATGGGCTCTTGAGTCCGGCCAGGATGCAGGCGTCTGGGGCGGCATGAGCGAGGACGAACGCCGCGCACTCAAGCGTCGCGCAGCACGCGCCCGGCGCGCTTCGTAGCAGGCAGTACAAGCACCAAACGCAGAAGGCCGCGGACCACATGGTCCACGGCCTTCTGCGTTTAAGACAGTTGCCTGTTAAACCCGTCGACCTCCGGAACGCCCTATGCGCGAGCCAGGTTCAGGACAATTTCGACGGCGGTACCGCCACCCTCCCGCGGGCTCCATTGAATGGATCCCCCAAGCTCACTTGTGACGAGGGTACGCACGATCTGCAGGCCCAGGCCCTCCGTGTACTGCCCGTCCGGCAGCCCAACGCCGTCGTCGGCAATTGTCACTGTCAGGAATTCGTCATTTCCGTCTCCTGCTGCACGATCAGCCAGCAACCAAACGGTTCCCGTCCTCCCCTCCAACCCGTGCTCAACAGCGTTGGTGACCAGTTCGTTGATGACCAGTGCCAGGGGCGTGGCGAAATCGCTGGGGAGCTCGCCGAACATCCCGGACCTTTCGGTGCGTACTTGCTGGGAAGGCGAAGCGACTTCGGCAGAAAGCCTGAACTGGCGCCCGATGAGTTCATCGAAGTCGACGCTTTGGGTCAGACCTTGGGAAAGGGTCTCATGAACAAGCGCGATGGTAGCCACGCGGCGCATGGCCTGTTCCAGTCCCTGTTTTGCTTCGTCGCTGACCATACGTCGGGACTGCATACGCAGCAGGGCGGCAACGGTCTGGAGGTTGTTCTTTACTCTGTGGTGGATCTCGCGGATCGTCGCGTCCTTGGTGACCAACTCCATTTCACGGCGCCTCAACTCGGACACATCGCGGCACAAAACAAGGGCGCCAAAGCGATGTTGCTCGTCGCGCAAGGGAATGGCACGCAGGGAAAGGCTGACCCCTCTGGACTCAATCTCGCTGCGCCACGGCATTCGTCCGGTGACAACCAACGGCAGTGTTTCGTCCACCATGCGCCGATCCTTCAGCAATCCGGCCGTCACTTCAGCGAGGGAACGTCCTTCCAGGGACTCGACCTCCCCCAGCCGCCGGAAAGCAGATACGCCATTGGGACTTGCGTACTGCACGATGCCTTCAGCGTCGAGCCGGATGAGTCCGTCCCCTACACGGGGAGCACCTCTGCGGGATCCGGTGGGCGATGCGAAATCAGGCCACAACCCGAGAGTTCCCATGCGAAGGAGGTCGTAGGCGCATTGCCGATACGTGAGTTCCAGCCTGGATGGCATACGGGAACTGGACAGGTCCATATGGGACGTGACAACGGCCAGGGTCCTGCCGTTGCGCACCATCGGCACGGCTTCGACGCGCAGCGCCATCTCGCTGCTCCAGCTTGTCTCACTGGAGCGCTCAATGGAGCGGCTGTTCCAGGCCTTTTCCACGAGTGGACGAAGATCCGAGCGGATGCCCTCACCCACGAAGTCCGCGTGAAACACCGTATGCGATGTTGACGGACGTACGTGGGCGAGGGCGATGTACCCAAACTCCGGATGCGGAAACCACAAGGCGAGGTCGGCAAACGCGAGGTCGGCGACCATTTGCCAATCGCCTACCAGGAGGTGCAGCCATTCAGCATCGCCAGGCCCGAAATCAGCGTGTTCCCTGATGGGGTCTGTAAAGATTGCCACTGCACCTCCATTTGCGACGCCAGGACCAGCCCCTAGCGTCGAACGATTGACCTCAAGAGCCTTAATGCTACCGATAGTGAAGCCATGTCATCGGCTTCGAGGGAATTGACCTCATCAAACATGGTTTTCGCCCGTCCGAGCTGTTCGGCATTCAGGCCTTCCCACGTCTTCAGGCGATCCTCGGCAGGGGTGCCCGGCGTGCTCGACTCAAGCACCGACGTCGTCATGTCTGCGACGGTTGAGTAGAGGTCGTCCCGGAGCGCCGCACGGGCCAGTGCCTGCCAGCGGTCGTCGCGTGGCAAGGCGCTGATCCGTTCCAGCAGCGAGTCAACGTGGAAGCGGTTGAAGACCGTGTAGTAGACATGTGCCACTTCCTCGACACTGTTGGTTCCGGTCTGGGCGATCTTTGCGATGTCCAGCAAAGCATAGCTCTCGAACAGCTCCGCCCACCTGTGGGCCAGGTGATCCGGCAGCTCCCAAGTGCGGGCTTTTTCCAGCCAGCCAGTGATGCGAACTTTGTCATCCCCACGCAGGTAATCCAACAATTTGGCCCGAAGCGGCACCATCATGGGCTTGAATGACTTCACGACGTCCGCGATCGGGCGGGATGCCATGCCCTGCCCGAGCACCCACCGGACCGCACGGTCAAGGAGCCGGCGGACATCGAGATGGACTTCGCTCCAGTGTTCGGTGGGGAACGATGCCGGAAGGGCATTCAATTCCTCAACCATCGGATCGAGATCGTAGATTTCACGCAGCGCCACGAATGCCTTGGCTACGGCTACCTCGTTGGCGGACGTTTCTTCGATCGCCCGGAAGGCGAAGGTGATCCCACCGAGGTTGATGATGTCGTTGGCCACGACCGTAGCGATGATTTCGCGCCGCAGCGGGTGGGTGTCCAGTTCGGCGTCGAACCTCTCCCGCAACTGCTTCGGGAAGTAGGCCCGGATCGTGTCCTTGAACCAGGGGTCGTCGGCCAGGTTGCTTTCCCGAAGGGCACCCGCCAACTCGATCTTCGCGTAGGCGGCCAGGACAGACAGCTCGGGAGACGTCAGTCCCTGTCCCTGTTCCAGGCGCTGCCGCAATGTCTCTGTAGTGGGCAGTGCCTCAAGGTCACGCTTGAGGTCGGCTGATTTTTCCAGCCAGTCCATCAGGCGCTCGTAGCTGGGGCTCCAGTCCGCAACGCGAGTACGGTCGTTAAGGAGCAGGATGTTCTGGTCGATGTTGTCCTGCAGGACCAAGCGGCCGACTTCTTCGGTCATGTCAGCCAGGAATGCTGCCCGTTCTGCGGCCTCAAGCTTCCCGGCCGCCACCATACGATCAACGAAGATCTTGATATTGACCTCGTGGTCGGAGCAGTCAACGCCCGCTGAGTTATCAATCGCATCCGTATTAAGGATGACACCCTGCAACGCAGCCTCAATACGACCACGCTGGGTCAACCCCAGGTTTCCGCCTTCGCCGACCACCTTGACGCGGAGGTCCTTGCCGTCCACGCGGATGGCGTCGTTGGCCTTGTCCCCTACGGCAGCATGCGTCTCCGTGCTGGCCTTGACGTAAGTGCCGATGCCGCCGTTGTACAGAAGATCCGCCGGGGCAAGCAGGATTGCCCGAAGCAATTCGGGAGGGCTCAGCTGGGTGGTTCCGTCCGGCAACCCCAGGGCCTTTCGTACTTGGTCGGACACGGGGATCGTCTTGGCTTGGCGTGGGTAGACGCCACCCCCTTCGCTGATGAGGGCCCGATCATAGTCATCCCACGAAGACCGCGGAAGCTCAAAGAGCCTCTGCCTCTCTGCATACGAGGCGGCGGTGTCCGGGTTGGGGTCCAGGAAGATATGACGGTGGTCAAATGCGGCCACGAGCCGGATGTGCCGCGAAAGCAACATTCCGTTGCCGAAAACATCACCTGACATGTCGCCCACGCCGACAACGCTGAACTCTTCAGACTGGGTATCGAGGTCGAGTTCACTAAAGTGCCTCTTCACAGACTCCCAGGCGCCGCGGGCGGTGATACCCATGGCCTTGTGGTCATAGCCTACGGATCCACCCGACGCGAAAGCATCGCCAAGCCAGAACCCATATTCGGCCGCCAATCCGTTGGCTGTGTCTGAGAACGTCGCGGTTCCCTTATCGGCTGCCACCACCAGATAGGAATCATCGCCGTCATGGCGAACAACGTCCGACGGCGGCACAAGCCGTTCGCCCTCCGCTGTAGTAATGAGGTTGTCGGTGATGTCCAACAAGCCGCGGATGAAAGTCTTATAGCTTTCCACGCCCTCGGCCATCCAGGCCGCGCGGTCAACTGCGGGGTTGGGCAGCTTCTTCGCGAAGAAGCCACCCTTGGCACCGGTCGGTACGATGACCGCGTTCTTAACCGTCTGCGCCTTCACCAAGCCCAGGATTTCAGTACGGAAGTCCTCCCTGCGATCAGACCAGCGGAGACCACCACGAGCCACCTTGCCAAAGCGGAGATGGACGCCTTCCACCCGCGGAGAGTAAACCCAGATTTCGAACATGGGTCGCGGGAACGGCAAGCCATCGATGGTGGTGGGATCCAGCTTGAAGCTCAGGTAACCCTTGTTTTGGAAGAAGTTGGTGCGCAACGTCGACTCAATAAGGTTGACGAAGGTCCGAAGCACGCGGTCCGCGTCCAACGTAGCGACTTGGTCGATAGCTTCTGCGAGGGCTGCCCTTGCGGCACCTTGCTGGTGGGGACGCTCGCTTTCCTCGACGCTGGGATCGAAACGGGCAGCAAACAGGACGGTCAGACCCCGCGCAACATCCGGGTTGGCCAAGAGGGTATCGGCGATGAACCCAAAGGAGTTGGTATTGCCCATCTGGCGCATGTACTTGGCGTAGGCGCGGAGGACCACCACTTGGCGCCAGTGCATGCCCTCGCGGAGCACGAGGCGGTCAAAGTTGTCAGACTCGACGGCCCCGGTGACGGCAGCACCAAATGAGTCAGCCAGGAGATCTCCGGTGGCGAGTGGGTCTATGCCAGCCGGGTACTTCAGCCCAAGGTCATACAGGAAAAAGTCGCGGTGATCCGCAGTTTCGATTTCGAAGGGCCGTTCGTCCAGGACTTCAAGGCCAAGGTTGTGGAAGTAAGGAAGGATCTGGCTCAGGCTCTTGGGCTCCATCAAGTAGAGCTTGACGCGCGCATCCTCCTCCAGTGCGTCACCGGCACCTTCGGGAAGGTACACGTGCACGCCGGGGCGGAGTTCCTTGCTCGCTTCCCCTGCCCGTTCGGCCTGGGCTCCATACTCTTCAAACCGTTCGATGTCCTCAAGCGCGTCTTCAACCTCGTAGTCAACGCGGTAGCCGGGAGGGAATGCCTCAGCCCACAGGGCGGACAGTACGTCGGCGCTCTCCGCGGGACGGTTCTCCCGAAGTACCTCGGCGATGCCTTCGCTCCAGGACCTGGAGGCACGCATCAGGCGGTGCTCAAGTTCTTCTACGTTGACTTCGGCAAGTTCCGCTGTGCGTGGCAGCCTGATCCTGAAGAAGACACGCGCAAGCGCGGACTCCGTGATTCTCGCTTCGTAGTCAATACTCTCGGCCTGGAAGGTCTCGCGCAGTTCCTGTTCAATACGGAGCCTGACGCTCGTGGTGTACCGATCGCGCGGCAGGTAGACGACGGCGGACATGAATCGTCCGTAAATGTCGGGGCGCAGGAAAAGCTTGGTCCGGCGCCGTTCCTGGAGTCGCTGGATCCCGGTGGCCGTAGCCGCAAGGTCCGGAATTTCGATCTGGAACAGTTCGTCGCGAGGGTATGTTTCCAGGATGCCCAGCAGGTCCTTGCCCGAGTGTGAGTCCATCGGGAAGCCTGCGTTACGCAACACTGCATCCACTTTGTCGCGGACGATGGGTATGTTGCGAACCGATCCCGTGTAGGCACTTGTGGCGAAGAGCCCGATGAAGCGACGCTCGCCGTTGACGTTTCCGGCGGCGTCGAAGCTCTTGACTCCGATATAGTCCAGGTATGCCGGACGGTGCACGGTTGAGCGGGAGTTCGCTTTTGTGATAACCAGGGCCCGCTTTTCACGGGCGCGCTTGCGGCCGGCGTCAGTGAGGTGCTGGATCTGCCGCGTGTTGTCGCCCTCGCGGAGCAAGCCAAGTCCGCTGTGCTCACGAAGTTCCAGGACGTCCTCGCCGTCTTCGTTCACGAGGTCGTATTCGCGGTACCCGAGGAAGGTGAAGTTGCCGTCATCCAGCCAGCGCAAAAGGTCCTGCGCCTGCCTGAGTTCGGCAATCTGTTCCGGGTGCGAGACCTTTCCAAGCGCTTCTGCCAGCTCCAGCGCCTTGCTGCGCATTTTCGGCCAGTCCTCCACTGCGGCACGGACATCGCCCAGGACGCGTTGTAAGCCGGCAATCAATTCTGCTCGGGCTTCCTCGCTGACGCGGTCAATTTCGACGGCGATCCAGGACTCCATGTGCGAGGCGTTATCGTTGTCGCCGAGCAGGTGGGCGACACTGGGCAGCGCAGCGGTGTCGCCGCTGGAAATGCCGATATTTGACGGAACCCTGGAAGCGCCGGTGAGCTCGCCGGAAACGCGGTCACGGGTAACCACGAAAAGCGGGTGCATCACCAGCCGGATCGCGCAGTTTTGGCGGACGAGTTCGGCGTTTACGGAGTCAACAAGGAACGGCATGTCATCAGTAACGATGTATACGACGTTTCGGTCGGCTTCGACGCCGATTTCCACAATGGCATTTCCAGGTCGCCGGGAATGGGCAACTTTCCTATGTGTGCTTGCCCGCGAAATCAGCAGCTCGGGCGCGTAGGCCCGGGAGTCCTCCTCTGCGAGATGCTCATAGTAGTCACCGAAGAACCCTTCACGGACAACTGCTGCATCGGACCGATCCTCCACGCTGGATCCTGACGACATCTACAAACGCCTCCATCACATGTTGATTGCTGCGACTCTGCAGCCCACATGGCGAGCCTAGCGCTTAAGCAGACCGAAGGCTCTGGTAGATCGGCCAAGGGATTTCCGATTTTGCTGGATAGGTGCACAGACTAACCCCGCGATGGCTTTTCGCAAGGGAGAGTCGGGCGATGATTCCAACAGGACAGATCCCGACAATAGTGCAGCATCGCACGCTTCCGCGTCTGCAGGTAAGTAGGCATCAACGCCATGGCCAGGGCCGAAGCGCTCCCAGGCCTCGGATAACTGCTGTCGGGGCGAACGGCCCACCGTGGCCCGCTTCACCTTATTGAGGAGCACCCGTGGCGTTGCCTGTGGAACCGCAGCTTCGAGCTCGGCAAGGCCACGGACCAATCGCGGGACGCCGATTGCATCCGCAGCCCCAACGGCAAAAACCTCGTCTGCCAGCTCCAAACTGCGCAGGGTAGCGCCATTGCGGCGTGGCGCCATAGTGTCAAAGCTCAGTTCCTCATCTGCTTCCAGGCAGAAGCCGGTGTCCACGACAACCACCTCGGCCACTTGCTTGGCCCTTTGGAGGACAAGCGAGAGTGCGGAGGCCCTTAGTTCAGTCCAGCGGTCCGCCCTTGTGGTTCCAGTGAGTACTCGAAATCCACCAGTCTTGATGAAGACAGGCGTAGCAGCCCTGTCCAGTGCATCCGCATCCAGCAATCCTTGGTCAGCGAGTCTGCACGCCTGGGCGAGGCCCGCCGACTCCTCCAGCAGCCCAAGCATGACCGATACGCTCGCACCGTAACTGTCCGCATCCACAAGAATCACGGACTTGCCTTCGGCCGCCAACTCGGCAGCCATGTTTACCGCAACCAGAGTTCTTCCCGGAGCGCCCGTTGGTCCCCACACTGCTATCACCCTCCCCCCGCCTGCCGCTTCTGGTTCTGGGGTTTCCGGCGCCAACTGGAATCCCGCAGATGAGTCCGCGAATCCGGCGTCTGGAAACTTGCGGGCTCCAACGGGCCCACCGTGGCGGCCCACTGCATCGGAAATCCTCAGGGCAAGATCGGCGGGCTTAATATCGGTAGACGCTGTCACTACACCAATAGCGGTGAGCCTGGAGACCTCCAGGGGGTCCACGGTCAGGGCGAGAATGGACACACCTACGGCGGCCAGCCGGTCCACCAATGTAGCGGTTAACTCTTCGGAGCCTTCGGCAACGACGGCGGCCAGGGCAAGCCCGCTTTGGCAGGCAGCCATCAACTCTGCAAGCTCTGAACACCGCCGGACCACAGTGACGGGGCCATGCAAGCGCTCCAGCCCGCCAACCACGGCTTCCTGTGCCTGGCCAACAGTGATGACCGGGATGCTCATTGGCTGATGCCCGCAGGGTTCCAAACAACAGACACCTTGGCGGCGTTGGCCTTGGCGCCCAGCAGCTTGGGCATCTGCTTGTCCGTGACCAGCACCAGCACGACCGTTGTCTTTGAGGCACCGAGAGCACTCGAACCCGCTGTTACTTCTGCGATTTCGGCGCCGGGCAGCAATAGCTGTGGTTCTTCAAAAGCGTTTTGGGAACCGGGCATTGCGACCCAGACGTCCACCTTCGCCCCGGGAACCGCCTGCGCTGGAAGTGACTCTTCCATCGATATGGCAACAGGCTTGCGGTTCAGGACGTCAGCCTGTCCGAGGCTCTTCTGTGGAACGAGTTGGCCCTTCTCAATTCTCTGTAGAGCTACCTTGCCCTGGTCAATTCCGTCCTCCACGGTTACATAGCCGGACTCGACGTCATCCAAGCGAACCTGGACGACGGCTAAATCCTCAGGAACCACGGTTTGCCCAACCGAAATACCCTCCCGTGCGGCATAAACCTGAGTGGTCCGATCAGCGGTACTGACAACTGAGATGACTCCGGCGACGGATACAAGCATGAGCAGTACTCCCACCAGTAGTCGTGGATCCCTCCAAGATGGCTTCTTCAACCTGTTGCCGGCGACGCCTGCACTCGGATCCATTTTCCTGCTCCCCCATTGAAGTTCTCATGGCATGGTTACCCGCGCCGCCTCTTCATTGTTGCCGTGACATGGCCTACGCCAAAGTCAAGAACTCCAAATCATGGGAAATTGTGGATAACTGTGCCAAACGGCGCCAACAGATGCCAAAATAGTCCCATGCCCCGATTCCTGACTCTGGCGGACGTCGCCGAACAACTGCAGATAAACTCGCCGCAGGCCTATGCCCTGGTGCGCAGCGGTGAGTTGAAAGCCATTCAGGTCGGAGGACGTGGTCAATGGCGCATCGAGGAAAAGATGCTGGAACAATACATCGAGGAGCGGTATGCCGAGGCCAGCCGCATGATTGAAGAGGCCAAGTCCAAGTCGAGCTAGCGTTCGGGAACCAATCGGGCCGATGAACGGCTAGAGCCCCTGGCTCCCGCTCGAGCAGACCGCCTCAAGTGATGTAAATGGAATTGTCCTCACGGCGGCCACTGCACCGCCGCGCCGCGCCTCGCCCCGCGTATCGGCAAAATCGAAATGGTCACGCCCAACCCTGTCGATGACGCCATGGAGCCTGTGGCCTCCCTCCGGGCCAGTGGCCAAGACGACCGTCACCTGGGTCCTGTCACGCGAGAGTCCGCGGAGGGCGCTGGCAAGCCTTAGCGAACTTTGGATCTGGGAAACAGGTTTTCTAGCCAATCTTCCGAGTCCGTCGTAAAGACGTACCGATGCGCATGGAATGAGCCATTGCCGTCCGTTGTCGATCAACACAAACCAATCCCCACCGACGTGACCCAACGTCCCCTGGAGAGAAATACCGCCGCTCAGCACCAAAGCGATCTCAGCTCCGCCGACTCCCCGAAGCCTGTCCACAAGGTCAAGGCCGGCTAGCTCGACTCTCACGCGTTCGGATATTTCCGATTCACGGGCCAAGGCGCGCTCAGCAGAAAATTGCGCTTCCAGATCTTCAAAGAGAGAGTCCCATCTCATATGGTCACAATAGGACCCGTAGCGCGTGGCGCCAAGCGCAATGGGATTTTCCCGTCATGATTGGACAAAGTCCTTCGACTATGCTGAGAATGGGCAAACAGCACTAAATGACATCAAACAGCATTAAACAGCCGAAAGGGTAAGTATGAGCAGCTATCCGGCAAGGGTCCGCCACGATGCCACGTTGGCCGCCGTACTCCTCGCGTTGGGACTTTTGCTGCTAATCGTTGGGCAGAACCTCTTGGGGCAGTGGCAGGTGGATGCAGCCCACGGGCAGAGAAGTACGTTCGACCACCTCCTCGCCCTTGCATCCAGCGCGTCGGGAATTGCCATCGTGTCTTGGTGGGTCCTCTCACTTGGCCTCGCAGCTTGGGCTGCAGTTCTGCAAAGTGCGGGGAGGAGGGGCAGCGCCAACGCCATCGCCAAGTTCAGTCCCGCTTTCATGCTGAGACTGGCGTTTGCCCTTCTAAGCCTGAATCTCCTCGGAATTCAGGCCGCTCAGGCTGCGGCAACGCCGGAACCTCAATGGCAGGCCACT
The DNA here is from genome assembly GCF_056395385.1 of Paenarthrobacter sp. 10L420. Classification (NCBI taxonomy): domain Bacteria; kingdom Bacillati; phylum Actinomycetota; class Actinomycetes; order Micrococcales; family Micrococcaceae; genus Paenarthrobacter; species Paenarthrobacter sp. 10L420. The sequence goes on along the minus strand of NZ_JBFTJK010000001.1, from coordinate 833,408 downwards.
TCCAGTGGCGCCACAGGCAGGGCAGCGTGGCATCCGTCCGGTGGCGTACAAGAACCCCTGCCCGCTGTGGTGATGGCCCCTGCGCGAACCACCGAAGAAAGCCACGAGGCAAATCGGTCAGGGCCTGCCTGGCAGCCACAGGCTCCCACAGTTGAACCCGGCCTCCTGTCGCGACAAGGCTCTCGCGACAGGGCGTTTGAACATCACGCTGAAGCCAGCGTTGTGGTCAAGCCGGGTGACACGCTGTGGTCCATTGCCGCAGACAACCTTGGACCCTTCGCAACCGACGTTGATATAGCACTCCATTGGCCGATGTGGTATTCAGCCAACCGAGGGATCATTGGCAACGATCCCGCGACGTTGCGCCCGGGACAAGTCCTGCAGCCCCCAACGCCCGGCTGAGGTCCTCGCCGCCCGTAAAGAATCCGAATGTATTGAACGGCACCCACTCAGGGGCACTCGTTCATGACCTAAGAGCAGTCCCATTGTCATCCCAGACGTAGCAACCTGAGCCAAGCGATGCCCGCGCAACGGCCCACAGAGTGAACTCATGAGGATTGACCATGACTGTTGTAACTGCACGCCGCCACGCAGACCGCCAAAGAACAAAACATCCTGCAACGAACGCAGGAGCCAACCCTTCTACCCTTGACGTAAGGCTGGTGGCACGAAGCATCGCCCAAGCTGCGGTTGAGGTCCTTGCCGGGACACGGTCCGTTGTCCAGCTGTCCAGATCCCTCGATGAGCAATGCTTTCTCTCGCTCCAGCATCGGGCCGCCCTTACACGCGAACACTCTGCACGCACCCGCGGCTCGCTACAGGTTCACAGAAGCCCAATGGTCCGTTCCGTCCGTGCTTGCGCCATTTCAGACTCCATCTACGAGGTCAGCATCGTTGTTTCTGAGGAGCAGCGCTCCCGCGCTATTGCCATGAGGTTGGAACACTCCGACGGGACGTGGCAGGTCACCGCCCTGGAGATTGGCTAGTCACCCAGATTGGCTAGGCACTGGAGATTGGCTAGTCACCCCAATTGGCTAGGCACCCGTGATTGACTAGTCACCCCTGAACCAGGCAGGTTGCCTCGACCGGGGAAGGCGGCTCTACGAAAAAAGACCCCGGACATGTGTCCGGGGTCCGTTTTCATAGGCACTAGATCAGCGTCGCTTCTTCTTGGCAGTTTTGCGCTGCTCCTGGGTGGCTGCCTTGGCAGGATTACCGGATCGGCCCGAGGAGCGGCCTTCGATGCGGGTCTGGCTCGCTCCGTCCTCGCCTGGGGCTGTGTACTGCAATTGGGCCGGCTTTTCGGGTGTCTCCAGACCGGCAGCCCGGATCTGGGGATCGTGGTGCTCGGTGTGTGCACCTGCCACAGTATCGTCGGCAACAACGACATCTTCGGCGGGGGTTACCTCAACTTCAAGGTTGTAGAGGAAGCCAATGCTTTCCTCGCGAATGGCTTCCATCATGCTTTGGAACATCACGAAGCCTTCGCGCTGGTACTCAACCAGCGGATCCCGTTGGGCCATGGCCCGCAGCCCGATGCCCTCTTTGAGGTAGTCCATCTCGTACAAGTGCTCTTGCCATTTACGCCCAAGCACCGAGAGAACCACCCTGCGCTCGAGCTCCCGCATACTTTCAGAGCCAATGGCTTCTTCACGGGCCTGGTACACCAGCCGCGCGTCAGAGAGGATCTCTTCCTTGAGGAATTCGGCAGTGACCCTGGACTTGCCGCCGGCCTCATCAATGATTTCCTGGGCAGTTACGGTGGCCGGGTAAAGCGTCTTCAGGTTGGACCAGAGCTGGTTGAAGTCCCAGTCATCGCCGTTGCCTTCTGCCGTAGCGGCGTCAATAAGGGCGTTGATGGTGTCTTCCAGGAAGAACTGGACCTTTTCGTGCAGGTCATCACCTTCGAGGATCCGACGACGGTCCCCGTAGATCGCTTCACGCTGGCGGTTCAGGACGTCGTCGTACTTGAGGACGTTCTTACGCTGCTCCGCGTTGCGGGCTTCCACCTGACCTTGAGCCGAGGCAATGGCACGGGAGACAAGCTTTGATTCCAGCGCGACGTCGTCGGGCACGGAACTGTTCATGAGCCGCTCGGCAGCACCGGAATTGAACAGCCTCATGAGGTCATCGGTCAGTGAAAGGTAGAAACGGGATTCCCCGGGATCGCCCTGACGTCCGGAGCGGCCCCGCAACTGATTATCAATCCGGCGGGATTCGTGGCGCTCGGTGCCCAGCACGTAGAGGCCGCCAAGGTCCAGTACTTCCTCGTGCTCGTCCTTAACCGCCTGCTTGGCCGCAGCGAGTGCCTCCGGCCATGCTGCTTCATACTCTTCCGAGTTCTCCTCCGGATCCAGGCCCCTCTTGGCGAGATCTGCGATAGCGGTGAATTCGGCGTTGCCACCAAGCATGATGTCGGTACCGCGGCCTGCCATGTTGGTGGCTACCGTGACAGCACCCTTACGTCCGGCCTGAGCCACGATGGAGGCTTCCCGCGCGTGGTTCTTGGCGTTGAGAACCTCGTGGCGGATTCCTTCCTTCGCCAGCAGCTTGGACAGATACTCGCTCTTCTCAACGCTGGTGGTGCCAACCAGTACGGGCTGGCCCTTCTCGTGGCGTTCCGCGATGTCCTTGACGACGGCGTCAAACTTGACGATCTCGTTCTTGTAGACGAGGTCCGACTGGTCAATGCGCTGCATGTCCCGGTTTGTGGGGATCGGCACAACGCCGAGTTTGTACGTGCTCATGAACTCGGCTGCCTCGGTCTCGGCCGTACCCGTCATGCCGGACAGCTTGGAATACATGCGGAAGTAGTTCTGCAGCGTTACCGTTGCCAGAGTCTGGTTTTCGGCCTTGATCTCGACGTTTTCCTTGGCCTCAATGGCCTGGTGCATGCCTTCGTTGTATCGTCGACCGGCGAGGATACGGCCTGTGTGCTCGTCAACAATCAGGACCTCGCCGTCGAGGATGACGTAATCCTTATCGCGCTTGAAGAGTTCCTTCGCCTTGATGGCGTTGTTCAGGAAACCAATGAGTGGGGTGTTGGCCGATTCGTACAGGTTCTGGATACCGAGGTAGTCCTCCACCTTTTCAATTCCGGCTTCCAAGACACCAACAGTCCGCTTCTTCTCGTCGACCTCGTAGTCAACCTCTGGTTGAAGTCGGAGTACGACCTTCGCGAATTCGCTGAACCAGCGGTTTGTGTCGCCTTGGGCCGGGCCGGAGATGATGAGGGGGGTTCGCGCTTCATCAATCAGAATCGAGTCAACTTCATCCACAATGGCGAAGTTGTGGCCGCGCTGGACCAGTTCACTGGCGTCCCAGGCCATGTTGTCGCGCAAATAGTCGAAGCCGAATTCGTTGTTTGTCCCGTAGGTGATGTCTGCCGCGTACTGCTGCCGACGCACGGACGGATCCTGGTTGGAGAGGATACAGCCGCTTGTGAGGCCAAGGAAGCGGTAGACACGTCCCATAAGCTCGGACTGGTATTCGGCGAGGTAATCATTCACCGTGACCACGTGGACGCCCTTGCCCGTAAGGGCATTGAGGTATGCCGGTGCAGTTGCCACGAGGGTCTTGCCTTCACCGGTTTTCATTTCGGCGATGTTGCCCAGGTGGAGGGCGGCACCACCCATGAGCTGCACGTCAAAGTGCCGCATGCCCAGCGTTCGGGATGAGGCCTCGCGGACTGCAGCGAACGCCTCCGGCAGGAGAGCGTCCAAGGTCTCGCCGTCCTGGTGCCGCGAGCGCAGACGGTCCGTTTCCTCCCGAAGTTCAGCGTCAGAGAACGTCTTGAAAGAGTCTTCCAGGGCATTGATGGAATCGGCATAGTTCCGCAGTTGCCTGAGTGTTTTCTTGTCACCCGTGCGGAGAAGTTTTTCGATTAGTGATGCCACGTGAAATTGCTCCCAGTCTCATGCTGCCGAATTCTGGCTGTTTCAGTCTACGGGAGAGAGTATCGCCACGTTATCCGGTTCCCCTGTGAGCGGACTGCTTTGCCCCTCTGGTTCACAGCGTCCGACAGTGCCCCGGCCCACTGCCTCGGCGAGCGGTTCCGAGAGATCCCCCACGGGCCACACAACAACTTCCTGAAGGCCGAGCCATTGGGCCAAGAGCCACAATTCGGCGGAAAGCTCGACGGCGGTATCCGGTGGCGCTCCTGGCTCACCAAAGGCGGACCGAACCAGGAGTTGGCCTGCGGCCCTGTCAGCCTTCAAATCGACCCGTGCCACAATGCCTTCCCTGAGCAGGAAGGGCAAAACATAGTAGCCGTAACGGCGCTTTGCGGCGGGCGTGTAGATCTCAATCCGATAATGGAATCCGAACAACTCTTCGAGGCGCCGCCGCTCGAAGACCAGCGAGTCAAAAGGGCTCAGGAGGGCCCGGCCTTCGGCCCTGCGTGGCAATCTGGCCTCGACGTGCCGGTAGGTTTCCCGGTCCCAACCGCGAACGGAAACGCGCTCCAGCCGGCCTGCTTGGAGAAGGCGCTGTACTGACGCCGCCCCGGCCTTCATCGGCGTCCGAAAGTAGTCGGCAAAACAGCGGACCGTTCCGATGCCGTGTGCCATTGCGGCTGCATCCATGAGCCGGTCAAGGGCGGCATCTGCATCCATCCCGCCGTGCACCGAACCCGGCAGAACCCTGGAAGTAAGTGTGTAGAGGCGTTCGAATTGGGGTGTCCGCGAAGCTGCCGAAACGCGGCCTTCTTCAAACAGATGCTCCAGAACGCGCTTCACGGTGTTCCAGTTCCAGCCCCAATTTACGCTTTCAGCATCCCCTGTGTGCCCAAGTTGTGCAGTCAAGGCAGACGCCGTCATCGGCGGTCCAGCCTCCAGGGCCGCGAGGATTCGTTCCTCCATGGCAATCCGCACGGTGGGCTCCAAGTGATGAGCACCCACCCACGCCCGCTTTTGCCAGAGAAGGAGATCCTGAAAATGCTCCGGTCGGATATAGCTGGCTTCGTGTGCCCAGTACTCCATCATTTTGCGAGGGTTTCTACCTGCCATGGAGTGAAGGATTGCCGGATCGTAGTTTCCCAAACGGGAAAAGAATGGCAGATAGTGGCTCCGGGCCAACACATTCACGGAGTCGATCTGGACAAGCTGGATCTGGGCAAAGGTCCGGCCCACCGCCCGTGAGGTCACGGGGCCGGCGGGCCGGACTTTCGCCAATCCTTGGGCTGCCAATGCGATCCGCCGTGCCTGTGACAGGCTCAGCGAAGCGGTCATTGAAGTCCTTTCACGGCGATCAAGCCTTACTTGGCGGTGGCCGCCTGGTCATCTGAGCGGTACGCGTGGATCTTCTCCTCCACGGCTTCCTCGCCGGGCTCGCAGGTGGAGTCCAGGGTTATGACACCATAAGTCCAGCCATTGCGCCGGTACACAACCGAGGGCGCATTGGTTTCCTTATCCAGGAACAGGTAGAAGTTGTGTCCCACCAGTTCCATGTTGTCCACCGCATCATCGAGCGTGAGGGATGCTGCAGGGAAAACCTTCCGACGGATCAAAACGGGTGAATCTCCCGCTGGAATGTCGTTCTCGATCTCGTAGGGCGACCGCACATCGGCCTGCGGTGCAGGCTCCTGGTGGCTGTTGGCCTCTACGTAAATTGGCTCGCTGGCACTCGCGGGCTCAAGGGAGGCCGTTGCTTCCCGAACGGCCTTGGGCGTGTGTCGCCCATGGTGCACCTTCTTCCTGTCCTTTGCGCGACGCAACCGCTCAAGCAGCTTGTTGTACGCAAGATCGAAGGCAGCAAATTTGTCAGCGGCTGTGGCCTCGGCACGGATAACGGGGCCTCGGCCCAGAACTGTCACTTCAACGGTGAGCTGTCCCGGCGTTTGCCGGGGGTTGGTCTCCTTGGAAACCTTGGCGTCGACTCGCTGGACTTTGTCCCCCAACGATTCAATCTTTGAGATTTTCTCGCCGGCATATTCGCGAAAGCGGTCAGAAACTGTCAGATTTCGTCCGCTGATCATGAACTCCATGGTGCCCTCCAAATAACTCAGGTGACACGACAACGACGCTGTAGGGGGCTGGTCTGACGGACAGTCGAGCCCCTTTCCGAGCCGCTATCGACAGGTACATCTGTTCTTGGTACCCACAACCGACGTTAGTTCATCGGCACGAGTTATTCACCCTTTGGCCACTTATTTTTTGTTTGCGTCTTAACCCCACCACGGGGCTCGTCTCCGGCGGTGTGCGAGGCGTAGGCTGGTGGCCTCGTGGCCGCGAGAACAACGGCGCCGCAGACTATCCCTCCGGCCGCAGACACTGCCCGTGCAGCCTCCGCAAGCGTGGCTCCAGTGGTGAGAACATCGTCCACAATCAGGCACCTTTGCCCACGGATCTGTTCCCTGTAGCGGGGCCGAACCCTCATGGAACCCCGGACACGCCTGGCACGCTCACCCCTGCCGAGGCCTTTTTGGCCTGTGGAACCATCTCTCCCCTCCGCGCCAAGGATGGCTCTGACGCCATTTCCAATCAGGTCTTTGCACGTTGCGGCCAGCCCCCTGTTTTCCAGGAGACTCCCGGTCTTCTCAAGTGCATCAAAACCCGGGTACCGGGAAAACATCCCTCGTCTCTTCATGCAGTGGAGCAGAACGTGTACGGGGCTGAAACCCCGGCTTCGGAAGGCCTTCGCACTGCTGGGAACAGGAACAACGCAAAAGCCTGGCTGGTTACCAGTGGCCAGCCGAACTGCGTTTCCGAGGCAGGGCGCCAACACCTCAGCCAGTCGCCTCTGGCCGAAGCTCTTGAAGGACAACAGGGACTGCGAAAGTTCATCCCTGTAGGGCCCCGCGGCCACCACGCCCAGCTTTACGGTGCCATCCACATCAACCAACGCAGGCGATTCCTGTTCGGCCCTGAAGGGCTTCCTGCAAAGCTGACGCACCCGCTTGGCACAATGCCTGCACAGGACGGTATCTTCCGCACCACAGCAGACGCATTCAACGGGAACCAGTAGTGCAAGCAACTCCATCAACGCCCCTTGCAGGTTGGCGATCAGGCGCCCAAGCAAGCGCCTGTCTTTTCCGCGTCGCCGGGGTCCTGAGGAGTCCGGGGCACCAACATCCGGGTCAAGCCGGCGTCGGATACGTTGAGCAGATCCAGGACAATTGACGGCAGATGGAAGGTTGTTCAAGGAAACGATCATGCTAGTAGCCTTGAGCACTTTTTGTTCCGGTGACAGCCCTGGAACCCGCTATGTGAACAACCACCGTCTTGTTGCGGCAGCGCCTCCAGGGCGCTCCGGCTCAGCCGGGGAAGGCCGGCTCCGTTGGGCCCTTGAGCTGAAGCTCCCAACCATTTCCGACACGTTGGAAAATTCCCGCTGCGGACTGGCCGTAGATCTGTTCTGACCCGTTCCCTGCGCTCAGGCTCATGAGGCCGTCCCAGGGTGCCAGTTGCTGCGGCTCCCCCGAGGTAAGGGAAAGCAACTCCGGAACCACTGTAGCCGTCGCCGAACTGGCCATGACGGCAACCGTGGATCCGTTGACCCACACTCCCTGGTCAGGCGAGGTGGAGGTGAAAAGAGTGACAGGAGCCGTAAGATCCTTCGGCGCGCCGTCTGCATTCCGGACGATGCCCGTCACCTGAACCACTGATTTACCGTTCGCCTCGGATATCACCAGGGCCCGGGTGCCTTCGCGCGAGATCCGAAAATCCTTGACGATCCGTCCGGACAGCCACGTGGGAGAGATGGTCGCCGTGGGTATGGCCATTCCGGGGGCAACGCCCGTGGGTTTGAAAGCCACAACCTCAGTATTCCCGCTGGCGCCTGGTCCCGCCGTCCAAACCCAATCATGAGGACTGAACGATGGCCCGGTCAACGTGCTTCGGGTGGTCAACTGGCGGGCCGGTTGACCCGGCTCGATGGAGTACAAGGTGGTTTTGTCGCCGTTGAGGAAGGCAACGGTTTGGGATACAGGCGATTCGGCGGGTGAATGGGGCCCAAGGCCTGCAACCGACTGGATGTCGGGCAATGGTGAAACACGATTGTTCTCGTAGCGGACCAAGTCGCCGTTATTGACCGCAATCTGGCGGGCAGGCACATTCTTGTCCACAACCGGCGGTAGAACTGTCCCGTTGTCCTCGACTCGGACCAGGTCCTGGTCGGCGCGAAGCTGGACATTAATGACGTCCGGTTGCCCCCTGAACGTTAGTGCCAGCTGGTTCTGCATGCGTTGGCGGTCTTCTGCCGATGCGTCGAACAGTTCCTTGGCTGACAAATCCACCTGGGCTGCTCCGGAAACTACCGGGACAGATTCCCGGGCCAACTTCATTCCAGAGGGAAAGGCGCTCACCACTGCCCCACGCAAGTAGGGCGCAGGCCCAGCAAGAAGGGCGCTGGTCATGGATTTAACAGTCTTCTTCTTGATGAACCATCGGTAGTCCGGCACCGCATACGTGAACGTCGGGTCATAGAAGTAGATGGGGAAGGCGCCGTAAATGACTTTGAACGTCTCTTCCGGAATCGCAGTACCATCCGGAACTTTGGAGATCCGCCACTCCCCTTCCACTTTCTCCAGCGAGACGGGGATGGTCTCCTTGGTCCCAGGTGGGAACTGCGTGGCTATTCCGTCCGCATCCACCGTGTAGGCAAGATCGACCTCGTAGAGGTATTCATTCTCCACGGCCGTCTTGACCACGTGCGCCCCGCGGAACACGACGGCCCGCTTATCCGGTTTCCACGTAACGGCCTGGGCCTGGGTCAGATATTGCCGTGCTACGGGATAGTCGTCCTCATAGCCGCTGCCGGCCATATAGAAATCCTCAATGACGGCTTCAGGTGTGGAGCCCGCCCGCGGTGCTGCGGGGAAGAATACAGGGGCGTTGGGGTTTCCTGCTCCCTCATCCTGGCTTTTTCCCACTGGGCCGGAGCGGGGAATCTGGGCGCATGAAGCCAGCAAGACCATGAGCGCCGCCAGCACGGCAACGGCAGCCCGTCTGCGTGCGGTGCCAAGGACCCTCATGATGCATCGCCCTTTCCCTTGTCACCCAAAGGAGGCGTTCCGACGTCGGACTTGCCCTCTGTAGCGCCAAAACCCGTACCCAGGACAAGCATCTGGCGTTCGCTGCCGGCTCCGGGCAATTCGATGTCCGCAGGTTCCAGCTGAAGTGGCGACTTGAGGATGGTTCCACCCTGCTTGAGCGGCAAGGTCAACCTGAAGTTTGAGCCCGCCCCTTTGCGGCCCCATGCCTGAAGCCAGCCGTTGTGCAGCTTGGTGTCCTCAGCGGCGATGGACAAGCCCAGTCCGCTGCCACCAGTGGTACGGGCGCGTGCCGGGTCAGCCCGCCAGAATCGGTCGAAAACCCTGGCAGCTTCCGCTTGGCTCATTCCAATTCCGTGGTCACGCACGGCCACGGCCACGGCGTCATGGTTTGCTGCCACGGATATGTGGATCGGCTTTCCTTCGCCGTGCTCAAGGGCGTTGAGAAGCAGGTTCCTCAGGATCCGGTCAATCCTGCGCGAGTCCATTTCGACAATGATGCTCTTCTGACGGGCGTTCAGGCGGACCTCAGAGCCGTATTCGGCGGCTACGGGTGCTGCACCCTCCATGACGTGCGAAATCACCTGGAAGATGTCCTGGGGTTCGGCGTCCAAGACGGCGGCCCCAGCATCGAAGCGCGAAATCTCCAGCAAATCCGACAACAAGGACTGGAACCGCTCCACCTGGTGATAGAGGAGTTCGGCCGAGCGTTTGTTCATCGGATCAAAGTCTTCACGGGCGTCGTAAAGGACCTCGGCAGCCATGCGAACGGTGGTCAAGGGGGTGCGAAGTTCGTGGGAAACATCCGAGACGAATCTTTGCTGCATTTGGGACAACGTGGCCAACTGCGTGATCTGCTCCTGCAGGCTGGCGGCCATATGGTTGAACGACGCACCAAGCCTGGCTACCTCATCCTCGCCTTTGACCACCATGCGCTCTTGGAGTTGGCCTGCCGCCAGCTTTTCCGACACCACGGCAGCGTGGCTCACAGGGCTGACGACGTTGCGGGTGACGTACCAGGCGATGGCACCGATCATGAGCACCAGCGCCGCACCACCTGCCCACAGCACGTTCTGGATTTCGTCCAGGGTCTTCTGGGCAGTGTTCAGGTCATAGATCAAATACAGCTCATAGGCAGTGCCGTTGAAGGTCACTTTGTTTCCTACAGCAATACCCGGGCGGTCCTCGTTTCCGACCGGGAACTGCATGGAGGCCCAGAATTGTTGCTTCCCGCCTTCCTGGACAGCCTTTCGCAATTCCGGCGGGATGACGCGGACAGTGAGCTGGTCCGAGGCGCGCGACTCAACCCAGCGGTTACGGGGTTTGGTCTGTTCCGGCACTGCTTCAAAGACGTAGCGCCGCTGGATCACAGAGCCCCGGCCCTCTACGGCGGTTAATGTGTCATAAACCAACGTGATGACGCTTGATTGATCAGTAACCTGTGCGCCGTCGAAGGTGTCCTGAACCTGTTTGACGTTGTAGCGGGATTCCGACTCCGCCTGGGCCAGCCTTTCCTGGAACAGGTTATTCGCGATCTGGTTGGAAAGGTAAGCTCCGACGATCGCAAAAGACGTCACGGCAAGCAGGAGAGTCGTCAGCACGGTCCTGAACTCCAAAGACCGGCGCCACCGCCTCAGCAAAGAACGCCAGAGGAAGCGAAGACCTGGCCGTATCTGCCGGACACCGATCGAGACGAGTCGGGAAACCCTCAGAACCAGAATCAGGCCACGTCGCGTCCATATCCTGGCGCGCCACATCAGCCAGGGAAGATTCCTTCTTACTGGATCGCTGGGAGCGGAGGGTGAATTCCCGGACGCCGAAGTCTCTGCGGTCTGTTCCTGGGCTGCGGTCTGCTCCTGGGCCCGCTGCTCCGGACTGTCGGCCCGCTGGTCCTTGTCCGTAGTGCCGGTCTTGCCGGTGGGAGACTCAGGAACCTGCTTTATACCCGACACCACGCACCGTCAATACAACTTCGGGCGCTTCCGGATCCCGTTCAATCTTGGAGCGCAAACGCTGAACGTGGACATTGACCAGCCGGGTGTCCGCGGCATGGCGGTATCCCCATACCTGTTCAAGCAAAAGTTCGCGCGTGAAGACCTGCCACGGCTTGCGGGCCAGTGCTACCAGGAGGTCGAACTCCAACGGTGTAAGCGAGATTCGCTCTCCACCGCGGGTGACCAGGTGCCCGGCGACGTCGATGGTTACATCAGCAATCCGCAAGGTTTCAGGCGCCTTTTGTTCGCCCGGCCGAAGGCGTGCACGGACTCGGGCCACGAGTTCAGCGGGTTTAAAAGGCTTGGGCACGTAGTCGTCAGCACCGGATTCAAGGCCGCGGACAACATCCGAGGTGTCCGATTTTGCGGTGAGCATGACGATGGGAACGTCCGATTCTCCACGAATCTGCCGACAAACTTCGATGCCATCCGAACCCGGAAGCATGAGATCCAAGAGGACCAAATCGGGCTTGGACGAACGGAACACTTCAAGAGCCTGGCCGCCGTCTGCGCAGAATACCGGCTCGAAGCCATCATTGCGCAGGACAATACCAATCATCTCTGCGAGCGCTTCGTCGTCGTCAACTACCAGAATGCGTGCCTTCATAGTTATATATTCCCTTATCGCCCAGCCTTTGTCCTGTTGGGCGGCCGCACGGCATGGCGTCCCCCAAGGCACTTCCACCGTACTGCACGTCCGCGCTTGGCTCGACGTAGTTCCGCTGGCCAGGACAGTGAGGGCTTCAAGCTATGAGGGAGGACACCGGGACTATAGGCTTGGGGCGAAGGTCCAATGTGGGGGACGTCGCATGTCGGCGGCCGGGTCTCTTGGGGAGGAAATCGTGTCACAGCCAGAGCACGGCCAGCAGCCATATCCGGGCGGTCAGCCTGCCTGGGGCAACCAGCCCCAGTGGGGTGGGCCACCCACATGGTCACACCCACAGGGTGGCGCCAACAATTGGCCGGGCTACCCTCCGCCCGGACCAGGACCAGGACCAGGACCAGCGGGCGGATGGCCTGCGGCTGGGCCCGGCGGTCCATACTATGGAGCGCCCGGCGGTCCGCCCTATGGCCAACCAATGTACGTTGCCCCACCCAAGCCAGGTGTCATTCCCTTGAGGCCCCTGCAATTCGGGGAGCTGCTTGATGGCTCCTTCCAGACCATACGCCGGAATGCCGCCTCCATGTTTGGTTCAGCCCTGATCGTCCAGGCCGTTGCCGCTGCCCTCCTGGGTGTTGTCACCGTCGCCATGTACGAGCTTATGGATTCGTTGGAAGCGACGGATTTCAGCGGGGACGCGACTGGGTTCTTCGGCCCGTTCGTGGCCGTCATGGCGGGTTCGGTGGGAGTCTCCGTGTTGATCGGCTTTCTCGGCGCCGTTCTCCAGGGCGTCATGGTCATTCCGGTTTCCCGTTCTGTCCTCAACCGGCGGACGGGCTTCGGTCAAATGTGGAAGCTGGCTGCCGGGCGGATCCTGCCTCTCCTGGGAGTAGCAGCCGTGCTCACTTTCGGTGGACTGCTGGCCGCAGCTGCCGTCGTCGGGATTGCCGTGCTGTTGTTCACGGCCTTGGGACCGGCTGCCTTGTTGATTGTGTTTCCCTTGGGCTTCGGGGCCATCGTCGTCTTTGTCTGGATTGGACTGAAGCTCATGTTCGCCCCCGCCGCCATCGTCGTGGAACGGATCGGCGTCTATGACGGACTCCTGCGATCCTGGCAGTTGACCAAGAGCAATTGGTGGCGCATCTTCGGCATAACGCTGCTGGTGAGCGTCATGGTGGGAATCATCGCCCAGATAGTGCAGATTCCAGCGTCTCTCGCTGCTACCGCGATAGGCTCCGTAGTCTCCCCCCACCCCGACGCCGGGACAGTGGCCTCCACCCTGGTCCTCACGACTGTGATCTCGATGGCAATTGGGGCTTTGGTAGGGTCTGTGACTTTCGCTTTCCAAACATCGGTGTCCGCGCTCATCTATATGGATCTTCGAATGCGTCGGGATGGGCTGGACGTGGAGTTGATGCGCCTGATGGAAAGTGGTGCAGATCCGGAGGGAATCCCCGGTGGTCCTGCCCCGCAGTTCCAGGGCAGCACATGGCCCCCTGGCGGCGGGCAATGGCCAGGCACTCCTCCCGGGCGCCGGCCGCAGGCATGAGTCCAGCCTTACTCCATGTCATTACCGCTTTGGCCGGCACTGAGCCGCCGGTGAGTCCGGACCGGGACGAAGCACGTCGTTGGGCCGAGGAGGAACTATCCAAGGCGCAGTATGCCCAAGCCCGGCCCAGTTGGCTGGACCAGCTTTGGCGCGATTTCCTGGACTGGCTCAGCTCCCTGGACGGGGACGGAACTTCCCCGGCCGGCAACATCGCTGTTCCCCTCATCATTGCCTTGGCTGTGGTACTCATTGTGGTGGCTATCTTCGTAGTCCGTCCCAGGCTGAATGCAACGCGAAAAACCTCCGTTGCCGGCATTTACGGCAAGGACGCGGTTGTGGACGCTGCCACATATCGGAAGCGCGCTTTGGCCGCGTCCGACGACGGCGACTGGCCGTCCGCCGTCGTCGATCAGTTCCGGGCCTTGGTGCGCTCCGCGGAGGAGCGCGATGTTATTGAAGCGCGGGCTGGACGGACGGCCGATGAAGCCGCTAATCACTTGGGCCAGGCCTTCGCTCCCGCCCAGCTCCGGCTTGTTGATGCCGCCCGCCTGTTTGATGCGGTCCGCTACGGAGAACAGGCCGCGACACGCTCGGATTATGACGAGCTGCGCAAGCTGGATACAGACCTCCTGGCCCTGACACCTGACTTCAGCGGCCAGTACCAACAGGGATTCGCGGTGCCGCGATGACCCTCCAGGAACAGGTGCCTGAAGCTTTGCAGGAAGGAACTCCTCCTCCACGGCGGACCAGCGCCATGTGGAGTTGGTTCCGAAAGCACCTGGTTTGGATTGCGCTGGGCGTAGTGTTTGCCGCGTTCGTGACGTTCCTGGCAGTGGAGCGGTTCTCGGCGCCCAACGACTCCCGGGCCTTGTCTACCCGTAATCCCGCTCCCGACGGGGCCATGGCGTTGGCCGAAATACTGGGGCGCCACGGTGTTGCCATAACTCCCACCGATACCCTCGAAGACACCTTGACAGCCATTTCCGACGACACCCATACCACCGTGCTGCTCTATGACCCCCGCGGTTTCCTGGACAGGTCGCAGTTGGAAGATCTCAGGTCCGAGGCCGACCGGTTAGTGGTGGTCGCACCACGACTACGCACGCTGAACGGCCTTGAGCCGGGCATCCGTCCCGGCGGAGTGGTTCCCGAAGCAACGAAAATCCTTGAACCTGGCTGCGGCCAGGAAGACGCAGAGCGGGCGGGAGCCGTTGCAGCACAAGGACCCGTCTACCTGGGTCCCGTAATTTGCTACGCCACCCGCAGCGATGGACCTGGTCTTTATGTGGCCTCGGCGGATGGGCGCGTGGTGGTGCTGGGGAGCACTGAGTTGCTGGAAAACCAACACCTCGCTGCCGAAGGCAACGCAGCATTGGCCATCCGGACCTTGGGAGGCGCGCCCGACTTGGTCTGGTACACACCAGGCCTCACGGATGTAGCGTCCGATAGATCCGCCCCGACGCTGAACGAACTTGCACCTGCATGGCTGGCGTTTGCGGGCCCATGGCTGGGTGTCGTAGCTATCCTTGCCATTCTCTGGCGCGGACGACGCTTGGGACCGTTGGTCTTTGAACCGCTTCCCGTGGTGGTGAAGGCAGCCGAAACGGCCGAAGGCCGTGCACGTCTCTATCAGGATTCACGTGCCGTTGAACGCGCGGCCGACAATTTGCGGGCAGGAACCCTCGCCCGGTTGGCCAAGCATTTCAATCTGGGGACCGACGCCACCGCGGAAGTCATCGTCGACGCCGTGGCCCGGCGCCTTGGACGGCAAGCACCGGCGATCCGGTGGTCGTTAATTGATTCCAAGCCGCAGACAGAAGGACAACTGGTGCAGTGGGCACAACAGATCGAACGAATCGAACAGGAGGCGACGGCCTGATGAGCAACCAGCCGAACAGCTATACGGACAGCAACTACCAATACTCCGGAGGCGCGGCCCATCAGGGGGTGGAGGATCCTGCCCGGCAGTCCCTGTTGAACGTCCGGACCGAGGTTGGGAAGGCCGTGGTGGGGCAGGATCCCACAGTGACCGGGATGCTCATCGCCCTTCTCTGCGACGGCCATGTCCTGCTGGAAGGTGTGCCCGGAGTCGCCAAGACCCTGTTGGTCCGGGCGTTGTCAACTGCCCTGAGCCTGGAAACCAAGCGCGTACAGTTCACCCCGGATCTCATGCCCGGAGACGTCACGGGTTCCTTGGTGTATGACTCGCATTCATCGGAATTCACTTTCCGGGAAGGGCCTGTTTTCACGAACATCCTGCTGGCCGATGAAATAAACCGAACGCCACCCAAGACGCAGGCCTCGCTCCTGGAAGCAATGGAGGAACGCCAGGTTTCCGTAGACGGCGTGTCCAGGCCGCTGCCGGCACCCTTCATCGTGGCAGCCACCCAGAATCCTGTCGAATACGAAGGAACCTACCCCCTGCCCGAGGCCCAATTGGACAGATTCCTCCTCAAACTGACCATGCCTTTGCCGGGCAGGGCCGAGGAAATCGAAGTGATCCGTCGGCACGCGGGCGGCTTCGATCCCCGAAACCTCGCCGCAGCCGGCGTGCGGCCGGTGGCTGGCGCCGTCGAGCTTTCCAACGCGCGTGCGGCTGTGGCGCAAGTGACTGTGGCACCGGAAATCCTGGCCTACATCGTGGATGTAGTCCGGGCCACCAGGTCAGCCCCGTCCTTCCAGCTTGGCGTCTCCCCTCGAGGCGCTACTGCTCTTTTGAACACGTCAAAGGCATGGGCCTGGTTGTCCGGGCGGCCCTTCGTGACGCCGGACGACGTCAAAGCGTTATCGTTGCCTTGCCTCAGGCACCGGGTAGGCCTGCGTCCTGAGGCCCAGATGGATGGCATCCACGTTGACGACGTCCTGGGCAGCATCCTCGCGTCCGTTCCGGTGCCTCGTTGATTCTGCCGGTGATGCAGATGATGCAAATGACAGCAATGGCAAGGTTGCCCTGATGGCCATCACGGGTCGTTTTGTGTTGCTGGCAGTTGCCGGGCTGGTTCCGTTGCTGCTGTTTCCCGCGTGGAGCACGGTGCTGTTCGTCGCTATCGGACTGCTGCTGTTCCTGACCCTTGACCTTGTCCTGGCGGCTTCCCCAGCCAAACTGGGCTTGGTACGTCAGCAACCGGGCAACGTCACTTTGGAGAGTCACGTTGATTCCGTCCTCACGGTAACCAACCTGGGCGGCAGGAAGCTGCGGGCGATGGTCCGGGATGGTTGGCAACCTTCCGCTGGAGCCCTTAACCCAGCCCAGCCGCTGGACGTTCCACCTGGCGAACGTCGCCGCATGACGGTGTCCCTGGTGCCACGGCGCCGCGGGGATCTTGAGAGCCCACACGTGACGATCCGCTCCTATGGGCCCTTGCGGCTGGCTGCCCGGCAGCGAACAAGGGCACTTCCCGGGCGGCTTCGAGTGCTCCCGCCCTTCCATTCCAAGCGGCATCTGCCATCGAAACTACGCAAGCTGCGCGAACTTGATGGCAGGGCCGCTGTGCAGATCCGGGGCGCGGGAACGGAGTTCGATTCCCTGCGGGACTACGTTCGTGGCGATGACGTTCGTTCCATTGACTGGCGTGCAACCGCACGTCGCACATCTGTGGTGGTGCGTACCTGGCGTCCGGAACGGGACAGGCGGGTTGTGATCGTTCTGGACACATCGCGAACCGCAGCGGCCAGGATTGACGACGAGCCGAGGCTCGATACTTGGATTGAGGCTGCGCTGCTGCTCGCGGTTCTGGCGGAACGGGGCGGGGATCGGGTTGACTTCCTCGCCTACGACCGGATGCTCCGCGCGAGGGTCGAATCCGCTTCGAAAGGCAATCTCCTGGCCCAACTCGTTCAAGCCATGGCGACGTTGGAGGCCGAGCTCATCGAACTGGACTGGCAGCAGATCCCAGGCCAGGTGCGGGCTGTCTCGGCACACCGCTCTCTTGTGGTGCTTTTGACAGCCCTCGACGGCGGCGCCCCCGAGGAAGGCCTTCTTCCCATGGTGGCCCAACTGGTCCGCCAGCACGTAGTGGTGGTCGCATCTGTCCGGGACCCCTTGCTGGCAGCCATGAAAGCCGGACGTTCCACCGCCAGCCAGGTTTTCCGTGCCGCCGCCGCGGAACGCGCACTCCTGGAACGCGCTGCCGTCACAGAACAACTGCGGCAACTCGGCGCTGAAGTGGTGGACGCCGAACCCTCTGAGGTCCCTCCCCTGCTGGCTGACACCTACATCCGGCTAAAAGCGGCCGGACGGCTCTAGGAAGGATTCCAATGAACGAACCTATCTACCGGTTGGCCCTGGGCAATGATTTCACCAAGCTGGCCCCCGAACTCCAGGAGTACTTCTCCCTCGCGGCAGGCTCCGGCTCATATGGAATCGGCGAAGGGGTCTTTGACGTCGTGGGGTGCCAGCAAAAATGGCTGCGTCCTTTGCTGGCCTTGACGGGAAGCGAAGAGGCCTTCTTCCCTGAATACGGTGAAGGCATTCCGTTCCGCATTGAAAACCACGCCCACGTGGATCCCTTTGGCCGGCAAGCCCTCACGGCACGGCGTGAAATCTACTTCCCATCCGGGACGCGGTTGTTCCACGACACCACGAGCGCTATCACGACGCCGCATACCAGCTCCGACACGCCCTCGCCGACCCGCTTAGTGGACCATGTTGGTCGTTACCGCCGCCTCGTCACCGACCTCGATGTCAGCGTCACGCCCATCGGCAGGCTACGCGGAGTGTCGAAAGCGAGCCGGCTCTTCCTGGGTCCACTACGCATTCCATTGCCGGCGGCGCTCGACGCGAAGGCCTTCGCGGAGCAATGGTGGGACGAGAACGAGGGCAAGCACCGGATCCAGGTCAAGGTCATCCAACCCCAGATCGGCGTAGTGCTTGTCTATGCGGGCCGCTTCGATTACCGGTTGGCGCCCTACCTACCCGGGGCTGCCCCTGGCACATCGCTCCCCCGCTACGCGGAACCGGATCGCTGGGAAAAGAGAATCTAACCCCCTCGCCGATCAGCCTTGCGCCAGTTGGTCCAGGCCGTCCGCCACTTGGGTGAGCCGGGTGAGCACTTCCTTGGCTGTGGACGGCTTCAGATGCGCGAGTCCCGTTGCTGGCGTTAAGCGCAATGCCGACAAGGCCGACGCCGGGAGGCCCAGTTGGCTCCAAGGCCGCCAAATGCTTTCCACGACGTCCGCAGTCCGCGGGAGCATGGCATCAGCGCCCATTGTGGGCATAGCACCGGCCCACACACGTTTGCCATCTTCCACTGCCCCGGCAAGGTGCTCCCATTGGCGGGTTGTCAAGGCTTTCAGCGGCACGGCAATGCCATCGGCGCCCGCTTCGAGTATGCGATCGATTGGTGCCTCGATCTCCGGTACGGACACCACGATTTCGACGGCTCCCGCTGCCCTGAGCGCGTCGATCACCAACCGCCAGGCTCCCGCCACTTCCTCACCGGGGATGGAGCGCAGAGTGCGGTAACCACTCGCCGTCGGGATGGTTCCGCCCATAACTGCGGCAATGTCCGGCTCGTCCAACTGGACCACGACGCCCGCTCCTGGGACAGCTCCCAAGATCCGCTGAAAGTGTTCTGCGACTCCAGCTGCCAGTGACTCTGCAATGTCACGGCGCGCCCCAAAATCGAGAAGGGCTCTCTCGCCGTTGTGGAGGTACAAACCGGCTGCGAGGCTCATGGGACCCATCAGCTGGATCTTGATCCCGGTGGCTGAAACTTCCTCTGTTCCAGCGATGTCGGCCAGGATGTTGATGTCGGTGGCAAGCGCGGATCGTGCCCGCTGGGCGTCCTTTCCTCCCCGGTCCACCAATCTCCATCCGTGGGGTTGAACGTCCACGGCCAAGTCCACCAGCAGCGAAGCTGTACGTCCAACGGCGTCGGATCCGACACCACGGTCCGGCAGTTCGGGCAGGAACGGAAGGTGGGGGTCGCCCAATTCGCCCCGAATGATTCGCATGGACTCGGCAGGGTCAATCCCGGGCCATGGGCCCAGCGCCGTAGCGCTGACCCGCTGCACTTCTCCCGACATACTTTCAGGCCTGCCGGCTGGAGATCTGGTGATCCTCTGCGATGGCCTCGTGATGGCGGATCACTTCACTGATGATGAAATTCAGGAACTTCTCGGCAAATGCGGGGTCAAGATGCGCGTCCTCGGCCAGGCGGCGAAGCCGGGCGATCTGGGCTGCTTCCCGTCCGGGGTCGCCCGCGGGAAGCTTGTGCGTGGCCTTCAGGATCCCTACTTTCTGGGTGGCCTTGAAGCGTTCCGCGAGCAGGAAAACGAGTGTGGCATCAATGTTGTCGATGCTGGACCGGATGGAGAGCAGCTCATCCATGACGCCGCGATCCACCTGGCCCGCGAGGGAACTCGCTGACGGGTTGAAGGAATCGTCGTCTTCGGGGAGGGCATTGTTCTGCTCGGTCATGATCCCCAGTCTATGGTGTGGGGCGGTAGCGTTGCGGGTGTTACCTGCCGGCGCCGGTAGAACCGTGTTCCCGTCGCGCAAATCGGTGCAGAATGGCAGCATCACTGCACGTCGACCAAGGGAGCTTCCATGAAAATCGCTGTTCTGGGAACAGGAATGGTGGGCCACGCCCTCGCTGGCAAGTTGGTGTTGCTGGGCCACGAGGTCATGATGGGTTCCCGTGAATCAGGCAATCCCAAGGGCGAGGAGTGGGCGCAGCAGGCTGGTCCACGCGCCCATGCCGGCTCTTTCGCGGAAGCGTGCGCCCAGTCCGAGCTGATCATCAACGCCACACCCGGTACGGTCAGCCTGGCCGTCCTCGCCGAAGCCGGCGAGGCCAACATCAACGGCAAAATCCTGTTGGATGTGGCAAATGCGCTTGATGGATCCAGCGGCTTCCCGCCATCTCTCACTATCTGCAACACGGACAGCATCGCCGAGACCATTCAACGGACCTACCCCGAGGTGCGGGTAGTGAAATCCCTTAACACAGTCAGTGCCCCCGTGATGGTGGATCCAGGGCGCCTTCCGGGCCCACATGACATGTTTATGGCCGGAAACGACGCGGATGCCAAATCCACAGTGTCAGGCCTGCTGCAGGAGTTTGGTTGGGCACCCGAGCACATAAGGGACCTTGGTGGACTTGATGCTGCCCGCGGCATGGAAATGTGGCTGCCCTTGTGGCTAAGGATCTTCATGCAGCAGCCAAAGGGAAAGATGTTCAACATCGCCATCGTCTCGGAATAGGTCAGGAAGCGCCGTCCGCGATGGAGGCATCGAAGGTCCGCTCCCCAGCGTGGAGAACGGACCTTCGATGCAGCTTCACGGACTTCGCAGCCGCCGGGTTTCTGGGACCTAGCCGCCCAACAGCGCCCGGTGGGCCTCCCGGCGTCGTGCTTGTTCATCAGGGTCCGGAACCGGCAAGGAGGCGATCAGCCGTTTGGTGTAATCATGCTGGGGCGAGCCCATCACATGGTTCCCGATGCCCTGCTCCACCAACTGGCCCTTGTACAGCACGCCAACCCAGTGCGAGAGCATGTCCACCACTGCGAGGTCGTGGCTGATGAAGAGCGCCGCGAAGCCGAACTGCTCCTGGATGTCCTTGAACAAGTCCAGCACCTTGGCCTGCACTGAGACGTCCAGCGCAGAGGTTGGTTCGTCGGCAATCAGCAGACGCGGATTGAGCGCCAAGGATCTCGCAAGCGAGGCCCGCTGCCGTTGTCCACCGGACAGCTCGTGCGGGTAGCGTTGCGCGTACGACGCCGGCAACTGGACTGACTCAAGCAGCTCGCCTACCTTTTTCCGCGCCTCAGCCGCGCTGGGCTTCGTGTGGATAATCAGCGGCTCGGCCACGCACTCGCCGATGGTGAGATGAGGGTTGAAGGAAGCGGCCGGGTCCTGGAAAACAAAGCCGATCTCCTTCCGCAGCGGACGGAAGGTGCGCTCCTTGAAGTCCAGCATCTCGTAGCCGAGGACTTTCAGGCTGCCGCCCGTTGTCCGGTTCAGGCCTGCGATTGCCCGGCCAATGGTGGACTTTCCGGAACCGGACTCGCCCACCAAGCCAAAAACCTCGTTCTCCGAGACCGTGAAGCTGACGTTGTCCACGGCTTTGAAGCCATGACGGCCAAACCGGCCCGGGTACTCAATGGTGAGGTTCTTCGCTTCGACGAGGACCTTGCCATCCTGATGCAACCGACCGCGGGCGCCTTCAGAGGCTGAGTTCCGGCCCAGGTGCGGGACCGCGGCGAGGAGCTTTTTCGTGTAGTCCTGCTTCGGTTCCGCGAACAGCACCCTTGAGGGCGCTTCTTCCACCACGTCGCCCTGGTACATGACCACCACGCGGTCTGCGAGGTCGGCCACGACGCCCATGTTGTGGGTGATCAACACGATGGATGTGCCGTAGTTGTCCCGCAAGTCCCGGAGTAGCTGCAGGATTTCCGCCTGCACTGTGACGTCCAGGGCAGTCGTTGGCTCATCGGCCACAATCAGGCCCGGGTTCAAAGCCAACGCGGCGGCAATCACCACGCGCTGCTTCTGCCCGCCGGAAAACTGGTGTGGGTAGTAGTTGACGCGGGTCTCGGGGTCCGGAATGCCCACCTTTCGCAGCGCTTCCGTGGCCCGTTCCTTGGCCTCCTTGGAGGACACACGGTGGCCGTCCTTGGCGTGGGCACGGATCCCCTCGGCAATCTGCCAGCCAACGGTGAACACGGGATTCAAAGCAGTGGATGGCTCTTGGAAGACCATGGCTACGTCGCGGCCACGGATCTTTCGTAGTGCGGATTTGCTGACGCTGATCACGTTGTTGCCATTGATCACCACCGCGCCGGAGCTGATGGCAGTTTCCGGAAGCAGGCCAAGGATGGTCTTGGCCGTCACGGTCTTCCCGGAGCCGGACTCCCCCACGATCGCCACTACTTCCCCGGCTTTGACGTCCAGGCTGACATCCTTCACCGCATAGACATCCCCGCTGTCTGTGGCGAAGGTGACTTTGAGCCGGTCAATGGTGAGGACCGGTTCACCGGTGGCCCCGGCATCGGAAATGTTTCCGAGGTTGGTGGTCATGGCTTACCTGCCTCTGAAGATGTTGGAGTTGCCGGGGATTTCGTTGTCCCTGCGCGCTTGCGTCCACGGATCCGGGGATCGTTGAGGTCGTTGATGCTTTCGCCAACCAGCGTCAATCCCAGGACCGTCAGGACGATTGCAATGCCAGGGAAGACGCCGGTCCACCAGATACCGGAGGACGTATCGGCCAGCGCCTTATTCAGGTCAAAGCCCCATTCTGCAGCGGACGTTGGCTCGATGCCGAAACCCAGGAAGCCAAGGCCGGCAAGCGTAAGGATCGCCTCGGAGGCATTGAGGGTGAACATCAGGGGCAAGGTGCGCGTTGCGTTTTTGAAGATGTGCCGTCCGATGATACGGAGGCTGGACGCACCCAGGACCTTGGCCGACTCGACGAAAGGCTCTGCCTTGAGCCGAATGGTTTCAGCGCGGATGACCCGGAAATACTGTGGCACGAACACCACGGTGATGGAGAAGGCACAAGAGAAAATACCGCCCCAGAAACTGGACTGGCCACGGCTGATCACAATCGAGATGACGATTGCCAAAAGCAGGGTGGGGAACGCATAGATGGCGTCCGCCACTACTACAAGGATCCTGTCCAACCAGCCGCCGAAGTAGCCGCTGAGCAGGCCCAGGGCGACGCCGAGGAAAAGTGACATTGCCACGGACACGATGATGACGGTCACGGCCGTCTGGGATCCCCACAGGACGCGGGACAGGACGTCATAGCCGCCCACAGTGGTACCAAGCAGGTGCTTGCCACCCGGCGCCTCTTGGGTGGGGAAGGATCCGGACGCATCGCTGAGTTGGGAGTAGCCGTAGGGGGCCAGAAGCGGGGCGAAAATGCTTGTCAGCAGGAACAATCCACTGAGGACAACGCCCACGACCAGCATGCCGCGTTGGAGGCCAACGCTTTTCCTGAGGTGGGACACCACCGGAAGCCGGGAGAAGAGGGGCTGCTTGGGAGCAGTCAGTGAAGGAGTGCTCATGGTCAGTACCTCACTCGGGGATCGATGAGCGCGGCAATGATGTCCACGATGAAGTTGGTCACGGCGACGATGATGGCCAGCAGCACGACAATGCCTTGGACAGCCACAAAGTCACGGGCATTGAGGTATTGCACCAGCTGGTACCCCAGCCCCTTCCACTCGAAGGTTGTCTCGGTCAGGATGGCGCCGCCGAGCATGAGCGCAATTTGCAGGCCCATGACAGTGATGATGGGGATCAGTGCCGGTTTGTAAGCGTGTTTGGTAACCAGCCGGAACTCACTGACGCCCCGGGACCGGCCAGCCTCAATGTAGTCCTTTCCCAGCGTGCCAATGACGTTGGTCCGTACCAGCCGCAGGAAAACCCCGGCGGTCAGCAAACCCAGGGCTACGGCTGGCAGGACAGCGTGGGACGCAACGTCTCCAAGGGCAGCAAAGTTGCCGCTGCGGAGCGCGTCCAACCAGTAGATGCCTGATGGAGCTCCCAGGCTGCTCATGCTCAATTCCGTGCGTGTGGAGGCGCGTCCTGCTACCGGGAACCATCCGAGCCACACTGAAAAGGTCAGCTTGAGAAGCAGGCCCGAGAAAAACACGGGTGTGGCGTAGCAAAGAATCGCGAAGAACCGAAGCACGGCGTCGGAGCTCTTGTCGCGGTGTTGGGCTGCGATGAGTCCGAACGGGATGCCGACTGCGAGCGCCACGATCAGGGCGTTGATCGAAAGTTCAAGTGTTGCGGCCCCAAAGGTGGTGAGTACCTCCACGACGGGTCGGCGGTCGGTGATCGTCGTGCCAAAGTTGCCGGTGATGAGTTGGCCAAGGTATTCGAAGTACTGGATCAGAACCGGGCGGTCATAGCCGGCATCGTGGATTCGCTGTGCCAGGACATCCGGTGGGAGGCGTCCGCCCTGGGCAGCAGTGATGGGGTCTCCAATGACCCTCATCAGGAAGAAGACCAACGTCACCAGAATGAAGACGGTGGGGATGATCAGGAAGAACCGGATCACGATGTACTTTCCAAGGCCTCCCCCGGCCTTGGACTTGCTCCTGGGAGCTACTATCCCGGGCTCCGCCTCGGGTACCTCTATAACTGTTGTCATTGTTACCTGTATTTCCTGCCCGTGGATTGCGCGGGATTGGCTCATGCATGCCGGCCACGAGGGTGGTCAGCAAAGGAGGCGGGACACCGGATCAGTGTCCCGCCCCTTTCCATCACAGTGGTGTGGTTACTTGGAAACTGTTCCGAGGCGGAACTTGAAGGATGCGTCCAGCGTCTTATCGACGCCGTTCACGCTACTTCCGGCCACCGCGACTTGAGCGCCCTGCAGCAGGGGCAGGGTTGAGATGTCTTTGGCCAATGCGTTCTGGACATCTTTAATGTCTGCTTCCCGCTTGGTCTTGTCAGCCTCGGTCAGCTGCTTCGCGATCAAGTCGTTCACAGTGGGGTTGTTGTAGTGGTTCTTCAGGAAGCCGCCCTCCGGGAAGAACGGAGTGAGGTAGTTGTCGGCGTCGCTGAAGTCGGGGAACCATCCAAACTGGAAAACGGGATACTCGTCAGCACGGCTCGCCTTGCTGTAAGTAACCCATTCCGTAGACTGCAGATTGACCTTGAAGAGGCCGGACTTCTCCAGCTGCTCCTTGATCATGGCGTACTCGTCACCTGAAGATCCCCCATAGTGGTCCGGGTTGTACTGCAGGTTCAAGGCAACGGGTTCGGTAATTCCGGCGTCCGCCAGCACCTTCTTTGCCTTGTCCAGGCTCGGCTTTCCGTTATCTCCATAGGCATCCTTGAACGATTCGTTGGCGCCGAGGAATCCGCTGGGCACGTTGGAGTACAGCGGGAGGTAGGTGCCCTTGTAGACCTGGTCAGCAATGGCTTGCCGGTCCACGAGGTTGGCTACGGCTTGCCGGACGGCGAGCGCCTTGGCGGTGTCAGCGCCGGCTGCCTTGGTGCCAAAAGGCATGGTGTCGAAGTTGAAGGTGATGTAGCGGATCTCGCCGCCCGGGCCCGTCAACACCTTGACTTTGGAGTCTTTGCGCAGGTCATCGACATCCGTGGCACTGAGGCTGCGGAAGGCGACGTCGATGTTGCCCTGCTGGATGTCCAACTTGAGGTTGGTGGGGCTGGCGTAGTACTTGATGGTCGCTTCGTCGTTTGCTGGCTTGCCAAGGACACCCTTGTAGTCGCCGAAGGCCTTGAAGCTGACAAGTTCGTTCTTCTTGTAGCTATCGATCGTGTATTGGCCGTAGAAAGCTTTTGCCTTGATGATCTCGTCGTCCGGAAGAACCTTGTCCGCAGGGAAGACTTCGTCGTCAACAATGGGCGCGGCAGGACTGCTGAGAATCTGGCTGAAGGTCTGGTCATTTGCGTTCTTCAGCTTGAAGACCACCGTGGTGGCATCAGGAGTGCTGACACTCGCGATGTTGGTCAGCAGGGACGCCGGCCCGGCGGGGTCGTTGATCGCAACCTGTCGGTCGAACGAGAACTTGACGTCCTTGGAGTCCAGCGTGTGTCCATTGGCCCATTTCAGGCCCGACTTGAGTTTGACCGTGTATTCCGAAGGTGCCGTGAACGAGGACGATTCCGCAAGGTCCGGGACCGGTTCAGCACCCCCTGGCTTGGAGTTCAACAGGAACGAGTAGATCTGGTTCATCACCATGAACGAACCATTGTCATAGGATCCGGCCGGGTCCAATGACGTGACTTTATCTGTGGTGCCGTAGGCGATCGGGCCGGCGGCAGCCGGGGCGGACGAGGAACCGCCGCCGGAGGGGCCCGTGCATGCAGTCAAAGCGAGGGCGGAAACGCCCGCCAGCGCGATAACGCCATGCAGGGCCTTCTTCTTCAGTGCCATCTGTGAACCTTCTGTTCGATGGATTAGGCGCACCGCCGTGGGATATTTGTGACGGGGCGCACTCTTGATTCCACGATTCAATCAGACTTCAGCGCCGCCGGGTCCTTGATTTTATGATTCGAGACACAATATTTACCTACGAGTAGGTTTTCCGGGGGACGCCAAAGGATTGCCACTGAAGGATCGCCGGAATATCTTTATTCCGAGTTGATAAGCGCTGATCACGGACAGGCGGAATGCGGCCGTGGACAGCATCCAGGCGGCGGTTCAGGGGGCCGCCGCGGTAATGGGTGCAAGTACCAGTCCTAAGGACAGGAACATGAGCAAGGCAGCCCTCTGTGTGGGGATCAACAAGTTCAAGTATTTACCCGAATCGAGCTGGCTTCACGGTTGTGTTAATGACGCTGAAGACCTGGCCGCCCTCCTTGAGGCGCAGTATGGGTTCGCCTCCTCCAGCATCAAGGTCCTGAGAGATGCCAAGGCCAACAAAAAGTCCGTGATGGCTGAACTCAACAAGTTGGTCGATAGCGCGGTGGACGGAAAGTCCGACCACATCGTCTTCACCTTCTCCAGCCATGGCACGCAGATACCTGATACCAGCGGCGATGAGATGGATCGGCTGGACGAGGCCTTCGCCTGCTACGACATCAACAATGCCGGCGACTCATGGGACCCGGAGACGGTGATCAGTGACGACGAGTTGGCAACGCTCTTCGGGCGGCTGCCGGAGGGCGTCCTCATGGATGTCGTCCTGGACACTTGCCACAGTGGCACTGGACTGAAGTCCCTGGACCTCTTGCCGGGCCGACGCCCGCGTTTCCTGCCTGCACCAACGCCTCGGGCTGTGGTCGCAAACGAGTCCAGTGACTCCCGCACCCTTCGCGACCTTGTGAAATCAGCAAAGTTATCCAAGCCCGTGCTGATGGCAGCCTGCCGATCGGATCAGACGGCTGCGGACGCCCTGATCGAGGGCCGCTACAACGGAGCCTTCACCTATCACTTTGTGAAGACCCTGCAGGGCAACGGCAAAGCAGGGCGGGCGGAAGTACTGAAGCTGGTGAGCAAAGGGCTCAAAGGCGGCGGTTTTGATCAAGTCGCCCAATTGGAAGGCACGACGGCGGCACGCAAGGCTGCGTGGGGCAGCTAACTTTCGCTCGGGTCACCTCAGGGCACTAGCTGTTCCCGCGTCCTTATTCTGCGCCCCTATTCCCCCGTGCCGTGGAACTTGTCCCTGACACCGGAAGACGCGGCTTCCTCGGCGTCGTGCTGTTGATCGGAACCAAACAGCATTCCTTGCCGCTCCCGGTCCATCACCGGTTTGAGGGCGGCATACACAAGCCGCCCACCGGCGTCGAATCTGAGGACTCCTCCCCCACGGACGTCCACGAATTCCCGCCGCGTCTTCAGGCCAAGGCGGACGTAGGCCTCCTTACGGCTCATCCGCACCGTTTGAATGAATGATGCCCCGATTTCGGAGATGATGAAGCCGTCCGGTGATACGCGTTCGGACGTACGCACCCTGGTGGAGCTCAGAGGAGTACGCCGCTCCAGCCGGGCCGCGTCCAGGAGCCTCGGGTTTTCCCACACGAAGCGTTGGACTTCCTGGGGATCGGACCCCAGTGCCGAAAGCCGGATCGGATAGCGAAGCCCTTGGTAGTTATCCACCCCGCTGATGTTGTTCAGCGACACCCGGCGGATCCCAATGGCCGAGAATTCCGTTTGGAGGGCATCCCGATACCCGTAGGTGTCTTCCGGGACCATGTCCAGATCCGCGGCAATGATGCCACGCAAGAGGTCCCGCCAGGTAACGTCCACGGGTGGCATGTAGGAAAGGCCCCTGATCACCATGCGCAGGACCCTCGTGGCCACAATTGAACCGGATTCAGCTTTCTGCTGCAGGCTTTGGTTGTCTCCAAAACGGGCATTTCTTTCCGACCACAACCGCTGGACGGCGCGGAGTACTGCCCCAACCACCACAGCCCCGCGGGCGTGCGGGTCCAGCATGGTTTGCCAGCCCTCAGGAACGGCGCCAACAAATGGTTCCCTCAAGGGACCACGGGCGAAAAGGTCCCTCGCAAAGTCAAAGAGGGACCTGATCAGGATCGCGTCGTCCACGATCTGCCCTGCCTCAAAGCCTTCCCCTGCAGCTTCAAGTTCCCGGAAGACCACCTCACGGGAAGAAAAAACCGACAGTATGGCCACCAGGTCTGCCAGTGCCTCGTGCATGGCAAGTTGCTCCATGGTGGCCAGCTGGTCTGCCCATGCTGGCCGGAAGCCGTCAAGGATCGCATGGGTGACTTCATGGGCAACGATGTCCCTGTACAGCGCAGTGGGTACTTTGTAGCCCATGCGGTCCACTGAACCGAAGCGGATGGTGTTGGTACCGCGCTCATATCCGGTATCAATGGCTGTCACACGATCCCGTGCCTTCAGGACCACCCGCCCCTCCGGGTTCCAGGGCATCCGCCGGCCGAGCGTGGATTCGAAGATATCCAAGGTGCTCATGGCCACGCCGTAGACGTGCTGGGCAAGGAAACGGGTATCGTCCAGGAGTTCGCGAAGGTCCGTGGGGGGAGGTTCTGAAACCAGTTGCCAGGGGTCGCCTTGGCGCGTCAGGGTAACTGGCGAGACATTGGTTCCGCGCCACTTTCGGATGTGGATCGCATACCGGTGTCCAGTGGGACCACGCCGGAGCCGCTCTACGGGTATCCGCACTTGGGCCGTCAGCGGTGGGGCCCCGCCGCTGCCTATCGGCCCCTCCGCAAGGACCATCACGGAGACCATCTGCCCGGCTTTGATGTCTCCAGGGCTCTTCTTTGGAAATGCCACAGTCATCGCCATCCCGGGTGCGGACCCCAACATACCGCAGCGGTGCGCTGCTTAGGCCAGTATGGGGGCCCTCAAACCCGGAGGCAATAATGCGGTAACGGCTAGAGAATTGCCCTCTGCAGGGAACGAGCGGCGTCGATGGTTGCCTGTCCCAGTACCCGGGTGCCCTGATACAGCACCACGGTCTGGCCAGGTGCCACTCCCCGCAGCGGTTCGGTCAGGGTGACCACCAGTTCGGCCCGCTCAACACCCTCGTCATCGGCAACCGGCTCAATGTGTGCACGGGCCGGCACAGGGTCACCATGGGCACGCACCTGGGCATGGCACTCGAATTCCGCACCGGTCCCAACCTCGGAGATGGGCAAACCAGCCCAGGACACCTTGATTCCACGGATTTCATCGATGGCAAGGAGCGCTTCCGGCCCCACAACAACCTTGTTTTCCTTAGGCCGGATTTCCAGGACGAACCGGGGCTTGCCATCGGAGGCCGGGGTGCCCAGCTTCAGTCCCCGGCGCTGGCCCACGGTGAAGGCGTTGGCACCCGGGTGCTCGCCTACCTTCGTGCCAGTTTCGTCCACGATGTCGCCAGTTGTCATTTCGATTTTCTCGGCCAGCCAGCCACGCGTATCTCCGTCGGAGATGAAGCAAATATCGTGGCTATCCGGCTTGTTCGCCACCGACAAACCACGCCTTTCGGCCTCGGCCCTTACTTCGGCCTTGGAGGGGGTGTCCGCCAGCGGGAACATGGAGTGCTTGAGCTGCTCATGAGTCAGGACGCCCAGGACATAGCTTTGGTCCTTGGCCCAGTCGGCCGCACGATGCAGTTCGCGGTTGCCGTCCGCATCTTCGATTACCTTGGCGTAGTGCCCGGTGCAGACAGCGTCAAAGCCCAGGGCAATGGCCTTTTCCAGCAAGGCAGCAAACTTAATGCGCTCATTGCAACGCATGCACGGGTTCGGCGTACGCCCGGCAGCATATTCGTCAATGAAGTCCTGAACGACATCTTCCTTGAAGCGTTCGGAGAAGTCCCACACGTAGTAAGGAATCCCCAGGACGTCGCAGGCCCGCCACGCATCACGGGAGTCTTCAATGGTGCAGCAGCCCCGGCTTCCGGTGCGAAGGGTGCCAGGCATGCGCGACAACGCAAGGTGGACTCCGACGACGTCGTGTCCGGCCTCGACGGCGCGGGCGGCTGCCACGGCGGAGTCGACTCCGCCGCTCATTGCTGCAAGTACTCGCATGCTGGCTTTCTGTGTTTTAGGGAGTTTTAGATATTGATTCCGGCTGAGGCGAGCCGGCACGCCCAACTATTCTAGCTCCCGCACCAATGCCCGCGCTAAATCCCTTGACTGGCCATAGGACCAAATCTAAAGTCAAAGTAAGTTGTTTTAGAATATGCCAACACAAAGGTGGGCTGAAATGACACACGAACGGATGGTCATCGCCGGCGGCGGGCTGGCCGGTGCAACCACAGCAAAAACCCTTCGCTCAGAAGGCTTTACTGGACCCATCACCCTCCTGGCATCCGAGGAACGGATCCCTTACCTTCGGCCACCTCTGTCCAAGGAGTTCCTTCTGGGCAAGGCCGACGAAGATAGCGTCCCGGTGATGCCGGCCGGCTGGTACGAAGAAAACGACGTCGAACTCCTGTTGGGCAACCCCGCAGTGGGCATCGATGCGGGGAACCGGACCGTAACCCTTCAGGATGACCGAACCCTTGACTACGCCAAACTGCTGATAGCCACCGGAGCGCAACCGCGGCAGATTCCGCTGCCCGGCGCCGAGTTGGAGGGCGTGATGACTTTCAGGACCTTTGAGGACAGCCTGCGCCTGCAATCCCTGCTCAGGGACGGCGGCAAGCGTGTTGTCATGGTGGGTTCCGGATGGATCGGCATGGAGCTGGCCGCGGCTGCCCGCAGCTACGGCAATGATGTGGTCCTGCTCGGTTTGGAAGAAATCCCCCTCAGTGCCGCCATCGGCCCCGAACTGGGCAACTACTTCCGGGCACTCCACGAAGAGAACGGCGTGAGCTTCAGGCTGCCCGCGAGCGCTGCTGCCATCGAGGGGAAGGAGGGCCAGGCCTCCGCGGTGCGAACCAACACGGGCGAAGTCCTGCCCGCAGATATCGTCATCATTGCGGTTGGGGTAGTGCCTGACACATCGTTGGCTGAGACAGCAGGGCTACGTCTGGACAACGGAGTCGTGGTGGATTCCGCACTTCGCTCAAGCGCCTCGGACATCCTTGCAGCAGGTGACGTTGCCAACGCCCTGCATCCCTTCACCGGAGAGCATCATCGCAGTGAGCACTGGGCAAACGCACTTAACGGCGGCAAAGTGGCCGCCAAGACGATGCTGGACCAAAATGCCGCCCTGGACGTTGTCCCCTATTTCTATACGGACCAGTTCACGCTCAGCATGGAATACTCGGGTTTCCCCACACTGACCTCCGGCGTAGAGCCTGTAATCCGCGGCTCGCTCGATGACGGCAGTTTCATCGCGTTCTGGCTGCGCGATGGCCAGAAGGAGCAGGGCGAAGTGGTGGCCGGCATGAGCGTGAATATGCGCCGCGTGCAGAAGCCGATCAAGTCGCTGATTTCTGGCCGGGTGCCCGTAGACGTAACCCGCCTGACAAATCCCGATGTTCCCCTTGAGGAGCTTTTGCCTGGCGACTGATTTCCTGGCTAAAACTCCGTCGTGCCCCGTCGCGCTACCGTTGCCGCTGTCTGGATGCTGGATTCATGACCGGCCATGCCTGCTTGGCGAGCCCGCGAACAAGCTTCGGGAAGCGCCTTTAGCAGGGCATCAACATCGGCATCTGTTGAGCTGTGCCCCAGGGTGAAGCGTTGGGCACCACGGGCAGTATCTTCATCCAGCCCCATGGCCAGGAGGACGTGGGAGGGGCGGGGCACCCCTGCCGTACAGGCCGAACCCGTAGATGACTCAACACCTGCGAGGTCCAGAAGGAACAGCAGAGAATCTCCCTCGCAACCGGGAAAAGTAAAGTGGGCGTTGCCGGGCAGCCGACCGTCCCCGGGTGCCCCACGGAGCACCGCGTCCGGCACGGCCTCCCGAACCCCGGCAATGAGTCGGTCCCGCAGCCTGCTGATTCGCTCGGCCTCCGTGGCCAGATTAGCCGTAGCGGCCTCCGCAGCCGCCGCGAAGGCGGCAATGGCCGGCGTATCCAATGTTCCCGAGCGCACATCGCGCTCCTGCCCGCCGCCGTGTTGAACCGGAGTCAACTTGATCGCCCGCCCAAGGAACAACGCGCCGACTCCGACGGGTCCGCCGAGTTTATGCCCTGACACTGACATCGCGGCGAGCCCGGACGAGCGGAAGTCGACCGGAACGGAACCGAATGCCTGGACAGCATCCGAGTGCACGGGAATGCCGTATCGGCTGGCCAGTTCGACGATCTTTGCAACGGGCTGGATGGTGCCCACTTCGTTGTTGGCCCACATCACCGTGACAAGCGCAACGGAGTCGGGGTCGCGCTCCAGTTCGCGCTGCACGGCATCGAGCTGCACCGCACCGTCTGCATCGACAGGCAGCCACACGGCTTCGGCCCCCTCATGACGCTCAAGCCACTCCACCGTGTCCATGACCGCATGATGTTCGACGGCGGAACACAGGATTCGGATCCTGCGTGGGTTTTCGTCATGGCGGGCCCAGAAAAGGCCCTTGACCGCCAGGTTGTCGGCCTCAGTCCCACCCGAGGTGAAAATTACCTCGGACGGGTGGGCGCCAGCGGCCGCCGCCAGCGTTTCGCGTGCATCTTCAACGGCGCGCCTTGCCCGACGCCCGGCTCCATGGAGGGAGGACGGGTTGCCGGTTCGCGCCAGCTCGCGCGTCATGACGGCAAGGGCTTGGGCCGACATAGGTGTGGTGGCGGCGTGATCGAGGTATACAGGCACGTTGTAATTCTACCGGCGGCGTAATTCCATCGACGGCGTCAGTGTCCAGTTTTGGGGTCAGGTCTTGGAGCCCGGTTCCAGGCTGCTAATCCGGGCACAACAATGACCAGAACCAGGTTCCGGAAGGACGTTGTCAGCACTAAGACCGGATGCGGTGGCCGCGCCCTTAAGGAACGCGCCATTCATGGCGCAGACCACCTCCTCATGATCCTGTGAGAGCCGATGGAAAGGGCAGTTGAGCAGGCGGTATCCTCCGGCGTCATCAGCGGTTGGCTCATAGCCAAGGTCCGCCAGCGCACCGAGGAAATCGCCGGGCCGGCCCGCTTCCTGTCCTTTGCGGTCGGCAACATCCATCAAAGCGTCCCGCACGGGCAGCTCGCCTTTAAGGGAACGTGTGATCGCTGTAGCCATCAGATCCCCAGCGAGGTCGTACTGGCGCTCAGGGACTGAGGCGACAACCTCGTCCATGGCCGGGCGGTAGAGCTTGGCAGGCCGGCCGGAACCGGGCCCGGCTTTGTCGGAGGACTTTCTGAACTCCACTTGCAGGACGCCGTCCTTGACCAACCGATCCAAATGGAAGGAGGCCGTGCTTCGGGGAATACCGAGGGCACGGGCCGCTTCGTCCCGCCCTACGGCATCTGCAGCGCCGCGCACGTAGGCGAACAACACCCTCCGGTTGTCGTCGTCCAAAGAGGCGATCGCTGAAATCCTTTGGAGCCAAGAGTGGCGTGCAGTGGTCATACAGCCAGAATATCTCTAAAAACAAGATTCGTTGCTTAATCCCAGAAGGAGATCTAAAATCAAGATACCTATTTTTAGAAAGGAATGCGCCATGGAAGCCGCAACCACCCACATGAGCCCCAAGTCCAGCCGCAGCGACCTCCGGGACCCTTCCCGGCAGGCCTTTGTCCTCCTGAGGACGATCTTCACGATTGCCCCGATCATTTTCGGGCTCGACAAATTCACCAACCTCTTGGTGGACTGGACTGTCTACTTGGCGCCCGCAG
The DNA here is from genome assembly GCF_056395385.1 of Paenarthrobacter sp. 10L420. Taxonomy (NCBI): domain Bacteria; kingdom Bacillati; phylum Actinomycetota; class Actinomycetes; order Micrococcales; family Micrococcaceae; genus Paenarthrobacter; species Paenarthrobacter sp. 10L420. The sequence continues at coordinate 799,668 of NZ_JBFTJK010000001.1, read as the reverse complement.
CCACCGCCGTGATACCTGTTTCAGCCCAGACCTTCATGTACGGCGTGGGAGTCATCGAAATTATCGCCGGCATCCTCGTCGCCCTGCGGCCGCGCTGGGGATCCCTCATTGTCGCCGCCTGGCTGCTCGGCATCATCGTCAACCTACTGGTGCTTGGCTCGTTCTTCGACGTCGCACTGAGGGACTTCGGCCTGCTGGTGGGAGCACTCGCGTTGAACCGCCTGGCCACCGCGTTCAGGAAATAACACGGCGTTCAAAAAATGAAACTCACGCTGGTGGGACCACGGCCAACCGGGACTGGACCTCAGCCCTGGCCTTGGCCAGGGTCCCACTATCCGGACATGCAACTGATACATACACAGAGGAAGCCGGGCTGCTGAAAAGTCTTGCGAGTACCAGGGCAGCGGTGCCGCCGGAAGCCGGAGCTGATTCCAAGGCCAACAATTCCACTCTGTGCTCCGGCTTGCCGGAATCCTGGCCCCAGCGCAATGAGGACGGCTTTAGCTTCTCCACAGCGATGCCCGGATCCAAGTAGCGGAACAGTTCCTTCGTGGACGCGGCGTCATCGCCCGGCACCACCAATGGCCTCTGATTAACGCTGACCCGGACAACCACCACGCACCCATCAGTCTTCGCGTACCGGGTTTCACCTTGCAAGCCGGAGTGCACAACGGACCATCCCTGCACCTCTTCAAGGCGGCTGGACACTAATACCGGATCTCCAGGCGCCAATGTTCCTCCCGCACTCAAAGGCAGGTCCTTCGCGGCGAGAGCCTCAGCATCATGTCCGGGCGTGATGGTTGGGGTGGACAGCGTCGACTCGGAAGGTGAAGGCTTCGGTGCTGCGGGATCAGGCACGTTCACACTGCATCCGGCAAGCAGCGCACCCAAAGCAGCCAGCGCACCCAAAACAGCAATGGCAGCCCAACCAGGCTTGGCGCCCGCCATCGCCGGGGCCTGACTTCGCGCAACCCTCCGTACCATCGGCGATCCTCTCTTTTGGCGGCGAGTCTTTTTGCTGGGAGCCGCTTCTGCCGCCATCGAGTCTAACTGCCTGCAGCAGCGGTTCAGCTAGGCAAGGACGCGGAGACCACGGGGTACAACCTCGACCTCCACAGGCAATCTGCCCACGCGCTCGCCGTCGGCGTAGGCCACTACACCTTCTGCCTCCAGGCGCACTTTCCGTACCCGGCGGATCTCCACGGCCGGATGGCCAAGGTGTTTGCCCGCGAAGACCTTGGGAAACACTGCCAGGAAACGCAGCCGCGACAATGGCTTGACCACAAACAAATCCAGCCACCCGTCGTCGGGCAAAGCATCGGGCGTAATCCTCATCCCGCCCCCGATCGATTGGCCGTTCGCCACAGAAATCAGCAACGCCGGTTGGCGCCACTGCTCGCCGTCGGCAGTCACCGTGTATTCGATACGCCGGAACGAACCGAGTTCACGGAGCATCGCCAGGTTGTAGCGGCTCTTTCCCCGGGGCCAACGCCACGAGTTCGCCCTTTCGTTGACAGCAGCATCAAATCCGGCCGACAGGACCCCCGCAAAATAGGTGCTTCGCCCGCTGGCGGTGACGCGTCCGGCGTCGATCTTCCGCCCGCCCGCAGCCATTGACTCCAGCAAGCGATTACAGGCGGCATTCGTGTCCGTGAGTGGCAGGCCCAGCAGCCTGGCAACATCGTTGCCAGTTCCAGCAGGAACAATTCCCAGCGGCACATCCAATCCGGCGAGCGCGTTGACGCCCAAATGGACCATGCCGTCCCCGCCCACCACAACCAGCGCACTGATGCCTGAAGTCAGGGCCTCATCAACCAGGGTCCGGAGGTCGTCATAGCTCCCCGCTTCCAGCACGACGACGTCACAACCCCGGGCGCGAAGGCAGGCCGCGGCTTCGTCCCCGGCAAGACCGTGACGGCCGAACGATGCTGTTGGATTGATGGCAAGGGCGATCTTGGGCGCCGGAGGATTCACCTGCTGAATTATGCCAGCCGGGAACCACGGAGCCCGCTGCCGACGTTCTCATAGTGGCTGGATAAACTGGCCATACCGCCCCGCCCCTGGAGCGGACCACCATCCTAGAGAAGGGCCTGTGCTTGGCCGAGGGCAGTAGTTCCCACTATCAGGTTCTTCGCGTGTCCGTCACTGCGACGGACAAGGAGATCAAGGTGGCATATCGGAAGGCCGCCCGGAAGGCCCACCCCGATCACGGCGGCGAAGCCGAAATGTTCCGCCGAGTAACGCTCGCTTATGAGACCCTGATTGATCCGAAGCGTCGGGCCGAGTATGACCGGAGGTATGCCAGCGGCGCCTCCGTCCGCTCCCAACCACGTCCGGGCGACTACACAGGCGCGGCCGCGCCGGGTGCGGCGACCAGTACGGGGGTCAGACGTCCGCAGGCCCCGCGCAACACGGCTGGCGATCCGCCCGTTTACGTTCCGGCCTTTGATGACCCTCTTGAGGTTCCCCTCATTTCGATGGCAGAAGCTGCCCAGCAGGTCCATGGCTTGCCGCGAAAGCGCGGCATTTTTGGAGCCGAAGCCCGCATCCAGCGCGAGATGCGTACGGTTCAGCTCATCAGCAGGCAGGTCCTGCCTGCCATCCCCGCCGCAAGGCTCATCAACGGGCTCCGCTCGCCCTCTGACAACAACCACATCGACCACGCAGTGCTTTCCGGCTACCGGCTGGCATTGGTTGGTTCCATGCTGTTGCCCAGGGGCGCCTACGCGTGGGACGGCAATTCGTTGCGCCACGGCGGCCGGTCCGTAGCCCCGCCGCAGCTCGCCCACATCGTCCGCCACATGCAGGACATCTTCCCCGAGTTGAACGTCACCGGCTGGGTGGTCCTGCACAGTCCTGACGGCAACCTGCACGAACCAGTCATTGACCACTACGGCAAAGGGCAGTCCAGCCATAACGCGGTTGAGGTGGTCAACGGCGCAGGATTGGTCCGTGGGTTGAAACAGTTCCTCGGTTCAGGACCATCACCCAACACGGTGGTGGTTCCAGTTCTTGCCCGCTTGCTCCGCGGCATGCACTGAGATCTTGCTTTCTCCGGCACTGGTTGAGGGCGATGGTTGATTCAGTATGAAGCCAGTGCGATGGGACTGGCTGGGACGGGACTGGCTAGGATGGGACGGTGTTCCGCATCCTCTTCCACACTCCAGAAATCCCGGGCAATACGGGCAACGCCATCCGTTTGGCCGCCATCACCGGCGCCGAACTCCATCTGGTGGAGCCTCTGGGCTTTGACTTTTCCGATGCCAAGCTGCGCCGGGCGGGCCTGGACTACCATGATCTCGCCGTCGTTACGGTACATAAGGACATCAACGCGGCTTGGGCTGCCCTGCAGCCTGAGCGAGTGTTTGCGTTTACGTCCGACGGCGAAACGTCCTACACGGATATCAACTACCGTGAGGGTGACGTCCTGATGTTCGGCCCTGAATCTGTGGGCCTCCCGGATTGGCTGAAGAAGGATTCGCACGTCACTGCCCGGGTGCGGCTCCCGATGCGACCTTCCCTGCGTTCACTGAACCTGGCAAACGCCGCGTCCATTGCGGTTTTCGAGGCGTGGCGCCAGAACGGATTTGCCGGTGCCAAGGTCTAGCCCATCCGCGGCGCCCACAGCTTCGAATACCCTGTGCAGGATCAATTCCTGCCTTTGATATTCATGAGGGAGCAGACGTGAGCGCGCTGGAGACCCAGGTGGTGGCGGCAACCCGCTGCACCGCTGTGCGCCCAACGCCGGGCCCTCATGCTGCGGGTTTCAAACCGCACGACTTATGCTGGACAGTGATGGACATCCCCAACAACCCCGGTCCCCCGGTCGTCGAGACTTCGGGCACGGCGACAGACCTGAACTCGCAGCTCACTGACCTGCTTGAATTGATTGCTGCGGGCGATCAGGACGCCTTCGCTGAGTTTTATCGGCTAACCTCCAGACGAGTCTTTGGCATGGCCAGGCGCGTCCTGATTGACTCCGAGCTGAGCGAAGACGCCACCCAGGAAGTCTTCGTCCAGGTCTGGCAGGGCGCCGCCAGGTTCGATCGCGCATCCGGCAGCCCCATGGCCTGGCTGATGACCATCGCGCATCGCCGTGCCATTGACCGCGTTCGTGCCGTGCAGGCAGCCACAGACCGCGAAGCCCGATACGGCGCAGCGAGCCAGGACCTTGATCGCGACGTCGTATCCGAGGAAGCCGAGACGAACTTTGAGGCCGAGGCCGTCAGCCGGTGCCTTGGCACCTTGACGGACACACAGCGGGAATCGGTCCGCCTGGCCTATTACGGTGGGCTCACTTACAGGGAAGTTGCGGAGCATCTTGGTGCCGCGGTCCCTACCATCAAGTCCCGCATCCGCGATGGACTCCTGCGCTTGAAGACCTGCTTGGGGGTGGGCTGAAATGAGCGAAAACAACGGTGGAGGATTTGTCCGCAGAATGTTCGCCAATGACATCGCAACCGACTTGGCCGAGGGCCGAGTCCTGGAACTCGCGGAAATCTATGCCTTGGACGCGGTTACTGAATCCGAACGGGCCCTGATTGACGATTACGTCAAGGACGCCCCGGAAGGTCCAGCGTTCCAGGAGCGGGTCAGGCAGGCCCGCGAAACCCTGGTGGCAGGTTTCGCCCCTGAGGAAGAGCCGCCCCCTGCCGTCTTCGCCAAAATTATGGACCGGATCAACCGGGAATCCGCAGATTCCCCTGCAGGGCCGGGTAGTGATCCAAAGCCGGAGCCAGTCCTCGACGTACTGGCACTCGCCCGGACCAAGCGCGGAGAACGCCGCGGCCTCGGGCGCGGACGCGCCTGGCTGGTGGGCGCAGCGGCTGCTGCCGTCATCGCCGTCGGTGGCGTGGGTGTAGGCGCGTACATGGCCGGCCAAAACGATCCCGTGAATCAGGTCCTGCAGGCCCAGGACGTCCAGAAGAAGACGGCCCAGGTTCCCGGAGGCGGCACGGCTACCATTTCCGCTTCCTCCGCCAAGGACTCCTTTGTGGTGTTGATGGACGGCGTTGCCCCGGCACCCGACGGTAAGGTCTACCAGTTGTGGACGTTGCCGAAGGATGGATCTGCCCCTGTGCCGCAGGGCACTATGGACGCCGAGACGTTGTCCAAGCCGGCGGTGGTGAAGGGATTGTCCACAGCTTCCTCAGTAGCTATAACGGTGGAGCCCACTGGCGGATCAAGCTCGCCCACGCAGCCGCCTGTGTTGGTGGTTCCGCTGAGCGCCTGATGTCAGCCAGGCCTGGCGTCAAAGCTTAAAGCCCGACGGCGGCCGCGCACCTTCCGTGAGGTAGGTGGGGCGGCCGCCGTCGTTCTTGCCTGCAGTTGACCGGCAGCTACAACACGAGCGACAACAGCATCACGAAGCCGAAGCCAACCAGGGAGATCAAGGTCTCCATGACGGACCAGGTCTTGAAGGTCTGACCGACTGTCAGGCCGAAGAGCTCCTTGACCAGCCAGAAACCAGCATCATTCACGTGCGAGAGGAACAGCGAGCCAGCACCGATTGCCAAGGCGAGCAGTGCCGCGTGGGTCGGGGTCAAACTGCTGGCCAGGGGCGCCACAATGCCCGCAGCAGTCACGGTAGCTACAGTGGCGGAGCCCGTGGCGAGGCGGAGTGCCACGGCAACAATAAAGCCGAGCACAAGGACGGACATGTTGGCACCTTCCGCCCACTTCTTGACGGCGTCGCCCACTCCAGCACCAATCAGTGTCTGCTTGAAACCACCGCCGGCTCCAACTATCAGAAGAATCGCTGCGATGGGGCCAAGGCTGTCGCCCAGCTTGGCAGTGATCTTGCTGCCAGTGAATCCCACTGCGTAGCCGAAGCTCACAGTGGCAGCAAGTACCGCCAAGGTCATGGCGACCAGGGGCTGGCCCACGAAATCGAAGAAGATCCTGATCATCGGAGCGGTGGCCGCGTCCGGCCAGATAATGTCTCCCAAAGCCTTTAGCAGCATGAGGACTACCGGGAAAATGATGGTCAGCAGCGTCACCAGGAACGAGGGCTGGCGCTTGACGTCGCTAAGATCGGCGCGGTGCTTGGTGTCGATGCCACCCGCCACGGCGGGAGCGTTTACCGGAACCCAACGTGCGGCCAGGCGGGAGAAAAGCGGTCCACAAATGATGACCGTGGGAATGGCCACGAGGATGCCCAGGCCCAGTGTTGTTCCCAATTCAGCTTTTACGGCGCTGATGGCAATCAGGGGTCCCGGGTGCGGGGGCACCAGGCCATGGAGCACTGAAAGGCCCGCCAAAGCCGGTATCGCGATGCGCATGAGCTTCATCCCGGATCTCTGCGTCACAAGGACAATCACGGGAAGCAGGAGCACAAGACCGATTTCGAAGAACATCGGCAGGCCAATGATCACTGCCACAAGCGTGATCATCCAGACGATCTTGTTGCCGGTGGCCTTGGCCAACAACGTATCCACTACCCGGTTGGCTCCGCCGGAGTCCGCGAGCAACTTGCCAAGCATTGCGCCCAAGGCAATCAGGAGGCCAACTTCCTTGAGGACGCCGCCAACTCCGTCCTCGAAGTTGGTAATGACCTTGCCCAGTTCCACGCCTGAGGCGAGGCCGACAAACGCCGAGCCCAGCACCAGCGCCAGGAATGGGTGGAATTTCAGCTTGGCGATCAGGACCACAATCAGCGCAATACCCAACGCTGCCACCACAAGAAGCTGGGTGTCGTGCGCGGACCAATCCTGCACCTGTGTGGCCGTTTCCAGCGCGATCATGACGCTGCCGCTTCGGAACCGGCGCCCAGGGGACGCAAGCCGAGCCGTTCGATGATTTCGTCCGCCTCCTCAGCGGGCGAGGCGGAAACACACAGCGAGATGTAGTTCTCGTCTTCTGTAGGTTCCTCAAGTGCTTCGAACTGGGACTCCAGGAGCGACGGCGGCATGAAGTGGCCGTGCCTTGACGCCAGCCGGTCCGAGATCTTGTCTTTGCTCCCTTGCAGGAAAACGAAAACAACCCCTTCGCCCCTGAGTACGTCGCGGTACTTCTTCTTCAACGCCGAGCACGTGATGATGGCCGGCGTACCGGCATCTGTGTGCTCACGGATCCACTGGGCAATGATGCCAAGCCAAGGCCATCGGTCCTCATCGCTGAGGGCCTGGCCCGCGTGCATCTTGGCCACATTGGCTTCCGGATGGAGATCGTCGCCTTCGGCGAGATCCCATCCAAGCTTTCCGGCAAGAACGCCGGCTACAGTCGACTTGCCCGAACCGGAGACTCCCATAATCACCAGTACGGGTTGCTGTGCAGTCTTCGCCATCAAAGTCTGCCTTCCTCGAATAAATATGATTTAACCGAGGTCCAGCATATGACACGGGTTACATATCGGCAATGTCAGAAGCCGGCGATAGTACTGGATCCGTTAACGGACACCACGTGGAAACTCTCAGCACTTGCGCCGGCAGGGAGCCCTGCACGCGCACCGTTGGCCATCAACATGCCACGGACCACACGCTCCATCCCCTCGATGTCCGGGTGCTGGCTCGCGTGGATGCGGATCGCATCCAGCTTGGCATCAACGTGCTTGGTGACGTCCACGAAATGGTTCTCACGGTCCTCCGGACTGGAGATAAACCAGAGCCAGGGCAACTTGTAGGCTTCCAGACCGGCCTCAGCCAACTCAGAGTAGGCAAAGGGATTCTCCACGGCGGGATAAACCGCCCGGGTCACGGCTTCCCCTGCTGCGAGGTGGTCGGGGTGGCTCTTCTGGAGGCGGTCCCAGTTCCGTTCCGGGTGCATGGTCAACACGATGTCCGGGCGGATTTCCCGGATCAGCTTCACAACCTGCTTGATGACGTTGTGTGTCGGCTCAAGGTAGCCATCGTGTTCGTGCAGGTAGCGGATGTCGTTGACTCCCACCAACTCTGCCGCGCGTTGCTGTTCTATGGCACGGAGTTCGATAATGCGTTCCCGGTCAACGGGATCAAACCCGCCGGCGTCGCCGTCAGTCATGATGCAGTAGGTGACCTGTACACCGGCAGCAGTCCAGGCAGCTATGGTTCCTGCAGCTCCGAAGTCGATGTCGTCAGGATGGGCAGTAAAACAAAGCACCCGCTCAACACGCTCCGTGGAGGCGTTGAACGGGCTCTTTGCTGACGAAACGCCAGAAGTCAAAGGGATCAGCCTTTCCGCTTTTTGATCTCAGCTGTTGCCTGCGGCACAACTTTGAACAGATCGCCGATAATGCCGAAGTCCGCGATCTCAAAGACAGGAGACTCTGCATCCTTGTTGATGGCCACAATGACCTTGGACGTCTGCATTCCTGCCTTTTGCTGGATTGCTCCTGAGATGCCTGCCGAAATGTACAGCTGCGGAGAGACAGTCACACCGGTTTGGCCCACTTGCGCGTCGTGGCCAATCCACCCTGCATCGGTTGCTGCCCGCGAAGCACCAACCGCAGCACCAAGGGCATCCGCGAGTTCTTCCAACGGGCCAAAGTCGCCATCGACGCCCCGCCCGCCGGCCACAACGATCCGGGCCTCGCTGAGGTCGGGCCGGCCACTGGCGGGCTTCTCAGTGCGGGAGGAGATCCGGGCCGCATTCGCTGCAGCATCTGCAGGAACCTCAACCTTGGCTGTCGCGGGAGCTGTCGCTGCGCCCGCTGGCTCCGGTTCCACGATGTTCGCTTTTACGGAAAAGACTGCCACCGGAGTGGTGGCCTTCGCCGTGGTGTTGTACGAACCCGCGAGGACCGACTTGTGGGCAGTGCCGTCCGCCTCCAGACCAACGACGTCCGTGATGACTCCGGCGTTGAGCTTAATGCCGAGTCGTCCCGCGATCTCTTTGCCCTCGGGCGAGTTTTCAATCAGGACAGCAGCGGCGCCTGAAGCCGCCACTGCAGCCGCGAGGTACGCGGCCTTCGGCGCAACCAGGTAGTCATCCAGGTCCGCCACAGAGGGCTGGTAGATCGTCGCCACGCCATAAGCACCCAAGGTGGCCGCGACGTCGTCGGTCAATTCACCGTTGAACGCGACGGCGGTCTCCCCCAGCTTCCGCGCAAGGGTCAGGAGCTCCAAGCTGCTCTTCTTGAGCGCAGCTCCGGGGTTGTCAATGAAAACAAGTGCATTTGCCATGATTGGAGTCCTTTAGAGCAGCTTCTGTGCGGCCAGGAAGTCGACGAGCTTGATGCCGGCGTCGCCCTCGTCGGTGATGATCGTCCCTGCGGTTCTGGGCGGGCGGGCAGCTGCAGACTCCACAACCGTCCACGAGCCTGACTGGCCTACCTCGGAAGGATCGACGCCGATATCGGCAAGCGACAACGAGGCAATCTTCTTCTTCTTGGCTGCCAGGATTCCCTTGAAATTGGGGTACCTGGGTTCGTTGATCTGGTCTGTCACCGAGACGAGTGCAGGAAGCTGCGCTTCAACGGTCTCCGAGTGGGAGCCGGCATCCCGGCGTGCCACCACGGTGCCGCCGTTAACCTCGAGGGTGGAAGCAAACGTGAGCTGCGGGAGCGACAACCGCTCCGCGAGCTGAGCCGGGATGAGTGAGGTCTCGCCGTCCGTGGAAGCCATGCCGGTCAGGACCAGGTCCACCGGGCGTCCATCGGCGGAGAGATGGCGGATGGTGGCCGCAAGCGCCAATGATGTCGCGGCGGCGTCCGAACCGGCCAGCGCGTCATCGCTGAGGTGGACCCCGGAGTAGGCGCCAATCTGCAACGACTTCTTGACTGCGTTTACGGCACCGGAGGGCCCCATGCTGAGGGCAATGACCTCGTTGCCGGCTTTGGCTCCGCCACGCTCTTCAGCCAGCTGCAGTGCTGCCTCAAGCGCGTACTCGTCAAGTTCGGACAAGATGCTCTCGTCGCGGTCAGTTGTGTTGCCGGGTCCGGTGATGTGCCGGTCGAACTGCGCGTCCGGGACGTGCTTGACCAGAACGACAATCTTCAATGTCTCTTCCACTGTCTTCGAAGCAGCCTTCCATGCTTGTGGACGGCCAACCGCAGGAGCGTGGCCGTGAATTGCCCAGCGCGTGGGCTTCCCCTAGCTAAGCATATTGCCCGCAGAAATCCACTGCGCGCATTAACGCCTGTTTCATCAGCAACGGCCAAAGGGCCGTGGACACGCCGACGGCGGGCCACACCACTGAGGTGCCGCCCGCCGTCGTCCGCTGTGCCAGCAGCAGTTTCCTGCTGTTGGGGTTTGTTAGTGCTCTTCGGGTTGTTAGTGCTCTTCGGGTTGTTATTGCTGTGCGGCGTCCAAAGTAACTTCTACTTCCTGCGACTGGCCGTTGCGCTGGATAGTTACCTTCACCTTCGCGCCGGCGGCCTGTTCGCGGACGGCCGCGGTCAACTGGTTGGGGTCAGTCACCTGGTAGTCGCCGAACTTGGTGACGACGTCGCCAACCTTGATGCCCGCCTTCGCCGCGGCCGAACCCGTGGTCACCGAAGCAACCTCTGCGCCAACGGAGAATCCGGAGTCGCTGCCCGTGGACGACTTCGATCGTACAGAGACGCCAAACTGGCCATGACTAGCCTTACCGGTATTGATGATTTCCTGTGCAACGCGCTTGGCGTGGTTGATCGGGATGCTGAAGCCCACCCCGATGTTTCCAGTGGAGGAATCTGCTGTGCCACTGCCCGCGGAAGCAATAGCAACGTTGACGCCGATGATCTCGCCCTTGCTGTTTACCAGCGCGCCACCGGAGTTGCCAGGGTTGATGGCAGCATCCGTCTGGATCACGTTGATCGAGATTGAGCCCTCATTCGCGCTCGGCTGGCTCTGGCCGCCACCTGGAGGGGCGAACTGGAAGCCCTGGTCACCGCCCTGTGAATTGTCAGTGCCTTCCTTCGGGGCAGCTGAGGAGGCAACGCTGATAGTGCGGTTGAGTGTGGAGACGATACCGTCCGTCACCGTGCCCGTCAGGCCAAGGGGCGAACCAATCGCGACGGCGGTGTCGCCCACGTTGATTTTCGAGGAATCCCCGAGCGTAGCCGGCACCAAACCGGAAGTATCGTCCACCTTGATAACTGCCAGGTCCGAGAGAGGATCAGTTCCAACAACCTTGGCCTTGAGAACCTTTCCGTCACTGGTACGGACCTCGATGGCAGCATTCGATGTTGCGCCATCCAGCGTGACGACGTGGGTGTTGGTCAGGATGTGGCCTTGGTCATCGATAATGATGCCGGAGCCCGTTCCGCCCTCGTTTCCACTCGTTGCCTTGATGGTGACCACGCTCGGCGACGCCTTCGCCGCTGCTGCCGTGATGACGTTGACGTCGTCCTTGTTATTCACAATTACCGTGCTCGACTGGCCACCACTTGATGCCGCCGGTGCCGGGTTGTCCAAAAGCGCGGTGCTGCCTGCCACCACACCGCCACCTACCAGGCCAGCGGCAAGAATGCTGGCAATGAGCGTTCCAATACCGAATGCCGGCTTGCGCTTGGTGCCGACGGAGGACTGCTGACCCGGAGCGCTGTGGAGGTTCGGGTTCCCAGGATTGGTGCCTCCGCCATAGAACGGCTGGTGCTGCGGGTAGTTGGGACGGTGCCCCGGGTCCTGGTGCTGCGGACCGCCGTAGTACTGCGGCTGGGTGTTGGCATGCGGGCCTTGGTTTACGTTGGTGTGAGGTGCCGATTGGGCAGGCGGCTGAAAGGCCGGCAGCGGAGTCGTTGCATGGGTACCGGTTCCCTGCCCGGAGTTCCAACCAGGCTGCTGTGCGTGCTGCTGTGTCGGCTGCTGTGGCTGCTGGTGGGTGGCGGCGGAGTCAGGCCTCGCAGCGGGATCCCGCGGCTCGGACGGATCACGGTTCTCTGGTGCGTTGCCCTGCGCTGGGTTCTCCGTCATGGGTCTTCCTTTCATCCTTGTCTTCCATAACTATGGCCCTTTTTACTGGAACAAAATCGGACGTTCGCTGGGAGCTTCCTGAAAGCCAATCGCCATGCTGCGGCAGAGCCAGCGTGAAGGGCCAACACGGCAGACACAGAGACCCTCAACGCCCAGGCATCGCGCGTTTCTCCCGTGTTTCGCTGGTGGCATATTCAAGGCTGTGGACGGGGTATGGGGTGCACCATAGAATCAAGTGGAATTGCCACAGCGACCTGCGGCTTTACAAACCATGCGTGGGGGCGCTGAGCATTCTGTGACGATTGGTTCGCCTTGTTCCAGTCGCAGACGTGCTGAAGGGTTGCACATGCGGTCAATAGTGAAACGTGTACTCGCCGTGATTGGCGTGGCTGGAATGTTGGCCCTCCCGGCTGGCGCCGCCTGGGCTGCAGATCCGGTGACTATACCGTCCGGCCAAAACATCGTGGATGATGCCAATGTCCTGGGCAGCCGCAAGGGTGAAGTCCAGGAAGCCATCCAGAAGACGCTCAAGGACCACAAATACAACCTGTACGTGGTCACGGTGAACTCCTTCGAGAACCCTTCTTCGCCTGCGGAATGGGTCAAAGCTGTAGCCACCAAGAAGGGCATGGGCAAGGCCGACGCAATTCTGGCAATCTCCACCGCTGGTCAATACAACTTCGCCCTGAACTCCGGCAGTTCCATTTACTCCAAGCAGTCCACCATCGCTCAGAACGCCGTTGTAGCCAACCTGGCGGGCGGTAAGAAGGACTATGCCCAGGCAGCAATTGACACAGCCGCAGCTATTGGAGACGCGGCCGGCGGTGGAAGCGGTACCGTGCCAAGCGGCAACGGCGGTGTCGGGGTCCTCGTAGGGGTTGGCGTTGTTGCAGCAGGCGGTGCGGCCACCTATCTCTACCTGCGAAATCGCCGCAAGAAGGTGGGCCAGGCATCCAGTGCGAGCTATGGTCCCCAAGGAGAAGAGCTTGACCCATTGGCAGCCCTCAGCATTCCGGAGCTGCGTCAGAAGAGCGGCTCGTTGCTGATCGAAGCTGATGACGCCATCAAGTCCAGCGAACAGGAGCTTGGGTTCGCACAGGCCCAATACGGTGATTCGGCTATCGGCAACTTCACCAAAGCCCTGCAGGAAGCCAAAGCCCACATGACCGAATCGTTCAAGCTGCAACAGCAGCTGGACGACCATATTCCGGACACCGAGGAACAACAGCGGACATGGCTCGGAGAGATTATTCGACGTTCGGAGGCGGCCCTCGCATCACTGCGTGACCAGAAGGCGGACTTCGACTCCCTTCGCGAACTCGAGAAGAAGGCTCCGCAGGCCTTGGCCACGGTTACGGCAGGTGCCCGGGAAGCCGACTCCAGGATCGCCACCGCGGAGCAATCCCTTGAGGGCCTCCGCAGCAAGTACGCCGAGTCCGCGTTGACGCAGGTATCCGACAACATCCTCCAGGCCAAGGAACGCCTGGCGTTCGTGCAGAATGCTGCCACCACCGCCCAGGAAAAACTGTCTGCCGGCGAAAACAGCCTGGCTGCCGTAGCGGTTCGCGCTGCCGAAGAAAGCCTGCATCAGACGAACGTCCTGATCGACGCTATTTCCAAGACGGCAGGCAGCCTTGACGAGGCACGCGCCTCCTTGGAAAGCGCCGTTGCGGAGACCAGCCAGGACCTCGCGCAGGCCAGGGCCATGATCCAGTCGGGTGAACATCCTGAACTCGCCGGCCCTGTGGCTGGTGTGGAAGCGGCCCTGGGCCAGGTCAAGGCCGAAATCCAAGGTGGCAAGATCGACCCCATTGCTACGTTGACCCGCGTAGAAACAGCGCACCAGGCGCTTGATCAGTCATTGTCCGGCATCCGGGACCAGCAGGAACAGGCCCGCCGTGCACAAGCATCCTTGCAGCAAACCATCATGGCGGCACAGGCCCAGATCAGTGCGACCTCGGATTACATCACGGCCCGTCGGGGCGGCGTTGGGACAGAGGCCCGCACCCGGCTCGCCGAGGCCCAGCGCAATCTCGACTACGCCTTGTCAATCTCGCGCAATGACCCGGTGACGGCCCTGACCTACGCCCAGCAGGCACACTCACTCGCTGCGCAGGCAGCGCAGCTGGCGCAGGCCGACGTCGACCACTTCGGCTATGCCGACCAAGGCTACGGCCGCGGGGGCATGTTCGGTGGTGGCGGCGGAGGTGGCGGTCTTGGAGGCGCGATCCTCGGCGGCATTCTCATTAACTCTATCTTCAACAGCGGTGGCGGCGGTTGGGGCGGCGGTAACAGCGACGGCGGTGGCGGCGGCGGATTCTTCGGCGGCGACTCCGGCGGCGGCGACTGGGGCGGCGGTGGAGGGGGAGACTTCGGCGGCGGCGACTCTGGAAGTTTTTAGCCCCACAGTTTAGATGGGGTCGATGCCCCTTCTAGGAGCGGTACAACAACTGATCACTGATTTCAGTGGCTTCCACTGAGCAGGACGAAAGGCAACACCATGGTTAAGCAGTCCATTTTCGGTCGGATCTCGCAGCTCGCCAAAGCAAACATCAACGCTTTGCTGGACCAGGCTGAGGACCCGCAGAAGATGCTGGACCAGATGGTCCGCGACTACACGAACAACATTGCTGAGGCCGAGTCGGCAGTGGCTCAGACCATCGGGAACCTCCGCATGTTGCAGGCCGACTACAACGAAGACGTCAAGAACGCCCAGGACTGGGGCAACAAAGCCCTTGCCGCGTCACGCAAGGCCGACGAATACCGTGCTGCTGGTGATACCGAGGATGCCACGAAATTCGACAACCTGGCCAAGGTTGCCATCCAGCGCCAAATGACGGCAGAGTCCGAAGCACGGGCGGCCGAGCCCAGCATTGCGTCCCAGACCGAGGTTGTGGACAAGCTCAAGAGCGGGCTTGACCAAATGAAGAACAAGCTCAACCAACTCACGGCCAAGCGTAATGAACTCGTGGCCCGTTCCAAGACAGCTGCTGCGCAGTCGCAGGTGCACGATGCCCTGAAGAGCATCGACATCATGGACCCCACCAGTGAGGTTGGCCGCTTCGAAGAGAAGATTCGCCGCGAGGAGGCCAAGGTCCTGGGCCAGCAGGAGCTTGCTGCATCCAGCTTGGACGCCCAGTTCAACCAGCTGGAAGACCTTGGGGAGCAGACCGAAATTGAGGCGCGTCTTGCGGCCCTCAAGTCGGGCGGCAGCAAGCCTGCCATCGGAGCCGGTGCCCCTGCATCCAGCAGTGCAACCATCGACGAAACCGATTTCGACAAGCTCTGACAATGTGAGGGCTTGGCGGCCCTGTGATATTGCCTGAACCGATGTTGGCTGGACCGATGTTAGCTGGACCATGAGGAATGGCCGGATCCCACTTCGGGATCCGGCCATCTTGTTCTCTGAGGGCAACCCCGCCTAAAGCGAGGAGGGTTCCAATGGATCCTGGCTGGGACTGACATCCGTGGCCACTTCAGCACGAATTTCGAAACCCTTTGGGTGGAAATAGGTCACAGTGCATTCAAGGACTTCACCGTGTGCTCCCAGTGTGGTCCTTTCCAAGCGCGGGACCATGGGAAATTCGCGGACATTCAGTGCATCGGCGAGGTGCTCCGGCGGGGCGTGCATCGTGACGGTGATTTCAGCACGCTGTAGGGGCTTGGACGTCCTGTCCTGGATGACCTGATAGATGGAATTGCGCTCAGCATCCGCGAGGCTGATGTGACGGCCAATGTGCGAAGGGATGAAGATTTCCGCAATGGCATAGGGCCAACCACCGCTTGAATAGGAGCGACGGATCACAAGGACAAGATTGTCATCGGAAACCAGCTTGGCTGGCACGGACCGATCCTTCTCCATCCATTTGTATTCAATCAGGCCTTTGACAGTCTTCATTCCTGCTGCTGTGAACGTCTCCATGAAGGGCGCCAAGCGGTTCAGCATTCGGACCGGACGCTGGGCCATGACGAAAGTTCCCTTGCCCTGCCGGCGAACAAGCAGCCCCTTCACAACGAGGGTTTCTATCGCCTTGCGGACGGTAGTACGGCTGATCCCGTACTCGTCCATCAATGATTCTTCGGTCGGGATCCGTGCGCCCGGTTCCAACCGGCTGACTTGATCAGTCAATACGTCTGCAACCTGCTGGTACACCGCTACGGGGCTGTTCCTTTGCAGGGCCTGTCGATCCAGGCCCTGGTTGTAGTCTTCCTTGACCATCCGGCCTTCCCATCCATTCCCGGCATGCCGCCATTCCGGATTTGATGCTAGCACCGGGACTTCCAGGGGCCTGGTGCAGCACAAAACAAAAGGTCCGGATCAGTGAAAACTGATCCGGACCTTTTCTCCAGTTGCGGGGACAGGATTTGAACCTGTGACCTCTGGGTTATGAGCCCAGCGAGCTACCGAACTGCTCCACCCCGCGTCGCAAGAACAACTCTACCGCACCCGGAAGGGTGCTTATGACCATAGTGCGGGGAAGGTGCTGCAGATCACGGCCCTGAGTGCTAGCCGGCAAATCGTCACCAAGGTCTGAGGCTCAATCGACCTTCCGAGCCTCCCCCTGACCCCGATAACCGGGCACAGTCCGGAGCCGCAGGGGACACGCAGATTCCACGGCGCCGCGGAATGCGACTACGGCTGCCCGGATTTGAGTGTCGCCACCCCGCCAGCCTGTCAGGGGCGCATATGCGTGCCGACTCTTGAGCTGCGGAGGAGCATCCTTGGGTCGAGTCCGCAAGATCTGCCGCAGCCCCCAAACATCACGGGAAAACAAAAGACCCGGACCAGTGAATACTGATCCGGATCTTTTCTCCAGTTGCGGGGACAGGATTTGAACCTGTGACCTCTGGGTTATGAGCCCAGCGAGCTACCGAACTGCTCCACCCCGCGTCGCAAGAACAACATTACCGTCAGGTGAATGGCAGACCAAATCCTGGCTACGTGATGTGCATCTCCCCCAACCAATATCGCTCAACGCGACTCCAGCAAGCCGCTGCCCAAGTGTTTCCTTTAAGCCGAAAGGGCCGTTGCCCCTCCAGGAGGAGAGGTCAACGGCCCTTCTTAATCAGGCTGTGTCAACTATTTACCGGGCATTAGCTGCTCGGCGAAGGCGACGGTGTGGCGCTTGGCGTAGCACTTGGCGTCGCTGTCGGTTCCGGCGTTATGCCGAGACGGGTTTCGGCGTCGATCGCCCTCTTGAGAGCCTCGGAGAGCCTGGTCTGCTGCTGGCCATAGGTGGCGAAGTCTCCCTTGGCCAGAGCTGCCTGGCCATCCACGATTGCCTTGTTGGCGTCGTCCAGAGCTGCCTTGAGATCAGCCTTGGCATCAGTCGGGCCGGCCGGGGGCGTTGTGGTCCCAGGCGGGGTCGCGGGCGTCTGGCCATTGTTCTGGAAGTCGCCTGCCTTGGCACCGGAGTTGCCACCGAACAACTGGTCCAGGGCCTCGTCCAGTGTCGCCGCAAAGCCGATCTTGTCGCCGAAGGCCACGAGCACCCGCTGCAAGGTGGGGTAAGAAGTCTCGCCTGTTGACTTCAGGTAGACGGGCTGAACATAAAGTAGTCCGCCACCCACGGGCAGGGTCAGCAGGTTGCCGTTCAAAACATCCGAAGCACCCTGACGCAGCAAGTTAAGCGCCTGGGAGACTGTGGGATCAGAGTTGAACTTGTTCTGCGCCTGGCCTGGGCCAGGGACCTGGGTGTCCGTTGGAAGTTGCAACAGCCTTAGCTTGCCGTAGCTGTCCGCTTTAACCCCCTTGACATTTCCGGCATCTGAATCCGCCGCCAGGAAGCCATAGAGGATATTCCTTGCGTTCCCGTTGACTGTTTGCGGAATGAAGGACGACGTCAGTTGGAACGCAGGTTTGTCCTGGTCAGGCATCTGCAGAGACATGTAGAACGGCGGCTGCTTGACGGCTTCCGAAACTGTGGGGTCGTTCGGAACACTCCAGGCATCGTTGTTCTGATAGAAGTTGTCAGGGTTGGTGACGTGGTAGCGTCCGAGAAGTTCACGTTGGACCTTGAAAAGGTCCTCCGGGTAGCGGACGTGGCTCATGAGTTCGCCAGACATCTCCGTGTAGGGCTTGATAGTGGCAGGGAACACCTTCTGCCAAGCCTTCAGGAGAGGATCCTGGTCATCCCAGGCGTAAAGCGTGACCGAACCGTCATAAGCGTCAACAGTCGCCTTGACCGAGTTCCGGATGTAATTGACGGAGCTGTTAGGCAGCGTCACCGTCCGGCCTGCACTTGTCTGCGAATCAACGGTCGCATTCTGCAACTGCTGCGGTTGGGAGTACGGGAAGTACTGGCTGGTGGTGTAACCGTCAACGATCCACTTCACGCGACCATCGACGACGGCCGGATACGCGTTGCCATCCACGGTCAGGTACGGAGCGAGCTTCTCAACCCGTTCGCGGGGATTGCGGTCATAGAGAATCTGGGATTTCTCGTTCACGCCATCCGAAAGCAACAAGTCCGAGGACTGGAATTTGATGGAGTACAGAATCCGGTTGAGCCAGTTGCCCACAACGGGCCCGCCGTTGCCGGTGAAGGTGTATTGCGTCTCTCCCCCGCCTTCGCGTCCCGCTGGGCGGTCTTGTTCGCGATGCTGGGCACCTTCCGGAGCGCCAACGATCGAATATTCGGGAGAATTCTCGCCGAAGTAGATGCGTGGTTCGTATGTTGTGTCATTGCCGAGAACGCCGTTGGACGGAATGCCCGATTGCAGGAATTCCGGCTTGCCATCAACCGTGAACTTATTGCCCTTCGCTGCGACCACACCGTAGCCGTGCGTGTACACGATGTGCCGGTTGACCCAGGTCTGCTGGTTTGCGCTCAGGCCATCCGGATTCAGCTCGCGAACAGCGATGACGGTGTCCTGTACTTTTCCGTCCACCGTGTAGCGGTCCACGTTCAGCGTCTGGGGGAATTGGTAGTACGGACGGTACTGCTCAAGCTGGGCGAACGCCGAGGAGATGAGGTTCGGGTCCAGCAGGCGGATGTTGGCGGCGGTCTGGGCGTCCTTTGCCAAAGCTCCGCTTGTAGCAGTTGTTGTGGCGTTATAGGCCGAGACATCAATCTTGTCCAGGCCGTAGGCTGCCCGGGTCATCTTAATGTTGCGGTCGATGTACTCCCTTTCCAGGGTGTTCTCCGAGGGACGCACCTGGAATTGCTGGATAACCCATGGGTACACGCCGCCAGCCAGGATGGCGGTGATGATCAGCATCGCTGTACCGATTACCGGCAAGCGCCAGCGGCCGATAACCGCAGCGATGATAAAGAGGATCGCAACCAAGCCGGCGGCAACCGCCAGGATGGCCTTCGTGGGTACAACGGCATTGACGTCCGTATATAGTGCACCCGCCCACCGTCCGGATGAGCTTTGCACCGTTGAGTACCTGTCCAGCCAGAAATTCACGCCAAGCAGCAACAGGAAGAATGCACCCGTCACGGCAATGTGGATCTGCGCGGCACGGCTTGTGAAGACACCACGCTCCATGAGCCGGATGCTTCCGTACAGGTAATGAGTGAGGATGCCCGCAATGCCGGCCACTACGGCGATGCTGATGAGGAATCCGGTAACAAAGCCAAGGAACGGAAGCGACATCAGGTAGAAGCTGATGTCCAGATTGAACAACGGATCTGTTTGGCCAAAGGGTTCCTGGTTGAAGAAGAGGAGGACCTTCTGCCACTGGCTGGCGGCGGCGCTGCCGGCAAAGAGTCCGAACAGGATGGGCAGGCCGATCATGACGACCCTGCGCACAGGCTCAAGCTGGGCCTGGTAGCGGTTGAGGTTGTCACGTGACTCAGCATCCGGAGCGTAGACCGGCCGGGCGTGGTACGCGATCCTGATGGCGAAGTAAACGGCAGCGAACATCATGGCGAAACCGACCAGGAAGGTGACGATCCGGGCGAGGTTCTCGCGGACATAAACTTCGAAGAAGCCGAGCTGTTGGTACCAGAGGACGTCAGTCCACACATTGGCGAAGAAAATGAATCCAACGACGGCCACCGCAACGACGATGAGTGTCGGAGTCAGGGCACCTCGTCTCAGCGGCGATCTTCCGGGCGGGTTGGAGCTGGCGGGACGGGACAAACTCTGTACCTCATTGGTGGTCGTCAGTTAAAAGTCGGTGTGCGTGTGTTCGACGATCTCTGCCCCTGGGCGATGGCGGAGTCCGTCATATATGCCACGAGTGGCGGTGGAGCTAAGTTCCACCGTCAGTCTAGTTGTTGGCGCAGGTGGGAAGGCCCGCCGTGTCTTGTCCTGAACCGAGTCGTTCCACTGCCGCGGTGGCATCGGCCAGCGTTTCCACCTTCACCACCTGCAGGCCATCGGGAATATGCCCTACGACGTCGGCACAATTTGCCGCCGGAGCCAGGAACATGGTGGCTCCATGCTGACGCGCCCCGATCATCTTCTGTGCAATGCCACCGATGGCTCCCACTGCCCCATCAGCCGTGATGGTTCCAGTCCCGGCCACGTGCTTTCCTCCTGTGAGGTCCCCCGGCGTGAGATTGTCCACGATGCCCAGGGCAAACATCATTCCGGCGCTCGGTCCCCCCACATTGTCCAAGGAAATTTTCACGTCAAAGGGGAAGGTGAAGTCGCTGCCGAGGAGAATGCCCAGAACGTAGCGGCCAGCGGGATTCTTGGTGGGCGTTATCGTTTCCGTGACGGCAGAACCGTTCCTGTCCACGACGACGGCCACCGGGGCGCCGTTTCCGGCTGCCAGTTCAGCCTGGACCAGGCTGAGGGAGGAGATCGGTTTTCCGTCAATGGAGGTCAGCCGATCTCCTTCCTGAAGTTTCCCTGCTGACGGAGACGGGTCCGACAGGCCGGCAACCTTAAGCCTCTGTTCAAAAGGGATGTCCAATTGCCGCAGTGCTGCGGCAACAGCGTTTTCCTGCGAAGTCTCCATGGCAATCTCGCCTTGCTGGACCGTCTCCTCCGCTGTGGTGCCTTTGGGATAGATCAATTCCTCGGGATAAACGGCTTTCGATTTGTCCAACCAGGCGCGAAAGACCTCGAAAATAGTTGCGGGAGTCTTCGGCCCGCCCGTCATCACCACCGTCGTCAGGTCCAGGTTCCCCTTGGCTGGGTAGGACTCATGTCCCGAAATGCTGATGACCGGTTTGTCGCCATCCTGCCCCAGCGTATTAAAGGTCGGTCCGGCAGACTCAACAACATAGGGAACCGGCAAAGCAGCCGCCCCGATCCCAAGTCCCAGTGCCAACAGGCCCGAAACCACCATGATCATGTAACGGCCGCTGCCGGGAGGTTCCGGAGATTCGGTGGAGGAATCGGCGTCGTTCGTTTGACGCGGGTCGAGCGAGCCCTCCGGGCTGGGCGAAGTAAGCATTGAGGCCTCTCTTTACCGGCACTATGCGACCGGTATTTTGGCTCCTGCCGCTGGCCGCGGCGACGGGCACATACCAAACATCCACATTACGCGGTTGGACGTTGTGGGGATGCTTTGCCTACAGCGAACGACGCCGCGCACAGGCAGACAGCCTTCCCACCGCGCGGTACGGTGAAAGTGATCACCAGCCAGTTCGACGATCGGCGGCACCATGACTTCCAATCCCAACAACCCGTCAGATGACGATGAGACGCCCAAGGACCCGCTGGCGGAAATGCTGCAGAACCTGATGGGCGGCCAGGGTATGGGTAACATCGATCCCGCCGAACTCGCCAAGGCCGCAGGGCTGCCCAACGATCCCCAGCTCCTGCAACAAATGTTCGCGCAGGTCCAGGCCATGATGAGCTCAACGTCCGAGGGTCCCGTGAACTGGCAACTGGCCCATGAGAACGCTCGACGCGTTGCGGCTGCCGGGAGCGATCCCTCGGTGAACGCCCAGCAGGCCCGGGACATCGATGAAGCGCTCCGGCTCGCGGAACTGTGGCTGGATCCGGTAACAGATCTTTCCGCTACTGGACTTATCGGCCGTGCATGGTCCCGCGCGGAATGGGTTGAAGCAACCCTTGGAACGTGGAAGCGGCTGACTGAGCCAGTTGCCAACAGCATCGCCAATGCCTTGTCCAACGCGCTGACCCAGCAGATGCCCGAGGAAATGAAGTCCATGATGGGTGGTGCCTCGTCCATGCTGCAGAATATGGGCGGTGCCATTTTTGGGATGCAACTGGGACAGGCGATTGGCGCACTCTCGGCCGAGGTAGTCAGCTCCACGGACATTGGTGTTCCCTTGGCTGACCTGGAGATGGCTCTGCTCCCGGCCAACGTCGCCAAGTTCGGCGAAGGACTCAGCCTCCCCGAAAATGATGTCCGGCTCTTCCTCGCCGTCCGCGAGGCAGCCCACGCCCGGTTGTTCGTGCAGGTGCCGTGGCTTCGCGGCCACTTGCTCGGCGCCATTGAAGCCTATGCGCGAGGAATTCACATTGACATGTCCCGAATCGAGGATCTCGCCCGGGATCTGGATCCCGGCAATCCTGAAGGAATCCAGGAGGCCTTGTCCCAGGGTGTCTTCACTCCGGAGCGGACGCCAGTACAGACCGCCGCTCTTGAGAAGCTCGAAACGGCGCTTGCCCTTGTGGAGGGGTGGGTAGATGAACTCACTGCTGAAGCAACGGACAAGGTACTGCCCTCGGCTACCGCCCTGCGCGAAACTGTCCGTCGTCGCCGTGCTACCGGCGGTCCCGCTGAACATGCTTTCTCTTCGCTTGTGGGGCTGGAACTGCGCCCACGCAGGCTTCGCGAGGCCGCTACTCTGTGGGCGACGCTGAAAGAAGAACGCGGTATTGCAGGCAGGGACGCCATCTGGCACCACCCTGACCTGCTGCCCACCGGGGAAGACCTGGACGATCCCAAGGGCTTCTCCGAACGCCGCAGGCTCGCCGAGGCCAGCGACACCGAAGTTGACGATGCTCTGCAGAAGCTCTTGAGCGGTGGCTACGATGAGCCCGCTGAAGCCACATCGGAGGACGAAGACCCCCAGGATGAAGGCTCCCAGGACGACACCGGGCCTGACTCGGGCAGCGAAGACCCGAAGTCACCGTCCACTTAATACTCACCATCCACCTAAAGTCAGCAATGGTCGCCATTGATTATGGCGACCATTGCCCTCTCTAGCCCGTCGGTTCCGGTTCCGTTCCGGCGGCTTGGTTGGCGTCACCGCTCATCCCACGGGACGTCGCGAACGCGACCCCCTCCAAGAATGCTTTGGCGCGCTGTGTCTCCGGGTAGGCCTCAAGCAAGCGCCAAAACTGCGCGTTGTGTCCAGCTACCAGCAAATGCGCCAACTCGTGCAGGAGCACGTAGTCGATCACCCATTGGGGCATTGCCTGAAGCTTGTTGGAAAGCCGGATGGTTCCATCCGCTGGAGTAGCCGAACCCCACCGTGAGTTCTGGTTGGTCACCCAGCGGACCGACGTCGGAACCGCCCGTCCTCCGAGGTAGGTCCGCGAAAGGTGCGCTGCATGCTGGGCAAGTGCCTCGTCCGTAGCAGGCCTGCGCCGATCTGGTTTACCCGCCCGGCGCTCACCTTGCCTCTGCAGCTTCGCAAGCATGCGCCGCACCCACTCGCGCTCCTGCGATTTGGTAAAGCTTGCCGGAATCGCGACAACGGCATTACCGTCTTCCCAAAACGCTGCTACCGTCCGCCGCCTCCGGGCTGAGCGCCTGACGACTACCGGAGCGCCGTCGTCGGTGAGCATCTGAACGTCGGGCTGACCGGCTGTTGAACGCGGCATCAGAGGTTGGTGCTTTCTGCGAGGACGGCGAGGACGGCTTCTCCGTAGCGCTCCAGTTTGGACGGCCCTACCCCCGCCAGTCCAGCCAATTCCTCCAGCGACGCCGGCCGGGCTTCGGCTATTGCCGTTAATGTGGCATCAGTGAAGACAACGTAAGCGGGAACGTCGGCAGATTGCGCTTCATCGCGCCGCCATTGCCTCAGGGCGTCGAAGGTCTGTTCCTCGTACGTGGGCGGGCATTGGTTGCAGCGACCCACCTTCCTCTCTGCCCCAGAGGCAAGCATGCTTCCACACACCCTGCACGACGCCGGTGCCGCAGCTTTGCGGCGCGTGGAACCTGCCCGGCTCCTGGCGTTCGCGGACGCCACCGAATCCGGCCGGAGTCCATCGAGGAAGCGGGAGGGCTTGCGGTTGGCACGGCCACCGGGAGTACGCGCAGAGGACCACGACAGGTTCAGATGTTCACGCGCACGGGTGATCCCGACGTAGAGCAGCCGGCGTTCTTCGTCGACGTCCTCCGGAGTGTCCGCGAAGGAGATAGGCATGAGTCCTTCGCTGAGGCCCACCAGGAACACGGCATCCCATTCAAGGCCCTTTGCCGAGTGAAGGGAGGCAAGGGTCACACCTTGAACCGTGGGAGCATGCTGGGCAACCGAACGTTCCTGGAGCTCGTTGACGAACTCAGCCAATGTGAAAGACTCTCCGCGGGTGACTGACAACTCATCAGCCAAGGCCACCAAGGCAGCCAGCGATTCCCAACGCTCGCGAAGGGCTCCCCCGCTGTGCGGCGCGGCTTCGCTGTAGCCAAGCGAAGCAACGATGTCACGGACAATCTGGCCCAAGGGCTCCGGAGCGCCTTCCGCCACGGCCCTGGTTGCAGCCCTCAACTGCAGGATCGCATCCCGGACCTCCTTGCGCGCGAAGAACCTCTCTCCGCCGCGAAGCTGGTAACCGATCCCAGCCGACGCCAACGCTTGCTCGTAAGCTTCGGATTGCCCGTTGGTGCGGAACAGTATGGCGATCTCGCTCGCCTTGACTCCCGTGTTGAGTAGCTCCTGGATTCTGCCGGCAACGACCGCCGCCTCCGCTTCGTCGTCCGGACATTCCATGAACCGAGGCTCCGGGCCGGCCGGCCTTTGGGCGACAAGCTTGAGCGGAGGCGCCCACGCCGCATCGGCAACCGGTCCGCCACTTCGCCGGGACCCGAGGAGATCATTGGCCAGCTTAACGACCTGTGGCGTGGACCTGTAGTCACTGATGAGCTTGACCACGGTGGCACCTGGATAGTGTGCCTTGAAATTCAAGAGATGCTTGGGCGAGGCCCCCGTAAAGGAGTAGATGGTCTGGCTGGCATCGCCCACCACGCATAATTCGTCACGGCCACCCAGCCAGAGATCCAGGAGCCGCTGCTGAAGCGGGGAGACGTCCTGGTACTCGTCGACGACGAAGTGGCGGTATTGCTCCCTGACCGTGGCTGCCACTTTGGGATCCTCCTGGAGGATCCCAACGGTAATCAGCAGGACGTCTTCGAAGTCAATGACGTTGCGGTCAGTCTTAATATCCTCGTACGCCTGGAACACCCTGGACACAGCCGTGAGGTCGAAACCACCCGGAGTCCCGCGTCCTTGTGCATTCTCCAGGTAGTTGGCAGGTGTGAGCATAGAGACTTTTGCCCACTCAATCTCTGCAGCCAAGTCCCTGATGGACGCGCGATCGGTGCTGAGGCGAAGCCTGCGTGAGGCCTCCGCGATCATGTTCGCCTTGTGGTCCAGCAGGCTGGGCAGGGTGCCGCCGACCGCCTGAGGCCAGAAGAACTGTAATTGCCTCAGGGCCGCGGCGTGGAAAGTCCGCGCCTGGACATTGGCCACGCCAAGATCCCGAAGCCTGCTGCGCATTTCGGCCGCCGCCCTGGCTGTAAAGGTCACGGCCAGCAGCCTCTGAGGCGAATACACCCCGGAGTGCACTCCATAGGCGATGCGATGCGTGATGGCGCGGGTCTTGCCTGTGCCCGCACCTGCAAGTACGCACAGAGGGCCTGTGAGAGTGCTGGCTACTTCACGTTGCTCATCATCCAGGCCGCTGAGGATTCGCTCCTCGAGTGAGCCACCGACGTCGAAAATTCCTCCTGTCACGGCTGGAGGTCTTCGATGACGCCGCCGTACCAATGCTCAATCAACGAGCGCGCGATCGACAAGCGCGTGGAGATGGTGATCTCGCCACTCAACACGGCCTCCTGCAACTCTTCCCGGCTGAACCACCGCGCTCGGGTGACCTCGACGCCGTCGGGGCGGGCAACGGCGTCGTTCGTTATTGCCGTAAAGCCCAACATGAGCGAGGCAGGGAAGGGCCACGACTGCGAACCGAGATACTGGCATGCAGTAACGCGGACACCTACTTCCTCGCCAATTTCGCGGACAACAGCCTGCTCAAGCGATTCCCCGGGTTCAACAAATCCAGCGAGGGTGGAGTAGTTCCTGGCGTCGGCAGGCCCGCCGCCACCCAGCAGAAGCCGGCCATCAGGGCCAACTACAGTAACGATGATCGCCGGGTCTGTGCGCGGATAGTGCTCAGAGTTGTCCTTGGGACACCGGCGCACCCAGCCCCCGGTTTCGATATCGGTCGGGGTACCGCACTGCGGGCAATGGGTATGTGTTGCGTGCCAGTTGGAGATGGCGCTGGCTTCGATGAACAGGGCGGTGTCAGTAGCATCGAGACGTCCGGCAACTTCCCGGAACCCTGCCCACTGCGCATCGGAAGGGATCAGGGCTGTCCCCGGAACGGGCGGTTCAGCAACTGTAAACAGCAAAACAGGAGTACCCTCGGCCACGGAAGAAGGCCGCAAGGTTGTACCCAAGTAGATAGCCGTCAGGGCGCCAGTTTTTGCCTCGCCGAGGGCCGCCCACAGCGGGCCAGCGTCCCCGAACCAGAGGCCGTCCGTGTTCACCAGCGCCTTGCGTTGGGAAATAACCATGGCCTTGGCCTTGCCAGAGACGATGAGGTCTTCAACCATGCCAGGCTTCATGCGCTCACTGGAGCCTCGGTCCACCAACGCCGGGCGCACTGGAAGAACAGTTTCCATCAAGTGGTTGGCCAGCGCCGGAGACTCCGCATAACTCATGTATCTACCGTACTGATTCGCACCGACAAAGAACATTTGGATGGGCCGCTTGTGCATATCCTGGCATTGCCGGCCGCTGAACTGAACCGATGATCCACTTCGGCCTTGTTTTCATGCGGATCTGAAGACTCGCCGCACTGCATCATGGCCACAGGCGCCAGTCAATCTACCGTGGAAGACGTGAGAAGAACACCGCTCGAACTGGCCGCTGTAGCAACCGCGGCGGTGCCCGGACTGGCACCGACGGCTACAGCCTATTCCCCCGACGACGACGCCGACTTCGATTCGGCGTTGTTGCTCGACGCGGAAGGCAAGCGCTGGCGCGTCCGTTCGCCGCGCCATCCCGAGGCAAGTACCCGCCTCGAAACGGAATTCATGGTCCTGCGGGCCTTCGCGCCCGGCATCCGTGCCGAGCTTCCTTTCCATGTGCCAACCGTCGCCGGCACAGTCCGGCAGGGCGCCCTCACAACGTTCGTGTACGCCCATCTGCAAGGTTTCACGCTGTCCATTGACGAACTATCCGCTGGCAGCTCGGCTTTGGCCCGTGATATTGGCAACGCCCTTGCCGCCATCCACGACCTCCCCCTGGCACTGGTCAACAACGCTGATCTGCCCAGTTACTCGGCCAACGAGTTTCGGCAGCGCAAGCTCAACGAATTGGACCAGGCGGCCACTACCGGCAAGATTCCTGCCATTTTGCTGCGGCGCTGGGAACATGCCCTGGAGGACGTCGCCCTCTGGCGATTTAACCCCTCGGTGGTTCATGGCGACCTCCATGAAGACAACCTGATGGTCCAGGACGACACTGTGACGGCCTTAACAGGATGGACCGACCTTCGCATCGGGGATCCCGCCGATGATTTTGCTTGGCTGGTAGCGTCCAACGAAGCCTCGTT
The DNA here is from genome assembly GCF_056395385.1 of Paenarthrobacter sp. 10L420. Classification (NCBI taxonomy): domain Bacteria; kingdom Bacillati; phylum Actinomycetota; class Actinomycetes; order Micrococcales; family Micrococcaceae; genus Paenarthrobacter; species Paenarthrobacter sp. 10L420. Next base: position 772,138 of record NZ_JBFTJK010000001.1, on the reverse strand, counting down.
CGTTGAGGCCGTGCTAAGCCGGTATACCGAAGCGCGCCGGGACACGCCGGACGCCCATCTGCTTCGACGGGCCGCTTTGCTGGCTGAATTCGCGTTGGCTCAGTACCTGGTGAAGGCAATGGCCGTTGGGCACGAGGATATGACGTCGGAGGCAGTATCAATGCTGCAGTCCCTCGCAGACGACATCCAAGAGCAAGCCCGGCATGACCAGGCCGTACTTGCCGCAGAGCAGGCAGCAGCAGCTGAGGCGGAGGCCGAAAAGGCAGCACTACAGGATGCCTCGAATCACTCCATCCACACCCAGCAGCCTGCTGTTACAGTTGTGGCGATTCCCGACGCCGGCACCTCAGTTTCAGCGACGCCCCTAGCTCCCACGTCTTCGAAGGACGTCCCCCACGCCGGATTGCCTGACGCCCAAGCGCCTGGCAAGGAAGCGCCTGGCAAGGACGCGCCTGGCAAGGAAGCAGCATCAGACTCGGATGCCGAAACCAGGTCCGATAAGTTGGCGGAAGAACCCACCTCCCGGCCTCAGGATGACGCGTCGACTGCAGCTTTGAACGTTGTCAATGTGACACCACTGCATGCTGGCGAACGTTCATAGACCAGCGTTTCCACACCGGGGTTCCGGGCGAGCTATCCAGCGCTCCTTCTAACTGGAGTCCCCACCCGATAATTCGTTCTTGAGGGCCTTGCTGATGATCTGCTCAAGTTCCCCGGCACTGCCCAAGTCATGCGGACGCACGACAGCATCCTCTGCAACGTAATAGAACGCCGCGCTGACTTCCTCCAGGGGAACGCCCTTCAACCTCGCCCATGCAAGCCGGTAGACAGCCAGTTGCACGGCTCTCGCTGCGAGCTGTTTGCCCGCCGGCCGGCGACCCGTCTTCCAGTCAATGAGTTGCCAGCGCCCGTCCGCGTCACGGAAAACGGCGTCGATACGTCCGCGGACCACCACCTCACCGATCCTCGTTTCCACAGGCACTTCCACAAAGGCTGGAGCCCGATGCGCCCACTCGGATTGCTTGAACGCTTCAACCATGTGATCCAAGCCGTACGCTTCGTCGATATGGGCATCCGAGCCAGGTGCTTCGTCGATGTCCAACATGCCGGTTGTTCCGAAGTACTCCTCCACCCAGGCGTGGAAGGCTGTGCCCTTTCGGGCCGAAATGCCTGGTTCGCGGGGCACGGGCCGACGGAGTTGGGCCAGCACAGCTGCAGGATCTGAGCCAAGGTCAACAAACAGGGACGCCGAGATATGGCTGGGCAAGTGCACGTCCTGATGAAGTTTTCCCTGGAGCCGGCGATCCAATAGCAGCTGGGCTTCGTGTGACCAGCGCCCCGGGTTGCCTGTCAACTCTTCCGGTGATGCTTCGGAAGCGGCTCCCTCCATGAATTCAAGTACCTGGGCTGCAGCCCGGTCCATGGCGGCCCGGCGGCCGGGAACGAGCCTGATACGGGCTCCGGTACGCGGATCGGACGGGCCTTCGAGTGGATCATAAGGAAATTGAGCCACTTCCAACGTTGCTGTGAGCGGACTGCTATCGGGCAGTGATTCTTCGGCTACTGATTCAGGGTGGACCACAACGCTCCGCCCGGCCACGACAGCGAGGGCATTCCCGGACGAGGAGGGCACTGCCGCGAGTGGCGCCAGCTCGGATAGGAACGACGACATCCCTGCCATACCGGACCTGGACCCATTCCACGCGGAGCTGGATACCATCAAAACGAACTTGGCCCGGGTGTAGGCGACGTATGCAAGCCTGCGTTCCTCGGCTTCGCCATGATGTTGAACTTCCGATTTGAAGTCCTTCTCTGCGTCCAGCCAACCCTTTTGGTCCTGCTGGTCAAGATCCCACTGCGGCAGATCGGCTCGGTCACCCCGCAACGGCCATGGCAAGGCAGCTGCACCGCTGCTCCACCTTGAGTCCCTGTTGCTGGGGAAGGAACCCGCGTTGAGCCCGGGGACAAAGACGACGTCCCATTCCAGCCCCTTGGAGGCATGGACGGTCAGGAGTTGGACTGCTTCCCGGTTGGTTTCAAGAGGGGCAATATCCAGGCCACCCTCTTCGGAGGCCGCAGCTTCCAGCCAGGAGAGGAACGCCAGGAGGTCGATCCGCTGCGACGTCTGCAGGAATCCAGCGGCTGCGTCCTGGAAGGCATCCAGGTTTCGCCGTGCTTGATGAATGCTCACTCCCGGCTTTGCCGCCACCTCGATATCCAGCAACATGGCACGCTCAACTTCGCCGAGCAGTGTAGTCAGGTCATCACCGATGTACGTTCGAAGGGAGCGCAATTCCTCAGACAACCTCGTCAATCGTTGCAGGGCTGAAGGGCTCAGTGTTCTCCCATGTCCGGATGTCCAGCCCGGCCGCGGCAGGAAGTCAAGGGCTTCCACCAGGCTTGCGGCGTCAGTGATGTCGCTTTCCATCACGACGGCAGCCGGGTCTTCGTCGGCGACCTCAAGGGTGTTGCCAGGTCCTGACCTCCGCTTGGCCAGGAAACGGGACCAATCGTTGAACGCCATGAGGTCCGCTGGTCCAATGCGCCAGCGGGCTCCCGCCAGGAGTCGCATCAAAGCATCGGAACGGCCAGGATCAGCCAGGACCCGCAGCGTTGCCACCAAGTCCACGATCTCAGGAGTGTCCAACAGACCGCCGAGGCCGACGATCTCATAGGGAATTCCTTGGAGTTCGAATTCCCTCCGAAGGCATTCCATCTGCGCACGTCGCCGGCACAGAACCGCCATGGTTGGCTTGACCGGAGTACCGTCTTTCTCTTCCTCGAAGACAGTCCTCTGGTAGCGCCGGATGTCGCGGGCAATAGCGCCAGCCTCGTCTTCGTCAGTGCCAAAGCGACCGATAACAACGCTGCCTTCGGCCGCGGCCGGACTCGGCACCAGGGGCGGAACAGCAACGCCACCTGCATTCCCTCTCTCCCCCGCCGGACCGTCGGTGGCCGCGGCTTTGTTCAACGGGGCCGCAATTGTGTTGGCCGCTTGGAGGATGTTCCGGCCGTTGCGCCAAGCCGTGGTCAGGTAAGACGTCGGGGCCACAGAATAGGCCTCGCCGCCTGACTCTTGGTCGTTGTGCCTCACAGGGAACTCCTGCACAAAGTGGAAGAGCTGCCCCGCCGAGGCACCGCGGAATCCGTAGATCGATTGGTTGGGGTCCCCTACCGCGGTGACGGCATGGCCGAGACCGAAGAGGCGCGAAAACAAGACAAGCTGAGCATGCGAAGTGTCCTGGAACTCGTCCAGCAGCACCACCTTGTAGCGTGCCCGCTCAGTGGCCGCAGCCAATGGTATTTCCCTCGAAATGCGGGCCGCGAGTGCCACGAGGTCCCCGAAATCCAGCACTCCCCTTTGCCGTTTTGCATCCTGGTACCGGAGAACCATGTCTGCGACGCTGGCCCGGGTCCGTAGCATGGCAGCGAGCTCGCCTGCCGCCTGCGTCGGGTTCTTCTTTGCGCCGGCCACATAAGGGAGCTGTTCGAAGGACTGAACGCGCTCCAGCAACCAGTCCCGGACGGCGGCCGGGTCCTGCAGGTGTTCTGCGCACTCACCCGCGAGCTGGATGACGGCATTGACGAGCGTCGACTTTGCCGCGGTGAAGTGCTCATATTCGCCGTCGTAGGCCTCAACGACCTCGCTTGCCAACTGCCACGATTGCGCGGCACCCAGCAGGACGACGTCACGCTCGATGCCCAATCTCAATCCATAGTCCGAAACAATTCCGCTCGCGTAGGAATGGTAGGTGGACACCTTGGGCTCAAGGTCATCGGCACCCAGAAGCCCCTCAGGGAAGCCGATGCTGCCATCGTCCTCGCCTGCTATTCGCTGGAGGGTGGCCAGTTTGGCCCGGATTCTGCTGGCCAGCTCGCCGGCAGCTTTACGGGTAAATGTCACACCGAGGACTTCCTCGGGCCGGACCCAACCATTGGCCACAAGCCACACAACGCGGTCTGCCATGGTGGCCGTCTTCCCCGAGCCCGCGCCAGCTATCACAAGGCGCGGAGTGAGCGAGGAAGAAATAATGCTGGCCTGCTCTGCAGTGGGATGGTTCTTTTCGCCAAGAATGTCTGCCAACTCGGACGGGGAGAACCTGGGAACAGGCAGCCCGGACACCACATCCAGGATTTCGGCGTCCCTGGTTTCGGATCCTTCAAGAAGATCGGTAGTCATTCAGTGACCTGCTTTCCTCTGGCGCACAGTGGGCAAATATCGGGTAGACGGCAGCCATGTCCGCCGTGTCCCCCTTTGCTCGGATCGTGCCGGGCCTCGAACGTTGCGCCGGCCATGAGTTCCGCGGCCTCGTTGACCAAAGCCTCTGCCCAATTGTCGTCAGGCTCGAGTGGATCCTGTTGTTGAACCCCGGGGCTTTTGGTCTTGGTTCCCAGCTGTGCAAGGACGGCCCCACCGGGAACAGGTTTGTCGAACTCCCCCAACGTGCCCGCATCCTCAAATGCACCTTTGAGAACCGCTGCCTGGTACGCTCCCAGCTGAGGGTGCCGGGCCACTTCGGCCTTGCCCGGCTGGCGTTTTCCGGTCTTGAGATCGACGATCACCAAACGGCCTTCGGCGTCGATTTCCAAGCGGTCAACCTGTCCGCGAAGCACAGCGTGCCGGGTGGCTGTGGAATCATCCGCGCCTTCCTCCAGACATGCAGAAGGAAGGTGGACGTCAGGAAGTTGGACTTCGAAGTCGTGCTCCACCGCGAGCAGGCTCCGGCCTTCGCTGCGCATGATGAGCACGTACTGCGCTAACTTGCGAACCATCAGTTCCGCGCGCTGGTAATCGAGCTTGCCCTCCCAATTGTCCTTCATGCCAAGGGTGGGCCAGCGGCGAACGAGTTCGGCAACGTACTGCGCACCCGAAGCGTCCGGCAGCTCCTGTGCAATGGTGTGGACCAGTGTGCCAAGGCTCCGTGCGAAGTCGGTGGCAGCTTCTCCCCCGGCCGCTTGCACAAACCAGTCCAGGGGGGACTTGTGGACAGCCTCCACCTTGGATGGCGACACGGATACAGTGCCTCCCGCCGGGACCACCGCTTCCTCGGAGCTCAAGGGAGCCAACCCCCACCATGTATCCGGATGGGCTCCCGCTACTGGTGGATCAACAGACGCGAGGCGAGCCAGCACCCGCGCTGCTTCGCGCGCGGTGGACGATTCGCCGTCGTTCTGATCCTCAGCCTGGGCATGCTGTCTCAACTCAGCTACCAGCGCACGCAGGGTCATTGGACGATCTACCGGGGTGTAGTCACGCTTGTAATCGCCGGGAGCCAAGGGGGCTACATAATCCAGGAAGGCCGATGGTTGTTCGTCCTCGGAGGAGACTGCCGTGCAGATGAGGACCTCCTTGGCGCGCGAGACCGCTGTGGAGAAACTCCTGAGTTCGTCGTAGCGAATGTCCCTCAGCCTGCTGAGTGGTCCGCGGCCCAACGCGTAGTCAACTCCATGCTCCACGGCGTCCGCAAACAGGGTACTGCCCAGGAGTTCACCACGTAGACGGGTGTTCGGCCAGACACCTTCCTGCAGGCCGGCCACGATCACCACAGGCCATTCGCGCCCGGCAGCACTGGCCGGAGTCATGATTTCCACGCATTCCTCAAGCTGGGCCCTCGCCGCAAGTGTGTCCATCGGAAGTTCCTGGTTCAACAAGTAATCGAGGAACTGTTCCGGGCCAGAGCCGGGCAGTTGATCCACAAAACGCTCTGCTGTGTGGAACAGTGCCATCATGGCGTCAAGGTCGCGGTCAGCGCGGGCCCCGGCACTCCCTCCTTCCAAGGCGGCGTCAGACCAGCGCGAAGCCAAGCCCGTGGCATGCCACAGCGCCCAGAGGACAGATTCCGCATTGGCCCCCGGCTCGGCTGCTGCGGCGGTGCCGGCAGCGATCATCCGTGCAAGCCGCCGGGCAGGGTTCCCTTCAATCCCCAACGACGCCAGCGCTCCGGGTTCAAGCAGCGCTTCTACCAGCAAAGCGTCACTGGATCGACCGCCGCCCCCCAGGAGCTCCTCGCGCCGGAGAGATTGACGGAGGCGGCGCAGCTCAATGGCGGAGGCTCCACCAATACGCGAAGTCAGGAGGGAAACAGCACTCTCAGGAGTGAGCTTGGCCGGGTCAAGGATGACAGCGAAGACCTCCAGGAGGGGTCGGACGGCCACCTCGTCCCGTACTGCGGAATCAGCCACCGGAACACGCACGGGGATTCCCTGCCCGTTGAGGTAACGCTGGAGCTGCGAGATCAATCCACCATTGCGGACAATGACGGCGATGTCACCAAACTCGCGGCCCTCACGCAACTGGGCTTCCAGAATCCGCTGCGCAACATACCGAAGCTCATGGACAGGAGAAGGAAGCACATGCGCTTCCACCCGCCCACCGTTGCTGATTTCATCAGCGCTTTCGATGGACTCCGGCTGTTCTAGGCGCCTGGCCCGTTGGCCTCCGGATCGTTGGGAGATACGTGCGGCAACCCTTGTCCAGGCCTCCGCCACCTCGGGTCGGTGACGATGCGTGATCCACAGTGGCCGCTCAAGAACCCCGTGGCTTCCTTCGAGCAGCAAGGGCAGCTCGGCGACAAGGTCGGGCCGCGCTCCGCGAAAGCCCTGTACCACCGTGTCAGGCGAGTATGTAACTACGGCGTCCTTGCCCTCTGCAATATCCGCGAGGAGTTCAAACACGGCAGGATTGGATTCCTGGGCGTCGTCCACGAGAACCAGCTGCAGGCGGTCGCGCTCAGCGGCCAGGAAAGCCGGCGAGTCCTGAAAAATCTGGCGCGCCGTGGTGATGATCCCCGCGGGGTCGAAGGCCTCGGGCATTCGGAGGTCCAAAACATCCCGGTACTCACCGTAGAGCTCGGCGGCTGCCATCCAATCCGGACGCCCACATTCATAGGCGAGGCCCACCACGTCCTCTGCAGTGCGGCCGGCCTCGATAATGCGATCAAATAATTGGCGGACCTCGTGGCGGAAACCACGGGTGGGCAGCGCTGCGGAGAGGTCCTCTGGCCAGGGCAACTGGTGCCCTGGGCGGGAATGGCCCTCCAGTAACTCTTTGATGATCAGATCCTGTTCCGGTCCGGACAGGAGCTTGGGCGGCCGGGGCAACGGCAGGACGCCTTCCGCTTTGGCGCGCCGGATGACGTCGAACGCGTACGACGCCCAGGTGCGTGCCGGCGTCGTACTGAGGCTCCTGTCCAGGCGACCGGTGAAGGTGTCCCGCAAGGCGGCCGCGGCGTGTCGGCCAGGGGCGAGAATAAGGATCCGTTCGGGATCCACGCCGTCTTCATTAACCCGGCGGACCGCTGATTCGACCAGCACTGTGGACTTTCCGGTGCCCGGACCTCCAGGGACCAGCACAGGTCCGCCTCCTTGCCCGACTGACACCACCGCACGCTGGTCCGTGGACAGGTCAGGTGCCGCGTAGTGAATCTCGCGCGGCGGAAGCAGGCGGAGGGCTGCCGGGGCTTGGCGGGTTTTGGTAGCTGTTGCGGTCACAAAGTCATTTCATCATCGGGCACCGACAAAATATGGAGCTGACGCTCCAACTGGTCCGAGATCACATCAATAAGATCGAAATCAGCATCAGTTGGCGCCCATCGTGCAGTGCCAAGGTCCACGCGCCAGCGGCCCTCACCTGTTCGCAGGAATTCCTCAAAGGCGCCGTGCAGGGGCGTGGACTCCTGTACATAATGGCGCAGGGCTTCTGCCTCGTGGCCGGGCGGGGCATCACCGCTAGCCCGTAGGACACGCCACCAAGCTACGGAACTGCCGTAGTGGCTCATCACCGCGCCCACTTGCCTGGGTCCGCCGGCTCCAAGGAGTTCTGCGACGTCACCATATGACACGGCCGTGCCGGGCGGAACAAGGTCCACGACGGCCAGTACCGCCGTCACATACTCCATCCGCATGTGCTCCAGCGTAGCCGCAGGAGTGTCGTGCCCAGTACTGTCAGTGCCAGCCGGTAGCGTGAAAACATGAGCTCCTGGAATACCCTCCCCCGCGCTGCCTTCGACCTCGAAACCACAGGGAAGAATTCCCGTTCCGCCCGCATCGTCACGGCTTCAATCACTGTGGTGGACGCGCACGGACAGCTCATCAAAGAGCATGAATGGCTGGCGGACCCCGGGGTGGAGATTCCGCTGGAGGCCAGCGAGGTCCACGGAGTGACCACCGAGAAGGCCCGCGCCGAAGGCCGCCCGGCGGCCGAGGTCACCCGCGAGGTGGCCGCCGTTCTTCAAAAATTGTTCGACGACGACACCCCGGTCATTGCATTCAACGCCAGCTACGACTTCACGGTGCTCGCCGCCGAGTCAGCACGGCATGGTGTCCCGCAATTGACCCGTTTCCCGGTACTGGACCCATATGTGATGAACAAGCAGGTGGACCGGTACCGTAAGGGCAAGCGCACCTTGACAGCTTTATGCGAGGAATATGGTGTGAACCTGGACAACGCCCACACCTCCGCCGCGGACGCCTTGGCGACACTGCGCGTTTTGGATGCCATGGCTGGCAAATTCCCCAAGTTGCAAATGCCGGCCTCCAAGCTGCACCATTTGCAGGTGGACTGGGCCGCATCCCAAGCTGCTGACTTCCAGCAGTATCTGCGGCGAAGCAAGCCCACCGCTGTCATCGAAGGCGAGTGGCCCGTACTGCCACCCGAGGACGCCAGTCGAGGCGGCTTCTGAGGGGGTTCCAGCTCCAGACCAGCCGGAGTTGGGACGCAAGTCACAAGAATCCCGAAGCTCCTTCAGCACGAAACTTGCGCGCAGGGATTCCATCTCTTTGCCTATCGCCGGAATAGTTCGGCGAGGTAAGGCGTCCTCCAGAAACTTTATTCGTAATAAGCGAGCCAGAGCAATCACTTGTTCGATTCACAGCGCTTCCGTGGGCTGGTGACATAATTAAGTTTGGCGGGTTGAAGTCTGCTAGGGCAGCCATCCCCATACTTGCTGCCACGTTCCCCGCCCACCGCGAACGTCTCTGTGACCCGACGAAAGTGATTTCTTCATGAAATTCAAAGCCCTCAAGTGGCTGTCTGCTGCTCCCGTAGCGGCGGCCCTGGCGATCTCCTTGGCAGCATGCGGCGGAGGAACCTCCCAGCCCAGCGGCTCGCCCACCGATGCCCTCGCCGGCAGCGACCAGCAGACCCTGGACAAGTACACCACTGCGGACGTCAAAGCGCTGGACAAGATCGACAAGTCCAAGCTGGGCCTCGTCACCGATGGCACGCTGCGTGTTGGTACCCTGTCTGATGCACCGCCGAACATCTTCATTGATCCTTCGGGCAAGTTCACCGGTTATGACAACGAGCTCCTGCGCGCCATCGGCGACAAGCTTGGCCTGAAGGTGGAGTTTGCCTCGACTGACTTCTCCGCCCTGCTCTCGCAGGTAGCAAACAAGCAGTTCGACGTCGGATCCTCCTCGATCTCCACCACGGACGCCCGTCGCAAGACCGTCGGCTTTACCAACGGCTACGACTTTGGCTACATGGCCGTTGTGACCAAGAACGACGCCAAGGTCACCGGCTTCGCCGACCTTAAGGAAGGCGTCCGGATCGGCGTCGTCCAGGGCACCGTCCAGGATGACTATGTCACCAACACGCTCAAGCTCGAGCCCGTGCGTTTCCCTGATTACAACACCGTTTATGGCAACGTGAAGAACGGTCAGATCGACGCTTGGGTGGCTCCCTCCCAGCAGGCTTCCGGCCAGGTCAAGGACGGCGACGGTACCAAGATCGCCGAAAAGGTTGTCAACACGCAGAACTTCACGGCTTACGCTGTGAACAAGGACAACCAGCCCCTCCTCGATGCCCTGAACGCCGGCCTGGACGCCGTTATTGCTGACGGTACATGGACCAAGCTCACCTCCGAGTGGTACAAGGATCGTCCCACCGCGGCCGAGCAGACTCCGCAGGGCTGGAAGCCGGGCAGCAAGGCCGTCCAGATCCCAGCCAAGTAACCCGGGCGTTCCATGGATATCCTCAAGCAACTGGCTGACACCTTCCTTGACTGGGAGGCGATGGGCGAAGTCATTCCCAAGATGTTTGCCGTCGGCCTGCCGAACACCCTGGTGCTCGCTGTCATTTCGGGCATCATCGGGACCCTGCTGGGCATGGCCCTGGCCCTGATGGGGATTTCCCGGAACGCCGCGGCCCGGTGGATTGCACGCATCTACACGGACGTCCTCCGCGGACTTCCGCCCGTGCTGACCATTCTGGTCATCGGATTCGGCTTTGGCCCCATCATCCGTGAACTGACTGGTTCCACGAGCCCCTACCCGATGGCCATCGCAGCATTGTCTTTGATGTCCGGGGCATACATCGGCGAGATCTTCCGCTCCGGTATCCAAAGCGTGGACAAGGGACAGCTCGAAGCGTCCCGTGCCTTGGGGTTCGGCTACAGCGCTTCCATGCGCTTGGTAGTGGTTCCCCAAGGCATCCGACGGGTGCTTCCTGCCTTGGTCAACCAATTCATTGCCCTGATCAAGGAATCCTCCCTCGTCTTCCTCTTGGGCCTGCTGGCCACGGAGCGCGAGATCTTCCAGATAGGCAAGGACGCGGCTGCGACCAGCGGCAACCTCTCGCCTTATGTGGCTGCGGCGATCTTCTACCTGGTACTCACTATTCCGCTCACGCACTTCGTGAACTGGATTGATGCCCGCTTCCGTTCAGGCAGGCCTGAAAAGAAAGAACCGGACGATGCCGCGGCGGTCGTCGGGAAGGGAGCCCACGCATGAGTGAATTTACATCCGGCACGTTGACGGCAAGAAACATCCATTTGTCGTTCGGCACCAACCATGTCCTGCGGGGAATCGACCTGCACGTTGAGAAGGGCACCACGGCTTCGGTCATCGGCCCCTCGGGTTCCGGCAAGTCAACGCTGCTCCGCGTGATGAACCGACTCATCGAACCTGACCAGGGCGACATCCTGTTGGACGGCCGTTCCGTCCTCAAGGACAATCCCGACGAGCTCCGGCGTCGCATCGGCATGGTGTTCCAACAATTCAACCTCTTCCCCCACAAGACGGTGGCCGAGAACATCTCTCTGGCGCTCCGTAAGATTCGTGGACTGTCAAAGGAACAGGCACGTGAGGAGGCCTTGGCCCAACTGGACCTGGTCGGCCTCAAGCACAGGGCCGATGCCCGCCCTGCCAACCTTTCGGGTGGCCAGCAACAGCGCGTAGCCATTGCCCGTGCGCTTGCCATGAAGCCCGAGGTTATGTTCTTTGATGAGGCCACTTCCGCGCTGGACCCGGAACTCGTCAAGGGTGTACTTGCCCTGATGACCGATCTCGCGCAGGGAGGCATGACCATGGTGGTGGTTACCCATGAGATGGGCTTCTCCCGCAATGTCTCAGACGTAGTGACGTTCATGGACGCCGGCGTAGTTGTGGAATCAGGTCCGCCGGAGCAGCTGTTCAACAGCCCCCGGACAGAGCGGCTCCAAGGATTCCTCTCGGACGTCCTCTAGTCCCCCGCAAGGCAGCCAAACAGCAGACCCCGCCTCCAGACGGTCGCCCCAGTGGTGAAAAGTCATGGAGGCGGGTTTCCTGCATTAAGCGCAGCTGCGGTCAGCACCGGCCAGTCTCCGCGCCCTTGACTTATTTCCAGCATTACTTCCCTGGTTTCACCGACAACACCGTCAAGGCCGCAGCATCTACCTTGGTACGGAAATCCGGCTCGGACTGTGCTTTCTGGAGTACGGCGTCATACATAGCCGGGATGCTTCCCGGGTCCGCGCAAACCAGCATCGTGCCGCCCGCTGCGAAGAAGTTGATGGCACGGTCCGCGGTGGTCCACGGCTTCAACTGCGCTGCACTACAGACGTCATCCGAGAGGATAATGCCCTTGAAGCCAGCGTCCCCGCGAAGCATCTGCCCCATGACCACGGGCGAGAACGGCGCAATGTTGGCGGGGTCGATTTGGTCGTAGTAGGCATTGGACACCATGACCCATTGCACGCCGTTCGTAATGGCTGTGCGAAATGGCTCCAAGGCGGGATCATTCCGCGTGGTTTCAGTGTCCCTGACGTTCTGGCTGACATCGGTGTTTGGAATTACCCTGCCGAGGCCTGGAAAGTGCTTCACGACCGGTGCCACCCCCGCGTCCTTCATACCTTGGGCAACAGCGTTTCCGAGGTTGGACACTTGCCCCGGCACATATCCGTACTCGCGTTGGAATTGTCCGATCGGTGCATTGGAGGGCGCGAATTCAGGGCTCGTCACAGTATCAAGGACCGGAGCCAGATTGACGTTGACGCCAGCGCTAAGCAGTTCCTTTCCCCAAACGCTGGCGTCTGCCCGCAGCTTCGCGGGACCAGCTCCGGCTTGCACCAACGCGGCAGGGATGGTGGAGAAACCCGGACCAGCCAGGACCTGGACGTATCCACCTTCCTGGTCTGTGGCCACGAAGAGAGGCAGCCCACCGGTAGTTTCGGCGGAAACTGTCCTGGTAAGGGAGGCCACGACGGCAGCTGTGGCAGCAGCCCCGGCCTTGCTGCGACCACTCAAGTAGACGTTGCCTGCGTGGTATTTGGTGAGTGCTTCCATGGTGCCTGGCTCAGCACCCGTCGCCTTCGCGGCAACCATGAAGAGCTGCCCCACGCGTTGTTCGAGACTTAACTTGGCAAGCTGTTGTTGCGCCGTGGACAGTGCTTCAGGGGTAGGTGCTGCCGAAGGTGGCCGGGAGTCCGTGGGTTCGGTTGAAGCCCCGGAAGCGGACTTGGACGGAACAGGGGTCCTCGTGGGCGAAGGGGTAGTTGCAGATGGTGAAACGGGCGAAGTCGTTGGGCTCGCGGTTTCATTTCCATTTGAGCAACCAGGCACCATTGTGACCAGGATTCCGGCCGCCGCGGCCCTCACTCCAAGGGATGCAATTGACTGGATCTTGCGCATGGTAAACCGTGAATTCGTTGGGGTTGGGTTTCCCTTACGAGCCTACCCCGGGAAGTGACAGTGCCCCAGCCTGCTTGGAACAGCCGGCCGGGGCACTGCAAGTTCTTGCCTTGGGCGATCGCGAACTTAGGCGACCGCGGACTTAGGCGATCGCGGCGGCTGCAGCCTTGGCAGCAGCCGGGAGTGCGTCAACGATCCTGTTCATGGCAGCGTCGTCATGCGCCGAGGACAGGAACCATGCTTCGAAGACTGATGGCGGCAGGTAGATGCCGGAGTCCAGCATCGAGTGGAAGAACGGTGCATAGCGGTACGCTTGCTGGCCTTGGGCGTCGTCGTAGTTGTGCACACCGCTGGCCGAGGTACCGAAGGCAACCGAGAACAGGTTGCCTGCACGCTGGATGGAGTGGTCCACGCCTTCGGCATCAAGTGCCGAGGAAAGAGCAGCGGACAGCTCCAGCGAACGGGCGTCCACATAGGCGTAAACGTCAGGCGTGGCATGGGTAAGCGTTGCGACACCGGCAGCCATAGCCACAGGGTTTCCTGAGAGCGTGCCTGCCTGGTACACCGGACCCACGGGTGCGAGGTAATCCATGACGTCGGCACGTCCGCCGAGGGCCGCCGTCGGCATTCCGCCGCCAATGACCTTGCCGAAGGTCAGCAGGTCCGGCGCCCATCCTTCCTGGCGGCCCGTGAGTCCCCAGTAGCCGGCGTAACCGGTGCGGAAACCGGTGAGGACTTCGTCGAGGATGAGCAGCGCCCCGTGTTCCGTGGTGATGCGGGACAGCCCGGCGTTGAAGCCCTCGGCCGGGGTGACGACACCCATGTTTGCCGGGGCAGCTTCGGTGATCACGGCCGCGATGTTGTCGCCGTGCTTGGCGAAGGCAGCTTCAACAGCTGCGAGGTCGTTGTAAGGCAAAACAAGTGTCTCAGCGGCGGTGGCTGCCGTGACCCCGGCCGAACCGGGGAGCGCCAACGTCGCGAGCCCGGAACCCGCTGCTGCCAGCAGGCCGTCCAAGTGGCCGTGGTAGCAGCCGGCAAACTTGATGATCAGGTTGCGGCCGGTAAAACCACGGGCGAGGCGAACCGCCGTCATCGTGGCCTCGGTGCCCGTGGAAACCATGCGCAGGCGTTCGACGGCGGACACGCGCTCCTTCACGATCTCGGCGAGGTTGGCCTCATCCGGGGTGGACGCTCCGAAGGACAGGCCGCGGTCCACAGCAGCGTGCACGGCGTCGAGCACGGCGGGGTGGGCATGGCCGAGCAGGGCCGGGCCCCACGAGCAGACGAGATCCACGTATTCCTTGCCATCGGCGTCAGTGAGGTAGGCGCCCTTGGCCGAAACCATGAACTTCGGAGTGCCGCCAACGGACCCGAAGGCACGCACGGGCGAGTTCACTCCGCCGGGCATGAGGGACTGGGCTCGATCGAAAAGTTGGTCGGACACAGGGGTGTTTGAAGTCATGGTTCCTATTCTTTCAGTCATTCAGAAGCCTCTTTCGGTGATTCAGAAGCAGCTATGAGGCGTCCGCCAACAGCTCAGCGACCCGTGGGGCCACTTCGGTGCCGTACAACTCAATGCAGCGCATCATGGATCCGTGCGGCAGGGTGCCGTTGCTGTATTTGAGGTCGAAGCGGTCCACGCCGAGGTTGCGTTTGAGCAGGACGATTTTTTGGGCCACAGTCTCGGGAGATCCCACGTAGAGAGCGCCCTCCGGGCCGCACATTGCGTCGAATTCCCCCCGGTTTCCCGGACCCCAGCCGCGCTCGGCCCCGATTCTGTTGCGCTGCTCCAGCCAATGCGGAAAGAGTTCCTCCCGGGCATCCTGGTCAGTGTCTGCAATGAAGCCGGGTGAGTGGGTTGCGATTTGTCGCATCGGGTGACCGTATTTGGCCAACGCGTCGCGATAAAGATTTACGAGGGGAGCGAAACGGCGGGGCTCTCCCCCGATGATCGCGAAGATAATCGGGTAGCCATATTCCGCGCACCGCAACACGGATTCAGGTGTCCCACCCACGCCTATCCATGCCGGCAGCAAATGGTGCTGCAAACGCGGATAAACCTGGAGTCCGTTCACGTTGGGGCAGGTCCGCCCTTCCCAATGGACCGGCTTCTGGGCCCGCACTTTGTCAAACAGCTCAAGCTTTTCTTCGAACAGGACGTCGTAGTCCGCAAGGTCCAGTCCGAACAATGGGAAGGACTCAATAAATGACCCCCTGCCCAACATGACCTCGGCCCGGCCGTTGGAGATTGCATCAACAGTGGCGAAACGTTGGAAGACCCGGATGGGATCATCCGAACTAAGTACCGTCACGGCCGATCCGAGCCGGATCCGGGATGTCACTGCGGCAGCTGCCGCGAGGAAGACCTCGGGAGCCGATACAGCAAAATCGCGGCGGTGATGCTCTCCCACGCCAAAAGCATGAATGCCCAGGGCGTCAGCCAGCTTTGCTTCCTCAAGCAACTCCCGCAGGACCTGGGCGTGCTCCTTGGGATTACCGTCGGCATCGAGGCCCGCGTCCCCGAAGGTGTTCAGGCCGAGCAGGATTTCGCTTGCACCTACGGGTGTGGTGGGGTCGGAGTCAGCCCTGGATGCGGACGCGGATGCGGACGCAGATGCGGACGGAAGTCCTGATTCGGAGGGCACTGCGGTCATCAGGACTCCTTCAGCCAGCCTGCCAGTTCGGAGGCCCAGTAGGTCAGGACGGTATCGGCTCCGGCCCTCTTGATGCCCAGCACCGACTCCGTGATGGCGCCCCGCCGATCGATCCAGCCGTTGGCAGCGGCCGCTTCGATCATGGCGTACTCCCCGGAGATTTGGTAGGCCGAGACCGGTACGGGGCTCATTGCCGCAATATCCGCGAGGATGTCGAGGTAACTCATGGCCGGCTTGACCATGACCATGTCGGCGCCTTCTTCAAGGTCCAGTTCCACTTCGAGAATGGCTTCGCGACGATTGGCTGCGTCCATTTGGTACGTTCGGCGGTCACCCTTCAGTTGGGAGTCCACCGCTTCACGGAACGGACCGTAGAAAGCTGAGGCGTACTTGGCGGCATAGGCCAGGACAACGGTGTTCTTGTGGCCGGAATCCTCCAACGCCTGACGGATGACGGCGATTTGCCCGTCCATCATGCCTGAAGGTCCAAGCACGTGGGCGCCCGCCTCAGCCTGGGCAACGGCCATCTGGCCATAGATCTCCAGGGTGGCGTCGTTGTCCACATATCCATCGGCATCCAGAACGCCGCAGTGTCCGTGGTCAGTGAATTCGTCCAGGCAGACATCGCCCATGATGACGAGGTCATCGCCCACTTCGGCCTTGACGTCGCGGATGGCCTTGTTCAGGACACCTTCCGGATCCAGGGATGCGGTGCCCCGCGCGTCCCGAACCTCCGGCACGCCGAACAGCATGATGCCGCCCACACCAAGTTCCACGGCTTCCGCGGCTGCGCGCTTGAGAGTGTCGGTGGTGTGCTGGACGACGCCGGGCATCGAGCTGATCGGGCTGGGCTCGCTGAGGCCCTCACGGATGAAGGCCGGAAGTATGAGGTCTGCGGGGGCCAGGCGTGTTTCTGCCGTGAGCCTGCGCATTGCCGGGGTTGTCCGCAAGCGGCGGGGACGGTGGTTCGGAAAGCTCATCTGGGGTTCCCTTCGTTGGCGAATACTGTTTCCAAGGCGGCCGCAATGCCGTCCGGGGTAGGTTCTTTGGCCGTGGCTGCCACGGTGATGCCGAGCTGGGTGGCCTCTGCCGCCGTCGGACGCCCAATGGCTATGAATCGGCAACTGCCCAACGGCAGGAGGGTCTCCGCAATCCGCCGGGCGGCACTCGGGGAAGCAGCCACGACGGCGTCCAGCATCCCGGCGTCAATGGCCGCGCGGGCTTCCGAGGGAGTCATCTCCTGCAGCTGTCCGGTCCGGGAACCAGCACTACCGGAGGCAGAACGGCCGGATGCAGAACGGCCGGAATGCACGACGGCGGCGGGCAGTTCGGCTTCGAGGCGCAGTCCCGTCCGGGCCGGGTAGTCCACCGTGTGATAGGCGGTCACGGACGTTACCTCTGCACCCTTGGCGGCCAATCCGTCACGCAGCTCGGGGCCCGCAATATCGGCTTGCGGGAGAAGAACGCGTCCAGGAGCCTGCTCCCAGAGGGCGACGAGGCCTTCGGCAGATTGAAGGTCAGTAGGTGCCAGTGAGACGGTCAGGCCGATAGCTTCCAGGATCCGCCGTGAGGACGGACCGATCGTGGCCACGCGCGTCCGTGTCGGCACGAGGTTTGCCGGAAGCGTGCCACGCTCGGCAGCTTTTTCGAGCAGGACACGCACGGTGGTGATGCTGCTGATCACCATCCAGTCAAAATAACCAGAGGAGAGCTGGTCCAGGGCGACGTCGAGGGAAGCCTGGTCCTCTGCCCGCTCGAAATCGATGAGGGGAAGCACCAGCGGCTCCGCTCCGAGCGTGTGCAGGAGCGAAACAAGTGGCCGGGCACGGTCGGCACTCCTGGTAATCAGGACCCGCCGACCTGCCAAGGCCGATGCTTGAGTCACATCAGGACGCTGCAAGATCCGCGATCTCCGCGGCACCAGCAGCGAGCAGAAGCTCCGCAACTTCAATGCCGAGCAACGTTGCCCCCACTTCGGTCAGGCCATCCGTGGCTTTCTTCTCGCGAACGGTCTTGGTGCCGTCAACAGCGCAAACAACGGCTTCAAGGTGCAGCATGCTGCCCTTCCTGAAGGCGTAAGCACCCACCGGAGCCGCACAACCCGCTTCAAGCCGGGCCAGGACGGCACGTTCAGCTGTCACAGCAAGCCGGGTGTCGTCGTCGTTCAAGGCAGCGAGAGCCTGGGCGAGAACACCATTGGAGCCTTCCACCTGCGGGGCGTCCGCCGTGCGGCATTCGATGGCCAGCGCACCCTGACCCGGGGCAGGCAGCATGACATCCGTCTCGAAGAACTCGCTCACGGTGTCCAGCCGGTCCATCCGTTCCAGCCCAGCAGCAGCGAGCACTACGGCGTCCAGGTCGCAGGACTTGCCGGGAACAACTTGGTCGGTGACGTTGCCGGGAAGCCCGGGGACGCGTCCCAGGCGCGTGTCCACGTTTCCACGGATATCCAGCACCTCGATGTCAGGCCGAGCCGCCCTTAGCTGCGCCGCACGTCGTGGTGAACCCGTACCTACCTTGGCGCCACCGGGCAATTCGGCAAGGGTAAGGCCATCCCTGGCACACAGGACATCCCTGACATCCACGCGCTTGGGGGTAGCGGCGATGCTCAATCCAACTGCAGCCCCCGTGGGCAAGTCCTTCAAAGAATGAACAGCGACATCGCAGGTTTCAGCAAGCAAGGCATCGCGCAGGGCAGCCACGAAGACACCCGTGCCGCCCATCTGTGACAGCGAGCCGGTCCTGACATCGCCCTCGGTCTTGATATGCACCAACTCCACCGGGAAGCCACCAACAGCTGCCAGCTGATCGGCCGTCTGCTGGGTCTGGGTCAGCGCGAGCTTGCTGGCCCGGGTGCCGATGCGGATTCTCACTTGCTGACCTCCGAGGAAGTGTAAGCCTCATGCCCGACGCCGATAGTGGAGCCAACCTCGGCAATAACCGGCTTTGCTCCCCGGAAGTTTTCGCAACAATTGGGGCGGCAGACGTCGTACCAAGGACCAAGGTCCGTAACGTGGGGGCGATCGGCGATGTTGTTATCCACCGTGCGTTCACAGATCAGGTCAACCAGCCCTGACACAAAGGCAGCGTGCGTTCCCGGGGTGGGCACGCGCGTGGCTTCCATCTCGAGGTTCCTGCAGGTTTCCAGGGCTTCGGTGTCCAGGTCCCAGGCAACCTCCATATGGTCGCTGACGAAGCCGAGAGGAACGATCACGACGCCGCGCACGCCTTGGGGCGCGATTTCTTCGAGGTGATCGTTGATGTCCGGTTCCAGCCAAGGAATGTGCGGCGCGCCGGAGCGGGATTGGTACACGAGGTCCCAACCCACGTTCGGGGCAACGGCATCCATGATGGCCTGGGCGTTTGCCAGGTGCTGTGCCGCGTAGGCAGATCCTTCTGCGAACTCGCGCGGCTCGTCCTCAGACCTGCCGGCTGCTTCGGCATCACGCGTGGGGATGGAGTGGGTGGCAAACAGGACTCGGATTTTCGAATCGGGGTCGGATTCGCCGGCGGCAATCAGCTTGGCGCGGATTTCTTCGAGGCCGGCGGCGGTACCTTCAAGGAAAGGCTGCACAACGCCCGGGTGGTCGAAGTACTGGCGGATCTTGTCTACCTCGAGCTTGCCGTCCAGCCCTGTTTCCGTCAGGGCGATGCCAATGTCTTCACGGTACTGGCGGCAGCTGGAGTAGCACGAGTAGATGCTGGTGGTGAGCATCAGGATGCGGCGGTGGCCGGCGTCGTAGGCGTCCTGCAATACCGGAGCGATGTACGGATCCCAGTTACGGTTACCCCACAGGACCGGAAGCTCAATGCCGCGCTTGGCCAACTCGACCTCGATCGCGGCCTTCAATTCACGGTTCTGCTGGTTGATGGGGCTGATGCCCCCAAACGCGCGGTAGTGGTGTGAGACCTCTTCAAGGCGTTCATCCGGGATGCCGCGGCCGCGGGTCACGTTGCGAAGGAAGGGAATGACATCTTCCTGGCCTTCAGGACCACCAAAGGATGCAAGGAGCACGGCGTCGTACTGCTTTGCTTCCTGGCGGCCACGCTCGGTGACCTCGTTGGGGGTGGTGGAGACGGCAAGGCCACTCATGCGAGGACCTCTGCAATCTCGGCAGCAGTCACCCGGCGGCCTGTGTAGAACGGGATTTCTTCGCGGACATGGTTACGGGCGTCGGTTGCACGCAGGTGGCGCATGAGGTCAACGAGGTCAACGAGTTCAGGTGCCTCCAGTCCAAGGATCCACTCCCAGTCACCCAGCGCGAAAGAGGAAACGGTGTTGGAGATGACCTGCGGGAACTCCCGACCCAGCATTCCATGGTCACGCAGCATTTTTCCGCGCTCTTCCGCTGGGAGCAGGTACCACTCGTAGGAGCGGACGAACGGATAAACGCACAGCCAGGTGCTGGGCTCGACGCCCCGCGCGTAGGCCGGGACGTGGCTCTTGGCAAACTCGGCTTCCCGGTGCACGCCCATGGCGGACCAGACGATCTCTGTGCCGGCAAAGAGCTTGCTGCGGCGAATGGAACGGACGGCGGACTGAAGGTCTTCCGGCTTGGATCCGTGGAGCCACACCATGATGTCGGCGTCCGAGCGCATGGCGGAAACATCGTAACTGCCCCGCAGGGTCACGCCTTCTTCGGCGAGCTTCCCTTCAAGGGCTTCGAATTCCTGGGCAGCATCGCCGCTGCGCAGGACGTCGGCCGAGCGCTTGAAGACGGTCCAGAGCGTAAAGAACTGCTCTTCGGTTCCAGCAGTTTTAGTGACAGATTCGGCAGAAGTGTGGCTCATGGTTCAAGTTTGCCCCGTGCCAGCCACTAAGTCGAAACGGATCACTTCTACAAGGCGTAGAAGTGACACAAATCACGAAGTTGCGCGAATATCGCGGATGCCTCGGGCAAGCTGCGAGCGGGTATCCGACACTACTGCGGCAAGGCCATTACCTGCCAACCAGCCACCAACCACCGTCAGTCCATCGGCTGCGGCGCACACCTTCCGGACCTGCTCTACGCGCTGTTTATGACCGACGGCGGCAAACGGCAAGGCGCCTGCCCAGCGCACAACATCCCAATCCACAATGTCCGCGTGCGTAACTGGGACCGTCAGCAATGCGGAAGCATCATCAAGCGCTGCGGCCAGCAACTCTTCATCGTCCATGACAACATCCGGCGCTCCCCCATCGGCATCCTCCCGGCGGCCATAGGAAAGGCGCAGGACGTGCGTGCCCGGCCCGGCTTCCTCTGCCAGCCAGTCCCATTTGGCAGTGGCATGCGTGAGGGCCTTCGCCCGGATTCCCGGCGTTTGAGGGGCCACCAGGATCCCCGTCCCACGGGGCCGCCCGTCCAGCTCGGGAAGGTCAACAACCATCGTCACCAAGCTCACCAAGGGGCCCGGAGCAGGACGTAGGCCGGACAGTTCCGGCATGGCCCCTTCCAGGAGCCCCACGGCAGCCGGACCATCCAGCGCTACTACCAGCCGGCCGGCGTCGTACGTGGTTTCGCCGGCGCTGACCCGCCAACCATTGCCCGTTTTCGAAACGGTGTCGGCCCTCTTTCCACTCACCATGTCCACGTCCCGGCGACGCAGGTCGTTAACCAGCGCGGCGACCAGTGTGTTCATGCCACCCTTCAAACCCGCGACGGCGGAACCTGCTTTCGCGGATCCGGAACCGGACCCGGGGGCTGCTTTGCGCTGGGCAGCGACAGCCGCAGCCAGGGACCCATGCTTCTTCAGGCCGGCGCGGAGGCCCGGAGCCACCATATCGACGTCCAATAAGCCGGGATCGGCGGAGTGAACACCACCCACCACCGGAGCAACCAGCCTCTCCAGGACTCTCTTCCCCATACGGGCGCGCACCAGTGAGGACACGCTGGAGACCTCCGATGATGCGCCAAAAGATGTGGGCAGCCAGCGATCCAGGGATGCACGCAGGGCGCCGGCGAGGCCCAGGGAACGCCTGACCTCGGGGTCCCAAGGATT
Source organism: Paenarthrobacter sp. 10L420 (assembly GCF_056395385.1). NCBI lineage: Bacteria > Bacillati > Actinomycetota > Actinomycetes > Micrococcales > Micrococcaceae > Paenarthrobacter > Paenarthrobacter sp. 10L420. The sequence goes on along the minus strand of NZ_JBFTJK010000001.1, from coordinate 750,617 downwards.
GGCGGGGATACCAAGAATTCCAGTCTTGGGCAGCTCTTGCGGTCCATCCGGCAGCTGCACCCAGGCGCCGCCCGGGTGCGGGGAAACGATCTTGCCCTCCAGTCCGAGCTCGCGCGCCAGATCGGCGACAGCTGAAGACCGCGTGGCAAAGGACTCGGCCCCGCTGTCCAATGACAGGCCGGCTACCACGTGGCTTCCCACGCAACCACCCCAGGCTTCGCTCGCCTCAAGGATGGTCACCGAGGTTCCCGCCATGGCCAGTTCCCTCGCAGCAAGAAGGCCGGAAATACCGCCACCGACCACTACAGCTGTAGGTCCAGGCATTGATGGTTTAGTGGCTGCTTCCTTCGCTTTGCCGTGGACGTGTTCCCCGCGCATGCGTCCTACTCTGCCGGGATCGAGTGGATGAGCTCCACAACCCGCGTCAGGACAGCCGGGTCCGTCTCCGGGGGCACGCCATGGCCCAGGTTCAGGACATGGCCTGGAGCCTGCGAGCCCGCCGCGATCACTTCGCGGACATGCGCTTCCAGGACCTCCCACGGGGCCGGGAGGAGGGCGGGGTCGATGTTGCCCTGGAGCGGAACCGTGCCACCCAGACGGCGGTTGGCCTCATCAAGTGACAGCCTGTAGTCCACCCCCACAACGTCCACACCGACGTCGCGCATAGCGACAAGGAGCTCGGACGTGCCGGTACCGAAGTGCACCAGCGGAGCACCCAGTCCACGCACGTGATCCAGCGCCCGGGCCGATGCAGGAGCCACGTACTTGGCGTAATCAGCCAGGCCCAATGACCCAGCCCAGGAGTCAAAGAGCTGTCCGGCTGACGCCCCGGCCTCAAGCTGTGCCTGAAGGAACATTCCGGAAGCATCCGCTGCCCAGTTGGCGAGGGCTGTCCAGGTTTCGGGGTCCGCGTGCATCATGGTCCGGGGGCCGAGGTGGTCGCGCGAAGGTTTCCCCTCCACCATGTAGGCGGCGAGCGTGAACGGCGCGCCGGCGAACCCGATGAGGGGAGTCTTGCCCAGCTCCGCCACTGTCAGGCGAACGGCTTCGCGAATGGGCTCGAGTGCTTCCCAGGTCAGCTTGGGGAGGTCAGCCACATCGGCTGCCGTTCGGATCGGCTTGTCCAGGACCGGACCGACGCCGGGAACGATGTCCACGCCAACGCCTGCGAGCTTCAGCGGGATAACGATGTCGGAGAAGAAAATCGCGGCATCCACGTCATGGCGGCGAACCGGCTGCAGGGTGATTTCCGCGGCCAGTTCGGGGCGCAGGCAGGAGTCCAGCATGGCAACGCCCTCACGGACCTTCAGGTATTCCGGCAGGGACCTGCCAGCTTGGCGCATGAACCATACAGGCCTGCGGGACGGCTTGCCGCCCCGGTAGGCGGTGATGAGCGGGGAGTCCGACGTACGGCCGTCCATCAACGGGTGATCCGCGCCAAGTTTGCCGGCAGGTTCGCCTGCAGGGGCGTTGGTGGCCGTACTATTGGATGCTGCCGCGCTAGAAGTCATGCCTTTGATTGTGCCGAAAATCCCGGCCAAAAGATAACGACAGGCTGTCACGTCCCACCCCTCCAACCGGTGGGGTGGCGGGGATCACGGAACCGCGTGTGAATTCCCACTGCGCCGCATTGTTCTACCGGCCTGCGAAAAAGCTATGATTGGGGTGCTGTGGTTCTTTTCTCATTGGTGGCTACACACGCCGACATCGACCTCGAAACCGTTGCTCAGCTGAGCAACGGTTCCTCTGAGCTTGCCTCTTCGGCCCTCTCCGGATCCCCGCTGGTCTCGGGCGCCGTAGTCCTGGCAACCTGCAATCGCTACGAGATCTACGGCGAAACAGCCAACGGAGCAGGCCTCGAAGCCGCCCGTTCGGCCCTTGTCTCCCAGATCAGCGAATTGAGCGGCCTCAACGAGCAACTCGTGTCCCGCTCCTTCAGCACGCACACCGGGCCCGATGTCACCCGGCACCTCTTCGCTGTAAGCGCCGGCTTGGACTCTGCAGTGGTGGGCGAACGCGAAATAGCCGGCCAGGTCCGCCGAGCCCTGATCACGGCGCAGCAGGAGGGCACTGCGAGTTCCGGGCTCGTCCGCCTCTTCCAGGCTGCATCCAAGACCGCAAAAGACGTAGGCGCCCAGACGGCCCTCGGCTCCCGCGGCCTTTCCATCGTCTCGGTAGCCTTGGATCTGGCAACGGACCTCTCTGACAGTGACGATTGGTCTGCCAAGAAGGTAGTTGTCTTCGGAACCGGCGCTTATGCCGGGGCCACCATGTCCCTGCTCCGTGAACGCGGATGCACCGACATTTCCGTCTACTCTTCCTCCGGCCGCGCCGAGGGTTTCGTCGCCACCCGCGGTGGCACAGCGCTCGACGCCGATAGCCTTCCGGCGGCGGTTGCCGCAGCCGACGTCATGATCGGATGCAGCGGTTCGGACACGCGCGTTGAAGCTGAGGATCTGGCCCGCGTCAGGGCGAATTCCGGTAAACCACTCATCGCGATTGATCTCGCGCTCACCCATGACTTCGATCCTGCCGTGGGCGAGCTCGACGGCGTGGAACTCCTCACGCTTGAGTCCGTACGTCTCGCTGCACCTCAGGAGCAGGCAGAATCGCTGTCCCACGCCAGCGAGATCGTCAACGGCGCGGCAACGGCGTTCGAAGCGGAACGCGAATCCCGCTCCGTCGACTCCGCGATCGTGGCCTTGCGCCGCCACACCATGAACGTACTTGACGCGGAAATGGAAAAGGTCCGCGCCCGCCACGGTTGCACCGCCGCTGCCGAAGAGGTGGAGTTTGCGCTCCGCCGGATGGTCAAGCAGCTCCTGCACATTCCGACCGTGCGCGCCCGCGAGCTGGCAGCCAACGGACAACAAGACGACTATGTAGCCGCCTTGGAAGCCCTGTACGGCATCCAAGTGGAGCAGCCCCAGACTCCCGCTGCTGCAGAATGCCCCGTGGACCACGAGCAGCTCCGCTCCGAAAGCGCCTGACGGCCCAGCCCCCAGCCTGAAGCGGCCGGGGCACCGATGCTTTCTGAGCGCATCCGGAAAACGAGATCCGGCTAACGAGATCCGATTAGCCGAACGCGTTGATCCCCGTCAGCTCCGCCGACAACGCCCACAGCTTCCTTGCGTCGGCTTTGTCCACCGCGTGGGCGTCGACTCCCTGGTAGCGCGCCAGCGGAGACGCCTTGTCGGTCGGATTGGCAATGTCACAGTCCTCGCAGTAGACACCGCCCATGCCGGCCAAAGCCGGGGACGTCGCCGCCCAAACTGACGTAGCTGCCCCTTGCTCCGGCGTCTTGAAACCTTCGCGCACCTTGCCCTCGGCGTCCATCCAGCCTGCGGCCACCATTTCCTCCTTGGGGAGGTGCCGCTGCAACTCGGTCATGATCCCGCCTGGATGGACGGCGAACGCCCGTACACCGGATTCACGGCCCAGGCGGTCGAGTTCCACCGCAAAGAGGGCGTTGGCTGTCTTTGCCTGCCCGTAGGCCTGCCACTTGTCATAACCGGTGCTGAAATTGAAGTCCTCGAACCGGACCGGTGAGATCTTGTGCCCGGTCGATGACAATGAGACAACGCGCGCATTCCCTGATGCCTCCAACGCCGGCCACAAGGTGTTGACCAATGTGTAGTGCCCCAAATGGTTGGTGGCGAACTGGGCTTCCCAGCCTGGCCCGACACGTTGTTCAGGACTGGCCATGATGGCAGCGTTATTGATCAGGATGTCCAGCTTTTCGTGGCCGGCCAGGTAGCGGGCGGCAAAATCCTTGACGCTGTCCTGATCGGCGAGGTCCATGTGCTCCACGTGGACGGCCCCGGAGAGGCCTGCGTCCGCGAGGACGGAGCGGGCGTGCTCAAGCCGCCTGGCAGGTACCGTTACGTCAGCCCCGGCCGAGACCAGGGCCCGCACGGTCTCCAATCCCAACCCGGAATAGCCTCCCGTTACGATTGCCGTCTTGCCCTGCAGGTTGATCCCGTCAATGACCTCCGTGGCAGTGGATCCGTGCCCAAATCCGGAGCCGATGGGATGCTGCTCTGTCTCTGTCCAATGTTCGCTCATTGCCTGAGCTTCCCAGAGAAGTCTGGGAACGGGCAACGACTAGTAGACGGGCTTTTCGGGCTCGACGTCGCGGACCCAGGCGAGGATGCCGCCGTCGAGATGGCTGACGCGGGTGTAGCCTGCCTTCTGCGCGGCCTCCAGGACGGCAGCAGAGCGCGTCCCTGCCTTGCAGTGGAACACGATGTCTCTGTCCTGCGGCAACTCGACCCAGGCCTCGCCTGAAAGAATCCTGCCCTGCGGGATGAGGACCGAGCCATCGATGTTCACGATGCTGTGCTCGCCGGACTCGCGCACGTCCACCAATTCAAAGTCGCGTTCACCAGCTTCCCGTTCGGCCAGCATCCGGGCAAGGTCCTTCGCGGTGACGGTGTGCTCCAGGTCAGTGGCAGCAGCAGGCGTCACCCCACAGAATGCTTCATAATCCATCAGCTCTGTGATGGGCTCCGCTTCAGGGTCCTTGGACACCTTGATTTCGCGCCAGCTGCCGCCAAGGGCATCGAACAGCGCCACACGGCCAAGCAAGGAACGCCCGACGCCGGTAATCAGCTTCACTGCCTCCGTCACCATGAGGGATCCAACGGCGGCACACAACATACCGAAGACTCCACCCTCACCGCATGAAGGCACTGAGCCGGCAGGCGGGGCTTCCGGGTAGAGATCCCGGTAGCTGGGGCCGTGCTCGGCCCAGAAGACGCTGACCTGGCCATCGAAGCGGAAGATGGAGCCCCAAACGTACGGCTTGCCCAAAATCGCGGCGGCGTCGTTTACCAGGTAACGGGTGGCAAAGTTGTCAGCGCCGTCCAGGATGAGATCGTAATCCGCGAACAGTTCCAAGGCATTCGAGGAGTCAAGGCGGACGTTGTGCAGGACAACATCCACCAGAGGGTTAAGCTCCTCAATGGCCTTCCGCGCAGATTCGATTTTGGGGGTGCCCACGTCCTTGACCCCGTGGATGACCTGCCGCTGCAGGTTGCTGAGGTCTACGTCGTCGTCGTCAACTATTCCCAGGGTTCCTACACCCGCCGCGGCGAGATACAGCAACGCTGGAGATCCCAGCCCGCCGGCACCGATGACAAGAACTTTCGCATTCTTAAGCCTGCGTTGGCCCAGAGCGCCGATTTCCGGAATGATGAGATGCCGGGAGTACCGTTCCACCTCGGCCGGCGTTAGTGCGGCGGCCGGTTCAACGAGGGGCGGCAGGACAGCGGGCGCGGGGTGGGCAGCAAGAATTGAGGCCATACCCCAATGTATGCCTGCCGATGCCGCCCGGTCATATTACCCACCGGTACAGTGGTCATAACTGCAAAGGAAAGGCGGCAGACTGTGGCTGACGGCACACGGGCAAACGATGGAGCACCAGCGAAGCAAGAACGGACTGGTTCGACGCGTTCAGCAAGGTTGCCCCGGGACGAGCGCCGCGCACAGTTGCTTAACGCCGCCTTGGAAGTTTTCGTGTCCAACGGCTTCCATGGTGCCGCCATGGACGAAATCGCCGAGACAGCGCATGTGAGCAAGCCGGTCCTGTATCAACACTTCCCTTCCAAGCGCGAGCTGTACATGGCGCTGCTGGACAGCCACCTGGCTGCCCTGACCGATTTGATGCTCAATGCGCTGAACTCAACCACGGACAACAAAGAGCGTGTGAAGGCAGTCATGCGGGCCTACTACAGGTTCATTGCCGACGACGACCAAGCCCACCGGCTGGTTTTCGAGTCTGACCTCATTAATGACCCCGATGTCAGCTCGCGCCTGGAGACCTTCAACAAAACGTTCGCGGACGCCGTGGCCCATGTCATCGCCGAGGACACCAAGTTGCCCCCTCTGGAGGCGCAACTCCTGGGCCGGGGACTTGCAGGAATGGCGCAGGTCAGCGCCCGCTACTGGCTCGAAACCGATGGAAACCTCGACCTCGATGTAGCCAGCGATCTCATCTATCGTTTAGCTTGGCGCGGAATCAGTCGATTCCCCAAAGAGTCCTAGGCTACAAATAGAGGACTGACTTAAAACTTGATTGGCTTGGAGGCCTTGCTGTGGAAGTAAAGATCGGCATTCAGAATGTTGGCCGTGAAATCGTGCTCGAATCCGCACTCGATGCTGATGCTGTAGCCAAGATTGTCGGAGAGGCCATCTCCAAGGGTTCGGATCTGCGGCTCACGGATGAGAAAGGCCGCCAGATCATCGTTCCCGGCAGCGTGTTGGGATACGTCGAAATTGGTGCTGAGGAAGTCCGCCGCGTCGGTTTCGGCGCACTCTAGCGGTTCCCGGTTACAGCTGCCGCTAAGGAGTCTCCATGCTTTCACTCGTTGTGGTGGTTCTTGCCACCATCGCTACAGGATTCATCGTGTGGGCAAATGACAAGCGACACGGCAAGTACGGCATTGCATTGCCGGCGGGCGTTTCGACAACCGTCGGCGTGCTGGGCTGGATAGCTTTCATCATGGCCGGCTTTGGTTACCAGCCCGGGCTGACCTGGATCCCCTGGATCCTCCCTATCGTGTTGGGGACGGTTATCGCGATTGCCGTTGTGCTCTTTCTTGGCCGCACGCGCACCCAGCATGACACCGCCGCCCTCACCAAAGCTCTGAGGCTCTAGGGCATTGAGACTCTAAGGCACTGTTCAGTTTTAAACGACGCTGGCCACCACCCCGTGGGTGATGGCCAGCACCGTTTAACCTCTTCTATCCCGTTGAAACTCCCGGGTAGCGATCCGGCTGCGCCAAGGCACCGGACGCGGCCGCGGCCTCGCTCACGGCAGCGGCTGCCGCGATGTCGCGTTGGGTCACCTGGCCGCCTGCGTCATGGGAAACGTAGCGCAAGAACACCCTGTTGTAACGCCAGTCAAGATCCGGGTGGTGGTTCTGTTCCTCGGCGATCCGGCCAATGGCGGCGATAAGCGCCAGGGCGTCGGCCGCCGTCGAGGTTTTGAATACCGTCACGAGGCCGTCCTGGAGCTTCCAGTCCGGAAGGCCCTTGAGGGCGGTCTCCACGGCGATCTGGGTCAATGGCTCTTTCCTGTCAGCCACCACTGCTCCTTCATTGAGAGGAACTGCATTTAGAGGAACTCTGCCCGGCCTTCCATGGCCGATGACGCGAGGGCGTGCTCCCGGCGCGGGATTCGGCCAGCCTGCTTGGCCAGCCTACCGGCGATCACCGCGTGTTTGAAGGCTTCACCCATCTGCACGGGGTTCTGCGCACGGGTCACGGCTGTTGCCAGCAGGACAGCATCGCATCCCAGTTCCATGGCGAGCGCGGCATCGGACGCGGTTCCAATGCCGGCGTCGAGCACTACCGGGACAGAGGCCCGGGACACGATCAGTTCGATGTTGTGCGGGTTCAGGATGCCCAGCCCTGTACCAATAGGCGAACCAAGGGGCATGACTGCTGTGGCACCCAGGTTTTCCAGGCGCAGCGCCAGGACAGGATCATCATTGGTGTACGCGAAGACCTTGAAGCCCCGGTTCACCAGCTGTTCGGTGGCCTCCACGAGTTCCACCGCATCCGGAAGAAGTGTGTGCTCATCGGCGATGACTTCCAGCTTCACCCAGTCCGTCTCCAGCGCCTCCCGGGCGAGCTCCGCGGTCATCACTGCGTCTTTGGCAGTAAAACAGCCAGCGGTGTTGGGCAGGACCCGGATGTTGTGATCCAGCAGGAGTTGAAACAGTGAGCCTGTCTCGGCCGGTGAGTACCGGCGCATTGCCACAGTGGTCAGTTCCGTTCCTGAAGCCAGAAGGGCTGCTCCCAACCCGTCAAGACTCGGTGCACCACCGGTACCCATGATCAGGCGGGAGCCGAATTCGACGCCGTCGATCACCAAAGCATCTGTGCGGATGTCAGATTTTGCTACTGTCATTTTTTCAGCCTCCCTGGACTGCGGTTACGAGTTCGAGTTCGTCTCCATCGGCGAGCGCAGTCGTGGCCCACTGGCTGCGCGGCACTACCTCGGAATTGCGCGCGACGGCGACACCCAGCTTGCCGCCGTCGGCCGCCTGTCCGCGGTGGTCCAGGATGCGGCCTGTGATGGCGCTGACGAGCGTGCTGACGGATGCGTCATCCGCCACGGCATGAACGGAGCCATTGAGTTTGATGTTCATGGTGTGTCCTTGGTTGCTGGTTGGAGGCGGTGATCCGGCGTTGCCGTAAATCGATCAGGGGTGAAGTTGGACCATCGGGGATCGGCTGACCCGCTGATCAGCCCGCCGACGATTCTGGCGGCCACAGGCGTCAACAGGACGCCATGGCGGAAGAACCCGGTTGCGATTACGAGACCGTCGATGGTGCCCGCGCGCCCGGCAACGCGTCCCAGTAATGGTGCGTTGTCCGGAGTGCCGGGCCGTGCGCGGGCTGTCACTTCCAGCAGTTCCAACTCCGCCACCGCAGGCACCAGGACTTGGGCGTCCCGCAGGAGTTGGTAGACGCCTCCGGCGGAGACTGCATTGGTGGAGGCGGATAGTCCGTCCTCGCGCTGGGTTGCTCCAATCACCACGGTGCCATCTTCCCGGGGCACGATGTAAACGGGCACCCCGCGGACAATACCCCGGATGGTGGATGTGAGGAGGGGCTGGAGGTGGTGGGGGACGCGCAGCCTGAGGATGTCGCCGTAAACGGGCCGCAGGGGCAGACTGAGACCTTCGGGGAGATTACCGATCCTGGCCGCGTCCAGCCCGCAGGCGATCACAGTTTCCAAGGCCGCGACTGCGCCAGAAGCCAGTTCAACCCCGGAGACGCGGTCCCCATCCCAGAGCAAACGGGATGCGTGGAACGGCAGGGCGAAACCGTCCTCCGCTCCGGAGACCCACGTTGCGTCACCTGGTCCGTGGGCTGCCAGCCCTTCCATGAGGCATCGTGCAAGCCGCCGCGGGTCCACTTGGTGGTCGGCCGGTATGTCGAAGGCACAGGAAATCTGTGGACTCAGCAAAGGCTCACGTTGGCGCGCCTCCCGCAATGACAATGGCTCCACGTGCAGGCCCGCGGCCTGCTGGACTGTGCGGAGGTCTGCGAGGGCGCGGCGGTCGGCGGCGTCGGCACCAACGGCGATTGTCGGCGTCGTGCGGTATCCGGTGGCTGATTCGCCGCCATGGACGCTCCGGATGAAAGCGGGCCACAGTTGGGAGGATTCCAGCATGAGTTCCAGGAGGTGTTCCTCCTGGTAGTGGAGTTCGCTGACCGGAGCCAGCATCCCCGCGGCAGCAAACGTCGCACCGGCCGCGGGGGTGGGATCAATGAGGACCACCGAGCGGCCCTGGCGGCGCGCTTCGTGGGCGATGCCAAGGCCAACGATGCCGCCACCAATCACTGCAACGTCTGCCTGCAAGGGGGTTTGGCCGGATTCTGCCATGTGTTTCCTTCCCTACGCCGGTACTAGCCGGATCAGGTCAAGCGGTCGGCGCTGAAGCCCTCTCAGCCGGACGGTCATATGACGCTGTCACGGCTCCCGCAGTACGTGCCCAGTTTAGAGGAACTACTCTGGTTTCCATGACCCAGCATGATGTCCACACCACTGCCCGCCTTTACTTATGCACTGATGCCCGCAAACGCCAAGGCGATTTCGAAGACTTCGTCGACGCCGCGTTTGAGGGCGGCGTTGACATCATCCAGCTTCGCGACAAGACGCTCGAGGCCGCTGAGGAGCTTGAGGTACTGGAGGTTCTGCACAACGTTGCCCAACGGCACGGACGGCTGTGGGCCGTCAATGACCGCGCCGATGTTGCCAGTATTTCCGGGGCTCCGGTGTTCCATATCGGGCAAAAGGACATCCCCCTGCCCGCTGCAAGGCATCTCCTCCACGACCGCACCGTGATCGGCCTTTCCACCCATACGCCGGAACAGGTTGACGCCGCTATAGCTGCCTCCCCTGGCAGGAGCGGACTGGACTATTTCTGTGTTGGTCCGGTGTGGGCAACGCCCACAAAGCCCGGCCGTGAAGCAGTCGGGCTGGATCTGGTCACATATGCCGCAGAAGCCGTAAAGCGCGCGGATGCGGAGACCGTAGGTGGCGTCCTCCTCCCCTGGTTCGCGATTGGCGGCATCGACCTCACCAACATTGAACAGGTGGTGGCTGCGGGAGCGAACCGGATCGTCGTGGTGCGGGCCATTACTGAGGCGGAGGATCCGACGGCGGCGGCAAAGACTCTGCTGGAAGCGCTCGACGCCGGATAATCACCGCCGGCGCCCTGGCGGCAGCCGAGGATATGCGAAAGTCTCTTAAGCCGTGAGCCCGAGCCCGGACATCCGTCGACCATGCCGCTCGGCAAGTTCAGCGGTAAGGACCTTGACTGCAGTGCGGGCATCCCCGCCGCCCTTGAGCAGCGGTCCCAAGTGAGGATGTTCCATGCCCACGCGTTGGGCCTGGGTCAGCGCTTCACCGACGAGGCGGCGGCCCCACAAAGCCAGTCGCGATGCCAGGCGAGGATCATCAGCCAGGGCCCTGCGCAGGAGGACGCGTAATACTTCCGTGGCTTGGTCGGCGGAGGCCACCTTCTGGACAAAGAGTTGCGTCCCGCCGTCGAGGTACGAAGCGACCATGCGGTAAAAGTCCGATGACACGGTGTCGATCACATAGGCCTTCATGACTGATTCAAACCAGTCCGCCGGCTTTGTTCGCTCATGGAAGTGGTCAAACGAGTGCTGGAACGGAAGCATGGCCTCTTCGGCATCGAGTCCCATCTCCGAGAGCCGGCTGCTGATCAAGGCAAAGTTTCCGTAAGCCCCGACGGCGATCTTTGCCAACACTGCCCTGTCGTGCAGGGTGGGAGCGTACCGGGAGTCGAAAGACAGCCGGCCAAACGCCGAGAGCTCGCCGTACGCCATAGCTCCCAGCAGCTCCGAAGAGAGGCGCTGGACGCGAGCATTATCGTCCAAGGAAGTGCTCATGGTCCAAGACTATCCAGCGATTTCGGGCTAACCTGATTTTCGTGTCACATCATCGGATTTCGCCCAACGTCGACGACTCGTCGGACCAGCTCGCGGAGGCATTTGCAGCCCTTCGGACCGAACTGGAGCTCCCAGGCGAGTATCCGGCCGAAGCCGTGGCGGAAGCCAGGAAAGCAGTAGAAAAACACACACTGCCAGAGCGTGACCTCAGGGACATTCCGTTCGTGACCATCGATCCAGCCACGTCCACCGATCTGGACCAGGCCGTATTCATTGAACGGGCCGGCGACGGCTACAAAGTCCTCTACGCAATCGCCGACGTGCCATCCTTTGTTGCTCCCGGCGGGGCGCTCGATGCAGAGACGCGGCAACGGGGACAAACGTTCTACGCTCCTGACGGGAGGATCCCCCTGCACCCGGAAGTGATCAGCGAGAACGCCGGAAGCCTGTTGGCTGGTCAGGACTGCAGCGCCTTCGTGTGGGACTTCGAACTGGACCACAATGCGGAGGTGTCCACTACGTCGGTGGCCCGTGGCACTGTCCGCAGCCGCGCCAAGCTCAGTTACAAGGGTGCCCAGGAACAGATCGATGCCGGCACAGCCCCACCGGTCTTGAAGCTCCTCAAGGAGGTTGGCCTGAAGCGAGTGGAACTGGAACGGCTGCGCGGTGGCGCCAACCTGAACATGCCGGAGCAGGAAATCGTCCAGGCGACCGGCGGCGGGGGCTACAGGATTGTGGCCGCGCCCTCCCTGCCGGTGGAGGACTGGAACGCGCAGATATCCCTCATGACCGGGATGGCAGCGGCCCAACTGATGCTCGACGGAAAAGTGGGCATCCTGCGCACCATGCCGGCGCCGGATGAACGGTCGCTGCTCCATTTCAAGCGCCAGACCAAGGCACTGGGGAAACCGTGGGACGGCGAGGTTACCTACGGTGAGTACCTTCGGACACTTGATGCTTCGGATCCCAAACAGCTTGCCATCCTGCACTCGGCAGGCACGCTCTTCCGCGGCGCAGGGTACACGCCTTTCGATGGTGAGCTTCCCCCAAACGTCATCCAGTCAGCCATCGGCGCACCCTATGCTCACACCACTGCCCCTTTGCGCCGACTCATCGACCGCTTTGTCCTGGTGATCTGCGAGGCCCTCAGCAACGGCCACCAGATCCCGGCGTGGGCGCGGGAAGCACTTCCATCCCTCCCTGAGATCATGGCGTCATCCGACCAACTGGCCGGGCGGCTTGAGCGTCTGGCCATGGACACCGTGGAAGCTGCACTCGTCGCGAACCACATCGGCGAGGAGTTCGATGCAGTGGTCATCTCCGGTTCCAAGCCGTCCAATGGGACCACCAATGGCAATGGAAGGGGAAACGGAAACGGCAATGGGCCGTTCGGCATCATCCAGATCGCTGAACCCGCCGTGACAGCCCGGTGCGACGGCGAACTGGAGTCAGGCACCAAGGTCCGGGTGCAACTCCTGAAGGCCGATATCGCCAGCCGCGAGATCCGTTTTACCCTGCTCCCCTGAAGCCCGGCAGCACCCGAACTACCGCCGATCCGGGCTTTAGGGCTCCCAGAGGATAGACTGACCCTGTAGTAATGGATGCCCGGTCGTTGATTCAGTTAATTTTTGAACTCAACAAGCCCGCCCCTACGCGATCTTGAGATGTGCCCGCTGGTCACCAGTGCCAGTACTTAGATAGCCCGCGATCGGCTTCCACTGGATTAGCTTGCGCGCCCGTTCGTGCTCCGGTACGGCTCCGCCACCCGTTGAGCATGCAGCGCCAATGCCCAAATGAATAAGGAAACTCCCTGTGAGTGAATTGCACACCCATGAAGTCCTGACGGACGCCACCGGCACCGAATCAATCGAGCCCGAGGAAACGATCATCTCTGATGAGACGCCCCACGAGATCGAAGAGAAATCGTTCGCTGACTACAACGTCCGCGCCGACATCGTCGAATCCCTCGCCGACGCCGGCATTACCCACCCCTTCCCCATTCAGGCCATGACGCTGCCCGTAGCCCTCAGCGGCCACGACATCATCGGCCAGGCCAAGACCGGTACAGGCAAGACCCTCGGTTTCGGCATTCCGGCATTGCAGCGCGTGGAAGGCCGGGATGACCCCGGCTACGCCAAGCTGGCCGTCCCCGGCGCACCGCAGGCCCTGGTCATCGTTCCTACGCGTGAGCTTGCGGTACAGGTGGCTAATGATCTCCAGACGGCATCCCGTAAACGCAACGCCCGAATCGCCACGATCTATGGTGGCCGCGCCTACGAGCCACAGGTTGACGCCCTGCAGAAGGGTGTCGAGGTAGTTGTCGGCACCCCAGGCCGTTTGATTGACCTCTACAAGCAGAAGCACCTCAGCCTGAAAAACGTCAAAATGGTGATCCTGGACGAGGCTGACGAAATGCTGGATCTCGGCTTCCTGCCGGACGTGGAAACACTCATCGCAGGTACGCCGGCCGTGCGCCAGACCTTGCTCTTCTCCGCCACAATGCCTGGCCCGGTCATCGCGATGGCCCGCCGCTACATGACGCAGCCCACCCACATCCGCGCTGCCGATCCGAACGACGAAGGCCTCACCAAGCGCGACATCCGCCAGCTCATCTACCGTGCCCACAGCATGGACAAGACCGAGGTAGTGGCCCGCATCCTCCAGGCCCGCGGACGCGGCCGCACCATTATCTTCACCAAGACGAAACGCACAGCTGCCAAGGTCGCCGAGGAACTGGTCGACCGCGGATTTGCCGCTGCTGCGATCCATGGTGACCTTGGCCAAGGCGCCCGCGAGCAGGCTCTCCGCGCGTTCCGCAACAACAAGGTGGACGTCCTGGTTGCCACGGACGTTGCCGCCCGTGGCATCGACGTGGACGACGTTACGCACGTTATCAACTACCAGTGCGTGGAAGACGAAAAGATCTACCTGCACCGAGTGGGCCGTACCGGCCGAGCCGGCAACAAGGGAACCGCCGTCACCTTCGTCGACTGGGACGACATGCCCCGCTGGGGCCTGATCAACAAAGCACTGGGGCTCAGCGTTCCCGAGCCGGTTGAAACCTACTCCTCCTCCCCCCACCTCTACAGTGACCTCGACATTCCCGAGGGCACCAAGGGCCGCCTCCCGCGCAACAAGCGTACGCTTGCCGGTGTCGATGCCGAGGTCCTCGAGGACCTGGGCGAAACAGGCAAGAAGAACTCCCGTTCCGGCGGTTCATCCCGTGACGGTGGACGCGATGGTGGCCGTGGCAGGGACGGCGGCCGTGGCCGTGGAAACGCAGCCAAGTCCAGCGAAGCCAACTCAGAATCCAACGGTGAAGGCGGACGCAACCGTACCCGCCGCCGTCGTACATCCGACGCCGATGCGGCGCCTGCTGCCGGTTCCTCCGAAACCCGCACAGCGACCGGCGAAAACGCCGAGAAGCCGGCCCGCACGCGCCGTACCCGCACGCGCCGTCGTAACGGCGAAGTGGTTTCCGGCGAGACCGCTGGCGCCCAGCCCGGCAACTCCGAGGCCTAAAGTCCTCAATGACTGATACTGTTTGGGCGCCGGACGGCGGCAATCTGGTGGTGCACGCGGACAACGCGGAATTCCTCCCGACGCTGCCGGACGGCGCCTTCACACTCATTTACGTGGACCCGCCCTTCAACACAGGCCGGGTCCAACGCCGCCAGGAAACACGCATGGTCCGCAACGCGGACGGCGACGGCGACCGCGTGGGGTTCAAAGGACGCTCCTACGACACCATCAAGGGTGCCCTTCACAGCTACGATGACGCCTTCAGCGACTACTGGTCCTTCCTGGAACCCAAGCTCGTAGAGGCCTGGCGGCTCCTCGCTGACGACGGCACGCTGTACCTGCACCTGGACTACCGCGAGGTGCACTACGCCAAGGTGATGCTGGACGCCATTTTTGGCCGGGAGTGCTTCCTCAACGAGATCATCTGGGCCTACGACTACGGCGCCCGGGCCAAGAACCGCTGGCCCACCAAGCACGACAACATTCTGGTGTATGTAAAGAACCCTGCGAAGTATCACTTCGACAACGCTGAAGTGGACCGCGAACCCTACATGGCCCCCGGTCTGGTCACGCCTGCCAAACGCGAGCGGGGCAAACTTCCCACGGACGTCTGGTGGCACACCATCGTTTCGCCCACCGGCAGGGAAAAGACCGGCTACCCGACCCAGAAACCCGAAGGCCTGGTGCGCAGGATCGTCTCTGCCTCAAGCCGTGAGGGCGATTGGTGCCTGGACTTCTTTGCGGGATCAGGAACCCTCGGCGCCGTTGCCGCCAAGCTGGGGCGCAACTTCGTCTGCGTAGACCAGAACGAGCAAGCCATCGACGTCATGCGGAAACGCCTTGGCACCAAGGCCGTCTTCCACAGCAGGGAGCCTTTGCCGGCAGGCGCGGTGGACCAGCCGGAAGGCACCCTGGATCAGGCAGTGCCCTTCACGAATGCCTGAACAGCCCCGACGATCCTGACCAACGGCACAACCATCAGCGAACAACCGTGCTGCCGGTGGCGAGTTCCTCGATCCTTGCCAGGACGTCCGGGGATGTCAGGTACTCTCCCAGCCGATTCGGTTTTCCGGCTCCGTGATAGTCCGATGATCCTGTGATAAGCAGCCCATGCTCGGACGCCATGTTGCGAAGGAACCCGCGTCCTTCTTCCGGGTTGTCGCGGTGTTCAATTTCCAGGCCAAGAAGTCCGGCGTCGATCATCTCCCGGTACGTCCGCTCCCCCACGATCCGTCCCCTCGCCGAAGCCACCGGGTGCGCGAAGACCGGCACACCACCAGCGGCACGGACAAGCTCGACGGCGATAGCGGGGTCAGGGGCGTAGTGCTGCACGAAGTATCGCGAATGCGATGTCAGGATGGACGTGAAGGCTTCGGAGCGGTCCGCGACCACGCCAGCAGCAACCAAGGCATCAGCGATATGCGGGCGCCCTACTGTAGCGCCGGGAGCCACATGGTGAATGACGTCATCCCACGTCAGAGGGTAATCCTCGGACAGCAGGGTGACCATGCGCTCAGCGCGCGTGAGCCGGGCGTCCTTTGACTTGGTGATCTCTTCAAGAAGCCCAG
Source organism: Paenarthrobacter sp. 10L420 (assembly GCF_056395385.1). Taxonomy (NCBI): domain Bacteria; kingdom Bacillati; phylum Actinomycetota; class Actinomycetes; order Micrococcales; family Micrococcaceae; genus Paenarthrobacter; species Paenarthrobacter sp. 10L420. The sequence goes on along the minus strand of NZ_JBFTJK010000001.1, from coordinate 734,592 downwards.
GGTGGGAAGGGTCATGCAGGTAGCTCAACAGGTGCACGCTGATCCCCTGCTCCGTCCGGCATGAGATCTCCATGCCGGGAACAAAAGTGACTCCGTGCTCCTTGGCAGCGGCGGCAGCAAGCTCCCACCCATCAGTGGAATCGTGGTCCGTCAACGCAATGACATCCAGGTCTGCAGCTGCGGCCGAAATGATCACCCCGGCGGGGGTCTCGGTTCCATCGGAAACATTCGAGTGCGTATGCAGGTCTATCCTCACTTTCCCAGCCTATGGGATGAGGACCGCCTTGGGGTGTTGCGCCGTTGGCCTCCTCACGAAACTGGTGGGACGATGTAACGGTGAATGATGCCGAAAACACCCCGTACGCGGAATCCACAGATTCCCAACCCCTGCAAGAACGCGTCAACAACCGTTCCCAGCGGCCCACATCCGATGCCTTCAAGGCATTCATGGCCAGCAACTGGGCGCCCGCACCGCAGGTAACCCCTGCTCGTGACGCCGTCGCAGACCACGCTGCCCGCCGCCGTCGTGCCATTTCCGAACTGTTCAAGGGCGAACGGCTCGTTATCCCGGCCGGTCCGCTCAAGGTCCGCTCAAACGACTGCGACTACCGCTTCCGCCCGCACTCCGGATTCGCCCACCTCACCGGGTTGGGCCTGGACCACGAGCCGGATGCCGTTTTGATCCTGGAACCGGTAGCTGAAGGAAAGGGCGACGACGGCGGTCACCACACTGCGACGCTGTACTTCCGTCCCTTGGCGGGCCGCGATACCGAGCAGTTCTACGCCGACTCCCGGGCCGGTGAATTCTGGATTGGCGCACGGCCCACGCTGGCAGAATTCAAAGTACGCCTGGGTCTGCCCACGGCGCACATTTCCGAACTTGAACTGGCCATCACCAAGAACGTGGGCGCCCCCGAAATCGGCGGCATCTCCATCCGCCTGGTCCGCAAGGTAGATGAGAACATCGATGCTTTGGTGGACACTGCCCGTTACAACACGGCAAAGGATCCTGAGAACCTTGACCTGGGCGAGCTCGATGCTCTGGACGAAAAGCTCAGTGAAGCACTCTCCGAACTCCGCCTGATCAAGGACGAGTGGGAAATCGAGCAGATGAAGATCGCCGTCGCCGCCACCGTGGAAGGCTTCGCCGACGTCGTGCGGGCCCTCCCACGTGCTCTGACGCACAAGCGTGGCGAACGCGTGGTTGAAGGCGCCTTCTTCGCCCGTGCCCGCGAGGAAGGCAACGAACTCGGCTACGACACCATCGCGGCCTCAGGCAACAACGCCACAGTGTTGCACTGGACCCGCAACTCGGGTGCCGTCAATGCTGGTGAACTCCTGCTGCTTGACGCAGGAGTGGAGGCTGATTCGCTGTACACAGCGGACGTCACGCGGACCCTGCCGGCAAACGGCACCTTCACAGAGGTGCAGCGCAAGGTCTATGAAGCTGTCCTGGATGCTGCTGACGCGGGGTTCGCCGCCGCACGGCCGGGCGTGAAATTCCGGGACATACACACGGCAGCCACCACGGTCCTTGCTGAGCGCCTCGCTGAATGGAGTCTGCTGCCTGTCTCTGTTGAGGAAGCCATCAGCCCCGAAGGCCAGCAGCACCGCCGCTGGATGCCGCACGGCACCAGCCACCACCTCGGCCTGGACGTACATGACTGCGCCCAGGCCAAGCGCGAACTTTACCTTGATGGAATCCTCACGGAGGGCATGATCTTCACGATCGAGCCAGGCCTGTACTTCAAGAACGAAGACTTGGCTATTCCCGCCGAATACCGTGGCATCGGTGTCCGCATCGAGGACGACATCCTCATGACGGCAGACGGCCCCGTGAACCTGAGCGCGGCATTGCCACGCAAGGCCGACGACGTCGAGTCCTGGATGGCCGGCATCTATCAGGAAGCCGCGGGCTAGCCTCCGCAAAGGCCCCCTCAGGCGACAACAGCACAAAGGGAAGGCCACTGGATCGATATCCGGTGGCCTTCCTCTTTGCGCTTCTTTTGAAGTTATTGCTTCTGGGAGTCGTCCTTCCCAGGCTGCTGTTCCTCGTGCCGTGGGGCATTCTGGCCCTCCGTGACCCGGACGCCGTACTGGGGGCGGCCATCGGGCAGGTCCGGATAGCGCACCGGTGACGGCGTAGGGTTCTGTACAGGCTGCGCTGCCTGCGCAGCAGGAGCCTGCGCGCCGGAAGCATCGGATTCGGTGGCCTCCGGTCCGCGCTGGCCATAGGGATCGTTCCAAGTGGCAGGACGGTCAGGTGCCTGGCCGGGCTGCTGGAAGGGCGCGTTTGGCGGACTGTAATTTTGTGCTTGTCCGGTGGCAGCCTGGGCGGAATTCATGGGCAGTTGGTGGAGCAACCGGCGGGCTTCGTGGGCTGCCTCGATGGCAACAATGACATCGTAGTTGGTGGCGACCACCTGGCTTGTGGACGTGAAGTCGCGCTTGCCGCGCTGAGTGGCGTAGGTGGCGATGCCGAACAGCATGAAGAACGCTGCACCCATGAGCACGGAGGTGATGATCGAGAACGTGCCGCCACCGGGCGTGAAGAAGGAGAGCATGACGCCGACGAAGAGGCCGAACCACATGCCGCTCAAAGCACCGGACAGGGCAACGCGTGGGTAGCTCAGCCGACCGGTTACCCGCTCCACCATCTTGAGGTCGTTGCCCACGATCGACACCAAGTGGACGGGGAACTGCTGGTCCGCGAGGTAGTCCACCGCCTTTTGGGCATCCAAATATGAGGTGTACGAGCCAACAGTGTCACCTTGGGGTACGCTGCGGGATTCCTCAACGGCTTTGGGAGCACCAAAAATGTTAGACATAGCCCCATTGTGTCGCATGTAGATGTGAAGCGGCTGGAATTCAGCTAAAAGAGAGCAGACTCGGTAGCCTGTAGACATGAGCACACATCCCTCACGCGTCTTTGTCGCGCGTCTGCTCGGCTTGGACGTTTTCGACCCCCTGGGCGATCGTTTGGGCCGGTTGCGCGACGTCGTCGTGCTCTCCCGGGGGACCCGCGGCGCCCCGCACGTTGTTGGCATCGTGGTGGAAGTGCCGGGCAAGAAGCGGGTATTCGTACCGATGACCCGCATCACCTCCATCGACCAAACCCAGATCATCTGCACGGGCCTGGTGAACCTGCGTCGTTTCGAACAACGGGGCGCTGAAACACTCGTGGTAGCGGAAATGTTTGATCGCCGCGTCACCCTTGCCGATGGCAGCGATGCAACGATCGAGGACATCGCGATGGATCAGCATCGGTCCAAGGACTGGTTCGTCAGCAAGCTCTTCGTCCGTCGCGGGCATTCCTTGTCGCCCCTGAGCAGGCTCCGCCGCAACGAAACCCTCATCATTGACTGGGCGGACGCGCAGACAGGCGGGCATAACGAGCCTCAGGCGGCCACGCAGTTTGTTGCAACGCACGAAGACCTCAAGCCCGCCGACTTCGCCGAAGCCCTGCAGGAGATGAGCGACAAGCGCCGTTTCGAAGTGGCCAGCGAACTTCAGGACGAACGGTTGGCAGACGTACTCCAGGAGCTCCCCGAGGACGATCAGGTGGAGATCCTCTCCGCGCTGGACGTGGAACGGGCCGCCGACGTCCTGGAGGAAATGGATCCCGACGACGCAGCCGACCTCCTCGCCGAACTCCCCTCCGCCCAAGCGGAAGAACTGCTCCAACTCATGGAGCCCCAGGAAGCCGAAGACGTCCGGCGTCTTTTGGAGTACGACGAAGACACTGCAGGTGGCCTCATGACACCCGTGCCCGTCATCCTGCCTCCTGAAGCCACGGTCGCCGAAGCGCTTGCGCACGTTCGCCGCGAGGAACTCTCCCCTGCCCTGGCGTCCTCCATCTTCATCACACGGCCTCCGCTGGAAACCCCCACCGGCCGGTTCCTGGGCGTCGTCCACATACAACAACTCTTGCGCTTCCCTCCGCCTGAACCGCTGGGCAACCTGGTTGATAAGAACCTTGAGCCGTTGTCGGACCAGGCGCACATCAGCGAAGTAGCCCGCACACTGGCCACGTACAACCTGAACTCGCTGCCCGTCGTCGACGACGACGGCCGCCTTGTGGGGGCGGTGACTGTTGATGACGTGTTGGATCACCTGTTGCCCGATGACTGGCGCGCTCACGAGGACGACGCCCCTATAAGGAAACTTGGAGGCCGCATTGGCTGATATCAACGTCACCCGATCCCCCAGGTCCACTGGACGCACAAACAATCCCGGCAGCCTTGACACGCCGCTAAGCGGGCGTCAGCGCATACTGCCCAAGTTCTCGCCCAACCCCGATGCTTTCGGCAATGCCACCGAGGGTTTCGCCCGGTTCATGGGCACGCCGCAGTTCCTCGTCTACATGACGATCTTCTGTCTCTTCTGGCTGGCCTGGAATACGTTTGCGCCCACGGAGTGGCAGTTCGACCGCGTGGAACTGGGCTTCACGCTCTTGACGCTCATGTTGTCGCTTCAGGCCTCCTACGCCGCACCGCTCCTGCTGCTGGCCCAAAACCGTCAGGACGACCGCGACCGCGTTTCGCTGCAGCAGGACCGCCAACGTGCCGAACGGAACCTCTCTGACACTGAATACTTGACCCGGGAATTGGCTTCCCTGCGAATCGCACTCCGTGAGGTAGCCACTCGTGACTACGTCCGCGCCGAACTCCGCAGCCTCTTGGAGGACATCATCGATGCCCAGGAGGAACTGCGGGAGAGCGAAGCCGCGGCAGACGGCACTGAGTCTCCAGGCGAGAAGGTCAAAGAGAAGCTCAAGGAGAAACGGGACAAGTCGCGGGGACCACGCACGCAGCAGATCCCGAAAGTACGTCCACAACGCCCGGGGCCCCAGCACTCCAGCGCGAAGCCGGCCCCTCCCGAAAATCCTGAAAGCCGAGCGTAACCCATGAGCACCCCATCCGCCGAGGCACTTAACGCTGCCCTGGCAACCGTCATTGACCCCGAGTTGCGGCGTCCAATCACCGAACTTGGCATGGTGGAGTCGGTGGCGGCCAACGACGACGGCACCGTCCACGTAGCAGTGCTGCTCACGATCGCCGGCTGCCCACTCCGCGACACCATTACGGCGGATGCCACCACTGCGTTATCAGGCATCGCAGGCGTCACCGGTGTTGACGTGGAGCTGAAGGTCATGACTCCCGCCCAGCGCGAGGCCCTGAAGGAACAACTGCGCGGTCCAGGTGGTCAGCGGGGCATCCCTTTCGCCAAGCCCGGGTCCTTGACGAAGGTCTACGCGGTAGCGAGTGGAAAAGGCGGCGTGGGGAAGTCTTCGGTCACCGTCAACCTTGCCTGTGCCTTGGCCGCCCAGGGCCTGCGGGTGGGCATTGTGGACGCCGACGTACACGGCTTCTCCGTCCCGGGGCTCATGGGCATCACACAAAAACCGACGCAGGTGGACGACATGATCCTGCCTCCTGTGGCGTACGGGGTGAAGGTCATATCAATTGGGATGTTCGTTGACGGAAACCAGCCGGTGGCGTGGCGTGGTCCCATGCTGCACCGGGCCTTGGAGCAGTTCCTCACGGACGTCTACTTCGGTGACCTCGATGCCCTTTTCCTGGACCTGCCTCCCGGAACAGGGGACATCGCAATTTCCGTGGCCCAGCTCCTCCCGGACGCCGAAATCCTCGTGGTAACCACCCCGCAGGCTGCCGCTGCGGATGTCGCCGAACGCGCCGGAACCATCGCAACCCAAACAGGCCAAAAGGTTGCCGGCGTCATCGAGAACATGTCCTTCCTGGAAATGCCCGACGGCGGTCGCATGGAATTGTTTGGAAGTGGCGGCGGTGCCGTCCTGGCTGAGCGGTTGAGTGCTGCTGTGGGCAACGACGTACCCCTTCTCGGCCAGATTCCCTTGGATATCCGGTTGCGTGAGGGCGGAGATGCCGGAAAACCTGTAGTCCTTGCCGCGAGCGAGACTGCTGCTGCGAAAGCGTTGGCAGGCATTGCCGGGATGTTGGCCACTCGTCCACGGGGATTATCCGGGATGCCACTGGGAATCCAGCCGCGCTGACCACCCTGGATTTCGGGAGAGCCTTCGAAAGGGCTTTGGCAGGCTAAGTAGCTTCGGTATCGAAGGGCGCAGCCTCGCCCTCGGCGAGCCGCTCAATAATGCGGGCCGGAGCCTTGGGCGTCGTGTCCACCACTGCCGCCGCAGCTGTTGCAGCAGCAGCCGGCGCGCCGGCGTTGACGGGCTTGGAATCATCGTCAAGCAACGCATCCTTGATGATGCGCCGCGGATCGTACTGGCGGGGATCGTACTTCTTCCAGTCGACCTCATCGATGTCGATGCCGACTTCTTCCTTGATCTGCTCACGCGCCCCCGAGGCCATCCGGCGGACTTCCTTCACCAGGTTGGCGAGCTTTTGAGTGTATTCGGGCAAACGGCTGGGACCGATGACGAGTACGCCGATAATCAGAAGGAGTATGAACTCCGGGCCGTTGATTCCAAACACGCTACGAAGATTACCTTGTCTGTGGTGCCGGTCATAAACCAGCGGGACGGAGCAGTGTCCGAAGGCCGCGGATCATCCGTTCGGACCACGTCTCGGATGCTTGCGGGGCTTTCAAGCCGATCACGGAGTCGCCTGCACGAACCAACTCGGGAACGGCGTCGTCGGCTACATCTGCCGGCAAGTCCGATGCATAGCTGAGGACGGCCGTCGAGGTCCTGTATACGGCCTCCCACGGGGTCCCCTGGGTGACAGAGAGCTGGGCCGATGGCGAGCGTCCAGTGAGCGCCATGTCTGAAGTCTGCAGGTGCTCTTCCACAACAGTCGCGTAATGGCCCTTGCTTTCCAGCCGGAGTTCTACTGCCGGGTGGCCGTTGTACATGGTGGCGTTGGCTGAGACCACGTGGAAGCCCAGACCACCAAGTTCAGGACACGCCCATCCCTGGTCCCGCAGGGCATCCAACTGCTCAGAGTTCAAGTTCACCGGTGTGCCGGCTCGGAAGTCCGGCGTTGCCACGAACTCCGGCCTCGTCATCAGTTCTGCCGGGCCGCCGGTGAGTGCACTGGAAAGGGACGAGGCATCGTTGCCTGCACGGATGCTTGCTTGTGGCGCGGTATCACCTGCCACCACATAAGCGGCAACCGCCAGTGCACCTGCACTTACCGTAAGAGTACCGGCGGCCAGGCCGGCAATCCGAAGGCCGCGCCACGCACCGCCCTCGGTAGCACCACTCCTGGTCCGGGAATTTGCGACCGGCGGGGCCTGCTCATTCGCGAGTCGTTGGGTGTGCTGGAGCAAACGCGTCGTAAGGTCCTGACTGGCTTCGGGCACCGCTGCTCCGCGAAGCCGTTCAAGATATTGCCGCTCCCGGTTCAGGGCAGCACGGCACTCGGGGCAATGCCGTAGGTGCTCAGGGTTCCGGGTGTGGCGAAGGGCAGCCAGTTTGTAACGTGCAGCCAGTTTGCGACGTGACAGGGCACCCGGACGAATGTGGCGTCGAGGCATCGACTACCTAAAGAATGCTGGCGATGCGAGGCATCTTCAGGCGGGGCTTGCGGGCCTCGGCCGGGCGTGGGTCACGGTGGGCGAGCTTCTCCCGCAGCATGGTGCGGCCGCGGTGGATACGGGACCTGACAGTGCCCAGCTTCACGCCCAGCGCCTCCGCCACTTCGTCGTAAGACAATCCTTCAAGATCGCACAGAACAACGGCAGCCCGGAAATCCGGTGGCAATTCTTCCAACGCACGCTGAACGTCAAGGTCCAGATTGTTGTGCTCGAAGCTCTGCTCCGGGCCTGGCTCACGGCCCGGCAGCCGCGACTCGGCGTCCTCGGCAAGGGCGTCAAAGCGGATTCTGCTCTTACGACGTGCCTGATCCAGGAAAAGGTTGGTGGTAATACGGTGCAGCCACCCATCCAGGGTTCCTGGCTTGAAGTTTTCCAGTGAACGGAAAACCCTGACGAAGACCTCTTGGGTGAGGTCCTCGGCGTCGAACTTGTTTCCGGTCAGGCGGTAGGCAAGGCGGTATACCTTGGCGGAGTGGTTGGCGACCACATCCTCCCAGCTGGGCATGACCCAGTCTGTAACGGCCTCAAGGCTCTCCGATGTCTGGACTGGCGCAGCATGCGATGCCGGCATCGTCCACTCCCCTCAAACTGTGGTTCACCGTACTTGTCCGGTGCCGCCCACCACGTGGATGACCGGATCAATATCATCCCAAGTTTTTCTGGGAATTTCCTGACTAAGGCACAATTTCCACGCAAGGCGAAATCCTGCTGCAGACACAATCCCGGGACGGCTGCGAACACAGGGTTTGCAGCACCGGACACAGTAGGCTGGTACAGACACCCCTACGCGCGGAAAGCGAACCCTTCATGAGTGCCGACAAGTCAACCAGCTGGTCCTATGCAGAAGATCTGCCTGCTGAGGATGACGTCTTGTTGCGCGCCCGGGAGAGGTCCTTCGAGTTGGGGGTTAAACCCATCAGCCCGGGCGTTGGCGCGGTGTTGACGGTCCTTGCCGCGGCTTCAAAGGCACAGACAGTAGTTGAGGTTGGTTCAGGCGCCGGAGTCTCAGGAGTTTGCCTGTTGCGGGGTCTGGGTCCACAAGCCGTCCTGACCACCATCGACGTCGACGTTGAACACCTCAAGGCCGCCCGCGAAGCCTTTCTGGAATCCGGCAGCCCCGCCAACCGGACCCGGACCATCTCCGGCAGGGCCGCCGACGTCCTCCCGCGCCTCACGGACTCCGCCTATGACCTTGTCTTCATCGACGCCGACAAGCCCAACTTCCCCCGCTACGTTGAACAAGCTGTCCGCTTGCTCAAGACGGGTGGCACCTTGGTGATCAACGACGCCTTGGATAAGGACCGCGTCTCAAATCCAGCAGCCCGCGACTCCACCACCGTGGTTCTTCGGCAAGTTGGCAAATCCATTCGCGACGACGACCGCTTGGCCTCTGCGATGCTTCCCACGGGCGATGGACTTCTGGTGGCTGTCAAAAAATAGGCAATTGCCATTTAGCGGACATTCTTAAAGAACAGCACCCAAGAAAGACGCTGCTGCTTAAACAAAAGCAGGGCTCCGGCTCTCGCCGGGCCCTGGTCTTTTGAATCCAGCCTGCCTATGAATCTATTCGGTAACGCCTACAAGGCATTCCTTGAGGTTCTCCGCCTCCGCGGCATTGAGCTCGACTACAAGCCGTCCTCCGCCTTCGAGCGGCACACGCATGATCAGGCTGCGTCCCTCTTTGGTTACTTCCATAGGGCCGTCGCCAGTACGTGGTTTCATAGCCGCCATTAGGAAAATCCCCTCCATTTGTCCCAAGTCACGCCCAACCCGGCCGGGCTGGATCCGCTTCGCAATTGCAGCCGGCGGCACCGCTTGGGAGGCCGCCTTGGCCGGGCACTTTTAGGTGCTTTTGTCCTTGCTCGTATTCCATTATCCCGTACTTACCCGTCCGTAGCGAATCAATGGACTAATTACCCCGACACGGAACAAAGACACTTCCCGACGGCGGGTGGTCCGGTTATGGCGGATAGTCTCCGCCTCCCGGCAATGGCGCCCAGGCCCAAAGCCACACCACCCAGACGATCTGCAGGAGGACAAACATGACCACGACGGTTCCCCTGTATGCCTTGGACTTGGACAGCAGCGCTGCACCCAGGGCAAGCGGGAAAAGGGGAAGGAGCATCCGGAAAGTACTGGTCTGGGGATACAGGAACACCAGCAAATAGCCCATGTAGCAGGCGCACCAAAGCCGCATTTCCGTTCCCAGTGCCCGGACAGGCTTTGAAACCATCAGCAGCACGAACAAACCGACGAAGACGAAGGGCGCCAACACGCCAAGAGCCGGACCGAACAGCATCCTTCCGGTATCGAACCACGGTTTGAAGGGCACCAGGTCATGACCGCGCCAGGCGGTTTCCGTACGCGTGTAGGCGCTTGGATCCCCGGTGACCGCCCAAGCCATAGCCGGCCAGGCCAGGGCTCCGAGTCCGGTTGCCAGCGCCAGGGTGCCCAGGGACAGGAGTTCTGGCGTGGACGAAGCCATTGCCCGGGGCTGGTCATCGACGTCGGATGGCCTCAAGCGCTGCCAGATCCGCCAAACCAGGAGGAGGCCCAGCATCGCGGCGAACGGGACTCCAGTGGGCCTGGAAAAACACATCAACAGCACTACCGGTATGGCTGCCAAGTAGCGTCGCCGGACCACCAGGAGAAGCGAGCCGGACAGCAGCAGGAGGTTCAACGATTCTGCGTAGGGCACCTGGAGAATTGGCGACACCGGGAATGTCGACACGAAGATGACGCCCCACATTGCGGTACGCCGGCTGGCCGCTTCCCTGAACAGTCTGAAGATCACCAAGGCAGCACCGAGGCCTGCAATCATTGCTATGGCGGTGAGGGACTGCAGAGTCCCGAGGCCCGTGACGGCATCGAGTCCCCGCCCCAGGAACGGGAACAGGGCATAGAAGGCCCAGGCATTCTCCTTGACTACCCCGTTGGCATCCACCGGAAGCAGGGAAGGGTAGCCGTTGTCCGCAACCTGGGCATACCAGCGTCCATCCCAGATAGTGATGAAGTTCCAGTAGTCCGGCACGGGTGGGAACCATGGATTCACTCCCTGATGAACGGCAGCCGCCATGAAGATAAAGGCACTGACCACCCGGGCCACTACAAAAACCAAGGAAACCTGCAGCCACCAAGGCCAACGTGCCATCCGGGCTCCCGCGGCGGAGATACCCCGCGAAAGGCGCGCGGTGGGTCCCTCCCCGCCAAAACGGGTAGGTGCAGGGGTGCTCACAGTGTGGTCCGCTTGGCGTCGCCATCCTCAAGCTTTGATTGGACCAAGGCACTGAGTCTCTCGATCTCGCGGTCCTTGGCTACCAGTTGGTCGCGCAGCTCATCAAGGACCTGGTCCACCTGGTCCATGCGGTAACCGCGCAACCCCAGTGCAAAGCGCACGGCGTCGATGTCCGTGGCTGCAGCCTTCTCCGGGAGCAGCACCGGAGGCAAATTGGGCAGGGAGTCATCCAGCCCCGCTCCCACGGAGCCGCCACGGATGATGCCGGAACCAAAATACAATGCGGCACCAATGAGGACAATCGCGACAAACACCAGGAAAAAGCTCACAGCCACCATCGTGCCAGAAACAGCCGCCTACTCCGGGCGCTGGTTTCCGTTGGTGGTGGCGGGAAGCGGAGCACCATGCAACACCCGGTGGACGGCATCGGCAGGGTCATCCACCAGCTGGATCAGGTCCAGGTCCTTTTCGGACACCATTCCTTCAGCAACCAAAGTGTCCCGGATCCACTCAATCATTGGGCCCCAGAAGCGAACACCCAACAGCACAATCGGGAACGATGTCACCTTGCGTGTCTGTACCAGGACCATTGCCTCGAAGAGCTCGTCCAGGGTTCCAAGTCCGCCGGGCAAGACGACGAAGCCCTGGGCGTATTTCACGAACATGGTCTTGCGGGCAAAGAAGTACCGGAAGTTGATGCCCAGGTCCACCCATTGGTTCAGGCCCTGCTCGAACGGCAACTCAATGCCCAGTCCGACAGATACGCCGTTGCCTTCCACAGCACCCTTGTTGGCGGCTTCCATGGAGCCGGGGCCGCCACCGGTGATCACGGCGACTCCGGCTTCGGCGAGCTTGCGCCCTACATCCACTGCCATCTCGTAGTACTCGGTTCCCGGTTTGGTACGGGCTGAACCGAAAACACTGACTGCCGGACCAATATCGGCCAATGCCCCAAAGCCCTCAACGAATTCGCTCTGAATCCTCAGGACGCGCCAGGGATCGGTGTGGATGAACTGCCCGGCACCGCTCGTGTCCAGCAAGTGCTGATCGGACATTCCCTTGTCTGCCTGTTTGCGTCGCAGTTCCAAAGGGCCCTTGTGCTTGGCCGGTGCGATCTCCGAAGGCAGGGGCACGTGGACGCCCGCGACGTGGCCATTCGCGTCCGGGCTGGGAATCGGGTGCTGGCTAATGCTCATTGCCCAAGGCTAGCGCGGATGAATGCAAGCGAAGACGCTACGACGCGGTTCTTGCATTGCAGTCTGGTATATCGCTGGAGAGCAGGTTTCTGTTCAGTCACGATCTGGAGGAACTTGCCGTGACCGTGGTCATAATTGTGTCTTTGTTCGCTAGATTCGTCCTATGACTACTCAAGTGTCCGGCGATGCGCTCGTCTCCCTGAACAGCGTCAACAAACACTACGGTCAATTGCACGTCCTCAAAGACATCAACCTCCAGGTTCGGAAGGGTGAAGTCGTCGTGGTCATCGGGCCGTCCGGCTCCGGTAAGTCCACGTTGTGCCGTGCCATCAACCGTTTGGAAACGATCGACGACGGCGACATCGCGATCGACGGGAAGAAGCTCCCGGAAGAAGGCAAGGAACTCGCCCACCTGCGTGCCGACGTCGGAATGGTCTTCCAGTCCTTCAACCTGTTCGCCCACAAGACGATCCTTGAGAACGTCACGCTGGGACCGATCAAGGTGAAGGGCGTTGCCAAAGGCACGGCAGAAAGGGAGGCCATGGCCCTCCTGGAACGTGTCGGCGTCGGCCACCAGGCTCCCAAGCTCCCCGCGCAGCTCTCCGGTGGCCAGCAACAGCGTGTGGCCATTGCCCGCGCACTTGCCATGAAGCCCAAGGTGATGCTGTTCGACGAGCCCACCTCGGCGCTGGACCCCGAAATGATCAACGAGGTCCTGGACGTCATGATCCAGCTGGCAAAGGAAGGCATGACCATGATCGTGGTCACCCACGAGATGGGCTTTGCCCGCAAGGCAGCCGACCGCGTCGTGTTCATGGCCGATGGCCAGATCGTGGAAGATTCAACACCCGAAGAATTCTTCACCAATCCGCAGAGCAACCGCGCCAAGGATTTCCTGTCCAAGCTTCTGACCCACTAGCTCCCTGCTGACCCGCATCCAGGCCCGCACGGACCGCATCCAGGCCGTACGCCGGCCAACCAATGAAAGGAATGTCATGAAGAAGGCTTTTATTACCCGGAGGAAATCTCTCCTGGTGGCCGCTTCGGCTGCACTGGCCCTCTCGCTGAGCGCCTGCGGTGGAGGCAGTGGCACCACCACTCCGCCTGTTGCCTCGGCGAGCTTCGACGCCGGTACCACGATGGCGAAGTTGAACCAGGCCAAGAAGATCACCATTGGTACCAAGTTTGACCAGCCGCTGTTCGGCCAGAAGGGCCTGGACGGCAAGCCTGTCGGCTTCGACGTCGAAATCGGCAAGGCCATCGCTGCCAAGCTCGGAATTGAACCTGACAAGATCGAATGGGTGGAAACTGTTTCCGCCAACCGTGAACCGTTCATCGAGCAGGGCCGCGTTGACATCGTCATTGCCACCTACACGATCAACGATGCCCGCAAGCAGAAGGTCGCATTCGCGGGTCCATACTACGAAGCCGGTCAGGCTCTGCTGGTGAACAAGGACGATAACTCCATCACCAAACCCGAGGACGTCAAGGGCAAGAAGGTTTGCTCTGTAACGGGTTCCACCCCGGCTAAGACCATCGTCGAAACGTACGGTGCAGAACTGGTCCCGGCCGCAAACTACACCGCTTGCCTTGAGCCGTTGCGCAACAAGCAGGTTGTCGCAGTCACCACGGACAACGTGATCCTCGCCGGCTACGTTGACAAGGAACCGGACGCCTTCAAGCTCGCATCGGACCAAACGTTCACAAAAGAGCCGTACGGCATCGGCCTGAAGAAGGATGACACGGTCTTCCGCAACTGGATCAATGACCAGTTGGAGGGATTCGCCAAGGACGGCACGTACAAGAAGGCTTGGGAAGCAACAGCAGGAAAGGTCATCAAGACCGCACCTGAACTGCCCAAGATCGACCGCTACTAGTCGGAAGCCGGTGGCTGCCGCACTCCCCCTTGGGGAAGGGCGGCAGCCACCGACCTTGAGGACTCCCTACCTTTCCGCAGCAGCCGAAGGAAGCCAATGGACGCCATCTTCGAAAGCCTCCCCCAATATTGGGACGGATTTCTCCGAACCCTGTTTCTAGCCGTCATATCTGGCGTCATCGCACTGACAGCAGGCACTCTGCTCGCCGCAATGCGTGTCTCGCCCGTGGCTGCCTTACGGGGCTTCAGCACGTTCTATGTTGAAGTCGCCAGAAACACCCCACTCACAATTATTTTCTTTTTCTCCGCAATCGTGCTTCCCCGGCTCGGCGTCAAGTTCGAACAGTTTGAAGTCGCCGCCATCATCGCATTGAGCAGCTACACGGCAGCATTTGTTGCCGAAGCCGTTCGATCCGGCGTCAACAGCGTCCCGGTGGGGCAAGCCGAGGCAGCCCGCAGTATCGGCATGACGTTCACGCAGGTTTTGGGCCTGGTGGTCCTGCCACAGGCTGTCCGGACCGTCATACCCCCATTGATCAACATCATGATTGCCTTGGTCAAGAACTCATCCGTCGCGGGTGCATTCTTTGTCCTGGAGCTTTTCGGCTATGGTCTGCAGCTGTCAAACAGCCATGGTGACGCGGTCATGTGGATCTTGATTGGTGTGGCATTCTTCTACCTGCTGATCACCGTGCCCCTGGGCTTGTTGGCCCACTTCGTCGAGAAAAAGGTGGCGATTGCCCGATGACTTCGGTTCTCTATGACGTACCGGGCCCCAAGGCCCGCCGCGTTTCCCTCATTGGTTCAGTTGTCGGGTCCATCATCATTGCCGGTGGCGTGGTGGGAGCCATCGTCATCCTGTCTTCGCAGGGCATATTCAACGCCTCCCGTTGGGAAGTCTTTGTTAACGAATCTGCCAAGGACGTTTGGACGCAGCTCGGCTATGGCGTCCTTGCCACCCTGCAGGCAGCCGGCGTCGCAGCCGTCATTGCCTTTCCCCTTGGAGTGGCGCTGTGCCTGCTCCGCATTTCCCTGATCTCGTGGATTCGCGTTCCCACACAGGTGGTGCTTGAGTTCCTCCGCGGCATGCCAGTGGTGCTCATGATCCTCTTCGTGCTCCTGGTGTTTGCTACGACCCCCTTCACTGCTGTCGTCAGTGGCCTGGTCCTCTACAACGCAGCGATCTTCGCTGAAATTCTGAGGGCGGGTATCCAGTCACTTCCCAAGGGACAACGCGAAGCCGGTTTGGCCATTGGACTGCGCAGCTTCCAGTCCAGGATGAGCATCGAATTTCCCCAGGCAATCCGCCGCATGCTCCCCTCACTTATTGCACAGTTGGTCGTTCTCCTGAAGGACACCTCGCTTGGCTACATCGTGGCCTACGAGGAACTGCTGCGTAAGGTGAAGCTGATCTCAGACCTGGAACCCAGCCTGTTGTTCTCCGCGTTTTTCGTCGGAGCGGCAATCTACATCCTGATCAACTTGTCGGTTTCCCGGCTTGCGATCTGGATCGAACGGCGAGGCTCCAAGAAGGCCGCAGGCGGCATGGCTTCGGCCATCAAGACCGTCGACCTCGAGGTCAACGTTCCTGGACCTGAAAAGAAGTAGCAAAGGGAACATTCCTTTAGTCATGAAGAGAAGGTCCGCAGCCGTTCATTCGGCTGCGGACCTTCTCTTCATGTGCTTTTAGAGCGCTTTTAGACCTTAGCGACCAGCCACGTCCGAAGTGCACGAAGGCACTCACGGACGGCATCGGCGTCGACGTGTTCATTGTCCTTGTGCGCCAGCAACGGATCGCCGGGCCCGAAGTTCACGGCCGGGATGCCCAACTCACTGAAACGCGCGACGTCGGTCCACCCGTATTTGGGCTTTGGTTCCGCGCCGACTGCGGCCACGAAAGACGCAGCTGCGGGGTGGTTCAGTCCGGGCCGGGCGCCGGCAGCAGCGTCGGTGCGGACGACGTCGAATCCCTCCAGGAGCTCTCGCACGTGGGCCTCGGCCTGGTCCGGGGTCTTGTCCGGAGCGAAGCGGTAGTTGATCTCCACCACGCAGCGGTCAGGGATGACGTTACCGGCCGTGCCGCCATTGATCTTCACCGCATTGAGGCTCTCCCGGTAATCGAGGCCGTCCACGTTGATCGTCCGCGGCTCGTAGGCCGCGAGGCGGGCGAGAATTGGTGCCGCCGCATGGATGGCGTTGCTGCCCATCCAAGCGCGGGCCGAGTGGGCCGCTTCACCGATGGTGGTCGCTTCGAACCGGCTGGTTCCGTTGCAGCCCCCTTCCACCGTGCCGTGTGTGGGCTCAAGAAGAATAGCGAAGTCCCCCAGGAGCAGGTCGCCATGGTTGCGGACCAGCCTGCCCAGGCCACTCTTGACGGCCTCCACTTCCTC
This sequence comes from Paenarthrobacter sp. 10L420, assembly GCF_056395385.1. NCBI lineage: Bacteria > Bacillati > Actinomycetota > Actinomycetes > Micrococcales > Micrococcaceae > Paenarthrobacter > Paenarthrobacter sp. 10L420. The sequence continues at coordinate 718,356 of NZ_JBFTJK010000001.1, read as the reverse complement.
GTGGTCATAGAAGACAAAGGTGACATCCTTGTCTGGCTCCCTGCCGTCGTCGAACAGGGTCGCCGCGAGTGCGAGCTGCACGGCAACGCCGCCCTTCATGTCGGTGGTCCCCCGGCCATAGAGCACACCCTCCCCGGGGATGCCTGATTCCCACGTTGCCGGAACGGTGCCCAGCGAGCCTTCCACCGTGGGCAGCGGAACAGTGTCCAGGTGTCCAGCGAGGATGACGCGCTCGGCGCGGCCAAGTTCAGTGCGTGCAATGATGGCGTCGCCGTCGCGCACCACGGTGTATTCGGGGATGGCGCGCAGGGCCGCCTCGACGAGATCGGCGAGCAGGGTCTCGTTGCCCGAGACACTGTTGATATCGATGAGCGCGGCTGTCAGCAAGGCAACGTCCTGGCGCAGGTCCAGTAGGGCGGGGGCAGGGTTAAGGGTCACCACTCCACCTTAACTCCCCGGGCAGCTGTGTTTCGGGCAACAAATGCGACCTGCCCGGGTGAGACGGGTTTCAGCCGTGCCACGGGCGATCGATACACTGGGGCCATGACTGAAACTGCTTCCTCTGCTGTGCCCGCAAACCACCGATCAGCCTACGGATTCGGCCTCGCCACCATCGCCACCTCGCCTTCCGGGGAAGCAACCGTGCTGGATGTCTGGTACCCGGCACCGGCCCTGGGTGTAGCCGCTGAAACCCTTCGCGACGTTGACAATGCCGATCCCGCGCTCACTGCCCTGGCTGACGACGGCAAAGACGCCGATCGCGGCACGGAGCAAAAAGTGGTCTTCGCACAGATCGACCTCGACGCCGCCCCGGCCGACACCGCCGATGCTTACCTGCGTCTTCACCTCCTTTCGCACCGCCTGGTCAAGCCCAACAGCATCAACCTGGATGGTGTCTTCGGCAAGCTCCCCAACGTCGTATGGACCAACTTCGGCCCAGCCGCCGTCGAGGGTTTTGAAATGACGCGTGCGCGCCTGCGTAAGCGCGGCAACGTGGTGGTTTACGGCGTGGACAAGTTCCCCCGCATGGTTGACTACGTGGTTCCAACTGGTGTGCGGATCGCCGACGCCGACCGCGTCCGTCTGGGCGCGCACCTCGCCGAAGGCACCACGGTGATGCATGAAGGCTTCGTGAACTTCAACGCTGGAACCCTCGGCACGTCCATGGTGGAAGGCCGCATCTCCGCTGGAGTAGTGGCCGGTGACGGGACGGACGTCGGCGGCGGCGCCTCCATCATGGGTACGCTCTCCGGCGGCGGCAAGGAAAAGATCGCTTTGGGCGAGCGGGTGCTGCTTGGCGCAAACTCCGGTGTCGGCATCAGCATCGGCGATGATTCCGTGGTGGAAGCCGGCCTGTACGTCACCGCAGGAACCCGCGTTCGGGTGCCCGGCCCCAAGGACGAAAACGGCGAAGACACCAGCAAGATCATCAAGGCCGTCGAGCTTTCAGGTGTCCCCAACCTGCTGTTCCGCCGCAACTCCACCACCGGCGGCGTGGAAGTCCTGCCCCGCAAGGGCCAGACCGTGGAGTTGAACGAGGCACTGCACGCCAATTAGCAGGAGACAAGCAATGCGCCGGTTCCGCCGCGCCATCGTTGCGGTGCTGGCGCTGGCCCTCGTGGCCGGTGCTATCTACGCGATAGTTGCCATACTGCAGCGCTCCGAGACCCTGGTCTCGGAGCGCTGCCTCGCCGTCATGGGGTCCGAAAGCTACGAGTTGGCTACCGACCAAGCGGCCAACGCCTCGCTCATCACTGCCATCTCCGTTCAGCGCGGACTTCCACCAAGGGCTGCAAGCATCGCCCTCGCCACCGCGATGCAGGAATCCAAGCTCCGGAACATCAATTACGGCGACGATGCAGGACCTGATTCGCGGGGTTTGTTCCAACAGAGGCCATCCCAAGGCTGGGGAACCGAGGCGCAGGTCATGGACCCTGTCTATGCGACGAACGCCTTCTATAACGGCCTCATCAAAATTCCCGGTTACGAGACCATGGAAATTACCCAGGCAGCCCAGCAGGTCCAGCGCTCCGCGTTCCCCCGGGCATATGCCCAGCACGAGAACATGGGGCGCGCCTTCGCTTCTGCCCTCACCGGGCATTCGGAATCCGCGCTGACCTGTGAACTCCGCATGCCCGAAGCGGCCGGTGACCCTGCCGCCGTCGTGGAGGAACTGACGACGGCGTTCGGCTCCCAGCCGGCCACAGTCCAGGGCCGCTCGGTGCAACTGGATATCAGTGGTACGCAAGCCTGGGCAGTTGCCCATTGGGCGGTAGCCAACGCCAAGTCCCTCTCCATCACGCAAGTGGATGTTGGTGGTCAGACGTGGAATCGGGAAAAACGCGACGGGTGGATTGCATCGGCCGCACCGTCTGAGTCAGTGACCATCACCGTCTCGGCACCTACCACCTGACTACTTAGGCGAGCATCTCCACCACGGGCTGGACATAGCTGCGGAAGACTTCAGGCTCGGACAGCAGCCTGTGGCTCATGATCATGGTGCTGGGCTCCAAGTACCAGGCCCGCGGCTCGTTGAGCGGCAACTCGATAATGGTGAGATCAAAGTCCCGCGAGCTCCGGCCAACTTCCAGGAGCCTGTCCTCCACCATCTCGTTCAGGACTCCCGTAACCCCATTGGCTTCGCGCTCTGCCTCGATCTTCGCGTATTCATCGATCCTGTCCGTTGCCCATCCCAAAGCCGAACCAAAGTGTGCCTGCAGGACACGCTGGAGGGCAGGGGAATTGCCGAAGGCCTTGAAACTGGGCGGTGCGAGCTCGAGGGCTGGATTTGGATAGGTCTTCACGAGCTTCTCCCACCAGGCCTCCCACTCGGTTTTGAGGGCGTGGATCCCACCCACATCCGAGGTGAGGTGGCTATGATCGGCATGGCGGACCTTGGGAGCAGCGTGGGACAGTAACGGTTTTCCGGCACCGTCGAGTCCAGCTACGTCGCGCAAGTACAGGGCGATGAGCATCGGCCCGGACGTGTCCATGGTGATGCGCCATCCAGAGCCGCCTGACTCATGCATCCGAATTCCTCCCTTGGCAGGTTCCCGACATGTCCCAGTCTATTCCCGTTGGCTTGCTACGGTAACGGTGGGGGAGGCACTGCTTGCTGGCGGCACATAGTCGTCCTGTGGGGAGCCCGGGAGACAAGCTACGGCGTAGCCGGCACCGGAGCGAAAGCCGCCAGATGTGCGGTGAGGACGTCACTGCACATTTCGGCCGTCATCCATTCGGGCTGGAGCAGGGCGTGCATGCACAGGCCGTCCATGGTGGCCAGGAGCCGTTCAGCCTCTGTGACAAGGCTTTGCGGGGCGGTGGCTTCACCGGGGCTCAACAGGATGATGAGGCGTCCCACAATGGCAGCGACCACGCGGTGACTGCGTTCGGCTTCGGGAGCAAGGACCGGCTTGATCCGGGCAGCGTGGCGGAAGGCCATCCAAACGCAGGCGTCCACGGCGAGTTCTTCGTCCAAGGGAAGGAACTGACCCAAGAGGTTCAACACCGCGGCGTGCTGCCCGGCGCTGCCCGGGGTTTCGCCTTCAACGGCAAGCAAAGCTGACTCCAGCCGACCGCTAAGACGGTCGATGACGGAGGCAAAGGAGAACACCAGAAGCTCGTCGCTGCTGGCAAAATAGTGCCGGACGGAGCCTACGGCCAGCCCGGCTTCATCAGCTACTTCACGAAGGGATGCCCGTTCCAAACCGTCGCTTGCGATGATCCTGAAGACAGCTTGGACAACTTCCTGGCGCCGGGCTTCGGCATCAACAATTTTGGGCACCAGTATTTTTTAGCACGAACGTGCTTCAACACCGCTCAACACTGAGCGGCGTGGCTCCGATTTCCGATAGCGTAGACATCATGAAAATTCTTGTCACGGGTGGCACCGGCTACATCGGTTCGCACACCGTTCTGTCCCTTCAGGAAGCCGGTCATGACGTCGTCGTGCTCGATAACCTCGTGAACTCCAGCGAAGAGTCCCTGCGTAGGGTTTCCGAGCTAACCGGCAAGACTGCAGCCTTCCACAAGGTTGACCTGGTGGACGAGCCCGCCGTCGAGGACGTGTTCGACCAGCACCAGATCGATGCCGTGATCCACTTCGCAGGACTGAAGGCCGTGGGCGAATCCGTTCAGGAGCCATTGGCGTACTACTACAACAACATCGTGGGCACACTGAACCTGCTCCGTGCCATGGACAAGCACAACGTCCGTTCGATTGTGTTCAGTTCTTCAGCAACCGTGTACGGCGAGCACAATCCCATCCCGTACATCGAGAAGATGGAAATCGGCGCAAACAATCCGTACGGCCGTACCAAGGAACAGATCGAGGACATCCTCTCGGACCTGGGCAGTGCGGACGACCGCTGGCATATCGCACTGCTGCGCTACTTCAACCCGGTTGGAGCCCACCCCTCAGGACGCATCGGCGAGGACCCCCAGGGCATTCCGAACAACCTCGTTCCCTTCATCGCACAGGTTGCCGTGGGCCGCCGGGAGAAGCTCATGGTCTTCGGTGGCGACTATGACACCCCCGATGGAACAGCCCAGCGCGACTACATCCACGTCGTGGATCTTGCTGACGGCCATGTGGCGGCACTGAACTTCATTGCTGACCGCGCCGGCGTCCGTCGCTGGAACCTTGGTTCCGGCAGGGGATCCTCGGTGCTGGAGGTACTGCGGTCCTTCGAAAAGGCCGTCGGACACGAGCTGCCCTACGAAATCACGGGCCGTCGCGCCGGAGACCTTCCCGCTTTCTGGGCCGACGCCTCTTCTGCCCTCGCAGACCTTGGATGGTCCACCACGAAGACTGTGGACCAGATGTGCGAGGACCATTGGCGCTGGCAGAAGAACAACCCCACCACGGGCGGGGGGGGGGGCCGCCGTCGTGATTGACGCTGTTGCCGTATCAGTTGGCCGGGTAGTTGCGCTCCGGCTCCCCTGTGTAGAGCTGCCGCGGGCGGCCGATCTTGGTCTGGGGATCGTTGATCATTTCGCGCCACTGGGCAATCCAGCCCGGGAGGCGGCCAATGGCGAAGAGGACGGTGAACATCTTCTCCGGGAAACCCATCGCCTTGTAGATCAGGCCAGTATAGAAGTCCACGTTCGGGTACAGCTTGCGCTGGATGAAGTAGTCATCAGCCAGGGCCTTCTCTTCAAGGCGCATGGCGATGTCCAGCAGTTCGTCGTTGCCGCCGAGCTTGCCCAGGACCTCGTGGGCCGTTGCCTTGATGATCTTGGCACGGGGATCGTAGTTCTTGTAGACACGGTGCCCGAAGCCCATGAGGCGGACGCCGTCTTCCTTGTTCTTGACCTTCTCCATGTAGTCCTCGGGCTTGATGCCGTCCGCCTGGATCTGGCGCAGCATCTTCAGCACGGCCTCATTGGCGCCGCCGTGTGCGGGGCCAAAGAGGGCGTTGATGCCGGCAGAAACTGACGCGAAGAGGTTTGCATTGGAAGAACCCACCAAACGGACGGTGGAGGTGGAACAGTTCTGCTCGTGGTCAGCGTGCAGGATGAGCAGCAGGTCCAAGGCCTTGACCACAACGGGGTCCAGCTCGTACTGCTCGGCCGGGAGGCCAAAGCTCAGCCGCAGGAAGTTCTCCACGAGGTTCATGGAGTTGTCCGGGTAGAGCATGGGCTGTCCGATGGACTTCTTGTGGGCGTAAGCGGCAATAACGGGCAGCTTGGCCATGAGGCGGATGGTGGAAACTTCCACGTGCTCCGCGTTGAAGGGATCCAGCGAGTCCTGGTAGAACGTGGACAACGCCGAAACGGCCGAGGAAAGCACCGGCATGGGGTGGGCATCGCGCGGGAATCCGCCGAAGAAGCCCTTCAGTTCCTCATGCAGGAGCGTGTGGTGCCGGATCCGCTGATCGAACGCTTCCAGCTCCGTGGGAGTGGGAAGGTTGCCGTAGATGAGCAGGTAGGAAACTTCAAGGAAGCTCGAGTGCTGGGCGAGTTGCTCGATCGGGTACCCGCGGTACCGCAGGATGCCTGCGTCGCCGTCGATGTACGTGATAGCCGAGGTGGTGGCCGCTGTGTTCATGAAGCCGGGGTCATAGGCAACGGCGCCCGTCTGCTTCAGCAGCTTGGAAACGTCATAACCTTCGTTTCCTTCTACAACCTGGATGCGCGGCAGTTCAAGTTCGCCGCCGGCATGGCGCAGTGTCGCGCTGGTGGTCTCAGTCATGGAGTCCCCTTCATGAGGCCTCTGGGCCTCTATAGAACGCTTGTCCAACCAACTTCTGGTGACGCCGTCTTCGGCCCCACTGTTGCAGGGCTCCAACGACCGCAGTGCTTTCTTATTGAAGGCCACCATTGATAGTCAGTTAAAAAGCTACCGCCAGTAACCCTCCGGAACTAATCCGTTCCGTCCGGTTACTGGCGGAATGACGCGACTTGTGGCACAAGTCACAGCATTGTTATGACCCTGAGCTTAACCTCTCCACGGCCGCGTCAATGCGTTCATCGCTGCCCGTCAGTGCCACCCGGATGAAGCCATTGCCGGCATCACCGTAGAAAACACCGGGTCCTACGACGATCCCCAGCTCAGCGAACCGGGCAACCGTGTCCCACGTAGCTTCACCGGCGGTAGACCATAGATAAAGGCCGGCGTTGGAGTCATGGATCTGCAATCCGAACTTCTCAAGTGCCGGGACGATTCTCTCGCGCCGCCCGCGGTAGAGGTCCTTTTGGGCAAGCACGTGGTTCGAATCGCCCAAAGCGACGCGCATCGCCTCTTGCACCGGGTAGGGCACGATCATTCCCGCGTGCTTCCGGCTGTTAACAAGGTTGGCCATAATCGCGGAATCGCCAGCTACGAAAGCAGCCCGATAGCCGGCGAGGTTGGACTGCTTGCTCAGGGAATAGACGCAAAGGAGGCCATCCGTGGAACCACCGGAAACCCGCGGGTCCAGGATGCTCGGGACAGCTTCTCCCCCACGCTGGACATCCCACTCACCCCAGCCAAGCTCGGCGTAGCATTCGTCGGAGGCCACTACGGCGCCGATTTCGCGCGCCTGGTTGACGATCTGTTGTAGAGATTCCACGCTCCGGACACTGCCCGTGGGATTGCCCGGTGAGTTGATCCAGACCAAGCGAACCCTTGCACGAGTAGCGGCATCCAGTTCGTCCAGGCTATCCGCCGCTACGGCGGTAGCTCCCGCCAGCATCGCGCCGATGTCGTACGTGGGGTAGGCAACGGTAGGCCTGACTACGATGTCCCCGTTGCCAAGGCCCAGCAGGAAAGGCAACCAGGCGACGAGCTCCTTGGAGCCCACCGTGGGCATAACGTCCTTTGGATCCAGGTTGGGGACTCCGCGGCGGGCCGCAAACCAGTCCACGACGGCCTGCCTCAAGGCTTGGGTGCCATGCACAGTCGGGTAGCCGTGGGCGTCCGACGCCGCAGCCAATGCGTCGCGGATCAGCCCTGGAGTGGGATCAACCGGGGTTCCGATCGAGAGGTTAACGGCACCCCCGGGATGTTTGGCGGCTGTGGCCACATACGGTGCCATGGCCTCCCACGGGTAGTCGGGCAGGTTAAGGCCAAAGGCCGGTGCCGCGGAAATCAAGGAAGCAACCGCCCTTAGTGGTCTTGGTTCTGCGGGGGCAGTGCGGCAATGAACGGGTGGTCCTTGCCGGTGTTGCCGATCTTCGCAGCGCCGCCCGGGGAGCCAAGATCGTCAAAGAATTCGACGTTGGCCTTGTAGTAGTCAGCCCACTCTTCCGGAGTGTCATCCTCATAGTAGATGGCCTCAACAGGGCATACGGGTTCGCAAGCACCACAGTCAACGCATTCATCCGGGTGGATGTAGAGGGAACGCTCACCTTCGTAAATGCAGTCAACAGGGCATTCTTCGATACATGCCTTGTCCTTGACATCTACACACGGCTGCGCGATTACGTACGTCACGTCCCAGACCTCTCCACGGTTTGTCCCGGCCAATAGCCGGGGTAATACGGCCGGCAGCATGCCGGACACTCAACTTCTGACCCTATTATCCAACAGTGCTATGACGCCAACCTAGCCCGCGTCTTAGTATGAAACGGTGACTCCCCCGCATTTGCCACCCAAACAATTTCTGCTCAAAGCCCAGCCGGGCATTCGGGTGGTGGTCCGCTACAGGATCCAGGACGGCCTGACCGATGCGTTGGGGTATCTGGTGACCACCACGGAAAGCAGCTGCACCGTACGAACGCGGACCTCCGACGTCGAAATTCCACTGGCGTTGGTCATCGCAGCGAAGGAAGTTCCCCCACCGCCGCCCAGGCACGGGTAGCACTACCGGCTGTGTGCCGCGCAGTACCTACTCAACAGCTGTCCGCCATCTCTTCACCAGGCGGCTGGCAACAACAAGCATGATCAACGTGACCACAGCTATGCCAAACACCCAGACGTTGCCCACGGCGTCGCCGAGCAACAACTGTTTGTCGCGGCCCCCGGACGATAAAGCACCAACGGTGGCATAAACCACCACGCCAGCTACCGCCGTCGGGATAACTGAACCGGACCAAGCCGCCAGCCACAACTGGGCCGACGCGAGCAGCAACAGTGCGACGCAGACGCCCCAAGGGATGTCGACGCCGGATATCGCAATGGTTTGCCGGTGCTGTGCCGTTCCTGCCACAGCAACAAAAAGAGCCGCCAGCACGGCCGCGGCGATGCCGCGGGCCGCACTGGCGACTCCCTTGTTCATTCTGCTCTTCCAGCCGGGTGCAACCGGGCCGGACTAGGCCTTTGCGCGGGCGCGGTTGGCCTTGGCGCGCTCGTTGGAATCGAGGATGAGCTTGCGGATACGGATGTCCTCCGGCGTCACCTCAACGCACTCGTCTTCACGCGCGAATTCGAGGGACTCTTCGAGGGTCAGGTCGCGCGGCGGCGTCAGGTTCTCGAAGGTGTCCGAGGAAGCTGCACGCATGTTGGTGAGCTTCTTTTCCTTGGTGATGTTCACGTCCATGTCGTCGGCGCGTGAGTTCTCGCCCACGATCATGCCCTCGTAAACCTCGGAGGTGGGCTTCACGAAGAAGGAACCGCGCTCCTGCAGGTTGATCATGGCGAACGGAGTCACAACACCGGCGCGGTCGGCAACCATCGAACCGTTGGTGCGGTATTCGATGGGACCGGCCCACGGCTCGTAGCCTTCGGAGATGGAGGCCGCGATGCCGGCACCGCGGGTGTCGGTGAGGAACTTGGTGCGGAAGCCGATGAGGCCACGGGCAGGAACGATGAATTCCATGCGGCACCAGCCAGTGCCGTGGTTGGCCATGTTGGTCATGCGGCCCTTGCGGGCGGCCATGAGCTGCGTTACGGCGCCGAGGTACTCTTCGGGGACGTCGATGGTCATGTGTTCCATCGGCTCGTGGATCTTGCCGTCGATGGTCTTGGTGACTACCTGCGGCTTGCCAACGGTCAGCTCGAAGCCTTCGCGACGCATCTGCTCAACGAGGATTGCCAGGGCGAGCTCGCCACGGCCCTGTACTTCCCAAGCGTCCGGACGCTCGGTGGGCAGAACCTTGATCGAGACGTTACCGATCAGTTCCTTGTCCAGGCGGTCCTTCACCTGGCGGGCAGTGACCTTGGCGCCCTTGACCCTGCCGGCCAGCGGCGAGGTGTTGATACCGATGGTCATGGAGATCGCGGGGTCATCCACGGTGATCAACGGCAGCGGCTGCGGGTTCTCGGCGTCCGTAAGGGTTTCACCGATGGTGATTTCCTCGATACCTGCAACGGCAACGATTTCACCCGGCCCGGCCGACTCGGTAGGAACGCGGGTCAGTGCCTTGGTGGCCAGGAGTTCAGTGATCTTGACGTTCTTGAGTTCACCGTTGGCACGGGCCCAGGCAACCGTCTGGCCCTTGCGGAGCGTGCCGTTGTAGATGCGGAGCAGGGCGAGACGGCCAAGGAACGGTGAAGCGTCCAGGTTGGTCACGTGCGCTTGAAGCACGCCATCCGGGTTGTAGGTGGGAGCGGGGATGTGCTCGATGATGGTCTTGAAAAGGGGCTCAAGGTCCTCGTTGTCCGGGGCGGAGCCGTTGTCCGGCTGGTCCAGGGAGGCGCGGCCAACCTTGGCAGCAGCGTAGACGACCGGAACTTCCAGGACCTTGTCCAGGTCCAGGTCCGGAACTTCGTCGGCAAGGTCCGAAGCCAGGCCCAGGAGCAGGTCCATGGACTCGTGGACAACTTCATCGATGCGGGCGTCGGGACGGTCCGTCTTGTTGACCAGGAGGATCACCGGGAGGTGCGCAGCAAGGGCCTTGCGGAGCACGAAGCGGGTCTGGGGCAGCGGGCCTTCAGAGGAGTCGACCAGCAGGACAACGCCGTCGACCATGGAAAGACCACGCTCAACCTCGCCACCGAAGTCGGCGTGGCCGGGGGTGTCGATGACGTTGATGGTGATGGTTTCGCCGTTGGACGACGGGCCGTTGTAGGCAACCGTGGTGTTCTTGGCGAGGATCGTGATGCCCTTTTCGCGCTCCAGGTCACCGGAGTCCATGACGCGGTCCTCAACCTCACCGTGGGAAGCGAAGGAGTTGGTCTGCTTGAGCATGGCGTCGACCAGGGTGGTCTTACCGTGGTCAACGTGTGCGACGATCGCGACGTTGCGCAGATCGCTCCGCGACGCAGTGTTGGTGATGGTTTCAGACATGCGTTTATGACTCGTTTCAGTGGTGAAGTCAGTTGTTTGTATCCGCGCGCATACCTGATCACGTGATCGGAACACACAACGAAAAAGACCCCGGGACACAGGGCACCTACAGCAAGTCTAAACGCAGTTGCATTTATCAGCCTAAAAAGCAAGCCATTTACCGTCCGATTGTGGCGTCCATCACAGCACATCACGCTTTAGTAACCGGCAGTCAAGATGCTGGATTTTCTGCTTCCAGTGCCCCATGATTGCTGCAGAACCAGTGCCACACGGAGACCAACGATGCGCAAAGCCTCGGCCGCGTTCCGCCTGCTCGCACCCTTGATCGCCGTTGGCGTTCTTGTGGTCGGCTGCGGACCAAACCAAGCAACCCCACAATCCACACCCTCGCGCTCAGCCGCGCCAGTTCCCGCGGAGACTTCAGCGGCGGACAAACCCCTTAGGGTGGCGCCTGCTCCGAGCCCCCTTGACCTGCCAGTGGGCTCCCTCTACAGGAATCCGGCGAACAACCGCGACGAAGTGGTCCTCGCCGATGTGCGCCACACCGCGGTGTTGATTGGCGATTCCCAGGCCATGCCGAAGGACTCATGGCCGCAAAGGGGAATCTCGGCGCTTGGGTACAAATTGCACGTCGTGGGCATGGGTGGCACGGGATTCGTAGCTTCCAACGGCAAGACAGGCAATTACATCGACGCGCTCCAGCGTGGGGACTGGCTGCTGCCTTACGGAGATCCGCCACTGATCGTGGTCCAGGGTGGTGGCAACGACGCCTCCCAAAAGGCCACTGACGCCCAGATCACGAGTAACGCCGACCGGCTCCTCGGTGCGCTCAAGAAGCGCTATCCGGGTGCCCGACTGGCAATGATCGGGACGTTGGCACGCGGAGCCGACAACGGTGGCGGCCGCCGTTCCGAGGTGGACGCACTCCTTGGCCGGATCGCCGCCAAGCAAGCGATCCCGTTTGTCAGCGCGGGCGACTGGCTCACCCGCTACGATGCCGTTGCCGATCTCCAGGACGGCGTCCACCTCAAGCCATCCGGGCACGCGAAGTTGGGCATCGTTCTGGCGCGCGAACTCACGGCACTTGGTCTAACGGCACGCCCGGACACCGACCCGTCCGTTTCACCCGAATAGAGGCCGTTGCGGGGCTTGCTTTGCGCCTTTTGTTGGTGATTTGGGATGCAGAGCAGGCCTAACAACGAGTGATTTAACGGCAAGAGCCGGTGGTTCCCTCTCGTGGGAACCACCGGCTCTTGCTTTTGTCTCCTCGGCTGCTGTTGTCTCCTCAGCAGAGAGTACGACGTCGGTCAGGCCACCGCGGGCGGCAGCAGCAGCGAACCGCCAGGAATGGCATCCAGCAAGGCCTGCGTGTAGGCCTCGCGCGGGTTGTCGAAGACATCGTCCGTGCTGCCCGTTTCTACGAGCTGGCCCTTTTCCATGACGCAGACGTGGTCGGCGATCTGGCGCACAACGGCGAGGTCGTGGGTAATGAACAAGTACGTCAGACCAAGGTTGTCCTGAAGATCTGCGAGAAGGTTCAGCACCTGCGCCTGGACGAGTACGTCCAAGGCGGAAACGGCCTCATCACAGATGATCACTTCAGGATCCAAGGCCAAGGCACGGGCAATCGCAATGCGTTGTCGCTGGCCACCTGAAAGCTCGTTCGGATACCTCTGCATCATGGACTGTGGCAAAGCCACCTGGTCCAACAGCTCGCGTACCTTCTTTTCGCGGCTTGCCCCATTTCCGATCTTGTGCACGCGGAGAGGCTCTTCGATGGTCCGGAAGATGTTGTACATGGGATCCAGGGAGCCGTAAGGATCCTGGAAAATCGGCTGCACCCGCCGCCGGAACTTGAAGAGGTCCTTGCCTTTGAGTCCAGCAGTATCGACGCCGTCGAACACAATCTGGCCCTCGGTAGGCTTCTCAAGTTGGAGGACCATTTTGGCCACGGTGGATTTACCCGAACCCGACTCCCCCACAATCGCCGTAGTGGTTCCGCGCTTGACGTCGAAGCTGATGTCGTCCACCGCAGCGAAGTCTGAGGTCTGGCCCAGGCCCTGCCGGAGCTTGTAGATCTTGCGCAGGTTTCGGATCTGCAGGACCTCGTCGGTTGCGTGCTTCTTAATTGCCGCGACAGGCGCCAAGAGGTCGCTGGCTTCCACGCCCAGCTCCTTCGCCACCTGAATGCGGCGGGAGGCGAGCGAGGGCGCCGATTCCACGAGTCGCTTTGTGTAGGGGTGCTGCGGGTTCTGCAGCAGTTCCAGTGAAGGACCCGCCTCCACAACGTTGCCCTGGTACATAACCACTACCTTGTCCGCGCGCTCGGCAGCAAGGCCGAGGTCGTGGGTGATGAGCAGCACCGATGTACCGAGCTCCGTAGTCATTTTGTCCAAGTGATCCAGGATCTTGCGCTGGACGGTGACGTCCAATGCAGACGTAGGCTCATCCGCGATCAGGAGCTTGGGCTGGCAACTCAGACCGATAGCGATAAGAGCCCGCTGGCGCATACCGCCGGAGAACTCGTGTGGATACTGCTTGGCTCGCCGCGCAGCATCGGGAAGACCCGCCTCCGCCAAAACCCGGGCAACGTCTTCGGGCCCGTCCGGACGACCATTGGCCTTGAGGGTCTCGCGAACCTGGTAGCCGATCTTCCACACGGGATTGAGGTTGGACATCGGGTCCTGGGGAACCATACCGATGTGGCTGCCGCGGAGTTCAATCATGCGTCGTTCCGGCGCATGCGAGATGTCCTCGCCGTCCAGCAGAATCTGCCCACCTGAGACGCGTCCATTGTTCGGCAACAAGCCGATGGCAGCCAGGGCCGTCGTCGACTTTCCTGAACCGGACTCCCCCACGATCGCGACGGTTTCGCCGGGCATGATGGTCAAGTGGGCGTTTTTGACGGCCTTCACTTCACCCGAGCCGGTCTTGAAGGTGATGGCCAGATCCTTGATTTCCAGGATTGGCCGTACCTGTGAGGTGACTTCGTTGATTCGTACGTTGGCAGAAGCCATGTTCGCCTCCTTAGCGCTGACGGCTCTTGGGATCAAGAGCATCGCGAACGGCGTCGCCAAGCATGATGAAGCTCAGGACGGTGATGGACAGGGCGGCTGCCGGATAGAGCAGGATTCCGGGGTTGGTTCGAATAGAGGCATTGGCCGCTGAAATATCGTTACCCCACGACATCACGCTGGTAGGCAGGCCCACGCCAAGGAAGGACAATGTCGCTTCCAGGACGATGAACACGCCAAGTTCCAGCGTGGCCAGAACAATTACCGGAGCCAGGGCATTTGGCAAGGCGTGCTTGACCAACGCCCCAAACTTGGAAACACCAAGAGACCGGGCCGCTGTAACGAAGTCCGCGTTGCGCACCTCAATCACTGCGCCTCTGGTAATACGGGCCATTTGCGGCCAGGCCAACAAGGATATCGTCAGGACGACCGTCCAAACGCTCCTGTTCTCGCGGAACAGCGGCAACTGAGTGATGACCAGGGCGCCGAGGATGATCGGCAAGGCAAAGAAAATGTCACCCAGGCGGGCCAGGACCGCATCCAACCAGCCACCGTAGTAGCCAGCCAGGGCGCCGAGAGTCACGCCGATGATGATCACTGCGAGGACGGACAGGATGCCGACAGACAACGAAGCTTGCGTGCCATGGACAACCCGGGAATAGACGTCACAGCCTTGCAGGGTGAAACCTAGCGGGTGCCCGGAGGTGGGGCCCGCCTCGGAGTTGGCCAACTGGCAATCGTTGTTGGGCGCCACGCTGGTAAACAGCCCTGGGAAGAGGGCAACCGTCAGCAACAACAGGATCAGTAGCGAGGAGACGATGAACATGGGACGGCGGCGCAGCTTTCGCCACGCATCGGCCCATAGGCTCAGGGGTGCCTGATCCGTCTTGACGGCGTCAGTGGCCAGCAGCGGGGTTTCATCGACAGGGGCAACGAAGTGTTCGGTATTACTGGTCATAGCGGATCCTCGGGTCAAGCCAGGCGTACAGGAGGTCAACCAGGAGGTTGGTCACGACGAAAACCAAGACCAGGACACTCACGATCGCAACAATGGTGGGACCCTCGCTGCGCTGAATGGCTTGGAAGAGTTTGTTCCCAACTCCGGGGACGTTGAAGATGCCTTCGGTGACGATGGCCCCTCCCATCAGGCCACCCAGGTTTGCACCCAGGTAGGTCACAACGGGGATCAGCGAGTTCCTCAGAATATGGGCCATGATCACACGCGGACGCGAAAGGCCTTTGGCCGTGGCAGTACGCACGTAGTCCGCGTTCATGTTCTCGCTGACAGACGCCCTGGTGAGGCGAAGGACATACGCGAAGGAGACCAGCCCCAAAACCACTGCCGGAAGTATCAGGTTTCCCCAGTCAGCATTGGCACCCACGGTGGGTTTGGCCCAACCGAGCTGGACACCAAAGATGAGCTGGAAAACGAAGCCGAGGACGAAAGTGGGAACGGCAATCACAACCAGCGACATAATGAGCACGGTGGAGTCGAAGAGTTTGCCTTTGCGAAGGCCGGCGAAGACGCCAAAAGCAATGCCAAAGACGGCCTGGATGATGAGCGCTTCAACGGCGAGCATCGCGGTAACCGGGAATGCCCTTGCCAGAGCGGCTGAGATGGGCTGCTGGGTGAAGTCGACACCGAGGTTGAAGGTGAACAGGTTCTTCAGGAAGATCCCGTACTGGACCCAGAACGGCTGGTCCAGGTTGTATTGGGCGCGAAGCGCGTCAATAACGCTCTGCGGCGGCTGGCGCTCACCGAACAGGGCGGCGATGGGGTCCCCCGGAAGGGCGAACACCATGTAGTAGACAAGGAGGGTGGTTCCAAGGAAAACGGGAATTACCTGAAGGAGCCTACGCAAGATATAGCGAACCACGGGTCACCCCTTTCCGCTTGATGGGCGTTGGTGTGTCATGTTTGCCTTCCTGCCGAAACAAGGCAATGGGGGCCCGGCTTTAAGGCCGGGCCCCCATGCCTCACGGCAAGGTCAGATCCTGGGGATTACTTGGCCTGGATGTTGTAGTAGAGGATTCCGCCATTCCAGCCAGTTTCAGCTGAGACAACGTTGTTGCTCCACACAATCGGGCGGTTCAAGTACCACAGCGGAAGGCCGGGGAGGTCCTGGAACAGGATCTCCTGTGCCTTGTTGAACTTGGTGTTGGCGTCCTCAGGCGTCTTGGCGGCAAGGCCTTCCTTGAGCAGCTTGTCGAACTCGGGGTTCGAGTACTTCTCGTAGTTCGACGATGCGTTGGTTGCCCATACCGGTCCAAGGAAGTTGTAGAGCGACGGGTAGTCACCCTGCCAGCCAGCACGCGTCAGGCCCGGAAGGGACTGCGACTTGCGGAGGTCCAGGACTTCAGCAAACTTGGCGAATGGCTGGATTTCAGCATTGATACCGAGGTTGTTCTTGAAGCCGTTCGCAACGGCGTCGATCCATTCCTTGTTGCCACCATCGGTGTTGGAAGCGATCTGCAGCGGCTTTGAACCGTCATACGGCTTGATCTTCTCAGCTTGAGCCCAAAGATCCTTGGCCTTGGCAACGTCGAACTTCAGGACGTCACTGCCCGGGATGTGGTCGTTGTAGCCATCCAGAACGGGAGCCGTGAATTCGGTAGCCGGAGTGCGCGTGCCGTTGAAGATCACCTTGGTGATCTCTTCACGGTTGATGGCGTGGGACAAGGCCTGGCGGCGCAACTTGCCAGCTTCACCCTGGAAGTTCGGGTTGTAACCCGGGATGTTCAGCGTGGAGTTGTTGGCGACCGGCTTGGTGGAGTTACGGTCTTGGAAGTCCGTCGTGTAGGTCTTCAGGGCATTGGACGGCAGGACGTCGGTGACGTCGAGGTTGTCAGCCTGGAGATCCGTGTATGCGGGGCCGGGATCGGTGTAGAACTTGAAGGTCACTCCACCGTTCTTCGCCGCACGGGGGCCGTTGTAGTCAGGGTTCTTGACGAGGGAGATGGACTGGTCATGGACCCATGCACCTTCCTTGGCGAACTTGTACGGGCCGTTGCCAATCGGGTTTTCGCCAAACTTCTTCGGGTCCTTCAGGGCCTCTGAAGGAAGCGGGTAGAAGGCGGAGTAGCCCAGGCGCAGTGACCAGTCAGCCTCAGGCTGGGCCAGCTTCACCGTAATGGTTTGATCGTCCTTGGCTGCCAACCCGGACATTGTCTGCGCGGTGGGGGCTGGAGTGGAAGTCTTCTTGCCATCAGCGCCTGTGGTCTGATTGACGGCGCTGACATCGGCGTAACCCTCGATGGACTCGAAGAAGAAGCCGTTGTTCTGGAGGTTGGTGCTCAGCGCCGCGAAGTTCCAGGAATCAACGAACGTCTTGGCTGTGATGGCCTCGCCGTTGGTGAACTTGGCTCCCGACTTGACCTTGATGGTCCAGTTCTGGGAATCGGAGGTATCGATCGACTCTGCCAGAGCATTGACAGGCTTGCCGCTGGGGTCGTAGGCACGAAGGCCTTCAAACAGCAGCTCGACGACGCGACCGCCATACACCTCGTTGGTGTTGGCCGGCAGCAGCGGATTCTGCGGTTCATTGCTGTATGCGGTGATGACCTTGTTGGGATCGGCTGCAGCAGAGCTGTTCGTGTTGCTGCCGGAGCCGCCGCCGCAACCGGTCATTGCGAGGGCGATTATCGCCGCTACGCCTAGAGCTTTGGAAGTGCGCGAGAAACGCATTCCGCCTCCTATGAGTCGTGGAGTTGATCAGGGGAAATTTGTGATGACCCCCAGGCGCAGACGCAGTTTTCCTACTGTGACGTTGCCTACATGTGTGTGTAAGCCTACCCACATTGTGTCCGGATGTTGGGACTCGCTGGCCAAACTGTAACCGTTCCGCAACCTCCAGATGCCTAAACTGGCGGGAATTTCAAGTCAAAAGCTACTGGGTGGTAATATTCGCTGTCTGACAGCAGGACAAGCCTGTTTTTGGGCAAAAAAGAACCCCGGTTGAGGCTGAAGGCTCAGCCGAACCGGGGTTCTTGGGCCAGTCGAGCGTCTGGCGCAAACCCGCCGACTGATCAGACTGCAGTACGCACGCCAGGCGTTGCGAACAAGGAGGAACTCCACGGGTCACCGCCTTTACGTTCCGGCCGGCTGCCCAGATCCATACACTTTCCGCAATCAGCGGTAGAGCCAGCATTGTTCCCTACCCGATCAGGTAGACCATGCCGCGGCCCGCGTCCGCGAGATTGGTGACGAAAACCCGCGCCCGTCGAAGATAGCCAACGGCATACTGGACGTCAGAGGCCCTATCGATGTGCGGCGAAACCGGCAGCCGCAGACTTAACTCAGCCTCAGAGATAATGTTCAAGTCCTGAGCAATAGCCACCACATCGGACGGAGTCAGTGCCTGCACCCACGGCTCCCAACCGTCGTCATGCATAGTCACACTTCCTTCAAACATACGAAACGCAGGTCTTGCCACCACTACAGACCCCAAAGGGGCAGTGAAGGCCTGCAGTTGCCGCCACGCCTTGTCCAGGTAGAGCATGTCGCGCTCAGGCACCGATTGCTCGAAGGTGGTACTACTGACCCCAGCCCCCGGTTCAAGACCCCAAGCATCAGCTAACGGATCCCCCGACACAACACTGTACGGGTCGGACAGCACCTGGTCAGTGATGGCGCCGTCGAAGGCATATGCGTAGTATCTGATTCCCATTCTCCAAGTATCGCCAGGGCGCCGCCTGCAGCGAGGAGGCCCGTGGCGTTATGTGGACAACTCATGAAATAGCCATGTTATCGGCGGGTGGAATGGATCGGGCACAATGGGTAGCCCGCTTGGCTGCCCTAAACGTTGAAGCGGAACTCCACCACATCGCCGTCGGCCATGACGTACTCTTTGCCTTCGATGCGGACCTTTCCGCGGGACTTTGCCTCAGCCATGGAACCGGCGTCGATGAGGTCCTCGAACGAGACAACCTCAGCCTTGATGAAGCCGCGCTGGAAGTCGGAGTGGATCACGCCGGCGGCCTGGGGTGCGGTGTCGCCCTGGCGAATGGTCCAGGCCCGGGTTTCCTTGGGGCCAGCCGTGAGGTACGTCTGCAGGCCGAGGGTGTGGAAACCAACGCGTGCCAACTGGTCAAGGCCGGATTCGCTCTGGCCGTTCATTTCCAGCATTTCGCGGGCTTCTTCCTCGTCCAGTTCAACGAGGTCGGATTCGAGTTTGGCGTCGAGGAATACGGCATCTGCGGGAGCGACGAGGGCACGCAACTCGTCCTGCTTTTCCTGGTCACCGAGAATGCCTTCATCGGCGTTGAAGACGTAGATAAAGGGCTTTGCAGTGAGAAGTCCGAGCTCCTTGAGGTGGCCCATCTCCAACTTGTCGCTCTTAATCGAAGAGAAGATGGTTTCGCCGCGTTCCAGCACAGCCTGGGCAGCCTTAATGGCAGCGAGTTCCGCAGCGTCGCGCTTCTTGATCTTGACTTCTTTTTCGATACGCGGGATCGCGTTTTCGATGGTCTGGAGGTCTGCCAGGATCAGCTCGGTATTGATGGTCTCCATGTCGGAGCGCGGATCAACCTTGCCGTCGACGTGGATGACATCAGGATCGTCAAAGACCCGAACAACCTGAGCGATGGCCTCTGCCTCGCGGATGTTGGCCAGGAACTTATTGCCCAGGCCTTCGCCCTCGGACGCACCCTTCACGATGCCGGCGATGTCCACAAAGGACACAGGAGCGGGAAGCAACTTCTGGGAACCGAAGATCTCCGCCAGCTTGGCCAGACGGGGATCCGGCAGGCTAACGACACCGACGTTCGGTTCGATCGTTGCGAAGGGATAGTTCGCAGCAAGCACCTGGTTGCGGGTCAGTGCGTTGAAAAGAGTTGATTTGCCGACGTTGGGCAGTCCGACGATGCCAATAGTAAGAGCCACGAGCATTTATTCTACCCGTTGCCGCGATGACCATGCCTGCTCGCTCCTGAAGACAACGCCGTCGACTGCCCTGCGCTAAAACTGTCGGACCCCTGTGACAGGGTTGCCACATGGATGGATTTGGATTTGTTTTGGCATTGCTCATGCTGCTGATCGGAGCGGCGGTGGGACTCAGCAGTGCATATGTGGTCTTTCGACGCCGGACGGCCAGCTTGGAGGAGGACTTCGACGCCGTTTCGTCGCGCCTTTCGGAGGTAACTGCCCAGCTCGCAGCAGCCGACGCCGAACGCCGGCTTCTGTTCGTACAGAACCGGGAGCTGAGTGAATCAAGGACCTCAGACGGCAGCGTGCTGCGGGCCTTGGGACCCGTGGCCGAGAAGCTCACGGCGGTACAGCAGCAGGTCTCGCTCCTGGAACGCGACCGGGTGGAGCAATATGGTCAGCTGGCACAGCAACTTCAGGACGCCAGGCTCTCCGACGAACAGCTTCTACGCTCCACACATGCGCTCGCTTCTGCACTCCGATCCAATAGTGCCCGCGGTCAGTGGGGCGAGGTTCAGTTACGCAGGGTTGTCGAAGCCTCCGGGATGCTCCGCCACGTGGACTTCCACGAGCAAGTGCACTCCGGCCGGAGCGAGAACACCCTGCGTCCGGACCTTGTGGTGCAATTGCCGGGCGGCAAGCAACTTGTGGTGGATGCCAAGGTCCCGTTGGCGTCCTATCTGGCGGCGCAGGAACAGGTACACGGTGAAGGCTCAATGGGTGAATCGGTTGGGCCAACGGCCAACCAGGATTCCAAGACGCTCCTGGCACAGCACGCCAAGGCACTCAAAGCCCACATCGATGCCCTCGCAGCCAAGAAGTACTGGGACATTCCGGGCAATTCCCCGGAGCTCGTCGTCTGCTTCCTCCCCGCGGAGTCGATTTTGGCTTCAGCACTTGAAGCTGATCCCGCGTTGTTGGAGCATGCCCTTTCCCGGAACGTCGTCCTGGCATCGCCGGGAACGCTGCTGGCGGTCCTCAAGTCGGTGGCCTTCACATGGCGCCAGGATGTCTTGACGGACAGCGCCCACGAACTCTTCGAACTGGCCAAGCAGCTCTACGAACGCATGGGCACGCTGGGAGAGAACGTCGGGAAGCTCGGAAGTTCACTGAAGACATCTGTGGATCGCTATAACGCGATGGTCGGCACACTGGAAGCACGCGTACTCCCCACGGCGCGAAAACTCAACACCATGGACGACGCCGGACTCGCCGCACCCATGTCCGTGGAAGCAGTCCCCCGGGCCTTGGCTGCCCCCGAGTTGCTCGCCATGGACTCCCAGGATTCAGCAGCCCAAGAGGAGTCTGCGGCTTAAAAGGAAAGGCCCGCTGTAGCAGCTTCCCAAGGGGAGGCTGCGACAGCGGACCTGCTAAATCCATCGAGGATAAATACGTCTAGGAGGTGGGACGGTTCCCGCGGCCACCAAGGGCCCGACTCACGTCGCCAGCCTCCTTCAGCGTGGCCCGAAGCTCCTTCGGCAAAGAGAAGAGAAGGTCTTCCTCGGCCGTGACTACTTCCTGGACTTCGCCATAGCCGTAGTCCGCCAAAAGCCGGAGGACGTCCTGCACGAGCACTTCCGGGACGGAAGCTCCGGAGGTCACGCCCACCGTGGCTACGCCCTCGAACCAGCTTTCATCCACCTCGTTCGCGAAATCCACGCGGTATGAGGACCGTGCGCCGTACTCAAGTGCCACTTCAACGAGGCGCACCGAGTTGGACGAGTTGGCCGAACCCACCACAATGACCAGGTCAGCCTGGGGAGCGATCTTCTTGATGGCCACTTGGCGGTTGGTGGTGGCATAGCAGATATCATCGCTGGGCGGGTCCTGCAACGTGGGGAACCGGTCCTTAAGCAGGCGCACGGTCTCCATGGTCTCGTCCACGCTCAGGGTGGTCTGCGAGAGCCAGATGGTCTTCTCGGGATTCCGCACGGTGACTTTGTCTACCTCGTGAGGGCCGTTGATGATCTGGATGTGCTCCGGGGCCTCGCCGGCCGTTCCTTCGACTTCCTCGTGGCCCTCGTGGCCGATGAGCAGGATGTCGTAGTCCTCCTTGGCGAAGCGCACCGCTTCACGGTGGACCTTGGTGACAAGGGGGCAGGTGGCGTCAATCGTGCGAAGACCGCGGTCTTCTGCCGACTGGACCACAGCAGGAGACACGCCATGCGCCGAGAAGATCACCAAGGCGCCTTCAGGAACCTCATCCGTTTCTTCGACGAAAATGGCGCCTTGCTCTTCGAGGGAGCTGACGACGTGCACGTTGTGGACGATCTGCTTGCGGACATAAACGGGAGGTCCATAGTGTTCCAGGGCTTTCTCAACAGCAATGACAGCCCTGTCCACGCCGGCACAATAGCCCCGGGGAGCTGCCAGCAGAACCTTCTTGGGTCCAGTAACCGGCGCCGCCGCCTGAACCTCTTCCGGTGATCGCCGTCTGCGGGGCACCGTGGGCATCGGAATGGAAACTGCTGTGCTGGTCATCCCTCCATGCTACCGGCCCGGCCCCGGCCCGCTGGCAGAAGGTGACGGCCGTCTCGCGGACAGGATCCAGCCGATGACACCCAATGCCAAGACTGCACCGGACACCACAGCAGCGATGACGATCCACTCACCGAAGCCTGTCCGGACCGCCGAAAAGAACTCCTGCTTGAACAGTTCTGCAACACCGTTGCCACTGGAGAGGCTTCCCATGAGTCCGCCCGCCAGATCCACCATCGCGGACCACATCGCCACAAGCACCAAGCCGCCGAGTCCGAGGGCGACCATCACGACGGAGCGGCGACGCGCTGCAGCGAGGGCCAACAGGACCGACACGACGGCACCCAGCGCTGCGAGCCACCAGAGCGGTGCGAAGGCGGCCACGCGCTCAACGAGTTGCTTCTGCGATGGTTCGCCCATGGTCACCAAACTTTCCGCCGGGACCTCGATCTGTAGTCCGCTGGCGGAGGACAAACGGTCGCGGATAAGCCTGATGAGTGGGCCAATGTCCAGGAGCAGGGCTGTATGGGATACCGTCTCCTCCGCCTGCTTCCCGCCTTCGAAGTTCAACCGATGACTGTTCCTGGCCGTTTCTTCCCATGCTTTGGGATATTCAGGCCATGACTGCATTCCGGAAGCGGCTTCCTTGAGGGCATCCGCCGCCACTGATTTGAGTGGTTCCGGAAGATTTACGGAGGACTCGAAGTTCCCCACTGCGGCTGTAGCAAGTCGGCTCTGGAACTCGGGATCCTTGCCCAGCGCGCCGGCCAGGTGGACGAAGCCGTCCTCCTTGACCACGTTGACGTCCGCCCAAGCGGCCGGAACTGCGACGGCCGTGAGCATCAAGGCGAGGACCACTGCCACCGCGGAAATGAAACTGCGCAAAAGTCATCCTCGGGGTAAGGGGCCAGTGCCACCATCCTAGGTCTGTCCACAGGATAGAAAAAATGTCGGGCTCCAGTGCTAAAGCTATGGATAGAGTTGGAAGGCCGGCCCAGGGACCGATTGGCCGGGACCACGGCCGCACAGCTAGCGAGGATATATACACATGCAGGTAAACGCACGGATAACCCATGGCAGCTGACGCGACCCCGGAATCGACACTGCCAGGTACCGCTGCGGAGACCAGCCCGGATAACCCCTGGCCCCTGCAGTTGCTGTCCAGGAAGCTAAAGGCCCACATCGAGCGCGCTCCCGCAGCGTGGATCGAAGGTCAGGTCATCGAACTCAACCGCCGTGGCGGGAACGCCTTCCTGACACTCCGGGACGTCGATGCTGAGATTTCCCTGCCGGCATCCGTGTGGTCCACGGTCCTCGATCGCCAGAAGATACCCCTTGAACGTGGTTCCCGGGTGGTCGCCCTGGTCAAGGCCGACTTCTGGGTCAAGACCGGACGCCTGAATATGTCCGTCAAAGACATCCGGCCCGTGGGCCTGGGTGATCTCCTGGCCAGGATCGAGCGGCTGCGTCAGGCTCTTGCCGCGGAAGGCCTGTTCGCCGACTCCCGCAAACGGAAGTTGCCCTTGCTCCCCCACCGGATTGGGCTCATCACAGGGCGGGATTCGGATGCCAAAAAGGACGTCCTCCGCAATGCGGCACTGCGCTGGCCAGCCGTTGAGTTCGACGTTCGCGAGGTAGCTGTCCAGGGCAATACGGCCGTTGCACAGATCATTGCCGCGCTCCGTTCATTGGATGCCGATCCACACGTGGACGTCATTGTCCTGGCCAGGGGTGGCGGCGCTTTGGAAGATCTTCTGCCCTTCAGCAATGAAGACTTGATCAGGGCTGTGGCCGCGGCAACAACGCCGGTGGTCAGCGCGATTGGCCACGAAGCTGACCGTCCCATCCTGGACGACGTAGCTGACCTGAGGGCTTCCACACCCACCGACGCCGCCAAACGCATCGTTCCTGATGTCACTGAGGAGCTCGCCATGGTCCGTCAGGCCCGGGACCATCTTCGCCGGAGCATTGGCAGGATGGTGGACAGGGAGGCGGACAGGCTCCACGCCTTAAGGTCGCGGCCGGTCCTGGCAACGCCGGACACCATCGTTGCAGCCAGATCGGAGGACATCACCCGTCTTCAGCGGAGGTCGCATGCTGCCGTCAATACAGCCGTGGTCCGCGCGCTTGACCAGGTCCATCACCTGCGTGCCCAAGTGCGCGCGTTGTCTCCACAAAAGACCTTGGACCGGGGCTACGCCGTTGTCCAGATCGTGGGTGAAGACCAAGCTGGACACACAGTGGTCAGTAGCCCGGCGCAGACTCCGGACGGCACGCCGCTAGCCATCCGTGTCGCCGAAGGCCGCTTCAGGGCTGTGTCCACCGGACAAGCACAACTCGTCGAGCGCTGATTTCACGGCAGCTGCACGGCATTAACACTGCACGGCACAAACACTCACCATCGAACGCGAAGGACCACCATGACAGAGAACAATCCCGCAGCACCTTCACCGGATTCCTTGGATTCCCTCAGTTACGAGGAAGCCCGCGAACAACTTGTGGCGGTGGTCAGCCGGTTGGAAGCAGGCGGAGCCAGCCTTGAGGAATCGCTGGCGCTGTGGGAGCGGGGCGAGGCGTTGGCAAAACGTTGCGAGGACTGGCTTGAGGGCGCCCGTAAACGACTGGCAACAGCGAGGGACGCAACCAACGACGGCGGAGCTGCCGCCAGCACAGACTAGACGGCCCAGACTAGACGACACAGACAAGCCGCCCCGGGACGAACCGGCACAGACCAGCCGCTCCGGGCGACCAGCTCACCCGACGAAAACGACAGCTCCGCCGTTCAGGATTCCTCCACAAGCGCACGTTCAGTAGCGACGTCGAAATCCGCCTTCGGCCACTCCAGGGACAAGCCCTCCAAAGCGTCCAAAAGCAGTTGCTGGACTGCGATCCGCGCGTACCACTTCTTGTTTGCCGGAACAACGTGCCAGGGTGCGATGTCCGTGGACGTCTTCTCAAAGGCCGTGTTGTAAGCATCCATGTAGTCATCCCAGAACGCCCGCTCCGCGAGATCACCCCGGTTGTACTTCCAGTGCTTGCTGGGATCATCAAGCCGCGCGAGAAGACGCTTCTTTTGCTCATCCTGGCTGATGTTGAGCATGACCTTGACGATGGTGGTTCCCTGCTGGACCAGCCTGGATTCGAAATCATTGATAGCGGCATAGCGCCGTTCCAATTCCCTGGCGTCCGCCCATGCATGGACTCGGTGGATCAGGACGTCCTCGTAGTGGGAGCGGTCGAAGACTCCCACCATTCCAGCGGCTGGCGCCTCTTTCTCGATGCGCCATAGAAAATCGTGCGACTTTTCCTCGTCAGTGGGTGCTTTGAATGCCGTCAACTGCACGCCCTGTGGATCCATGGCGCCCACGACGTGGCTGACGATCCCGCCCTTGCCGGCCGTGTCCATGGCCTGAAGAATCAGCAGCAGCCGCTTATTGCTGCCGAACTTACCCTCCGCGAAAAGCTTCTCCTGCAGTTCAGCGAGCCTGGCGTCCTGAGCAGCCAGCAAGGACTTGCCGTCGGCCTTTGCGCCGACAAAGCCCGGCGTGGCCTTGGGATCCACGCTGGCCAAGGAAAAACCGGGCCCAACCCTCAGTTCATCGGCTGGACTCTTGGCGAACTCAACTGCGACAGACATGGCTTGCCTTTCTGCATGGACGCGACCGCATGACGCGGCCATGGACCTCAGGCTAGTTCCCCGGGTACCTCGACAGGAAGTCCGCCATGCGGCCAATTGCCTCTTCAATATCCTTGACGTTGGGCAGCGTCACCATCCGGAAGTGGTCCGGCCGCACCCAGTTGAAGGCACGCCCGTGGGAGACCAGGATCTTCTGTTCCTTCAGCAGGTCCAGGACGAATTTCTCATCATCCCGGATGTGGTAAACCTCTGGATCCAGTTTGGGGAAAAGGTAGAGGGCGCCCCTGGCTTGCTGCGTGCTGACACCGGGGATCGCGTTCAGGAGATCGTACGCTTTGTTGCGCTGCTCCAGGAGCCTGCCACCGGGCAGGATGAGATCGTTGATGCTCTGGTAGCCGCCAAGCGCTGTTTGTATAGCGTGCTGTGCCGGGACGTTGGCGCATAAGCGCATATTGGCCAGCAGGTTGATGCCTTCAAGGTAATCGGCAGCGTCCTTCTTCGGACCGGAAATGGCCATCCAGCCAGCGCGGTAGCCGCAAACACGGTAGGCCTTGGACAGTCCACTGAACGTCAGGCACAGGACGTCGTCCCCAGTCAGTCCGGCAAGGTTTACGTGGACAGCGTCTTCGTAAAGGATTTTCTCGTAGATTTCATCCGCAAAGAGGACCAGGCCGTGCTTTTCGGCCAAAGCAACGATCTGTTTGAGCGTGTCCTCGGGGTAGACGGCGCCCGTGGGGTTGTTCGGATTGATGACCACGATGCCCTTGGTTCGCGGCGTGATCTTGGATTCGAGGTCCTCGAGATCAGGTTGCCACCCCGACTCCTCATCACAGAGGTAGTGCACGGGGCGACCCCCAGCCAGTGCAACGGAGGCCGTCCACAGGGGGTAGTCCGGGGTGGGAATCAGGACCTCGTCGCCATCTTCAAGGAGGGCCATGAGGGACATGGTGATGAGCTCGCTGACCCCGTTGCCGAGGTAGATGTCATCAACGTGGATGTTCTGGATTCCGCGGGTTTGGTAATACTGGGATACAGCGGTCCGGGCGGAGAAAATGCCGCGGGAATCGCTGTAGCCCTGGGCATTGGGCAGGTGGCGGATCATGTCCACCAAAATGGCGTCGGGCGCTTCAAAGCCAAAGGGAGCCGGGTTTCCGATGTTCAGTTTGAGGATCCGGTGACCCTCCGCCTCCATCTGCTGGGCGGCCTGAAGAATCGGTCCACGGATGTCGTAAAGGACATTATGAAGCTTGGTGGACTGCTTGAAATTCGCCATTCCTCAAATATGCCACACCGGGGATGGACTTCAGTTGAGACTTAACTCACAGATACGACGACGGCGGTGACAGCCCCGCACGGGTCCGTCACCGCCGTCGTACGCGGTTTACGTCAAGGGCTACTTGACGATGCCCTTGTCTTTCAGCCACGCAGCTGCGGCATCCTTGGGGCTCTGCTTTTGGTCGCCGCTGACTGCGCGGTTCAGGTCCACGAGATCATCGGTGGTCAGGATCTTGGACACGTTGTTGAGTGCGTCCTTGGCCTTGTCCGTCATTTTGGCCTTGTTGTAGAGCGGCAATACTTGCTGGGCCTTGAAGTTGTTTTTGGGATCTTCCAGGACCACGAGGTCGTTGTCGGCGATCGAGGGTGTGGTGGTGTAGATGTCAGCCACCTGGACCTTATCCTCCAACAACGCCTGGAGCGTCAGGTTACCGCCGCCGTCGCTGAATGGCTGCAGCCCCTTGAGCTCGCAGTTGTAAT
This sequence comes from Paenarthrobacter sp. 10L420, assembly GCF_056395385.1. Taxonomy (NCBI): domain Bacteria; kingdom Bacillati; phylum Actinomycetota; class Actinomycetes; order Micrococcales; family Micrococcaceae; genus Paenarthrobacter; species Paenarthrobacter sp. 10L420. Next base: position 690,900 of record NZ_JBFTJK010000001.1, on the reverse strand, counting down.
TCTTCTTCAACCCCGGGAATCCGTACGACCGGGTCTCGAACGTGGCCGGGGCAGCCATGGTGAAGTCCTTGCACACCTTGGCCAGGTCCTCGATGGACTTCAACTGATACTTCTCGGCTGTGGCCTTGGTGACCACCATGGCGTCCTTGTCCTCTGCCTTGGAAGCGTCCAGTACCGCCAAACCGTCCGGAAGCTTGCCAGGGAGCGCCTTGAAGACGTCCTCAGCCGAGACCTCCGTGGCCTCTGGATCCACGAAGGAGAGCAGGTTGCCGGAGTAGTCCGGGACCAGGTCCACGGACCCATCCTGGACAGCCTTGAAGTAGATCTCGCGCGAGCCGATGTTCGGCTTGGTAGTGGCCGTAACGCCGGCCGCGTTCAACGCGCCCGCGTAGATCTCGCCAATCACTTGGCTCTCTGGAAAGTCGGCCGATCCAACAACAAGCGGACCGCTGGATCCGCTGGATCCGCCGGAAGCAGAAGTGGATGGAGTGGCCAAAGGGCTGCCGCCACACGCGCTCAAGGCGAGGGCCATACCGACGCCAGCCGCGAGGCCGCCGAGTCCACGGCGCGTAAGGGTCATGGGAACGGGATTTTTCATGGTGTACCTCCTTGAACGGCAGCCGCGGCGGGAGCTGTGGCTGTGAGATCGTCGGCCGCCGTATGGCGTCCGCTTGAGTCGAGGGTGAGGCCGGGCGAGAGAACCAGCCTCTGTAAGGCGGCCAGAACGAGGTCCACCGCAATGGCAAGGGCAGCGATCAGGAGCGATCCACCAAGCATCCGCGGAAAGTCCTGCAGGACAAGCCCATCGAATAAATACCGTCCCAGGCCACCCAGCGGCAAGTAGGCGACTACCGAAACTGTGGCAATCACTTGCAGAACAGCCGTCCGAATGCCGCCGAACATCACTTGGAGGCCGTTGGGCAGCTCAACGCGGAACAGGATCTGAAGCTCAGTCATGCCCATGGCACGGGCCCCGTCCACCACTGCGGCATCCACGCTGGAGATACCCGCGTACGTCCCGGCAAGCAACGGTGGAACCGTGAGGATGACCAGCGCCCACACCGGCGGCATCAAACCGCTGCCCGCCAACAAGGCAAAGAGGACCAATAGACCCAGGGTAGGCAGGGCCCGCAGGGCACCGGCGAGGGCCACCGCAATCACCCTGCCTCGTCCTGTGTGGCCAATGTAGAGTCCCACGGGCACTGCAATAGCCGCAGCAATGAGGAGCACCAGCCCGCTGTACTGCAGGTGCTCGGCCAGCCGGGTGGGAATGCCGCCGCTCCCCGTCCAGTGAATGGGGTTCGTCAGCCAGCCGATGGTGTCCGTAAAAACGTTGCTCATGCCGATGCACCCGGGTCCGGCCGCACTGGGGCATGGGGCAAGGACGGTCCGGCCTTCGGCTCAGTGAGCAAAGCCGTGCCGTGCTGACGTTCGCTGCGTCCGCCACCTGCCGCACGTGTCCACGGAGTCAGCAGACGCTCCAGCACCACCAGGACTGCATCCATGATCAAGGCAAGGACAAGTATGGCGATGATGCCAACCACAACTTCGGTAACGAAGGTCCTCTGCAAACCATCGGTAAACAGGATTCCAAGGTTGCCAACTCCCAGCAGGGCGGCAACGCTGACCAGCGAGATGTTACTGACCGAGACCACGCGGAGCCCGGCAAAAAGAACCGGGAGGGACAGCGGGAGGTCCACCTGGAAGAACCGGGTCGAGGGCTTGAATCCCATGGCTACGGCAGCATTTCGGAGATCGTCGTCAACCGAGTCAAACGCATCCATGGCAGCACGAACCAGCAAGGCCACCGCATAGATCGTCAATGCGACTACGACGTTGAGAGGATCGAGGATGCGTGTGCCCAGGACGGTGGGCAGGATGATGAAGAGCGCCAGGGACGGGATGGTGTACAGCAGGGACGTAGCCGTAGCCACTACAGACCTCGAGGTGCTGTTGCGCCGGGCAAGCTGCGCCAAGGGAATTGAGATCAGCAGCCCAAGAAGCATCGGAACGAGTGCGAGCACAAGGTGCTGGCCGGCCAAGCCGAACACCATGCCAATGTTCGCCAGGAACCACTCCATCAGGTGGCGTCCTCCCTGTGGCGGCGCACTTCCTCGATCAGGGCAAGGACTTCCGGCGCCTTCAAGACTCCGGCCACCCTGCCGTCGTCGTCCACTGCAACGCCCAATCCCGACGGCGAAGACAACGCCGCATCCAGTGCCCGGCGCAAGGTGTCTCCCTTATGGAAGAGCGAACCACCGGGGATCAGTCCGGCACCGTCCCGGGGTGAGGACCATCCGAGGGGATGTGATTCGTCGTCCACCACCAGCGCCCACTCCCCCGTCTGACGTCCGGCGTTTTGACCCTCGGTTGGTCCCACCATGGTTACAGAGTGGAGCTTCACGGAGTCTGCGACGTCGAAGGCCAGGTGGCGGAAACCACGGTCCCTGCCCACGAACGAGGCCACGAAATCGTTGGCCGGTGCCCGGAGGATCTCTTCCGGGGCGGCATATTGGGCAAGCTTGCCGCCAACGGCAAAGACTGCCACCTTGTCGCCGAGCACCGTGGCCTCGTCAATGTCATGCGTGACAAACACGATGGTCTTAGCCAACTCGCGCTGCAGGCGCAGCAGTTCCTGTTGGAGTTCATCCCGAACCACAGGGTCCACGGCACTGAAGGGCTCATCCATCAGAAGCACCGGTGGATCGGCTGCGAGCGCGCGTGCCACTCCGACGCGCTGCTGTTGACCGCCGGACAGTTGCGAGGGATACCGCTTGCCGAGCACCGATGCCAGCCCAACGACGTCGAGAAGTTCTGCAGCACGTTTGCGCGCATCCGCTTTGGAGACGCCGTTGAGCCGCGGAACCGTGGCAATGTTATCCAGAACGGACCGGTGCGGGAGGAGCCCGGAGGACTGCATGACATAGCCCATGGAGCGGCGAAGCTGCGCGGCCGGCACTGTGGAGACATCCTTGCCTGCCACCGTGATGGTGCCCGAGCTCGGCTCCACCATGCGGTTGATCATGCGCAGGGAAGTCGTCTTGCCACAGCCCGAGGGACCGACGAGGACGGTAATGGCTCCCTTGTCGATGGACATGGTCAGGTTGTCGACGGCCGGCTGGCCGCCTTGGTATTGCTTGGTCACGCTCTGGAACTCAATCATGGCTTCAGCCATACCCGGGCCTATCTTCGGCGGACGATCTTCACCCAGCGTAGCCAGCACCACCGACGATGTCAGCGACGCCACGTATTCCGTAATGAATCGGCAATGTTCAGCGTTTGCGTCGTTTGCCGCCCTTTGCTGCGCGTTCCTGGGCCTGATCGTGCCGGTGTCTTTCTGCGGCGCGCTGTCCCCTGTCCGCGGACATCACCTTTTGATGCCATTCGCGCTGATAGGCACGCCTGGCTGCGGCATCGTGTTTCCGGTTCAGGGCCGCCAGTTCGCGTTGCAGTTTGAGGTAGCTTCCCCACCGGCGCGCGTCAAGGCTTTCGTCGGCGAGCGCCTCCTGCACGGCACACCCCGGCTCGGCTTGGTGGGAGCAGTCGGCGAAGCGGCAGCTGGCGAACAACCCCTCAAGGTCGCCGAACATCTCTTCCATTCCGTCCTCGGCGTCGAACAGCCCAAACCCGCGAACACCCGGAGTGTCCATGAGCACGGCACCGCCTCCCAGCGGCACCAGTTCCCGGGACGTGGTGGTGTGCCGCCCCTTGCCGTCACCGGCGCGCACCTCACCCGTTTCCTGGAGATCTCGTCCGGCGAGGGCGTTGATGAGCGTTGATTTGCCGGCACCCGAAGGACCGAGCAGCACCAGCGTGGCCCCTTTCGGGATGTGCTGCCTGAGCTCCTCGAGGCCATCGCCCTGCTCGGCGGACGTGGTGACCACCTCTACTCCGGCAGCTTGAAGAATGACTTCGCCTACGACGTCGTCTGCCAGGTCAGCGAGGTCGGCTTTGGTAATGACGACCAGCGGGGTTGCCCCGGAATCCCAAGCGGCCACGAGTGTCCGCTCCAACCGGTTATGGGTAAGAGGCCGGTCCACGGGCACTACTACCGCCACGATGTCGATGTTGCTGCCCAGGATTTGTTCTTCGGAGGATGCCTCGAACGCGCGCTTGCGGCTCAGCGCCGAATGCCGTGGAAGAACCTCGACGACGGATGGCTCACCTGCGCGGTTGTGCCCCAGCCACACCCAGTCCCCGGTGGCGGGAACCAAGCCGTGCCCTGGATAGGGCAGATGGAGCAGGCCGCTGTTGGACGCCACGAGCACCCGATTCCTATCGAGACGAACTACCCGTCCCGGAGTGTTGTCGCTTGTGTCGCCGCCCGTAGCCGGGTTGGTGCGGAAGAGTTCAGCGGTGCTTTCGGTATAGCCGTAGTCTGTTGGGCCTTTCAGGTGGTTGCCGTCGCCGGCGCTGCTGAAACTGATTTTTGGGTCGCTTGAAGAAGCGTAAGTTTTCACGTTGGAACCTCTGCTGAGGCCCGGCCGCCTAGTTTTGGCAGGCTGATGCCGGGACAGGAATGGTGGTGTGATGATGGTGCGCCGCGCTTGAGTGCGGGGCGCGCAGGATTATGGCAATCATCATTTCCACCTCCTCGGCATCCAGGCCGGCAGCTGGTGGGCCGGCAACGTTCTACAGCGTAGCCAAGCCAGTGGGCTTTGGCTAGGTCTTTGAAGTCGCGACTAGTTGAGCTTCCCGTCAGCAGGCCGCTCATTGTGTAGTCGCAACGCCACGTCCACCAGGGACACCCGGTTGAGTTTGCCGATGTCCTCCAGGGGAATCCACGCGGCATGGGTGGTGCTGCCGTCCACCTCGTGCGTCAACTCGCCACCGACGATCGTAGCTTCGTAGACCAACCGGAGTGCCTGGAAGTCCCGCAGCGTACCGTCCGCCAGGGCTTCCGCGGGCCAGTGCCCGACGTCGATGCCCAGCATGCGATCAATGCGGGCCTCGTAGCCGGTTTCCTCAAAGACCTCGCGGCGGCATCCGTCCACGGGATGCTCCGCAAGGTCCAGTCCCCCGCCCGGCAGCGTCCAGCCTTCCTTGCCGTCCTGCTTCCAGTAGGCCAGAAGAATCCGGTCCTCCTGAATGATGACGGCGTAGGCGGCAGGGCGGGTGTCGAACTCCAGGGTCATGGTGCCAGCTTAGTTGGCAGCTCCGTTGTCAGTCGGTCGGCAAAGGCGCTACGGCAATTCGGCCGCCGCTATCGGCCCCGCCTCTTCCGGGCCAAGGTCCGGCCCGTCGCGGAGCTCGACGACGGTCCCCGGCTTGGCGAGCTCCAACACCCTTGATGCTGTTCCGGCCAATCTTCACCAGAGGTGCCGGGGCGTACAAGGTGACCTGCGGCCCTTTGTCCCAGTAGCGACCCAACAAGAAGCCATTGAGCCAGACGAAGCCCTTTCCGGAATCAGGGAGTGCAATATACGTATCCGCCGGTTCCGCAACCTCGAACTCGGCTCCCGCCAGTCCTTCAAGGTCTTCGGCCGCCCATTCAGCCAAAGCCACGGGCGTCTGTGTCCAATGGAAGGTGTAGCGCTGGTTGATCAGGACGCCTCCAAGGATGCCTTTGCCATGTCCGGTCAGGGGCCCGTAATTGATGCGGCCGAGGTTCTCCACCAGGATTTCCACCTTGGCCGGGACGCCGGTTCCGGTGACAACCAACCCTTCGGCCGCGGTGATATCGTCAAGGACGCCGGCATACTGTCCGTCGACCCAGATGTAGGCGCGGTCATTCAACCCCGTGATTTTGAGGCGGCTCTCGGCTGGAGCTCCGGGGAGTCCCGGGAGGGTGGCTTGGGCTGCGTAGAGGACCATGCCGGCGTCGAGCCCCAGCTGTTCAAAAGTGAGCGGTTTGACGCTGGTTACTGGCTTGCCCGAATCGCGGACGAGCTCCAACAGGTCCCGGCCTTCTGTCAGGGCCAGGGACTGCACTGGAAGGACAGGGGCGTCCGCGAGCAACTCGAGGGGTAGTTCAGGAAGGTCCTCGATGCCCTGGGCGCGGTAGAACTCCTGGCGGAAGGCATGGAATTTCTCCGTCAAGGCTCCGTTCTCGGCAATGGGGGCATCGGAGTCGTAGCTGGTGACCGTTGGCTGGAGCGTGGTGCCATCGTGGTTGCTGCCGGAACCCAGGCCAAAGTTGGTGCCGCCATGTGCCATGTAGACGCATACCGATCCACCAGCATCGAGCATCTTCCGTGCTTCCGCAGCGGCGTCATGGGCGTCGCGGCGATGGTGGTGTTCGCCCCAGTGGTCAAACCAGCCACCCCAGAATTCGACATTGAAGAAGGGCTCGTCCGGTCGGCGCCGCTTCCAGATAGCGATGGCCTCATCACCCCGGCTTCCCAACGTGGCTGTCGCCCAGGTTCCGTCCACGGAGCCGCCGTCGAGGAAGTAGTCAGTACCGCCGTCGGCTGTGAACAGCAGCTCAGTGATCCCGCGCTCCTCCAACTCACGGCGGTTCCAGCGGATGTACTCGTGGTCGTCGCCGTAGCTGCCATATTCGTTCTCAATCTGAACGGCGACCACGGGACCATCCGCCGATGCCTGCCGGGATGCGATATGCGGGAGAAGGTGATCGAACCACCCCTCGATCGCGGCCGTAAACTGTGGATCCATGCAGCGCAGGCCAATGCCGGGGATTCCGGTGAGCCAGGCCGGGAAGCCGCCGTTGTCCCATTCCGCGCAAATGTAGGGGCCTGGCCGGACAATCACGTCCAAACCTTCCTCAGCGGCGAGGTCGATGAAACGGCCGATATCCCGCCAGCCTGTAAAGTCCGGTGCCTCTTCGCGCTTAGGCTGGTGGAAGTTCCAGGCAACGTAGGTGTCCACAGTATTGGCGCCCATGGCCTTGAGTCGACCCAGCCGGTCCTGCCACAAATCAGGGTGAACGCGGAAGTAGTGGATGGCTCCGGCAAGGATGCGATACGGTTCACCCGAACGGTAGAGGACGGCGTCGTGGTAGCTCAAAACGGCGTTGTTCACACGGAACAGATTAGCTCAACTTCCAACATTTATGCACAGGTGATGAACACATGACCAATCTTGATACTTCCCCGGCGGAGCAAGTCTGCCCCGCTGCCCCTGAAGGACAAGGCCCGTGCGTGCAGTTATGGCCTGAGCGTGAAGTTCCCCTGGGCGGAGTCCGGGCCATGAACGTGTTCCGCACGTTGCCCCAGCGCGGCTTGCCCACCGTTGGCGCCTGGTGCTTCCTGGACAGTTTTGGTCCGGACCGTGTGGCAATGAGCGTTCTCCCCCACCCTCACAGCGGCCTCCAAACCGTGACATGGCCGCTGGAAGGGGCCGTGCGGCACCGCGACAGCGTGGGAAGCGATGTGGTGGTCAAACCGGGTGAACTGAACATCATGACCGCCGGCCATGGAATCTCCCATTCCGAATTCTCGGTCCTGCCTGCAGCTACACTGGCCGGGGCTGATGACGAGATTCCCATGTCGCGGGGACTCCAGTTGTGGGTTGCACTCCCTGACGAACACCGGCACCGCGAACCCTCCTTCGAGCAACACACCGAGCTTCCAGTGGCTGTTGGCGAGGGCTACACAGCAACCGTGATGGTGGGCGGATTTGCCGGTCAACGCTCCCCGGCCACAATGTTCAGCCCCATCGTCGGCGCTGACATCACCGGCGCAGGTACACTCCAGCTTCCGCTGCTTCCGGAGTTTGAGCATGCCGTGTTGGTGCTGGACGGCCACTTGAACATCGACGGCGAAGACATCGAACCAGGCCCCCTGGCCTACCTCGGCGCCGGCAGGCAGAACCTGATCGTAGAGGCCCGACCGGATACCCGTTTCATGCTTTTGGGCGGCGAACCGTTCGGGGAAGACCTCTTGATGTGGTGGAACTTCGTGGGACGTACCCATGAGGAAGTGGAAAAAGCGCGTTTGGAATGGGAAGCCGAAGGCCTGCTCGACGACGACGCTGCCGCCACTTCACGCTTCGGGTTGGTCCAGGGCCATGGTCCAGACGCAGGGCCGGAAGCCGGACGAATCCCTGCGCCGCCGCTTCCGGGCGTTAAGTTGCGTCCCCGTACCCGAGGCTGAGGTCCTCGGGCCCGGGGCTGATGTTCAAACCGCTATGCCCGCTGCTCGGCCACAAGCATAGGGACGCCGAACACTGGGTCCTGCTGAAGAATCCGGACGTCGACGATGCCCCGCTCGGCCAGGCGCGCCTTGAATGATTCCTGCAGGCGGCGGACGTTCATGCCCAGTCCGCTGCCCAGAATTACGGGACCATCCAAGCCGAGTTGTCGAACGGCCTGTTCGGCCAAGTCAGCCAAGTCCCTGCCCGCTTGGTCCACCAGACATGAACTGGTTTCATCACCGGCGTCCGAAGCTTCGACGACGAGCCGCGCTTTTTGTGCCCAATAACGGCGACCCGTTTCCGGGGAGTGGAACAAGGCGATCAGTTTGCCCGGCTCTTCCACTCCACAGGAATTCAGCAAGGCACGGCTCAGGGTATCCGGCTCAAGTCCCTGGTTCATCCGCCGCAAGCTGTGACGCACGGCTTCGCGGCCCAGCCAGTAACCGCTCCCCTCGTCGCCCAGAAGATAACCCCAGCCTCCGGCCCGGGCCTCCTCACCGGCCGCGTTCCTACCCCACGCGGCAGAACCAGTTCCGGCAATCACGGCCACGCCCGTGCTTGCTCCCCCTGCGGCCAGGAGCAGCCGGGAATCGTGAACCACCGTGATGCGTGCCCCGGGGACATGCGGAGAAATGAGGTCGGCGAGCGCTTTTGCGTCCTCATCGGTATCAATTCCTCCGGCACCCGCGTAAACCTCGTCAATGTCACCGCCGCCGATCTTTCCGAAAAGCTCAGCGAGATTTGCCATGGCCTCTTCGCGGCTTACGTTCTGCACATTGGAGCTTCCGGCGCTTTCGTCCAGGACGGGAACGCCGTCTTCGAACCTCACACCCCGCGTTTTCGTTCCGCCGATATCCAACCCGATCACGGTACCGGTGAGTGCCTCCGGGGACGCGTGGGAATGCATGGCAGAGTCAAGATTGTTCACCGTGAAAGACTAACTTGGAGCGCCCCGAGGAGAAACCGCAATGTCGCATTCCCTGTTTGATACGCCTTTCATTGCAGCGCCCATGGCTGGTGGAACGTCCACTGCCGCCCTGGTGCAGGCAGTTCAAGCCGGCGGCGGTTTGGGTTTTCTCGCCGCCGGCTATAAAAGCCCCGAGGCCATGACGGCCGAGATCGCAACTGCGCGTGCAATGGGCATCCGGTTCGGAATGAACGTTTTTGTACCGGATATGGCGCAACTCTCCCCGTCCCCGGCGGCTCGCGCGAGGATGGAGGCGTACCGGACGGAACTTGAAGCAGAGGCGGCCCGCTACGGCGTGGCAGTCCCGGCCCTCCGATTTGATGACGACGACGCCTGGCAGGACAAAATCGACGCGTTGATCGCGGGTCCTGTGGAGTTCGTCAGCTTCGCCTTTGGGCTGCCGGGACGCTCTGTGGTCAAGGCCCTGCAGAAGGCCGGAACTGCTGTCATCACCAGTGTGACGAGTGTTGCCGAGGCCCTTGCCGCCGCGGAGGAAGGCCCGGATGCCCTTGCGGTGCAGCATAGTTCCGCAGGAGCACACACGGCGGCGTTCCTCGCCGCCGGCCCAGGAGAAAACACCACGACGGCGGGTCTCATCGCCCAGGTGCGTACCGCCGTCGACCTTCCCTTGATTGCAGCCGGCGCGATCAGCGACGGTTCAGCGCTTCGCGAAGTCCTCGCCGCTGGTGCGGCAGCCGCGCAAGTTGGTACGGCGCTGATACGCACGGAGGAAAGCGGTGCCCGGCAAGCGCATAAAGATGCCCTCGGCGATCCGCGCTATTCGGAGACAGCCAGGACCCGGGCCTTTACGGGGCGCTTCGCCCGCTCGCTGGTCAACGAGTTCGTCCGTGATCACGAGGATGCGCCGGAGGGCTATCCGGCAATCCATCATCTGACGGCGCCGATCCGGGCAGCAGCATCGGCGGCGGGTGATCCTGAGCGCCTCAATCTGTGGGCGGGCACCGGTTGGCGATCCGCAAAGGAAGGATCTGCGGAGGATGTCGTCAGGAGTTTCCTGAACGTGCTCTGACAAGCTCGGCCAGCAACGCTTCGCCCTCCCTGACCACCAGCTCACGGAAGAGCCTGACGGCGTCGGGTTCGAAGGTGCGCTCCCGCCAAGCCATGCCGATCTGCCGGAAGGCAAGCTCGGATTCGATGGCAACTTCAACAAGTCCCAACTCGGCCCCCGGCAGGAATTGGCCAGTTCCGGAGCCCGGCCCGGCGGGAGGCAGGATGCTGAAGCCAAGTCCGGCCGCGACCAGCCCACGGACAGTGTGGGATTCCTGGACTTCAAAGGCGGTCCGCGGACGGAAACCTGCTTCGCGCAACAACGCTTCACCCAGAGCCCGGAGGCCGACGCCGGCGGGCAGCGTCACATAGGGCTCGTGGCGCAGCTCGGAGAGGTGCACGCTTGAGCGGCTCGCGAGTGGGTGCCGATAATGCAGCACTACGCGCAGCGGCTCCCTGTAGAGAGGCAGGGAGTGGATGCCCCTGCCGTCCGGGGCGATCGGTGCAGTGAGCGCGAAATCTGTATCGCCCCTGGCCAGTTCGTCCAGGCAGTCGTCACGCGGACCCTGCCGGAGCTCGAAGACCGTATGCGGATGGCGGCCGCGGTACGCGCTGATGAGCAGGGGCAGCGTCGCTTCCCCAAACGTGTGCTGGAACGAGACCCGGATCCGTCCCCTGACCACGTCCGACTCGTGGCGAACCCTATCCAATCCGGCTTGGAAGTCTTCCAGCGCCGCTTCGATATAGGGCAGCAATGTTCTTGCCGCTGGAGTCAGGCGGATGCCACGCCCATCACGAACAAGAAGATCCATCCCCACAATCGCGCTTGCCCTGGTCACTGCACGGCTCACCGTGGACTGGGGAACGCCGAGGAGCTCAGCCGTTTCCGTCATATGCTCCGTCCGGCCCAATTCTGCCAGGACGGGTAGGAGCGGCAGGAGTTGCACAAGCTGTTGGTGATCCGGTTCCATGCGCCTGCCGTTCCGCTCCAGCATCAGTACGAAAGTCATGCATTCCTGCATGAATCATAAGCGAATCATGCATTGGAACGCACAGTCCAGGAAGCCTAGTCTGGGCCAGTGACTAAAACAGCTGTGAGCGTTACACCATGGGACGGGCATGCCAAGGGTTCCCGTGGCTACCGACGCGTGCTTGCCGCATTGGCCTTGGCCGGCGTGGCTACGTTCGCCCAGCTGTACTCAACCCAGGCGGTCCTGCCACTCATGGCAGCCGACCTCCGCATCTCGGCAGCAGAAGCCGCACTGAGTATCTCCCTGGCCACCGTGGGACTTGCCGTCAGCGTCCTGCCGTGGTCATTTGTGGCAGACAGGATCGGCCGGGTTCGTTCAATGGCCATGGGCATCGGAGCAGCAACAGTGCTGGGGCTGCTTGTTCCACTGGCACCGACCGTTCCACTGGTCCTCGGACTGCGCGCTCTTGAAGGCATGGCCCTGGGCGGAATCCCAGCCATAGCCATCGCGTACCTCAACGAAGAAGTCACCAAGATCCACACCGCACTGGCGGCCGGAAGCTACGTTGCTGGAACCACGCTCGGCGGACTTGCCGGACGCTTGGTCGCGGGTCCAGTGGGAGAACTGTGGGGGTGGCGGACAGCTGCGCTGGCAGTGTCCCTGCTGGCCACCGTCTCCGCGGTCCTGTTCCTGGTGCTGGTACCCAAACAGCGACGCTTCATGCCCGTACCGCCGAAGGGATTCCGCGGAGCCTTGCGCACACTGCGAGGCCATTCCACGAATCCCAAGCTGTTCTCCCTTTACCTTCAGGCATTCCTGCTCATGGGCGGATTTGTCGCGGTCTATAACTACCTCGGATTCCGGCTCCACGATGAACCATTCGGACTTCCCACCACGCTGGTGAGCCTCATTTTCCTGGCCTATCTGTCAGGTACCGTGAGCTCCCGGTGGGCGGCCGGACTCACGACGCGCTTTGGGCGGCGCAATGTCCTGCTCTTTGGGAGTCTCATGATGATTGCCGGACTCGCCCTCACGTTGGCAGAGAACCTCGTGGCAACGTTGATCGGCCTCGTGGTGTTTACTGGCGGCTTTTTCGCGGCCCACAGCGTGGGTTCCGGTTGGACCGGCGCCATCGCCACAACAGGCCGCGCCCAAGCGGCATCACTCTATAACCTCTCCTACTATCTGGGGTCCAGTGTCATCGGCTGGGCGGGAGGCCTGGCTTTCCAGGCGTTCGGGTGGCCGGCTTTGGCGTGGAGCGTCATGGCCCTTGCCGTCACGACGGCGGTAGTCACCGCCGTCGTACATCGCTCACCACAGGCGCAAACCAGGGCGGTTTCGACACCGGAACCCCTACAATCGGAGGCATGACAGAGGTCACAAGTTCCCGGGAGCTGTCCTCGCCGGAGCGGCTGCAGGCATTTACCGACGCCGTGGTGGCGATCGCTTTGACGCTGCTGATCCTCCCCCTCATGGAGAGCGTTGGTGAACTGGCTGATCATCACGGCACCACAGCCCAGTGGTTCGCCGAGGAGCGATATCCCCTCCTGGGATTCGTCCTGAGCTTCGTCCTCATCTCTGTTTTTTGGGTTCACCATCACCGGCTCTTCCGCAACGTCCGTCTTGTGGACTCAGTACTCTTGTGGCTGACTATCGCCTGGATGTTCACCATCGTGTGGATGCCGGTGGCAACTGCACTGTCAACGCAAATGCATGCAGATTGGGCGCAGCCGCTTGTCTACATAGGCACGCTTTTCGCTACGAGTTTCCTGCTGCTGCTGGCCCGCGTCTATCTTCGCTCGCACCCGCACTTGCATGACCTGGACGAGGCGGCCACGAGGTCCGGGATCCAGGCCGGGACCATCGTGGCGGCGCTCTTTCTCGCCGCGCTGATCCTTGCTCTCATAGTTCCAGACTTGGGAAACCTGCCATTGCTCCTCATGGTGCTCAGTGAGCCACTCCAACGGCTCGCCCGGCGTCGGAGCCTCAAGAACAGCGAGCGACAGCCCTTGGACCCAACCCCAAAATAATCCACGTAGTACCCGCGCCATCACGGACAAATATTCGGGAAGTACCATCTGGAACGAATGGTTAGTCAGGATTTCAGTGATTATGATGAATGAAAGGCAATTTCAGGAGGATCCGTGAGCAACCCCGCGAAGAATGTTCGGCCAACGTCAGGCAGCGCCGAGCCGCTGGACGCCATAGATGAACGGATCCTTGCCGCCCTGGTGGAGGACGCCCGCATCTCCAACAAACAGTTGGCAGAACTCGTGGGAATCGCTCCCTCCACTGCGCTGATGCGCACAAGGGCCCTGTCCGAACGCGGGATCATCGAAGGCTTTGAGGCTGTCCTCAGCCTGCCGGCAATTGGCCGCTCGGTGCAGGCGCTCATTGCTGTCCGTCTCCGCGCCCACGATCGGGACCAGATCGATCGCTTCACTGCACGCGTCCCTAAGCTGCCCGCAGTGATCTCCACGTTCCACACCACAGGTTCCGTGGACTATCTTCTGCATATTGCAGTCGCCAACACCGACGACCTCCGCAACTGGCTGCTGGATAACCTCGCGACTGATCCGGTGGTTGGCCACACGGAGACCACAATGGTCTTCCAGCACATCCCCGGCAATCGCGGTCCGCTCCCCGAGTAGCGACTCTCAGGCGCGCCTGGCACCCCGGAGTGACGCCGCGGCAAGTGCCAGCGCTGCAACCCCACACAGCACGGTAAAACCAACGACGGCGGTCTGCAAGCCAAATACCGAGACCGCCATTCCCAAACCAATCACCGGAACTGCGCTCCCCAAATAGGTGATGACGTATACCGTGCTGATGACCTGCGCATGCCGGGCTGCCTCGACCTTCCCGGCAACGTCGTTGAACACCTGACGGAAGGCGATGCCCTGCCCTGCACCCGCAGTGGCGCTGGCTGCAACCAGCAACAACGGACTTGACCAAGCTGCGGCAGCTCCCACCAGGACTATCGAGATGCCCAACACCGCCAGGGCAACGGGGACCAGGTAGCGTCCGCGTACTCCTACCAGCTGGCTGAGCGCCGAAGCACCCAAGGTCACCCCAGCCAGCAGCCCGATAAGGGGTCTGGAATCAGCATGCACCACCGTTGCGAAATATCCGGGAGCCAGCGACAGGCAGAACCCAAAGACTGCGAAGCTCAGGAAGCCCACTGCCGATGCCATCCAAAAGGCACTGCGGGCGTGACTGGAAATGGCGGGTTTTCGTGGAGCGAGAACCTTGAACGCCGGCTTTCCTGCAGCGGGCGCAATCGCGGGCCTTGCCTTGAGTAGCCACAGTGGAATAAGCGTGGCAAGCAGCACCCCGGAATGGATGTAATAGGGCGTCCGCGTAGGGTCCGGAAGCAGCGACAGGAGACCACCGATGGCGGGTCCGGCAGCCACGCCACCAGCCGAGGAGAGCAACGTGAAGCGCGAAGCCCAGTCAGGCCGCTGGGGCAACAGTTCACGCAGGGCTGCGGAACTGGCCCCAGTAGCCAGCCCTACTGCCACGCCTTGGAAGGCCCTGCCGAGGGACAACATGCCAAGACTGTCCGCATTCGCGAAGATGATGCCGCCCACCAAACCCATGACGACGGCAAGCACCAGTGCCGCCCGCCTGCCAATGTGATCGGACCAGTGCCCCGCCACGATGAGAGCCACAACAAGCGCCAGCACGTAGCTGGCAAAGGCCATCGTGACGTCCAAGGAGGACATACCCAGGCTGGCCTGCAGCAAAGGATAGAGAGGTGTGGCAAGGTTTGCGCCCACAAGCAGCGTGAACATCACTATGCCGGCCAGGACCAGCCTTGCAGTGGTGGTGGCATCCCAACTCCAGACGCCGGCTTTGGCCGGACGCATGCGGAGTTCGCTCAAGACAGTCATTTCCGTGCCTTTGATTCGGGGCTGCGCGGGGTTCCTTGTGGGATGGAGGGCACAGCCAGGTTTCGGTAGCAACAGATTGCCGCAGTACTGCGCTCAACGCAGCAGGAACGTGGGAAAATTGAGCACAATACTCAAAGTAGTGTCGTCAAAGTAAGCCGGAGTGACCATTTGAATACCTTGGACCCCATGGACTTGAAGATCCTGCTGGAACTCATCAAGGACCCCCGCATCCAGATCGCCGAGCTCAGCGATTCCCTCGGCATTGCCCGCAATACCGCGCAGAGCCGCCTTAAACGGCTGCTCCGGTCCGGGGTCCTTCAGGCAGCAGGCCGCGAAGTGGACCTTGAAAAGGTGGGGTACGACGTCGTCGCTTTCATCACCATTGAAGTAACGCACCGCGAACTCGACGGCGTCATCGGCGCCTTGCGGCTGATTCCACAGGTGCTGGAAGTCCACGAAATCTCAGGCCGCGGAGATCTGTGGTGCCGCGTGGTGGCCACGGACACGCACAACCTGCAATCTGCGCTGAGATCCGTCCTTCGTACCAAAGGCGTCATCCGAACAGAAACTGTCCTGGCCCTACACACGCATATCCCCTACCGCACGGAGCCTTTGATGGAAAGGCTGGCCGGTTCCACCAACACGCGGTCAGCATGAGCGTTTGAACGCGGTTCCAGGCGTCTCACCCGATTAGGCTTTTGACCATGGATTGGCTCTCACACATATTGCAGATCAACTGGCTCGCTGTCCTCCTGGCTTTCATTTCAAGCATGGTGATCGGGTTCGTTTGGTACATGCCAGCCGTCCTGGGGCGCCGGTGGATGCAAGCGATCGGCAAAACCGAAGAGGACCTTAAGAACATCGATGGTGGCGCGGGCATCTGGATTCCCATGATGCTTGCCGCGGCGCTCACCAGCATTCTGCTGGCCATCCTGATCAGTGCCCTGGAGCTCAACACTTTCCTTGCCGGCGGACTCTTCGCCTTGATCCTGGCTTTGGTGTTCCGTGCCGGAGGACATGTCATCCACAATGGTTTCGCGGGGCGTCCCTCTGAGGTGACCGTTATTGATGCGGGGCACGACATCCTCGCCATGACCATTGCCGGCGCCATCATCGGTGCCATGCAGTAGCGTTCACTCGTGACCATCATTGATAACGCCGTCTATGTAGAGGGCGTACGCACAGCCACCCCACGTAACCTTGAGCAGACTTTCGAGACTCTCTCGGAGCAAGGTGGCATGGCGTGGATCGGGCTATACAGGCCCACCCGGGACGAGATGGCCGCCGTCGCCCACGAATTCGGCCTTCACGAACTCGCTGTGGAGGACGCTGTTTCAGCGCACCAGCGGCCAAAGCTGGAGCGTTACGACAACAACCTCTTCACGGTCCTGCGGCCCGCCCGCTATCTGGATGCTTCGGAGACGGTGGAGTTTGGCGAGCTGCACATCTTCACTGGTCCCAATTTCGTGGTGACCATCCGCCATGCCGAGACCGGCGGAGTCGCTCGCGTCCGGCACCGTTTGGAGCAGCGCCCAGACCTTTTGCGGCATGGACCCGAAGCGGTGCTGTATGCCCTCCTGGACCAGGTGGTGGACGATTACGCGCCTGTGGTGGCCGGACTTGAGAACGACATCGACGAAATTGAGGACCAGCTCTTCAGCGGCGACACCGCGGTTTCTCGACGGATCTATGAACTTGCCCGTGAAGTCATTCAATTCCAGCGGGCCATCCAGCCTCTTCCGGACATCATGGTCCTGCTGGAGAAGGGCTTCGAAAAGTACGGCGTGGACATCGAACTCCAGCGCTCCCTCCGCGACGTAGAGGACCACGTCCAGCGCGTTATCTCCAGGGTGAACTCCTTCAGGGATCTCCTGCAGAACGCCCTGACCCTTGACGGCACCCTGACAGCCAACCGCCAGAACGAGGCGAGCGCTGCGCAGAACGAGCAGGTCAAGAAGATTTCCTCGTGGGCTGCCATTCTGTTCGCTCCCTCGTTCGTGGCGGGCGTTTATGGCATGAACTTTGACCACATGCCGGAGCTGCACTGGGACTTCGGCTATCCAATGGCCATCGGGCTCATGGTCGGAGCAGCACTGCTCATGTATCTCATTTTCAAGCGGAAAGGCTGGCTGTGACGCCGCTATTCCCGCAACCAGGAAACCGTACCCAACGAGGGCAAGGCAACGGGGAAACCGTCCTGGCGCTCTTGGAGGGCATCTCGCACGACGCCGGACGGTCAGGTTTCCAGCTTGAGTCCAGCCAGCATGAAGCAGCGCAGCGGTTGGCAGCCTTCGGTGCAGCGGTAACGGGCCGTCGTCGTACGCTACAGCAGAGGACGCCGCGAAGCATCTATCTTCACGGACCTGTGGGTCGCGGCAAAACGTGGCTCATGGACAGTTTCCATGACAGGCTCCGGGCCCGGAAACGTCGCGTCCACTTTCACGATTTCTTCCGTAAGCTCCACGGCGGAACGCACCGTCCCGTTTCCGCGGATGGAACAGCCATACAGCACTCAGTGGATGTGCTCCTGGCGGACATCGATGTCCTGTTCTTTGATGAATTCCATGTCCATGACGTTGGGGATGGAATGTTAATCGCGCGACTACTGCGAACCGCGGCACAGCGCCGGATTCCCTTGGTGGTCACATCCAACTACGCCCCGGACGACTTGCTGCCTAATCCCCTGTGGCACGACCATTTTGTGCCCACCATCGAAGCCATCAAAGAGATGATGGAGATTGTGGAGATCAACGGCCCCGCCGATTTCCGGCGGTTTCCTGCAGCAGGTACAGAACCCGGCGACGCGCCCAAGGCCTTCAGCTCTGGTCGGATCATCACGCCGGGCACGCCCAAACAACTGGGACGGTTGGGGCTCTTCCGTCCATCCGCGTCCCAAAGCCGTGTGCTGACCCCAACAACGCAACCGATCGTGGTCAAGAACGCAGACCCGGAGCTGCTCTGGGTGGGGTTTCCGGAATTGTGCGCAGGGCTGACCTCCACCGCGGACTTCCTGGCCTTGGCGCACAGTTTCAAGACCTGGGTCATCGACGACGTTCCCTCCCCTGCCGTGGGCGACCCTGCTTCCGCGCCCGCATGGCAGCGGTTCAGCAATGCCGTGGACGTGCTTCACGATCAGGACATCACCTTGTTCCTGATCGGCACGAGACCCCTGGACTGGGACGCGGAGCCCTCCGGGAGCGTCCTGCCCGTGGATCTGGCCCGCATTGCCAGCCGCCTGTCCCTGTTGGGCAGGTCCGATCACGACGATGCCCTGACAATCGAAGAGGCCGCCGGAAGCTGAGTTTCGGGGGGCCTCGGGACCTGTTTTCGGCCTGGGAATTTCGACCTCGGGACGGTGTTGGCCCTTTGGGTTTTTTGCCGCTAGATCACGCCACCGGCAGCAGACGGCGCACTTGAATCACGCCCAGCATCGCCAACGCTCTCACGGGCAACGTAATTCTCGATGTCGAAGAGGTTTTCCGCCCGCTCTGTGATGTTTAGAAGCGTGGTCATGGAGGCAACTTCCTCAACCTGTTCCTTCAGGAACCACAGCATGAACTGTTCGCCCAGGGCGTCACCCTCTGCGCGGGCGGCGCGGAACATCTCCTCAATGTTGCGCGTGACTTCCCTCTCCTGCTCAAGGGCCAAAGCGATGGGTTCCTTGGCGTTGGCGAAGTTGTTGCGAACCGGGGCGATGCCGGGAATCTCGACGGGTACGTTACGGTCCAGCATGTACTGGACCATCATCATGGCGTGGTTCCGCTCCTCGAGGGACTGGCGGTAAAAATGCCGGGCAAGTTGCGGCAAGTCCTGACCGTCAAAATACACGGCTACTGCAATGTATTGCTGGGAGGCCGCAAACTCATTGGCGACCTGAACGGACAACAGCTCATTGAATGTCTTGTTAGCCATGGCACCGATCCTACAGCCGGGCTAAGACAGCCAGGCAGCGACCTGTTAAGCCAGCAGCACGGCGAACCAAACACCGGCAGCGGCAGCCCCGACGCTGACAGCCATGGAACCCAAGCCGTTGACAAGCGCCAGCCCCATCCGCCCGCTCTGCACCAGCCGGATGGTCTCCAGGCTTGCCGTGCTGAAGGTGGTGTAGCCACCCAGGAAACCAGTGCCGAGGATGAGTTGAAGGGATTCGGGGGCCTGCCCTTGCATCACAAGGCCAGCCAGGAACCCGAGGAGCAAGGAGCCGGAAACATTGATGAAAATGGTGGCCCATGGCAGGGCCGTACGAAGGCGTGCCCGGATGAGCCCGTCCAGAATGAATCTGGCAGCGGCGCCGAGTCCCCCCGCCAGGGCCAACAGGAGGACGGTCATTTCGCCCGCCGGTGGTGCCATGCAGCGAGCCAGATTCCGGTTGTGGTTGCCACCGCCCCACCCAGCAGGCTCACACCCAGATAACTTGTACCACCAGTCGTGTCTCCTGCGGTAAACAGGTGAACCGCATCCAATGCGAGCGTGCTGTAGGTGGTGTAGGCACCCAGAAAGCCCGTACCCAAGGCGAGGCGCAGCATCCGGCGACGTCCGACGTCGGGCCCCCTCCTCGCCAGCCCCTCCAGCAAAGCGCCGAGCGCCAAGGCGCCGGAAAGGTTGATGAGGAGGGTGGGCAACGGCCAGGATCCTGGCGCGGGAATCAAGAGTCCGAGGCCATAGCGGGCGAGCGCCCCCAGGACGCCGCCTACGGCGACAATTCCGATGAACCCCCAGTGAAGATGGACGGGACGCCTGATCTCAGTCGTCATCATCCACCGGTACCCGTGGCTCAACGGGTACAACGAGCACAGGACGGTCTTGGCGGTGGAAGAGCTGCCGGGCAATGGAGCCCGCCGTCAGTTCTTTGATGGCTGAACCGAGCTTGCGGTCCCTGGAGCCCACCACAATCATGGACGCCCCGATATCTTCTGCCTCACGGGCCAACGCCCGTGCCGGCTCCCCTGCCAGGGAAACGATGGACCAGTTCAGATCAGCTTCGGCCAACTGGGTGGCAATTGCTGTCCGCACGGATTCCGGGGCGCTCTCGGCATCGTCATCCACGCCGTCGGGATCAATCGGGGCCGATGGACCGCCCGTGGTGCCGTCCACGGGATAGGCCGTCACATCGACGAACGCGCACACCAGTGGGAGCCCGGCGCTCAGCGCCACCTCAGCGGCGCGCTCGACGACGACGGGCCGCTGCCCGGGCATGACGCCTACCAGGATGGGGCCGGCGAGGCCTTTAGGTACTGGGGTTCCGGTCATGGTGAAGTCCTCCTGTCAGACTTTCTTTACGACGCTGGACTTGAGCTGCATGGGACCGAATCCGTCCACTTTGCAGTCAATATCGTGATCCCCCACCCCGTCGACGAGGCGGATATTCCGCACTTTGGTGCCCACCTTGATGGCCGTGGCGCTGCCCTTGACTTTGAGGTCCTTGACCACCGTGACGGTGTCGCCGTCGTTCAGAATATTGCCCACCGCGTCTTTGATGACGTGCGCCTGCACATCACTCTCGGCGGTGGGTGACCATTCGTGGGCGCATTCAGGGCAAACGAGCAGCACGCCCATCTGGTAGGTGTATTCACTGGAGCATTCGGGGCACGGAGGCAGGGAGTCGTTCACAGGGTAATTCTAAGGCGCCATCCACTGCCGCCCGGCTCTTCAACCACAGCCCGATCGCGTGCCTCGGTCACAACCATATTACGAAGGCGCGCCGCCGAATCTGTTGCCCCATGTCGGATCGACACATAGGCTCAATAATGTGAGTGGCGGGGACGGTGATCCGACAAGCGGTACCGACCAGCGACCCGTGAAGGAAAAACAAGCATGGCTACAGGCACAGTAAAATGGTTCAACGCTGAAAAGGGCTTCGGATTTATTGCCCCGGACGACGGTGGCCCGGATGTATTCGCCCACTATTCCGCAATTACCTCCAGCGGATACCGTTCCTTGGACGAGAACCAGAAGGTCCAGTTCGACATCACCCAAGGCCCTAAGGGACCTCAGGCGGAGAACATCCAACCCCTCTAAACTCCCACAAGAAACCGGCCAGGCACGTTGTGCCTGGCCGGTTTTGTTGTTGGCGAAATCTGTGGAGCTAAGGAGATTCGAACTCCTGACCTCTTCGATGCGAACGAAGCGCTCTACCAACTGAGCTATAGCCCCCTGGGCACGGCGTCTACGGCCGGGCCAGTGTCCCTAGGCTACAAAGTTTCCCGGCGCTTTTCCAACCACGACACGAACGTTTCAGTGCCATACCTTTGCTCGGGCATGAGGTTGAGTCCTGCGCGCAGGTAGGCGCCCATGGCACCCGGCAGTGGGACTTCCAGAACCTTGCCTCGTGCGCCACTAATGGCTTTCCACGACGCCGCCATGTCCTTCATGGCCAGGACCTCGGGGCCGCCAACGGTTCTGACCCGGTGCTGCTCGGGAGAAGGCGGTTCCAGCGCAGCTTCGAGCAATGCAGATCCGGCTTCCCTGGGTGAGATCGTCTGGAACCGCACTCCCTTGAACACCGGAATCAACCGTATCTTTGCACCTGCGCTAAAGATCATTTCGACCAGGCTGTGGAATTGCGTGGCTCTGATAACCACCGTTTCCAGTTCGGCCCTCGCGTAGACCCGCTCCTTTGCCGCTTTGGAGACATAGTAGGAATGGGCGCTCTTGTCGCAGTTGATAATCGACAACGCCACAGCCCTGCGAACACCTGCCTGGTGAGCCATGCCAAGAAGACGCTCGCCGCCGTCGGCAAATTGCTTTTGGGCTTTCCCGAACTGGCCCTCAAGGCAATCAATGACGACGTCGGCACCCGCCAGCGCAGCTGCCAGGCCATCGCCTGTGGTGACGTCGCCTGCAAAGTAGCTGGCGCCGTCGTAATGCTTCTCCGAACCGGGAGGCGGCACGTGGCGACTCAGGGCGGATACTGTGTGCCCGGCGTCGAGCGCCTGGCGAACAACCTCACGGCCTACCTGGCCGGTGCCACCCGCAACACAGAGCGTGGTCATTCCGGGCTAGGCGCGGCGACGCTGCAGGACATCGTCCAGGTTGCTCAGGGCGCTCTGCCCCTTGGATGCAGTACGCACCTGTGCAGCTGCTGCGGCCTCCGCCTGCTCAACACTTTGCTTCAGCACCGGCTTGCCCACAGGCTTGGGAGCGTCAGGAAGATCCAAAGGCTCCGGAGCGGGGCGCGGCGCCTTCGCGGCACCAACGTAGGTGGGCTTGGGAACCTCAACCGGTTCCCAGCTGGCATCCTCGGAACCAGTGGCCCCCTCGGCGGACCTATCACCAGCGGACTTGTCAGCGGCGGACTTGTCAGCGGCGGACTTGTCACCAGCAGACTTGTCTCCGGCCGCTAGGGCAACAGCCAAGGCAGCCTGGCGTAGTTCCACGGCCGAAAGGCGTGCGGCTTCCAGCTTTCCGGCCTCAGCATCGAAAACCGGGGTTTCCTTGGCTTCGACAGGCGCTTCCTTTGGCAAGTACCGTGCCGGGGTTTGGATGGGCACCACTGGTGCAGCCCGCCGCGCACGACGTTCACGGAGATCCCGGAGGGCGAGTCGCCGCAAAGTCACTACCGCAAGTACCGAACCCACGAACGACACCAACGGCAGCCAGACATTACCGGTGCCGAACAGCCGCAGTACGCCCGAAACAATGGCAGTCAACAATAAGGCCAGACCTGCCAGGGCCAAAGTGAGCCGGGCATAACGAATAGTAAAGGGAGTTGCGGGCGGCTTCCTGGCCGACGACTCAGCCACGCTGGATTCCTGGGGCGACGCCGGTGCTTTGCTGTGCATGGTCTCCATCGGTTTCTCCTGCCGGGGTGCCAAAGTCAGTACCACCCCTGCCTGCGTTTCGTCTGGTTCGTCGTCAAATGCCTCTGCTGAAACAGTGGCCGCCTGGACCTGCTGCCGTCTGTTCCGAAGAACGTAAGGAGCGACCCATACCATCCAAAGCGCGACAGTGACCACAAGGATCACTGAGCTGCTGAGAGGGAAGTCCACATTCAAAACCGTAGAAGCAAATCATCAGGGGCGGCGGCATTGCGGTCGGTGTGTCGTCGGCGAGTCCACAAATGAATGGAGATACGGCTCAAAAGGGGCTATGACCTGCCTGTTCTTCCTCTGAGCCAGGCGCCGAGGAGTCCCTGCGGAACCTCCTCCGAGGTCAGTGCGAATGATCGATGATCCGCCCACTCCCCATTGATGTGCAAGTACCTCAGGCGGTAGCCTTCGTCCCGGAATCCGAGCTTTTCCACCACCCGGAGACTTGGTGCGTTCTCAGGCCGGATATTGATTTCCATCCTGTGCAGGCCCAGGGTCCGGAAGCAGTGGTCCGTAGCCATGGCAACTGCCGTGGGAGCAATGCCGTGCCCGGCGCGTTCCTTGTCAACCCAGTAACCCAAGGTAGCCATCATCGCCGAACCCCACACGATGGATGAGACCGTCAATTGCCCCACAATCTGCGGCTCACGGAACCCCTCGGTCCGCTCCGTGATGAGGAAGGGCAAAGCCGTGGACTGCCGGGCTTGCGCATTCAGGGATGCCACCATTTGACGGTAACTCGGCAGGCGCCCACCCGGCGCAGGATTGGACGCCTCCCAAGGTGCAAGCCATCCACTGTTCCGCGAACGGACTTCAGACCACTCCCGCTTGTCGCGGTAACGGATGGGCCGGAGCACCAAGGCTCCGCTTTCCAGCGTTACCGGCCAGATCGCAGAGCCGTACACCGGTGTTATTTGGGAAGACCGGCAGTGAAGGTGGGCAGCCACTCGCGGAGCTCGGGGCCCAAGTCATCGCGTTCGCATGCCAACTCGATGCAGGCCTTCAAGTAGCTCAACTTGTCACCGGTGTCATAGCGACGCCCACGGAAGACAACGCCATAAACGCCGTAGCCTTCACCTTCCCCGGCAGCCAGAACCTCAAGGGCATCCGTCAGCTGGATTTCTCCGCCGCGTCCGGGAGCAGTGTTCTCCAGGACGTCGAACACTGCCGGGTGCAGAACGTAGCGACCGATCACCGCGAGGTTGGATGGAGCTTCTTCGGGGGACGGCTTTTCCACCAGCTGCTTGATGCGGACGTAGCCGTCTTCACCGTTTTCCTCGACGTCGGCGCAACCGTAGGCGCTGATTTTCGAAGGCTCAACTTCGATGAGAGCGACAACGGAACCACCGGTTTTTTGCTGGACAGCGATCATTTCGCTGAGCAGGTCCTCGCGGGGATCGATCAGGTCATCGCCGAGCAAGACCGCGAACGGCTCGTACCCGACGTGCTGCTTTGCACGCAGGACCGCGTGGCCGAGGCCGTTGGGGTCGCCCTGGCGGACGTAGTGGATGTCGCCCAGGTTGGTGGCGGACTGGATAGCCTCCAGCTTGGCAGTATCGCCCTTCGCTGCCAGCGTTGCTTCCAACGCCGGCACACGGTCAAAGTGATCTTCCAGGGCGCGCTTGCTGCGCCCGGTGATCATCAGGACGTCGTGCAGGCCAACCTTCACCGCTTCTTCGACGACGTACTGGATGGCTGGCTTGTCAACCACGGGCAGCATTTCCTTCGGCATCGCCTTCGTGGCGGGGAGGAACCTGGTACCAAGACCCGCTGCGGGGATGACGGCCTTACGGACAGCATTGTTATCGAGAGTCACCGGACTAATGTAACGGAAGGAATACATCAACGGGTAAACCCTCGCCGTGGCAAGACGCAGAAACAGCCCTTGAACTGGAGCGGATTTGCTGCTTTACGTAGACCACGGTAGCCCGCGCGAATCTCATGATCGGACAAAAATGGCATCGAAGGAAGACATCCGCAGCAGCCGACGCCTGTACAGGCGCGGCCTCACCAAGGAGCAAGTAGTCCAAGCCGGTGAATCAATTGCACGGCACGGCTTGGCCTGGGCCGAGAAAATCTCGCCCGGATCCCCCAGGACCTTCGCGATCTACGTCGGCGTCTCCCACGAACCCCCAACCATGCCCCTGATCGCGGGCCTCCACAACGCCGGCCACCAGGTCCTGCTTCCCGTCTGCGAAGCCGGCCGCCAGTTGAGCTGGGTCTACTGGACGCCGGAGACAGCTTTCGTCCGGTCCGACTACGCACCCATCGACGAACCCGAAGGCGAGCGTTTGGACAGTGCTGTTGTGAGCGCTGTTGCGGGCATCTTCATGCCGGCCACCGCTGTGGACCGGGATGGCAACCGCATCGGACAGGGCGGCGGCTACTACGACCGCCTCCTCCAACGCCTGGACAGTTCCGCTGGGCGGCCACCCACCATTGCGGTGGTGTACGACGACGACGTATTGCCTTCCGGAGCTATCCCCGCCGAGCCTTTTGACCGGCCGGTGCCGGATGCCTTGACACCCTCGGGAATCATCGCGCTTGGCGGCGGAGAGTGACCTGGTTGACGCTACGTGAAGCCGCCCACCTACGTGGAGTTGGCAGATAGCGGATGAACGGGATGCTGATGATAGAATTGGCACTCAGGCCCTGCGACTGCTAATGCGGAGATTCTCCGCCACGGCTCCACAGGACCTGAACCTTGTCCTGAAGGAGGAACTCAGTGCCCACATACGCATACGCCTGCAAAGACTGTGACCATGCCTTTGACATCGTCCAGTCCTTCTCTGACAGCTCCCTGACGGAGTGCCCTGAATGCCAGGGCGCGCTCCGCAAGAAGTTCAACAGCGTCGGCGTTGTCTTCAAGGGCTCGGGCTTCTACCGCACGGATTCGCGCGATGCCAAGGGCAGCACCGTCTCCGCTGCGCCCTCCTCCCCGGCGACTCCGACCCCGGCTGCCGCGCCTGCACCAGCGGCTGCAGCCGCAGCAAGCTAGCAGCACTTTTCCACACCAGCACTTTTCCACATAGGGCACCCGGCCGCTGTTGGGCGGCCGAGCCCGGTGGCTAACGTGGCGTCATGCCACTAAAGTCCACCACTTCGCCACTCCCCCGCCGCGAACATTCAACTGCCCCTGCCCGGGGCCGTGGTCGCTCCCGAAACCCGCCAACCAGCACGGCTGGCTCTTTCCTCCCACGGAAGCAGGGGCCACATCGCCAAGTGAGGCTGGGCCCCAGGCAGAGCCTGAACTTCTGGGTCTCCCGGAATCGTCGGCTGACAGTTGCACTGCTGCTCTGCCTGGCCACGGGCATTACAGTCCAACAGCTAACCCCTGCCTCTGAGCAGCGCGTCAGCATTCTCGTCGCTGCCCGTGATCTTGCCGCAGGCACCAGCCTCACAGTGGCCGACTTCACCACTGTTGATGTGCCGCCCGACCTCGCGATCTCCGGAGCCCTGGAGGATCACGTTTCACTGGTGGGCCGCCAGCTTGCCTCGCCCTTGACTAAAGGGCAGATTCCCACTGAATCCAATCTTCTGGGGCCGGGTCTTCTCACTGGTGCACCTGTAGGTTCAGCTGCGGTCCCTCTTCGCATGGCTGACCCTTCATCCATCCAGCTTCTGTCCCCGGGACAGCTGGTGAATGTAGTACTCACTGCTGCAGGATCATACGACGAGTCCCGGCAAACCGAAGTCCTGGCCGCCTCCGTCCCTGTTCTTTGGACGTCTGCCCAAGGGGGCAAACCTGGCCAATGGCTTGGCACCAGCGACACCGACGGCTTGATGGTGGTAGCTGCAGATCCCCGGCAAGCAGAAAAGCTTGCCGGCGCATCCACGCTTGGCAAGCTTTTCTTCGTTTTGGTCAATCCCTAGGTTTGGTCAATGCCCAGGTTTCGCCAATCCCTGATGGAGGGCTTGGATTCGGTGATCTCATCAGCCCCAATGCGGGGGCTTCTGCTCCTTCAACCACTGCTCATGGTCATAGTTGCCTTCGTCGCCCCAACGCCGGGGATCGTCTTCAGCGGCCTTGGTAGGCAAGATTCCACCGGAAGCTTGCTTCGTCGCTGGCGTCTTTGACTCTGCCTGCTCTTCAGCGTTTTCGGCGCCTACAGCTGCGGCCTGTTCGTCAGAGCCGCTTTCGTTGTCGGTTCCCTGTTCATTCACTGGTACTTCAGTCCCATCCTCTGGATCACTGGGCGTTGGATTGCTGGCTTCTGCGTTGCTTGGTTCGCCATCCGTCCCCCTGCGCCGGTTCACATCTGCCTGCCCGGGCTGCTGAGATTCCAGCGATGCCTGGGGACTTCCCGGGCTTTGCCGATGCGAAGCCCGGGTTGCGGAGGAACCGCTGTACGAGGAGCTGCTGTACGTGGACATCCCATATGAGGAGCTGGAATACGAGGAACCTGCATACGAGGAGCCAGCATTATCCAGATTCAATTGTTCAACATCCATGTCCAGGAAGCCATGCTCCGCTGGCGGGGCGGCCTGGGGAACATGGTTCTCAAGTCCCAAATAGGACCCGATTCGATCTGCGCAGGACGAAGGATCCGTGAACACTTCGATGGTCCACAGGGACATGTAACGCCAGCCCATGCGTTCCAGCAGCTGGGGCCTCAGACGGCTGCGTTCACGGACACTCATGCGTCGGTAACGTTCCGTGCCATCGGACTCGATTGCCACCGGCGTGGGAATCTCGGCGCCTTCCCGTCCAATGGTGTGGACGGGATCGGCAGCGGCGGCAATGTCCAGGACACCGTCATAAAGGTGCCACACGCGGGCGCCCCTCGCCCGCAACCTCTCGCCGAGATCGGCAACCAGAGGGTCCTCCCCCAAAGCCTGTTCGCTGGCAACGGCGCGCGAAGCAGGAGTTCCAAGGTTGCTGTTTCCGGACAGTTCCCGGTCCAGCAGTTCGTAAAAGTCCACAGCCCCGTGCGCCAAGCGGTCCAGATCCAGATCTTCCGGGCGGAAGCAGCTCAGGACGTGCATGGAACGGCGGGCACGGGTCATTGCCAAGGCAAAGCGGTTTCGTCCGCCCTCGGTGGACAGGGGTCCGAACGAGTGCAAGGCGCGGCCGTGGGGTGTCCGTCCATAGCCCAGGGAGAAAATGACATGGTCGCGCACCAGGCCTTGGGCACGCTCGAGGTCCACAACGCGGAAAGACTCGGGGCCGGCGCCGAAGAAGGCGGACAACAAGGGGTGGTTGGGCAACTGAAGCCGGATAGCCTCGCCGATCCGCGCAGCGTGGCGCAGGCTGGCCGTGACCACCGCCAAGGACGTGCGGGGCCGGAGTCTGGCATGCTCGAAGACAAGATCCACCACGCGGTTGACCTCCGCCGTAACGGACTCAACGCCCTCATGGTCCGCGCCGGGGAGGCCGGTTCCATCGGGGATGTACTCCACCAGGATCGAACGATCCAGGCCAGTTACCGAATTGCCATCAGGCAAACGCCGGAGGCCGCCATCGTAGTAGTTCTTGCTCAGCTGCAGGATCAGATCCTCATCGACCGCCCGGTAAACCCAGTTCAGCTGCCAGGTGGGCAGGACGCGTGCCAAGGCTTTGAACGCACTGTCCACGCTCTCGTGGCTGGCCACTCCCGCCACGGGGGGTTCGACGGCAACGCTGAAGGTGCGGGCGTTCGCGACCTTCGCATCCCCGAAGGCTATGACTTGCCGGGCCCGTGCAATCGCCGGGAGGACGGCCTGAAGTGAGGTCGATTCGGCGTCGATGATGATCACGGCGTCAAACTTCTGCTCCGCCGGAAGAACTCCCGTCAACAGGTACGGGCTCACCGACCACACCGGAACAAGCAGGGGCACGAGGTCAGGGGCCTGCGCACTCAAAGCAGGGAGCGTCACCCGACCATCCTTCAGCAGGGCACGCAGCAACTCGGCTTGCCGGGGGTGCTCCACTATCCCTTGGCCCCACTTCCGGGCCAACTGCCACCGCAAACGCGCAGCACCACTGGCAATGTGGGCTTGGTCCGCAAGGCGGTACTCAGCTTCAAGACGGCGGAGGGAGTCGCCGTCGGACATGGCGAGGTAGTCATCACCACTGATCATTGCTTCCAAGGCAGACTGCCACCAGGCAAGGTCAAGCTCGGCTGCCACCGAAGTGGCCGGAACTTCACGGGCGGCAAGGTCAGCGAGCAGCTCGCCGAGCCCGTGCTCGCGCATCTCCTCAATCAGGAGTGTGCGCTCCGGAAGTGTTTCAAGCGTGGCTGTATCCGCTACCAGCCGTTCGAGCCGCTCCATCAGTTCCAGATACGGAGTCTGGTGCAGCGAACCACCGGCCGAAGTGTGCTTGAGTGCCTCACCCAGGCGGCGAAGCTCGCCATCGAGTTCGCGGTACAAGGACCCGAGGTCAGCGAGCCCCGACGGCACGGCCGGGTGACGTTGGGTGGTTGCATAGCCCGCCCACAGGGCACGCTGCTCCTGGACCAGGACCAGGGAGCTGTGCAGGTCCGCGATGTGAACGCCAGGCCGCACATACTCCTTCGCCACCCGCCGCAGCCTCGAACGCTGCATGGACGGCATCTCCAGGTTCCGCTCCCGCCTCCACGCCGAGCTCGCAGTTGCAGAGATGAGGTCATGCACCGGGCGATCAAAAATATCCGGAGTGAACTTGTCCAGGCTTTCGCGCACGGCAATCAGCAATTCAAGCTGTGCGCCCCACTCCGTGAAGGTGTCCGCCAAACGGATCTCGGCGTGATCCGAAACCTGCTTCATGCGCTCGCGCAGGACGGGAAGTTTCTCCTCGGCGATGCGCGCAAGCTGTTGGGCCTCTTCTGTCTCCTTGCGGGTTACGAGCCGGGCACCGTACCAGGGGCTGGAGGTGGAAGCCCGGCTGAAGCTGCCCAGCTCGGCAGCACGACGCAGGCGCCCAGCCAGTTCTTCACGGTCCTTGATGTTGTCCAGCACACTGCGCTTCAGGCGCACCGTGGTGGACGGCGCCGGGTGGATGGACGTCAGCTCGGCCAACGATTGCATAGCCTGGTACGGCGAGCATCCCCAACGTTCGCGGACATTGTGGAGCGAGGCAACATGGTCCCTCAGGGCATGCCGGTGTCCGATCAGCGTCTGATGGAGGTTCCCGAGTTGGGGTTCCAGCGCCTTTTCATTGCGCATGATGGCACGGACCAATTGGCCCTTTAGCTGCTGCGGTGTGGTGCCGTTGCCCGGACGGAACAACATCGAATCCAGGCCCAGCGATTCCAGGTGCGCAGAAAGTCCCGCCAGGCTGGACTGCCGGTCTCCCACCACGAGAACGGATTTGCCTTCGCTGACCAAGGCGCCAATCGCATTGATTGCCGTCTGGGTCTGGCCGCTGCCCGGTGGGGTGCTGACAACAAGCGAATCTCCCGCGCGAACAGCGTCCACAACATACTGCTGGTCCGTGTCAGCGTCGAGCAAGAGGAGTTCGTCTGCCGGGTCGCGTTCATCAAGGCTGGGGAACCGCCCTGCTTTGATGGGTTCGGGCTCAATCTCGCCACCATTGGCAGCAGTTGCCAGCGCAGCCACGGTGGGGTTGTTCATGTTGATCCACGGATCATCCAGGTTTCCCGAAAGATCAGCCAAAGTGGTCACGAGCAAGTTGAATTCAACCTCGGCGCCGTGAATGGGCTGAACCAGGGTAGCCAGGCGATCCAGGACCGGTTGGGGGTCAAGCCGGGCCGTGTTGTAGGCCATGCGGGCTACTGCATTGACGTCGAAGACGATGCCGTGGACGGTCTTCAGGTGACGTACCAAAGCCGGGTTCATGCGTGCTTGCTCGGTGAGCTGCAACTCGAAATCGTCCTCGCCCGGGCGAACGGTCAGGATAATGGAGGTCAGCATGACAGGGGCGGAAACCCGCTGGGGTTTGCCGCCTACGGCTGAAGTCCACACCACCGTGCCGGCGGAGAGGTACCCGGCCTCGATACCGCGATCATTGCTGAGCTCAAATATTTTGGAGCGAATGTTGCGTGCGGCCCGTGCCGCCACCAGATATTGCTGGCGGTCGCGGATAAGCGTGGACAACCTCGTTCTACGCCCAGCCAACAGCTGCGCGAGGCCCGACGGATGTGCGTTGCTGAGATCGATGGCGCCTTCGGGCGTCTTCACGAAACGCAGCATCGTGTCCGCCCCTGTAACGGGCTTAAGTCCGGACAGCCATTTGCGGAGCTCTTCGGAGCCCTCTTCCTGGCCTTGACCTAATGACACAACTGCTGCCTTCTTTTCTGTACTAGCTTTAGACGCCTTGGACCATACCGGCATACTTTCGAGGGTAGCGGGAATACTCCTTCAGCCCGCTCCGCAACACTGTGCCAATGCGAAATTCGCCGTCATTTCACAGCTGAAAGAACAGTGGCCGGCCTCCCAGAGGAGGCCGGCCACTCAAAATGCTATTCCCACTCGATGGTTCCCGGCGGCTTGCTGGTGACGTCCAGCACCACGCGGTTAACTCCATCCACTTCGTTGGTAATGCGGTTGGAGATGCGCGCCAGGAGGTCATACGGCAAACGCGACCAGTCGGCCGTCATTGCGTCCTCGGACGATACCGGACGGAGAACGATCGGGTGGCCGTAGGTACGGCCATCGCCCTGGACGCCGACACTGCGTACATCAGCCAACAGAACCACCGGCATCTGCCATACATCGTTGTCCAAACCGGCAGCAGTCAGCTCGGCACGGGCAATGGCGTCAGCCTTACGGAGCAGGTCGAGACGCTCCTTGGTGACTTCACCAACGATCCGGATACCGAGGCCGGGGCCGGGGAACGGCTGGCGGCCTACGATTTCCTGAGGCAGGCCAAGCTGGGCACCGACCGCGCGGACTTCGTCCTTGAACAGGGCGCGCAGAGGCTCGACGAGCTCGAACTGCAGGTCCTCAGGAAGCCCACCCACGTTGTGGTGGCTCTTGATGTTCGCAGCGCCCTCGCCGCCGCCGGACTCGACGACGTCCGGGTACAGCGTGCCCTGGACCAGGAACTTGATCTTCTCACCCTCGGCAGTCGCCTGGGCGATGATGGCCCGCTCCGCTTCCTCGAAGGCCCGAATGAATTCACGGCCAATAATCTTGCGCTTGGTCTCGGGATCGCTGACTCCGGCCAACGCAGACTGGAAGCGCTCTTGCTCGTTGGCAACATACAGATTTACGCCTGTAGCTGCCACGAAGTCGCGTTCAACCTGTTCTGCTTCGCCTTCGCGAAGGAGGCCGTGATCCACGAAGACACAGGTCAACTGGTCTCCAACGGCCCTCTGAACCAGGGCTGCGGCAACGGCCGAATCCACACCGCCGGAAAGACCGCAGATGACCTTGGAGTCGCCGATCTGCTGGCGGATGCGATCCACCTGCTCTTCGAGGATATTGCCCGTGGTCCAGTTAGGGCTCAGGCCCGCGCCCTTGAACAGGAAGTTCTCCAGGACGTGCTGGCCGTGCACGGAGTGCTTGACCTCCGGATGCCACTGCACACCGTAGAGGCGCTTTTCCTCGTTGGCGAAGGCGGCTACCGGTGCGCCGGCCGTGGTGGCCAGCACTTCGAAACCCTCGGGAGCTTCCTGGACGGAATCGCCGTGGCTCATCCAGGTGTTCTGTGAGGAGGGCACGCCATCAAGAATCGAGCGGGCATCGCCAACCACCAGTGCTTCGGTGGCGCCGTACTCCCGGAGGCCCGTCTCGGCCACCTTGCCGCCCAGTGCGTTGGCCATGGCCTGGAAGCCGTAGCAGATACCAAAAACGGGCACCCCGGCTTCAAAAAGGTCCGCTCCAACGCGCGGAGCACCTTCTGCGTAGACGCTGGAAGGTCCGCCGGAAAGGATGATGGCTGCCGGGTTTTTGGCCAGAAGCTGCTCGGTGGTGAAGGTATGCGGAACAATTTCCGAATACACATTCGCTTCGCGGACGCGGCGGGCAATCAGCTGCGCGTACTGGGCACCGTAGTCAACAACCAGCACCGGCTTCTGGGAAGTCTGGGGTGCGGTGGGAGTAGTCACCAACCAAGACTACTTTGCCAGGCCGCCCCGGTGCACGTTGGCAGCGGCCCGAAGAGGTCAATTACGGGCTGGTGGTTAGGTATCTCACACCCTAACGCCTCTTGGGCTGGCCCTGATGCCGCTAGTAGCGCTTTGAGGCCTGCGGGTTGGCTGCCAGTTCGGCCTCAACCTGAGCGTGGAACTTCTTCTCGACGATGAACGACATCAGGGGTACGACACCACCCAAGGCCAGCAAGACCAGCTTGGAGAAGGGCCAGCGCATGAGCGACCACAGCCGGAAGTTGGACACCAGATACACCACGTACATCCAGCCATGGACGATCAATACAGTGGTGGAGATGTTGAAGCCACCGATCACGCCCTTGGGCTCAGACTCAGCGAATCCGAAGCCAAACGGCTTACCGGTCACGGCGTCCGTGCCACCGGCAAAGAGCGATACGCCGAAGCCATAACGGGCAATCAGCTCCGCGCAGAGCAGCAGGAGCATGGCACCGGTCAGGTAGGCCATGACTTTGTAGAACTTCAGCGCCGAACGGATCTGGGCTTCCGTTCCACCAAACTTGCGCTTCTTCGGCTTGGGTCCGGAGTGCTCGGGCTGGATGGCCGGCTTGGGCTCAATCATTACTGCACCTTTTGTTCTGGCCCAGGTTGCTGGGGTTCAGGGCTTGTTGGTTCGTTGGGGTGGTGATTATCTTCGTCGAACTCGTCGTCTTCGAGCTCGCGACGGTAGTCGTCAGCCACCATCCGCCACCAGATGTACAGGGCGAATCCTGCGAAGACCACCCACTCAACGGAATAGAAGAGGTTCAGCCAGTTGATCTGTTGTTCCGGCGGCTGCGCAGGGATGTTGAGGGGCTTTACCGCGTCATTGACGACGACGGGAACACCTCCGGCTAGTTCTGATGTTGCGGCAACGAAGCCTTGGTAGCTGGAGACGTCCCAGACGTTGATGAGTTCGGCAACGGCCACCGCAGACGCCCGGCCTGGACCGGCGTCGACGTTTGGCACCGGCGCTTCAGAGGGCAGCAGGCGGCCGGTCAGCGTGATAGTGCCCGACGGCGGCGGAACGGCTTGGGCGGCGTCGGCCACCCAGCCCCGGGCTACTGGAATCCAGGTCTTGGGCGAGGCCGCGACACCGCTCAGCTTCGGAGCATTGTCCACAGCGAACGCCGAGACAATCCAGAATCCCTTCTGGCCGTTGTACAGGCGGCCCTCCACGAGGACCTGCTTGGCGGGATCGTAGGAGCCGGTGGCCGTGACCATCTGGTCTGAGACAGAACCGGGGAAGAACTGCCCGGGCTGCAGGACGTCCACCAGCGGCTTGACCTCTTCAATGCCGGGCGATACGGGAGCTTCGTGCTGGGTGGACCGGCTGAGCTGCCACTGGCTGAGCAGCACAAAAACCGCGGACAAGAGAAGCGCAAAGACGAGTCCTGCGATCCAGCGGGGTTTCAGCGCGGTTTTCAACACCCCTTAACCGTACTTCGTCCGGCTGTAGAACAACGAAACGAACGGTAGGAACCTTAGCCCTGGAACGGGTCCGTGGGCGCCCTCAATGGTCAAATCTCAGTGGTCGAAGAACACCAGGCTGGAGTTGATGAGTTCGGAAATGACCTCGGTATCGTGCGCCCGCCGCAGGGACTCCCGGAATGACTCCTTGGAGAGCGAACGCGCCAACGTAGCAAGGACTTCCAAATGATCCGAGAAGGAGCTGGCAGGGGTGGCAATGAGCAGGATCAGCGTGGCTGGGCCATCAGTGGCACCAAAATCCAGGGCATGGCCGAACTTCGTGACGCCCACCGCAATGGAAATCCGGTCTACGAATTCACTGCGCGCATGCGGCAGTCCAATGCCACCGGGAAGTCCGGTAGCCAGCTGGTGTTCCCGGGAATGGACCTGCTCCAGGAAGCCCTGGAGGTTCGAGATCCGGCCAGCCGCGTGAAGCCGTTCCGCAAGTTGTGCCGCAGCATCGATTTTGTCCTCGGCAACGAGCTCCAGGATGACGGTGTCTGGCGTCGTCAGTTCCGCGTCATACCGGTCAAGTGGTTCAGCCAAGTCGTGTTCCCTCCAATGTGGCCTTCCGGCCGCAGGTCCTGTGTTTGCTCAGCGAAGGGGAACGATGTCATCGACTCCCATGCGCGCGGCGTCAGCTGATTCGTCATCGGGTTGTTGCTGGCTAAGCCGCTCAGCTTCCACCCGGGCCAGATAGTGCTTTATTTCGCTTTCCCGCTGTGCTTCGCTCCAGCCAAGGATTTCTCCCATCAGCTTAGCCACTACTGGCACTGCTGACACACCCCGGTCCCAGGCTTCGATCGAGATTCGGGTGCGGCGCGTCAAAACGTCGTGAACATGACGGGCGCCCTCATGGGTGGTGGCGTAGACCACCTCTGCGGCAAGGTAATCGTCCGCACCGGGAAGCGGCTCCCCGAGTTCGGGTTGCGCAGCGATGAGATCCAGCACTTCCGAGGCCATGGACCCGTAGCGGTTGAGCAGGTGTTCCACGCGGGCAACATGGACGCCGGCTTCTTCCGCTGAGCGGCCGCGGCGGTTCCAGGCGGCCTTGAACCCCTCTGCACCGAGCAACGGGATCGTTTCGGTGCAGCTGGAGGGAACCCGTTCATCCATCGCCCGGGTGGCTTCATCCACCGCATCTTTGGCCATGACGCGGTATGTAGTGAACTTCCCGCCAGCCACCACCACCAGCCCTGGCACCGGATGAGCCACCACGTGTTCGCGGGAGAGTTTGGCGGTGGAGTCGTTTTCCCCTGCAAGAAGGGGGCGGAGTCCTGCGTAGACGCCTTCTACATCCTCGCGGGTGAGGGGCCGCTTAAGGACCTTGTTGACGTGCTCCAAGACGTAGTCAATGTCCTTGCTGGACGCGGCGGGGTGCGCCTTGTCCAGCTTCCAGTCTGTGTCCGTTGTCCCGATGATCCAGTGGCGGCCCCAGGGGATCACGAAGAGCACTGACTTCTCCGTGCGCAGGATCAGCCCAACTGTGGATTGGAACCTGTCCCGCGGTACCACCAGGTGAATGCCCTTGGATGCCCTGACCTTGAGCTGGCCCCGATCCGTAACCATGGCCTGGGTTTCGTCCGTCCACACGCCCGTGGCATTGACTACCTGCTTGGCACGCACTTCGAAGACGCTGCCGTCTTCCTGGTTTTCCAGCTTGGCCCCCACCACGCGTTCGCCTTCCCGGAGGAAGTCCACCACACGCACCCTGTTCACAGCATGGGCGCCATAGTGGGCTGCGGTGCGCACAACGTTGACCACCAAACGGGCGTCGTCCACTTGGGCATCGTAGTAGCGGATGGAACCAACGAAGGCATCGTCCTTGAGGCTGGGAGCCGCCCTGAGGGTGCCGCGCCTGAAGAGGTGCTTGTGCATGGGAACACCGCGGCTGTGTCCGGAAGTGAGACTCAAGGTGTCGTAAAGCATGATGCCCGCGCCCACATAGGGGCGCTCCCAGAACCTGCGCGTCAGGGGGTACAGGAAAGGGACAGGGCGGACCAGATGGGGTGCAATCTGCTGGATCAGCAAACCACGTTCCTGCAGGGCCTCCTGGACCAGCCCGAAATCAAGCATTTCAAGGTAGCGGAGGCCACCATGGATGAGCTTGGATGATCGCGACGACGTCCCTGAAGCCCAGTCCCTTGCCTCAACTATGCCCACCGTGAGGCCGCGGGTCACGGCGTCGAGGGCTGCTCCAGCCCCCACCACTCCTCCGCCGACAATCAGGATGTCCAACTGCTTGCCGGGTTCGGCAGTGGCTTTCAGGACTTCAATGGATGCGGCACGGGATTCCGGGCTTAATGCTCCCGGAGAATTCACCTGCGGACCGCCTGCGACATTGCTCATCGGACCCCTCCTCAAACGCAACTGCTGGTAGTCCCCTACCCTACTTGTTGGCTGGTCCGATTGGCAGAAGTCCTAGTTGCCCGAGTATGGGGATACTACGACGTCCACGCGCTGGAATTCCTTGAGGTCGGAGTAACCTGTGGTCGCCATGGACCGACGCAGAGCGCCAATGAGGTTGGACGTACCGTCGGTGTGGTGCCCGGGCCCGAAGAGAACTTCCTCCAGGGATCCGACCGTGCCAACGTTGACGCGGTCGCCACGGGGTGATTCGAGATGATGCGCTTCCGGACCCCAGTGCCAGCCGCGGCCCGGAGCTTCTTCGGCGCGCGCCAGGGCGCTGCCCAGCATGACTGCGTCCGCTCCCATCGCGATGGCCTTGACGATGTCGCCCGAGCGGCCCATGCCGCCGTCGGCGATGACATGGACATACCGCCCACCGGACTCATCCATGTAGTCGCGGCGGGCCGCAGTGACGTCTGAAATCGCCGACGCCATGGGCGAATGAATGCCCAGCGCACGGCGCGTGGTGGTAGTAGCACCTCCACCGAAGCCAACCAGGACGCCTGCGGCACCAGTCCGCATGAGGTGCAGGGCCGGTGTGTAACCAGCTGCTCCACCAACGATCACGGGGACATCGAGTTCGTAGATGAACTGCTTAAGGTTCAGTGGCTCATGGTTTTTGGAGACATGCTCAGCAGAAACCGTGGTGCCACGGATGACGAAAATATCGACGCCGGCAGCCACCACGGTCTTGTAGTGTTCCTGGGTGCGCTGTGGGGTCAGGGAGCCGGCCACGGTGACGCCGGCGGCGCGGATCTCGGCCAGGCGGGAGCTGATGAGCTCTGGCTGAATGGGTGCCTGGTAAAGATCCTGCATTCGGCGGGTGACGGCCGGGCTGCTGGTTTCGTTGGCCAGGCCCGCGATCTCGTCGAGCACCTTCTGTGGGTTTTCGTACCGGGTCCAGAGTCCTTCAAGGTCCAGGACGCCAAGACCACCCAAACGGCCCAAAGTGATGGCCGTGTCCGGGGACATCACAGAGTCCATGGGGGCGGCAATCACCGGCATGTCGAACTTATAGGCGTCGATCTGCCAGGAGACAGAGACGTCCTTCGGGTCACGCGTCCGACGATTCGGAACGATCGCGATGTCATCCAGTGAGTAGGCACGACGCCCACGCTTGCCACGGCCAATCTCAATCTCATAAGTCACTGCTCGAGTTTATCCCACCAAAACCAAGCCACCGTTTTGTTCCGAGCTGCTCTTAGGGGGTGTTCTGGCTGGTCTCTTCCACAGTGAGCTGGGATTCGAACATCCGGAAGTAGCGGCCCCTCAATGCCACCAGCTCCTTGTGCGTTCCTTGTTCGGCAATCCGGCCATCTTCGAGCATGTACACAACATCTGCCTTTTCGATGGTGGCCAGCCTGTGGCTGATGGCAATGATGGTGCTGTTCCGGTCCGCGAAAAGCCGGGTGAAGATCCGGTGCTCAGCCAAAGCATCGATGGCCGACGTCGGTTCGTCCATGACCATGAAGGAGGCATCCCGGTAGAAGTTCCGTGCCATGGCCAATCGCTGCCATTGCCCGCCTGAGAGCCCACTCCCCTTGCGCCCGCGTGGATCCTCCATCCAATTGCTCACATGGTTTTCCAGGCCGTTGGGCAGCTTGTTGATGAATTCCATGGCCTCGGCATCTGAGGCTGCCCTCCGGATGCGTTGCTCGTCCCGGGCTTGATCGACATCGCCCAAATAGATGTTCTCCGCGGCCGTAGCGAATTCATACTTCAGGAATTCCTGGCTCAGGACCGCAAGGTGTCGGTGCCAACTGGTCACGTCGATTCCGGTGAGGTCGACGCCGTCGAGCAATACTCGGCCTGAATCCGGCCGGTAGAGACCGGCCAGGATCCGGATCAGCGTGGACTTTCCTGCGCCATTCTCACCAACTATCGCAATGTGCTGGCCTGCCCTGATGGTCAGGGAAATGCCCTTGATAACTTCAATGTCACTCCCCGTATAGCTGAAGCGGATATCCCGCATTTCCACAACGGACGGCGACTTCACCAAGGGAGGTTCGTGGCCGCTGGGCACCGGAAGCGCCATGAACAGCTCGTAGTCTTTGAGGTTGGCAAGGTCTTCGTCAATGGAACTCAGCGACGAGACCAGGTTGCTGGCGGTGGACAGGGCCCGGCTGACGATCTGTTGGATGTAGAGGAACTGCCCTACCGCCTGTGCCCTGGCAATGATTTGTCCCACCACCCAGATCAACGACACTACTTCGGCCCCATACTGCAGGGCGTCCGCTGCGAGTTGCTTGGGGATGTAGCGCTTCTGGAAGTCCAGCCGCCGGCGCTCGTCAGCGTCCCGAAGCCGGGACCGCAGGTCCATCAAATAGCCCACGATTCCATAGAGCCGCATCTCGGCAATGTGCTGGGGCCTCAGGAGGTTGGTCTCGATCATTCGCCGTTGACGCCGGGAATCCACCTGGGTATTCCAATGCGCTATTTGCTCTCGTGAGAGTTTGAACTGCAAGTAGACGCTCGGGACGATCGCTATAAGGACAATGACAGCGATCCACCAACTGACCAACAACAGCGCACCGACTGCCAGGATGACCGAAACCAACTGCGTAAAGATGGCCGCGATCCGGTCCAGGACCCGCGCATAGGAATCAGAGAACCGCTTGGCGCGATCGTAGAGGTCCACCGTTTCTTTGTCGTCATAGCGCCAGAACTCCAGCGCCAGGAAG
Source organism: Paenarthrobacter sp. 10L420 (assembly GCF_056395385.1). Lineage (NCBI taxonomy): Bacteria > Bacillati > Actinomycetota > Actinomycetes > Micrococcales > Micrococcaceae > Paenarthrobacter > Paenarthrobacter sp. 10L420. The sequence continues at coordinate 651,589 of NZ_JBFTJK010000001.1, read as the reverse complement.
CGCTCGTACATCATGTCGCCGACGATCGCGCCTACTTTGAAGCTCATCAACTGCTGGATGTATCGGTCGACGCTGCTGAAGGCGCCCCAGAACAGTCCCAGCGCCGCGGTAATGATGACGTACAGTACCGCCCGCGGACCGGCGTCGGGATCTCCCGCGTAACCGGCCGCCAACGCAGTGGTGGTCAACGCGGCGAAGTAGGTGGTTACCAGCGGCAGCGTGGCCGAAATCAGGGAGCCAGCCACTTTCATGATGACTGCAATCGGCGATGCTTTGAAACTCACCTTCAGGACCTGCCCGACGGCGCGTGCGTATGGCCGGAGGGCAAGCTTGCGGGGCGCTTTGCCAGGTTGGACTGAATTCAGCCGGACTGACTCCGGGTGCCGCGGTTGTGCGGGCTTTTCGGACATGTCCCCAGCCTATTCCTACCCACAGACATTTCCGTTGCGGCCCTTAAACAGCTGTTCCCCGTGGAGGCCTCCACGGGGAACAGCTTTTTAGAAAATGATGTCAGCGGGAACCGTAGTTCGGTGCCTCCACCGTCATCTGGATATCGTGCGGGTGCGATTCCTTCAGGCCGGCAGGAGTGATCCGGACGAACTTGCCGCGTGCCTTGAGTTCGGCAATCGTGGGGGCGCCGGTGTAAAACATGGTCTGGCGGAGGCCACCGACCAGCTGGTAGGCCACCGATGCCAGCGGACCACGGAACGCGACGCGGCCTTCGATGCCTTCCGGGATGAGCTTGTCATCACCGGACACGTCAGCCTGGAAATAGCGGTCCTTGGAGTAGGACGTGTTCTTTCCACGGGACTGCATGGCGCCAAGGGAGCCCATACCGCGGTAGCTCTTGAACTGCTTGCCGTTGACGAAGATGAGCTCGCCGGGAGACTCTTCACAACCAGCCAGCAGTGAGCCGAGCATCACGGTGTCCGCGCCGGCAACGAGCGCCTTGCCAATATCGCCCGAGTACTGGAGGCCGCCGTCGGCAATCAGCGGCACGCCGGCCGGAATGGCAGCTTTCGCGGATTCGTAAATGGCCGTGATCTGGGGAACGCCGACACCGGCTACAACACGGGTGGTGCAGATGGAGCCTGGGCCCACACCGACCTTGATGCCATCGGCACCAGCGTCAATCAGGGCCTGGGCTCCTTCACGGGTTGCTGCCTGGCCACCAATGATGTCCACGTGGGCAGCAATCGGGTCTGACTTCAGGCGGCGGATCATGTCCAGCACACCCTGGGAGTGGCCGTTGGCGGTGTCCACGAAGAGTGCGTCCACCCCGGCGTCGATGAGCTTCATGGCGCGTTCCCAACCGTCGCCGAAGAAGCCGATGGCAGCGCCTACGCGCAGGCGGCCTTCGTCGTCCTTGGTGGCCAGCGGGTACTGCTCTGCCTTGGTGAAGTCCTTCGTGGTGATGAGGCCCTTGAGGCGGCCCTGCTCGTCAACGAGCGGGAGCTTCTCAATCTTGTTGGTGGCCAGCTTGTGCGAGGCTTCCTCGCGGCTGATGCCCACATGGCCGGTGATGAGCGGCATCTTGGTCATGGCATCGCTGACGCTGCGCAGCGGGAATTCAGATTCCGGAATGAACCGGGTGTCGCGGTTGGTGACGATACCCAGCAGGCGTCCGTCGGTGTCCACCACGGGAAGGCCGGAGACGCGATAACGGGAACACAGCTCGTCCAGTTCCTGCAACGTGGCCTGCGGGCCGATGGTCAGCGGGTTGGTGATCATGCCGGATTCGCTTCGCTTGACGCGGTCCACATGCTCAGCCTGGTCATCGATGGACAGGTTGCGGTGCACGACGCCCAGACCACCCTGGCGGGCCATGGCGATGGCCATGCGGGACTCCGTGACGGTGTCCATGGCAGCGGAAAGCAACGGCGTCTGCACCGTGATGCGCTTGGAAATCCGGGAGGACGTGTCCGCGTCAGAAGGGATGACATCGGTGTGTCCGGGGAGGAGCAGGACGTCGTCGTAGGTCAGGCCTACGAAGCCGAAGGGATCGTGTTCGGGCTGGGTCATGAGTGCGGCCTCTTACCTGGGTTCTGGGGGCTTTAACGGGTAGGGGTTGCAACTGATGACCAGCCCGTCATTACGGGACTGGCCTGTGCATAAATTGGCCTATGCATGAGGTACTGCAAGGCAAAGGTGCTTCGGGTATTGAATAAATAGTAGAACCTCGGCGGCCATCGCCATATTCCGCGGCGCGTGAGTGTGAGCAACAGCACTGGCGGAAGGTCGGCGTCGTGCGTTCCGTGCTCCCGCGGGCGGCGAGGCTAGCGCCCGGACTGACCAGTCGAGTCGGACCAGCCCGTCGCGGCGAGGAGCCGCTCCTCGAACATCGGAATCATGCTCTGGACATAGGTCTTGGTGAGATGGTTGTCGTCCTTGTAGACGTAGACATTCCCCACCACTGCCGGACACGTGCCCCGCTCGCAGATGAAGTCGCTCATGTCCATCAGGTACAACCGATCCACCTTGCCCGCGTAGTCGTCCAGGGGCGAGGACGCAGCCAGGGAATCTTCCAGCGGAGGGTTGCAGTCGGGCGAGTCAGGGCCCTTCTTCTGCACGCACTCCGGCATGTTGATGCTGAACCGCGGGTTGTCACGGATGCCCACGACGTCGATTCCTGCATCCGTGAAGGGCTTGATGCCGTCCAAATACCCGGGCACTTCGGTCTCGAAAGGGGCCGTCACATGAGTCAGAGACGCCACCGTGAACACAGCATCGGGTTTGTGTTCCATGACATAAGCGGCACTTGCCTTGTTGAAGTGGTTGCAGTCACTGGTCCGCTCAGGCGAGTCGGCGCCGAACCGGCAGTTCCCCTTCAGCAGTGTGACCACTTCCCAACCGTGCTCCTTGGCGATGGGGCCCAGGGCCGCCATGTACTGCTGGGCGTGGGAATCGCCGAGGACCACGATCCTCTTGGTCACCACCTCGGGTTCGTCATTCTGGAGGCAACCCTGCAGCAACGGATCCGAGGGGACGTTGCCCCCAGTACAGAGGCCATCGATGTCCGCCCATTCATCCTTCATGGCGGCGGGTGCGGGAATAATCATCGCCTTGGGTGTCGGTTGGCCCGCAAACTCAGGCGAGAGCGCTGCAGCACCGGGCGTCAGTTCCTTGGGCTGATCCGCAATCGCCACGCCTTGGGCGGCGATAGCACCTTGCCAGGCGGTCATCGGCAGCGCGAGCAGCGCACCACAGGAAACAACGACGACGGCGGCCCGCCAGGACCGCGCGTCGGGCCACTGCCAGCGGCGCATGGGAACCTCGACAAACCGTGTGGTGGCAACGGCCAACGCCATCGATGCTGCCATGATGCCCAAGCCCTGCAGGAGGTTCGGGCTGGTGGTCTCCGTGACCAGCAGGAAGAACACCAGGACCGGCCAATGCCACAGGTACAAGGCGTAGGAATTGTTGCCCACCAGGACCAAGGGCTTTGAGCTGAGCACACGGTCCGCACCAAATCGGCTGTTGCTCTGGCCCGCAACGATAACCGCCGCGGCTGCGAGGGTTGGCCAGAGAGCCACGAATCCCGGGAAGGAACGGTCCACCGTCAGGATCAGGCCGCACGAGAGCATGGCGAGCAGCCCCGCCCAACCCAGGAATACCCGAAGCCGCTGTCCTGGTTTGAGGTACGGGAGAGCCAGTGCCAGCAGGGAACCCAGCGCAAATTCCCACAGCCTTGTCCGGGTATCGAAATACGCATACGCCTGATTGTGGGCAGTCTGGTCGATGGAATAGACCAGCGAGGCCACAAAGACCAGGCCGAACGCCATGAACAGCAGCTGCCGGTGTTCCACGGTCTTCCGGCCCGGGAACAGCTTTGCGAGTTGCGGCTGCAGCAGGGCCACCGCTGCGAAAATAAGTGGCCACAGGATAAAGACCTGGCCTTGCACGGACAGGGACCAAAAGTGCTGCAGGGGACTCGCTCCGGAATGGTCCTGCGCATAGTAATCAACGGCAGAATCCGCGAGCTGCCAGTTCTGACGGTACAGCAGGGAGGCCCAGGCCTCGGCGAGCACATCCGGCCACCGGCTCTGCGGGATAAAGGCCCAGGTTCCGGCCAGGACTGCCAGCAGGACCACGACGACGGCGGGCAGCAGCCGCTTGAACACATGGAGCCAGTGCTGCAGGAGCCTCAGGGGCCTACGGTTTTCGAGCTTCCGCGTAAAGGACAGGGTCATCAGGAAAGCCGAGATGAGTAAAAAGACGTCTACGCCGCCGGACACCCGGCCGAGCCAAATGTGGTATGCCGCCACCATCAACACAGCCAAGGCACGCAGTCCCTGGACCTCCGGGCGGAAGGTTCGTTCCGCCGTCGTGGTCCTCGCTGAAGTGGGCTTCGCTGTAGTGGGCTTGCCACGCAAAGGTGCTGTTGCTTTCACCTGTCCGCTCATTGCGCCCACCCCGTCGCGGCAAACCACCTTTCGTCGAACATCTCGCCCATGCTGGTGACGTAGGTCTTGGACAGGTGGTTGTCATCCAGGTAGACGAACACATTTCCTATGACGCTGGGGCACTGGACACCATTGCAGAGGAGATCCGTCATATCCAGGAATGCTGCATTTCCAAACTTTCCCTGTACTGCCGCGAAGGGGCTCTCCGCGGCCAGGACGTCCTGCAGGTCAGACTTGCAGTCAGGGCTGTCCACGCCCTTGGACAGGGCACACTCGGTGACATTGTGGTCGTAGCGTGGGTTGTCACGAATGGCCACCACCTGGATGCCGAGGTCGTTGAAGTTGGTGACCGACTGTTCAAAGCCGTACACCAACTCCTCATCCGGTGATGAGGGGGCCGCCTTGGTTCCCACCATGAACACGGAATCCGGGGTGTGGGCTGCCACGTATTTGAAAGCCGCCGAGTTGAAATCATTGCACTGCTGGTCAGCGTCAGGGTTCTCCGGCATGAACGGACAACCGCCCAACAGGAGGGCCGTGACCTTCCAATGCTCAGCCTCAGCGAGAGGACCGAGTGCGGCCAGCCACTGCTGGGCATGGGAGTCGCCCAGGACCACAATGCTCTTCGTTGCGTCATCGCCCACACCGTTTTGCTGGCAGTTCTCCTGCAGAGTCTTGTCTTCCGGTTTGGAAACTCCCTCGCACGTCCCACCCAGGTGTGCCCAGTCTTCAGGCAACTGTTCTGCCGTGGGAAGTGTCTTGGCATCCTTGCCGACTTGGTTTACATAGCCTGGAAGGAGGGCATGGGCTCCAGGGTTGTCGTTGAATGCCTGCGTGTCAGCGGCCTTCTGGTCCAGATACTGCTTGTACTGGAAGCCGAGCAACGGCGTGCACGCCACGGCCAGGCAGACGGCGATGGAGATGGCTGCGCGGCGACGTTTCACCTCCGGCCACTTCCACTCCCGGAATGGCTTCTCCACGTACTTTGTGGTCAGGAAGGCCAGGACCAATGCCAACGCCACAATCGCGGTGCCGGACAGCCACCCGGCGTGGTCCTTGCCGCTCCAAGCCAGGGCGATCACCAGGATAGGCCAGTGCCAGAGATACAGGGCATAGGAGTTATCGCCAAGACGTACCAGGAATTTGGAACTCAGGATCCGATCCACGCCGAAGCGGCTGCCGGTCTGTCCCGCCGCAATCACTGCAACGGCAGCCAGCGTGGGCCAGAGCGCAACAAAGCCGGGGAACGCAGTTTGGACCTGCAGCAGGATGCCGCAGGTAAGCATGGCGGCAACGCCGATCCACCCCATTGCCACGCGGACAGGTTTGGAAAAGTCCAGGGCAGGCAGGATCAGGGCAACAAGTGTTCCGAGGGCGAACTCCCAAAGCCGGGCGAAGGTGTCGAAGTACGCCACGGCCTGGTTGTTGGCCGTAAAAATGATGGAGTACGTCAGGGAAACGACGAAGATGAGCGCAAAAACGTACGCGAGCGAGGCCCGGTACCGGAGATCGAATTTGCGGCAGATGACCGCCATCACGGCGAAGATCACCGGCCAGAGAATGAACACCTGGCCCTGGATGGAAAGTGACCAGAAGTGCTGCACAGGACTGGCGAGACTGTGGTCCGTGGCGTAGTAATTCACCGCGAGAGTCTGCAGCAGCCAATTTTCGTAGTAGAACAGTGAGGCCCAAGCCTGATTGACCACTTCCACCCAGCGGGTGGGAGGCAGGAAAGCAAAAGTAGCAGCCAGTGTTCCAAAGAGGACAACCACCACTGCCGGGAGCAGGCGCCTGAACAAGTGCAGCCAGTGCCGCAGCAAGTCCATCGGGCGCCGCTGTTTGAAGCGGCTCGTGAACTGAAGAGTCATGAGGAAGGCCGAGATCAGCAGGAAGACATCCACCCCGCCTGATACCCGCCCAATCCAGATGTGGTAGCTCACAACCATGAGCACGGCGAGGGAGCGGAGGCCCTGGATTTCGGGTCGGAACGTGGACTTTACAACGGGACCGGTAGCCCGCCTGTTGGGACGGGCGGGCGGTCGGATCGTTGATGTAGTCACGTTAGGCAGTTCCTCAAGGCTATTGCACAAAGCATCCATCATACGCTGTTCCGGGCGCCGACCCCAGTTGGGCCGGCCTGCGGAACCGCCTTACGAGTGTCTATTAGCTCAGGTTGGACTATGCGTTTGCAAAGATGAAACTGTGCGTTCCCTGTGCTGCGGGCACTTCTTTTTGAAGGTCAGCCACTACGCCAAAGCCGGCCGACGCTCAGCTGTGAACTGCCGGTCTGCTGTGATCTGGCGTGCCAGATAACGGGCGTCACGGCCAACTCCTGGAAGGGTTGCCGAAACTGCCGCGAACAGAAACTCCTGGCCAAGGAAGTAGAGACCGGGCACAGATTCCACCACTCCCCTCTTATGGGTCGGAATCCCATCGCCGTTCTGGTACGGGAGCTTCAGCCACGAGTAATCCTCCCGGTATCCCGTACACCAAATGACGTTCGCCACATCCAAAGTCCGGCCCTCTTCCAGCACCGGTTTACCTTGCTTTACCCCGGCTATCCTCGGCAGCAGTTCCACCTTCGCGTCACGCAGGTCCTTTGTGCGTGTCCGAATCAAAGGTGCCGCCATCATCTTGAAAGCCGGCGCCACCTTCCGGCCAACCGGCGTGTTCAGCGTCAGGACGTGAAGGCCTGCGAATCGAATCACAGGCAGGACGAACCGGGCTGCAGCGCGTCCATGGCGAACTGGGATTTCACCACTGGCTTTGCCGGCCAGCAACGTGGTGTGCGTCCTGCTGGCTTCAACGGCAATCTCCGCGCCGGAATTGCCGAGCCCCACCACGAGGACGGGCCCGGATTGGAGTTGCCCGGGGTTCTTGTATTCCTGCGAGTGAAGCTGCACGATGCCGGGATCCAGCTGATTGGCGAATGCCGGCCGCTTGGGCAGGCGGTATCCACCTGTGGCAACCACCACGTTGTTGGCGATCCAGGACCGATCACCGGAGCTCACAAGAAAGCAATCACCCTGTTGCGTCACCCCGTCAACACGGACTCCGTGGATTACGGGCAGACTGAACCGCCGTGCATATTGTTCGAGGTAGTCCGCCAACTCATCCTTACTGGGAAACGCCAACGGGTCCCCTGGGAAAGGTGCGCCCGGCAATCCGTCGTACTTGGCCGGGGTGAAGAGATGAAGCGAATCCCAGCGTTGACGCCACGAATCCCCGGTCCTGGCGTTCTCATCAAGGATGACGAAGTTGTGGTGTCGTTTGGCCAGCCAATAGCCGAGCGCCAAGCCGGCCTGGCCACCTCCCACGATCACGGTATCGAACTGCGAATCACTAGCATTTTTCATGGCATTTCCTTTCTCGTTAATCCAACGCGGGGTCACTTATGGCCCATGGCAGCGGCTGACATGGGCCGTAAGTGACCCCGGGTTGCTGGGGTTTCAGTTGCTGGGGTTTCAGCCGGAGCCTTCCGGTACCGCAGGCACCACACCAACATCAAGACCGACGTCACCACGTAAAAGGAGTGCAACAGCCACACGGGTCCCGCCGGAAGGTCGAAGACGTAGAAGGAATGCACTGCGTTGGCGATGTTGGTCAAAGTGATGTTGCTCAAACTGTAGGAGGCCAGGTCCTTGGTGCGGACTGCCTTGACCAACATGGGCAGCATGCTGGATGCAAAGAGCACGGTGGATACGGTGCCGGCGAGCAGTGGAATATTCATAAGCCCAAACTATGAGTCCGGCGCCCTCTGCCGCGTCGGCCAAATGACGCATCCTGCTGGATGGGGCATGGGTATTTATGCGCATCTCGGGACGTGAGAGAAGATCGGGAGAAACCCCACAGGACGTGAGAGAAGATCGGGAGAAAGGCTGTGGGATGTGAGAGAAGATCAGTTGGTCAAGTGGTGTTCGAAGGCGTACCTGGTCGCAGCAACCCTGGAGGGCAAGGAGAGTTTGCTGAGGATATTGCTGACGTGCCGGGCAACGGTTTTTTCGCTGAGATACAGTTCCCGGGCAATGGACTTGTTGGCTTTTCCGTCAGCTACAAGCCGCAGGACTTCCAGCTCACGGTTTGTAAGTTCATGGGTAGCGGGCGTAGAACGCTTCCCGCCACCACCCTCTGCACCGGCTCCCGCACTGTCGCGTCCAGCGCTGAGGCCCAGCACCTCAGCTAGAGCAGGCGTTGCTTCAAGCTCAGCGAACTCGGCTGTGGCTGCTTCGAATTCCATGGCGGCAGAGTCGGGATCGCCCAGTTCCGAACAGGCGCGACCCGTCAACACCCTGCACGTGGCCGCGCCATAAGGTGCCTCAAGGCTGTACCAGAGCCGCCATGCCTTTCTTGAGGCCACCAGCGCGTCGCCCGCCTTGCCCTCTGCGAGCAGCACCTGGGCTTCCGCCTGCGCCGCAAGCGCCCGTTCCAGGGGCCTGCCCGTTTCAAGGACCGGAGCCGCCAGCTCGTCAGCAGCGGCCCTTGCCGCTTTAAGGTCACCAGCGGCAAGCTCGACGTCGACGACGGCGGGAAGCAACCGCCGTCGGTTCGCGGGGTCCGAGCCTGCCGTGGCCCGTCGCAACATGGCTTGGGCCTGAGACACTTTTTGCTGGCCTGCCAGCACCAGCGCGAGCCCGGGGAGAGCTTCGAAGCCGGTCTCTGCAGCCTTGGCATAAGCCGCGCTGGCTTCATCAAATTGGCCCTTCAAACGCAGAATCTCGCCCTGCAGATACCACGCACCCCAGGCCGCTTCCGGATCGCCGCGGCGCGAGCGGTCCTGGGCAATGTGGACGGCAGCTATGGCGTCATCCCAGGCGCCATGGAGGATGAACAGTTCTGCCCTGTGGGACTGGCACTGCCCGCTGAACATCACCATGTCCGGCCGGTCCCCGCACCAGCGTTCCAACGCGGCGGTCCATTCATGGGCACGCTGGACGTCGAAGGCGAGGCGGCAGCTGCCGATGACGGAGCAGTAGATGATGCCTGAAGGAATGGGTGATACTTCCCCCGCCGTCACGGAAACCATGACTTCATCCAGGATCTCCAAGCCCTTGTCCGGGAATCCAAGGGTGATGCTGGCCGTGCCCAGGCCCAGCCGTCCAAGGGCCATGAGGTCCTTGTCGTGGAATCGCTGCCCCACTGCCAAGGCGCGGCCAAAGAGCTCATTGCTGGCTTCAGGATTTCCTCCGTACAAGGCTCCCAGCGCAGACGGTATCAGGAGGTAGCCTTCAGCTTCGGTGGGCTCGTCCAGTTCTTCCACCAAGTGTTTTGCCCGGGACATCCAGCCCGAGCTGCGGGCCGGCTCCCCGATGTCCATGAGGAACAGCACCAGCCACGTTGCGCAACGGGCGGCGGCAGCCATGTCTCCTACGGTGACATATTCATCGTGCGCCCGCGTCAGGTAGGCGACGCCTTCGGAGTCCTTGCCCAACAGCATGGCCACGGAGGCCGCGACTTCAATGTCCTCGGGTGGAAGTCCGCCCTCCGTGTCCGCCCGGGCAAGGCAATCCAGTGCATCGCTCCAGCGGTGCTCGGAGAACGCGGAGCGTCCCAGATCCAAGGCTGTAACCGGCATAGTCCACACTCATTCTGCGACCACGAGCAACCCGGTTGGCGCACACAAGCGGCCGTATTAGCGTCAGGGTACCGCCGCCGTCGTAAGCCCACAATGGCTCCACGAATCCCTGACGCGCCGTGTGGGTTCCTGACCTTCATTGACGTGCAGAAGCCCGGTTTTCACCCTTTATCGGTTGCACGGCGGCTGCCCGGGGTTCAAAGAAGGTCAGGACACCACACGCCCACGCCACAAAGCCGATGCCACACAGCACACATCGGGAAGCGCAAGAGGGCAGAAAAAAGCCCTGGCCACGAGTGACCAGGGCTTTTTCGAACAGGCTGTTAGTGCTGGTGGCCTGCGTGTGCGTTTTCGTCCTCAGCCGGCTTCTCGGCAACCAGGGTCTCGGTGGTGAGAACCAGGGCAGCGATGGAAGCGGCGTTGCGGAGTGCGGAACGCGTGACCTTGACGGGGTCGATCACGCCGGCGGCGATCAGGTCCTCGTACTCGCCGGACTTGGCGTTGAAGCCGTGGTTGGCTTCGAGTTCGGAGACCTTGGAAACGACGACGAAGCCATCGAAGCCGGCATTCTGGGCGATCCAGCGCAGCGGCTGGACCAAGGCGCGGCGGACGATGCCAACAGCTGCTGCTGCGTCACCTTCCAGTGCCTTGACGGCCGGGGACTCATCCAGCGCCTTGAGGGCGTGGATGAGGGCGGAACCGCCACCGGAAACGATGCCTTCTTCAAGGGCAGCACGCGTGGAGGAAACGGCGTCCTCGATGCGGTGCTTCTTTTCCTTCAGCTCAACCTCGGTGGCTGCGCCGACCTTGATAACGCCGATACCGCCGGCCAGCTTGGCCAGGCGCTCCTGCAGCTTCTCGCGGTCCCAGTCGGAGTCTGTGCGGGTGAGCTCGGCACGCAGCTGGGCCACGCGGTCGGCAACGTCCTGCTCGGTTCCGGCGCCATCAACGATGGTGGTGTTGTCCTTGGTGACCGTGATGCGGCGTGCCGTACCCAGTACCTCGAGGCCAACGGTGTCCAGCGAGAGGCCAAGGTCCGGAGAAACAACCTGGGCGCCCGTGAGCGTAGCGATGTCCTGGAGCATGGCCTTGCGGCGGTCGCCGAAGCCCGGAGCCTTGACAGCCACAACGTTCAGCGTGCCGCGGATGCGGTTGACGATCAGCGTGGACAGGGCTTCGCCTTCAATGTCCTCGGCGATGATGAACAGCGGCTTGGAGGCCTGCAGCGCCTTCTCCAGCAACGGCAGGAAGTCCTGCAGCGAGGAGATCTTGCCCTGGTTGATCAGGATCAAGGCGTCTTCGAGGACTGCTTCCTGACGTTCTGCGTCAGTGACGAAGTACGGGGAAAGGTAGCCCTTGTCGAACTGCATGCCTTCGGTGAGGACGAGTTCGGTCTGCGTGGTGGAGGATTCTTCGATGGTGATGACGCCATCTTTGCCCACCTTGCCGAACGCCTCGGCCAACAGTTCGCCAATTTCGTCGCTCTGTGCGGAGATGGCGGCAACGTTGGCAACCTGGGTGCCTTGCACTTCGCTTGCGTTCTCCAGGAGGCGGGCTGCGATGGCTTCAATGGAAACCTCGATGCCGCGCTTGATCTCGCCAGGAGCGGCACCAGCAGCAACGTTGCGCAGGCCTTCCTTGACCAGTGCCTGCGCCAGCACCGTAGCGGTGGTGGTGCCGTCGCCAGCGACGTCGTTGGTCTTGGTGGCTACTTCCTTGGCCAGCTGTGCACCAAGGTTCTCGTAGGGGTCGTCAAGCTCAACTTCGCGGGCGATCGTCACGCCATCGTTGGTGATCGTGGGAGCGCCCCACTTCTTGTCCAGCACGACGTTGCGGCCGCGCGGGCCAAGCGTCACCTTGACAGTGTTGGCGAGCTTGTCGATACCGGCCTCAAGAGACCGGCGGGCAGCATCGTTAAAAGCAAGCTGCTTTGCCATGGTTGTGTCCTTTCAAGACAGAAAACCCGCACCGCAGAAGGTCGGAATGATTCCAACGCGGCTGCGGTGCGGGGCTCCAGGAAGTTACTTTACGACGATCGCAAGGACGTCGCGGGCGGACAGAACGAGGTACTCGTTGCCGCCGGTCTTGACTTCGGTTCCACCGTACTTGGAGTAGATGACGACGTCGCCAACAGTTACGTCAACCGGGACGCGGTTGCCGTTGTCATCGAAGCGGCCGGGGCCGATTGCAACAACTTCGCCTTCCTGCGGCTTCTCCTGCGCGGAGTCCGGAATTACCAGGCCGGAAGCCGTGGTCTGCTCTGCTTCGAGCGGGCGAACAACAATACGATCCTCAAGAGGCTTAATCGAGACCGACACTCGGACTCTCCTTTTCATGAGCTGATTCATGGACTAAGAACTAGGGTGCCGTGGCGTGCAACCGTCGTCGCGGTGCCGGTGACGCCTGGCGTGATTAGCACCCTCCGGGGGAGAGTGCTAACACGACTCTATGTAAGCGTTAGCACTCGGTCAAGGTGAGTGCCAGAATTTCGTCCTGAGTGAACTCCCGTTACCGACCGGTGAGGTCGTCCAAATCGTAGTCTTCGCCGTCGTCGTCCTCATCTGCAGGGGCAGATCCACGGTTCAAATACAGCACGACGGCGGCCGCCAAGGCCACGACGCCGGAAATCACCAAGGCGATAATCCCGCCAATGCGGGCCCCACTGTAGAGCTCCCGGATGTCGCGGGCTTCATCAGTAGCGTCATTCACGCTCTTGCCCGTCACGGAGTACGCCGCAGCGTTGAATGAGTCCAACGCGAAGATGACGATCAGCAGGCCAATGCAGATTACAGCGATCACGGCCCCCGCGATCAAGGCAGGACGGGCAAAAGCCACGAGGGATCGACCGGAGGAATGCTCTGAAGCTCCCGGGGCAGTGGAGTGGTTCCCGCCCGGGTTGTTTGTGTCGGAGGGCTGCGGAGCTGCGTTGTCTTCCATGAAAACAACCCTATCGTCGCTGGTTCCCAACTCACGGCCCCATGGCGGGCGCCGTTAGGCTTGATCCCATGTCTCACGCACCGCAGGAACAGATCGCACCCTTGCTGACCACTGAAGGATGGGAACTCCTTGCCTCGCTGGGGCCGTACCGCGAAGACGAAGCGTTCAGCGTTAACGCCGACCTCCGAAAAGCAGGCCACTCCCCTGAACTCGTGGCCGCGGTACTGACGCAGTCCCGGCTCCGGACCCGCGCCGAAGCAAAGTTCGGCGAGTTTGCCCGCCAGATGCTGTTCACCCAGGCCGGACTCGAACAGGCAACCCGCCTCAACGTCGCGGCCCGGCACGCCGAGCGTTTTGCCAAGGCCGGCATTTCCCACGTAGCCGACCTCGGCTGCGGCCTCGGAGCTGACTCCATGGCCTTGGCCTCCATGGACATTGCCGTGACCGCCGTGGAAATGGACGAAACCACTGCCGCCTGCGCCACCATCAACCTCATGCCCTTCCCGCACGCCACGGTGGTGCATTCGGATGCTACGTCGGTGGACCTGGACGGGATCGACGGCGTGTGGCTGGATCCCGCACGACGCACAACCTCCACGTCCGGGACCAAGAGGATCTGGGATCCGGAAGCCTTCTCTCCCCCGTTGTCGTTCGTTGAAGGCCTGGCCGCGGCCGGCCGGGCAGTGGGAGTCAAGATGGGTCCGGGGATGCCACACGATTCGGTTCCGGCGAACTGTGAAGCGCAGTGGGTCTCCGTAGGCGGCGACGTCACTGAGGTCACCCTGTGGTTCAACGCGGTGGCCCGTCCCGGGGTCCGTCGCGCGGCACTTGTCATCGGCTCGCAGGGCGCTGCCGAGCTCACCAGCGGCGAGGATTTCGACGGCGGCCCGGTAGCCGCCGTCGGGCCTGTAGAAGGATTCCTCTACGAACCGGACGGTGCGGTCATCCGCGCAGGGCTGGTGGCCGACGTCGCAGAACGCCTTGGCGGGCACCTGGTGGACGAACATATCGCCTACATCTGCGCCCCGGAACTCCATGACTCGCCTTTTGCCCGCGCATACAAGGTGCTGGAAGTGATGCCTTACAACGTGAAGGCGCTCAAAGCCTGGGTCAAAGCGAATGGCGTCACGGTGCTGGACATCAAGAAGCGTGGCACGGCCGTCACTCCCGAAGAACTGCGGAAGCAACTGCTTCCCTCCAAGCGCGACAGTAAGGCCGCGAAAACAGCCACCCTGGTCCTCACAAGGATTGGCGAGGAAAGAGTGGCTGTAGTCGTGGAGCCTGTGACGTTCTAAGTCACGTCAGCGGCGGGAGAATTCCGAGGCTTCGCGGACCTGGTCGGCAGTCGGGCGGACGCCCGTGTACAGGACGAATTGTTCCTCCGCCTGGATGGCGATAACTTCGGCTCCCGTGATCACCGGCTTGCCGGCGTTCCGGGCCGCGGTGATGAGCGGCGTCTCGGAGGGAAGGGCGACGACGTCGAATACTATTTTTGCGGCGGCAATGGTTGCGTCGTCGAAGGACTGGGCAGTTTCGTCGGCGCCGGCCATACCCAAGGGCGTGACGTTGATGATGAGGTCCGCGGTTGAGCCATTGACGTCGTCCTGCCAGTTGAAACCGTAAAGATCCGCGAGCGCACGCCCGGTGGTTTCGTTGCGGGCCACGATAGTGACAGCGGTGAATCCAGCGTCCCAGAGGGCGGCGGCGACAGCCTTTGCCATACCGCCGGCACCACGGAGAAGAACGGTGTGGCTGCCAAGTACTTTGTGGTCCTTCAGGAGCCGGGCGATGGCGATGTAGTCCGTGTTATAGGCGGTAAGGACGCCGTCGTTGTTGACAATCGTGTTGACCGAATCGATCGCCTTTGCCGACGGATCCATGACGTCCACCAGCGGGATGACAGCTTCCTTATAGGGCATGGACACCGCGGCACCCCTGATGGGGAGGCCGCGGATGCCAGCCACTGCAAGAGTGATGTCCGCCGGGGCGAATGCCTTGTAGACAAAGTTCAGTCCGAGCAGGTCGTACAAATAATTGTGGAACCGGGTTCCGATGTTGCTGGGCCGGGCCGCGAGCGAAATGCACAGGGACATGTCTTTGTTCAGGATTGGCATTCACCCATTAAACAACGGCTTCTTTTCGCTGCTGCTTTACAGTGCCGCGCGGTTAGCCCTGGCGGGCCTTCATGCGCGGGTTGTTCTTGTTGATGACGAACGTGCGCCAACGCCGCCGGACGATCTGCGCACCCGCCAGCAATCACGCCTGCTCCGGCTGCACTAGACTTGAGCCGACCGCTGACGGCCCCGCAGCGGGTTGCGTCCAGCTGAAACTCCAGCAGAAACAAGCAACGAGGGGACTACGTGCAGATTGAGTTTGCGCCATCCAGGCAATCGACACTGGGTGTGGAATGGGAGTTGGCGCTCGTCAATGCACGCACCGGGGAACTGGTCTCAGTCGCGAACGACGTCCTCAAGGGAGTGTCCGCGAACCACCCGGACCTCAACGAAGACGACGAACACCCCCATATCAAGCGCGAACTGCTCCTGAATACCGTGGAGCTCGTTACCGGAATCTGCGAAACGGTCAAGGAAGCCAAAGAAGACCTCAGCCGCTCCCTCGCCGCTGTCCGCGAAGTCACCGATCCCATGGGAGTCGAGGTGTTCTGCGCAGGCAGCCATCCCTTCAGCCCTCCCCTGCTCCAGCCGGTCACCGACAAGGAGCGCTACGCCAAGCTGATCGAGCGGACCCAATGGTGGGGACGCCAAATGGTCATCTACGGTGTCCACGTCCACGTGGGCATCGATCGCCGGGACAAAGTACTCCCCATCCTGGACGGCCTGGTCAACTATTTCCCGCACTTCCAGGCACTCAGCGCTTCCAGCCCCTTCTGGGCCGGCGAAGAAACCGGCTACGCATCCCAGCGCGCCCTCATGTTCCAGCAGCTCCCCACCGCTGGCTTGCCGTTCCAGTTCGAAACCTGGGAAGCGTACGAGTCCTATGTCCAGGACATGTTCACCACAGGTGTCATCGATGCCACCTCTGAAATTCGTTGGGACATCCGACCCGTCTCCAACCTGGGCACTATCGAGATGCGCATTTGCGATGGCCTCGCCACACTAGAGGAAGTGGGCGCGATCGCAGCACTGACGCAGTGCCTCGTGGACGAGTTCTCCTCCATCCTCGACGCCGGCGGCAGCATCCCCACGATGCCGCCATGGCACGTCCAGGAAAACAAGTGGCGTGCCGCCCGCTATGGCATGGAAGCCATCATCATCCTCGATGCCAAGGGCAACGAGCAGTTGGTCACCGAGCACCTGGCAGAAACCGTCGCACGTTTGGAACCCGTGGCAGCCAAGCTCGGGTGCTCTGAGGAACTGGCCGACGTCCTGAAGATCATCGAACGCGGCGCCAGCTACCAGCGCCAGCGCCGCGTGGCCGCTGAACACAACGGGGACCTGCAGGCAGTGGTCATGGATCTCGTGCAGCAGATGCGCAAAGGCCCGGACGCTTAAGTCCAGGGAACTTACGCCGCCACCGATACCGTAGTAACCGGCATGGAAGAATCCGGCGCGAAGGCTATCCCGCTGGGCCCGATTCCGGCCATGATCAGTTGAGCTCCAAGCGCTGCCACCATGGCACCATTGTCCGTGCAGAGATCCAGCGGCGGCACGTGCAGCTTGATGCCCGCCGACACGCACCGTTGACCGGTTAATTCACGTAGCCGCGAGTTGGCAGCAACGCCACCACCCAGCAGCACGTCAGTGATGCCGTTCTCCTTGCAGGCCAGGACCGCCTTGGAACTAATGACGTCCACCACGGCTTCCTGGAATGCCGCTGCAATATCGGCTACAGGTACTTCCTCACCGCGGGCTTCGAATTGCTCCACGCATCTGGCCACCGCGGTTTTCAGGCCGCTGAAGGACCAGTCGTAGCGGTGCGGTCCCTTTTCTTCTGCGGTGCCCATGTATTTGGGTTGCGTAAGGCCGCGCGGGAAGCGGATCGATTTGGGATTGCCCTGGCGTGCGAGTTTGTCTATGGCTGGACCACCGGGGTAGCCAAGGCCCAGGATCCGGGCCACTTTGTCGTAGGCTTCTCCGGCGGCGTCGTCGATGGTGGAGCCCAGGAGTTCCACGTCATCTGTGATGCTGCGAATGCGGAGGATCTCCGTGTGTCCACCCGAAACCAGAAGCGCACCGAGGTTCTGCGGCAACTGGCCGGCACCCAAGCCGGCGGCAGCACCGGCGTCGGGCCTTGCCTCCAGCAGCCCCACGCCAACGTGCGCTACAAGGTGGTTGATCGCGTAGAGCGGCTTGCCCGTGGCGACGGCCAAGGCCTTCGCGGCGCAGACACCCACCATGAGGGCGCCGGCCAGGCCGGGACCGGAGGTGACAGCAATGGCATCGATGTCCTCCAAGGTCACCCCGGCTTCGTGCAGCGCTTCCTGGAGGGTGGGGACAAAGGCGTCAAGGTGGGCGCGCGAAGCGATCTCCGGGATGACGCCACCAAAGCGCACGTGCTCGTCCATGGACGAGGACACCGTGTTGGTCAGCAGCGTTGTGCCGCGCACGATTCCGACGCCGGTTTCGTCGCAGGACGATTCGACGCCCAGCACCAACGGCTGCTTCGGCTGTTCTGGATAAGGGCCGCTCACGCGTTGGCTCCTTCTGTGGAATGTGGCTCGTTGAGGGGTAGGCGCATGATCAACGCGTCCGTCCCGTCCCGGTAATACCGCGGCCGGACATGGATCTGCTCAAATCCGAAGCGCAGATACAACTGCTGTGCGCGGGGGTTGTCCGCCCGCACCTCCAGGAGGACGTCCGCGGCACGACGCCGCCGCGACTCTTCAATCAGTTCGGTCAGAATGGCAGAACCGATGCCCTTGCCTTCGAATTCGGGAACGACGGCGATCGTCTGGACGTCCGCGATCGGCTCAATGCACATCAAGCCGGCGTACGCCACGATCTGGCCCGCAACCTCGGCCACGACATAACGGCGGGTCTCCGGCTGGGACAACTCGTCGAAGAACATTTGCAGGGGCCAGGCATCCACAGGGAACAATCGTCGTTCCAAGGCTTCCACGGCCGGGACGTCAGCCTCCGTCATGTCGCGCAGGGAAACTCCGGCGAGCTCCAGGTTGGGCGAAAGTTTCACAGTTCCCCTTTCATCACAGGGCACGCTTCCTGGGACCCGGCACTTGGGCGTCGGATTCGCGCAAGTACAAGGGTGTGGAATCCAAGAGTTCCTGCCCTGCCGTCAACCGGGCCAGCGCCACTTGGCCAAGGGAGGCCGCGTCCGGCTGTGTGTCCGCAAAGTCTTCGTCCCCACGGAGGACGTCGGCGTACAGTCCAGCGCCGGCCCCGAACACGGGAAGGTCCGGCAAGTCCGAGGCGAAACCCACATGCGGTCCGTCGATGAGTTGGGGTAGCTGGCCCTCCTCCAGGACGTACCGTGCCCAGTAAACCTCTTTGCGCCGGGCGTCAGTGGCCACCAGGAATTCGGGAACAGCCGCAGTGGACTCCGCCACTTCAAGGGCGATCGCATCAAGGCTCATCAGGCCATACAGCGGTTTGTTCCAGACGAAGGCCAGGGTGCGTGCGGTTGCTATGCCCGAGCGCAGCCCGGTAAACGGTCCGGGCCCCACCCCTGTGACGATCACGTCAATGTCCGCGCCGGTAACCCCTGCTCCGGCCAGGAGTTTCTCGATGCCGGGTGCAAGGACTTCGGCATGGCTGCGGGTGTCCTCGGTGGAGAAGGAATCCACCACGCCTTCCATGGCAACGTCCGATATCAGCGCAGCGCTGGCCACTGCTGAAGTGTCGATGGCCAGGATCAGCATCAGTGGCCTCCTTCGGAGATCGTGGTTTCAAGAAGCTTCGGTGCCTCGGCCCAGCGGGGGCCGAAACCGCGGAAAACGATGGTGCGCGGTTCGTCGTCATCATCAGTGTCAAAGTCCAGGACCGTGCCGCCGCTGTCCGCAACGTTGGCCGGCACAGCACCCACAGACCGGTGAAGATCAACTTCCAGACGGCTGTCCGAGAGGTGCTCCACCCGGTCCCGCCCCCACTCCACCACGGTTACGGACGTGTCCATGGTGTTCTCAAGATCAATGTCATCGATTTCAGCAGCGGATTCCAGCCTGTAGGCATCGACGTGGACCAGGTCCGGGCCGCCAGGCCGCGGACCATCCGAAAGGTTGGGATGAATCCGAACCAGCACGAACGTAGGCGAGATGATCCCGGCACGCACGCCCAAGCCCTCTCCCAGTCCCTGAGTGAAGGTCGTTTTCCCCGCACCCAACTCTCCGGTCAGGACAAGGAGGTCCCCCGCCTCAAGCACCCCACCCAGTGCTGCACCGAGCGCGTGGGTCTGCTCCGCCGTCGTGACCTTCAGGCTGCGTTCCCACAGCGGTTCGCTTGGTTCGATCTGTGGTTCGTTCACAGCGTCGCCGTTTCCGATGCTGCCTGGGTGCCGCGTTGTACCTTCGGTTGTGCCTCAGGCTGTGCCGGAGCCTCATTGACGTAGCTGCGAGGCACGCGGGGGCTGATGCGCGTGACGATCTCGTAGTTGATGGTTCCCGCTGCGGCCGCCCAATCATCCGCGGTGGGACCCCCATCGGCACCGTCGCCGAACATCACGGCTTCGGCGCCCTTGAGGCCGGCCGCTTCTTCAGGGGTGAGCGGTCCAAGATCAATCACCATCTGGTCCATCGCGATCTGGCCCACCACAGGGTAGTTGACGCCGTTGACGCGAACTGGTCCGCCAGTGGCGACGCGCGGGACGCCATCCGCGTAGCCCAGGGGAATCAAGCCGAGCGTGGTCTCCTGGCCGGTGTGGTACTTCAGGCCATAGGAAACGCCTTGGCCTTGGGGGACCTTTTTGCAGTTGGAGAGGAGTGTGCGGACGCTCATAGCAGCGTGCAGGCCAAGTTCGGCGGAGGTAACCCCTTCGAAGGGCGACAACCCGTAGATGCCGAGCCCGACGCGGATGAGGTCAAAGTGCGAATCCGGCCGGGACAGCGCGGCGGGAGTGTTGGCGATGTGCCTGACCTCAGTATCGACGCCAGCATCCTCAGCAATGGCGAGCGCGTCACGGAAAACCGCCAATTGCTGATCCGTTTCGGGCCGGTGCGGCTCGTCGGCCACGGCAAGGTGGGAGAAAATGCCAACGACGCGAAGCAGGCCCTCGTCCTGGTATTCCATGGCTTGGCCCACCAACTGGTCCCAGTCAGCGATGGGGCAGCCGTTGCGGCCCAGCCCTGTATCCACCTTCAAGTGGACCCGTGCGGGGCGCTCCTGTTCGCGGGCGGCCGCCACGACGGCGTCGAGTTCCCACCCGGAAATCCCGACGTCGATGCCAGCGGCAACTGCGGCTTGGAAGTTGCTTTCACGGGTGTGCAGCCACGCCAAAAGGGGTGCTTCAATACCGGCGGCCCGCAGGGCGAGCGCCTCGGAAATGTGGGCGACGCCGAGCCAGGCCGCTCCGGCGTCGAGGGCGGCACGTGCCACCTGCAAGACGCCATGGCCATAAGCGTCGGCCTTCACCACAGCCATGACGGAAGCCGGGGAGGCAATAGCAACAAACTGGCGAACGTTGTGCCGCACGGCCTCAAGATCGATCACGGCGGAACGCTCCAGCACCGCTGACTTTGCCATGGAGGTCTTGGACCCGATCCCGATATCTGCAGCTGCTTCGTAAGTCACCCTAGAGATTCTAGTGGTGTGGGTGAAGAGGGGTTAACTGCCGGCTCTGCTACTGGGCATCTGACAAGTGGGCGATCGTGGCGCGGGCTCGCCGTTGGGCTTCGGCGGGGATGTCCTTCACGATCGGCTCAAGGAACGCGAAACGCCGCAGCCACTGGCTCGATTGGCGTTCCTTCCTCGCGTTGGCACGCTGCCACCAGTCCGCGATGTCGCCCCAGCCAGGTGCAGCGAGGGATCCGCCAACTTGTTGCACGGCCAGCGAGGCACAGAGGTTCGCGAACCGCAGGCGGTCCCCCAATCTCCACCCTGCCAGAGAGCCCACAATGAAGGCCGCCCCGAAACAATCACCGGCGCCGGTCGGATCGTACGCAGACACCGGCAACGACGGCACCCATTCCTCTTCGCCCGTCTCCGAGTCCACGGCCATGGCGCCCTGCGCACCTAATGTCACCACAGCCACTGGAACGCGATCGGCCAAGGAATACAACGCCGCCCAGGGGTCGGTCTTGCCCGTGAACGCCATGGCCTCCGGGGCGTTGGGCAGGAAAGCGTAAAAATGTTCCAGTTGGTCCAGCCTGCGCTGGGACCACTCTCCGCTCGGGTCCCAGCCCACCACGCCGAAAAGCTTGGTTCCCCCTGTCTTCGCCGCCAACATCCACGGTTCCAACTCCTCGTCCAGATCCGCGACGGCGGCGAGTGCCTTGGGCGGCTGTCCGATCAGCTCCGAGGCCTTGATCGGCGCCGGGTGCCCGTGGGTGACCATGGATCGATCCTGGTTCACGCACATGGACACCGTCACCGGCGAGTGCCAGCCCGGGACGCGGCGCGACAGGGACAAGTCCACGTGCTCCTGGCTTTCAAGAATCTGCCAGTTGTAATCGCCGTACCCGTCGTCGCCAAACGCTGCCGCCAGGTTGGTCCTCAGGCCAAGCCGGGCTGCTGCGATCGCTTGGTTTGCAACCCCGCCCGGGCAGCTGCCCATGCCTTCGCTCCACACTTCAGTTCCGGGCTCGGGAGAGTGCGGGAGTCCCGTGAAAATGATGTCCTGGAAGACCGTTCCTGCCAGGAGAAGGTCGCATTGGCCATCGCCCTCCGTGCGCACGGCGGCAAGGGGATCAAAACGTCGCTGGGGCATTGCGTCCATGCACGGCAGACTACGCTGCGCCTTCCGGGCTGCATAGACTCGGATCATGCGGCTCATGATCGCCGGTGGCGGCGGATTCCGGGTACCCCTTGTGTACCGTGCGTTATGTACGGGTCCGTTCGCGGGGCTGGTGCACGAGGTGGTGCTCTACGACGTCGATCCCGCACGTCTCGCGGCCATCGAAGCTGTCCTCCGCGATATGCCCACCCCGGAAGGCTCCCGGCCCGCCGTCGTGATTTCCACGGACCTGTTGCAGGCACTCACCGGCACCGACATGGTCTTTGCGGCGATCCGCCCTGGTGGAACGGAAGGCCGGATCGCCGACGAACGCGTGGCCTTGGACCTGGGTTTGCTGGGGCAGGAGACCACGGGCGCGGGCGGTATCTCTTACGCCCTCCGCACCATTCCGCACATGCTGGAGCTTGCCGAGGCCATGCTGCATCACTGCCCGGATGCGTGGCTCATCAACTTCACCAACCCCG
Organism: Paenarthrobacter sp. 10L420; assembly: GCF_056395385.1. Classification (NCBI taxonomy): domain Bacteria; kingdom Bacillati; phylum Actinomycetota; class Actinomycetes; order Micrococcales; family Micrococcaceae; genus Paenarthrobacter; species Paenarthrobacter sp. 10L420. Next base: position 629,351 of record NZ_JBFTJK010000001.1, on the reverse strand, counting down.
CCGGGATGGTGACCGAGGCACTCGTGCCGGTGCTGGGACGAAAGGTCATTGGGATCTGTGATTCCGCCGGCGGCCTGGTCCAGCGCGCGGCACGGGCTGCCGGTTCACCCCTCCAAGAAGGAACGCTCGACGGCGTGGGCTACTTCGGGTTGAACCACCTCGGCTGGCTGTACCGGCTGGCACCCGGCGGCCGGGACCTGCTGCGGGACCTGTTATCGGATCGTGGGGCGCTCGAAACAATCGAGGAAGGGCGTTTGTTCGGCCAGCACACGCTGGAGAAACTCGGTTGCCTGCCCAATGAATACCTTTACTACTACTACGAAACCGAGCAGGCAACGCAAGCCATCCTAAAGCAACGCGAAACACGCGGGGCCTCCATCCACCAGCAACAGAGCACGCTCTACCCTTCCCTGGTGGAATCCGCCAACGCCTACGCCCTGTGGGATGCGGCCCGGCGCTCCCGGGAGGAAGGCTACTTGGCCGAGGCCCGTACTCACGGGGAGCACCGCGACGAGGAAGACCTCGCCGGGGGCGGCTATGAGCGTGTGGCATTGTCCGTGATGCGGGCTCTATCCGGAGGTGGGACCGCCCAGTTGATCCTCAATGTCCCCAATTCACCCGTCTCCCCCTCCTCGGCAAATGCGGCGGAAGTCGCCGTGCCCGGGCTGCCGGGGGACGCCGTCGTCGAAGTTCCCTGCGAAGTAACGCCCGACGGCGCCCTGCCGCTTGCGCAGGAACGGCCCGGAGGCCAGTTCCTCACCCTGATGCAACACGTCAAGGAAGTGGAGCGGCTGACGGTCCGGGCAGTGCGGGACGGTGACCGCGACGCTGCAGTGGAAGCCTTTGCCGCCCACCCGCTGGTAGGTTCGGCGTCGCTGGGCGCGCAACTCCTTGACGGCTACGAGGCAGCCTTCCCGGATCTGCGGCGACTCTGGAAATGATTTGTGTGGGCTCCTAGAGCTTCCGGTACATCACATGCAGGCCGACGTAGCCGATTTCAGGGTGATCGAAGGCCTCAGGGACCGTGGCCAGGATGCGGAAACCCATCGATTGCCACAACCACACCGCGCGGACGTTGCTCTCCACCACAGCATTGAATTGCATGGAGCGGAATCCTGCCGCTTTGGCTTCCTGCAATGAGTAGGCACACAGAGCCCGTGCAATTCCCTGGCCAGAATGTTTGGAGCTCACCATATACCCGGCGTTCGCCACATGGCTGCCGCCACCGGCCTGGTTCGCGTGGAACTCGCCGGTGCCCAGGACCTCGCCTCCGGGATGCGGCCCATCCGCAGTACGCACCGCCACAAACGTTTGGCCCGGCGCTTCCTTCATCCACTTCAAACGGGCAGCTTCTTCAGTGGTGTCGCGGTCCCAGGTGAAGGTCTCCCCCTCACGGATGATGGGCTCCATGACGGACCAGATACCGGGCCAATCTTCGGATGTGGCTGGGCGAATGTCGAAAAGGGTTTCTTGGCTCACAGCGCACACGCTAGCAGCCTTGTCCACTTAGCCGGGATTGCTTGGCCACATAGCCGGGATCGGCGCCATGTAGTGCTCGGCTTCAGGAGTAGTGTTTTCTGCAGGGCAAAAGTGGTTTGGCTTCACAAGTTGGCTTCACACGAAGGAGGAAAGTGTGCCGTTGATCCGGCGGGTGGCATTCCTTTCACTGCACACCTCCCCCATGGAGCAGCCAGGGGCAGGTGACGCTGGGGGGATGAACGTCTATGTGCGGGCACTGGCCCTCGCACTGGCGGAGTCCGGCGTAGAGGTAGAGATTTTTACCCGTTCCACCAAAGCCGGCCAGGCCGCCGTCGAACATCCCGGTCCAGGTGTATGCGTCCACAACGTCCTGGCCGGACCGCGGCGGAAAGTCCCGAAGGAAGAATTGCCTGCCCTGCTCCATCAGATGGTGGAGCAGATCGATCGAATCCGGCACGAGCAACCGAACGGCCGCTACGACGCCATCCATTCGCATTACTGGGTGTCCGGGGTTGCGGGTCTGGAATTGTCTGAGCTCTGGGGTGTTCCGCTGATCCACACCATGCACACCATGGCGAAGGTCAAGAACCTTGTTCTCGAGTCCGGTGAGCGCCCCGAGCCGCGGCGTCGGGAGGAGGGCGAGCAGAGGATCGTTGATGGAGCTACCCGTCTCATCGCCAATACAGCTTCCGAGGCAGACGAGCTGGTCTCCCACTACGGTGCAGATATCGACAGGATCGACATCGCGCCTCCGGGCGTCGACCTCCAGATCTTCACGCCATCATTCCGTCGTAAATCCCGAGCCCAGCGCGATGTCAGGCCGGACAGCTTCCATATTCTGTTCGCGGGCCGGATCCAACGGCTCAAGGGTCCCCAAGTCTTCGTCAAAGCAGCCGGCATCCTGCGAAAGCGCAGGCCGGACATCGATTTGGAAATGACCATTCTGGGCTCGCTCAGCGGCGCCAAGGACTTCAACCTGCAGCACATCATCGAGGAGGCCGGGCTGGCTGACATCGTCACGCATCGCCCGCCGGTTGTAGCGCCCGAGCTTGCCAGCTGGTTCCGCTCCGCCGACGTCGTAGTGATGCCCTCTTTCAGCGAATCCTTCGGACTTGTGGCCTTGGAAGCACAAGCGTGCGGGACCCCCGTGGTGGCCACCAACGTTGGTGGGCTCTCTCGCGCCATCTCCGATGGACGGACAGGTATCCTCGTGGATGGTCACGATCCTTCCGACTGGGCTGATGCCCTCGAGGATTTGTACGACGACGTCCAGACACGCGAGGACATGGGCCGTTTGGCCGCAACCCATGCCGAATCCTTCGGCTGGCAGCGCACTGCTGCGATCACCCTGGAAAGCTACCGCGAATCTGTCAGCGGCCTGCTGGTCCCCCGGCGGTGAACCTCACGCGGTTACTGGCTGCTGACTGATAGATTGTCGCGCACAGCGTAGGCGGGCGCGGAGCGTCGGCCTACACAGCGTAAGCACTAAGCCGAAGGACAACGATGTCTGAAAACAAGGGCCTGAGCGATCTTGAGATAGCCCATAGCGCCACCATCCTGCCCATCGAAGAGATTGCACGACGGGCGGGCATCAACGTGGACGCATTGGAACTTTATGGGCCTTACAAAGCCAAGATCAATCCGGCCAAGCTCGTGCTCCCTCAGGGCAAGGCGCCCGGCAAGGTAGTCCTCGTTTCAGCCATGTCCCCCACGCCTGCGGGCGAAGGCAAATCGACAACCACTGTAGGCCTCGCTGATTCCCTCGCACGCGCCGGCCACAAAGTGATGATCGCACTCCGCGAACCGTCGCTGGGACCCATCCTTGGCATGAAGGGAGGAGCAACGGGTGGCGGCTACTCACAGGTGCTGCCCATGGACGATATCAATCTCCACTTCACCGGCGACTTCCACGCCGTCACCTCGGCCAACAACGCCCTCATGGCACTCGTGGACAACCACATCTTCCAAGGCAACCACCTCGGAATCGACCCCCGCCGCATGACGTTCAAACGGGTCATCGACATGAACGACCGCTCCTTACGGGAAATCATTATCGGGCTGGGTGGTCCGGCCCAGGGCGTACCCCGGCAAGATGGCTTTGACATCACAGTGGCCTCCGAGATCATGGCCGTTTTCTGCCTGGCGACGGACTTGAACGACCTTCGTGCACGCTTGGGCCGCATCACTTTCGGCTACACCTTCGACCGCCAACCCGTAACTGTTGCGGACCTTGGGGTGGAGGGTGCCCTGACTCTGCTCTTGAAGGACGCCATCAAACCAAACCTTGTCCAGACCATCGCCGGGACGCCGGCACTGGTCCATGGTGGGCCCTTCGCCAACATTGCCCACGGGTGCAACTCGCTCATAGCAACCCGGACCGCGCAGCAACTTGCGGACATCGTGGTCACCGAGGCTGGATTCGGCGCGGACCTGGGTGCCGAAAAGTACATGGACATCAAGTCCCGCATCGCTGACGTGGCACCGTCCGCCGTCGTTGTCGTGGCAACGATCCGGGCGCTCAAGATGCAAGGCGGAATTCCGAAGGACAAACTCAGCGAGCCCAACGTCGACGCTGTAGCCGCTGGGGTGGAAAATCTCAAACGCCATGTTGGGAATGTCGCCAAGTTCGGCATTTCGCCGGTCGTCGCCATCAACAAGTTCGCCACCGACACAGACGAAGAACTCCAGTGGCTGCTGAAGTGGTGCGCAGCGGAAGGCGTGGAAGCCGCCGTCGCCGATGTCTGGGGCCGTGGCGGCGGAGGCGATGGTGGGGACGAACTTGCGGCGAAGGTGGCAGCGGCAGTGCGAGGGCCATCAAATTTCCACCACTTGTACCCGCTGGAGCTTTCTGTGGAGGACAAGATCCGGACGATAGTGCAGGAGATCTACGGCGCCGACGGCGTTGAATTTTCCGTCCCGGCACAGAAGCGACTTGTGGACATTCAAAAAAATGGGTGGGGCGGACTCCCCGTCTGCATGGCCAAGACGCAATACTCGTTCACGGACGACGCGTCAAAGCTCGGGGCGCCAAAGGGATTCCGGGTACACGTGCGCGAACTCATTCCAAAAACAGGCGCGGGCTTCATTGTCGCCCTTACCGGAGCCGTCATGACCATGCCCGGCCTGCCCAAGGAACCGGCCGCCATGCGCATGGACGTCGATGCCGACGGCAAGCCAACCGGCCTCTTCTGACCTTCTCTCACATCGTGGCCGCTTTCCACCGATCCTCTATCACTTCCACCCGCATTTTCACCGATGCTCTATCACCTCCACCCGCCGTCCCACCGACGCTCTATCACCTCCAGGCCACATTCCACCGATGCTCTATCACCTCCACGCCACATTCCACCGATGCTCTATCACCTCCACCCGGTCCCCAAAAGGCTGACGGTACGTGAGAGAGCAACCGTCCAAATCCGGTGGTAAGTGAGAGAGGGACCGGCGAAAAGCGTCAGGATGTGAGAGAGCATCGGAAGCGCAAAAGACGCCCTCCCATGGGAGTGGGAGGGCGTCTTCTGTCAGCGTTCGAGAGTAGCGCTCGAGGGCTTGGCGTTCGGGGCTTTAGCGCTCGATGTCGCCGCGGATGAAGGCTTCAACCTTGTCGCGGGCGATGTCGTCGTTGAACTGCTCCGGCGGGGACTTCATGAAGTAGCTGGATGCGGAGAGCAGCGGGCCGCCGATGCCGCGGTCCAGGCCAATCTTGGCGGCGCGGATGGCATCGATGATCACACCTGCGGAGTTCGGGGAATCCCATACTTCGAGCTTGTATTCGAGGGAAACGGGAGCATCACCGAAGTTGCGGCCCTCGAGGCGGACGAAGGCCCACTTGCGGTCGTCAAGCCAGGCAACGTAATCGGACGGCCCGATGTGGACGTCGTCAGCGTGAAGCTCAGCCTCAACGTTGGAGGTGACGGCCTGCGTCTTGGAAATCTTCTTGGACTCAAGGCGATCGCGCTCAAGCATGTTCTTGAAGTCCATGTTGCCGCCAACGTTCAGCTGGTACGTGCGGTCCAGAGTGACGCCGCGGTCCTCGAACAGCTTGGCCATCACGCGGTGGGTGATGGTGGCACCGATCTGGCTCTTGATGTCGTCGCCCACGATCGGAACACCCGCTGCAGTGAACTTGTCAGCCCACTCCTTGGTGCCAGCAATGAAGACGGGGAGGGCATTGACGAAGGCCACGCCGGCGTCGATGGCGCACTGGGCGTAGAACTTGGCAGCCTGCTCCGAACCAACGGGCAGGTAGCAAACCATGACGTCTACCTTGGCTTCGCGAAGGACAGCAACGATGTCGACGTCCTCCTCGGGAGCTTCGACGATGGTCTCGCGGTAGTACTTGCCCAAACCGTCAAGGGTATGTCCACGCTGAACGGTGACCCCGGTGGCAGGGACGTCGGCGATCTTGATGGTGTTGTTTTCGCTGGCGCCGATGGCGTCGGCAAGGTCCAGTCCAACCTTCTTGCTATCAACGTCGAAAGCAGCAACGAACTGAACATCGTTGACGTGGTACTGGCCGAACTCGACGTGCATCAGACCCGGGATCGTGGCCTTGGGGTCAGCGTCGCGATAGTACTGAACACCTTGGACCAGCGATGCGGCGCAGTTTCCTACGCCGACAATGGCAACACGAATCGGATGTGAAGACACGGAACTCCTTTTGAGAACTAAACCTCAGGTGCCAGGCGCAAACTCTGACTGAGCTCAGAGCACGACTGATTGGCACGGCGCCAGTTGGCGCACACTTGCATTGTAGCCAACAGAGAAGGGGCCGGCTTTGTTCCCGCCGGCCCCTCCTGTTTTATGTCTTTTCCCTCGGTTTACTTCTGCGCCCACAGATTGATGTCGGATTCGACGGCGAACTCGTCGATCGCAGTCAGCTCCTCTGTGGTGAACTTCAGGTTGTTGATGGCGCTCAGCGTGTCTTCAAGCTGCGCAACGCTGGAGGCCCCGACAAGCGCGGATGTTACGGGAGAGCCCTTCGGCTGGTCACGCAGAATCCATGCAATGGCCATCTGTGCGAGGGTCTGTCCACGGCCCTCGGCGATGGCGTTGAGTCCCCGAACGCGGTCCAGTTTGTCCTCCGTCAATGCGGATTCGGAGAGGAACCGTTCCTTGGCGGCCCGCGAGTCAGCCGGAACACCATTGAGGTAGCGGTTGGTCAGCATCCCCTGGGCAAGAGGAGAGAAGGCGATGGAGCCGGCGCCCACCTGGTCCAGTGCCTCGTAGAGGTTCGGCGAACCGTTCTCGGTCCATCGGTTCAGCATGGAGTAGCTGGGTTGGTGGATGAGCAGAGGGGTGCCGAGTTCCTTCAGGATCCGGGCTGCCTCGAGCGTCTGCTCGGGGGTGTAGGAAGAGATACCCGCGTACAAGGCTTTGCCGGACCGGACCGCGTAGTCCAGCGCCCCCATGGTTTCCTCCAATGGAGTTTCGGGGTCAGGCCGGTGGCTGTAGAAGATGTCCACGTAGTCCAGGCCCATGCGCTGCAGGGACTGGTCAAGGCTGGAGATCAGGTACTTGCGGGATCCCCATTCACCGTACGGGCCCGGCCACATGTAGTAGCCGGCCTTCGTGGAGATGACGAGCTCATCACGGTACGGCTTGAAGTCGTCCTTGAGGTGGCGCCCGAAGTTCGTTTCTGCCGATCCATCCGGCGGACCGTAGTTGTTGGCGAGGTCGAAGTGGTTGACGCCCAGATCGAAGGCACGGCGCAGGATGGCGCGCTGTTCGTCGAACCGCTTGTCGTCGCCGAAGTTGTGCCAAAGGCCCAGCGAGATAGCGGGGAGCTTGAGACCACTGCGTCCAACGCGGCGGTAGGGCATGGTTTCGTAGCGGTTTTCCGCAGCCGAATAAGTCATACGTACCATCCTGCCACTGCACAGATCACCGTGTTCGGGCTGTCCGCAATGTGGGCGCCGTCACCCTCGTCACTGCTCGCCTTGCTGGACACGCACGACGGCGGCGCTCCCGCCCGGAAGGGTCAGCGAACCGTCGTCGAGGACTACTTCCGTGTCGGTTGCCAGCAGCAGGGAGCCACCCATAGGCGAATCCAGAGGCTCGTCACCAAAGTTGCACACCACGCGGATGGCGCCGCGGGTCATCTCCAGCCAGTGCTCGTCGTCGTCGAACTCCACCGTGGTCTCGCCAAAACCTCCGTTCACCAACTCCGGCGTGTTCCGGCGCAGCTGTGCTAAATCCCGATACAGCTGCAGCAGGCGGGCGTGGTCCCCGGCGCTGGGCTCGCCCCAGTCCAGCTTTGAGCGCTTGAAAGTTTCGGGATCCTGGGGGTCCGGCACAACGGCAGGGTCCCAGCCCATTCGTTCAAATTCCTTGATCCGGCCCTTCGCTGTGGCCTCCCCCAATTCCGGTTCGGGGTGCGAGGTGAAGAACTGCCACGGCGTGGAAGCCCCAAATTCCTCGCCCATGAAAAGCATGGGTGTGAAAGGGGATGTCATCGTCAGCACTGCGCCGATCGCCAACCGATCATATGACACTGATGCAGTAAGCCGGTCACCGGTGGCACGGTTGCCGATCTGATCGTGGTTTTGCAGGCAAACTACCAACGCGGAAGGATGCGCGAGGTCGTGCCGGATCGGCCGACCGTGGTGGCGTCCCCGGAAGCTTGAGTAGCTGCCATCGTGGAGGAAGCCGTGCTCGAGGACCTTTGCGAGGACAGCGAGGGAATCGAAGTCCGCGTAGTACCCGGTGGTTTCACCGCTGAGGTTCACGTGCAGGGCGTGGTGGAAGTCGTCACTCCATTGGCCCTCCAGGCCATAACCGTTGTCCTTACGGGGATAGATGAGCCGCGGATTGTTCAGATCCGATTCTGCGATCAGGGTTTTTGTCACCCCGGTTTCCGCTTCGATCTGGTCTCCCAGCGCACCAAAGTCCTCAAGGATGTGCACGGCCCGTTCATCGCGCAGGGCGTGCACGGCGTCGAGCCTGAGCCCATCCACGTGATAGTCGCGGAGCCACATCGCCGCGTTCTCCAGGATGTAACGGCGTACCTCGTCGGAGCCCGGGCCATCGAGGTTTACCGAGTCGCCCCACGTGTTCCCCTCCCCGGATTTCAGGTAGGGGCCAAATTTGGGCAGGTAATTGCCGCTGGGGCCAAGATGGTTGTAGACCACATCCTGGATAACGCCCAAGCCCGCTGCGTGGGCGGCATCGACGAATCGCTGGTAGGCCTCCGGGCCACCGTAGGGCTCGTGGATGGCGTACCACAGCACGCCGTCGTAGCCCCAGTTGTGAACTCCGTTGAAAGCATTGACTGGCAGCAGTTCGATGAAGTCGACGCCCAGGTTAACCAAGTAGTCCAGTTTCCGGGCGGCAGCGTCAAGTGTGCCTTCGGGAGTGAACGTGCCCAGGTGGAGCTCATAGATGACGGATCCCTTGAGGCTGCGCCCCTTCCACTCACCATCCCCCCAGTGGTAGGCGGCAGGATCGAAGATAGCGGACAATCCATGCACCCCGTCCGGCTGCCGCCTCGAGCGCGGATCGGGAAACGGCCCCTCGCCGTCCACGAAGTACCCGTACGCAACCGCGTCGCCTTCCTGGCCAGTGACCTCTACGGACGCGCGCCACCATCCTGTAGCGCCGCCGTCGTGGATTTGTTCCATGGCGTGCTCGCTACCTCCGGCGAGCAGCTTCACAGATCCGGCGTTGGGCGCCCAGACGTCATAACGGTTTTTTCCAGCAGCGTGCTCCAGCATCGTGTCCCCTGTGCTTGTTTTAGCTTGCGTTGCAGTGGCGGTGTTGGTTTGGGTGTTCGTGTTCAGCGGATCAGTCAGCGGGCACCAGCAGTGCGACCGGGTAGTGCTCCAGCAGCGTAGCAACCGCGACGGAACCGGCGTCGTACGTGGTTCCGGTCAGTTCGTCATGGCAGTTGACCGGCAAGTCGATGGCCGTATCCCGCCAACCGCCTTCACGCGCGAGGCGCTTGGGCAGCCGCGTGCCAACGGTAATGGCACCGGGCGCGTCCACACCGCGGCTGAATGCAACCACATGCTCAGCTGCCGCGCCGCTCGCGTGCAAAGGCCCGTAGCCGCCGAACAGCTCTGGCCGGTCCCGACGCAACCTGAGCGCCCTGGAGACCACCAGCAGTTTGGCAGATTCGTCCGTGAACTCAGGCCGCGCACCAGCATCGAGTTCCGCGAGCGCCGCGGTCCGGGCTTGGAAGTCCACTGGTCGCCGGTTATCGGGGTCAGTCAGTGACCCATCCCGGAACTCTGTGCCCTGATAGACATCCGGAACGCCGGGCATGGTCAATTGGATGAGCTTGGCTGAGAGCGAGTTCGAAGTTCCGTAAGGTTCGAGTTCCTCGACGAAATTCTCCAACGCGGCAGCGACCTCGGGGACGTCAAAAACGGCGTCGACGGCGGCAGCCAAATGACGCTCGAAGTCCAGGTTGGGGTCGGTCCAGTTGGTCGAATTTCCGGCTTCGCGGGCGGCCTTGAGCGCATACGATTGGAGGCGCCCACGATCGGCGGGCCAAGCGCCTGCAATGGACTGCCAAACAAGGGCGGCCAGCGGACCGTCCGGGATGGGCGCCAGCTCCTGGACAGTGCCAAGGAAGAGTTCCCATTCGGGGACAGATTCGGAAATCACCGAAATCCTGGCCCGGGCGTCCTCGCTGCGCTTGGTGTCGTGGGTGCTCAGCGTGGTCATGGAGAGCGGGATCTCTGCCTGATGACGTGCCATGCGCTCGTGGAACTCATCAGACGAAAGCGCAAACTCAGTGGGATCGGCGCCCACTTCGGTGAGCGTCCCCAAGCGTGTGTAGCGGAAGAATGCGGTGTCCTCCACACCCTTGGCCATCACCATGCCGGAGGTCTGTTGGAAGCGGCGGGCGAGTTCCCCAGTGGTATCAGTCAGGAGTGGACTTAGCCCGTTCAGCACAGACCGGAGCCCCGGCCGATGTTGTGCTGCCCGTTCCATGGCTTCTTCCAGGATCTCCTGGCCGTGCGGAAGGTAGGTCCTGTAGACGGGGAACCAGCAAATAATCTCGGCCAGGGCATCGGCTACCTCGTCGCGCGGCAATTCCGGTGACTCGGGAACAAGCCGCGACAACCGGAGGATTTCAGACCTCAGGATGCCATCGGCGATGCGCCGTTTGGTCCCGTGGATCATGTCCGCATAGTCAGCCGGCTGGGCTGCATACCGCAGCCGGGCATCGAGGGAGTCCAGGTATTCCTCGGCTGCTGGGTCAACGAACAGGCGGTCTACGTCCGCCAGTGCGTCATACCCTGTGGTGCCTTCGCAATCAAAGGTTTCCGGCAGTTTCTCTCCCGGCTCAAGGATCTTCTCCACCAGGAGGTACGCCCCGCCCGTCTCCTTGCGAAGCCTTGCAAGATACCCTTCAGGATCCGCCAGCCCATCGGGGTGATCGATCCTGAGACCATTCACCAGCTCTTCGCGGAACCATCGCACGATTTCCTCATGCGCCTCATCGAATACCCACGCAACCTCGACGCGAACGCCTGCCAGGGTATTGACTGCGAAGAAGCGGCGGTAGTTCAATTCAGCGTCCGCGCGGCGCCAGCCCACCAGTTCATAGTGCTGCCGCGAATGAACCTCCTGCGGGCTGTCTCCAGCACTGAAGCTGCCCTCGGCCAACGGGAAACGGTGATCGTAGTAGTGCAGTTCGCCGTCCACCACAGTGAGTTGCCCAAGGTCGTCATCGCTGCCGAGCACGGGGATACGGATCTTTCCGCCGCCGAAGTCCCAGTCGACGTCGAACGCTTCCGCGTACTTGGACGAGCGACCCTCCTTCAGGAGCTGCCACCACCAGGCATTCTGTCCTGGCGAGGCGACACCCATGTGGTTGGGAACGATGTCCGCCAGGATGCCAAGTCCTTTCGAGCGCGCGGCCTTGGACAACGCAGCCAGACCCTCGGCTCCGCCACGGGCAGGATCCACGGACGAAGGATCCGTGACGTCATAACCGTGGTCTGAGCCTTCTTCCGCGGTGAGGATCGGCGATACGTAGACCCAATCGACCCCAAGGTTGTGCAGGTACCCGGTGAGTTCCGCGGCGTCCTGAAGCGTAAAGCTTTGGCGGATTTGCAGCCTGTACGTTGACACGGGGGTCCTCATGAGTCCGCCTTCTTCGAAGTACGGCGCCTCCGTGCGGGTTTTGATTCCGCAACGGGTGGATCTCCCCCGTCGGAAGCGCTGACCGCCTCTGCCCCATTCGTAGATCGAGCGTTCGTCGACGAATCTGTCCGCTTCGAATCCACCGCAGGAGCCGTGAGCGACGCCGTTTCGGGCGTGCTCGTCTGACTTAGGGCGGCAAGGGAGGCGGCCACAGAGTGGTCCGGCTCAGACTCTGGTGTGCTGTGGGCACGAAGCACCACGAGTGACTTCGCTGCGATCATCAGGATCTGATCCGCCTTCACGACGTCTGAATCAGCGCCTTCACCCCCGGTGTCGATCATGACGTCCCACGCAGGGGCATATTCGTCTGATGGCACCCGGAACCCAACCTCGTCCGCGTCCGCATTGAAGTAGAGGAGGAAATTGACGTCGGTGATCCGGCGGCCCTGTGTGTCCCGTCCGTGGATGCCGTCACCGTTCAAGAACACGCCAACAGAACGGCCCAGCGCGGTGTCCCAATCCGAGGGCGTCATGGTGCTGGCGTCGGCATCCAGCCATACGATGTCCGGAAGCCGCTCGCCCTCGCCTCGCAACACCGGCCGGCCATCGAAGAATCTGCTTCGGCGCAGGCTGGGGTGTTTGGCCCGCAAGGCGCTAACAGCAGCCGTGAACTCCACCAAGGGCTGGTCAACGCTATCCCAGTTGATCCAGGTGAGCTCGGAGTCCTGACAGTAACCGTTGTTATTGCCCTGCTGCGTCCTTCCAAGTTCATCGCCATGCAGGAGCATGGGAACGCCCTGTGACAGGAAAAGGGAGGCGATGAAGTTCCGCTGCTGGCGGGCCCTGAGGCCTAGAACCTTGGGATCGTCCGTGGGGCCTTCAACGCCGCAATTCCATGAGCGATTATGCGATTCGCCGTCGTTATTGCCCTCACCGTTGGCCTCGTTGTGTTTCTCGTTGTACGACACGAGATCGGCCAAGGTGAAGCCATCGTGGGCAGTGACGAAGTTGATCGATGCCACAGGCCGGCGCCCGGAGTGTTCGTAGAGGTCGGCAGAGCCTGTCAGACGCGAGGCGAACTCACCGAGCGTGGAGGGTTCTCCGCGCCAGAAGTCGCGGACAGTGTCCCGGTACTGGCCGTTCCATTCCGTCCATTGCGGCGGGAAGTTGCCCACCTGGTATCCACCCGGACCCACATCCCACGGTTCGGCAATGAGCTTCACCTGAGACACGACGGGGTCCTGCTGGATGAGTTCGAAGAAGGTTGAGAGCTTGTCCACGTCATAGAATTCGCGGGCCAGGGTGGACGCGAGGTCGAAACGGAACCCGTCCACGTGCATCTCCGTCACCCAGTAGCGGAGCGAATCCATCAGCAGCTGAAGTGAATGCGGACTGCGGACATTCAATGAGTTGCCGGTGCCGGTGTAGTCCATGTAGTACTTTTGGTCGTTCTCCACCAGGCGGTAGTACGCGGAATTGTCGATGCCCTTGAATGACAGGGTAGGTCCGAGGTGGTTGCCTTCAGCCGTGTGGTTGTAAACGACGTCCAGGATGACTTCGATCCCGGCGTTGTGCAGGGAACGCACCATGGCCTTGAAATCCTGGACCTGCTGGCCGGTATCACCCTTGGAACTGTAGCTGTTATGCGGGGCGAAGAAGCCGATGGTGTTGTAGCCCCAGTAGTTGTTCAGGCCCTTGTCCTGCAGGATCCCGTCATTGACGAACTGATGCACCGGCATGAGCTCGATCGCAGTAATACCCAACTTTTGAAGGTGGGAGATGACTGCGGGGTGAGCCACGCCAGCGTACGTTCCGCGCTGTTCCTCGGGAACCTCTGGATGCAGCTGGGTAAGTCCCTTGACGTGTGCCTCGTAGATGACGGACTTGTGGTACGGAATCTTCAGTAGTTTGTCGCCGTCCCAGTCGAAGAACGGGTTAATGACGACGCCCAGCATCATGTGCGGTGCGGAGTCGGCGTCATTCCGGGAGTCCGGGTCCCCCATGTTGTAGGAGAACAGTGCCGGGTCCCAGTCGATCTGCCGGTGGATGGCCTTGGCATATGGGTCCAGCAACAGCTTGTTGGGGTTGAACCGCTGGCCGGCATCGGGGTTGTAAGGTCCGTGCACCCGATAGCCATATTTCTGTCCCGGTTGGACTTGCGGCAGGTAGCAGTGCCACACGTAGCCGTCCACCTCGCTGACATCTACGCGGACTTCCCCGCCGTCGTCGTCGAAGAGGCACAGTTCCACTTTCTCGGCCTTCTCGCTGAACAGCGCGAAGTTGGTGCCGGTGCCGTCAAAGGTGGCTCCAAGCGGATAGGCCGATCCAGGCCAGACTTCCATGCGTTCTCCTCTGGTGATGCGGATAACTTGCTGCAAGCCTACTCATGACCCCTGACACGGACAGTAACCTTACGGTCTTGTGCGGTCGTATTCCGCAGTCAGCGAACCTATGACGCTCGGTACCGCTGCCAAGATCGCCGAGGCTGTAAGGGGGCCACCATCAAAATCTTTCGACGCGATCGCACCTGCTCGGCCATGAACACTGGCGGCAACCGCGGCCACAGCAGCCCAGCGGTCGTCCAGTTTCAAACCCAGGGCCGCGTACGCGCCGTCGTCGTCCTTGACCGAGTCCACAGATTGCGCCAGCAATGCGCCCAGAATGCCCGCCAGGACATCGCCGCTGCCGGCGGTCGCCATCCAGGCGGTGCCCTCGGACTGACTGAAAACAACGCCCGACGGCGAGGCCACCAGTGTGGTGGCACCCTTCAGGAGGACTGTGGCGCCGGTTTGTTCGGCTGCTTGCCGTACGAAGTGCAGCGGCCGCGACTCGACGTCCTCGCGGGTCACGGCGACCTCGCCACTGGACGGAAGGGATGCCAGCAGTGTCGCAAGTTCCCCGGCGTGGGGCGTGAGGATCCACTGCGCGGGACAATGCTCCGGCAGGATGCTCAAGGCTCCGGCGTCGACGACGACTGGCAGCTCAGCGGCAATCGCTGACTCCGCGGCGTCCCCGGCACGTCGGAGTTGGTCCTCCCCGTCCACGCCCGGACCAAGCAGCCACGCTTGAACGCGCCCAGGATCGTCCGTCTCCCACAGTGCCTCGGGCGTCCGGGTGAGCACTTGGCGTGCCGCAGATTCGGGCCCCACGTAACGGACCATGCCTGCGCCGGTCACTGCTGCCGCATGGACGCTCAGCACGGCTGCCCCGGCAAAACGAACCGAGCCCGCAACGACACCCAGGACGCCGCGGGAGTACTTATGGGAGCGGCGGCCGGGTTTGGGGAGCAAGGAATTCAGGTCCGTGAAAGCAAGCCGGCGCAGCTCAGGGGTATCCAGGGAATCCTCGATCCCAATCTGCACCAGAACGACGCGTCCGGCACAGCCCTCACCGGGGTCTGTCATCAAACCGGCCTTGATGCCACCGAAAGTCACAGTGACATCGGCGTCCAACACCGGCCAGTGGACTTCCCCTGTGGTCGCATCCAGTCCGCTGGGGAGATCGCACGCCACCACACAACGGGGCTTCAGCTCCTGAAGGGAAGCAACCAACTCCGCAGAAGCATCACGCAATCCGCCCCGCGCGCCGGTGCCCAGGAGGGCATCGATAATGACATCGTCACCAGCGCAGAGGACGGCAAGCTCCTCGGCATTGCCGGGATCCAGTTGCAGCACACGGCCGCCCGCAGCCTGAAACGCCACCAGCGCGTCAGGGTGGACTTCCGCTGAGGCGAGGACCGCCGTCGTCCGCATGCCGCGGCGGGCAAGCATGGAAGCCGCGAAGAGGCCGTCACCGCCGTTATTGCCCTTGCCTGCCAGAACCGTCACGCTGGCGCCGGTCAGCTTGCGCCGGGCCTTAACCACGCGGGCCACTTCCTGTGCCAAGCCGTAAGCGGCCCGTTGCATGAGAACAGCGCCCTCACCGGAGTCCAGGAGCGGTTGTTCCGCATCCCTGATCTGTTGTCCGGTGAAGGCGCTGATCATCGTTATATGAAGGTCCGTTTAGCCCTCGGCGAGGACATACGCCGTAGCGATGCCGCCATCGTGGCTCATGGACAGGTGCCAGCGCTTGACGCCTTTGGCGTCAGATACGGCCAGCACCGTTCCTTTGACCTGAACGGTCGGACCATTCTGGTCAAGTCCGATCCAGCAGTCCTGCCAGTTCATGCCGGCGGGAGCGCCCAGGACCTTGGCCACCGCTTCCTTGGCAGCGAAGCGCGCAGCGAGTGATCTGGTGTTGAGTTCCCGCTCCGCAGGAACAAACAGTCTGTCCCGCAATCCGGGGGTCCGCTCCAGCTGCCGGGCGAACCGCTCGATGTCTACGACGTCTACGCCAATGCCAACAATCATGCGGTTATTCTACGGTCACGCTCTTGGCGAGGTTACGCGGCTGATCGACGTCGTAACCCTTCGCCCCGGCCAGCTCGGCAGCAAAGATCTGCAGGGGCACGGTGGTGAGCAGCGGCATGAGCAGCGTGGGCGTCTCGGGGACGTAGAACACGTGCTCTGCGTAATCCTTGACCGACTCGTCGCCTTCCTCCGCAATGACCAGAGTGCGTGCACCACGTGCGCGGACTTCCTGGATGTTGCTGACAACCTTGGAGTGGAGGGAGTCACGACCACGCGGGGACGGCACAACCACGAAAACCGGCTGGCCGTCGTCGATCAGGGCGATCGGTCCGTGCTTGAGTTCACCAGCGGCGAAGCCCTCAGCGTGGATGTAGGCAATTTCCTTGAGTTTCAAGGCGCCTTCCAGGGCAACCGGGTAGCCAACGTGGCGGCCCAGGAACAAGACGGACTTTTCGTCCTTCATGCTGCGGGCGAGTTCACGCAAGGGACCTGCGTTGTCCAGGATCTTCTGAATCTTGGCCGGGATCTTGTTCAGGTCCGCGAGGACGTCCTTGATCTGGCCGGAGAAGATGTTGCCACGCAGCTGGGCCAGGTAAAGGCCAAGCAGGTAGGCGGCAGTGATCTGGGCGAGGAACGCCTTGGTGGATGCAACTGCGATCTCCGGACCAGCGTGGGTGTAGAGCACGGCGTCGGATTCGCGCGGGATGGTGGAACCGTTGGTGTTGCAAATGGAGATCGTCTTGGCGCCCTGTTCGCGGGCGTAGCGGACGGCCATGAGCGTATCCATGGTCTCGCCGGACTGGCTGATGGAAACCACCAGGGTGTTGGCGTCAACGATCGGATCGCGGTAACGGAACTCGTGTGCGAGCTCTACTTCCGTGGGGATACGGCACCAGTTTTCGATGGCGTACTTGGCAACCAGCCCAGCGTAGGCTGCGGTACCGCATGCCAGAACGATGATCTTGTCAACCTGCTTGAGGAGTTCCGGATCGATGCGGACTTCGTCCAGCGTCAGCTTTCCGTTGAGGTCCGAGCGTCCCAGGAGAGTCTGCGCTACGGCGTCGGGCTGGTCGTGGATTTCCTTCTCCATGAAGGAGCTGAAGCCACCCTTTTCGGCAGAAGCCGGGTCCCAGTCAACGTGGTATTCCTTGCCTTCAGCGGGAGCGCCGAAGAAGTCTGTGATCTCCACGGAGTCCGCGGTGATGGTGACGATCTGGTCCTGGCCGAGTTCCACGGCGCGACGCGTGTAGTCGATGAAGCCGGAGACGTCCGAGCCGAGGAAGTTCTCGCCGTCGCCAAGGCCAACCACGAGCGGGGAGTTACGGCGGGCGGCCACGACGACGTCGGGCTGGTCCGCGTGGACGGCGAGGAGGGTGAATGCACCTTCCAGGCGCTGGCAGGCCAGTCGCATCGCGTGGGTGAGGTCGCCGCCGTTGCCGTTGAGTTCGTTGCGGAAGATGTCGCCAACCAGTGCAGCAGCAACTTCGGTGTCTGTCTCCGACTCGAAGGTGACGCCCTTACCCAGCAGTTCTTGCTTGAGCTCGGCGAAGTTTTCGATGATGCCGTTGTGAATCAACGCCAGACGCCCGCCGTCGGAAAGGTGCGGGTGTGCGTTACGGTCGGTGGGCCCACCATGCGTGGCCCAACGGGTGTGGCCAATGCCGGTCAGGGATTCGGGAACCGGGTTTGCTTCCAGTTCACTGATCAGGTTGCTCAACTTGCCGGACTTTTTACGGGACGAGATGGTTCCATCAGCCACCACTGCGACGCCAGCGGAGTCATAGCCGCGGTACTCAAGACGACGCAGCCCCTCCACGACGACGTCAAGGGCGCTGTGACCAGCTGCCTTACGAGACGAATTGCCAACATAGCCTACGATTCCACACATGGGTATAAGCCTAACGGCTAGGTCAAACAACTGATGTGGGACATCCCTTCTCCTCCTATTGCCAGTGACTGGTTAATCACCCACAATTCACCTTCACGTCGTCGCGCATTTCCTGATCCGCCGGGCTAAGGGCAGAATCAGAACGTGACTTTGCAACGCACCGAAGCAAACGGCGACGGCGCTTCCCCCTTTGTTGAGCTGGACCGCCAAACGTGGTCCCGGCTCGCAGCACAGATGGAGCAGCCCCTCAACGAAGAGGACATTTTCCGCCTCCGAGGGCTCGGCGATCCCCTGGATATGAAGGAAGTGCGGGAGGTATACCTCCCCCTTTCGCGGCTTCTGCACCTTTACGTGCAGGCTTCGCATGAGCTACACGCAGCGACAACAACGTTCCTGGGCGAGCAAACGCAGCGCACCCCGTTCGTCATCGGTGTGGCCGGTTCCGTGGCTGTTGGAAAGTCCACCATCGCCCGTGTTCTTCGTGAAATGCTGCGGCGCTGGCCGGGAACACCAAACGTAGAACTCATCACCACAGACGGCTTCCTGTACCCGCTGGCCGAGCTGAAGCGCCGGCATTTGCTGGAACGCAAGGGTTTCCCGGAGTCCTACGACCGCCGTGCGCTATTGCGTTTTGTGTCGGAAATCAAAGGCGGAGCCGAGGAAGTCCGGGCACCGTGGTACTCCCACGTCACCTACGACATCGTCCCAGGCAAGGAAGTTGTTGTGCGCCGCCCGGACGTCCTGATCGTTGAAGGGCTCAACGTTCTGGCCCCTGCCAGGCCCCGCATGGATGGCAAGCAGGGCCTCGCGCTGAGCGACTTCTTTGACTTCTCCATCTACGTTGACGCCAAGACCTCCTACATTGAGGAGTGGTACGTCGATCGGTTCCGAAAGCTCCGCACCACAGCCTTCGCCCAGCCAGAGTCCTACTTCCACCGCTACGCCACGCTCTCCGACGAAGATGCCGAATCAACAGCCCGCGGTATCTGGAAGCGCATCAATGAGCCGAACCTCGAAGAGAACGTCCTCCCCACCCGTGGCCGCGCGCAGCTGGTACTTACCAAGGACGCCGACCACTCCATCCGCCGCATGCTTTTGCGGAAGGTCTAAGTGGACATCCAACCTCAGCCGATGCCCAGCCGCCGGGCATTCGCGGGTCTCCTCACCGCTGGCGCAGGCATGGCCGCACTGGCTGCCTGCACTCCTGATGGCCCCGCAGCCTCCCCTGCAGCGACCTCCCCTGCCGGGACTTCGACGACACCGTCCACCGCCGCCTCGAGCGCCACGCCAACTCAAGTCACTGCAGCTACGCCCGCGGCGGCTACAGAACCTTCCAGCAGCCCTCCCACGGCAGCGCCCTCTCAGGCCGCAGCCAAGCAGTTCTCGCTGACCGATCCAGCCAGCCCGTGGGTGGTGGTCAACAAACACCGGCCGTTGAACCCGCAGAACTACGTCCCGGCGGATTTGGTTCAGCCAAACATCCGGCTCGCCGTCAGCGGCGAAGCCGCCCTGATGAACAGCACGACGGCGACTGCCGCAGAAAAGATGTTTGGCGCAGCGGCAGCCGAGGGCGTCGTCATGGCATTGGCATCCGGGTACCGTTCCTATTCCACCCAGGTGGTCACCTACAACGGCTACGTCGCCAGCAGTGGCCAAGTTGCAGCCGACCGGGCTTCGGCACGCCCCGGTCATTCCGAACACCAAACGGGCTGGTCCTTTGACATTGGCGACGGCGGAGGTGCCTGCAGTTTCCAACCCTGCTTCGCCGACCAACCCGCGGCTATCTGGGCCAAAGCCAACGCGCACAAATTCGGTTTCATCGTCCGCTATCCATGGATGTTCCACGAAACCACAGGATACTTCTACGAGTCCTGGCACCTACGCTACATCGGCGTCGAAGCAGCGACAGAGATGAACACCCGAGGCATCGCAACGCTTGAGGAGTACTTCGGGTTGGAAGCAGCACCGGACTACCTGTAGCGCCGGTCCTTTTAGAGCCCGTCCTTTTAACCAGTGCGGCCCGCCCTCCTGCAAACCAGTAAACCGGTGATCAGGAAAGCGGGCCGAGGTTGCTTGGGTTCTATACAGCCAGTTCGCTGGGAGCGCTAAGGCGTTCTTTGACTACAGCAGCCAGGCTGTTGCAAATTCGTTCAGCAGTCTCCATGTCGGCGGCTTCCACCATGACGCGGACCAGAGCCTCGGTACCGGACGGGCGGAGCAGCACGCGGCCGGTTTCGCCCAGTTCCAATTCAGCAGCGGCTACCGCTGCGGCCACGCCTTCGTCGGTGCCTGCCCGGGCCTTGTCTACGCCCTTGACGTTGATCATGAGCTGCGGGAGCTTGGTCATCGCCGTAGCGAGCTCCTTCAAGCTACGCCCTGTGAGGGCCACCTGCGCAGCAAGCTGCAAGCCGGTGAGCACTCCATCGCCGGTGGTTGCGTAATCGGAGAAGATCACGTGGCCGGACTGTTCGCCACCCAGGTTGTAGCCGCCGTCGCGCATTTCCTCCAGCACGTAACGGTCGCCAACAGCGGTTTCGCGGATGGTGATGCCGGCATTGCGAAGGGCGATCTTGAGTCCGAGGTTGCTCATGACCGTGGCAACCAGGATGCTGTCCTTGAGTTTGCCCGCTTCATTGAGCGCCAGTGCCAGGATCGCCATGATCTGGTCGCCATCTACTTCGTTGCCTTCGTGGTCCACAGCGAGGCAACGGTCGGCGTCGCCGTCGTGGGCAATGCCGAGGTTCGCTCCGTGCTTTACCACCGCTTCCTTCAACGGACCCAGGTGGGTGGAGCCCACGCCGTCGTTGATGTTCAGGCCGTCCGGCTCGGCGCCAATGACGACTACGTCTGCGCCGGCGTCCTTGAATACCTGCGGCGAACAACCGCTCGCCGCGCCGTGTGCGCAGTCCAGGACAACCTTCAGGCCTTCGAGGCGCTTGGGGAGGGTGCCGAGCAGGTGGACAATGTAGCGGTCTTCAGCGTCGGAGAAGCGCTGGATGCGTCCGACGTCGCCGCCCACCGGGCGCTGTGGCTCTTTGCCGAGCTGCGCTTCGATGGCGTCCTCGACGTCGTCGGGCAGCTTCTGGCCGCCGCGTGCGAAGAACTTGATCCCATTGTCCGGGGCGGGGTTGTGGGAAGCCGAGAGCATAACGCCGAAATCGGCGTCGAGGTCTGCCACCAGGTAGGCCGCAGCCGGGGTGGGCAGCACCCCGGCGTCATAGACATCGATGCCGGAGCTGGAGAGCCCCGCTTCGACGGCGGCGGCAAGGAACTCGCCACTCGCTCTGGGGTCCCGGGCGACGACGGCGCGAGGCCGCTTGCCATCGGTTGTGCGGTCATGGCCGAGTACGACGGCGGCGGCCTGGGCCAGCTGCATAGCCAGCTCGGCGGTGAGCAATCCGTTCGCGAGACCGCGCACGCCATCTGTTCCAAATAATCTAGACATCGGCTCAAGTTTAGACGACGACGGGACACCACCCGTCCAGCAGCGTGTCGGAACGTCATGTGCGCGGGTCAAATCCGGCTCTCAGCACGCCTCTTTGAACTGCTTAATCGCAACCTTCTTAAACGGCGAAAGCCCGCCCCGCCGAAACGGCGGAACGGGCTTTCGAGCAAGCGCAGATTAACGCTTGGAGTACTGCTGAGCCTTACGTGCCTTCTTGAGACCGGCCTTCTTACGCTCGATGACGCGGGCGTCACGGCGCAGGTAACCGGCCTTCTTGAGGGTGGCGCGGTTGTTGTCGACGTCGATCTCGTTCAGCGAGCGAGCAACACCGAGGCGCAGTGCACCGGCTTGGCCGGAGATGCCACCGCCGTGAATGCGGGCGATGACGTCGTAGGCGCCTTCAAGATCAAGGATCTTGAAGGGCTCGTTGACGTCCTGCTGGTGCAGCTTGTTCGGGAAGTAGTTCTCGAGCGTACGGCCGTTGATGATCCACTTGCCGGAACCCGGGATGACGCGAACGCGTGCAACGGCTTCCTTGCGGCGGCCAACAGCTGCACCGGCAACGGTCAGTGCCGGGCGCTCCTTCTTGGGCGCATCTTCAACAGATGTGCTTTCAGAGGTGTAGCTGGTGAGGGTTTCCTCAGCCTCGACGGCTTCGGCGGTCAGTTCTTCGTTCTGAGCCACGGTTCTCCTTGTAATAAAAAGTTGTTTGGTGGCCAGGACTACTGGGCGACCTGGGTGATTTCGAAAGTCTTCGGCTGCTGTGCAGCGTGCGGGTGCTCGGGGCCTGCGTAGACCTTGAGCTTGCCCAGCTGCTGAGCGGCGAGGGAGTTCTTGGGGAGCATGCCCTTGATGGCCTTCTCAACAGCGCGAACCGGGTTGGATTCCAGCAGCTCGGCGTAGTTGACGGAGGTCAGGCCGCCCGGGTAGCCGGAGTGGCGGTATGCGCGCTTCTGCTCCAGCTTGGCGCCGGTGAGGGCAACCTTTTCAGCGTTGATGATGATGACGAAGTCGCCCATGTCCATGTGGGACGCAAAGGTCGGCTTGTGCTTTCCGCGCAGCAGTGTTGCGGTCTGGCTGGCAAGACGACCAAGGACAACGTCGGTGGCGTCAATGACGTGCCACTGGCGGTTGATATCGCCGGGCTTCGGGGTGTACGTACGCACGGTTTTGCCTCGTTCTTGTTCTGGCGTTCATGTTTTAGGCGACACGCAGTGAGGCGTGTACCTACTATGTATGCGTTACCGGAGCAGAGGTGAGGGCTCTATAGACCAGTCATCCCAGAATCTCGATATGCCTCTTGAGTTAGCGATCCTGCAACTGGATCCCCGAGAAGGCATGTGTCATCGAGATAGGACACGCACAACGACTATAAACAATACCTTCAACGGGCCGTCCGGGTCAAAATGGGGTATCCGCCCCTCGGGGTCGCATGCGCTTTGAGGGAGAGTACATGACCAACGGTCCCGTTTTCCTGCTCCTGCTCGCCGTTGCCGGCCTGCTGTTGAGCCCGGCCGTCGAGTTCGTGATCGCCCGTGCCCTGCCGCGACTCGGCGAGCCACCTTCCCTTAAGGTCCGGATCACGACGGCGGCAGTCACCGCACTGCTCTTTGCTCTGCTGGGTTGGCGCTTTGGTTTTACCGCGGAATTGCCGGCGTTCCTTTTATTGGCACTTCTTGGGGTGCAGCTTTCGAGAATTGATTTCACGCTCCATTTGCTGCCAAACCCCCTCGTTTTGTTCCTGCTTGGGGGTGGTTTTGTCCTCCTTGCAGCTTCCGCTGCACTGGCTCCCGCCTGGCCGGAGCTGCTCCGAGCACTCGCCGGCGGCCTCATACTCTTCGTTGGCTACCTGATTCTGGGACTTATTTCTCCGAGAAGCCTCGGAATGGGCGATGTGAAGCTCGCAGCACCCGTCGGACTGTACTTGGGGTACTTGGGTTGGAAGCAAGTACTCTACGGCGGACTACTGGGATTCGTGGTGGGTGGCGTGCTCACGGTGCTGCTGTGGCGGCTGAGTCGCAAGGAAAAGCCTGCAGAAACAGCCCACGGACCTGCGATGGTTGTCGCGGCGCTGGGCGTGACTCTGCTACTTCAGTAGGCCTGCGCCCGTTGGCATTTCCGAGGCTCTTCATGGGCTCAAAAATCTAAGGCTGCTGTCTATTCCAAGTAGTCGCTTGCCCTTTTTGACTTCCAAACCGAGTACTCCCCTGCCCTTCTACGGGTGACAACTGGATTTGTGTTGCAGGAATTCGAGTACGACTACGCATTGTTCAGCGGTAGGTCCAGGGTGAATTCTTATCTCATCGAATTCCGAACCGCTAAAGGCAACATGGGGGTAGTTCGGAAAGCGAGGCAAATTCCGATAATTTGCTGGACCTATATCCAAATTAACCAAACCCTAAAAATTCATCTGGGAAGGATTTTCCAATGTCTGCTCTTATGATCTCTGTTATCTCGTTCGTCGCCGGCGTCAAGGCCCGCCTCACCTCCGAGGAGAAGGGCGCGACGATGGTTGAATACGGCATCATGGTCGCCGCCATCGCCGTGGTCGTATCCGTTGCAGCCTTCGCCCTTGGCACCAAGGTCTTCAACCTCTTCGACGGCATTACCTTGGCCCCGTAAGAAGCATTCGATGGTTGGTCGTGGGGGCTAGTTGGCAACCACGGCCAACCAATCGCTTTAACTCAACATTTTGTCTGGATCTGGGACCAGGAGAACACCTTGAAATCTACGACGAACGAGCGGGGTGCCGCCGCAGTTGAAATGGCCATCGTGCTGCCGCTCCTACTGCTAATCCTTCTGGGAATAATGGAATTCGGCCGGGCGTATAACGTCCAGGTTTCACTCACACAAGCAGCACGTGAGGGAGCCCGTTATGCGGCAGTTCATTACAAGGACGGCGGGCTGAACGTCTCTGGCGCGGCGTTGGCCGCCGCTCCAGCACTCAACGGTCTTGGCGTCACGGTTAGTGACAACGCTGCCGGCTGTGCCCCCGGATCCAACGTTAAAGTAACCACCAGCGTCTCACTGCCTTCAATGTCAGGATTCCTGGACTCTGGGTTTTTTGGAGCACCCGGCATCTTCCCACTCAACATGACGGGAGTGGGGGTAATGCGATGCGGTGGATAAGCAGTCACTGGGCGCACAAGATTTGGCGCCGCCACATGCCAGTCGAGGACAGGGAACGTGGCGCCGCCGCTGTCATTGTGGCAGGCACCATGGTGGTCTTGTTAGGTTTCGCAGCCCTTGCAGTAGATGTGGGCGCTGTCTACGCAGAAAAGGCACAATTGCAAAATGGTGCCGACGCAGCTGCTCTAGCCATCGCCACTGATTGCGCGGGTGGAAGTTGCGGGAGCAGCTCAACCACTGGAAACCAGTTCGCCAACAATAACGCGAACGATAACTCAAGTGGAGCTGTGGTCACGTTTCCCGCGGCAACCACTGTCCGCGTTGTAACCAACGCCCGCGATGCGGGTTCGGGCGCCAACAGTTTCTCACTGTTCTTTGCCCGGGCCTTCGGTGTCGAAACAACGCAAGTGCATGCGACGGCAGAAGCATCCTGGGGTGCTCCGAAGAGTGCAACCACTTTGCCTTGGACCGTCAGTGAATGTGTTTTCAAAAAGTACCTTTCCCCGGCGCAACTTGCCTCGCTCAATTCGACCGGCACCTTTACTGGCGATCCAATTCCCACTCACGTCACGCTTCGCTACGACACGAACGCTCCGGCAGTTGGTGGGTGCGTAGCCCAAAATGGCTACCAGCCCGGCGGTTTTGGCTGGCTTGAGACCACCTCAGGCTGCTCGACCGACATAAGCATTAGTGCTGTAGTACAGGGCCAGCCTGGTAACCACTTCCCCAACGGGGCCACCTGCAATTCAGTGCTTGCCCACATCATGGACGAGCCAGCACTGATACCACTCTTCAAAACGGCAGCGCAAAACGGCAATAAAACAAAGTACACCCTGATCGGTTTTGCAGCCTTCCAAGTCACCGGATACAAGTTCGACGGTGGCCAGAAACTGGATCCATTAGCACCCAGCTGTACAGGTAATTGCCGAGCGCTGCAGGGCTATTTCTCCCGTTTCGTATCACTCGAAGAAGGTTCTCAGTCGTCAGGTGGCATTCCCAACTATGGAGCGTCTGTTGTAACGCTCACCAAATAGGCGCTCGTTGAGCGTCTCCTATCAATAAAAACTCACGAGAACTCGGAAGGAGTTACAAAGTGAAAACACGCCTACTGGGAGGCATTGCAGCACTGCTATTGGCAGTCATCGGCACGGTCTTGCTGGTCACCTATGTTCAGGGGGCCGACAAGCGGGCACAGCAAGGGCTAGATCCCGTCAGCGTACTTGTGGTGAAGGAGCGTATTCCGGCCGGCACCAAAGTCGAAGAAATTCAATCGAAGGTCAAGGCGGAGACGCTACCTCAATCCGCCGTTGCACCAGGCACCATTAATGCCCTCACCGATCAAAAGGGCAAAGTCACCTCCGCGGAACTGCAGCCCGGCGAACAATTGCTGGGAGTGAAACTAGTTAACCCGAAGGATCTGGCGCCTGGAACCGTGCCCGTCCCGGAGGGCCTACAGGAGACAACGTTCGTGTTGGCGCCGGAACGCATTCTCGGTGGCCGCATCGAGGCCGGCGATACTGTCACGGTGTTCGCGTCCTTCAAGCTGGACGACTCCGTCCCTGCGGGCGCCAACCTCCCTGCCAACATGACGGGTTGGAAGAACTTCACGGAGTTGCTCTATCACGACGTCCTCGTGACTGCGGTCCAGCAGGCTAGTCCTGACGCTGAAAAGTCTGCGGGAACCGAGAAAGGTGTAGCTCTTCCCAACGGCTCGGCCTATGTGACCGTGGCGGTGAGCGACGCCAATGCATCCAAGATGGTCTTCGGCGCGGAGTTCGGGACGTTGTGGCTTTCGAAGCAGACGGACAAGACGGCGAAGAGCGATCCGCCAACAACAACGTTCGGAGGGCTGGTCCAATGAGCCGCTTTGTAGCCATCACTGCAGTACGAGATTTTGAGGCCCGTGTTCGCCAGGCCATCACGGGAGCCCTGCACGGGGACTTGCAGACACTCTCCCCTGATGTGTTGAAGGGTGGAACGGACGACGTCTTCAAGCAGCTGACCGGCGCGCCACCCGAGGTCATGATTCTGGGACCAGGCGTGAATCCGGATGATGCGCTGAAGTTGGCTACTGTCTTCGACCTTCAGTACCCGGAAATCAGCCTCCTGCTGGTGGCTGACCCGTCTGCTGAGATCGTGCTCCGCGCCATGCATTCGGGCATCCGGGACGTGGTCACGCCAGAGATTGAAATCAACGAGCTACGCGTTCTTCTTGAACGTGCGTGTCTTGCCGCTGCCAGCCGGCGGCGTGGCATGCAGCCTGCAGCTGAGTCGGGACAAGAACGAGGCAGAGTCATTGCCGTCATGTCCCCGAAGGGCGGCGTTGGCAAGACAACCATTGCCACCAATCTTGCGGTCGGACTTGGAGCACTTGCTCCGATGAGTGTGGTGATTGTTGATCTGGATCTTCAGTTTGGCGATGTTGCCTCCGGCCTGCTACTTGAGCCGGAACACTCCATCACGGAGGCCGTCCATGGCCCTGCGGCCCAGGACTCGATGGTACTCAAGGCGTTCCTTACAGTTCATCCTGCTGGAATATATGCCCTATGCGCACCACAGAAGCCCTCGGATTCTGACTACATCACCGCTCAACACGTGAGCAGACTCATCACTCAACTAGCGACAGAGTTCAGATACGTGGTGGTGGACACAGCACCTGGTTTAGGCGAACACTGCCTCGCCACGCTTGAACTGGCAACAGATGGGGTCTGGGTCTGTGGAATGGATGTTCCCAGCATTCGCGGGCTTCGTAAATGCTTCAGTGTGCTGAGAGAGCTCCAGCTGCTCCCTCAAGGCCGCCACACAGTTCTCAACTTCGCTGACAGGAAGAGTGGCATTTCCGTCCAGGACGTAGAGGCGACTATTGGCGTTCCTGTAGACACCGTTATCCCGCGTTCACGTAATCTGCCGTTCTCTACCAACCGTGGTGTCCCCATTCTCCAGGGAACCACGCGCGATTCGGCAACCAAGGGCTTGAAGAAACTGGTTGAGCGTTTTGACCCTCGCCTTGAAACCGTCCCGCAGAACAAGCTGCACCGAAGGGTTGTGGTGTCATGAAGCTGTCAGAAAGGCTCTCGAAGAACAGCCCATTAGCCGCGATGGAAATGCCTGTAAGTGAGTCCGTATCAACCTTGTCAGCACAAACCGCTGCTCCGATCTTGGGCGGCGTGCTGGCTGCCCCAGCTACCGATGCTTTAGGCGGCCTAAAACAGCGGGCGGCCTCTGCCCTGTTTGAACGAATGGGAAGCAGGCTCGGAGACACTTCATCGTCCGAGGAAGATCTTCGTTCATTTGCGGTCGACGAGCTTTCCGCAGTCATCGACGATGAGCAGGTCCCTTTGTCCCCGGAAGAGCGGCGGCGTCTCATCCGGGAAATCGCTGACGAAGTGATGGGATTTGGCCCCCTGCAACGTCTGCTTGAGGACCCAAGTGTGACGGAAGTGATGGTCAACCGCTTTGATCAAATCTATGTTGAACGCCACGGGCAACTAGCACTAACAGATCTGCAATTCAGTTCCGACGCACATCTCCGGAAGGTCATTGAACGGATTGTTTCCAAGGTGGGACGTCGGATCGATGAATCGTCACCGCTTGTCGACGCTCGCTTGGAGGACGGCTCTCGCGTCAACGCGATCATTCCTCCGCTGGCAGTCAACGGACCATCACTGACCATCAGAAAGTTCAGCCACGTCCCCCTGACGGTACGAAACCTCATCGAATGGGGATCCATGAGTCAGGAGATGGCGGAGCTTCTCAGTGCATGCGTAAGGGCCCGGCTCAACGTGATTGTCTCCGGGGGCACTGGCACGGGAAAAACCACCCTACTGAATGTTTTGTCCTCTTTCATTCCTGAATCCGATCGCATCGTCACCATCGAAGATGCTGTGGAACTACAACTGCAGCAGCAGCACGTTGTCAGGCTGGAGAGTCGCCCGCCCAATATCGAAGGAAAGGGCGCGATAAGCATCCGAGATTTGGTGCGAAACTCCCTCCGTATGCGTCCCGACCGCATCATTGTGGGCGAGGTCCGCGGGGGCGAGTCCCTTGACATGTTGCAGGCCATGAATACCGGCCACGACGGCTCATTGTCTACCGTTCACGCCAACTCTCCTCGCGATGCCATAGCCCGCTTGGAGACGCTCGTGCTGATGGCCGGGATGGATCTTCCTCTCCGGGCGATTCGCGAACAGGTGTCGTCCGCCGTTGACCTGATAGTGCAGGTCACCAGGCTTAGGGACGGGAGCCGGCGTATCACTCACGTGACTGAAGTCCAGGGTATGGAGGGAGATGTCGTGACTTTGCAGGACGCATTCATCTTCGATTATTCGGCAGGTCTGGACCCTCAGGGACGCTTCTTGGGAAAAGCGCTTCCGACCGGCATCCGCCCCCGTTTTCTGGACCGGTTCGCCGAGCTCGGAATAGCCGTTTCGCCAGCGATCTTCGGAGTGCAGTCGCTCCCCGCGGGAAGGCGGTAGCCATGGACACGCCGCTCATTTTCATCACAGCGATCGGACTATGTCTCGCAGCCCTCGTTGTGCTGGTCGCCGTAGTCTTGAAACCGCGGAACGGCAGCATCCCATTGGAGCGCCGCCGGATGGAGGTGTTATCAGAGGCTTCGGTTGTAGGCCGTGTTTCCGAGTCCGCCGTTCACTGGGTGGATTCGGCTCTTGGCAAGTCCGGAGGACCGTTCAATCGCGAGGTTCTCTACAATGCCGGCGTGAAGCAGGCGCCGGCCGACGTAACTGTCGTGGTCGGTATTGCGACTTTACTTTTCGGCGGCTTCGGTTGGCTGCTCCTTAACCCCATCATTGGCATCCTCCTGGCTATTGCTGCCCCTTTCGGGGCCAAGTTGGTCCTAGTGTCCAAAACGGAGAAGCGCAGGGCTGCGTTTGAGAAGCAACTGACGGATACCATCCAGATGTTGATCGGCGGTCTTCGTGTCGGGCACAGCATCATGCGCTCACTGGAAGCGGCAGCCAAGGAATCGCAAGCACCCACCTCTGAGGAGTTGGGGCGAGTAGTGAACGAGGTCAGGATCGGGCAAGATCCCCGGCAAGCCCTTGAGGACGCTGCCGACCGGATGCAGAGTGAAGATTTTCGCTGGATCGGTCAGGCGGTGCAGATAAATCGTGAAGTGGGAGGAGACCTGGCAGAAGTTTTGGAACAGGTCGCCGGAACCATCCGCGAGCGAAGTGAAATCAAGGGCCATGTCCGGTCCCTAAGCGCTGAAGGCAAGATGTCCGCCTTGATCCTCATGGCCCTGCCTCTTGTAGTGGCAGGTGCCCTCGCAATCATAAATCCAGGATATGTGCGCGTCTTTGTTGACCAACCGGTGGGAATAGCCCTGGCGGTGCTGAGTTTCCTGCTCTTTGTCGTAGGTGGCTTCTGGATGAGTCGCACCGTAAAGATCAAGTTCTAGGAGGTCCGATCATGACTCCCATTGCATGGCTGTTCATAGCCATTATCGTGGTGCCCTTGGCATATTTCGCTTGGTCCTTGACAACCATTGACCGCAAAGGCTTGGTGTCCATCCAGTCAAATCTTGGCTCCGGGTTTGGTCCGGGTGCTGAGGCAAGTATCCGCCGCGTCCCGATCGTGCTCGGGGTGGCCAGGAAACTCATGCCTGGCAGTTACGAAGCTAAATTGGACCATTGGCTAGCTTTGGCTGGGCGGCCCAGCTCGATGCCGCTGCCCAAAATTATTGCCATAAAGCCGATTCTGGCCACCTCTGGTGCATTGACTGGTGTGCTACTTCTGGTAGCGAGTGGAAACGGCGCAGCCGTCACCTTTGGCTTGCTCCTGACAATAAGCCTGTATTTCCTCCCTGATCTCCTGATCTACAACACAGGAATCAAACGCCAGGAAGCAATAAAGCTCGAGTTCCCCAACACCTTGGACCAGATGCTCATTTCCGTAGAAGCCGGACTTGGCTTCGAATCTGCCATGGAACGGGCATCAGCAAATGGAGACGGTCCCCTGGCCATTGAACTCATGCGGACTCTCCAAGACATCCAGGTCGGTCGTCCACGCCAGGAAGCCTACGAAGCTCTGGCAGAGCGTTGCGCAGTGCCAGATGTGCGCAGCTTTGTCTTGGCGGTTATACAAGCTGACAAGTACGGCATAGGTATAGCCAACGTCCTCCGCGCCCAAGCGAAGCAAGCACGCGTCAAGCGTCGGCAGAATGCCGAAGAACGGGCCATGAAACTTCCCGTCAAGGTGCTCTTTCCCCTGCTGTTCTGCATCTTTCCGGTGCTGTTCATAGTCCTTCTGGGTCCGGCGGCCATCAAGATCATCCAAGCCTTCAGCTGATCTTGTCCCTCGGGAATTAGACCGGCCGTTCGCGGATCCCAGACCGTGGACGGCCACAACGGCCCCCTTCCGGTACCCAGAGCCGGGAGGGGGTCCTCCAACGTCCGGGGTTACTCGCGCCGGGCCCTCGTCAGCTCAGCCCGTGCCAGCAGCTCACTGTCCGAGGGGTACGCCACTTCCTCCAGAACCAACGGGTGGGGTGCGGCCAACACGGACTTCGCATCACGCTTACGTTCCAGAAGCCGTTCATGCAGCCAGCCCGGTTGCTCCAGGCCCTCCCCAACACGCAGGGCCGAGCCCACCAGGGACCTGACCATGTTGTGGCAGAACGCATCCGCCTGAACGGTGGCGACAATGACCCCGTCACTCCCCCGTTCGAACTCAAACTTCTGCAGTTCGCGGATGGTCGTGGCTCCCTCGCGGGGCTTGCAGTAGGAACGGAAATCCTGGAGCCCCAGCAACTGGGAAGCGCCTTCATTCATCAGCGCAACGTTCAAGGGCGCCTTGTGCCACAGCGTGATCCCACGAAGCACCGGATCCCAACGCTCCGCGCCATCGGCAATGCGGTAACTGTAGCGCCGCCACAACGCGGAGAACCGGGCGTCGAATCCTTCCGGCGCCAGACCGGCGTCGTGCACTTCTATGGCACCGGTCAGGTCACCGAGAATGCGGCTGAGGGCCCCGCGAAGGCGACGCAAAAGCGCCACGGCGGGGTCCAGTTCGTGCCCGCGCGGAAGTCCAAGCCACTCGGCTTCCGTCAGATCCAGATGGACCACCTGGCCGCGGGCGTGGACGCCGGCGTCAGTGCGACCAGCAACCGTGACCCGGACCGGACGGCGCACGAGGAGGGCCAGCGCTTCCTCAAGTGCTCCCTGCACGGTGACCAAGCCGGGCTGCAGTGCCCAGCCGTTGAAGGGTCCTCCGTCATAGGAAAGATCCATGCGGATACGCAAAAACCCGCCGCCCCCCAAAGCGGGGGCAGCGGGTTTTCGTTCGTTCATAGACTTAAGTCTACTGTGAAGAATTCAGTGAATTACTTCTTGTCCTCAGCGGCCGGAGCCTCTTCGGTCTCAGCAACTTCAGCGTCAGCAGCCTCGGCCTCAGCGGCCGGAGCCTCTTCGGTTTCGGCAGCTTCGGTCTCTACAGCCTCGGTCTCAACAACCTCTTCCTCAGCAGCCGGGGCAGCCTTGGCAGCAGCAGCGGTTGCTTCAGCAACTACGGCCTGCTTCGGGGAAACCGGCTCGAGGACGAGCTCGATGACAGCCATGGGAGCGTTGTCGCCCTTGCGGTTGCCGATCTTGGTGATACGGGTGTAGCCACCATCGCGGTTGGCGACGGCGCCGGCGATGTCGGTGAACAGCTCGTGGACGATGCCCTTGTCGCTGATCAGGCCGAGAACGCGGCGGCGGGAAGAGAGGTCGCCACGCTTGGCGAAGGTGACCAAACGCTCTGCGTACGGCTTCAGGCGCTTGGCCTTGGTAACCGTGGTGGTGATGCGCTTGTGCTCAAACAGAGCAGCTGCCAGGTTCGCGAGCATCAGGCGCTCGTGAGCCGGGCCGCCTCCGAGGCGCGGACCCTTAGTGGGGGTAGGCATAATAATTTCTCCTGTTGTGTAAGCCGGTCAGGTCCATCGCTGGACCTGACGGCCAAGATCTGCTTTTTAGAGCTCGTCGTCGCTGAACGCGGCGTCGTCCTCTTCGATGGCTGCGGCGCGGGCTGCGAGATCGAAACCGGGAGGGGAGTCCTTGAGGGACAGACCCAGTTCGACGAGCTTTGCCTTGACCTCGTCAATGGACTTCGCACCGAAGTTACGGATGTCCATCAGGTCAGCCTCGGAGCGGGCAACGAGTTCACCCACGGTGTGGATGCCCTCACGCTTGAGGCAGTTGTAGGAACGGACGGTAAGGTCCAGATCCTCGATCGGCAGAGCCATGTCCGCTGCCAGGGCAGCGTCCGTCGGCGACGGGCCAATCTCGATACCTTCAGCTGCGGTGTTCAGCTCACGAGCCAGACCGAACAGTTCCACCAGGGTGGTGCCTGCAGAAGCAACGGCATCGCGCGGAGCGATTGCCTGCTTGGTCTCGACGTCGACAATGAGCTTGTCGAAGTCGGTGCGCTGCTCAACACGGGTAGCTTCCACGCGGAAGGTTACCTTCATGACCGGCGAGTAGATCGAGTCAACCGGAATACGGCCGATCTCGGAGTCGCCGGACTTGTTCTGAGCTGCCGAAACGTAGCCACGGCCTCGCTCGATGGTCAGTTCGAGTTCGAACTTGCCCTTCGAGTTCAGAGTGGCAATGTGCAGATCCGGGTTGTGGAATTCGACGCCGGCCGGCGGAGCAATGTCCGCGGCTGTGACGACTCCGGGGCCCTGCTTGCGCAGGTAAGCAACAACCGGCTCGTCGTGCTCGGAGGAAACCGAAAGGTTCTTGATGTTCAGGATGATCTCGGTGACATCTTCCTTGACACCCGGAACCGTGGTGAACTCGTGCAGCACGCCATCGATCCGGATGCTGGTTACAGCGGCACCGGGGATGGAGGAGAGCAGGGTACGGCGGAGGGAGTTTCCGAGGGTGTAGCCGAAGCCCGGCTCCAGCGGTTCAATGATGAAACGGGAGCGGTTCTCGGATACAACTTCTTCAGACAGGGTGGGGCGCTGTGCAATGAGCACTTAGGTTTCCTTTCGGCGAGCATCCGCTATATGACGCAACACAGGTGGTGGAAATCGGCTTCGGTTTCCAGCCTGACCAGCCGGGCCATGCTTGTAGATGGTCTAAACCATGTACAGCAGGCCCGGCCGGTCAGACAGGGAATACCTAATTAGACGCGGCGGCGCTTGGGCGGGCGGCAACCGTTGTGGGCGCTGGGGGTGACGTCCTGGATGGAGCCAACCTCAAGGCCAGCAGCCTGAAGCGAACGGATTGCGGTTTCGCGTCCGGATCCCGGACCCTTGACGAATACGTCAACCTTGCGCAGACCGTGCTCCTGAGCGCGCTTTGCAGCAGCTTCAGCAGCCATCTGGGCAGCGAACGGGGTGGACTTACGGGAGCCCTTGAAGCCAACCTCACCGGCGGAAGCCCAGGAGATTACAGCACCGTTCGGGTCCGTGATGGACACGATGGTGTTGTTAAAGGTGCTCTTGATGTGCGCCTGGCCAAGCGCAATATTCTTCTTATCCTTGCGACGCGGCTTACGAACCGCTCCACGAGTCTTCGGGGGCATTGTTTCTCCTACAGAAAGTTATCGGGGGAAAACCAGGTCAATCCCGAGGGATTAACGTCCGGCCTTCTTCTTGCCGGCGACGGTGCGCTTCGGGCCCTTACGGGTACGAGCGTTGGTCTTCGTACGCTGTCCGCGTACGGGCAGGCCCTTGCGGTGGCGCAGGCCTTCGTAGCTGCCGATCTCAACCTTGCGGCGGATGTCAGCGGCTACCTCGCGGCGAAGGTCACCCTCAACCTTGTAGTTGCCTTCAATGTAGTCACGCAGCTGGACCAGCTCGGCGTCAGTCAGGTCCTTGACGCGAACGTCAGCGCTGATGCCGGTGGCAGCCAGGGTTTCGTGTGCACGGGTCTTGCCCACGCCGTAGATGTAAGTAAGCGCAATTTCCAACCGCTTTTCGCGGGGAATGTCTACGCCAGCGAGACGAGCCATAGTGGCGGTACTCCTTGAATAAACCGGAGGTCGTAGGCAGTACACCCACACGTTCCGTGTGGCCCCAGCCTCCGACCGGGGGTACGTTGACCAGGCTCTGTAATGCAGTCCTGGCACAACTTGTGCTGCCTTTATTTACTTGCGTGGGCTAGCAACCCAGGTTTGCCCTTGCGGGCGCTGATTCCCTGAAGGGGAATTAGCCCTGGCGCTGCTTGTGGCGCGGGTTCTCGCAGATCACCATGACCCGGCCGTTACGGCGGATCACTTTGCACTTGTCGCAGATCTGCTTGACGCTCGGCTTGACCTTCATGGCGTTCCTTTGCGTGTTTTGCAGTTGATCTGCTGGAGCGGCTTGGCACTATTGCCTGGGGCCGCCCAGCAATTTACTTGTAGCGGTAGACGATACGACCACGTGTGAGGTCGTATGGGCTCAGCTCCACCACTACCCGGTCCTCGGGGAGGATTCGAATGTAGTGCTGACGCATCTTCCCAGAGATGTGTGCGAGAACGACGTGCTTGTTGGTGAGCTCAACACGAAACATCGCGTTGGGCAGCGCCTCAGTCACAACGCCCTCGATCTCAATGACCCCGTCCTTCTTGGCCATATCCTCCGCTAACTGTTGTTTGCCGCTGTCCTCCGGTAGGCACCGAAAATCCAACGGACGTTTTTTGTTTGCTTGGCCCTCTTGGAACCACGACACTAAAAAGGGCGTGGCTGCACAGACAACCAACAAATAACTCTACGCCAATGGGGCCGGAAAGTTAAATCCGTCCATGGTAGCGCACGTACCGCCGCCCGTCACTCCCCTACGGGCCGGTAAGCAGGGAAGTCTCCCGCCGCCGTCGTGACACTTTCGGCCGCCTCAACACCGTCCAGGATCGCCAACCGCACTGCTTCGGCTGCGGCACTTTGGAGCGTAATCAGCGATACCTGCCGTGCCTGCTCGGTACTGCGATCAAGCCCGACGGCGCCAGTCGCCAGGGCGAACACGGTGTCACCGTCCGCCAAAGTATGGGACGGATCCAAGGCCCGCGCCAGCCCCGCATGCCCGGAGCTGGCGGTCCGCTTGCACTCAGCAACATCAAGCGCAGCATTCGTAGCGATCACGACGAGCGTGGTGTTGAGCCCTTCCGTAGAAGCCACTGGGTCTGCGACCCTCTGCGCGCTCGGTCGTGCCTCCCTTAGACGCGCGCTGCCGGGCCCCAGCCCCACCGGCGTCCCGAGCGCGTTCACGACCGCGATCGCGCCAACGATCACCGGGCCGTCAGGAGAGATGCTGTCGAGCGTGATCGAAGATGTTCCGACCCCACCCTTGTATTGCCCGCGCGCAATCACAGCGCCCGTTCCGGCGCCGACGTTTCCGCGTTCGACGGCGGCATGGTCACCTGAGGCGAACGCTGCTGCGGCTGCCTGGTAGCCCATGTCGGCGTCGGGTCGCGCTTTCACGTCACCACCGCGTCCGAGGTCGAAGATGGCGGCCGCCGGAACAATCGGCACCACGGTCCCGGGAACGGCAAAGCCCCGGCCCTGCTCCTCACACCAGAGTTGGGCACCAGTAGCGGAGGCGAGCCCAAAAGCACTGCCACCCGTCAGCACGATGGCGTCGACCGTGGATACCAATGTTGTCGGATCAAGAGCGTCAGTTTCGTGCGTACCAGGACCTCCCCCGCGTACGTCCACCGACCCCACGGTTTCCACGGGTGGAAGGACGACCGTCACGCCGCTCAGCCACCCGCCGTCGTTCTTCTGAACGTGGCCAATACGGATGCCGGGCACATCAGTGATCGCACTCATGGCACCATTGTCCACCTGGCGGCAACGCCCTGAGCCGGATTGCTGCGCACGGAGCGTTCAGGTTACGGGATGGGGACAGGCACGACGCCGAGCGGCGCCAACTGCTCGGCACCTCCGTCCGGGGCAGACAGGACCCAGATGCCCTTTTCGTGCACAGCCACGGAGTGCTCCCACTGACAGGAGCGCTTGCCGTCGGTGGTGACAACGGTCCAGTCGTCGTCCAAGGTGGCAGTCTCGATGCCACCGCGCACCAGCATTGGTTCGATCGCGAGGCACAGCCCCGGGCGGATCTTGGGGCCGCGGTGATTGGTGCGGTAATTCAGGACGTCCGGGGCCATGTGCATTTCCGAACCGATGCCGTGGCCCACGTAGTCCTCCAGGATGCCCAGGGGCTTACCGGGGACGGAAGAAACGTAGTCATCAATGGCGTTGCCGATATCGCCCACGAACTTGCCGTTGGCTAGAGCAGCAATCCCTCGCCACATGGCGGCCTCGGTGACATCCGAGAGCCGCTGGTCCTCAGGGTCTGCCGTGCCAACGATGACGGTGCGGGCGGAGTCCGAGTGCCATCCGTCAACAATGCAGCCGCCGTCGATGGAAATGATGTCGCCATCGTTGAGGACGCGATTTCCGGGGATACCGTGGACCACTTCCTCGTTGACTGATGTGCAGATGGTGGCAGGGAAGCCGTGGTAGCCAAGGAAGTTGGACTTGGCACCGGCGTCATTCAGGACTGCCGCAAAAACTTCGTCGAGGTCCTTGGTGGTGACGCCTGCCTTGGCCGCCGCAACGGCAGCGTCAAGTGCACGGCTGAGGACCAAACCGGCCTCGTGCATCTTGCGCATTTGCTCGTTGGTTTTGTACTCGATGCGGGGCTGACCGAACGCCATGTTCTCCTCTGGATGTTTGCTGTAGGGGCCGATCAGGCCCCGTGCTCCAACCATTTTCCCGCATCGGAGAGCGAGGTCGAAATTGGTTCGATTCCCAGCTCGTCGCGGAGTCGGTCCAAACGGTAAGTCCTCTCCCGTCCGAGCTGGCTGACGGCGTAGCGTGTGAGCCGTGGTGCTTGGCCGGAAACGAGGGCTACAGCCTCGGAAATACCGGCAAGAGCCATGGCAGCGGGCTCGGGGACGTACCTGATGCCGACCCGGGTATGGCCGGTGGCATCGAGTACCTGCCTCAGCACGGTCCCGAGCTCCAGGGGCTCCGCGTCTGCTACGTTGATGGCTCCATTGACCCGGGACTGTGCAGCTGCCAGCGCTGCCTCTGTGAGATTTTCCACGTGCGTGAGCTGATGACGAATACCGGCATGGCCAACGGTGATTAGCTGGCTGCGGCGGACATTGCTGATCAGGCGCGGCAGCAGCGTCCGGTCCCCTGGTCCGTAAACTCCGTGGGGCCGAAGAACCACGGCATTGCGATGCCGTCGGGCCTCCACGTCGGCGAGCGCTTTACTCCTTGCGTAGGCGTTGAGGTGGCGCACAGCCACGTCTTCTTCGCCGCGGTTGGTGCAGGGCTCCCACCACGGGTAGACGCTTGAACTGGAAATGTGAACCAGTCGTGTTGTTGGGTAGGCCTCAGCCACGGCACGGGTTCCCAGCACATTCGTTCGGTGGAACGTCCGGGCGTCGCCCCAGTCCGCCACTTGGGCGGCGGTATGGATCACCGCGTCCACGCCCGTCAATCGGGCAGGAGGCACACCAGTCAGGTCCCAATACGTCAGCCCAGGGCCCTGGCGCCGTGCGAAACGAACAACTTCCCAGCCTTGGGCCTCGGCGGCAGTGGCGACTGCTCCCCCAATGAATCCTGTGGCCCCGGTGACCGCGATTCTCACTGAGCGCCGGCTTTGTCAGCAGACCTGCGGGCAAATTCGCATCGAAGTGCTTCCCGGTCCGGCTTTTTGTGGCGTCCGCTGTGGGGGATGGCATCCAGGATTTCGATGTGATCGGGGAGAGCGGATTCGTCAATCATCGCCGGGAGGACCTTGGTTAGCTTTGCTTTCAGCTGCCTCCCCTGTGTCTCTGACAGCCCCTGTGCAGGCACGACGGCCAGCCACACAGCTTCATCACCGATCCCGTCCGGAACCCCCACCATGACGGCCTGCTGAACTCCGGGCACGGAAGTGATCAGCGGTTCATACAGTGCTGGGTAGATGTTGGTCTTGCCCCGGATGATCATGTCCTTCTTGCGCCCGATCATCACCAAGCGCGCGGGACCCGTT
Source organism: Paenarthrobacter sp. 10L420 (assembly GCF_056395385.1). Lineage (NCBI taxonomy): Bacteria > Bacillati > Actinomycetota > Actinomycetes > Micrococcales > Micrococcaceae > Paenarthrobacter > Paenarthrobacter sp. 10L420. The sequence goes on along the minus strand of NZ_JBFTJK010000001.1, from coordinate 590,993 downwards.
CCGGGGCCTCCCGCACCGTGGTCCAGCCGCACCAGGTCTCCGGTGGCGTGTTCAATCATGGCTTCCTCGCCCAGATATCCGTGGCACATGTTCGGTCCCCGGGCGTACAGTTCGTGGTCCTCCCCCACCCGGATCCCGACGGCGGGTAGCGGCTCTCCGAGGAAATCGCCTTCGCCGCTTCCATCCGGCGACGTGAATTCGGCTTCAGCGCCGGACGCAAAGGCCAGCTTCTCCCTACCATCAGCGACGGCGATTGGCAGCAACTCCGTCATACCGTAGATGAGTTTGAACTCGACGCCGGGAAGCAGCGCCGTTGCCCGTTTCAGGAACGGAGCCAGCACCGGCGCGGCTCCAAGCATTACTGTCCGCAGTGTTCCGGGGAGCCTTACGCTGCCGTCCTCCACCGCATCCAGGATGGGCGCCAACTGGGAGGGCACAAGGAAAAGGTGCGTCGCGCCGTCGTACGAGTCTTCTTTGCCAGCCACCGGCCCAAGCTCGCGTGCCAAGCGAAGAGGATCAATGTGCGCGGAGAAGCCATAGCCGGGCATGGTCCACTGCGCGCCGGCGATGAGTGCCGGCAAGCCCATCATCAGTTGCTCGGAGTGGATGCGATCGCCCTCGCCAAACGTACAGCGCTGGTTGAGCTGCTCGAATCCTGCCGCAAGCGAGCCTCGTGTGTGCACCACGCCTTTAGGAACGCCGGTGGTCCCGGACGTAAAAATAATCACGGCTTCCTGACTGGGGGAAGACCCTGTAGACGACGGAACGCTGTCTCTAAGAAGCGCCGCACTGGCGAGTCGCTTCACCGGCGTCGCGCCTCGGGGTACGCCGGGGAGCCACGGTCCGGAGTAGTAGTGCCGGACATCCATGGCACCGTAATCCGGCAGCAGCAATCCCCTCCGCCGGGCCAGTGGCCGTAGCGGGCTCTTGGTACTCACCGCGTAGAGGAGTGACTCGGCGGCCGCCCACCGAGGGGCAGCCAGCCTGGCCCGGTCATGGAAAAGCGACGGTCCGATTCCCGGATCGATGAACACCACAGAACCACCGGCCCGGACTGCCCCCAGGGCCAGGATGAACGCTGCCGGGCTGGGGCGGACCGAGAACAGCATCCGCTCACCGGCACCGAAGCCATCATCCTGGAGATGCCGGGCAGTGGCATCTATACCGTTCACTAGTTCGCGGTATGTGATGGTCCGTCCTGGTCGCAGCCGGCCTGGACGCCGTAGTCGCCCTGGAGCATGGTTCCAGGGAGAAAGTCTGCCGGGCGCCGTGATCGCGGGGCTCTCAGGCACGCGCTCCGCTGCCGCGTAGACAGCCTCGATGAGATCCGTGCCGGACACCGTATCTTCCAACAATGCGTCATCAAGCATTGACCAGCTCCAACTTCCTGTACGCCGGAATGAGCACACCCTTGCTAACTTGACGTGACGAGATGACCCACGGATGGTGGGCGTACCTGTCCAGAAGCAAAGACAGCGTGGCGTTGATCTCGGCCATAGCCAACGGCATGCCGATACAAAAGTGCGGACCCGCGCCGAACCAAAGCTGACGCGCATAGGGCGGGGTGGGAATCCCAGGTTCGAATCCGCCCAGGCTTTTAGACGCGTGAACAGTCGACAGCAAAAGACGGTCTCCGGCCCGGAAAGCGACTCCGCCAAGGGTCCCAGGAGAAACAGCATCCCTCAGCATCATCGGGGACGGCACGGTGAACCGTAATGCCTCGTTCACGGCCGAGGCAACACCGGATCGATCCTCAACAAGGCCCGCAATGCGTCCGCTGTCAGCGAGCAGGGCAATCAGCCGCGGAGCAAAGGACACTAACGTCTCTGTTCCCACCATCACGAACGCGCTGATGATACCCATGGCTTCTTCCTCGGTCATGCCGAGTCCGCGCAGCCGGCCGGGAAACGTTTGGGGATTGCCCTTCCGGTACGCTTCCCGCGCCGGTCCTGCCAAAACCCCGACGGCGGATCTTCCCTTGGCGACCTGCCTCACCGTCAACGTGGGGCGCCCCAGGCGAACGAGCGAAGAGATGGAAGACCCTAGATTGAAGAGTTCCCTGTTGGGCAACCGGCCAGGCGCATCATCCGGCACGCCCAGCAGCTTGGAGATGACTCCCCCAGCAAGCTCCTTGACGCAGTCCACCAGGTCCACGTGGCCACCTGCGTCCAATCCGTGGTGTAAGCGATCATGAAGCGAAGCAGCGGCCGGCTCAACAATTGTCGCCACCGAGCCTGGAGTGAAGAGGTCCGCGAGCTTCCGCCGCAGCTCCCTGTGCTCGGTGCCGTCCATGTTCACCAACGCCTTTGGCCCCACTACGGGAGTCCAGAGCGCACCCGAACCGGACGGTCCGTTCTTGATGAATCGTTGGCTATCCATGAGAACGTCACGCACCAAGGCGGCTTCGCTGACGAGGATCCCCAGGCCGGGCAAACGCATCACCGGCCGCAGGCTGCCCAGCCCCCGGATCGCCGGGTACAGCAATGGATGCGCCCCCAGCTGAACACGCTGCTCCCAGCGTTCGGCCTTGCAGATGACGCCGCCGGGCATCCTGCCGCTAGGCATGCTGCCGTTGGGCATCCCTCCGTTGGACATCCTTCCGTTGAGCATCACACGGTCACCGGATGTCCACGTGCTCTGGGCGGTACCGGTGGTCCGCATACCAAGCCAGGGTGTTCTTCAAGCCCCAGGCTTTGACCCGCCGTGAGGAGCCGTAAACCACAACATCCCGGCGCAACGCGTAATTGCGGGTCAGCTTTCGCACGCGGTTGGACAGTGCGCGGTCTTCGTGGAGGTCTTCGATGCTGGTCCTCGGGAATCCGCCGGAACGGTCATACATGTCTGCCGTGATCGCCATATTGCACCCCGGAAGCATCTGATAAGGACCCAGGTACCCGTCACCCTTATTGCCGGGGCGGATCCGACCGAAGAAAGATGCGATCTCGACGGCGAGCAACATCATCCTCCGCTCCCCTGTACTGATCCCTTCGTCCTCGCGGGGCACAAGCTGGCCGGCGATGAGTTCCAGACCGTCGTGCAACCCCTGAACAATTTTGGCGGTCCAATCCGGCGCAGCGAGACAATCGGCATCCGTCCGGGCGAGCCACGTTGCGCCGTGCTCCACACCGAAGCGCATGCCCGTGTCTGCGGCCGCGCCCGTCCCCTTCTCGGCCTCATACACAAGCCTGATATCCATGTGGGGATGAGCCGCGGCGAACCCTGCCACGATCAAACGGCTGTCGTCCGTCGATCCGTTATCGACCACCACCACCGTGAAGTCCTGATGCTCCTGGGCCGCAAGAGAGCCCAGCGTCTGCCGGACCAGCTTCTGTTCGTTCAGCATGGGCACAGCGATGGACAGCGGCCGGGTAGGGGCCAGGCTTCCCAGATGGCCTTCCAGCATCACAGCCGCACCACCGCCATGCCCAGGCTCACGCCGCCCGCGAGTCCCACCAAGGCCACAAGATCTCCCGGACCGCAGCGGCCACTGTCCACGGCAAGTTTCAGTTGCAGGGGCAAGCTAACGGAGGCCAAATTTCCGAAGTCCTCTACCGATGGAACCAGAAGCTCTGTTGGCACACCCGCTCGCTCTGCAAAGACTTCCCGGTACGGTGCACTCACCTGATGCACACAAACCACGGCAAAGTCCGTCCACTGCAATTCCAGCCGGTCCAATGTTTCGTCCAGGACGCCGCAGCCCAGATCCAGAAATGCGTCCTTGAGCTTCTCCCCGTCCATGGTGAAATAGGTCGCTTCCGGATCGCGCGGATACGCAGATCCACCCGCAGCCAAGGTGCCGACCGACCAGTGGCTGCTGCGGGCTGTGAAGCCCATGCCAAGAATGCCTCCCGGACCGACCTCCAGTCGGTTCGTCTCCATTGCCGCTGATTCCGCAGGTTCGAGCAACACCGCCGCGCCGCCGTCGCTCATGGTGTACCCGGGAAAGCTTGACGCGAAAGTGTCAAAGTCCGGAACTCTCCAGCGGATGGCCCGCGACGGCGACTCCCCTGTGACCACCAGGACCCTGACATACCGGCCCGTGGCAATCAGGGCATCGCCCACCTCCAAGCCGTTCAGGAAACTGTTGCACGCATTCTTCACGTCCATCACAGGGCAGGCGAGTCCGAGCTTGGCGGCCGCCATGTGGCCCGTGGCCGGTTCCACCATGTCCTGGCTGGCGGACGCGAAGATCAGGAGGTCTATATCCGAGGGCTGCAGTCCGCATTCAGCCAGCAGCTTTGCGGCTGCATGGGCCGCAAGGTCCGACGCCTGTTCCGAGTCCGCCATGACGCTCCGGGACCGGATACCGGTAACGCGGGAGATCAAGCCCTTCGGGACACGGAACCCCGGACTCGACTCACCAATACGGCGTTCGACGGCGGCAGTGTCCAGGCGCGCAGGCGGAAGGTAGACCTCCAAACCTGCAATCCTGCTGTGCCCGGAAAGAGCTGTTTGCATGCGGTTCCCCCAAAAACTGCCGCGAAACGAAAAGGGTGTGTCCCGCACCAATGGTACGGGACACACCCTTTTGCTCCAGCGCCGACGATCCGGCTATGTGGAAAAGCCTTGCTAGACGGCCTTGGCCGACTCGATGGCTGTGAGGACGCGGTCGGTGACTTCGTCGATGCCGCCGATGCCGTCAACCTGCGTCAGGATGCCACGCTCGGCATACTTGGCGACAACGGCCTCAGTCTGCTCGTGGTACAGGTCCAGCCGGTGACGGATGACGGCCTCATTGTCGTCAGAGCGTCCGGTTTCCTTCGCACGGCCCAGGAGGCGGGACACCAGTTCTTCGTCGTCGGCAGTCAGCTGGAGCACGACGTCGAGCTCCTGCTCGCCTTCAGCGAGGATCTGGTCGAGGTAGTCAACCTGCGCCGTGGTGCGCGGGTATCCATCCAGCAGGAAGCCATTCTCGACGTCGCTCTGGCTCAGGCGGTCACGAACCATGTTGTTCGTGACGCTGTCCGGAACGAAGTCGCCTGCATCCATGTATTTCTTTGCTTCGATGCCCAAAGGGGTTTCGCCCTTTACGTTGGCACGGAAGATGTCGCCGGTGGAGATGGCGACTACGCCGAGGCGCTCGGAAATCCGCTCAGCCTGCGTACCCTTACCCGAACCGGGAGGTCCAATGATCAGCATTCTCGTCATCGCAAAAGCCCTTCGTAGTGACGTTGTTGTAGCTGCGCATCAATCTGCTTGACGGTTTCCAGACCGACACCCACCATGATCAGGATTGACGTGCCACCGAACGGGAAGTTCTGGTTGGCGTTGATCAGGACGAGTGCAACCAGCGGAATCAACGCCACGAAGCCCAAGTAGAAGGCTCCAGGCAAGGTGATCCTGGAAAGCACGTACTGCAGGTAGTCCGCGGTCGGTTTACCCGCCCGGATGCCCGGAATGAACCCGCCGTACTTCTTCATGTTGTCCGACACTTCTTCAGGGTTGAAGGTGATGGCCACGTAGAAGTAGGTGAAGAACACGATCATGGCGAAGTAGAGCGCCATGTAGATGGGGTGGTCGCCACGGGTGAGGTTGTTGTTGATCCACTCAACCCACGGCGCCAACTGCTCCCCTGCCTTCGGCTGGTTGAACTGAGCAATCAGGCCCGGCAGGTACAGCATGGAGGAAGCGAAGATGACGGGCACGACGCCGGCCATGTTCACCTTGATGGGGATGTAGGTGCTTGTGCCACCCACGGTGCGGCGTCCGATCATGCGCTTGGCATACTGGACGGGAACCCGCCGCTGGGACTGCTCCACGAAGACCACCAGGGCCACCGTGAGCAAGCCGATCGCCAGGACGATGAAGAACGTCCCCGGTCCCTTCGTCTCCCAGATGGAACCAAGTGAACGCGGGAAACCTGCAGCAATGGAGGTGAAGATGAGCAGCGACATTCCGTTGCCCACGCCCTTCTCCGTAACGAGCTCGCCCATCCACATGATGAGGCCCGTACCGGCCGTCAGCGTGATGATGATGAGCAGCGTGGTAATGATGCTGTCATCAGGAATGATCGGGAGGTTACAACCCGGAAGAAGCTGGCCGGAGCGCGCCAAGGACACCAGTGTGGTGGCGTTCAAGAGGCCGAGGGCGATGGTGAGGTACCGGGTGTACTGGGTCAACTTCGACTGGCCCGAGGAGCCCTCTTCGTAGAGCTGCTGGAACCGGGGAATGACCACCCGGAGCAACTGAACGATGATGCTCGACGTGATGTAGGGCATGATGCCCAGTGCAAAGATCGAGACCTGCAGCAACGCGCCGCCGCTGAACAAGTTAACCAGCTGGTAAATGCCCTGCGAGGTGTCACCGTTGTTCAAGCATTGCTGGACATTCTGGTAGTTCACACCAGGCGAGGGGATGAAAGCTCCCAAGCGGAAGATTGTGATGATTCCCAGCGTGAACAACAACTTGCGTCGCAAATCAGGCGTCCGAAACGCCCGGCCGAATGCGCTTAGCAAGCGTCCTCCTGAGTAGAAAGTACAAGGATGTGGATGGGCTCAATGAAACCCAACAACCGAGTCTAGCTGCTTGTGACGCCGTCGTAATAATCGAGAGTTCACTTTCATGCAAAAAATCCCGGTATACGGGGCCGAAGCCCCGCATACCGGGATCTTTTTCACAACGGGGATCAGCCCCACTGGCTCTTAGAGAGCAGTGGTGCTTCCACCAGCTGCAGCAATCTTTTCAGCAGCGCTGGAAGAGAAAGCGTGAGCGGTGACGTCAACCTTGACGGTGATGTCGCCAGTGCCCAGGACCTTGACGGGCTGGTTCTTGCGAACAGCACCCTTCTCAACCAGGGACTCAACGGTGACAGCGCCACCTTCCGGGAACAGCTCGTTGAGCTTGTCCAGGTTCACAACCTGGAACTCAACCCGGAACGGGTTCTTGAAGCCGCGCAGCTTCGGCAGGCGCATGTGCAGCGGCAGCTGGCCGCCGGCAAAGCCAGCCTTTACCTGGTAGCGGGCCTTCGTACCCTTGGTACCGCGACCAGCGGTCTTACCCTTGGAGCCTTCACCACGACCAACACGGGTCTTGGTGGTCTTGGCACCCGGGGCGGGACGCAGGTGGTGGACCTTCAGAGCGTTCTGCTTCTCAGCAGCTTCTGCGGCGGTCTTGTTCTCTGCCATTACTTCGCCTCCTCTACATTCACGAGGTGCGGAACCGTGTTGAGCATTCCAACGGTCACGGCGTCGGCGTCACGGACAACGGTGTGTCCGATGCGCTTCAGGCCGAGGGACCGGAGGGTAGCCTTCTGGTTCTGCTTGGCGCCGATGACGCCCTTGATCTGGGTGATCTCCAACTTGGCGTCGGAGGGAGTCAGGTTCTTAGCCATGACTAAACACCTGCCTTCTGGTTCTGGAGCGCGCGCACCAGAGCAGCCGGAGCAACCTCGTCCAGCGGCAGGCCACGGCGGGCAGCCACGGAAGCGGGCTCTTCGAGCTGCTTCAGAGCGGCAACGGTCGCGTGAACGATGTTGATCGCGTTGGAGGAACCGAGCGACTTGGAGAGGATGTCGTGGATACCCACGCACTCCAGTACCGCGCGGACCGGACCACCGGCGATAACACCGGTACCGGCGGAAGCCGGACGCAGCAGGACAACGCCTGCAGCAGCCTCACCCTGCACACGGTGCGGGATGGTGTTGCCAACGCGCGGAACGCGGAAGAAGGACTTCTTGGCCTCTTCAACGCCCTTTGCGATAGCAGCGGGAACTTCCTTGGCCTTGCCGTAGCCAACGCCAACCATGCCGTTGCCGTCACCGACGACGACGAGTGCGGTGAAGCTGAAGCGACGACCACCCTTGACGACCTTGGCAACGCGGTTGATGGTTACAACGCGCTCTACGAACTGGCTCTTCTCGGCTTCGCGACCGCCGTCGCGGCCACCACGGCCACCACGGTCGCCGCGGCCCTGGCCACGCTCGCCGCGCTCGCCACGACGGCCGCCGCGGCGGTCATCGGCAGCGGGTGCGGTCTCAGTTGCTTCAGCAGCTACAGCTTCAGTCACCTGAATGTCCTTTTCGTTATTTTCAACGGTCACAGTGCCAGCCCACCTTCGCGAGCACCGTCAGCGACGGCGGCGATGCGGCCGTGGTACTTGTTACCGCCACGGTCGAAGACAACAGCTTCGACGCCTGCAGCCTTGGCACGCTCGGCAACGAGCTCGCCGACGCGCTTGGCCTTGGCAGTCTTGTCTCCGTCGAGAGCGCGAAGATCAGCTTCCAGGGTGGAAGCGTAAGCCACGGTTACACCCTTGCTGTCATCGACAACCTGGACGAAGATGTGGCGGGCCGAACGGTTGACGACCAGACGAGGACGTACAGCCGTACCGGTGATGCGCTTGCGGATACGAAGCTGGCGACGGCTGCGTGCAGCAGACTTGCTCTTGTTCGTACGCTTCTTGTTAATTGCGATGGCCATGGTTTACTTACCAGCCTTTCCGACCTTGCGGCGGATGACTTCGCCGGCGTAACGGACACCCTTGCCCTTGTAGGGGTCAGGCTTGCGCAGCTTGCGAATGTTGGCAGCAACCTCGCCGACCTGCTGCTTGTTGATACCCGCAACAGAGAGCTTGGTCGGACCCTCTACTACGAAGGTGATGCCTTCGGGTGCCGAGACGTTAACCGGGTGGCTGAAGCCAAGAGCGAACTCCAGGTCAGAACCCTTTGCCTGAACGCGGTAACCAGTACCAACGATTTCAAGCTTCTTCTCGTAGCCCTCGGTAACGCCCTGGATCATGTTGGCGATCAGGGTGCGGGTCAGGCCGTGCAGCGAACGCGAGTTGCGCTCGTCGTTCGGGCGGGTGACCGTGAGAGTGTTCTCTTCCTGGGTAACCTCGATCGGGCTGGCTACAGTGTGGCTCAGCTCTCCCTTGGAACCCTTGACGCTGATGACGGAGCCATCGAGCTTGACCTCAACTCCGGCAGGAACGGTGATGGGGAGACGTCCAATACGTGACATTATTCTCTTCCTTTCCCGTTACCAGACGTACGCGAGGACTTCGCCGCCCACGCCCTTCTTGCCGGCCTGCTTGTCAGTCAGGAGGCCGGAAGAGGTGGACAGGATTGCGATACCCAGGCCACCCAGCACGTGCGGCAGGTTGGTGGACTTCGCGTAAACGCGGAGGCCCGGCTTGGAGATGCGGCGGACGCCAGCGATGGAACGCTCGCGGTTCGGACCGAACTTCAGGTCGATGGTCAGCTTCTTGCCAACCTCGGCGTCTTCTTCCTTCCAGCCGGCAATGTAGCCTTCTGCCTTCAGGATGTCAGCAACGCGTGCCTTCAGCTTGCTGTACGGCATGGTCACGGTGTCGTGGTATGCCGAGTTTGCATTGCGCAGACGCGTGAGCATGTCTGCGACAGGATCTGTCATAGTCATTTGGGCTATAGCCCTTCCTCATAACGGTTTCCGCTGCGCCTGCTCTTGCGAGCCTGCGCTGCCGGACCTGTTACGTAGTTAGTTTTCGGTCTTGAACGGGAAACCAAGCGCCTTGAGCAGCGCGCGGCCTTCGTCGTCGGTCTTGGCGGTGGTGACGACCGTGATGTCCATACCGCGAACGCGGTCGATGGAGTCCTGGTCGATTTCGTGGAACATAACCTGCTCGGTCAGACCGAAGGTGTAGTTGCCGTTGCCATCGAACTGCTTGCCGTTGAGGCCGCGGAAGTCACGGATACGCGGCAGAGCCAGCGAAACCAGACGGTCCACGAATTCCCACATGCGGTCTCCACGCAGGGTTGCGTGTGCACCGATCGGCATGCCTTCGCGCAGCTTGAACTGTGCGATCGACTTACGGGCTTTGGTTACCTGCGGCTTCTGGCCGGTGATCAGGGTGAGGTCGCGGACAGCGCCGTCGATCAGCTTGGAGTCCTTGGCGGCATCTCCAACACCCATGTTCACAACAACCTTCACCAGGCGGGGAACCTGGTTCACGTTCGCATAGCTGAACTCGTCCTGCAGGGACTTCTTGATGGTCTCTGCATACTTCGTCTTCAGACGCGGAACGATCTTGTTTGCGACGGTAGTCTCAGACAGTGTTTCACTCATCAGATGTCCTTCCCGGTGGCCTTGGACACGCGGATACGGACGGTCTTGGTAGCGCCATCCTTCTCAACGGTGTCGAGACGGAAACCAACACGGGTCGGCTTCTTGGTCGACGGGTCAACCAGAGCAACGTTGGAAACGTGGATCGGGGCCTCAATGACCTCGATGCCACCGGTCTTGGTGCCGCGCTGCGACTGACCGACCTTGGTGTGCTTGGTGACGCGGTTGATTCCCTCTACCAGCACGCGGTTGGTATCCGGGAATACGCGCAGGACCTTGCCCTGCTTGCCGCGGTCGCCGCCACGTTCCTGCTTGGCGCCGGTGATGACCTGAACGAGGTCACCCTTTTTGATCTTAGCCATGGACTAAAGCACCTCCGGGGCCAGCGAAACGATCTTCATGAACTTCTTGTCGCGAAGTTCACGACCAACCGGGCCGAAGATACGGGTACCGCGGGGGTCACCGTCGTTCTTCAGGATCACAGCTGCGTTTTCGTCAAACTTGATGTAGGAACCATCCGCACGGCGGCGTTCCTTCTTGGTACGGACGATGACCGCCTTAACGACGTCGCCCTTCTTTACGTTTCCGCCGGGAATAGCGTCCTTGACGGTAGCGACGATGACGTCGCCAATGCCTGCGTAGCGACGACCGGATCCACCGAGAACGCGAATGGTAAGGATTTCCTTAGCACCCGTGTTGTCGGCGACCTTGAGTCGCGACTCCTGCTGAATCAATTTTTACTCCTTGCGTCGCGCCGGTTCTCAGACCGAAATCATGCATACGGAATGAGCCTTGCGGAACGGTTGATCGGGGTGTCTCTTGACCTGCCTGGATTTTGCCAGAAGAGGCCTAAACGCCCGTGCCACGAGCATCAGCTTCCCTTGCAGAAAACTCTGCGCGGGGCAGTATGCAGCGGCACGATTGTTTACGAGGTAGTTGATGACGCACAATTGGCGCCATACAAACTCAATATCCTAGCATGTTTCGCTGGTCTTTCCGAAACGTGCCAGGAACGCGGAAGGGCCCGCGTTCCATGTAGAACGCGGACCCTTCCAATAAATCTCAACCGGGCAAGCCCAGCGTCGGATTTACTTGGCCTTCTCGAGGATCTCCACCAGGCGCCACCGCTTGGTAGCGGACAGCGGGCGGGTCTCAGAGATGAGAACGAGGTCGCCGATGCCGGCGGTGTTCTCTTCGTCGTGAGCCTTGACCTTCGAGGTGCGGCGAATAACCTTGCCGTACAGAGCGTGCTTCACGCGGTCTTCAACCTGAACAACGATGGTCTTTTCCATCTTGTCAGAGACAACGTAGCCGCGACGCGTCTTACGGTAACCGCGCTGTTCAGCGCTGGCTGCTGCTTCCGTCACAGTTTCCTTCTCGCTCACTTGGCGTCCTCTCCAGCTTCAGCTTCGGCAGTTTCAGCCTTGGCAGCCTTCTTGGACTTCTTTTCTTCCTTGGCTTCCACAACCGGTGCGGCAACCTCGGCACGAATGCCCAGCTCGCGCTCACGCAGAACGGTGTAGATGCGTGCGATGTCCTTCTTTACCGCACGCAGGCGACCGTGGTTCTCCAGCTGACCGGTGGCGGACTGGAAACGCAGGTTGAACAGCTCTTCCTTGGACTTGCGGAGTTCTTCAACGAGACGCTCGTTGTCGAAACCGTCCAGCTGTGCGGGTGCGAGATCCTTCGACCCTACTGCCATTTCTATTCACCACCTTCGCGACGCACAATGCGTGCCTTCAACGGGAGCTTGTGGATTGCCAGGCGCAGGGCCTCGCGAGCTACCTCTTCATTGACACCGGAGAGTTCGAAGAGAACCCGGCCCGGCTTGACGTTTGCGACCCACCATTCCGGAGAACCCTTACCGGAACCCATACGGGTTTCAGCAGGCTTCTTCGTCAGCGGACGGTCCGGGTAGATGTTGATCCAGACCTTACCGCCACGCTTGATGTGGCGGGTCATCGCGATACGGGCGGACTCGATCTGACGGTTCGTCACGTATGCCGGGCTCAGGGCCTGGATACCGTACTCACCGAAGCTGACCTTGGTGCCACCCGTTGCAGCGCCGGAACGACCCGGGTGATGCTGCTTACGGTGCTTGACTCGACGTGGGATAAGCATTTAAGCCTCTCCTCCTTCTGCTGCCGGAGCAGCAGCTTCAGCGGCCGGAGCCTCTGCAGCAACCGGTGCTGCGTCAGCGGCCGGGCGGTCGTTACGACGACGGCGGTCGCCACCCGGGCGGCCCGGACGGTCTCCTGCGCGGCCACGGGACGGAGCAGCAGCTGCCTGCTGAGCCAGTTCCTTGGCGGTTACGTCACCCTTGTAGATCCAAACCTTCACACCGATGCGGCCGAAGGTGGTCTTGGCTTCGTAGAAGCCGTAGTCGATGTTCGCGCGGAGGGTGTGCAGGGGCACACGGCCTTCGCGGTAGAACTCCGAGCGGGACATTTCTGCGCCACCCAGACGACCCGAGCAAGCAACACGGATACCCTTGGCACCCGCACGCTGTGCGGACTGCATGGCCTTCTTCATCGCACGGCGGAAAGCCACGCGGGAAGTCAGCTGCTCAGCGATGCCCTGGGCAACAAGCTGTGCTTCCATCTCGGGGTTCTTGACCTCGAGGATGTTCAGCTGAACCTGCTTGCCAGTGAGCTTTTCGAGCTCGCCGCGGATGCGGTCTGCTTCGGCGCCACGGCGACCGATAACGATACCCGGGCGTGCCGTGTGGATATCCACGCGGACACGGTCACGGGTGCGCTCGATCTCAACCTTGGCGATGCCGGCGCGCTCCATGCCAGTGGACATGAGCTGACGGATCTTGATGTCCTCGCGGACGAAATCCTTGTAGCGCTGTCCGGCCTTGTTGCTGTCAGCAAACCAGTGCGAAACGTGGTCGGTGGTGATGCCGAGTCGGAACCCGTGCGGGTTTACTTTCTGTCCCACTTAGCGAGCCTCCTCTTTCTCCGGGGTTGCGACGACCACGGTGATGTGGCTGGTCCGCTTCCTAATGCGGTAGGCGCGGCCTTGGGCACGCGGCTGGAACCGCTTCATGGTCGGGCCTTCATCAACGAATGCTTCGCTGACGAACAGGTCGCTGTCGTCGAATGCAACGCCGTCACGGTCCGCGAGGACACGTGCGTTGGCCATTGCCGACTGAAGTACCTTGAATACCGGCTCCGAAGCTGCCTGGGGGGCAAACTTCAGAATTGCCAGAGCCTCATTCGCTTGCTTACCACGAACAAGGTTGACGACGCGCCGGGCCTTCATAGGCGTTACGCGGATGTGACGCGCAATAGCCTTGGCTTCCATTGCTTTCCTTCTCTCGTCTAAGACGTAAAGTCAGGCGCCTAGCGGCGCTTGCCCTTACGGTCGTCCTTAACATGGCCGCGGAATGTCCGCGTGGGAGCGAATTCGCCGAGCTTGTGCCCGACCATCGACTCAGTGACAAACACCGGAATGTGCTTGCGTCCGTCGTGTACGGCGATCGTGTGCCCGAGCATGTCGGGGATGATCATCGAACGGCGGGACCAGGTCTTGATGACGTTCTTGGTGCCCTTATCGTTTTCCCGTGCGACCTTCACAAAGAGGTGCTGGTCAACGAAAGGACCTTTTTTCAGGCTGCGTGGCATGTGTCCAGGCTCCTATCGCTTGTTCTTGCCAGTACGGCGGCGACGAACAATAAGCTTGTCGCTCTCTTTGTTCGGACGGCGGGTACGGCCCTCGGGCTTGCCGTTCGGGTTAACCGGGTGACGTCCACCGGAAGTCTTACCTTCACCACCACCGTGCGGGTGGTCAACCGGGTTCATGGCTACACCACGGACGGTCGGGCGAACGCCCTTCCAGCGCATACGGCCGGCCTTGCCCCAGTTGATGTTCGACTGCTCGGCGTTGCCGACCTCGCCGACGGTTGCGCGGCAGCGCACGTCAACGTTGCGGATTTCGCCGGAGGGCAGACGCAGCTGGGCGAAGCGGCCTTCCTTGGCAACGAGCTGTACCGAAGCACCAGCGGAACGTGCCATCTTGGCGCCGCCACCCGGACGCAGTTCAACTGCGTGGATAACGGTACCAACCGGGATGTTGCGCAGCGGCAGGTTGTTGCCCGGCTTGATGTCAGCGTCGGGACCAGCCTCGACGAAGTCACCCTGGGACAGCTTGTTAGGAGCGATGATGTAACGCTTGGTGCCATCAACGTAGTGCAGGAGTGCGATGCGAGCCGTGCGGTTCGGGTCGTACTCGATTTCGGCAACGCGGGCGTTGATGCCGTCCTTGTCGTGACGACGGAAGTCGATCAGACGGTACTGGCGCTTGTGCCCACCACCCTTGTGACGGGTGGTGATCTTACCGGAGTTGTTACGGCCGCCAGTCTTGTGCAGCGGACGCAGCAACGACTTTTCCGGAGTCGATCGCGTGATTTCAGCGAAGTCGGCTACGCTCGAGCCACGACGGCCCGGGGTAGTCGGCTTGTATTTACGGATTCCCATAATTTATTTCCTCGTTAAAGTGGTCTCCGCTACGCGAGCGGACCGCCGAAGATGTCGATTGTGCCTTCTTTGAGGGTGACAATTGCACGCTTGGTGCTCTTGCGCTGTCCCCAGCCGAATTTGGTGCGCTTGCGCTTACCGGCACGGTTGATGGTGTTGATCGAGTCAACTTTGACCGAGAAGATCTTCTCAACGGCCAATTTGATCTCGGTCTTGTTCGAGCGAGGGTCCACCAGGAAGGTGTACTTGCCTTCGTCGATCAGACCGTAGCTCTTTTCCGATACGACGGGTGCAAGCACGACGTCGCGCGGGTCCTTGATGGTGGTTACGCTCACTTGGAGGCCTCCTCGTTCTTAGCCTTGTCAGCGACGAACGCCTCGAAAGCAGCCTTGGTGAAGACCACGTCGTCGGAAACGAGAACGTCGTAGGTGTTCAGCTGGTCTGCGTACAGAACGTGAACATCTGCGAGGTTGCGCACGGAGAGTGCAGCGACGTCGTTGGCGCGCTCGATAACAACGAGCAGGTTCTTGCGCTCGGAGACTGCACGCAGCGAAGCCAATGCTTCCTTGGCGGACGGCTTGGAGCCGGCAACCAGTTCAGCGATGACGTGGATGCGACCGTTACGGGCGCGGTCAGACAGGGCGCCGCGGAGAGCAGCAGCCTTCATCTTCTTGGGGGTGCGCTGGCTGTAGTCACGAGGGGTCGGACCGTGGACAACGCCACCGCCGGTCATGTGAGGAGCACGGATGGAACCCTGACGGGCGCGGCCGGTGCCCTTCTGCTTGAACGGCTTGCGACCTGCACCGGAAACCTCGGCGCGGGTCTTCGTCTTGTGGGTACCCTGGCGGGCAGCAGCGAGCTGCGCGACGACGACCTGGTGCAGCAGCGGCACGTTGGTCTGGACGTCGAAGATCTCTGCAGGCAGGTCTACCTTGACAGTGCTAGTCATCTAACTAGGCTCCCTTCACGGCGGTGCGTACGAGTACGACCTGGCCGCGGGCACCGGGGACGGCACCCTTGATAAGGAGCAGCGACTTCTCAACGTCAACAGCGTGAACCGTGAGGTTCAGCGTCGTGTGACGCTCGGCGCCCATGCGGCCGGCCATTTTCAGGCCCTTGAAGACGCGGCTCGGGGTGGATGCGCCACCGATGGAGCCAGGCTTACGGTGGTTCTTGTGGGCACCGTGGGAAGCGCCAACGCCGTGGAAGCCGTGACGCTTCATAACACCGGCGAAGCCCTTGCCCTTGGAGGTGCCGACGACGTCGATCTTCTGGCCGGCTTCGAAGATCTCAACAGAGAGCTCCTGGCCCAGCTCGTAGGATGCGGCGTCTGCGGTACGCAGTTCGACAACGTGGCGGCGAGGAGTTACGCCTGCCTTTTCAAAGTGACCAGCCAGCGGCTTGGTGACCTTGCGGGGGTCGATCTGGCCGTAGCCGATCTGGACGGCGACGTAGCCATCTACCTCTGCGTTACGCAGCTGGGTGATGACGTTGGAGTCAGCCTGGACGACAGTTACCGGGATGAGCTTGTTGTTCTCGTCCCAGACCTGGGTCATGCCGAGCTTCGTGCCCAGCAGGCCCTTTACGTTACGGGTTGCGGTCATAGTCTCTCAGCACCTCCCTAGAGCTTGATTTCGATGTTCACGTCTGCAGGCAGGTCGAGACGCATAAGCGAGTCAACAGCCTTCGGCGTGGGGTCGATGATGTCGATCAGACGCTTGTGAGTACGCATTTCGAAGTGCTCACGGCTGTCCTTGTACTTGTGCGGAGAGCGGATAACGCAGTACACGTTCTTCTCCGTCGGAAGCGGCACCGGGCCGACTACCGTTGCGCCTGCGCGCGTGACCGTCTCAACGATCTTCCGCGCTGAAACATCAATGACCTCGTGGTCATATGACTTCAGCCGGATGCGGATTTTTTGTCCCGCCATGTCGCCTGACTCTCTTTCAGCTAGTGCTGCTCTAGTTAGGGCTGCTCTGTTTACTTACCTGTTGGCGTGGCCGCCGAAGCGTTTGAGGTTGTACCACCACACGCCGCACAAGCTGAATCCGGATCATTCCGGGTTCCTCAACTTACCGGCGCACCGACCCCCGCGGTCGGGCGTGTCGCGATTTTCACGCAAACTCGACCGCATTCCATGGGGTTCAGGGTTATGTTTGGGCTTCAGCCTGGACCCTGACACCCGGCATTATCCGGATCGGGACACGAAGAAGCGCTTGAACAACTCATCCAGTATGGCGGAAATAAAGGCCAAAGACCAATCGGGGCCCGGTCGGGCATTGCCACAGCCGCCACGCGCTGTGGATGATAGTGGAATGACCGCCCAGGATACGGGTTCCGTGGAAGATCTGGCCGCGCGCCTACGTCCAGGGTTCACGCTGGGAGTGGCGGCCGCCGCCTTCCAGATTGAAGGTTCTGTAACCGCTGATGGGCGGGGACCTTCGGGCTGGGATGCATTCGCGCAGAAGCCGGGGGCAATCGTCGATGGCGACTCCCCCACCATTGCGTGCGATCACTACAACCGTGCTCACGAAGATATCACCCTGATGCAGGAACTGGGCATCGACTCGTACCGCTTCTCCTTGTCCTGGCCAAGGATACAGCCCGGCGGCAAAGGTGGAATCAACCAGCGCGGGCTGGACTTCTACGATCGCTTGATCGACAAACTCCTTGCTGCCGGTATCTCGCCCATGGCAACCCTGTTCCATTGGGATACTCCTCTGGAACTTGAGCACGCAGGCGGCTGGATGAATCGGGATACAGCGGAACGCTTTGCTGTCTATTGCAGCGCTGCAGCGGAGCGCTTTGGGGACCGTGTGGAGCACTGGGTCACCATGAACGAACCAGTTTCCGTCACGCTCCAGGGCTATGCTTTGGGCGTCCACGCCCCAGGCCGCCAGTTGTTGTTCGATGCACTTCCGGCCGCCCATCACCAATTATTGGGCCATGGATTGGCAGTGCGGGCCCTGCGTGAGGCCGGAGTGAAAGGGCAGATTGGCATCTCCAATATGCACTCCCCCGTCCGCCCAGCGAGCAACAGCCTCTCGGACCGTTTGATGGCCCAGTCCTTCGATCTGCTCCTCAACCGCATTTATGCTGACGCCGTCCTGCTGGGTCAGTACCCCAGGCCACCTTTGCCCATGAAACCCTGGTTCCGGTCATTGGGGACCATCCGGGATGGTGACCTTGAGCTGATCAGTCAGCCGCTGGACTTCTATGGGCTCAATTACTACTACCCGATCAAGGTTGCCGCAGGGCGAGGACCGGCGGAGATCCCCACAGGCACGGCCGTCGAAATGACGAAAGTGCCGTTCCACCTTGCCGCCTACCAGGAGTATGAAACAACCGGATTCGGCTGGCCAGTGGCGCCGGAGCATTTGGCAGTACTGCTCCGCGAGATGAAGGACCGCTACGGCGAGGCCCTTCCGCCGGTTTATATCACCGAAGGCGGGGCCAGTTTTCCGGAGCCTTCGCACGTTGATGGGCCCATACAGGACCATAACCGGATCAGCTACCTTGCGGAGCATCTTGGCCACGCGCTGACTGCTACAGGGCCCGGCGGCATCGCCGAGGACGTCCAACTCCGCGGTTACTACGTGTGGACACTCCTGGACAACTTCGAGTGGGCGGCTGGGTACTCGCAACGCTTTGGCTTGGTGCATGTGGACTTCGACACCTTGGAGCGCACACCCAAAGACTCTTTTTACTGGTACCGGGCGCTGGGCCGGGCACGCCACCGGGAACCCTAGCCCAGGTGGGTTAACTCCGCATGCACCTACTTGTTCTTGTTGGCGCGGTTGATGCGCTTGGCGCGGTCAATTTCGTTCCGGAAGTACTTGCGACCCCACAGCACTCCGCCGCCGATCACCGCGATGATGGCAAGGAAAATCAGAAATTCCATGGTGCTCCTCTCATTGAGCTCAACGTTAGCGGATTCCATCCTGACTGGATGCTGCCGAGCGTTCCTCTGTCGGGTTGTTGCCGTCGATTGCCGGCGGTTTTCGGTTCAGCCGCCATATGGCCAGCACGATCAGGGCCAAGGCAACGATCGCCAGCATGGCGAACGCGTAACTGCGAAGCGCCCACATGACGCTGGCGGCCACACCAGCGGCCCCCCACCACACGAACATGCGCTCAGCCAGGAGAAGCCCGGCCACCAAGAGCACTGCATGGGCCACGAGGACGTATATCTGCTGGGATGAAGTGCCCATGAAACTTGTCCCCACGGCTGTCAAGGACAGCAGCCCTGCTGTGAAGGCAAGCCGCAATTGTCCCTCAGAACGTTGCCGGTCCAAGTAGCGCGCCCCTGCCATAACCGCCCCGGCGACGACGTACCATTGTGCCGCCCAAAACCAATCCGGCGAGCTGCCATCCACAAACAGAAGCGCTCGTTGGAACCCGGCGAGCGTAGCCACAGCAGTGATTTCTCCGGCCAGCCTCTTGCCGTCTGTGACCTCGATGACCAGCAACACTCCGGAAACCAGGATGAGGGTGGCACCCACCAGCGAGGTTTGGTCCCGCCCCAGGCCAACGGCCGCAGCTACTCCAAGCCCCGTGACCGACGTTGCCGCAAGGGCGTTCCGCCGCCAAGGTTGTGAGGCGATGAAGGGGCCGCCCAGCCTGCGGACCACATACATCGCAGCCCCGGTTCCCGCTGCGCCTATCAACCATGGCAGGAAGGAGTCCCAGGCAGTCAGCTCCCGACCATCCAGCAAACCGTCGACGGCGGCCACGGCACCAACCAGCGCGGCGGGCGCGGCAGCGGCATAGAGGGAGGGCATCCCCTCAAAGTGCGAGGCGGCGAACAGCACCGACGCCAGAACCAGTACGGCAAAACCGCAAAGCGACAGTGACGTCGTCATAGCCAACAAGCCACCAGCAGCGGTGAAGGTAAGTGCCGTAATCAACCACAGCAACCGTTCGGCCACATCTGCGGCTGAACCCCCGCCAGTCATGACCTGCCTCGCGTTCAGGGGCGGGAAAACTGCCCTGGCAACGATGGCAGCCACTGCCAGCGCCAGCAGCACCCATGGCACGTGGTACTTGTCCAGCAACGGCTGATACAACCACGTATCTGCTGGGAAGCCCAGGGAGGGTCCAGCCGTGATCACTCCTGCCGTGAGTCCAGCGATCCCGAAGTACTGCGCTCCCCGGGCGCCAAAGGTGCGCCACGCGATCGCGGCCGCTACTGGCACGAATGCCAACTCCGCGAGAAGCACCCAACGGCCACCGCCGTCGTAATCTGCTGCGAGCAAGTAGACCAGTGGGAGAAGAAGCTGTGCGCCTGGAATTGCCCAAACCATTGCCTTCTGGAACGGGTCGTCGCTGTGTCGCCTCTGGAGGAAGGACTGCACAAACAACTGCACTGGCAACTGCAGGATAAGGATCAGCGCGACAGCGACAGATGTAGCCGCAGCCGACTCCGTGAAGTCAGCCACCACCAGCGTGACCAAGGCCCCGGAGAGAATGCGCACAGCCAACAGGTATCCACCGCGGGCCAGGCGCTGGCCGGTCACAGCAACCATGAAGCCGCTGTATGCCGTAAAGATGCCCAGCAGGAGTTCCAGATCCCTGACATTTCCAAGCCGGAGGGCCAACAGCAGAACCATCGCCGCAGGAGCGAACAACCATCCCAGTTTGTGGGCTCGAAGCGTCGTGCTGATGGCCACGGCCGCCAGAGCCGTAATGGTGGCACCCGCACCTGGCTGCCAGCCCTCGAGAACCCCCGAAGCCCCGCCCAAGGTGAGGAACATACTGCACAGGACCATCCCGGCAAGCACCACTCCAGCATCGATAATGGCAGGCCCCAGGGACTTCGCAAGATAACCCGCACGCAGCGGCAGGATCAGCTGCAGGGCAAGAACGACAATGACAATGAGGCCAACGGCAACCTCTTCATCGGCAATCTGGAAGCCGGCGTCCTTCGTTGCGTCGTAGTAGGCCGAGGCAGCCAACACGGTTCCCGCGGCGCGCGCCAACCACCAGTAGCTTTGCCTATGCAGGGAAGCACGCAACCGGAGGGCTGTGGCGCAGAAGTAGATGACAGCGGCCAACAGAACCACGTTGGCCAGTGTCCGCGACACAGCAACCCCCGCCACGACGCCTGACACCGTAGCGGCGGCCGGAGCCAGGAACTCCCCCATTGTGGGGCGCCAGCCGGACCAACTACGGTCCCGGCCCTGAGGGAACGCCAACCAGCCGGAAACCAAACCTGCTGCAACCACCGCCCCCACAGCAACTGCCACGGTGGGCCGCCCCGATGTGCCGTCGAAAATGGGCAAAGCAAGGAGACCTGCCATCGCCGCCCCGCCGAATCCCGCTGTGGACGCCTGCCCTCCCACGGCGCGAACGCCGTTGGCCTCAAGCAAGGCACTCACCAGCTGCTGTACGGCACATGCCGCCACGAAAGCGAACAACGTGTAGGAAGACCTGTACGGATGATCGGCGAAAACGCCGGCAGCCAACGCCGTTACCGATAACGTAAGAGCGACCCGCCCAGCCAGGACGTAGACATGTCGAAGTGGCCTCGACTTGATTGCTCCCAGAAGGAACCAATAGAGGGCCGCGACAACTAGCAGCCCGGTCACGGGCCACGCACCCAGCAACCCAACGAACGGTGCTGCCACGACAAGTATGGCGGCGGGTATGAACTCTGCCCCCTCGCCCAGCTTCCAACCCAGCACCATGGCGGTCGGCATCGCGATGAAGAGCGGCACAAACTCTGGAAGCTGGAAAGTTCCCACGCCAAGCATGACCGTGAGCACAACTGCCGCAACAGTTTGCAGCCCGAGGCACGAGACGGCGTCGTACCACCACGTTCGTGGAAGCAAGCGTTTTCCGCCGAAGGCGACTCCAACCGATTGGACCCCCAAGCAGAGGATTCCAGCCAGAACCACGTGGCTGGAATCCGCAGATACATCCCACACAAGACCCAACACTGCCAAGGTGAGGGCGACGCGGGCACCATAGATATTGAGCAATCGGTGCTGGCCTGACGGCGCTTGCTGGCCTGACGGCACAAGCACCATCACTGCAAAGTACAGCCCGCACATCAGCATGACCATGGGGTACTCCCCCTTGGCCAGGAAGTTGGGCGTCATGCTTACCGCGAGCCCCACGAAAGGCACGACAAACGGATGCAGCATCACCAGAGGACGGAGATAGAGCGGAGGTAGCCACCGAGGGCGAACCAGCGCTCCGAGCGTGAAGAGAATGGCAACGCCAATCAGCGCCGTAAAGTACCAGACCAAGGCCCCGCCAAGCACTGAGACTCCGGACCATGCCGTGGAGACCACGAAGGTGAGCGAGAGCAGCGCCAGCACCTTGTTATCGAGGCGCAGCGCGGCGTAAACGTAGGCAGCAGTTCCCAGCAACGAAGTGACCAGCCAGGCCATGGGGCCGTGATGAAGGGCAAAGTTATACATGGCCAGGCCTGTAACCGGGACGAGGGCCAGCCCCGTTCCGGTAAAAGCTATGGCTGCCGGGCGAAGCCGCGGCACCCTTCGCTGGATGATGAGTCCTGAAGCATAGAACAAGATGGTGATGGCCCAAATAGCCACAAACCGTAGAACCTCGGGAAGGCTGGTTCCAACGAACAAGGCGCCGGCGGCAACAAGCAAGAGACTCGCGACGTACAAGGTGATGTTGATGTTTTGGCGGTCGCGTTTCTCCTTCCGAGCCGCCACCGCTTCCGGGCTCTCAGGCTTGGGAAGCGTCGGCTGGAATGGTGGCTGTTGTTGCGTAGGAACCACATTTCCCTGTGGAGCGGGCACGCGACTGCTCGACGGCGGCACCCCGACTGGCGCAGCGATCCTCACGGTCTGCTGAAACCCAGGAGGAATGATTGCCGGCTGGAACGGCATCTGCTGCTGTACCACAGGCGATTGCTGTACTGTCGGCAACTGCTGCGCTGTCGCCGCTACCTGTACTGCCGGCGGTACCTGTACTGGAGCCGGCTGCTGTACAGCAGCCGGTCGCTGCCGCACTTTGGGCCGTTGGCTTTGCCCTCGCGCGTCCTCCCACCCAGCCAGATGGCCGGCGAGGTACCCCGCACGATAAGTAGCGGCGTCGTCGATTCTGACAGCCGGCGTCGAGCGGGCCCCTTCCCGTCGGCCCCGCACCAAGCCCAGTGCGTAGCCAATGACACCAATAAGGACCAAAAGCAGCAGCACAAGGCCTGTTGTCAAGAATCCCAGCATGGAAGCTCCTACGGTGAAGCCGGGCGCAAGGCCTGCACGGCATTAATCCAATCGATAGATAAATGATAGCAAAGAAGAACCCCACCACATAAGCGATGGGGTTCTTCTTTAGCTCGCTACCGACAATGCCGGAAGTTTTGCCGACCTACAAGTAGAAACTACTTGATGATCTTGGTAACACGTCCCGAACCAACGGTGCGGCCGCCTTCGCGGATAGCGAAGCCGAGGCCCTCTTCCATAGCGATCGGCTGGATGAGCTCAACGGTCATCTCAGTGTTGTCGCCAGGCATAACCATTTCCGTGCCTTCCGGCAGGGTGATAACGCCGGTTACGTCCGTGGTACGGAAGTAGAACTGCGGGCGGTAGTTCGAGTAGAACGGGTTGTGACGTCCGCCTTCGTCCTTGGAAAGGATGTAGACGTTGGCCTCGAAGTCGGTGTGCGGGGTGATGGAACCCGGCTTGACGACAACCTGGCCACGCTCGACGTCGTCGCGCTTGAGACCGCGGAGCAGGAGGCCACAGTTCTCGCCGGCCCATGCTTCGTCGAGCTGCTTGTGGAACATCTCGATACCGGTAACCGTGGTCTTCTGGATCGGGCGGATGCCAACGATCTCGACCTCGGAGTTGATGGCGAGGGTTCCACGCTCGGCGCGGCCCGTAACAACGGTGCCACGGCCGGTGATGGTGAAGACGTCTTCGATCGGCATCAGGAACGGCTTGTCGCGGTCACGTACGGGGTCCGGAACGGACTCGTCGACAGCTGCCATCAGGTCCTGGACGGACTTGACCCAAACCGGGTCGCCTTCCAGAGCCTTCAGACCGGAAACGCGAACAACCGGAG
The DNA here is from genome assembly GCF_056395385.1 of Paenarthrobacter sp. 10L420. Taxonomy (NCBI): domain Bacteria; kingdom Bacillati; phylum Actinomycetota; class Actinomycetes; order Micrococcales; family Micrococcaceae; genus Paenarthrobacter; species Paenarthrobacter sp. 10L420. The sequence goes on along the minus strand of NZ_JBFTJK010000001.1, from coordinate 567,436 downwards.
CTTCATCGCCATCGAAGCCCTGCGAGCTCAGGAGCTCACGAACTTCCATTTCGACGAGGTCGAGGAGTTCTTCGTCATCAACCATGTCCGACTTGTTCAGTGCGACCAGCAGGTAGGGAACACCAACCTGGCGGGCGAGCAGAACGTGCTCACGAGTCTGGGCCATCGGACCATCGGTTGCGGCAACCACGAGGATTGCGCCGTCCATCTGGGCAGCACCGGTGATCATGTTCTTGATGTAGTCAGCGTGACCGGGGGCGTCAACGTGTGCGTAGTGACGCTTCTCGGTCTGGTACTCCACGTGGGAGATGTTGATGGTAATACCGCGCTGGCGCTCTTCCGGAGCAGAGTCGATGGACGCGAAGTCGCGCTGCTCGTTGATGTCCGGGTACTGGTCGTACAGCACCTTGGAAATGGCGGCAGTCAGCGTCGTCTTACCGTGGTCAACGTGACCAATGGTGCCGATGTTGACGTGCGGCTTAGTCCGCTCGAACTTTGCCTTTGCCACAGGTTCCTCCTAGAACGATTTCAAGTGAAGTGCTCCTCGGCCGCGCTTTTCGCGGCAGAAACTTTAGCAAGTCTACTTGGGGGCTTGGTTTTGGTGAAATTGCAGATTCAGGAACCAATACTAGTTCCTAGAGCCTGTTCGCGCAGGGGGCCGGGCCGCGACTTTCGCCGCAGCCCCGCCACTCACGCTGAGATGCCTTCCCGGAACCGGAATTGCATCCGTTACCGGGAGATTACTCGCCGCGGGTTTTCTGGATGATCTCGTCGGCTACAGCCTTCGGGACCTCCGCGTAGCTGTTGAACGTCATGGAGTACACGGCACGACCCTGCGTCTTGGAACGGAGGTCGCCAATGTAACCGAACATGCCGGACAGCGGAACGTGTGCACGGATAACCTTCACACCTGCTGCGTCCTCCATGGACTGCATCTGGCCACGGCGGGCGTTCAGGTCACCAATAACATCACCCATGTATTCCTCAGGTGTGCGGACCTCAACATCCATCAGCGGTTCGAGCAGAACAGGGTTCGCCTTGCGTGCAGCTTCCTTGAAAGCCATACGGCCGGCGATCTTGAACGCCATTTCCGAGGAGTCAACATCGTGGGACGCGCCATCGATCAGCGTGGCCTTGATGCCAACAACCGGGTAGCCGGCCAGGACGCCGTCGTTCAGTGCATCCTGGATACCAGCGTCAACGGACGGGATGTATTCGCGCGGAACGCGGCCACCGGTGACCTTGTTCTCGAACTCGTACAGCTCGCCGGAAGAGGTGTCCATCGGCTCGATCGCGATCTGGATCTTTGCGAACTGACCCGAACCACCGGTCTGCTTCTTGTGCGTGTAGTCGTGACGCTCTACAGCGCGCTTGATGGTTTCGCGGTAAGCAACCTGCGGCTTGCCAACGTTCGCCTCAACCTTGAATTCGCGGCGCATGCGGTCCACCAGGATGTCCAGGTGGAGCTCGCCCATGCCGGCGATGATGGTCTGGCCAGTGTCTTCGTTGAGGGAGACCTGGAAGGTCGGGTCCTCAGCGGAGAGCTTCTGGATGGCCGTGGAGAGCTTCTCCTGGTCACCCTTGGTGTTCGGCTCGATGGCAACCGAGATCACGGGCTCCGGGAAGCTCATGGACTCGAGGACGATCTGGTTGTTGGCATCACACAGGGTGTCACCCGTAGTGGTGTCCTTCAGACCGATGGCTGCATAGATGTGGCCGGCAGTAGCGCCCTCAACGGGCATTTCCTTGTTGGCGTGCATCTGGAACAGCTTGCCGATACGTTCCTTCTTGCCCTTGGTGGAGTTGACCACCTGGGCGCCGGCCTCAACGTGACCGGAGTATACGCGGATGAAGGTCAGCTGACCGAAGAACGGGTGCGCCGCAATCTTGAAGGCGAGGGCCGAGAACGGCTCGTCAGCAGAGGGCTTGCGGGTGAGTTCCTTCTCTTCGTCGCGGGGATCGTGACCGATCATCGGCGGGACGTCGAGCGGGTTCGGCAGGAAGTCGACAACAGCGTCAAGCATGGGCTGTACGCCGCGGTTCTTGAAGGCAGAGCCACAGAACACCGGGTAGAGCTCGGAGTTGATGGTCATCTTGCGGATGCCGGCCTTCAGTTCCTCAAGGGTGAGTTCTTCACCTTCGAGGTACTTCTCCATGAGCTCTTCGGAAGCCTCGGCCACAGTCTCTACGAGCTGTGCACGGTACTCTTCAGCCTTGGCCTGGAGGTCCGCCGGAATTGCCTGCACTTCGTAGGAAGCGCCCATGGTGACGTCACCCTTTGCGTCGCCAGGCCAAACCAGGGCACGCATTTCGAGGAGGTCAACGACACCGATGAAGTCGTTCTCAGCGCCGATGGGCAGCTGCATGACCAGCGGCTTGGCACCGAGGCGGGAAATGATGGTGTCTACGGTGAAGTAGAAGTCAGCGCCCAGCTTGTCCATCTTGTTGACGAAGCAGATACGCGGAACGTTGTACTTGTCAGCCTGGCGCCATACAGTCTCGGACTGCGGCTCCACGCCTTCCTTGCCGTCGAACACTGCGACAGCACCGTCGAGGACGCGCAGGGAGCGCTCAACCTCAACCGTGAAGTCAACGTGGCCCGGGGTGTCGATGATGTTGATCTGGTTCTTGTCCCAGAAGCAAGTCACGGCGGCAGACGTGATGGTGATGCCGCGTTCCTTTTCCTGTTCCATCCAGTCGGTCGTCGAGGCGCCGTCGTGCGTCTCGCCGATCTTGTGGTTCACACCCGTGTAGAACAGGATGCGCTCGGTAGTGGTGGTCTTGCCGGCATCGATGTGGGCCATGATGCCGATATTGCGGACCTTGTTAAGGTCGGTAAGCACGTCCTGTGCCACGGGGTCTCCCTTTCGGATGGACTACACGTTCGCCGCCGGCTCGGTTGAGCCGACGGCGCCCGGGAGGATTTACCAGCGGTAGTGTGCGAAGGCCTTGTTGGACTCGGCCATCTTGTGGGTGTCTTCGCGACGCTTGACAGCGGCACCGAGACCGTTCGAGGCATCCAGGATTTCGTTCTGGAGGCGCTCGGTCATGGTCTTCTCGCGGCGGGCCTTGGAGTAGCCCACGAGCCAACGCAGGGCGAGGGCGGTGGAGCGACCCGGCTTGACCTCAACCGGAACCTGGTAGGTGGCGCCACCAACACGGCGTGAACGCACCTCGAGGGAAGGCTTGACGTTGTCCATGGCCTTCTTGAGGGCAGCAACGGGGTCGCCGCCGGACTTGGCACGTGCACCTTCGAGGGCACCGTAAACGATGCGCTCTGCGGTGGACTTCTTGCCGTCAACCAGAACCTTGTTGATCAGCTGAGTGACCAACGGGGAGCCGTAAACGGGATCGGAAACTAGCGGCCGCTTCGGGGCCGGACCCTTGCGAGGCATATTACTTCTTCTCCATCTTTGCGCCGTAACGGCTGCGGGCCTGCTTGCGGTTCTTGACACCCTGGGTGTCGAGTGCGCCGCGGACGATCTTGTAGCGGACACCCGGAAGGTCCTTCACACGACCACCACGGACGAGCACGATGGAGTGCTCCTGGAGGTTGTGGCCAACGCCGGGGATGTAAGCGGTAACTTCAACGCCACCGTTGAGGCGCACACGTGCCACCTTACGAAGAGCCGAGTTCGGCTTCTTGGGGGTGGTGGTGTAAACGCGGGTGCAAACACCGCGGCGCATCGGGCTGCCCTTCAGCGCGGGAGCCTTGGTCTTGGAGACCTTAGGCGTGCGGCCCTTGCGGACCAGCTGGTTAATCGTAGGCACTTTCGTGTTCTCCGTTGTTTGATCTCTGCCCCCACACACAGGCGCCAGCCAGTGTAAACGTGGGAACTTTGGCGTTGCTCATGCGGCCGGCCGAAACTCCGGTAGGCGTGCAAAAGTGCGGCATTCGTTGCGCATGTTGCCCGCAACCCGGAAACAGGCTCCACCCAGCACCATGAGAACAAAACCAAAATGATGCTGCGGCGGCCTTCATCCACTGCCACACAGAACAATTACCAAAATTCTAGCACGGCTTGATCTGAGGCCTTAATCGGGTGTATGGCGTTCCAATGACAGGACGGGCCCCGCACTCAAGAGTGCGGGGCCCGTCCTTCAGCCATTAACTACTGCTGGTTTCAGCGGAAGTCGTTACCGAGATCGTAGTCATCCAGCGGGATGGCGTGGAACTCGGGAGCACCGTCGCCGCCCAGGGCGTCATAGGAGAAATCGGTGAAAGCGCTGGGGCCCGTGAACAGGCTTGCCTTTGCTTCCTCGGTCGGCTCAACCGTGACCTCCGTGTAACGGGGCAGGCCCGTTCCGGCCGGGATGAGCTTACCGATGATGACGTTCTCCTTGAGGCCGAGCAGAGGATCGCTCTTGCCTTCCATGGCCGCCTGCGTCAGGACGCGGGTGGTCTCCTGGAAGGAAGCGGCCGACAGCCAGGACTCGGTTGCCAGGGACGCCTTGGTGATACCCATGAGTTCCGGACGACCTGAAGCCGGGGACTTGCCCTCGGACACGACGCGGCGGTTCTCGTCTTCGAAGCGGGAGCGCTCTGCAAGCTCACCAGGGAGCAGGTCGGAGTCGCCGGATTCGATGACGGTCACGCGGCGCAGCATCTGGCGGACGATAACCTCGACGTGCTTGTCGTGGATACCAATACCCTGGCTGCGGTAAACGCCCTGGACCTCGTCCACAAGGAACTTCTGTGCGGCACGGGGACCCATGATGCGCAGAACCTGCTTCGGGTCCACCGGACCGTTGATCAGCTTCTGGCCGACGCTGACGTGCTCGCCATCCTCGATGAGGAGACGGGAACGGCGCAGCACCGGGTAGGCAATCTCTTCGGAACCATCGTCCGGAGTGATGACCAGGCGCATCTGGCGCTCGGACTCTTCGATGGTGATGCGGCCGGCTGCTTCAGCAATCGGTGCGACACCCTTCGGAGTACGGGCTTCGAAGAGCTCCTGGATACGGGGCAGACCCTGGGTGATGTCGTCGCCACCACCAGCAGAAACAGCACCACCGGTGTGGAACGTACGCATGGTCAGCTGGGTACCGGGCTCACCGATGGACTGTGCGGCGATGATGCCCACGGCCTCGCCGATGTCCACGGTCTTGCCCGTTGCCAGCGAACGGCCGTAGCAGAGTGCACAGGTGCCGACCTTGGACTCACAGGTGAGTACGGAGCGGACCTTGACTTCGGTGATACCTGCAGCCAGCAACTGGTCGATAACGACGTCGCCGCAGTCGGTTCCGCCGGCAGCCAGGACGTTGCCCTGGGCATCGACGACGTCGACAGCCAGCGTACGTGCGTAGGCGCTGTTCTCGACGTTCTCGTCCAGGACGAGCTCACCGTTGGAATCCGGCACGGCGATCGGCGTGAGCAGACCGCGCTCGGTACCGCAGTCCTCTTCGCGGACGATGACGTCCTGCGAAACGTCCACCAGACGACGGGTCAGGTAACCCGAGTTGGCGGTACGGAGAGCGGTATCGGCCAGACCCTTACGGGCACCGTGCGTGGCGATGAAGTATTCCAAGACCGACAGGCCCTCGCGGTAAGAGGACTTGATCGGGCGAGGGATGATCTCACCCTTCGGGTTGGCCACAAGACCACGGATACCCGCGATCTGGCGAACCTGCATCCAGTTACCACGTGCACCGGAGGACACCATGCGGTTGATGGTGTTCATCGGGGACAGGCTGTCACGCATCGCCTGGGCGATCTCGTTGGTGGCCTTGTTCCAGATCTCGATCAGTTCCTGGCGACGCTCGTCGTCGTCGATCAGGCCCTTGTCGTACTGACCCTGAATCTTGGCAGCCATGTTCTCGTAACCAGCCAGGATGGCGGGCTTGGAGGTAGGCACCTCGATGTCGGAGATAGCCACGGTGACGCCCGAGCGGGTTGCCCAGTAGAAACCGGCATCCTTCAGGTTGTCCAGCGTGGCAGCCGTGACAACCTTCGGGTAACGCTCGGCGAGGTCGTTGACGATCCGGGACAGTTCGCCCTTGTCGGCAACAGCCTCAACCCACGGGTAATCCTCGGGCAGCGTCTGGTTGAAGATGACCTGGCCCAGGGAGGTCTGGACGAGGGCCGTCTGACCCGGCTCCCAACCTTCCGGAGCTTCCCAACCGGCGTAAGGCACGAAGTTGTCCAGACGGATCTTGACCTGGGAGTTCAGGTGCAGATCACGGGCGTCGTACGCCATGATGGCTTCCGAAACCGAGGAGAAGATGCGGCCTTCGCCGGCAGAGCCGACGCGCTTGGTGGTCAGGTGGTACAGGCCGATGATCATATCCTGCGAAGGCAGGGTAACCGGGCGGCCATCGGACGGCTTCAGGATGTTGTTCGAGGACAGCATCAGGATGCGGGCTTCAGCCTGGGCTTCCGGGCTCAGCGGCAGGTGCACTGCCATCTGGTCGCCGTCGAAGTCAGCATTGAAGGCGCCACAAACCAGCGGGTGAAGCTGGATTGCCTTGCCTTCCACAAGCTGCGGTTCGAAGGCCTGGATGCCAAGGCGGTGAAGGGTAGGTGCACGGTTGAGCAGCACCGGGTGTTCGGTGATGATCTCTTCCAGCACGTCCCAAACCTGCGGACGGTAACGCTCGACCATGCGCTTTGCCGACTTGATGTTCTGGGCGTGGTTCAGGTCAACCAGGCGCTTCATCACGAACGGCTTGAAGAGCTCCAGGGCCATCTGCTTGGGCAGACCACACTGGTGCAGCTTCAGCTGCGGGCCAACAACGATGACCGAACGGCCGGAGTAGTCAACACGCTTGCCGAGGAGGTTCTGGCGGAAACGACCCTGCTTGCCCTTGAGCATGTCGCTCAGGGACTTCAGCGGACGGTTGCCCGGACCCGTAACGGGGCGGCCACGACGACCGTTGTCAAAGAGGCTGTCAACAGCTTCCTGAAGCATGCGCTTCTCGTTGTTGACGATGATCTCCGGAGCACCGAGGTCAAGCAGTCGCTTGAGTCGGTTGTTGCGGTTGATCACACGGCGGTAGAGGTCGTTGAGGTCAGAGGTCGCGAAGCGGCCACCGTCCAACTGGACCATCGGGCGCAGTTCCGGCGGGATCACCGGGACAGCGTCCAGAACCATGCCGAGCGGGCTGTTGTTGGTGGTCAGGAATGCGTTGACAACCTTCAGGCGCTTCAGGGCACGCGTCTTGCGCTGGCCCTTGCCGTTCTGGATGGTGTCGCGCAGGGACTCAGCCTCAGCCTGCATGTCAAAGGTCTCAAGACGCTTCTTGATCGCCTCGGCACCCATGGAGCCTTCGAAGTACATGCCGTAGCGGTCACGCAGTTCGCGATACAGGCCCTCGTCGCCCTCAAGGTCAGCGACCTTGAGGTTCTTGAAGCGGTCCCAGACCTGCTCAAGGCGCTCGATATCGGCGTCGGCACGCTTGCGGACGTTCGCCATCTGGCGGTCTGCGGAGTCGCGGGCCTTCTTCTTGTCGGCAGCCTTGGCGCCTTCACCTTCAAGACGGGCAAGCTCGTCTTCAAGGTCGCGGGCGATCGTGGCGATGTCGCTGTCGCGGTTGTCCACCAACTGCTTCTTCTCGAGGTCGTGCTCGATCTGGAGGTTCGGCAGTTCAGCGTGGCGGTTTTCCGTGTCAACGCTGGTGATCATGTAGGCAGCGAAGTAGATGACCTTCTCAAGGTCCTTCGGAGCCAGGTCCAAGAGGTAGCCCAAGCGCGAGGGAACGCCCTTGAAGTACCAGATGTGGGTTACAGGCGCAGCCAGTTCGATGTGGCCCATGCGCTCACGACGCACCTTGGCGCGGGTGACTTCAACGCCACAACGCTCACAGATGATGCCCTTGAAGCGGACGCGCTTGTACTTGCCGCAGTAGCATTCCCAGTCGCGGGAAGGACCGAAGATCTTCTCGCAGAAAAGACCGTCCTTCTCAGGCTTGAGGGTGCGGTAGTTGATGGTTTCCGGCTTCTTGACCTCACCGTAAGACCAGCCACGGATGTCTTCCGCGGTGGCGAGGCCGATCTGCATGAGGCCGAAGGAGGATTCGCTGGACATATGGTCCCTGTTCTCTCTTGTTCTCTAAATTCTGAAGTCTTGGTTACGGGAAGAGGGAGCTGTTCCGGTGGACAGTGACATACTGCTGCCCACCGGAACGGCTGCTAAACCTCTTCTACGGAACTGGGCTCTGCACGAGACAGATCGATGCCCAGTTCTTCCGCAGCCGTGAAGACTGCGTCATCAGAGTCACGCATTTCGATCGTGGTTCCGTCGGTGGAAAGAACTTCCACGTTCAGGCACAACGACTGCATTTCCTTGATCAAGACCTTGAAGGACTCGGGAACGCCAGGCTCAGGGATGTTCTCGCCCTTGACGATGGCTTCGTAGACCTTCACACGACCGTGGATATCATCCGACTTGATCGTCAACAGTTCCTGAAGGGTGTAAGCGGCGCCATAAGCTTCGAGCGCCCACACTTCCATTTCACCGAAGCGCTGGCCACCGAACTGAGCCTTACCACCCAGCGGCTGCTGCGTGATCATGGAGTACGGGCCGGTGGAACGCGCGTGGATCTTGTCGTCCACCAGGTGGTGGAGCTTCAGGATGTACATGTAACCGACGGAGATCGGGTCCGGGAACGGCTCGCCGGAGCGGCCGTCGAACAGACGGGTCTTGCCGGAGGAATCGATCAGGCGGTCGCCGTCGCGAGTCACGTTGGTGGAGTCAAGCAGGCCCGTGATTTCTTCTTCGCGGGCGCCATCGAACACCGGCGTGGCAACGGTGGTCTGGCCGGTTTCACGGGGCAGGTTGGGCAGGTTCTTGACCCACTCCGGCTCGCCTTCGATCTTCCAACCGGTCTTGGCAACCCAACCGAGGTGGGTTTCAAGGACCTGGCCAACGTTCATACGACCCGGAACACCAAGTGGGTTCAGGACGATGTCCACCGGGGTACCGTCTGCAAGGAAGGGCATGTCCTCGATCGGAAGGATCTTGGAGATAACACCCTTGTTGCCGTGACGGCCGGCGAGCTTGTCGCCGTCGGTGATCTTGCGCTTGGCTGCAACGTAGACGCGGACCAGCTGGTTCACGCCCGGGGGCAGTTCGTCGTCGTTGTCGCGGTCAAAGACGCGGACGCCGATGACCGTACCGGACTCGCCGTGGGGCACCTTCAGGGAGGTGTCGCGGACTTCGCGGGACTTCTCACCGAAGATAGCGCGGAGAAGACGCTCTTCCGGAGTCAGTTCGGTTTCACCCTTGGGTGTGACCTTTCCGACCAGGATGTCTCCGGCTTCAACCTCGGCACCAATGTGGATGATGCCGCGCTCGTCCAGGCCTGCAAGGACTTCCTCGGACACGTTGGGGATGTCACGGGTGATTTCCTCGGCACCAAGCTTGGTGTCGCGGGCATCAATTTCGTGCTCCTCGATGTGGATGGAGGAAAGAACGTCCTCAGCAACAATGCGCTGGGACAGGATGATGGCGTCCTCGAAGTTGTGGCCTTCCCATGACATGAATGCCACGAGCAGGTTCTTACCGAGGGCGAGTTCACCCTGGTCCGTTGCAGGACCGTCGGCGATGATGCCGCCGACTTCCAGTCGCTGGCCTTCGTTGACCAGGACGCGGTGGTTGTAGCAGTTGCCCTGGTTGGAACGGGCGAACTTGTTGATGCGGTAGTTGGTCTCCGTGCCGTCGTCGTTGATCATGACAACGAGCTCAGCGGAAACCTCGGTGACCACACCTGCCTTCTTCGCGATGACAACGTCACCGGCGTCGACGGCTGCTGCGCGCTCCATGCCGGTACCCACGAAAGGAGCCTCGGAACGGACCAGCGGCACAGCCTGGCGCTGCATGTTGGCACCCATGAGTGCACGGTTGGCATCGTCATGCTCGAGGAACGGGATCAGTGCGGTTGCCACGGACACCATCTGGCGCGGGGAAACGTCCATGAACTGGACTTCTCCGGCGGGAACCAGAACAGGCTCGCCTCCACCACCACGGGCACGGACAAGGACGGTCTCTTCCGAGAACTTCTTGTCAGCGTCCAGCGGAGCGTTGGCCTGTGCGATCAGGACCTCTGCTTCGTCGTCGGCCGTGAGGTACTGGACCTCGTCGGAAACGACACCTTCGGAAACCAGGCGGTACGGCGTCTCGATGAAGCCGAACGGGTTGATGCGTCCGTAGGAAGCCAGCGAACCGATCAGACCAATGTTCGGGCCTTCAGGGGTTTCGATGGGGCACATACGTCCGTAGTGGGACGGGTGAACGTCTCGAACTTCCATGCCTGCGCGGTCACGGGAAAGACCACCCGGGCCAAGAGCCGACAGGCGGCGCTTGTGGGTCAGACCCGAAAGCGGGTTGTTCTGGTCCATGAACTGCGACAGCTGGGAAGTTCCGAAGAACTCCTTGATGGCAGCGACAACCGGGCGGATGTTGATCAGGGTCTGCGGCGTGATGGCCTCGACGTCCTGCGTGGTCATGCGTTCGCGAACAACACGCTCCATGCGGGAAAGGCCGGTGCGGACCTGGTTCTCGATCAGTTCGCCAACGGCGCGGATGCGACGGTTGCCGAAGTGGTCGATATCATCGATTTCGACGCGGAGCTCGTGGTCTTCGCCGTCGCGCTTGCCCATGAGGGTCTTCTCGCCGGCGTGCAGCGCAACGAGGAACTTGATCATGGCGACGATGTCTTCAACGTGCAGGACCGAAGCTTCCTTGTCACCAAGGGAGCGGTCGATGCCGAGCTTGCGGTTGATCTTGTAACGGCCAACCTTGGCGAGGTCATAACGCTTTGCGTTGAAGTACAGGTTGTCCAGCAGGGACTGGGCAGCCTCGACGGTGGGCGGCTCGCCCGGACGCAGCTTGCGGTAGATGTCCAGAAGCGCGTCTTCGCGGGTTTCGGTGGCGTCCTTCTCCAGCGTTGCACGCATGGAGTCGTACTGGCCGAACTCTTCCAGGATCTGGCCTTCGGTCCAACCGAGGGCCTTCAGCAGAACGGTGACCGACTGCTTGCGCTTGCGGTCGAGGCGAACGCCGACCTGGTCGCGCTTGTCGATTTCGAGTTCGAACCATGCACCACGGGACGGGATGATCTTCGCAGTGAAGATGTCCTTGTCACTGGTCTTGTCCGCGGTGCGCTCGAAGTAAGCGCCCGGCGAACGGACCAGCTGGGAGACAACGACACGCTCGGTGCCGTTGACGACGAACGTTCCCTTTTCAGTCATGAGGGGGAAGTCGCCCATGAACACGGTCTGCTGCTTGATTTCGCCCGTGTTGTTGTTCATGAACTCGGCCTTGACATACAGCGGTGCCGAGTAAGTGGCGTCACGGTCTTTGCATTCGGCCATGGTGTACTTCGGATCAGCGAACTCCGGCTCGGAGAAGCTCAGGGACATAGTGCCCTGGAAGTCCTCGATGGGGGAGATCTCTTCGAAGATGTCGGCAAGTCCGGAGGTGGTGGCGACGCTGAGGTCGCCCTCCTCGACAGCCTTCGCTACCCGCGCCTGCCAGCGTTCGTTTCCGACGAGCCAGTCAAAGCTGTCGGTCTGCAGGGCGAGAAGATTCGGAACATCAAGGGGTTCGTGAATCTTTGCGAATGAGAGGCGGCGAGTGGCACCATCGGTGCTTGCCGTGTTAGCGGTTTCGTTATTAGAGGTGCTCGAGGCGACCAAGAGGGATCCTTCCACAGACCTTCAGGCGTTTTCAGATCTCCCCCGTTTGCATGATGCAGAGTTCTCCGCATCATACTTATTCCGGTTCCGCTATATGACCCGGACCCAGTCCGCACATGCCAGTGCACGTTGTGAACGGCACGTCAATGTTGCAGCTGAGAGGTAAAGCCCACCGCTATATGAAGGCTGAAGGTTAACAGGGAAGACGCAAATATCTACGATACGGCAAAGTAGCCTTCCTGTCTACCCCAGATTCTCCGCGAATGCAAGCACTGTTGCCGCAGGCACCTATGCGTAGTCCACGGACGTTGTCCGGAGCATCTGCCGGAAGGAGGCACCAAGCCCGTTGTGAAATCTCCTGCCGTGGAATCTCTTGCTGTGGAATCTACCGACGGATACAAGCGTTGGAAAGGATAGGCTGACGCACGCCGCACGATAGCCTTGGCTACACCACCACGGATCGGAAGAGAGACCATGAACAACTCCGCTGACGACAATGACGTTGTCATCCTTGCTGCTTCCCGTACCCCACAGGGTCGGCTCAATGGGCAGCTGGCCGGATTCACCGCCGTCGACCTTGGCGCGCATGCCATCAGCGCTGCACTGGCGGCCAGCGGCGTAAAAGCCGAACAGGTGGACGCCGTGATCATGGGACAGGTGCTGCAAGCGGGCGCTGGCCAGAATCCTGCACGACAGAGTGCCATAGCGGCAGGTGTGGGCTGGAACATCCCTGCCGTCACCATCAACAAGGTTTGCCTCTCCGGCCTCACGGCTGTCATTGATGCCGCTCGGATGATCCGCAGCGGGGACGCCACTGTGGTTGTGGCCGGTGGCCAGGAATCCATGACACGCGCCCCACACCTGCTCCCCGGCTCCCGGCAGGGTTGGACCTACGGCGCAATCCAGGCGTTGGATGTTGCCGCGCATGATGGACTCACGGATGCGTTCGACGGCCAGTCAATGGGCTTGTCCACGGAAACCAAGAACGTAACGCTCGGCATTGACCGCCGCGCGCAGGACGAGGTTGCTGCCGCTTCCCACCAGCGCGCGGCTGCCGCGATCGCTGACGGAATCTTCGACGTCGAAATTGCTCCCGTGAGCGTGAAGCAGCGGAAGGGGGATCCGGTGGTCCTCTCCTCGGACGAGGGCGTTCGTCCGAACACGACTGTGGAAACCCTTGCACCCTTAAAGGCCGCCTTCGCTACGGATGGCACCATTACCGCCGGCAACTCCTCTCCCCTGTCCGACGGCGCCTCTGCACTCGTGCTGACAAGTCGCCGCTTTGCCAAGGACAACGGTCTGGAATACCTTGCGGTCGTGGGCAAGCCTGGACAGGTGGCCGGCCCGGACAACTCGCTGCACTCCCAGCCCTCCAACGCCATTTCGCAAGCATTGAAGCGGGCTGGATGGACTGCCGAAGAGCTGGACTTCATCGAAATCAATGAGGCCTTTGGCTCTGTGGCCGTCCAATCATTGAAGGACCTGAGCTATCCGCTGGAGAAGTGCAACATCCACGGCGGCGCAATCGCCCTCGGCCACCCGATCGGTGCGTCCGGCGCCCGGCTGGCCCTGCACGCGGCCCACGAACTCAAGCGCAGGGGAACAGGCAAGGCTGCCGTGTCCCTTTGTGGCGGCGGCGGCCAGGGCGAAGCTCTCCTGCTGTACCGCGACTGATGGCTGACTCATTGCTTGGGCCGGGAATGAACGGAGCCGAACGGTTCCTGTCCGACGCCACCGCGCGCGGACTGGACGTGGACGTCGTCGAGCGCCCTGCTGCCCGGAGCCTCGAGGAGGCGGCGGGCATCCTGGGGATCAGTCCCGGAGACATCGTGAAGTCCCTCGTGGTCAAGCATCGCGACGGTAGCTTCCTCTTCGCGCTGATCCCCGGCGACCGGCAGATCTCCTGGCCTAAGCTGCGGGCGTTGGTGGGCGTGAACAAGCTCTCGCTGCCGCATGCCGACGTCGCCCTTGCCGCAACCGGCTATGAGCGCGGGACCATCACGCCGCTGGGAAGTACCACGCCCTGGCCTGTGTATGCGGATGCCACCATCACCGGGCGCCGCATCTCCATGGGTGCTGGAGCCCATGGCAGGAGTGCCTTCGTGGATGCGGATGAACTGACGGCTGCACTCGGAGCAATCATCGCGGACATCAGCGAACCCCTCTAAAGCAACGCGGGGTCACTTAGAGCCCATTCCGGAGGGATTATTGGGCTATAAGTGACCCCGCGTTGTTCTTTAAAGCAGGAAGCCCCGCCCGGCGAACCGGACGGGGCTTCCACAAGCAAGACGAGTTACTTGAGGGTAACCGTTGCGCCAGCTTCTTCGAGCTGAGCCTTTGCCTTCTCTGCGGCTTCCTTGGTGGCGCCTTCGAGAACAGCCTTCGGTGCGCTGTCAACCAGGTCCTTGGCTTCCTTGAGGCCGAGGGAGGTGATGGCGCGAACTTCCTTGATCACTGCGATCTTCTTGTCGCCAGCAGCTTCGAGGACGACGTCGAAGTCGGTCTTCTCTTCAGCAGCTTCAGCAGCACCGCCGGCAGCGGGGCCAGCAACTGCAACAGCAGCAGCCGTAACTTCGAAGGTCTCTTCGAAGAGCTTGACGAACTCGGAGAGCTCGATGATGGTCAGTTCCTTGAAAGCTTCAATGAGCTCTTCGTTGCTGAGCTTCGCCATGGTGGCGTCCTTCCATTAGTCGGTGCAGGTCCGGACAATGCCGCTCCATGCACCTGAGTTTGATTGGGGGGAGAACTTAGTTCTCTTCGGTTGCAGCTTCAGCGGCTTCGGCCGGAGCCGCAACCTCTTCAGCAGCAGCCTCAGCGGCCGGAGCTTCGTCAGCGGCCGGTGCAGGTGCGCCGCCCTCTTCTTCAAGCTTGAGGCGCAGGGCATCGATGATGCGTGCGGCAGCGGATGCGGGGGCCTTGAGGACACCAGCAACACGTGCAAGCTGCAGCTCGCGGGACTCCAGCGCTGCCAGTGCGGCAACACCTTCTGCGTCCAATGCCTTGCCTTCGAAGTAACCGGTCTTGATAACCAGCTGCTTGTTGGTCTTGGCAAAGTCCGTCAGGCTCTTGGCAGCAGCAACAGCGTCGCCCTTGATGAAGGCGATTGCAGTGGGGCCGGCAAGCTGATCGCCGAACGCGTCGACTCCAGCTTCCTTGGCTGCAATGGCGCTCAGGGTGTTCTTGACGACCGAGAACTTGGTGTCCTGGCCGAGCGCAACACGCAGTTCCTTGAGCTGTGCAACAGTGAGCCCGCGGTATTCGGTCAGGACAGCCGCGTTCGATTCCTTGAAATCGTTGGTGATCTCTGCAACAGCGGAGATCTTGCTAGGCGTTGTCATAACCCTCCTTCCGGGGAATAAAGCCGGTCTTCCGGGTCCCCGCTCACGAGAGCTAAAACTAAAAACGCCCCGCGCAGATGCACGGGGCTTGGCTCAACACAGCTTGCACTGCGGAGACTTGCTTCGTTCACCTGCGTTGGCCGCCCTATGTTCAGGGTCCTTCGTCAAGGAATGCACTTTGTTCTCAGGGGCGTCGCTGCAGAATTGAGCTGCGCTCGAAAGAGTGGATTCCCATCAACCGACGGTCTTTGGTACTTCAAGGTTACGGGAGAGGGATCAGCAAACCAAATCGAGGCCGCTGTGCTCCCACTGCGATGCCCGGCTGGTTACTCCGACGACGTGACCTTAGGTCCCCGATCAGGAAGCTGCTTTTGCCAGAGTCCGGTGACTCCCGCCGTCGTAAATCCCAATTGCTTATTCACGGTCAGGAGGTACCGGTTTTCCGGTGCGTTCCAGGTGTAAATGACGCGGGCATCGGGAAATTGCTCACTGAGCCTTTCCATGTTGGCCACCTTGATCAGCAGTCCCAACTTATTGCCGCGGTGTTCCTGCAGGACCAAAGTATCGTCCTGGAAAACGACGTCCTGACGGTGCGCGAGGACGCTGATCGTGGTGAGGCCGGCCAGCCGCCCGCTCTCAATATGCTCGACGGCGGTAACCACCGTCCGCCGACCCTGCGCCAAGGCGGCGTCTTCGGTTTCGCGCAAAACGGCGGCATCGAAGACCATACCGGAAACCTCAACGGCGGAGTCTTCTTCCTCGCCGTCCTCTCCGTGGACAACCTCACCCGCAGCGTTTTCCAGCTCCGCCACGGCCTCCAGCCAAGCCTCAGGGCAGCGATCAGTCCAGTGGTGCAGCCTGTAGCGGCCAGCGTTCGCTTCCTCGGCCTCGGCTTGAAGATCCGCAACCAGTTTGGAGTCGAGAGGCAACACGCAGGAACTGAATTGCTCGATGTGCTGAAGGGTGTAACCGGCCCGCTGGGCAAAGTCCACTTCCCTGCTGCTGACAGGAAGGAAACCTGGGCCGCTGCCGGGAATCAATTGGTCTTCAGGTATCTCTGTAAGCGAGGTCGCCGGATGGTTCGTGTCCACCAAAACCATGGTGCGGCCCTCTGAACGTGCCAGCTGCTCCGCAGCCTCCAGGAGCTGGCGTCCGACGCCCTGGCTTTGGTAGTCCGGCAGGATATCCAGCGTGAACTCCGCCAGGTCCATGTTGTCCGCGAGCGGCAGCGCAATGTCCACTGTTCCCACGATGACCCCGTCCACCTTGGCCACCAGGATGATCTGGCGCTCGTAGGGGTCGGAGAATTCAAGCAGCTTCTCCAGGGGCGTGTACGCCAGGTCATCGCTCCCCCAGGTCTGCATCCGGACCCGTCGCGCCACTTCCACGGCGTCAAGGAAATCCCCTGCTTTGGGGCTGTCCAGATTCTCCGGCACCCATAGCTGCTCGACTACAACGGTCTTCGCCTCGTCTACAGTCATCCCAGCCGTTTCTGCCATTCGCCTTCAAAACCGGAAGGCTTGAATCCAAGGGCGATATTTATGGCCAGCATATGCCGGTTTTCGCTGGCGTTCCACGTCATGACGCACGCGGCGTCCGGCCAAAGATCTTCTGCACGACGAAGATTGGCGATTTTGACCAGCATGCCAAGGCCGTGTCCCCGGTGTCCGGGAGCCACCAGGGTGTCCTCCTGGCTGACCACCGCCGGCAACGCGTCGCGGTGGGTCAGGACCGTATAGGCAGCCAACTCCCCGCTCGTGTGGTGCTGGGCAGCAGCTACAACTGAGTCCATGCCGCTTGCCCGCCATGTCGATTCCTCACGCCGAACCCGCACGGCGTCCCACTCTTCGCCTTCCCATCCCAGACCGGCGATGGGTACCTCCGTGCTCATCAGGCTCTTGAGCTTGGCAAAAGTGTCCACGAGTTCGTCCGGGCATTCGTCCGTCCACCCGATGACGTCGTATTCCGTTGCCCGGCGCATCGCCTCGACTTCGAGTTCAATCAGGTGCGCCTCATCAACCGGCAGGGCCAAGGTGCTGCTGGTTTCGACCTGTTCCAGGGAATAACCATGGTGCAACGCAAAGTGGGTCGATGCCGCGTTCAGTGGAACGCCACCCGTGCCTGACTTTGCTTTCAGCAGCGCCTCCCCGGCAAGTACGGGGGCGATCGGCTCCCCACAGTACCCGTCAAGCGAAGTGCGGCTCCGCTCCACTGCCGCCTGCTCAAGGACTTCCAGGATACTCGTCCCGATCCCGCGCCGACGGAAAGCGGCGTCCACGAGGACGTCCACTCCCGCCGTCGTCGTGTTCTCGCTCAACGGCAGCGTCAGCGAACCGCTGCCCACCACAACGCCGCCCAAGCGGGTCAGGTAGACCTGCCGCTCCTCGTATTCGTTGCCCTGCCAGAACATGAACGACTCGGCCAATGTGGCCGAATGGTCCAGGTTCCCCCACAAGGCAAGCTCATGGGCGATCCGTAACGCATGGAAGGCTTTGAAGTCCGGTGACGCATTGGCCTCCGGACCTTGCAGAACGGGAAGCCTCTCTATGGTGAGCCCGCCGTTGGCGGAAAAGTTCGACGACGGTGCCACGCCCCACAGCCTACGGCCGCCTCTGGCGCCAAACAAGTGACCAACCGCCGATGCGAACCCATGAAAAAGGGACCGCCCGGCAATGCCGGACGGTCCCTCTCAGAGTTAGTACTCGCGATGCTTATGCGTCGGTGAGAACCTTGGTGACGTTCGGGTCAACGGTGATGCCCGGACCGAACGTGGTGGCAACAGTAGCCTTCTGGATGTAGCGGCCCTTGGAAGCGGACGGCTTCAGGCGAAGCACCTCTTCCAGTGCGGCTGCGTAGTTCTCAGCCAGCTTCTGGACGTCGAAAGACACCTTGCCGATGATGAAGTGAAGGTTCGAGTGCTTGTCGACGCGGAAGTCGATCTTGCCGCCCTTGATGTCGTTGACAGCCTTGGTGACATCCGGGGTAACCGTACCGGTCTTCGGGTTCGGCATGAGGTTACGCGGGCCGAGGACCTTACCGAGGCGGCCAACCTTACCCATGAGGTCAGGGGTTGCCACGGCGGCGTCGAAGTCGGTCCAGCCGGCTGCGATCTTTTCGATCAGGTCATCGGAACCAACGAAGTCGGCGCCGGCAGCGATTGCTGCCTCAGCCTTGTCGCCTGTTGCGAAAACGAGGACGCGGGCGGTCTTACCGGTGCCGTGCGGCAGGTTGACGGTGCCACGGACCATCTGGTCAGCCTTACGCGGGTCAACGCCCAAACGGAAAGCGACCTCAACGGTTGCGTCGAACTTGGAAGGGTTGGTGTCCTTCGCGAGGGTGATTGCCTCGAACGGGGCGTAGACCTTGTCTGCCTCGATCTTGGCTACGGCTGCCTCATATGCTTTGCTGCGCTTTGCCATGCTGCTATTTCTCCTTGTGCAGTTGTGGTCTGCGGACCGCGCTGGGCCCTGCCACAAGCCGCGGATCCGGCAAGGATCCTGCGGCATTTCAATGTTTCAGATGCCGGTTGCCCGGCGGATGAAGGCTGTATTTAGCCCTCTACGGTGATACCCATGGAACGGGCGGTACCAGCGATGATCTTGGCAGCTGCCGCGATGTCGTTGGCGTTGAGGTCTTCCATCTTGGTGGAAGCAATCTCTTCGACCTGCGCCTGGGTCAGCTTGGCAACCTTGACGGTGTGCGGGGTAGCCGAACCCTTGGCAACGCCTGCAGCCTTCTTGATGAGCTCTGCAGCCGGCGGGGTCTTGGTGATAAAGGTGAAGGAACGGTCTTCGTAGACCGTGATTTCAACCGGGATAACGTTTCCGCGCTGGGATTCCGTTGCAGCGTTGTACGCCTTGCAGAATTCCATGATGTTGACACCGTGCTGGCCAAGCGCAGGACCGATCGGCGGAGCCGGGTTAGCGGCACCTGCCTGGATCTGCAGCTTGATGAGGCCGGTGACCTTCTTCTTGGGAGCCAATGTAGGGTCCTTCTCTCAATAGCTTCCTGGGACACAGGAGCGCGTCCCAGGTTGGTGGCCGCCATGGCAAGGCGGCCGGCCGCTTCCGAACCGCAAAGCAGGCGGAACGGGAGCGAAATCTTGGAATCAGCTAGATCTTGGTGACCTGGTTGAATGCGAGCGTAACCGGGGTTTCGCGCTCGAAGATCGAGACCAGGACCACGAGGGTCTGGGACTCGGGCTTGATCTCGGAGATCGTTGCCGGAAGGGTCTCGAACGGGCCTTCCTTGACGATGACGGACTCGCCGACCTCGAAATCAACGGCCACGGGAGCCTGGTTCTGCTTGTTGACCGGCTTGCCCTTCTCGGCCTGCTCTTCTTCGAAGACCGGTGCGAGCATGGAGAAGACCTCGTCAAGGCGCAGCGGGACCGGGTTGTGGGCGTTGCCCACGAAGCCAGTGACGCCGGGGGTGTGGCGAACGGCGCCCCAGGAAGCGTCGGTCAGGTCCATGCGGACCAGGACGTAACCGGGGATGCGGACGCGGTTGATCACCTTGCGCTGGGCGTTCTTGATCTCGACGACTTCTTCCATCGGGACCTGGATTTCGAAGATGTAATCTTCCATGTCCAGTGTCTGGATGCGGGTCTCAAGGTTGGCCTTCACGCGGTTTTCGTAACCGGCGTAGGAGTGGATGACGTACCAGTCACCCTCCTGGCGGCGCAGCTTGGCCTTGAATTCCTCGGCCGGATCGGCGGGGGCTGCAGCAGCGGCCGCCTCCAGCGAGACATCGGCAGCGTCCTCATCGGACTCAGCGTCTACGTCGTCGGCCTCGTCATCAGACTCAGCGTCTACGTCAGACTCGAAATCCTCTTCGGAATCATCGACGTCGGCAGATTCGGGCGCAGCAGAGTCAGCCTCCGACTCTTCCGCAGCCTCAGCCGCGGCGTCGTCCGTGCTTTCAGCGGGCCCATCCAGCTCAGCCTCGTTTACCTCAAGCTCCTGCTCAGACACTTGGTCTCCTGCTTCCTCATTGCCTAACATGCCTATTTAAATGGCTCAATTCCGCAAACCCCACAAAATTCCTGAACTTCATGGAATTTCACGCGGTTTGCGGACAGATCCGCTTAGCGGTCCGTAGCGCCTGATCCACCGAAGACCCAGCTCACTCCCGTGCCGAAGGCAAGGTCCAGCAGGGTGACGATGAGCATCATGATGACTACGAACACCAGCACCACGAGCGTGTAATTGATCAGTTCCTTGCGGGTCGGGGCAACGACCTTCTTCAGTTCGCCGATAACCTGGCGCATGAAGAGTGCAATTCGGGCAAAGAAGCCGGCATCGGCTTTCTTGGCAGGACGGCCCTTTGAGCTGCTAGCAGCCGTTTCGGTCACCTGGTCCTCACTCACCTTGCAAAGTCGTTTGACCCGGCTCTGATCAGAGCCATGGTTGCTGCGCTTGCCCCGGCGTTTCCGCCGGAACAGCTTGCGCAGGGCAGACAGGACTCGAACCTGCAACCTGCGGTTTTGGAGACCGCTGCGCTACCAATTGCGCCACTACCCTATGGATCGAATCCATGTTTCAGGCCGCACTTCAGCCTGTGGTGCTTTTCAACACCGGTGAACCAGTCTACGCAAGAACTTCGCGATAGTCGAACCGGACTAATTCCGGGCCTTCCGGCCGCTTATGAATCAATGTGAGCAGCATTATCAGTCACATTGTCCAGCAGGCACCCGGGAGCTCCGCAGAACAGCATAAGGTAGTTTACGTCGAATCCCATCATCCAGCCCACGAGCTGCCTGCGAAGAACGGTACATAGATGTCTGCCGGAACACCTGCCGCCCGCATTTCACAACGAATCTCCGCTATTGCCGAGTCCGCCACCCTTGCCGTTGACGCCAAGGCCAAGGCACTGAAGGCCGCGGGGCGCCCCGTGATCGGTTTCGGTGCCGGCGAACCCGATTTCCCCACCCCGGACTACATCGTCAAGGCAGCAATTGAGGCTGCTGCCCAGCCGAAGTACCACCGCTACTCCCCCGCTGCCGGGCTTCCTGAGTTGAAAAAGGCCATCGCCGATAAGACCCTCCGGGACTCCGGCTACAAAGTGGACCCATCGCAGGTCCTGGTGACCAATGGTGGCAAGCAGGCTGTCTACAACACCTTCGCCACCTTGGTTGACCCGGGCGACGAAGTCATCATCCCCACGCCCTTCTGGACCACTTATCCGGAAGCCATTCGTCTCGCAGGGGGCGTTCCGGTGGAGGTATTCGCCGGACCCGAGCAGGGCTACCTCGTCACCATCGAGCAGTTGGAAGCCGCGCTGACGGACAAGACCAAGATCCTGCTGTTCGTCTCCCCGTCCAACCCGACCGGCGCTGTGTACAGCCCGGAGCAGGTTGCGGAGATCGGAAAGTGGGCTGCTTCCAAGGGCCTGTGGGTTGTCACGGATGAAATCTACGAGCACCTGACCTATGACGGCGTGGAGTTCACCTCCATCGCCACCGCGGCGCCGGAGCTTGGCGACAAAGTCGTCATCCTCAACGGCGTGGCCAAGACCTACGCCATGACCGGTTGGCGCGTGGGTTGGATGATCGGTCCGGCCGATGTCATCAAGGCCGCAACCAACCTCCAGTCGCACGCGACGTCCAACGTTTCGAACATCATGCAGGTCGCTGCCGCCGCTGCCCTCACGGGTCCGCTGACCGCCGTCGACGAAATGAAGGTCGCCTTCGACCGCCGCCGCAAGGCAATCGTCGCCGGCCTGAACGCGATTGAGGGCGTGGAATGCCCGACGCCGACCGGCGCCTTCTACGTGTATGCCGACGTCCGCGGCCTGCTGGGCAAGGAATTCGAAACCTCCCACGGTCCGGTGCGTCCGAGCACGTCGGCAGAACTTGCCACGCTCATCCTGGACGAGGTTGAAGTTGCCATCGTTCCCGGTGAAGCATTCGGCCCCTCCGGATACGTCCGCCTGTCCTATGCTCTCGGAGACGACGACCTCGCCGAGGGTGTCCGCAGGATCCAGGAATTCCTGGGCCGGGCGAAATAGCTCCAACCCCAGTAGCTATTCCGGGTTAGATGCTCCCGCACCAATGTTTGGTGCGGGAGCATTTCCGTTTAAGCGGCGGGATCTGCGAGAGGATCCGTTCAAAGGCCGGCGGATGTGCGAGAGGATCCGTCCAAAGGCCGGCGGATGTGCGAGAGCATCCGTCAGAAGGCCGGCGGATCTGCGAGAGGATCCGTCCAAAGGCCGTTGGATGTGAGAGAGCATCAGAGGAGGCGGCGCTCGGCGGCCCACTTGGTGAGTTCGTGGCGGCTGGAGAGCTGCAGTTTCCGGAGCACGGCGGACACATGCGTCTCCACGGTCTTGATGGAAATGAACAGCTCCTTGGCCACTTCCTTGTAGCTGTATCCCCGCGCGATGAGTCGCATCACTTCCAGCTCACGCGCCGAGAGGCGATCCAATTCGTCGTCCGCGATGTCCGCGGGTGCCGTACCAAAGGCGTCCAGCACGAAACCAGCAAGCCGGGGTGAAAAGACGGCGTCGCCATCGGCCACGCGGATCACGGCATCGGAAATCCCGGCACCGGAAATCGTCTTGGTGACGTAGCCTCGGGCGCCAGCCCGGATCACTGCCACCACGTCCTCGGCGGCGTCCGAAACACTGAGTGCCAGGAAGCTGGTGGTGCCCAGGAGCGCAGCGGACCCCGCAATGACCTCGCGCCCTCCGCCGCCAAGGCCGCCAGGAAGGTGGACGTCCAGGAGGACAACCTCGGGCCGGGTTTCCGCAATGACAGCGATGGCCTCCTCGACTGTGCCCGCCTCGCCCACGACGTCCATGCGGTGATCGAGATCCGCCTTCAGCCCGGAACGGAAGATCGTGTGATCATCGACGATCACGACTCGTACCCTGCGTGAAACGCCGCTTTGGGAGGTGTTGTTCATTGCCGGGGTTCTCCATTCCGTACTTCACTGTTGCGCACATCGCTGCTGCGCATATCACCACCGTCGGCGTTGAGCGAAGGGAGGGCCAGCCGCACTTCGGTTCCGTCCCTGCTGCTGTTGATGGTTGCCGTGCCTCCGTGACGCTTCATGCGGCCGATAATTGATTCCTTGACGCCCAGCCTGTCGTCGGGGACCGCTTCCAGGTCAAATCCCGGACCGCGGTCCTTGATGAAGACCTCGGTGCTGCCTGCCGTGCTCTCCATGTAGACGGATACTGTTCCGCCAGCGTGCCGGGCCGCATTGAGCATGGCTTCCCTGGCTGCCTGGACCAGTGCCTCGTGCCTGTCCGTCATGTCGGCGTCGCCCACGGTTACCACCTCCACGGCCTGGCCGTGGGCATCCTCGACTTCGGCGGCCACGGCTTTGATCCGCTCGGCCAGCAGCCCGGCATCCTTGGCGGCATCAGTGAAGAGCCAGGACCGAAGTTCACGTTCCTGGGCCCTCGCCAGCCGAACAACGTCTTGCTCCGAGCCTGCCCTACGCTGGATCAGCGCAAGGGTTTGCAACACTGAATCGTGCAGGTGGGCTGCGATCTCCGCGCGCTCGGTTTCCCGTACACGCCCCGCCCGTTCAGTCTCGAGGTCCTTCCAGAACTTCAGTCCCCACGGCAGCAGGACCAAGGCAACGCCGCCGAGGACAGCAACGGATGCCAGGAGCGCCAGCCAGGTCTGCTCCCAGGATCCCGATCCGGACACCATGACCAGGACCCCGGCCACCACCAGCGCAAGGCCAGCTGCCAGGCGGACCCAGCCACCAGCCTGGTCGGCCTTGGTCTTGTCCACCAAGCCTGCCCTGCGCGTCTCGTCGAGTTGCATCCATGCGATCGCCGCGCCGCCCAGGATGGCAGCTGCGGGAATCAGCGTTCCCAAGGGCACATCGACGCCGAACTGGCGCGCGATCAAGATCGCGGCGACCAGGAGCAGGCCGGCTCCGAGCAGGATCTCCTTGCCGTACTGGATCCGCCGAAAGTTGAACCGGGAAACTGGTAACGCCCGGCTTCCGGGTTCAGCCCAACCGCCGGACGGAGCTGCCGTGCTGCCAATAGTTGTCGCATCGAACGATGGGCGCCCAGGCAGTGCACCCACGCCAGTTGCAGTATCCCGTACCGGAAGGTTTCCACTCACCGCTGGAATGCCGGCCACCGCTGGTGCGGGTCCGGCGTCGGGCGCTTTGGGCGCATGCTGCACCGCAGAGACGTCAGGCGGAAGGCTGACTGCAGGAGCAATAGGCGACGCCGGCCGGCGGGCATTGCGGCGCGCGCTCTCATCCGCGGTGGGAACCATGGTCCAGAGCCAGGCGTAGAAGGCCAGTCCCGCTCCACCGGCGAAGCAGGCAAGGACCATGCCCAGCCGAACGTACTTCACGGGCCAGCCCAAATGGTCGGCCAATCCGCTGCAGACGCCGGCGATCATGCGGTCGCTGCTGCGGACCAGCGGCGGGCGTTGTACAGCGGTTGTCATGTACCAATCCAAACACGGATCAGGGTTGCCCGGACCTGAATCCGGCGTTCTTCGGGGGTCCCTCAGGGATCATTCAGGGTATCCCCCAGTAGAGGGCAGGGTACCCGGGACGGCAGGATCGAAGTATGAACGCGAACAGCATGAACCCAGAGGGATCCGGAACGCCTGGCAATGCCGGCACACCCGATCCCGACGCCAACGCCGGCACTTCCGCCGGCGCATCGGCGGGTCCCTCCGCCGGCGCCCCCGGGGAACCGTCCACCCACTCCTATCCTTCATCCGGTACTGGTCCCGCTGCACCCCATACTGCACCACAGCAGAACTTCTTCGACTGGATCCGCAGCCAGGGTGTCCGCCGCGGGCCGGACCGCTGGATTGGTGGCGTCTCCAGCGGAGTTGCGCACCGGTTCGGCATCGATCCCCTGATTGTTCGGGGCATTTTCATCGTCCTGGCGCTCTTCGCCGGCATTGGCGTCCTGCTCTACGGCCTGGCCTGGGCGTTGCTGCCTGAACCTGACGGCCGCATCCACGTTCAGGAAGCAGCCGCCGGGCGTTGGTCAGGCGGCATGACGGGTGCCTTGATCACCACGATCATCGGCCTGCCCGGCCTGGGTCGCGGATTCTGGGGCTGGGGCTGGAACGGCCTTCCGGGCGTGCTGTGGACGCTCTTCTGGGTGGGCGGCGTCATCTACCTCATCTACTACCTGGTACAACGCAACAAAGGACCGAAGGCAGCCCGGCCCATGAACCAGCAGAACTTCGCGGCCACTTCTTACGGAACGGGCACTTCCTACGCAACGGGCACCGCCTACGGAGCCCCCACGGCCTACGGAACCCCAACAGCCACCGGGACAAGCCCTGTTGCCGGGACCAGCACTCCTACCGGGACCAACAGCGGCGTGCCGGTGTACGGTCAAGGCCAGCCAGGCACAAAGCCGCAGGATCGTGCGGCTGGCCCCTACGAGCCATCAGGTCCGCGGCCTCCCTACGGACCCACTCCTCCGCAGGGCGGCCAGCCTTTTAGCGGCCAGCCCCACAACGGTGAACCCAAGCCGCCGCGCGCCAGGCGCAAGGGTCCCGGGCCAGCGATAGTAGCGGTTACTGCGGGTGTGGCACTGCTGGTTGGCGGCACCTTGAAAGCGCTGGACGCCGGCAACATCATCGAGCTCGGCAACGCAGCCAACGCCGTCGTGTGGGCAACAGGCGCAGCCGTACTTGGTTTGGGAATCCTCTTTGCAGGCTTGCGGGGACGGACCTCCGGTTTCCTCGGTTTCCTGGCAGTAGTGGCCCTGATCATCGGTGGAATCTTCAACGTTGTCCCAAGGAATGGTGATCGCTTCACCTTCCATGACGTGAACTGGGCACCAGTAAGCATCGAGCAGGCCCGGCAGGGAGTCGACGTCACCGGCGGCAAGGGAACAGTGAACCTGGACGACCTCGCCCTGACGCCTCCACTGACCACCGAAATCGTGGTTCCCGTGGACGCCACCTTCAGCAACGTCACCGTCATCATCCCGAAAGACGTACCCGTTGAGGTCAGGGCGGATATGACCTTCGGCAACCTGAATGAACACGGCTCGGACCGCGGCGGCCGCCTCCAGGACGAGCGAACGGTCTACAACGCCGAAAAGCCCGGGGCCAACCTTGTGGTGGAAATCGATGGCACATTCAGCAACGTGACCATCCAGGAAGGAAACTGACATGAGCACGAACGAGCCAAGCAAGGCACGCGAAGCAGGGGAAAACAGCAGTGATGCCAAGAACCCGGTGGACACCACTCCGCTCGCCAAGGAACAGGACAACAGTCCAACGGAACCCCTGACAAGGGAGCCGCTGACCAAGGAGCCGGCACCCGCACCGCAGCTCCAGCCAGTACCACGACTCCAGCCAATACCGCTCACGCCATCGCTTGAGCCCGCCTATCGGGTGGAACGGACCATCGACGACAACGAACCGCAGCAGGCGCGGATCGGCACCGTGGTGTGGGGGTTGATTGTGATTGCCCTGGCCGCTTTGTTGGTCATCTCCACCCTTGGTTGGGTGGTGCTGGACGGCACGTATGTGCTGATCGGCCTCATGATCGGCGCGGGCGCAGCCTTGGTCATCGGAGGACTCCTTGCCGCCCGCAGGAGTGCGGGCAAATCAAAGACTCCTGCCGAGTAGCTGCCCGCAGATCGAGGCAGGTACTTACGTGACAAAGCAACCACAACAAGGAAGTCTGTAGCCATGGACAAGTTCTTCAGCATCGTCAGGGGCTTCGGCCTGAAGCGTGGACCCCAGCGCTGGTTGGGTGGCGTCTGTGGTGGCATTGCCGCGAAGCTCAGGGTGGATGTGGCATATGTCCGGGTGGCTTTCCTGCTCTTCTGCCTCTTGCCAGGACCAGCGGCGGTGTTCTATATCCTCGCCTGGCTCATACTGCCGGACCAGAAGAACAGGATCGCCCTGGAGTCGTTCATCAGCCAGCGCTCCAATTAAGCGCACAACGATCGACAACTTCGACGTCAGCGACACAAAGCGCCCCGCCGCAGCGGGGCGCTTTCGTTGTTTTCAGAGAGATTTCCAATACCGCACGGCCGGGGTCAAAAGTAACCATTTGTGTCCCACCCCACATCGACGTCTACAATCGTTGGGAGCTCAGCGTGGCGCTCCAGACGTATTCCTCCAAGCCATGAGTGAGCAAACATGAAAATTGGCATTCTTACCAGCGGTGGCGACTGCCCCGGACTCAACGCAGTAATCCGGGGAGCGGTCCTGAAGGGGATCGCAATCCACGGCCAGGAGTTCGTGGGTTTCAAGGACGGCTGGCGCGGCGTTGTGGAAGGTGATGTCATCGACATCCCCCGCACCTTGGTCCGCGGTATCGCCAAGCAGGGCGGCACCATCCTGGGCACCTCACGTACCAACCCGTTTGAAAATGGTGGTGGCCCGGACGTCATCAAGGCCCACATGGAACGCCTGGGCATTGACGCCATCATCGCAATCGGCGGCGAAGGTACTCTGGCGGCGGCAAAACGGCTCACCGATGCCGGACTGAAAATTGTTGGTGTTCCCAAGACCGTGGACAACGACCTCGACGCAACGGACTACACCTTCGGCTTCGATACAGCGGTTGAAATCGCCACCGAAGCAATCGACCGCCTCCGCACCACGGGTGAGTCCCACCACCGCTGCATGATCGCCGAGGTCATGGGCCGACACGTAGGCTGGATCGCCCTGCACGCCGGAATGGCAGCTGGTGCACACGCCATCCTTATCCCGGAACAGACGGTCAGCATCGAGCAGATCACCGAATGGGTCCAGGAAGCCCACGACCGTGGCCGCGCGCCGCTGGTGGTGGTAGCTGAGGGCTTCGTTCCGGACCACATGGAATCTCCCCACTCCGAACGCGGACTGGACACTTTTGGCCGTCCCCGCCTGGGTGGAATCGCCGACCAGCTCGCGCCGGAAATCGAAGCACGCACAGGCATAGAGACCCGCGCCACCATTCTTGGCCATATCCAGCGTGGCGGCGTACCAACTGCCTATGACCGCGTCCTTGCAACCCGCCTGGGCATGGCAGCCATCGATTCAGTGGTGGAGGGCCGTTGGGGCACCATGGTGGCCCTGAAGGGCACGGACATCTCCCACGTTGGTTTCGAAGAAGCACTGGGTAAGCTCAAGACCGTTCCCCAGCACCGCTACGACGAAGCGAGTGTGCTCTTCGGCTAGTCGGCTAGGCTGAATCCATGACTCTTGAGCCCACGTCCGCTGCCATTATCCAGCTGGCGTGGGCTCGCCATTTGGGGTTCGACGACGACGCTTTCGCCGCTGCTGCTGCCCGGGCCACCACTTCTGCGGTGGACCCGAGCGACCCCTCAAACCGCATCACCCGCCTCGATGAATCGGCGCGGGCGGTTGTTTTCCTGCGCCTTTTTGGTGCCTCGGCGTTGGTGGGACCACAATGGGTCCTCGACGCAGCCGCTGGAATTCCAGACACCGAACTTGCCCAGCATGTGACGCTGTTGACCCTCACGCGGTCGCACGGTGGACATGGCCTCGGGTCCTCAGCCTTGTTCTTTGCCGACGACCTCCCGCTCAATCAACCCTCCGAAGACCTCACGGTCTCGCGAGGCAATCCAGAGGCGATCGCGCTGGAAGGGCTGTGCCCCCCGGATGACGTCAATGAAGTAGGCCTGCAAGCCCTGGAGCACCGCTTCACCATCATGCATCCCGAAGAAGAACAACCCACTCCCGTGGCGTGCGGCGCCTACTCCGAGTGGGAGGGGATCCTGGCCAACATGGGCGTTCTGGTAGCACCGCCCTGGCGCCGGCGGGGCCTGGGAACGCTGGCTGCATCGATTGCTGCCCATGAGGCCCTGGCCGCGGGGCTGACGCTCCAGTGGAAGGCCGATGTCAGCAACAGCAGCGCGCTCGCGATGGCCCGTAGCTTGGGATTCGCCACTGGCGGACTCCATGCGAGCGTGCTGCTCGGCTAACAAGGAATCGAACCGGCCCAGCTTTGGTCTTGGCAAGCGCTGGTCCTGCCCCTGTCCGGGTCAGGACCAGCCCAAGAATGGGCTGGTCCCCGCCGTTTGCCGCGCTACTTCCGGACAGTTTCCTGTGGAGCCTCTTTTGCAGCAGCACCGCCCCATCCTTCAACGGACTTAGGCTTCGCGAAGAACAGGGCCACCACTGCCCCGACGAGAATCGCACAGGCGGGCAGCACGATCGACTGGCTCATCGCCGTCGAGAATCCTGCATGCAGCGCCTCTGGCAGGGCACCGTTCATGGAAGCTTCGTTGGCCGGGGCTCCTGCCGGCGCCGCGGGTAACTCGGCCGCGAGCCGGGCCTGGATCAGGGCGGCAATGGCCGCCGATCCAAGGACTGCCCCGATCTGGCGGGTGGTGTTGAACACGCCCGAACCTGCGCCCGCTTGGCGTGGCTCAAGGTTTCTGGTGGTCGCATTGGATACCGGCCCCCAAATGAAGCCATTGGCAACACCCTGGAGGGCGCTGGGAAGCAGGAACATCCAAATGGGAGTATCCGGCCGCAAGAGTGAAGCTGTCCAGAAGAGCGCTCCTGCGAGGCAAACGAGGCCGAAGGACGCGAACCAGCGCGGGTTGGCTCGATCGATCAGCTTACCCACGACCGGTGCCAGGCCGCCGGAGATCACTGCCATGGGAATCATGAGCAGCGCTGATTGGGTGGGGGTCAGGCCCCGCACCACCTGGTAGTAGAAGATGGTCGGCAGCGGGAACGCCGTCACTGTGAAGCCGACAACCATGATGGTGGTGTTGCCCAGGGAGAAATTGCGGTCCTTGAACAAAGCAAGCGGCAGCAGCGGTTCCCCGCCTCGCCTGCCCAGTAGCCACTGCCAGAAGACGAAGAGCACCAGGACGACGAGCCCTGCGATGATCAAGCCCCACACGGTGACGGCGCCGGTGACCGTTCCCCACTTGTAGGTTTGGCCCTCCTGGATGCCGAAGACCAAAAGAAACATACCGACGGCGGAGAGCACCACGCCCGCGACGTCGAATGAATGGCTGTGCGTAGTCAGCTTCGGGACGAAACGCGTGACCATGACGAAAGCGACAATTCCAATAGGGACGTTGACGAAGAAGATCCACTCCCACCCCAGTCCGTCCACCAGGACACCGCCCAGAATAGGGCCTACGAGAACAGCCATGCCGGCTGTCGCTCCCCAGAGTCCCATGGCGGCGCCCCGACGGTCCGGAGGAAAAATACGTGTGATGACTGCCATGGTCTGGGGTGTCATCATGGCCGCGCCGAGTCCTTGGACTGCGCGGGCGGCGATCAGCATGGTGACGTCGCTGGAGAGGCCGCACCACAGCGAAGCCAAGGTGAAGACCACCAGGCCGATCAAGTACAGGTTCTTCGGCCCGAAACGGTCACCCAACCTGCCGGTGATGAGAAGGGGCACTGCATACGCCAAGAGGTACGCGCTGGTAACCCAGATGACGGCATTGATATCGGTGTTGAGGCCCTGCATGATCCGCGGATTCGCGACCGACACAATGGTGGTGTCGATAAGGATCATGAAGAAGCCTATGACGAGTGACCATAGAGCGGGCCACGGCTTAGCTACGTTTTCCAAGGGATTCCTTCGGCTGGTGTGAAAGTTCGGATGGAGTTGGCTCCGGTTCGTCCCAGGGCAGGATTCCGCTGCCCAACTCCTCGAGGAGGCCGCGGATCCACGCGATCTCCGTGCGACGTAGTGCTTGTTGGTAGGTGATGTCCAGCCAGTACTTGCGGTCAAGGCCCTTTGCCCTGACCACTGTTTCCGCGCTGACGAGGAAGTCGAGATCGGCGCCGAGTGCTCCGAGCCGCTGTTCAAGGAGGCCTGCCACCACCTCCTTGGGGAGGTGGTGCGCTTCAGCAATGGCGTGCGGAAACACCGGGTAGTCATTGACGGGCGTGGAGAGCATGGCTTTAACTCCCGCGTCCAAGGCATCATGACCGGCCAGGGTGATGCGGTAGGTGGTTCGTTCAGGACGGTTGCCTTCGCGCTCCGTTCCGGTAGCCTCAACCAGTCCGTTAGCCTCCAAACGGCCCACTGCGTGGTAAAGCGTGCCCGGCCGGACCTTAACGAGCCGATCCTCATGACGGGCCATCAGTACTTGAAACATCTCGTAAGGATGCATGGGCTTTTCAGCCAGGAGCGCCAAGGATGCCACGCCAAGAGGCGTTAAGTCAGCAGCTTTCGGCACGACAGAAACCTTTCTCACACATATTCCACTACAACTATTCCACGTGGAATATATAGACGCAAGAAAGCCCGGCTGCCGTAGCAACCGGGCTTCTCCGAACCATTCACGCCTTAGCCGAGAAGGGCCAATATTTCGGTCCGGGCAAACATACTGGCCGCTTCGCGCGCGGTGGGAGTTCCGGCGTCGGGGTCTGCTCCTGCATCCAGCAGCGCCCTGGCGACGCCCGTGTATCCCTTGAATACCGCCCCTGCAAGCGGGGTCTGGCCACGGTCATTGGGGGTATTCACGTCAGCGCCGTGGTGCAGAATCAACTGCACGGTTTCCTCGTGCCCATGGTAGGCAGCAAGCATCAGCAGCGAATCTCCGGAAGCATTGGTGAGCGTGGCTGGGGCACCGGCGTTCAGGTAGCTCCGCAGCATCTCCGTGTTGCCTTCGCGGGCGGCATCGAAGAGGGTGTGGGCCAAGGCAACCGCTTCGTCGTCGGCGCCCGTGTCGGTGTCGGCGGAGTCGGCTTCGGGTCCAGTGCTGTGACTCGGTTGGCTCATCGGTGGGGTCCCTTCAGGAATCCGGTTTGGCGCCCGACGACCTGGCCGGCGTCGGGGGCGACGATCACTTCCTGGGCTGCGATATAAGGCTCCTCGCCGTCCATGACTGTCAAGGTTTCATCCGCCGGAACGGAGCGCTTGATGACTGCCAAAGCCACAGGGCCCATCTCGAAGTGCTGCGCCACAGATGTCAGAGTACCCACCTTGCGCTCCCCCGCAAATACAACACTGCCAACGGCCGGAAGCGTGTGTTGCGAGCCATCCAACTGCAGGAAGACCAAGCGCCGCGGCGGATGGCCGAGATTGTGCACGCGGGCGATGGTCTCCTGGCCCTTGTAGCAGCCCTTGCTCAGGTGGACGGAAGTGCGAATAAGGTCCAGCTCATGAGGGATGGTCCTATCATCGGTCTCCGCACCGAGACGCGGCCGCCACGCGGCAATCCGCAGGGCGTCGGCCGCCATGGCACCAGCCAGGGGCAAGCCATCGACCAGGGATTCCAAGTCTGCCGCCGGGACGAGATATTCGAACCATGGGCGTTCGAGCCCAGGGTGCGACTCCTCCGGGACGGTGCTGTAGGAATAGCCGCCCGGGCCTACCTGCGGCCACGGATCTTCCCAAACCAAGTAACGACCCAGCTTCTCCACGGGCTTCGTGGAACCAAGGACAGCCCACTCCCCCGAGACATCCGCGATCTCCACGCGCAGCATGAACTTCATCTTGTTCAACCACTCGGACAAAGGTTCGGCCTCTGCAGCCTCGACGATCAGCCAGGTTGTTTCGCCGTCGTCAATAACCCGAGCATCGAACTCAATGCGACCCTGGACACTAAGCAGCAACAGTTCACTGCCAACCCGCGGCTGGAGATTGGTCACCTGCTGGGAGGAAAGCGTGTTGAGCCAGCTGAGGCGGTCCGGTCCGGATACCGTCACCACGCCGCGGTGCGAAAGATCCACGACGGCGGTACCGGTTGCCAGGGCGCGTTGCTCCCGCAGCGGCTCGCCGTAATGGGCCGCGACGCCGGCATCCAGGCCAGTGTCTTCGACAGCGCCAGGGCGCGACAACAGGGGGCTCTTGTAAGTCATATGTAGTAGAAGTCCTTGCGGCTCAGTGGTATTCCAGAACTCGGTAGTATTCCGGAATCAGCGATATTCCGGGTTCTCGAAATCGAATCGTGTGCCGGCTTTCCATTCCTGCGGAAGGTTGCCATAGGCAGGGATTCCGCCTGCATCCCTGAGGAGGCGGGCCATGTGCATCAAGTTCCAGGACATGAACGTGGTGTTCCTGTTAGTAAAATCACTCTCCGGACCACCAGACCCTTCATCCAGGTAGCTGGGTCCTGGGCCTACAGGGCCGATCCAGCCGGCATCAGCCTGCGGCGGGATAGTGAAGCCTACGTGTTGGAGGCTGTACAGCACGTTCATGGAACAGTGCTTGATGCCATCTTCATTGCCGGTGATGAGGCATCCACCCACTTTCGGGTAGAACGCCCACTGGCCCTTGTCAGTGAGTTCGCCAGAGTGGGCATATAAACGCTCAATGAGTTTCTTGGTCTGGGAAGAGTTATCGCCCAGCCAGATGGGACCTGCCACCACCACGATGTCCGCCTCAGCGACCAACGGATAGATCTCCGGCCATTCATCGGTTTTCCAGCCATGCTCCCGCATGTCCGGGTAGACGCCGCTGGCGATATCGTGGTCCACAGTCCGGATGAGGCGGGTAGTGACACCCTGCTTTTCCATGATGTCGCGGCTGATCCGGATCAAGCCGTCGGTGTTGCTGAGCTGCGGCGAAGGTTTCAAGGTGCCATTGAAGAACAGGGCCTTGAGTCCCTCGTAGCCTCCCGGCTTGAGGTGGTTATTCACTAGCTGCTCCTTTGCTGGTTGCTTGTGGAACGTTCAGTGAGACCTCGCGCCGGGCGTCAGGAAACCCTGTGGAGGAACGCCGAGGCGTGTGGTTCCAATGCCTTGCCGTTGGAGGCAACATCCCAGCGCCACAGGAGATTGCCGTCCACCAAGCCAAAGATCCTTGTTGCTGCGGTGTACTCCTTGGAGTGGCTGCCGCGCATCACCATATCGGTGGTGAGCTGGATCTGCGGCCCTTTGATCTGGCCGTAGTAGAGTTCGGTGATTCCGCCGGGGTGGGCAATCGACACGGAGATATCGAAGCCGCCTTCTTTGTTCCGGCGTTCTTCGACCTCATCGGCGGTCTTGAGCACAGGCACAATGTCCGCGGGAACAAGCCCCGGACCACCGTCGCCCTCCTGGAGCTTGCGCTCCAAGGCCCAGAACCCGGTTTCAACGGTCAGCGGGCGCAACTTTGTGCCGGCGTCGTCGCTGATCCAGGTCTCGGCCCTGTACTGCAGGTACGGCAAACCGTTATGGGTGAAGGAAACGTGCTGGACGAAATGCTCCGAATCCTCATCACCACTGCCGAGCCGGCCGCGGCCTTCCCACTCACCAATGAGCCAGGAAAGCGGGACAAGTTCAGGCGTCAGGTCTGTTGGAATCTCAATAGGCACAACGACTACCTCTTTTGGACTGCAGGATCAGAAGACTTTACTTCTGGCCCTTGAAAAGGCGGTAAACAACGAAACCCGCAAACCACGCCATGGCAATGCTTGCCAGGCCAAGGAGAACGAGGAAGAAGATTTCAAATGCGAGTACAGACATGATGCAATCCTAACCGTTAGTAGATGAGTAGTTTGTCTATGAAGTAGGCCAAGGCTCCAACAGCCCAAACCGGCGCCACACCCATTCCCACTGCGGCGGGAATATTGAGCCGCCCGCGCCTGAGAGTGGTCATGCGCCGGAAGCAAACGAGGACCGACCCGACCACGACGCCCACCAGGGCAGCAGGCAGGACGGCGATATCGGAAAAAACAAGTCCGGCCAAAGGGCCCATAAGACCGGCCATGACGATGCCAAGGGGAGCCACGATCCGGTCCGGCCATCGAATGACACCTACCAGGAGTGCCACCGCCGCACTCAGCCCGGCAACGAGGACCATTTCCTTGACGCCGTTGAACCGGGCGCCCGCAATCCATCCTGCACCGAGGCAATTCAGCAGGACGCCGGCACAACAGCCGAGCGTGGATTCCAGGCGCTGTGCCTGTCCGGTTCCCCGCACGAGCTGGATGATGAACACCGCCATCACGCCCAAGGCAATGAAGGCGGGGGTGCCATCCAGGAATCCAGGAGCCGGCATATAAGCCGCCGTCACGGCTGACCCGGCACCGGCCAAGGCGATGACGGAGGCCAGGGTTTTCTTGGCGGGGACTGCAAGGAAATGCGGCCAACCAAGCCCCACAGCCGCAGACGCCACAATGCCAACGCCCACCATGGCTTCCCGGGAAACGAAGGTGCTGGCCACGATGGCTGCGAGCGCCACGAGTCCGAATACCCCGATGCTCCAAGACTTCACTGTGTGCCCGACCTCAATTCGATGCGCCTTACGACCTCCCGACAATCCTGCCTTATGGCGGGCGAATATGTCGTAATTCCGGTGGCAGCCCGTCACGAATCCCTGACTGGCGGGGCTCGGGTGGGTATACTCGGACTTCAACGGCGCACACTGTTTGCCTTCATCCCGTTACAACGGGCAAAGGCTTGCCAGCTGCCGTGACCGGCCGGTGAAACTCCGGTTTCGACGCCCGATGATGCGCGTACAGCCCATTGGAGGAACTATGTCGCACATCCTGCTCCTGACGAACAGCACCGGCTCTTCGGTGGACATTCTGCCTGCCCTTGAGCTGCTCAACCACCGCGTTCACATTCTCCCGGCAGAACCGACCGCGCTGCTCGAAACCGATCCCACGGACATCGTCTTCCTGGATGCCCGCAAGGACCTGGTGGGGGCACGCTCCCTCACGCAACTGCTGAAGGCCACCGGACTTAGCGCCCCTCTCGTGCTGATTCTTACCGAGGGCGGCATGGCTGCCGTTTCCTCTGCATGGTCAGTGGATGACATCGTGCTGGACTCTGCAGGCCCTGCTGAGGTCGAGGCCAGAATCCGTCTGGCCATGGCCCGGGCTGTACCAGGCGAAGAGGAGACCCAGACGGAGATCCGCGCTGCCGGCGTCGTTATTGACGAAGCGAGCTATACCGCCCGGGTCAGCGGCCAACCCCTGAACCTGACGTTCAAGGAATTCGAGCTCCTCAAGTACCTCGCCCAGCACCCGGGACGCGTGTTTACCCGCCAGCAGCTGCTGACCGAAGTCTGGGGCTATGACTACTACGGTGGCACCCGAACTGTAGACGTGCACATCCGACGCCTCCGCGCCAAGCTCGGTGTTGACCACGAGAATCTCATCAGCACGGTCCGCAACGTCGGTTATCGCCTGACGTTGGTCAGGCTCCCGGACGACGAACTCTCGGAAGCGTAAACCGCCTGTCGACTATATAGACGAAAAAGAAGAGGCCAGGATTCACATGAATCCTGGCCTCTTCCAATTTCCGTGGAGGACATACGGGTCGAACGTATCGAGGCCACCCCACTGGTGGATCCCCCCTGTGTTGACTACGCGCGGATAAACCGCAAAGCCGAACGAGATAACGAGACTACAGGCGTTTCAGGGGGACTTCAAATTACAGTGCTTGCCCGGGACGTATAGCCTTGCATCATGAGTCACGCGCACCCCGAGAACTGGCCAGTGCTGCTCGTCACCGGCGCCCTCGATCCCGAACTCCTCAAGGACTTCAGGACCCTCGCAGCGGCCGCCGATGAATCCGACGGCAACCCTCCCCTGTCCGAACAGACACTGGTGATGCTGCGTGGCGCCGATGCCGGGGATCACTCTGTCTTCTCGCTTGCCCTTTACGCCCCGGATGAGGATTCTGATCCGGCGACTGGAGAAGATCTGGCGGGAATCGCCGTCGTCGTTGAAGCGCCCGGCCCGTCAGGAACAACGGGTGTCCTTGAACTGGCTGTCCACCCGAGCTACCGCAATCAGGGCGTGGCGGGCCGCCTGCTGGAGGCATTGGAAGGCAAACGCGGTTTTGACGGGTTGAGCGCTTGGTCCCATGGCAACCATGAGGGCGCGGCGGAGCTGGCCACGCGCTTCGGCTACGGTCCTGTGCGGGAACTGTGGAAGATGCGGCTGATGTCCTCCACGTCCGCACTGCCCGACGTCGGTCTTCCGAACGGAGTCTCACTGCGCACCTTCGTGCCGGGACAGGACGAGGAAGCCTGGCTGACGGCCAACCGCGCGGCCTTCTCGCATCATCCCGAGCAGGGTTCGATGACCCGGGCCGATCTTGAGGCCCGCAAAGGCGAAGATTGGTTTGATCCCGCCGGCTTCCTCCTGGCCGTCAATGATGAAGGCGAACTGTTGGGGTACCACTGGACCAAGGTTCACCCACGCCAGGGACCGCATCCCGCCATCGGCGAGGTTTACGTGGTGGGTGTCACGCCCGAAGCGCAGGGCCTGGGCTTGGGCAAGGCACTCACCGTGGCCGGAATCAGGTATCTGCAGGACAAGGACCTGCACGCCGTCATGCTCTATGTCGATGCCGACAACAAGGCCGCCGTGTCCCTATATCAGAAGCTTGGCTTCGTCCGCTGGGACACCGATGTGATGTATGGACCTTTAACCAAGAATTAACCTCAGCATCCCGCTGCAAGGAAAGCCCGGGACTTCTTGGATTCGGGCACTGAAATTGCTTGTAATGTGGGAGGAAACCCCAGTCCTGAGCTTAGGAGAACCCCCATGCAGCCGGACCCCGTCGGCACCGCCGGATCCACTTCGAAGGGCGCCACACTGCCCCCACGCTTCGGATCATCGGAAGTCCCGGCCTCACGAGCCACCCAGGACCGCATTGACATCCCGGAATTTGCGCCGAGCCTGGAACCCGAAGGCGACATCTCGCCAGACCGTTTCCTGGATCGTGAGCTCAGCTGGCTGGCATTCAACTCCCGCGTTTTGGAGCTCGCAGAGGATCCGGACCTCTTCCTTCTGGAACGCGTGAATTTCCTGTCGATCTTTGCCTCCAACCTCGACGAGTTCTTCATGGTCCGCGTTGCCGGTTTGAAGCGGCGCATCGCCACCGGACTTGCTGTTCCCTCCCCTGCGGGCCTGAGCCCCATCGAGGTGCTGGAGCAGATCGGCGAGGAGGCGCACAAGCTCCAGGAACGGCACGCGCGTGTCTTCGCCGAGCAGATCCGTCCTGCCCTGGCCTACGAGCACATCCACATCATGCACTGGAATGAATTGGATGAAGACGCCCGCCACCGGATCAGCATTATGTTCCAGGAGAAGGTCTTTCCCATCCTGACGCCGCTGGCCGTGGATCCCGCGCACCCCTTCCCCTACATTTCCGGCCTCTCGCTGAACCTTGCGGTGATTGTCAGCAACCCCATCAGCGACAAAGAACTCTTCGCCCGTGTGAAGGTTCCGGACCAGCTGCCCCGCCTGATTTCCGTAGACGGTCCGCGCGCAGGTGCCATCCCTGGCCGCGTTGCCCGCTTCATCGCGTTGGAAGAAGTCATCGCAGTTCACCTGGACAAGCTCTTCCCCGGCATGGAAGTCCTTGAGCACCACACCTTCCGCGTCACCCGCAACGAGGACCTCGAGGTAGAAGAAGACGACGCCGAGAACCTCCTCCAGGCGTTGGAGAAGGAACTCCTGCGCCGCCGTTTCGGTCCTCCTGTGCGCCTCGAAGTCACCACGGACATCAACCCGAACATCAAGGCTCTGCTTATCCGGGAACTCGGCGTGGAAGAGTCCGAGGTTTACTCCGTACCCGCACCCCTGGACCTCCGTGGTCTCTCTGCGATCAGCGCCATTGACCGCCCCGATCTCCACTACCCCAAGCATGTTCCGCACACGTCCCGGTATCTCAACGAATCCGAAACGTCCAAGGCGGCCAACGTGTTTGCCGCCATGCGCCGCCGCGACATCCTGCTCCACCACCCGTACGACTCGTTCTCCACCTCGGTTCAGGCATTCCTGGAGCAAGCGGCGGCGGACCCCAAGGTCCAGGCCATCAAGCAGACCCTGTACAGGACGTCCGGTGACTCTCCGATCGTTGACGCCTTGATCGACGCCGCCGAGGCCGGCAAGCAGGTTCTGGCGTTGGTGGAGATCAAGGCTCGCTTTGATGAGCAGGCAAACATCTCATGGGCCCGGAAGCTGGAACAGGCGGGCGTGCACGTTGTCTACGGCATTGTGGGCCTGAAGACCCACTGCAAGTTGTCCCTGGTGGTCCGGCAGGAAGTGGACGGCCTGCGCCGCTATTGCCACATCGGTACGGGCAACTACCACCCCCGGACGGCCCGCTACTACGAGGACCTCGGCTTGCTCACCGCCAACGAGCAAGTGGGCGAAGACCTGTCCAAGCTGTTCAACCAGCTCTCCGGATACGCGCCGAAGTCCACCTTCAAACGGCTGCTCGTGGCGCCGCGTTCCGTACGTGCCGGCCTGATCGAAAGGATCGAAGCGGAGATCCGCAACGCCCGCGCCGGCGTTCCTGCCCGTGTCCAGATCAAGGTCAATTCCATGGTGGATGAAGCCATCATCGACGCCCTCTACCGCGCCTCACAGGCCGGCGTGAGGGTGGACGTGGTGGTCCGCGGGATCTGCTCCCTCCGGCCCGGCGTACCTGGCCTGAGCGAAAACATCACGGTCCGCTCCATCCTCGGCCGATTCCTGGAACACTCCCGCGTCTTTGCTTTTGCCAACGGTGGGGATCCCGTGGTGTACATCGGATCCGCAGACATGATGCACCGCAACCTGGACCGACGTGTTGAGGCACTCGTCCAGTTGGCCAGCAAGGAAGACACCGCAACGGTGGTGGACCTCATGAACCGTTACGTGGACGACGCAACCGCGAGTTGGCACTTGGACAACCAAGGTCACTGGACCAGGCACCACCTTGACGAGGAAGGAAAGCCCCTGCTGGACATGCAGTCCTGGCTCCTTGCTTCCCGGTCACGCCAGCGTGCAGCGGCCCGGCGGTAAGGGAACGAGTTGAAAAGCGATACCCCCGTGGCGGATCAGACGGACCACCCCGGTGAACGGGTGGCCGTTGTTGCGGCCGGTGCCATTCCTTGGCGGATTCAAAAGGGCGCCCTTGAGGTGCTCCTGATCCACAGGCCCCGCTACGACGATTGGTCCTGGCCCAAAGGAAAGCTCGACGACGGCGAAACAGTTCCGCAGTGTGCCGTCCGTGAAGTGCATGAGGAGATCGGCCTCAACAGTTCGCTCGGCGTGCCGTTGCCACCCATTCATTACCACGTCACTGCCGGCTTGAAAGTTGTGCACTACTGGGCCATGCGGGTCAACGGCGAACAGCTTCGCCCCGACGGCAAGGAAGTAGACAGCGTCATGTGGTGCAGCCCGGACAGGGCTGCATCCTTCCTCAGCAACCCCACGGATGTGGAGCCCCTCGAGTACCTCGAGAAGGCACACATCCGGGGCGAACTCGATACATGGCCGCTCGTATTGATCCGCCATGCAAAGGCAAAGCCCAGGTCCTCATGGACCAAGGCCGAAGGGGAACGTCCGCTGGCCGCTACTGGGCTGCGCCAGGCCGCGGCCGTCCAGCGCCTGTTGGAAGTGTGGAAGCCGCAACGGATAGTTACCAGCCCGTGGACCCGATGCGTAGCAACCATTGCCCCCTACGCAAAGGCAAGCGGAGCGAAGGTAAAGCTGGTTGAAGCCCTCACTGAGCACCACCACAACCGGTCACCCAAGAAAACGGCTGCCACAGTGGAGGCCCTGTTCGATAAGCAGGTGCCAATCGCTGTGTGCACTCATCGCCCTGCGTTACCCACCGTGCTGAACCAATTAGGCCAGCACATGTCCGCGGCTTTGCGGGGCTTGCTGCCCACGTCCGATCCGTTCCTTTCCCCGGGCGAGGTCATCGTCTGCCAGGTGGCCAGGGGCTCCGAACGGAAGATTGTGTCCGTGGAACAGGTCAAGCCTTTCGACGACTAGCCACACCGCACAGACGTCGCGCCGGGATCGGTGATGAGACACTCATCGACCTACTGGGGGGTCGCATGGTCCTAACCAGTAAGCTGGACTCGTGAGCATCCCCACCCCGTATGAAGACCTCCTGCGCGACGTCATGGCCAACGGCACGCACAAGTCGGACCGCACCGGAACCGGAACGCGAAGCGTCTTCGGCCGCCAATTGCGCTTCGACCTCAGCGAAAGCTTCCCTCTCATCACCACCAAGCGGGTCCACTTCAAATCCGTGGCAGTGGAGCTCCTGTGGTTCCTTCGTGGCGATTCGAACGTGAAGTGGATGCAGGACCAAGGCGTTTCCATCTGGGACGAATGGGCGGATGCCGACGGCGAACTCGGCCCCGTGTACGGTGTGCAGTGGCGGAGCTGGCCTACGCCCGACGGTGGGCACATCGACCAAATCTCCGAGCTCATGGCCAACCTGGCTGCCAACCCGGATTCCCGGCGACACATCGTCTCCGCCTGGAACGTGGCCGAGCTCAAGGACATGGCGCTGCCGCCCTGCCATGCGTTCTTCCAGTTCTATGTAGCCGATGGCAAGTTATCCTGCCAGCTGTACCAGCGCTCTGCAGACACTTTCCTGGGAGTCCCGTTCAACATCGCCTCCTACGCTTTGCTGACGTGCATGGTTGCCCAGCAGTTGGGCCTTGAGCCTGGCGAGTTTGTCTGGACAGGCGGTGACGTCCATATTTACGACAACCACGTGGAGCAAGTCACCGAGCAGCTCACCCGTGAACCGTACGAGTATCCGCAACTGAAAATCCTGCGCAAGCCCGACTCGATCTTCGACTACACGCTGGATGACTTTGAAGTTGTTGGCTATCGGCACCACCCCACCATCAAGGCGCCGATCGCGGTATGAGCACTCCTCCATCCGACGCTCCTTCCCAGCTTCCCGGCGTCATCTTCACCCAGGAAACCGCGGCCAAAATGACCGGCATCGGCATGATCTGGGCCCAGACCACATCCGGTGTGATTGGCAAGGACGGCTCCATGCCGTGGCACCTCCCCGAGGACCTCAAGCACTTCAGCCAGCTGACCACGGGGCACCCCGTCATCATGGGCCGCAAGACCTGGGAATCGTTCCCGGACAAGTACCGGCCTCTGCCCGGGCGCACCAACATTGTGGTGACCCGCCACCCGGAGTGGGCTTCTACGCCTGAGGCCGAGGGCGCCGTCGTGGTTTCCTCGCTGGACGCAGCCTTGCTGGAATCCCAGTTCGCACCCGGTGGCCAGAAGGTTTGGATCATCGGCGGCGGCCAGATTTTTGAACAGTCGATGGGAATTGCCAACGTTGCCGTCGTCACCATCATCGATGCCGACCTCGACGGCGATACCTTCGCGCCCGAACTCGGCGACGACTGGACCTTTGATACTGCCGCGCCGGCCGAAGGTTGGCTGGCCGCCAAGAGCGGCACACAATACCGGTTCACCACGTGGCGCCGGACGGAAAGCTAGGAACGCCCGCATGCTGAAGAAACCCGAAACTTTGTTCGTGCTTGGTTACATGCTGCTACCGCTTTTCGCGCTGATCTCAGCCATTGTGGGGCTGACCATGATTCTTGGCGGCAACCGCATCGTTGGCATCATCGTCTTGATCGTGGTCACGCAGGTCTTCACTTTCGGTGCGTTCTTTGCCTTGCGCAAGCGCAAAGCCGTCCTGCTGCAGGAGCCCGACGCCGGGAGCTAGGCTCTGCGTGCCGGCTTGCCTGCCGCTGTGGGCGAGTGCCGGCGTCGTGCATTGCGTGCGTGACGTAACCAACAGCGGCACTTTGCTGCGAAAGTTTAGACTGGGTAAATGACTACAGCAGCTAATCCGTCCGTTGGACTGGTCGGTTGGCGTGGCATGGTCGGCTCCGTCCTGATGCAACGTATGCAGGACGAGAACGACTTCGCCAA
This sequence comes from Paenarthrobacter sp. 10L420, assembly GCF_056395385.1. Taxonomy (NCBI): domain Bacteria; kingdom Bacillati; phylum Actinomycetota; class Actinomycetes; order Micrococcales; family Micrococcaceae; genus Paenarthrobacter; species Paenarthrobacter sp. 10L420. The sequence continues at coordinate 524,923 of NZ_JBFTJK010000001.1, read as the reverse complement.
CATCAACCCGGTATTTTTCTCCACCTCGAACGCAGGAGGTGCCGCCCCTTCCTTTGCTGACGGGGCTGGCAAGCTCGAGGACGCGTTCGATATTGAGACGCTTGCCAAGCTGCCAATTATTGTTACCGCCCAAGGTGGCGACTACACCAAACAGGTTCACGGCGAACTCCGTAGCCGCGGCTGGGATGGCCTCTGGATCGATGCTGCCTCCACCCTGCGCATGAATGACGACTCGATCATCGTGCTGGACCCCATCAACCGCGACGTCATCGACGCCGGCCTGTCCGGCGGCGTGAAGGACTACATCGGCGGCAACTGTACGGTTTCCTGTATGCTCATGGGCCTTGGCGGACTGTTCAAGAACAACCTGGTCGAATGGGGCACCTCCATGACGTACCAGGCTGCCTCCGGTGGCGGCGCTCGCCACATGCGCGAGCTCCTGAACCAGTTCGGAACCCTCAATAACGAGGTAAGCAGCGAACTGCAGGATCCGGCCTCGGCCATCCTGGAGATCGACCACAAGGTCCTCGCCGCTCAGCGCACCGGCGTTGACGCCACCCAGTTTGGCGTTCCACTGGCCGGTTCACTCATTCCCTGGATCGACGCCGACCTCGGCAACGGCCAGTCCAAGGAAGAGTGGAAAGCTGGAGTGGAGACCAACAAGATCCTCGGAACGGGCAAGGGCACCGCCGGCAAGGACCACATCGCCATGGACGGCCTGTGCATCCGCATCGGCGCCATGCGTTCCCACTCCCAGGCCCTCACGCTCAAGCTGCGCGAAGACCTGTCCGTCACGGAGATCGAGAACCTCCTGGCCAAGGACAACGAGTGGGCCAAGGTTGTTCCGAACACCAAGGAAGCCTCGATGGCGGACCTGACTCCTGTGGCTGCCTCCGGCACGCTGGACATTCCCGTTGGCCGTATCCGCAAGCTTGAAATGGGCCCGGAGTACATCAGCGCCTTCACCGTGGGCGATCAGCTCCTCTGGGGTGCAGCTGAGCCGCTGCGCCGCATGCTGAACATCGTGACGGGCAAGCTCTAGGCCCTTTCCGCGCTTCTACGTCGTCAACCCGCTGTTCCGCTGCTGCCCAGCAACGGAACAGCGGGTTTTCTACGTTCTACCCGTAGGTCCAGCGCCTCCTTGAGCTTCCGGTCCACATCCCAAGGCCGGCTGAGATCGTCCCATTCGATGCGGACCACTTTCCACCCCTGGGCCTGGATTGCCTTCTCCCGCCTGCGCTCCTCGAAAACCACTTCCTCAGTGGGTGCGTACTCGAAATACTTGGCACGGCCATCAAACTCCAGGATCACCTTCTGCCGCTGCCAGCCGAAGTCCCCGCGATAGTTGCCCAATGGCGTTGCGACATCCAGCTGCAACACGCCACCCACTATCCCCAACTTATCCAGAAGCACCCGGGTGCGGGTCTCCCCCACGGATTCGGACCTTGCGTCCATGAACTCCAGGACCCTGCGCAGACGGCGGTTGCCACGAGTGATCCTGCCGTTGTCCAGATAATCCTGCATCTTCCCGGGATCTGCGCCGAGACGAAGAGCATGATCGGCAATGACGACCGCCCGCTCAAAGTCCAACGTCCGAGCACAGTCCACCACCGTGCGCTCAAGACTCGTGGTCTGCGCAGGCCTCTGCCATGGCGTCTGCACTTGAACAATCTCGTCAGGGACCAAGCACCCCGCATGGGCTGCGACGTCGCTTCCCGAACTTGCCTTAGCGGGTGAGAAGGGCGTCGTCACGTGTACCAGCGGCCCGCCTTCCCACTCCTGGCAACCATGCAGGCGGGCGGCGCTTACGTGGCTGTAGATACTTCCACCCAGAGTGCTGCAGTGGTGGGCCTGGATCCGCAGCAGGTCCTGTTCCCAGGGTTTGCTTCGACGCCATTGATCCATGCGCACGTACGCACCCCGCCTCAGCCTGAGGAGCTTTCGATTCCGAACACCGGCCGTGAGGACGCGGTCACCGAGGCCGCCGCCAACAAGCTCGGGAGTCGAGGCCACTGGGGATTCCGGCCAGTGTGCAGTGATCAGGGCATCGAGTTTTTGTAGTTGCATGGGACTATCGTGGCCAACATCTGCGCCCCGTTTGCAGGGCCTGAGAACCGTATGTGGACAACTTCGTTGGGGAGCCGCTTATGCGTTGTTGGCCAACCACTTAATAGCGCCTAAGCAACGCGGTTGGCACAGAGCAAGCAACGCGGTTGGCACAGGCGGGTTGGGACAGGGCCGGGCCTCAGCCCTCCATGAACTTCAAGTAAGCCCGCCCCTGCGCCTGGAACGAACGCTCGGAGGCCGGGCCAAGCTGCCCTTGGAAGGGCTCAGGAACAACGCCGGGCGCCTTGCCGTTGCCGGTCCTGGCCCACGTGCCCACGACTTCTCCCCCGGCCATGATGATTCGTTTGAACACTCCGTTCCTGCCTGGCACCACTAGTTCGGCGTGCTCGGGCGCGAGGACGAGGCTCCGGTCCTGGTAACCGAGCAGGAACTCATCGAAGCCAGGAAGAGCCAGCAACGCGCGCGAGCCTGGGACGCCGTCGTCGAGCAGCGCTGCTGTTTCCGGCGAAAGCCAATAGCTGCTACCGCCGAACGGCAGCTCCACCAACCGGTCCCGAACCGAGGCGAGGGCCTTGCGTGCTTCCGTGAGCGGCACTTGGCTCCACCAGGCAAAGTCCTTCACCGTGGCAGGTCCGTGGCTCCGGACGTAACGCAAGAGGAGCTCCTCGATGCCTTCCTCGCGATCAAGATCCCTGGAATCCTTGATCCACTCGTCGAAGGGAACAAACAACTGTTGGACGCCCACCTTGCCGCGTGAACCAGCCATGGGACCTTGCACGAGCCACGCACGCTGGCACAGGCTCCCGAGCAGATGGATGCCACGCTGGGCCTTCGTCATCTGGCCAGCTTCTTCGAAGGCTTCAAAGAGCTGCTCGCGTGTTGCGCCCCGTCCGCCGTCGGCCGTCTTGAGGGACTCCAGCGTCTTCAGCGCAATGTCCCGGCAATGGCTGATGTCCTCGGCGGTGATGCCAAGCTCCCGATGCCGCCCTGCCACCAGGTTCATGAGTCGTGGACTGGTGATTCGGAGGATCCAGCGGAGGTCCTCTGGTGCCAGAAGGTGCAGTGTTCCCCGCATAGGCCATGATCGGACGATGGTTCCGGCGTCAAGGGCTGCCCGGACGTCTGAAGCGGCAGATCCCGGAACTCGCTGCCCCACTGCCCACAGCGCGGATCCGAGGTCCTGCGCCTGCATGGCTGTCATCCACCGGACCGCTTCCGGCACCGAGGCAAAACCACCATTGAGGAGTCCTTGGCTGGCGAGCCGCAGTCGGCCCATGACTCGTGGAGTGACAGCGGTTAAACGCGTATCGGGTGCAGGCATGCTCCATCCTAAAAGCGCCCCGGCGTAACAGGGAACCTTGCAACACCTCCCAGCAGCCTTCCAGCACAGTTTCCTAGGATGGGTTCATGCTCTTTGGTGATCTTGCTCCGCTTGTGCGGCCGCTCAGTCGATGGTTGGCTGCGGCCGGCTGGTGTTGCACCGTCGTCGGGCTTGGAACGGGACTCGTTGTGGCCGTTGGTACTGGAGTCAGCCTCACGCCTGCCATGCAAGTCATCCAGATGGCGGGTCTGGTGGCGACTGCCACTGCCGCCCTGCTCATCGGTACCGCAGCGGCCATACAACCTGTTGCCGATCCCGGGGACGACGCCCCGGAACCCTGGTTCTACCCTGCGGCCGCAGCACAAGTACGCAGCTTCCTCCTGGGTGCCATCGTGATGCTCCTGGGACTGGTGGGCTTCGCCATGGCTGGGCTTTTCATGCCGAGCGGCCCTTCGCCCCAGAGCATTGCCTTCAGCCAGATCTTCTTGCTGGGATCGGTGAGTTGCGGGCTGACCTTCCTGCTGCTCAACAAAATCCTGCCCATCGCGGCACGAGGCACACGCTAGCCCGCCGCGGCTCACTGTGTCGCGCTAGAGGGAAACGCCGATCAGCAACGGTTCGGGGTGCAGCTCAATGCCGAAGCGATTCACGACGCCGGCACGGACCTCGCGCGCGATGGCCACCATATCCGACGCCGAGGCCGAGCCACGGTTGGTGATGGCCAAGGTGTGCTTGGTGGACAAGGATGCCCTGCCACCGGAAACGCTGGTTTCATCGAGCCCGAATCCCTTACCGAATCCCGCGTGATCGATGAGCCAGGCAGCCGAAAGCTTTACCAATCCGTCCTCGCCGGCCGGGTACTTCGGCGCGTTCTCCGGCAAGGCTGCGGCACGTTCAGCCGGAATGATCGGGTTGGTGAAGAACGAGCCCGTGGAGTAAGTGTCGCGGTCTGCGGCGTCAAGGACCATGCCTTTGGACGCGCGGAGCCGGAGGACTTCCCGGCGGACATCGTTGGAGTAGGCACGTTTGCCCGCCTCCACGCCCAGCACGCGGGCGAGCTCACCGTACCGGATGGGGGCGCTCATTCGTCCCAGCGGCAATTGGAACTCAACAGTCAGCACCACGTAGCGCGGAGAACCTTCCACCGTGGTCTGCTTCAGGATGGAATCCCGGTAGCCAAACTTGAGTTCTGAATTGGTGAACGTCTGAACTGCATTGCGTTGCCGGTCCCAGGTCCGCACGGCGGCGATGGTTTGCGAGACGTCCGCACCATACGCGCCCACGTTCTGCACCGGCGTGGCACCTGTGGCCCCCGGGATGCCGGACAGAGCCTCAAGGCCAGACCAAGCATGCAGGACCGAGTGCTCCACCAGTGCGTCCCAATTATGGCCGGCCTGAACCACCACTGACACGCCGCCACAGCTGTCTTCCGAATCCACGGTGAAGCCCTCGGACGCAATCTTCAGGACCGTGCCGGGGTAGCCGTCGTCCGAGATCAGGAGGTTGGAACCGCCACCGATGATGAGGAGTTTCTCGCCCGCAGCGTCAGCCGACCGCACGGCGTCGATGATTTCGGCCTCCGTGCGGGCCTCTACATAGTTTCCTGCGGGGCCGCCGACGGCAGCCGTGGTCAGGTCGGAAAGCAGCGTCTGGGTCACCCATCAAGCCTAACGGGGATTGAAGTGCTCACTTGGTTCAAGAGACCTTCACGACTGCTTGGGACTTCATAAGGACCTTCTGCCCGGCTGCCACGACGGTGAGATCGATACGGACGGTGCCGGCCTCGGCGTCGAGCGCTCCCACTACACCCGTGACATCGATAAGTGCGCCGGCTTCGTCAGTTCCGGTGGTGTCAGCCACCAGGACCGGCTTAGTGAAGCGCGTCTGGTAATCAACGACGGCGGCGGGGTCCCCTGCCCAGTCGCTCACAAGCTGCACTGCCGAGCCCATGGTGAACATGCCGTGGGCAATCACGCCAGGCAGCTCAACGGAGGTCGCAAAAGCTTCGTTCCAGTGAATGGGGTTGAAGTCCCCCGAAGCGCCGGCATACCTGACCAGGTCCTGGCGGGTGACCTCAATGCTGCGGGTGCCAATTTCCTGGCCGAGCGTCAGTTCTTCGAATTTCGGGCTCATGGTTACTGTCCCTCTCCGCGGACCAGGATGGACGAGGTGGTGGTGGCTACTTTTTCACGGTCATCGTTGCCGTCGAGGGCGAAAATCTCCGAGCGCGTTGTGATCATCGCGCCGCCGCCCATGGCCCGTACTCCGTCAACATGCAGTTCAGCCACGAGGCGGTCCCCGGCCACAATGGCGCGGTGATGGGTAAAGCGCTGGTCCGCGTGGACCACGCGGGAGAAGTCGATGCCGGACTCGGGGTCCTCCACAAGCTGGGCGTCGGCGCGCTGGGCAACAATGATGGCAAACGTCGGCGGGGCTACAAGATCGCTGTGGCCCATGGCCCGTGCTGTCTCAACATCGAAGTGCGCAGGATTGCTGGCCTTCACGGCCTTCGCAAATTCGCGGATCTTCTCACGGCCGACGTCGTAAACCTCTGCGGCAGGGTAGCTTCGGCCCTGCAGGTCCGGATTGATACTCATGGTCCAACCCTATCGGGCCAGCGGACCCGCCGTGGTGTTGCGACTACTTCTTGTAGCTCTTGCGGATCTTCTGGCCGCGGACTACGAGCCCTGTGACGTGAAGCAGCAGCCCAACGCCGATCACGGGCAGGGATGCAATGGCCAATCCCTGGTTGCCGGTCGTGTTGCCGGCAATGGAAAGGATGAGCCCGACGGCGATGAGCCCCATGGCGCTGAAAACCAGCGTTTTGTAGGCGGTGGACGAGGTGGCCCAGAATTCGTTCAGCACTGTCCAAGTCTACCGGTGCGCGTTGCGGGGCCCGCTCTGCGCCCCAAACCGACAAATAGCCCGCACACCAGGCCCCACAAGGAGTTAGAACAACGAGTCCTGCAGCGCGGGGATTTCCGTGACGTGGGGGCCGAACTCGATCTTTCGTCCCTTCAACGCGCCCAGGTCTGCCACGAAGCTACCCTCCACCTCGTTGCCCTCGGCGTCGGGGAGACCGGCCAAGGCGATGGCACCGGAAAGTGAGTGGACCCGCAGACCATGCCCGCCGCCGTCGAACGCTGCTGGGTACGGGTGGCGGGAAGAACCGGAGGCGCGAACGGTGCAGAGCCGGTCAGCCAAGGCCGGCCGCTCCCACTCTTCCTCCACAAGGGCGAACCCGTTCATGGCAAGTCCGCCCAGCAAGCCGCGCACCTGTCCGGCATGCCGGCGATTGGTGGCAACAATCTCGACGCCGGGACGCGGCTCAACGAGCGACGCCGCCTTGGCAGCGGAACGGACCTGCTGGACGAGCCCAAGCTCACGGGTCACAAGGTCCTCGAGCACCCGAACAACCCGACCGTCGTCGGCAAGGGCAACATAGGAAGCGTGCACGGCACCCTGCTCGGCCAGCCGGTTCCACTTGCGGGGTGCCGAGGCAGTCCCGACCTTGGTGGCCCCGTTGGCGAACGTTGCAACGTACAGCCAGTGTGGCTGCATCAGGTAAGCGCGGAGGCCGGTGGGAACTGAGCCGCCTCGGTGGAAGTCATGCATGAGCCGGGAATCGTCCTTGGCGAAGCAGGCCCCGCATTGCTTCCCACGCTCGGCTGGGGAACCGCTGCGGCAAGGAACATGGGTTCGGTTGCCTGGCCCGTGGACTTTGGTATGGCCAAGGCACCACACTCCGGGCATGACGCGAAGGCCCAGGGTTGAACCCGGGGCCAACGCAACGTCACTGAACTCCCCGTCCGGCCGCAGCAACCTCAACGCCGGTGAAGAAGAGTCCCAAGCTATGCCGTGGACCAGCATGGCTACAGGGAGGGCTGAACCCCGAAGGCAACTGCGAGCTTCATGATCTTCTCGGCACGGCCAAGGCGCGGAAGGTCGGAACCATCGCGGATAACCCGACCATTGGCTTCGAAGTCGCTCATGAAGTCGGTTGCCCAGGCAACGTCCGACGGGGTGGGGCTGATGACCTCGTTGATCACGGTGGTCTGGTCGATGGCCAGGCACAGCTTGCCGGTCATGCCCATGGTGACGGTGATGCCGGTCTGCTCGCGCAGAATGGGGTGGTTCGTGCCGACTGTGGGCCCATCAATGGGGCCCGGCAGGTTGCCCACGCGGCTGGCAACGACGAGCTTGGCACGCGGGTAGGCCATGGCCTCGGGGGTAGCGGCCATGCCGGTGTCGCGGCGGAAATCGCCGGAGCCGAAGGCCAGGCGGAAGGCACCCTGGGCGCGGGCAATGTGGTTGGCTTCCTCGATGCCGAGGGCCGACTCAACCAGTGCGATCACGGGTGTCTTGCCGTCCATGCGGTGGTAGGACTCGGTGACCTGGTCCGCGGACTCGGTCTTGGCGAGCATCACGCCGAGCAGGCCCGGGGTGCCGCGAAGGCCAGCGAGGTCATCGGCCCAGAAGGGACTGGTGGCGTCGTTGATGCGAACCCAGGCCTGACCGCCGGACCTCAGCCAGTTCACGACATTCTCGCGGGCAGCATCCTTCTGGGAGGGATCAACGGCGTCTTCAATGTCCAGGATGATGGCGTCTGCCCGTGAGACCGCGGATTCGTCGAAGAGTTCCGTCTTCATGGCGTTCACAAGGAGCCATGAGCGGGCGATATCGGCGGGAATATTGCGGGTAGGCCGAATGGATTCGGCGGCGATGCTAGACGTCATGTATCTACCGTATCCGGCAAGCGGCCCGCAGGGCGAAGAAATCCGCCCGGTTGTGAGGATCAATACGAACTAAAGCCCTTATGACTGTGCCCGCGCCCAGTATGACCGTCCGACGGCGGCACGCGCCATTCGCTTCTTCATGCAGCTCAATGCTGCGACTTTGTGTCCGTCGGTTGCATTTCATGGCTTCGCGTTGCGCCCGGTTGCCCGCTGTTTCACAGCATTTCCCGCCGTTTCCCGCCGTTTCCCGCCGTTTCCCACCATGACCGCGGAGCTTTCCACCGGCGGTGCAGATGGGCTTACATCGTTCCCAAGCCGCTGAACGTACGGCTCCCCCAACCGAACCACACTCACTCGAAAGTAGCTCCCATGAAACTGCACCTGCCCCTGCTGAGCGTCGCGGCCGCCGTCGTACTAGCGCTGACGGTGTCCGGCTGCGGCGGTGCAGCCGAAGCCGGACAAGCGAACCAACCCGGCAACGAGGTCAAGGAACTCCGCTACCAAGGCTCCGCCAACAATGTGACCTTCCCCGAGCTTGCTGCAGACCTCGGCTATCTGGGCGACCTGAAGCTGAACTGGGTGGGCAACACCACCAGCGGGCCCCAGGACATCCAGTCCGCGGCGACCAACCAGACGGACTTCGGCGGCGCATTCTCCGGAGCGGTGGTGAAGCTGATCGAAGCGGGCGCCCCCGTGAAGGCCGTGGTCAACTACTACGGCTCGGACCAGAAGACCTTCAACGGCTACTACGTGAAGGCGGACAGCTCCATCAAGGGACCCCGCGACCTGATCGGCAAGAAGATCGCGGTCAACACCCTGGGCGCACACCACGAAGCGGTCATCAATACGTACCTGACGCAGAACGGTCTCAGCCAGGACGAGATCATGCAGGTCCAGCTCGTCCCCTTGGCTCCGAACGATACCGAGGAAGCCATCCGCCGCGGCCAAGTGGACGCCGGCACCCTTGGCGGAGTGCTGCAGGACAGGGCCATTGAGGCTGGCGGACTGCGTTCGCTGTTCAGTGATGTGCAGTTGTTCGGCAACTTTGCGGGCGGCCAGGTCGTGCTCCGGAACGACTTCATCGAAAAGAACCCGAACACCACCCGCACTTTCACCACAGGTGTCGCCAAAGCCATCAAATGGGCAGCAGAAACACCCCGCGACGAAGTCATTGCCCGCTTCACCAAGATCATCGAAAACCGCGGACGCAATGAGAGCACAGCCAACCTGAAGTTCTGGAAGAGCCCTGGTGTTCCGGACAGCGGTGTGATCAAGGACGAGGACTTCACCCGCTGGGAGGCGTGGCTGAACTCTGCCGGGATCGTGAAGGACAAGCTCACGCCGTCCAAGTATTACACCAATGAATTCAACGATCTCGCCGGCGCCAAGAAAGGATAGCCATGACAGCCAAAATCAGCCTCCGCAATGTCACCAAACAATTCACCGTCCGGGCTACCAAGTCCACTGCTGCCACGACGCTCACAGCCATAGATTCGCTGAGCCTGGACGTGCGCGACGGCGAGTTCCTCACCTTGGTAGGGCCCAGCGGCTCCGGTAAGACCACGCTGCTGGACTTGCTCGCGGGTCTCTCGACGCCCACGTCCGGGGAGGTGCTCGTTGACGGCAAACCTGTGACGGGTCCCGGCAAGGACCGCGCTGTGGTGTTCCAGCAGTACGCCCTGTTCCCTTGGCGGACAGCATCGGCCAACGTGTCCATCGGCCTGGAAGGAGCAGGGCCGGACGGCAGGAAATTGAACCGCCGGGAACGGGCAGCCAAGGCCAAGGAGTATCTGGCATTGGTCGGGCTGGCTGGGTTCGAGGACCGCTATCCTCATGAGCTCTCCGGCGGCATGAAGCAACGTGTTGCCATTGCCCGGAGCCTGGCTTACGAGCCCGACGTCCTTCTGATGGACGAGCCTTTCGCGGCATTGGACGCCCAAACCCGCGAACAGTTGCAGGACGAACTGCTGCGCATCTGGAAGGCCACCGGCAAGACGATCGTGTTCATCACGCACGGCATTGACGAGGCCGTTTACCTCGGCGAGCGCGTAGCTGTGCTGAGCGCGCGGCCGGGCCGGCTGAAGGAAATTGTGGACATCAACATCCCCGATCGCGACGGCGAGGACGACATCCGCTCCCACCCGGCCTTCGTCGAGCACCGGCATGAGGTATGGACGCTCCTCCACGATGAGGTCCGCCGCGCACAGGACGCCGGGCACAGGAAGATCCTCCCGGACGGCAGCGCACCTGATGAACCGTCAACCGTCACTAAAGAGGGAACCGTCACCAATGAAAGGACTGCGGCCTGATGAGCACCACATTGACGCAGACAGAATCCGCGGCGGCAGCGCGCAAGGCAAGCGTCACGAGCGAGCCGGGTAACGCCGTCGGGCCTTCCGGTACTGATGCCGCAAACGGCCAGGACGCCGCTGCCCGGGAAGACACGGCGCAACGTTCGACGCCGGTCCTCACCACCGTGCGCAGGGTTACGGCAGCAGCCGGTTCAGGCGTGTGGAAGTCTGCAGGCATCCTGGCCTTCCTGGCACTGTGGGAACTCGGGCCGACGTATCTGGCCAGCCCGTCCACCAGGGTCTTCCTGCCACCGTTGCACGAAGTGCTGCTGGCATGGGGCAAGCTCTTTGAAGCAGGCACCATCCAAGGCCACATCGCGGCCAGCCTCACCAGGTCCGTCACCGGTTTCGGCGCGGCGCTCGTTGCAGGCGTGTTGCTGGGACTCTTGATCGCTTGGTACGGACGGCTCAACGCAGTCCTCAACCCCTTGCTGGAGCTCTTCCGCAACACGGCCGCACTGGCCCTGCTGCCCGTGTTCACGCTGCTGCTGGGCATCGGCGAGGAATCCAAAATCAGCATCGTGGCTTATGCGGCTTTCTTCCCAGTGCTTCTGAACACGATCGCGGGAGTGAAAACCGTGGATCCGCTGCTCATCCGGGCTGCGCGCTCGCTGGGACTGAACAGTTTCCGGCTCTTCCAGAAGGTCATCCTGCCATCGGCCGTGCCCACGATCTTTACCGGTATCCGGATGGCCGGCACCGCGTCCATCCTGGTGCTGATCGCCGCCGAAATGGTCGGCGCCAAGGCCGGCCTTGGCTACTTGATCGTGAACGCGCAGAGCAGCTTCCTGATCCCTGACATGTATGCGGGCATCCTCACGGTCTCGCTGCTGGGCCTTGGCGTGAACTTCCTGCTGGTCGCCCTGGAACGTCACTTCTCCCGCTGGCGGACGGCAGTGGGCGCGGACGCCCCCTGAAAACCATCCCCGTGGCATCTGCCACAAACCATCACAAAGTAAGGAAAAAACAATGACCGTCATTACCGAAACCAAGCTTGAATTCGCCAAACTAGGCTCCCGCATCGGCGCGGAAATCCGCGGACTCGACATCAGTGGAGACCTCAGCGAGGACACGGTCGCTCAGATCCGGGGTGCGCTCAACGAGCACAAGGCCCTGGTGTTCCGGGAGGCCAATATCCTCACCGACGAAGCCCAGGTGAAGTTCGCCAGCCATTTCGGTCCGCTCACCAAGGCACATCCCACGGTTGCGTCCGTGGAAGGTGAAGAAAACGTCTTGCCGGTGGACAGCGAGAATGGCTCCGCGAACAACTGGCACACGGACGTGACGTTCGTGGTCAATCCGCCGCAGGCCTCCACGTTGCGGAGCATCGACCTGCCTGCCTACGGCGGGGAGACGCTCATCGCTTCCTCCGCTGGCGCCTACCAGGACCTGCCGGAGGAACTGCGCAACTTCGCGGATACCCTGTGGGCCATCCACACCAACGATTACGACTACTCAGTGCCCAAAAACCTTGAGCATTCCAACGCGGAAGAGCGACGCAAGGAATTCACCCGCCTGAAGTTCGAAACCGCCCACCCCGTGGTGCGAGTCCACCCGTTGACCGGCGAGCGCGGATTGTTCATTGGGGGCTTCGCGCAGCGGCTTCGGATCGTGGGCCTGTCCAACACCGAATCCCGGGACATCATCCGGCTGCTGCAGGCTTATGTGACCCGCCCGGAGAACGTGGTCCGCGTGAATTGGGAGCCCAACCAGGTTGTCTTGTTCGACAACCGGATCACCCAGCACTACGCCCCGGACAACTACGACGGGCAGCCGCGCAAGCTCAATCGTGTCACCATTGCCGGCGACATTCCTGTCAGCATCGACGGCAAGGCAAGTCAGGCCATTCAGGGTGATTCCAGCACCTACTCGGTGGTGGCCCCGGTGACCGTCGCCGCCGTTTCGTAGGGGCGAATATGTGTTGCTGTTGTAACCCATCTGAGTCGCAGTTAAGCACGTTTTCAGCTCATAACGCGCACAACTGCGACTCAGTTGGGTTTAAGGGAGGCCCGGCGCTTACGCGTCGCGGACCACCCAGGCGGTGGTATCCGCGGGGAGCAGGCCGCCTTCCAGCGGTCCGCTGCTCACGACGACGGTACCCACCGGAAGTGCGAAGGGCTCACTTCCGAAGTTGGTTACCGTTTCCCAACCACCAGGACGGCTGAAGTGCAGGACGTCCTGGTTTCCGGTCTCAACCCATTCGAGTTCCTCGTCGGTCTGCAGTTCCCGGCGCAAGCGCAGCGCTTTGCGGTAAAGCTCCAGCGTTGAGCCTTCACGCCCTTCCTGCTCGGACACCGCGTACTTTGCGAACCATTCCGGCTGCGGCAAGTGTGCCTTGCCTTCTCCGAAGCCGTAGGAGGGTCCTTCTGAGGTCCACGGCAGTGGGACGCGGCAACCATCGCGACCGATCTCCACCCCTGGGTTGCGGTAGAAGGACGGGTCCTGCCGCTCAGAGTCCGGGATCTCAGCTACTTCCTGCAGGCCAAGCTCTTCGCCTTGGTAAAGGTAGGCGGAGCCGGGCAGGGCGAGGAGCAGCAACGTGGCGGCGCGGGCACGGCGCAAGCCGAGTTCGACGTCGAGCTCTTCCGCAGGCGCGCCAGCCAGCAGCCAGCCTTTACCGTCCTGGCCCTTTGGCTTGCTGGCCGAGACATCCTGGGCGGCGTTGGTTCCCTGCGCAACTGAACCACCCTTGGGCAGTCCGTAACGGGTGGCGTGGCGGACGACGTCGTGGTTGGAGAACACCCAGGTGGAGGACGCCCCGGTTTCCTTGGCGGCGATCAGGTTTTCCGTGATGATCTTCCGGAAGGAAGGCGCCTCGAAGTCGGCCTGCAGGAGGTCGAAGTTGAAGGCCTGGCCCAGTCCCTCGGGGCTGGCATAGCGGGCGCGGCGGGATTCATGGACCCAGGCTTCGGCGACGGCGGTGCGCGGCGGGTTGTACTCGTTGAAGAGCTTGCGCCACTCGGCGTAGACCTCATGGACTTCGTCGCGGTCCCAGAACGGGTGCGATCCGTCCACGAAACCATCGGTGCCATGAGCCCGGGCCTCAAGGTCTGCCTTCATCGGCAGCGGCTCGGAGAGATCCTTGGCCATGCCGTGGGCGACGTCGATGCGGAAGCCGTCCACGCCGCGGTCGGACCAGAAGCGCAGGGTCTTCAGGAAGTCCTCGCGCACCTCAGGGTTGTCCCAATTGAAGTCCGGTTGCTCCTTGGCGAAGATGTGCATGTACCACTGGCCGGGAGTGCCGTCAGGTTCAGTGATGCGCTCCCAGATGGGTCCACCGAAGACAGAGTCCCAGTCCGACGGCGGCAACTCGCCGTTTTCGCCCCGGCCGTCCCGGAAGATGTAGCGTTCCCGCGCAGCAGAACCCTTCGGCGATGCCAGTGCCTCCTTGAACCACTCGTGGCGGTCCGAAGAGTGGTTGGGCACGATGTCGGCCACCAGCTTGATGCCTGCGGCATGCAGTGCCGCTGCCATTTCATCGAAGTCTTCAAGCGTCCCCAGCTTGGGGTCCACGTTGCGGTAATCGTCGACGTCGTAGCCACCGTCCGCGAGCGCCGACGGGTAGAACGGGCTCAGCCAAACGGCGTCGATCCCCAGTTCCTTCAGGTACGGAACCTTGGCAGTGATGCCCTTGAGGTCACCGATGCCGTCACCGTTGGAGTCGGCGAAGCTGCGCGGGTAGATCTGGTACACAGCTGCCTGGCGCCACCAGTTCGGATCAGCCATTCGCTCTTCGTCGGTACGGTGTGCCTGAGTGGCGGAAGTGCTCACGAAACTCCTTTGATTTAGAATCTAAATTTATGTCCCGGACCAGTATGAAACGCTGGGCTCGGAAGGTCAACATCCACTAGCCCTTAACGGCACCTTGTGTCACGCCCGCCATGACCCACCTCTGCGTGAAGAGGTACGCGACGATCGCGGGCGCCATCGCCATCAGGTAGGAGGCGAAAGACACGTGGTAGTTGTTGCTGAACTGGGTTTGAAACAGGTTCTGCCGTACTGGAAGGGTCTGCAGCGCCGGATCGGAAATGATCAGCGACGGCATCATGAAGTCATTCCACGCATAGAGGAAGGCGAAGATACCGACGGTTGCACTCATCGGCGCCAACAGCGGGAAGATCAGCTTCCAGAATGTCTGCCATGTTGTAGCGCCATCGATCCGGGCACTCTCTTCCAGTTCCATGGGGATGGAACGCAGGAATGCAGTGAAGAGCAGCACGCTGAAGCTCAGTTGGAACATGGTGGCCAGGAGGATGACGCCGAGCGGATTGTCCAGCCCAAGACGACCGGTGAGCTGGATCTGCGGCAGTGCAACCACCGGGAACGGAATGAACATCGCGCCAAGAAGGTAGAAGAACGAGTACCTGAACAACCGGCGTTCCCAGTTGCGCACAATCGCGTAGGAGGCGAATGCAGCAAGGACGATGGTGGCAAGGACGGTCCCTGCGGTCACCAGCAATGACATCGTGGCACCCACGGGAAAGTTCGTCAGGGTCCAGGCTTGGATAAAACCGTCGAGGCTGAAGGGGGCGGGAAATGAGAAGGCATTGCCGTCCACCGCCTGCCCCTGGGTCTTGAAGGCCATGGACACCGTGACGTAGAGGGGAAGCAGCACGGTTACCGCGCACAGGACGAGGACCGTGGTTGCCGGCCAATTGACCCGCTCGAGGGCCGGAGCCGACCGCCGTCGGCTGCTTGGAGCGGTGCCGGGTTCAACGTGGGAGGAGTCCCCGATTGCGAGGGTGGTTTCTGGGGTCATCAGAGTGCATTCCGTCCGCGAGTCAGCGAGAGCTGCAGGAGTGAGATAAGGATGGCGACCACGAAGAAGATGGTTGCATTGGCCATCTGGTAGGCGTAGTCGCCGCCATTGAAACCGGCGATGACAGTCATCGCGATGCTTCGGGTGGAGGTCCCCGGGCCGCCGTTCGTCAGCCCGACGATGATGTCGTAGGCATTAAGGAAGCCCTTGAACCCAAGAATGATGTTGATGACCACGTAACCGGCCACCAACGGAAGGGTGATCTTCAGCAGCTGTTGGAATTTGCTCGCGCCGTCGATTTCCGCGGCCTCATAGACGTCCCCGGGCACAGCAACAAGGCCCGCAATGTAGATGAGCAGGGCCCCCGGTACGGCCTGCCAGGCTGTGACAAGGACAATCGCAATCCACGCGAGGTCGGGGTTGGCCAGCAGGCTGCTCTCCAGCCACGGGATCCCTGCCGCAACACCCGCCGCAGGCAGGGAGTTCGAAAACAGGAAGTTGAACACGTAGGCGATGATGATGCCGGAAACCACCATCGGGATAACGAAGATGGTCCGCAAAGCGGACTTCATCCGGATGCGCGACGTGAGCCCGACTGCCAGGAGAAAGGCGATCACGTTGACCGCGATCACCGTGACGATGGAGAAACCGAAAGTGAACAGATAGCTCTGCAGGATGGCGGGATCACTGAAGATCGCGATGTAGTTGGTCAGGCCGATGAACTCCCAATCACCGATTCCGATGGAGTCCGTGAAGCTGAAGAAGATACCGATGATGCCCGGAATCGTGATGGCGAGCGTGAACAGGATGAGGCTGGGCACGAGGAAAAAGTAGAAGATCGGTTCCACACGCCGCCTGCTGCGCTGCGGTGGGGTGCTCTGCGGTTGGCTGCTCTGGCTTTTGCGACTCTGGCCGGACGTGGTTGAGGTGCTGATGCTGGACATATTTCTGACTTCCTATGTTCTGCACTACTGGCGGAACGCCAGGCGCGCCCAATCTGCGTCGAGCGTGCTGAGGGTGGATGCAGGGGACGCGCCAAACACGATTGCCTGCGTGTAGTTCATGATCGGGATGGTCCGCGGAACGAGCACCGAGGGACCCTGGTAAACCTGCGATTTCTCGTAGTACTCCACCATTCCCTCAATCCGGGGGTCCGGGACGTTGGCAGAATCCTTGGTAGGCGTGAAGCCCAACTGTGATTTGTTGTAGGCATCGATCACCTCTGGCCTGTACAGGTACTCGAGGAAGTTACGTGCAGCATCCTTGTGCTTGGACGCCTCGGGAATCCAGGCCGCGAGGTCCACATTGACGCGAACGCGCAGATCCTTGGGATCTTCGGTCATCGGGAGGGGAAAGGTTCCGAGCTTGAGGTCCGGGGCGGTCTTGGCGATCTCGCTGAATGCCCACGGGCCCTGCAGATACATGGCCGCTTTGCCCTGCGAGAAAGCAAGATTACCGTCGCCATAGGCCCGGCTTGCAGCATCCTTGTTGACGTAGCTCTTTGCGAGTGTCAGCATCTTCTCGACTGGCTGGTTGAAGTCTTTCTGGAATGACACGGAGGATTCCGGCCCAACCTCCGTGCCTTCGGCAGCAAGCTTCTTGAAGAAGTCAATCGTGTCCACCTGCCCACCTACCGAGTAGTCAAACCACCCTTGAGCGATCGTCCAGTCGTCCTTCCACGTGGCATAGAACGGCGTTACCCCAGCGGCTTTCAGCGCTTCACACGCCGCGACCATCTCGCTCCACGTCTTCGGCACGGCGATGTTGTGCGCAGCGAAGATCTCCTTGTTGTAGATCACCGAGGACGCCATGACCGAGTACGGCAGGGCACTGGTCCGGCCAGGATAGGAACCGTACTGGTCCATGAGCGGCTGGAGGTCTTCGCGGACGCGGGAGGCGGCTTCCGTGCCGGACAAGTCGCTCAACGCTCCGCGCTGGACAAAGCGGGACGTCTCCATGTTGTAGTTTGCAAGCGCGATGTCCGGTGGATTGCCACGGACGAAGCTGGCGGACACGACGTCGACACCCGAGGTGTCCAGTACTACCTCGGTTTTGTTCTGGGAAGCGTTGTAGTCGGCAACCAGCTTGGTCATGAAGCCGATGGCCTCCCGCTTGCTGAAGGTGAAGCGGATAGTCTCTTTGCCCGGTTCCCCGGTGCAGCCCGAGAGAAGGCCGGCGAGCAGAGCCAGACCCAGGCCCATCGCTGCCATGCGTTTCTTGCGCGAAGCTTTCACAGACTCCATAGTCCTTTCGTCTTGCGGACCCCCAGTGGCGGCTATGCCTTGGGGGAGGTGGTCGCGTTCAACCTCCGACTTTAGATAGGAGGTAAATTTATGACCTATCGCTAGTATTTAGTGAGGAGCGCCACATGGTCAAGCTTTTGAGGAAATGCGTCGCCATCTAAATTTATGTACTAAATTTAGAGAGACCGCTCTATCACTCTGGTAGGCGGCTGGAAACTGGGAGCATCGCATGCTGATCGGGACTGCGCCGTCAACACAGCTGGTTCGAAGGGTCAATGCCGGCGCGATGCTCAAGGCCATGCGGGGTGCCGGCGTCGTAACAGGCACGGAACTCATGGCGTCCACCGGGCTTTCCCGCGCCACCGTCATTTCCATCTGCGACGAACTCGTCCGGCTCGGCTGGCTCCAGGAGCTGGAAAACCAGCGAGGGGCCGGAGACTACATTAAGGGCAGGCCGGCGCGCCGCTTTATCTTCGACGACAGCGCGGCCAGCGTGCTTGGGATCGACATCGGCGCCAACAAGATCACGGCCATAGTGGCTGACATGGCGGGAACACCTCTATCGCAAGTCACGATGCCCTTCCGTACATACATTGTGCCTGCCAATGAGCGCGCGGATGTGCTGGACCGGATCGCCGCCGATGTCCTGAAAAAGGCCGGCGTATCTGCAGACTCGGTTCTTGCTGTGTCTGTGGGAGTGGCTGCGCCGGTAAGCCGCGACGGCGAGGTTCTCACCGTCCAGGAATTCTGGAAATCCTTCGATGTCCGCCAGATTGTTTCAGAGCGGCATGGCTGGCAGGTACTCCTGGAAAATGACGCCAACCTCGCAGCCCTCGCGGAACGGTGGCAGGGCACCGCACAGGGAGTCGACAACCTCGTTGTCATGCTCGCCGGCGACCGCCTGGGTTCCGGAATCCTCGAATCCGGCCGTTTGCTCCACGGGCAGCTTGGTGGCTTTGGGGAACTCGGATATCTGGATACGGTGGACGGCGTGGGCGACACCTACGGCATCGCCCACTACGCTGTGTTGTGGGGGCGGGAAGCCCTTTCGGGCAGCGAGACCACCAAGCTGCGGGAACTTTGCGAGGATGATCCTGCAGCACTCACAGCAGAGATGGTTTTCAAGGCAGCTGCGGAAGGCGACCACGCCGCCCGTCACGCCCTGGACCGCGTGGCGCACCGCATGGCCCGCGTGATCGGGTCAATCAGTACTTTGGTCAACCCAGAGCTGGTAGTTATTGCCGGAGCCGTGGCAGCCTCTGCCCACGCCCTGATCCCAGCCATTGAGAAGCAGTTGCCGGACTTCACGTTCACTCCCCCGCGCCTGGCAACCTCCACTCTGGGCGACGGCATTGTGTCCCTCGGCGCGATCCGCCACGCCCTGGACTACGTCGAGGAACACGCGCTGGACCTCTCCCCCTCGTCATTGCCGAAGCGCGCGGACGCTTCCTGATCCGCGCCTGGTGCTGGGCTGCATCCGGAAGCCGCTATTCCGGCATGGACATGGTGCGCAGGTCCAGCTGCCTCAGAACACGATCTGCCACTTCCGGATCAGTCCCAGGCTCATTGCGCGCCTCCACCACTTCCTGGCGGGCGGCATCCAGCGCAATCGTCTGCACGGCAATGGCAAGCTCACGCCCTCGCTTGCGTTTCTCCGCCGCTGACTCGTTGCGCAACGTCCCATCCAGCAGTTCTGCATGGAGCCGGCGCATCTTTTCCTTGACCAACGCCACTTTGTCCGCGGGAAGTTCCTTCATGAGCTCGTGGTCCTTCAGCGCCGACACCGCCGCCGACTGCGCACGCTTGGCAAGAACCCGCGCAGCATCCTTTTCGTGGGAACCGTCCTCCGTGGCTTTGAGGACCCGCATCAGCCACGGAAGTGTCAGGCCCGGCAGGACCAAGGTGGCCAGGAGCACCGCGCAGGCGATGACCAGGATTTCGTGTCGTGCGGGAAAGTCGCTGCCGTCAGGCAAGGTCACCGGGAGCGCCAAAGCGAGAGCCAGTGTCGCCAGCCCACGCATTCCACACCATGTCAGGATGAGTACTTCCTTGGGCGAGGTTGGCTGCAGGAGATTCCGCCGCTGGTGGGCGGTCAGCGCAAGCAGCCCGAGCCACAGGTAGCGAACGGCGAACACCAGGATGCAGATCACCACAGCAACGCCAATCATCCCGAAGATCGCCGTCCCCTCGTCACGGACGACGTGACGGATCTCCAAGCCCACCAGGCCGAAGGCCAGTCCGGTTGCCAGCAGCTCCACCACGTCCCAGAAGGCTGTCCGCGTAATGCGTTCTGCAGCATCCTGCGGCCTTGCGTGGCGTTGCAGTTCCAGGGCAGTCACGACGACGGCCACCACACCTGAGGCGTGCAGCTCTTCCGCCAGGATGTAGGCAGCGAACGGAACCACAAGCGTGACCGCACTGCGTGCCACCATGGACGTCACAAGCTTGGTGATGAACTTTGTCAGCCAGCCCATGGCGATGCCGATGACCACTGCCAACGCCGCACCCACCACGAACTGCCATATGAGGTTAGGCCCCACCTCGCTACCGGAGACCGTGGCGGCAACCGCTGCCTGGAAGATCACAATGGCGGCGGCGTCATTGAAAAGGCCCTCGCTCTGCAGAACGGTAATGAGCCGCCTCGGCATGTGAACGCGGCCAGCCACGGACTCGACTGCGACGGGATCCGGCGGCGCAACCATGGCTCCCAAGGCAATAGCTGCCGGAATCCCGATGCCAGGAATCATGAGCCACGCAGCACCAGCCACCACTGCTGTGGAGACCACCACCAAGGCGACAGCCATGAGGAGCAGCGTCCGCCACCGGACGCGGAAAACGGCCCACGAACTCTTCTGCGCCGTGGCAAAGAGCAACGGCGGGAGGAAGATCGGCAGGATCAACTCAGGCGAGATCTCAAACTCCGGAAAGCCCGGAATGAAGGTCAACGCAACAGCCAGGAGCAGCATCAGGACCGGGTATGGAAGCCGAAGCCTGTCCCCCAAGCCGACGGCCAGCACCGTGGCAAGCAGCAATCCGATAATAAGTGCCAGCTGATCCATGTTCCCGCTTCCCCAGAAGTTGTACGTCGCGTCTGCGTACAATGCCGCGGAAGCTACTTACAAACCTATCCCGGGGTCCACGGATCCCTTGCCACCTCAATCGGCGGTCAGGGCATCCACTACGTCAACTGTTCCATCCTTGAAAGTGATGGTCCGGTGGATAGTGCCGGGAAGTTCCAGGACGGCGGCCGCCACCAGGGCAACGTTCGCGCGGGAAGTCCTGGTGCCGTTGCCAGGATTGGCCGGGTTGACTTCGATCAGTCCTGATGCCGGCTCCTCCGTCAAAGTTCCGGGTGCCAGCACCGTCCAGTCCAGGCCGGTACTGCGCAGGTAGTCATCAGCGGCGGCCTTGGACTCGGCGTAGGGGAAGAAGGGGTGGTCCTCGGGGATGCCGTGATCCTTTGCGCTGCCTATGTAGGAAACCATCACGTAACGCTTGATGCCGGCTTCCTTGGCCGCGTCCATGGATCGGATGGCGGCGTCCCGGTCCACTGCATAGGTCCTGGCCGGATTACCCCCACCGGCCCCGGCCGACCAGACCGCGGCGTCGTGGCCCTTCAGCGCCTGGGCGAGTTCCGTCGTCGTCGAGTTTTCCACGTCCAGCACCTGCGCGGTGGCGCCGGTCTCCGTGACTTCTGCCACATGATCGGGATTTCGAATGAACGACGTGACATCGTGACCTTCGCCACTAAGAATCCGGGATAAATGAAGGGCCACTTTGCCGTGGCCGCCAATGATTGCGATTCGGCTCATGCACCCATTCTGTCCCACATGGGAGGGTGGCGCGGCCGGGGATATGAAAAGACCCCGCAGACGTAAATCTGCGGGGTCTTGCTGTGTAGCGGTGGGGAGGCTCGATCTCCCGACCTCACGATTATGAGTCGTGCGCTCTAACCAACTGAGCTACACCGCCACGAATGAGAAAAACCTGTGTCAAGCCGGTCAAAACCGCCTTGACACAGGCCCTCATTCAGAGCCCCCCACCGGAATCGATCCGGTGACCTCGTTCTTACCAAGAACGCGCTCTACCACTGAGCTAGGGGGGCAACGAGTAAATACTCTACCGGACGTTTTCAGAAGCTACAAATCGGCGAAAATCCGGGGAAAAACGGCGTCGACACAATTTGCGCAGACGCCACTTTCCTGATCCAAATACCGCCCAAATCAGGGCAGACGGAGGACCTGTCCGGGGTAGATGAGATCCGGGTTGGGCACCGTGTCAGCATTGGTTGCGATCAGGGCTCCGAGGTCCACCCCGAACTGCGCAGCGATGCCGCTCATCGTGTCCCCGGGCTCCACCACAACCTCCGTGACGCGTGGGGCGACTGGACCCTGCTGCCCTGCCTCGGAAGCGGCCTCAGAGGCTGCCTGTTGGGCCAGTGGCTGGACCTCTGGCGCTCCGGGCTCCAAGCCCGCCTGCTCGGCGATCTGAGCGCCTGCAGCGTTGGCTGCCTCCTGCTGCTCAGCCGCTTGGGCTGCAGCAGCTTCTGCGGCGGCCTTGCTCGACGCAGAAGCATCGACGGCGGCAGTATCCTCTGCGGCCTGGTCCACAGCGGAGCGGTCGGCAGCGGACTTGTCCGCAGGATCAACGGGGGCGCTTCGGTGATCCTTCTCACCAAGGCCCAGGTTCTTCTTCAAATTGTCGAGCAATCCCATGGGGAACCCTCCTGCATTCAGCGTGCGACCATCAGGCTCTTCGCGGCTACGCGGCTCGTAGCACTTTGATCGTACGGCGGCTCCCCCTGGCATGGAACCCGCCCTTGTTCGTCCCACCCGCCCTTGAACGGAGGGAATGACGAACAAGAGCGGGAATTGTGGGATTAAACGCCACAAGGGGCCGGCCCGAAAGCCGACCCCCTGACGGGAACTAGTTAGTGATGATCACCAAGAAAGTGTTTACCACTTGCCCTTGCGGTTGAAGTCGCGGTGTCCGCCTTCGCCACCGCTGCGGGGCTTGCGGGCGCCGTCGCCGTGTCCACCGAAGCGGGAGCCGCTGGACTGGCCACGGTCACGATCGCCGAAGCTGCCTGCAGTGCGCTCGGAGCGGTCGCTGTACGTGCGGCCGCCACGGTCAGCAGAGGAACGCTCGCCACCTTCGGACTTGCGGAAGTCCTTCTTGAACCCACCGCTGCCCTTGAAGTTGCCGCCACCACGGTTTTCGCGGTCGCCATAGCCACCACGGCCACCGGCGCCACCACCGGAGTAGCTGCCACGGTCGCCGCTGGGCTTGCGTCCGTTGTCCAGCTCGAGGTTGATCAGTTCGCCACCAATGCGGGTGCGGGACAGTGCGCGCAGCTGCTCGGGGCTCAGGTCGGCCGGAAGCTCCACCAGGGAGTGGTCCGAGCGGATGTCGATGCCACCGATTTGTGCGGAAGAGATGCCACCTTCGTTGGCAATGGCGCCCACGATGGAGCCCGGCATGACGCGCTGACGGCGTCCGACGGCGATCCGGTAGGTGGCGTTGCCCTCGGTGAGTGCACGGGTCGGGCCACGGGAGCCGAAGCCGTCCTTGGAGCGTTCGCGCTTCTGGTACTCAGGAGCTGCAGGCAGTTCCTTGACCAGCAGCGGCTGTCCGCCCTGTGCCATGACGGCAAGTGCAGCAGCGATCTCCGAGGCCGGTACGTTGTGCTCTTCCTCGTAGGAGGAGATGAGGTCGCGGAATGCTGCAACATCCTCGGACTCAAGCGTCTCGGTGATGCGCTCGGCGAACTTGCCCAGGCGCAGCGTGTTCACGGTCTCGGCTGTGGGCAGGTGCATCTGCTCCACCGGCTGGCGCGTGGCCTTCTCGATGGAACGCAGCAGGTACTTCTCCCGCGGTGTCATGAACAGGATCGCGTCACCGGAACGGCCTGCACGGCCGGTGCGGCCGATGCGGTGGACGTAGGACTCGGTGTCGTGTGGGATGTCGTAGTTGATGACGTGGCTGATGCGCTCAACGTCAAGACCGCGGGCTGCGACGTCGGTAGCAACCAGGATGTCGATGCGGCCTTCCTTCAGCGCGTCAACAGTGCGTTCACGCTGCTGCTGCGGGATGTCGCCATTGATGGCGGCAGCCTGGAAACCGCGGGCCTTCAGCTTGTCAGCCAGGTCCTCGGTTGCCATCTTGGTGCGCACGAAGGCGATAACGCCGTCGAACTCTTCAACTTCCAGGATGCGGGTCAGGGCGTCCAGCTTGTGCGGGCCCATGACCTGAAGGTAACGCTGCTTGGTGTTGGCACCGGTGGTGGTCTTGGACTTCACCGAGATTTCAGCAGGGTTGTTCAAGTACTGCTTGGACATGCGGCGGATCTGGCCCGGCATGGTGGCAGAGAACAGCGCAACCTGGCGGGTTTCCGGAGTCTGCTGGAAGATCTGCTCTACGTCATCGGCGAAGCCCATGCGCAGCATTTCGTCAGCTTCATCCAGCACCAAGTACTGGAGTTCGGAGAGGTCCAGGGAGCCCTTGGCAATGTGGTCGATCACACGGCCGGGGGTACCGACAACAACCTGTGCACCGCGGCGCAGGCCGGCCAGCTGGGGACCATAAGCGGAGCCACCGTAAACCGGGAGAACAGTGAAGTCATCAATGTGCTTGGCGTAGGAAGTGAACGCTTCAGCAACCTGGAGGGCGAGTTCACGCGTCGGCGCCAGGACCAGTGCCTGGGTCTTGCGGGACGGGCCGTTGAGGTCGTGCAGCTCAGCCAGGCGGGACAGGGCAGGAACAGCGAAGGCTGCAGTCTTGCCGGTACCGGTCTGGGCCAGGCCGACGACGTCGCGGCCTTCGAGGAGCAGCGGAATGGTAGCTGCCTGGATGGGGGACGGCTTTTCGTACCCGACATCCTGCAGTGCGGCCAGAACGCGGCCATCGATGCCAAGATCGACGAAGCGGACGCCTTCTTCTTCCTCGTCTTCTGCCTTGGGGGCAGGAGCTTCGGTGAAGGCGGGGGCTGCAGACTCGGGTGCAGCGTTCTCGACGGGGGCAGCGGCGGTAGCCGGTGCTTCTACTACGGTGCCTTCAGCGGCGGTCTCTGCTACGTCAGCAGACTCAGCGTTCTGGGCGTCGAAGTTTTCGTTGAGATTTTCGGTCATAGGGGGAAATTCCTCATCCATAGGGCAGTCGGCGCGGCCCGGTTGGGCTTGGCCGCATTACTCGTCGCGAAGAGCCAGGCAAAGGTGCCCTGCTTTCGCAAGAAGTCCGGCGCTATCGCAATCCCATGGCAGGACTTCCCGCTGCATCTCTTGGCTGCTATCCCAGCAGTCTGTACAGCGTTTTCTTTAGCCGGCTCTCCCTATGAAAATGCCCGCACACATTTGCGGGCCCCAACACTTACCAGTCCTGCCTCAAGAATTGGGCAGGATAAAGGGATTTCCGGAGTGGGGGATATTTCAAGTGTAGGGCACAGGGTGCCCTCACCGCGAGTTGAGTCCTGATGAAGACGGGTGAGCTTGAGCACACCCGACACTTCGGGCCCTCCACGGCAGCCTTTCAAGGAAGCCCTACAGCCCTTTTAAGTAGGCTTACAACCCGTTCCGCCGCAGGACTTTCTCGAATTTCTCATGATATTCGTCCTGGAGCCGGACCTCCCCGTCGGCCTCGGCATCGAGCAAGGTTTGCACCATCTCCGGCGTGGGTTCGCTAAACCATTGGCCAACAGTAATGCCGTGCTTCGGGACGAACAGCCGGTGAATATGATCGCCCGCGGACACCGTCCCCGTCTTGATCACACGAAGGTAGGTTCCCACTCGCCCAACCTGGGTGAATCGCTTCACCCATTGCGGCTCGTCCAGCAAGCGCTGGAAGGTGGCGCACGGGACGCGCGGGGACGTTACTTCCACTTCCACATCCAGCCCGATCTTCCAGCGTTCACCGATCACGGCTCCCGTGGTCTCGATTCCGGACACCCGCAAGTTCTCCCCGAAGACGCCGGCTGGAAGTTCACGATCCAGTGCGGCTGACCAGTAATCGGCGTCTGCCTGGGAATAGGCGTACAGGGCCTGGTCTTCGCCACCGTGATCGAAGCGGTTGGCCTGGACGTCGCCGTGGACACCGAGCTTGTGGATCTTGACAGGGCCTTCCACAGGACGCTTATCGATCGCGGTGACGCCAACGCTTCCTTCCGGGTCAGGCAACAACTGGTGGACACGGCAGACAGCGAGAAGGGATGCGGTGTTCATGGACAACAGTTTACGGACGGGAAGCCGGATTTAAGGATCGAACCGGTAACCCATTCCCGCTTCAGTGTGCAGATGCCGCGGCGCGGCCGGGTCCCGCTCCAGCTTTCGCCGCAACTGGGCAATATAGACCCGCAGATATTGCGTCTCCTTCGCATAGGCCTGCCCCCAGACCTGGGTCAGGATCTGCTGCTGGCTCACCAACTTTCCCTTGTTCCGGACCAACAACTCCAGGATGTTCCACTCGGTGGGGGTCAGCCGCACCTCTGACCCGTCCTTCACGATCTTCTTGCCCGCCAGATCCACCATGAAGTCCGACGTCGCAAGGGTAGGTTCCTCGCGATCAGTGAGGACCCGTCGCGAGGCAACCCGAAGCCGCGCAAGCAGCTCATCCAGTCCGAAGGGCTTGGTCACGTAGTCGTCCGCACCGGCGTCGAGCGCTTCCACCTTGTCCTCCGAGGCATGCCGGGCAGACAACACGATGATGGGCATGCTGCTCCACCCACGGATGCGGCGGATGATCTCCACCCCGTCCATATCCGGCAATCCAAGGTCCAACACAACAATGTTGACGCTTTGTTGCGCCACGGCGTTCAAGGCATCGGCGCCGTTTCCAACGGTCATTGCCTGGTACCCATGGGCCTGCAAGGTGATCTGCATTGCCCGCGCAATCTGGACTTCGTCCTCAACTATCAGCACACGGGTCATGCCCTGCCTCCCCCATAACCGGTCCACAGCGGCAACGTAACCACCATGGTCAGGCCGCCACCTGGCGTCGGCTCCGCGACGAGCGTGCCGCCCATGGCTTCCGTGAAACCCTTGGCAACCGCCAGTCCCAACCCAATTCCGCCGCCGGCGCCGCTTGCCCGGGCGCGTGAATCGCCAAGCCGCTGGAAGGGTTGGAACATCTCAAGCACTTCGTTGTGTCCCACCCCGCTGCCGTGGTCCACAATCCTCAGTTCACTGGCAGGCTTGTCCCCCACTGTGATCCCGGCCCCGGCACGTGCAGTCAGGATGACGTCCGAACCAGGTGCGTACTTCACCGCGTTTTCAACGATGTTCGCCACCACGCTCTCCAACATGCCTGAGTCGGCTGTTACCGGCGGCAGGTTGGGTTGCAGCTCGCTGCGTATCCGACCTTTCGGGATCCCGCGAAGTGCTTCGGGCAATATTTCGGTCCAGGTGGTGCCCGCTAGCAACGGGTTCACGGCGTCGGCGGTAATCCGGGACATATCCAGCAGGTTGTCCACCAAATGGTCCAGGCGGTCAGCATAATTCTCGATCGTCTCCAACAACTCCTTCTCCACGTCCGGAGGGAACTGGACCTCTTCCTGCCGCAGGCTGCTCACAGCCAGTTTGATTCCAGCCAACGGCGTCCTCAAATCATGCGAAACAGCACGAAGGATGGACGTCCGCATCTTGTTTCCCTCGGCCAGGCGAAGGTTGTCACGCCGGCTCTTGACCAGTTGCTGCCGCTCACGCACAGCCACCACAAACGCTCCAAAGGCCGCAAGCAGCCGCTGATGTTGGGAGGACAGCGCACCACCGCGCAACAACAATGTGTAGTGGGGATCGACGACGGCGGCATGGTCTGCGGCGGCATGGGTCACGGGCGGATTGGGGCCGGCGCTCGCAAGGACCCGCCACTGCGGCGGCGCACCAGCCACGGTGACGCTGTCCGGGGCCGGGGAGCCCAAGAGTGTCACAGCCTCCATGCCGAGATTTCCGCGGACTTTCTCAAGGAAGGATTCAAGGCTGCCGTCCGAGCTGAGGATGCGCAGGGCCAACTCGCTCAGGGCCGTGGCCTCGGCCTCGGACCTCGCAGCTTCCTGGGCCCTGCGGCTCGCCAGTCCCACCGCGAGCGCCACGCCGCAAGCCACTGCCAGGAAAACCACCAGCGTGAACAGAGTGGTTGGATCAGCGATGGACAGGGAACCTACGGGTTCGGCTGAGAAGTAGTTCAACAGGAAACTGCCCAGCACCGCCGCTACCACGGCGGGCCACAGGCCTCCGATCGCGGCAACGGCCACGGCCGCTGCCAGCTGAAGGAGCATGATCATGGCGAAGTTGCGGAAGCCCAGCACAGTGACCAGGACTTCGACGCCGGGCGGCAACAGCAGGGCAAGGACAAGGCCAGTGATAACCCGTCCACGGCCGATGCCCCGAACCGCGGGAAGACGCAGCAGAACGTCGTTGGAGTCGCTGCTTTGTGCTTCAGGACCTGGCATGGCTACATCCTTCCACGGTTGGCAGGGTGGGCAGTTGTGCCCACCCTTCTGTGCCACCAGTGCCCGCGGTCCGCTCAAGGACTAGGCTTGCAGTCAGCATCTGGTCCGGCATGGCGCCGGACAATCCAACGGTCTATCCAGGGGGATATACATGGACCCGAACGAAGGCGCCGCTGGCAGCGGTGCTTCAGGAAATGACGCTTCTGGCAACGGCGCGTCAGGCAATGGCGCGTCCGGCGGCGGCGCTGCTGACGGGGGCGGCCAGGGCCCGGACGCGGGCAAGAATCCGCCCAAGCCACCACCGTGGCAGGTGCCCAAACCCGAGCTCCATCCTGAGCTGATCCCTCCAGCCAATGACAGGGACAATCCATCTGGCGGACAGAAGCCGACCGCTTCCAAGCCCAGCTCATCCAAGCCCGGCTCATCCCGGCCCGGCTCTTCCGAGCCCGGCGCATCCAAGCCCGAGCCCGGCAAGCCACTCCCCATCATTGACCCGTTCGCGAAGGAACGTGAACGCGAATCAGCCCAGGCAGAGGCCCGGAAGAAGCGCTCGCGGCGCCGCACCGTCGTCGTGGGTTTGGGTGTTACCGCTCTTCTGGCCGGAACCATCACCGCAGTAGTTGCCAGCAGCGAACAAGAGGCTGACTACGCGCAGGTCTGTTTCAACGATGAAACCGGCGAGCGCGTGGACGATACCCAGTGCAACAACAGCAGCTCGGATGGCCGCGGGTCGGCCATCTACGCCTGGTACTTCTACTCGCGGGGAGCCACCGTGCCTGCTGTGGGACAGAACCGCAGCTCCTACCCGAGCTATACGAAGACAGTTCCACAGGGCGCCAAGACTTCAACGGGTTACAGCACCAAGGGCGGCACAGTCAGCCGTGGCGGCTTTGGCAGCAGCTCCAAAAGCGGCGGAAGCTCGGGAGGCTAGGCGTGCAGCGTTTGCCCTCCGAGCCCAGGCCGGACTGGAAAAAGAAGATCGAAGAACAGGGCCTGGTCTTTTCCACCACCACCATGCCCGATGGCCGCAAAATCGAGTACTGGAACGAGTCGGCGTACTACGAATTCACCATGGACGAGGTGGAGACGCTCGAGAAGACTGCCGAGGACATGCACCTCATGTGTCTTGAGGCAGCAAAGTACCTCGCCACCGGGGCCATGGGCGATATTGGAATCGGGCAACAGGCGCTGGAGCTCGCCGGCGAATCGTTGCAGGCCGGGGATATGGATATCTACGGTCGCTTCGACTTCATCTATGACGGCAAGGGCGGGCCGGCGAAGATGCTGGAGTACAACGCCGATACGCCCACAGGACTCATTGAAGCTTCCGTCGCGCAGTGGTTCTGGTTGCAGGATGTGTTCCCGGAAAAGGACCAGTGGAACGGAATCCATGAGGCGCTGATCCGGCAATGGAAAAAGCTGCAGTTCCGCACCGGGATGAGCACACTGCATGTGGCTCATTCGGAGGCCGAAGAATCCGGTGAAGATTGGATGACTGCCGCCTACATGCGGGACGTGGCGAGCCAGGGCGGGTGGACGACTATCGGCATCAATATGTCGGATATCGGTTGGGACCCGAACCTGAACCGCTTTGTGGACCTGGACAATTTCATGATCAGCACCATGTTCAAGCTGTACCCGTGGGAACTGATGATGAAGGAACCTTTCGGGCATCGGCTGCTGACGCGGGCCCACAATCCTCGATGGGTGGAGCCCGCGTGGAAGATGCTGCTCTCCAACAAAGCCCTGCTTGCTGCGCTATGGCACCTGTACCCCGGCCACGAGAACCTCCTGCCGGCCTACCTTGGCGATCCTGGCCCGCTCAAAGAATGGGTGGCCAAGCCCCTTCATGGCCGTGAGGGCGACAACATCCGCATCCACGCCCCCGGCATCGAGCTGCAGCAGCCCGGCGGCTATGGCCGTGAAGGGTGGTGCTTCCAGCAGTACCACGCTCTCCCGGACTTCGATGGAAACCATCCGGTGCTTGGTCTCTGGGTGGTGGACGGCGAGTCCGTTGGCTGCGGTATCCGTGAATCGGATGGCCCCATCACGGACTATTTCTGCCGCTTCGTTCCCAACACCATCGACGCCCCGGCGCCTGCCGCGCCCACAACTACTTCCTACGGAGCTGCACTGTGAGCACTGAAAACCATGAGCACTGAAACCTCGACGCCGGACGGCGGTTCAGCGGGCGGCGACCGTACCGCCGTCGTACCTTCCAAAGGCCTCCATGCAGGGATCCTGGACCTTGGCGACTCCGTCATGCTAGGGCTGGCGTCCACCGCGCCTGTGTATTCGCTGGCCGCTACGCTGGGGCTCATTGTTGCCGTCAACGGCAACTACACTCCCCTGATCCTGGTTCTTGCCTTCGTTCCAGTGCTCTTCATCGCCTATGCATTCCGCGAGTTGAACAGTGCACTCCCTGACTGTGGCACCACGTTCTTCTGGGCACGAAAGGCCTTTGGTCCGTGGGCGGCCTGGCTTGGCGGCTGGGGCGTGGCATTGGCCGGCATCGTAGTCCTCGCCAACCTGGCCCAAATTGCCGGGAAGTATCTGTGGTTGCTGATCGGCGACGGTTCCCTAGCCGGCAATACGTGGCTGGTCACCGCCACCGGGGTGCTGTTCATCGCGTTCATGACCTACGTAAATCACCGCGGCATTCGGCTGGGCGAGCACGTCCAGCGGACCCTGACCTACATCCAGTACATTTCACTGGGCATCTTTGCGGTGGCCATTATTGTTGGGATCGCGTCTGCTACCCCCGGCGGCGACAGCTCCATCCAGGCTTTCGACCTTGAGTGGTTCAACCCCGCGGGTGCCTTCGCCGATCCCAGCGCAGTGGTTCACGGGGTCCTGCTGGCCCTGTTCATCTACTGGGGCTGGGACACCTGCCTGGCCCTGAACGAAGAGACCGAAAACCCTGCGAAGACTCCAGGCCGGGGTGCCGTCATCTCTGCATTCGTCCTGGTGGCAATCTACGTTTCCGTGGCCCTGCTGGTGATGATGTACGCGAGCGTCGGGACCGAAGGCATCGGCCTGGGCAATGAAGCAAACCAGGATGACGTCTTCCTGGCCATGAAGGATGTAGTGCTGGGCCCGTGGGGTTGGCTGATCGTGGTGGCCGTCCTGGCATCCGTGCTGTCCTCAACGCAGACCACCATCCTCCCTACAGCCCGCGGAACGCTGTCCATGGGCGTGCATGGTGCCCTGCCGGCGCGTTTTGGCAAGGTCCACGAACGGTTCCAGACGCCGGGTTTCTCAACCCAGGTCATGGGCGTGGCTGCCGTGGTGTACTACGTGGCCATGAGCTTCCTCAGCGAGGACCTTCTGGCGGACTCCATCAGTGCCATCAGCCTGTTCATCGCGTTCTACTACGCCCTGACCGGTTTCTCGTGCGTATGGTTCTTCCGCTCAACGCTTCGGGATTCTGCCCGCAACCTGTGGTTCCGCGGCATCCTGCCCTTCCTGGGGGCGGTGTCGCTGACGGTGGCGTTCTTCATTTCGGCGGTGCAAATGTGGGATCCGGAGTATGGAGACACCCAGATCTTTGGAATCGGCGGAGCCTTTGTCAGCGGGGTCCTGCTTCTGCTCCTGGGCGTGGTGCTGGCCATCGTCTGCCGTTTCGCACCTGCCACGCGTGGCTTCTTCACTGGGGAGCGCGCCGACGCCGGGCTGGTGCGCGGCGAGTAAACGGCGGGTGC
Source organism: Paenarthrobacter sp. 10L420 (assembly GCF_056395385.1). NCBI lineage: Bacteria > Bacillati > Actinomycetota > Actinomycetes > Micrococcales > Micrococcaceae > Paenarthrobacter > Paenarthrobacter sp. 10L420. The sequence goes on along the minus strand of NZ_JBFTJK010000001.1, from coordinate 493,307 downwards.
GCGGCGCGTAAGCGGCGAGTGCGCCTAGCGTCGCGCTGCGGTCCACTGGCGCAGCCGGGTGGGAATGTCCGGGACCTCGATCTGGACAGCGTCACGCCGCAGCGCGATGAGCCAGCAGACCAGGATCGCCACGGCGCAGAACACCCCTGCACTGGATGCCATGATCCAGAGCCCTGGCGTCTGGACGTTCAGGTCTGCGGCACCCAGCGCCGTGCCGATGGTCTTTGGCGAATAGAAGAAGACCAGCGTGGAAAGTGCCAGCACAGCGGTCATCACAATTCTCTGCGCCCTGTACCGGCCAGGAGTTTCCTTGATGGTCCAGGCGAATGCCGGCAGGACCACAGCCATCCAGACCCAATGGTGGGACCACGAGACCGGGCTGATGAGCAACATGGTGAGTGCCGTCGTCGACATTGCAATGACGCGGGCTCCCTGCGAGCTTGCCGCGCGGATCAGGAAGGCCGCCAGCACAACTGTGGCGAGGCTGAGCGCGATCCAGGGAACGGTTACTGAATCCTGCGGCACACCAAAGTGCAGCAATGCGCCCTTGATCGAGAGGTTGTCCACGTAGCCGGCGCCGCCGATCCGGGACGTGTCAGGGAGTATTTCAAGCCAGAACTGCAGGGACTCGGCGGGCCGAACCACCCATGCCAGGAGGACGGTGCCGGCGAAACCAATGGACATGTTGGCCAGTCCACGCCAATCCTTGCGCATCAGGAAGTACAGGCCAAAGACAAGGGGTGTCAGCTTGATACCGGCCGCTATGCCCACCAGGAAGCCGCTGCCACGGACGCCCCGACGACCTGCGGGGCCAAGCAAGTCCACAGCCATCAAGCCCATGAGCAGGATGTTGATCTGGCCGAACGCCAACGTCTCACGCCATGGACCGAGGAACAGGACAGCCAGGACCAGGGCCCCGGCAATCCAGCGGCTGCGGCCGGATGACAACGCAGTGCGCCAGTCGTGCTTGGAGGCCCAGTACTTCACGATGGTGGCAGCAACCCAGGCGGCAATCGCTACTCCGGCCACGTTGAACAGCATGAGCGCGGCGGGTTGCGGCCAGAGTGCCAACAGCCCGAAGATGAGCGCTGCGAACGGCGGATAGGTAAAGGGAAGTTCCGGTCCCCCTGCTGCGGCAACGCTTGGGCCGTACAGGTCCGAGGGCGAGGCGCCGGCGTCGTTGAGGATGCTTCCGCCGAACCAGTACACACTGAAGTCCAGGCCCTGCTTACTCCACTCGGCAAGCATCAGCCACACGGGCCAAATCAAGAGCGCCCACGGGAGCCAATGCAATGCGCGTGAAGTGGTGGATGCAGACCTCCCGGCATCCGCCTTAGCCTGTAAATCGACGCCGGGCAGTGCCATGTCTTTATCCCCCAATATATTCTTTGTGCAGTGGGATCCCAGTGGTCCCCGAATACATACTACTTAACGCCCGGCGGCGCCGATCCGGCTGACGGTTGCGCCCGTCCCAGCTGCCGGTTGCGCCTGACGCGGCCGAGGGGCGCGGGGTGTCTGCCTCGTGCGGGCATCCAGCCGCTTAGGATGCTGGAATGAGCGATTCAACGACGAACACCTCGGATGTGCTGGCCCTCGATTCCCTCTTGACCAGCGAAGAACTGGCTCTGCGCGAGAAGGTTCGGGATTACACAGCCCAGCGGATCCGGCCGAACATCGCGCGCTGGTATGAGGACGCGGTTTTCCCGCAGGAGATCGCGCCCGAGTTGGGCGAGCTCGGCGTCCTGGGAATGCATCTGGAGGGCTACGGCTGCCCCGGCCGGACCGCCGTCGAATATGGCTTGGCAGCCATGGAGCTGGAGGCCGGCGATTCCGGCATCCGCACCTTTGTCTCGGTGCAGGGCTCGCTCGCCATGACGGCCATTCACAAGTGGGGCTCGGAGGAGCAGAAAGAACAGTGGCTGCCACGAATGGCCGCCGGCGAACTGATCGGCTGCTTTGCGTTGACGGAGCCGACGGCGGGTTCGGACCCGTCGTCGATGACCACTTTCGCTCGTGAGACGTCCGACGGCTGGGTCCTCAACGGCGCCAAACGCTGGATCGGACTCGCCTCAATTTCCGACGTCATGGTGGTGTGGGCCCAAACGGAGGATAACGCGGCGGGCATCCGCGGTTTCCTGGTACCGGCGGGCACGCCGGGTGTCACGGCCACGCCGATCGAGCCGAAGCTCTCCATGCGCGCATCAATCCAGTGCGACATAAAGTTCGACGACGTACGGCTGGGTCCGGAGGCGATCCTCCCGGGTGCCATCGGACTTCGTGGGCCGTTCTCCTGCCTGAACGAGGCCCGGTACGGCATCGCGTGGGGAGCCATGGGCGCAGCTCGCGACTCCTATGAGGCCGCGCTGGAATACGCCGGTAGCCGGCTCCAGTTCGGGCGACCACTCGCTGGATACCAACTGACCCAAGAGAAGCTGGTGAACATGCTCCTCGAGATCCAAAAGGGCACCATGCTCGCCCTGCACCTTGGCCGCCTGAAAGACACCGGGCATCTTCAGCCCCAGCAGATCTCCATGGGCAAGCTCAACAATGTCCGGGAGGCCATCAAAATCGCCCGGGAGGCCCGCACCATCCTGGGCGGCAACGGCGTCACCCTGGACTATTCGCCGCTGCGGCACGCCAACAACCTCGAATCAGTGCGCACGTACGAGGGCACCGACGAGGTTCACACCCTGATCCTCGGGCAGCACATCACGGGGATCGGCGCGTTCCGGGGCTGAGCACCAAGTAGGTCGCAGTTAAGCGCGTTCTGACGGCTCAAAACGCGCTCAACTGCTACGTAGTTGGGTGAGGGGGCAGGGCTGGGTCAGGCGGAAACTGTGGCGGGTTGCTTCTTCGCTGAATCCTTGCGGATGGTTGCACTGATCACTGCAGCTACCGTGCACATGGCTGCTGCGCCCATCCAGGCGTAGTTGTAGTGTCCGGTGGCATCGCGGATGAACCCGGCAGCCAGTGCGGCGGCCGCCGCTCCGAGCTGATGGGCCGCGAACACCCAGCCGAAAACCACTGAGCCATCGGCGCCGAATACCGAGCGGCAGATGGCTGCCGTCGGGGGCACCGTAGCTACCCAGTCCAGGCCGTAGACCACGACGAAGATGATCATGCTCGGTTCCACGGACGAGCCCAACAGCAGCGGCAGCACCAGAAGACCGATCCCCCGGAACTGGTAGTACACCGCCAACAGAACCTTGGGGTTGAAGCGGTCCGTCAGCCACCCGGAGGCGATAGTCCCCACGATGTCGAAGATCCCGACGACGGCCAGCAAGCCCGCCGCTGTGGTTTCCGGCATGCCGTGATCATGAGCTGAGGGAATGAAGTGGGTGCCGATGAGCCCATTGGTCGTGGCGCCGCAGATGGCGAAGCCCGCCGCCAACGCCCAAAACGTACGGACTTTGCTGGCACGTTTGAGGACCTGCAACGCCCGGACAGCCGCGTTCGCCGAATCCGGCTTGGCTGTTACGGAAGCCGTCGGGGGCGGCGGAACTGCAGCGCCCGGCGTCGTGGTCTTTGAACCGGCGGTACTGGCCGCGGGTGCTTCCGCGCCATAAGGCAACACCCCGACGTCGGCGGGTGAGTTCCGCAGCCACCGCAAGACCAGCGGTACCACCGCGAGCGCACCGGCGGCGATGAGCAGGGACGCGCCCCGCCAGCCCGGGTTCTGGGCAAGGGCGGCGATGAAGGGCAGGAAGACAAGTTGGCCGGCGGCGCTGCCGGCGGTCAGGATGCCGATCACCAGGCCACGGCTCTTGGCGAACCACGTGTTGGCGATGGTCGCTGCGAAGACGAGGGCCATGGATCCCGTTCCCAGGCCAATCAGCACGCCCCAGGTGAGCAGGATCTGCCAGGACTGGTTGACGAACACCGTTAGCGCTGAGCCCAGACCGATCAGGCAAAGCGCGAGCGAGGTGACTTTGCGTATGCCGAAGCGTTCCATTAAGGCGGCGGCGAAGGGTGCCGTCAGCCCGAACAAGACGAGGTTGATGCTCACCGCCAAGGACAAGACTGTGGTGGACCAGCCGAATTCCTGTTGTAGCGGAACCATCAGCACTCCAGGCGCGGCCCTGAAGCCGGCGGCCCCAACCAGGGCGAGGAAAGCTACGGCGGCCACAATCCAGGCCGGGTGCAGTCTGCGGCTGGGTCCCTTGCCGGGTTGCTTGCCGGATTGCTTGCCGGTTGGGACGGCTGCATTGCTTATCGGAGTTCCGGTGACATCGGGAGCGGTCATGCGGAGATCTCCGTTTCGGGGGAAGTTGTTGGTACGGGTGCTATGGCCAGGGGCAGCGGATGGTCACTGCGTGTGAAGCTGTGCCAGCTCGTGTTGGCAGCTGTCAGGTGGACGCCACAATGGGTGCACGTGTCTGCCGACGCCGTGATTTGTCCGCAGTCAGTGTGAACGACCTTCATATGAGAGACCTCGCTGGGGGCGTCCAAATGTTTCTCTGCCCAAATGATGATGGCGTTGAGGACCGGAAGAGCGTCCTCGCCCTTGGGGGTGAGCACGTATTCCTGGCGCGTCCGGGCACCATCCTGATAAGGGCGTTGCGTCAAGAGCCCGTCCTCGAGCAGCCATGCCAGACGTTTGCTGAGAACGTTGTCCGCGACTTCCAGTCGCTCCTTGATGGCTTCGAAACGGCCGTTTCCAAAGAAAATCTCGCGCAGGACCAAGCTTCCCCATGGATCGCCGAGGACGTCGAGGCCCCGCGCCAGGCTGCACGTGCGGGCGGACCAGTCAGATCGCAAAGGCATGTGGACAAAGTACCTGACTTTTCTAAAGAAAGCTAGATTATGTGTGGCGCCTTAGCGGACGCCTTTGCTTCCTGACCCTCTTTGGAGTTTGGACTGCCCGGAAGCACCCTATTTTGGTTGATTTCCCCCGGACCTCCGCGGCAAAGGAGGTCAGGAAGCCACCCGCCCGGCGCGCATCTCGGCAGCAACGAGGCCCGTGCGCGAAGGCCGGTAAGCCAGGGCCCAGTAGACCAGCAGGGCGATTCCGCACACCACACCCAGGCTTGACACCATCAGCTGCCATTGCGTCTGGGGATCCTTCCCCCACTCGGCGGCGCCTGCCCAGACGGCAAGGTTCTTTGGCGTCATGTAGAAGGCAACCGTGGAACAGGCCACGATGATCCATCCCGCCGTGCGCATCCGCCCGCTGCGGGACGGCACCCGATGCATCGCAAAAGCCATGCTGGGCAGGGCTACCGCCACCCAGACCCAGTGGTGGGACCAAGAAACGGGGCTGACCAGGAGCATCAGGATGGCTGTGGCCGAGACCGCGACGAAGTTTTCATCCACGTCCACGGCCCACTTAATGATTTTTGCTGCAAGCGCCGCGAGTGCCAGGGAAAGAACCAACCACACCACGCTGGTGAGGGAGGAATCCGGCATGCCGAAATGCAGGAGCAGCCCCTTGACGGACAAGTTGTCCACGTAGGCCGGGCCGCCGATGCGCCCGGTATCGGGGAGGATCTGGGTCCAGAATGCCAGGGATGCTTGCGGCAGGATGGCCCACGCGATCGCGATGGATCCGAAGAATCCAGCGGCCATCCATGCCAGCGCCTTGAAGTCGCGGCGGACCAGGAAATACAGGCCGAACGCCAGCGGCGTGAGCTTCACACCGGCAGCCAGGCCGATCAAGAGTCCTGCGGGCCACCGGATGAGGCCAGCCCGCGCCTTACCGAAGAGCGCGAAGTCCGCCAGGATCACGCCCATCAGGATGATGTTGATCTGGCCGAAAACGAACGTATCCCGCCATGGGCCCAGGAGCAGGATGGCTCCTGTTCCCACTAAAGCAGTGGTCCTGAAGCGATAGTCGGCGAATGCTGAACGCCATGTCTTCAGGCCGAAATAATGGCGTGCCAACCAGGCAGCCACCACTGCGGCACCTGCCAAGGCGGCGATGATGAAGACCATGCTGCTGGCAAAGAAACCCATTGCTGCCAGGCCGGCAAAGAGCAAGGCCGCGAAAGGCGGGTAAGTAAAAGGAAGGCCGTCGCGCACGGCATACAGGTCCCCGCCTTGGAGAACCTTGCCGCCGCCGTAGAAATAGACCTCGAAGTCGTTCAGGAACGGCTGGTAGTCCGTGTAGAGGAACCAAACGGCGACGGCGAGGGTCAACACGCCTGCGACGGTCAGGATCCAGCCGCGCTGGGCAGCCGAAACAAACGTGGGTGAAGAAGAAGCCACAGTGTCAGCCGTTGCTGATCTTGGCGAAGGCCTGTTCAAGGTCCGCGATCAGATCCTCGGATTCCTCGATGCCACAGGAGAGGCGCAAGAGGTTCACGGGAACGGCCAGTTCTGTCCCCTTGACGGAAGCGTGCGTCATCTCCGAGGGGTAGTTCATGAGGGACTCGATTCCGCCCAGTGATTCGGCCAAGGTGAAAATCGAAGTGGATTCGGCAACTGTACGCGCCGCGGCCTCACCGCCCTTGAACTGGACAGAGACCATGCCGCCGAACTTCTTCATCTGCTTCGCAGCGAGTTCGTGGCCGGGGTGGTCCGGGAGGCCCGGGTACAGCACGGCTTCCACTTCGGGGCGCTGCAGCAACCATTCGGCCACAGCTTGGCCGTTCTCGCTGTGCCGGTCCATGCGCACGCCCAGGGTCTTGAGGCCCCGCGTGGTGAGGAAGGCATCCATCGGTCCGGAAACAGCACCAACGGCGAACTGGATGAAACCGATCTTCTCGGCGAGCTCGGCGTCGTTGACCACGATTGCTCCGCCCACCACGTCCGAGTGGCCCCCAATGTACTTGGTAGTGGAATGGATCACGACGTCGGCACCCAGGTCCAGGGGGGTCTGCAAGTAGGGAGACGCGAAGGTGTTGTCCACGACCAGGAGGGCACCGGCGTCGTGCGCTACTTCGGCGAGCGCCGCAATGTCAGTGATCTTCATCATGGGGTTGGACGGGGTTTCCACCCACACCATGCGCGTCTTGTTCGCTCCAACGGCACGTGCCACAGCATCGAGATCGGACATGTCCACGGGGGTGTTGCCGATGCCCCAGTCGCCGAGCACGCGGTTGATGAGACGGTACGTGCCACCGTAGGCGTCGTTGCCCAGGACGATGTGGTCCCCAGGACGCGCCACAGCGCGGATCAGCGAGTCTTCGGCAGCAAGGCCAGAGCCGAACGAGAACGCGGCCGAACCACCCTCAAGGGCTGCCAGCTGTTCCTGCAGGGAGTCACGGGTGGGGTTGCCGCCGCGGCCATACTCGTAGCCTGAACGCAGGCCGCCAATTCCGTCCTGGGCGTAGGTTGAGCTGAAGTGCAGAGGCGGCACCACAGCGCCTGTCCGGGGTTCGAAGGCCTGGCCCGCGTGGACGGCCCTCGTGTTGAACCCGGCGTTGTTGTTGACGGACATGGAAGCTCCTCTTTCAGTGTTCAACGGTTGGAAGTGGGCGCGTGGCGCTCAGTTGCTCAGGTAGGCCAGGAGGTCGTGGCGCGTCAGGATGCCCACGGGCGCCCCAACGAACGTGACCATCACAGTATCGACGTCGGACAACAGCTCGCGCGCAGCCGAAATGGTCTCCAGCGATCCGATAACGGGCAGGCGCTCCCCCATGTGTTCGGCGATTTTGTCCGTGAGTTTGGCTTCGCCGCGGAACAGCTTGGTGGTGAGGCTGCGCTCATCGACTGCGCCCAGAACCTCGCCCATGACCACAGGCGGTTCCTGCGAGAGGACAGGGATGTGTGAGACGCCGAACTCGTTCATGATGTTGATGACGTCTCGAACGGTCTCGTTCGGGTGGATGTGGACCAGGTCCGGCATCTCGCCTGTCTTGGACTTCAGTACCTCGCCCACGGATGACTCTTCGCCGCCGGAAAGGAAGCCGTAGGAGCGCATCCATTGATCGTTGAAGATCTTGGCAAGATAGCCGCGGCCGGAATCGGGGAGGATCACCACAACGACCGCGGACTCGTCCAGGTCCTTGGCAGCCTCCAAGGCAGCGACCACGGCCATGCCGGAGGAGCCGCCCACCAGGAGGCCCTCTTGGCGTGCCAGGCGGCGGGTCATGGCGAACGAATCGGCATCAGAGACTGCGATGACCTGGTCCGGCACGGTTTTGTCGTAATTGGTGGGCCACATGTCCTCGCCAACGCCTTCAACGAAGTACGGGCGTCCGGTACCGCCCGAGTACACAGAACCTTCGGGGTCTGCGCCGATGATCTTGACCCGGCCGCCGTCGGACCCGGGCCTGTCGGCAGAGACTTCCTTAAGGAAGCGGCCCGTACCCGTGATGGTGCCGCCCGTTCCGGCGCCGATGACAACGTGCGTCACCCTGCCGTCAGTATCGCGCCAGATCTCCGGGCCTGTTGACTCGAAGTGGCTGCCCGGGGCTGCGGGGTTGGAGAACTGGTCCGGCTTGAAGGCCCCGGGAATCTCCTGGACCAAGCGATCTGAGACGCTGTAGTAGCTTTGCGGGCTGTCGGGCGCAACTGCGGTGGGTGTCACCACAACTTCGGCGCCATAAGCTGCCAAGACCGCACGTTTGTCCTCGCCGACTTTGTCCTGCACCACGAAAATGCACTTGTAGCCCTTTTGCTGCGCAACGAGCGCCAAGCCGACGCCGGTGTTCCCCGACGTCGGTTCAACGATGGTTCCGCCCGGCTGCAGCCGCCCGTCCTTTTCCGCCTCTTCGATCATCTTCACGGCGATGCGATCCTTGATGGACCCGCCGGGGTTGACGTACTCGAGCTTGACCAGGACGGTGGCTTTGATCCCGTCCGTTACGTGGTTGAGCTTGATGAGCGGCGTATTGCCGATGAGGTCCAACACGGACTGGGCGTACTTCATAGGTACAAAGTTACCGCCTGCCCGTAGTCCGCCCTGCCGTGCCTCACCTGCCGTGCATCACTTCCCGGCAGAGGAGTCGGTTTGCCAGAGGCCCAGGATGTTGCCTTCGGTGTCCTTGAAGTAGGCATACCAGCCCATTCCGGGGACGGCGTCCTTACCTTGAACGATGGAGCCACCAGCGGATTCCACCTGGCCGAGCGCGGCGTCTACATCGTCGACGTCTATGGTGAGGACGGGATTTTTCAGATTTTCAGTTCGGGGGAACAGTGCACCATTGATGGCTCCGGGTTCGCTGGGCCTGCCAGTCTGTTCATCGGACGGAGTCGTGATCGCGATCGTGTAATCCATCTCCTGCATAGGGCTGAGATTCCAGCCGAAAGCACTTTGGTAAAAAGTGTTGGCCCTCTCGTTGTCATCCGTGGGAATCTCGAAATGCACTATTCCGGCCATGGTTTGCGCTCCTGGATTTTGGGGTTCGGACGCGGGCCACCCGCGCCACATCAGGGAGTCTAGACCCGTGAGGCAGCCGCCGTAAGAGGCTTACAGGAGTGAATTGTCAGCCAGCCGTGGGACCATGAAAACATGACCATCGCAGACGCCCCGCCCCTTGTTGCGGCCGCGGCAGACGCTTCCATACGATGGCACCCCGGCGCCTCCTACAGGCTCGACCAAACCATGTTTCCCCTGATGCGGGGCAATGCCGACCCCTCTTTCGCGGCCCATCCCAACGGTTTCTGGATGGCCTTCACCACTCCTTCGGGGTCTGTGACCCTGCGGCTCTCGGCGGCTGGAGTGGGCGAGGATACGTTCGTTGACGCCCAGGCCTGGGGGCCCGGGGCGGAGGACGCCATCGTCGGTGTTCCCCGCCTCCTCGGCGCGGACGACGACTGGTCCGCGTTTGACGAACCCGGCTTCCATGCAACGCTCCCCCGCCTGGTCACTGAAGCACGACGCCGGAACCTGGCACTGCGGCTACCCTCCACTGGGCGGCTGGTTGACTCGCTGGTGCCCACCATTCTGGAGCAAAAGGTCACCACCTTGGAGGCAAGGCGAGGCTACCGGTACTTGATGTACCGGTTCGGAACACGCGCGCCGGGCAAGGCCCCCGATGGGCTCCTCGTGCCTCCCACCGCGCGGCAATGGTTGGCCGTTCCATCCTGGGAGTGGCATAAGGCGGGAGTCGGGCCACAACGCTCGGCGACAGTGATGCGGGCGCTGCAATCCGCCGTCGCGCTTGAACGTCTCGCTGGCCTTGACCCAGCGCGTGCCGGAGCCAAACTGCAGACCATTCCCGGAATCGGCGTTTGGACTGCCGCGGAGGTAGTCCAACGGACCCACGGCTGCCCGGACTCGATTTCCGTGGGCGACTACCACCTGGCCTCTTATGTGGGCTATGCGTTGCTGGGACGGAAGATCGACGACGCCGGCATGCTGGAGTTGCTGGAACCTTGGCGGGGACAAAGACAGCGCCTGGTCCGCATGCTTTACCTCAGCGGCTTCCGGAAGCCGACCTTCGGCCCACGGATGACCGTCCAGGATCACCGCGCCCACTAAAGCAACGCGGGGTCACTTGTGGCCCATGTTTGCTCCGCCAAAGGGCCATAAGTGACTCCGGGTTGCCCTACATTGCGCGGAGCTTCGCCTTCTTGATCCTGGAGATCACGCCGGCGAAGCCTTCGGCGAGGTCGTCTGCATTGACTTTGAAGTAGGACCAGCCAGCACTGAGAAATGCCTCGTCGCGGCGGTTATCCCTGGACTGCTGTTCACGCGTCATGTGATGGGCGCCGTCGTACTGTACTGCGATGCGAAACCGCCGGTACCCGAGGTCGGCCCTGGGTGATAGCGGATCCAGAAGGTCCAACTGCAGCTGTAGTTCCGGCTCCGGAAGGCCGGAATCCCGCATGGCCAAACGCAGGAATGTTTCTGGATACGAATCTGCGCCCACCCTCATTTCGTCCAGTGCCAGGCGGGCCTTTTCCACCCCTTGGAGGTTGGGGTGTTGTCGAATCAACAGCCGAAGCCCCGAGGGGTAAGCATAGGGTTCGGACCGTGATTCGAAGGCTGGTCGAGGGCGGCGGATCAGCTGATCGCCCATCGCAATGACATAGGGAAGAGGCAATTCCGTGGCCAGGTCCAACCAGGTCCGGGGCCGCACCGAGATCGGGACTCCCTGATAATTCACAACCTCGCCAGGGAAAACCCGAACTCTGTGACCTCTCACTCCGGTCCTGCGAACGCGCGGCAGTTGATGTGGCTTGCTGAGGTGGATTGTCTCCTCGTTGCCCATCCAGGGCGGAAGCCCCAGCCCAGTCAAAAGCGCAGCGGTCTCGTGCGAAACCCAGGCGCCCGGTGTTGCGGCGGCCAGAACCCTCGCCCGTTCCAGCAATTCAATCTCACGTCCCGTTGGCCAGGTCCTTGGCCCTCAGGCGTTTGGTCGCGACGCCCAGGGTACGGGACTCATAGACGGTGAACGGCCGGGCGCCGAGCCCGTCCGGCAAAGGATTGATGCGAACCATGCAGTCCAGTCTGTCGGCTGGAGGCCTAGGAAATTGAGTTATCCACAGGTCCACCTACTGACAAGGCAACGCGGGGTCACTTATGGCCCTTTAGAGGCGTCAACATGGGCCATAAGTGACCCCGCGTTGCTTTAGAGGTGGAGGCGGGAGACCGCTTCCTGGCGCATGTCCACCTTCCGGACCTTGCCCGAGACGGTCATCGGGAAGCTCTCGCGGACATCCACGTATTTGGGAATCTTGTAGTGCGCCAGCTTGCCACTGCAGTACTCGGCGATGTCCTCCGCGGTCAGGGTTTCCGCTCCCGGTTTGAGGATGATGCAGGCCATAAGCTCTTCCCCATATTTGGCGTCCGGAACCCCAATCACCTGCACGTCCTGGATGGACGGATGCAGGTACAGGAACTCCTCAATCTCGCGGGGATAAATGTTCTCGCCACCGCGGATCACCATGTCCTTGATCCGGCCTTCGATCACCAGATACCCGTCCTCGTCCATTCGCGCGAGGTCGCCCGTATGCATCCAGCCCTCGGCGTCAATGGCCTCGGCCGTCTTGTCCGACTGGCCCCAATAGCCCTGCATCACCGCGTAGCCGCGCGTGCACAGCTCGCCAATGACGCCGCGCTCCACCACTTCACCCGTACCCGGGTCCACAATGCGGCTCTCAAGGTGCGGCATGGTCCTGCCCACTGTGCTGGTCCTGTGCTCCAGTGTGTCCCCCGCCCGGGTCATGGTGGACACCGGTGAAGTCTCCGTCATGCCATAGCAAATGGCCACATCCACCATGTGCATCTCATCGATGACCCGGCGCATCACCTCTATGGGGCACAACGACCCCGCCATGACACCCGTCCTGAGCGTGGAGAGATCGAACGTGGCGAAGTCGGGCAGCACGAGTTCGGCGATGAACATGGTGGGCACGCCATAAAGTGAAGTGCCGCCAAAGTCCTGCACAGCTTCCAACGCCGCGGAAGGGTTGAATCCTCTGCTTGGGATGATGGTTGCCGCCCCGAAACTCAGGGCATTCAGGTTCCCGATCACCATTCCGAAGCAGTGATAGAACGGCACCGGAATCACCACGCGGTCGTTTTCCGTATAGCCCAGGAGTCGGCCGATCGAGTGGCCGTTGTTGAGGATGTTGTGGTGGGTGAGGGTCGCACCCTTCGGGAATCCCGTGGTGCCCGATGTGTATTGAAGGTTGATGGCATCGTGCGGATCCAGTTCGGCCATACGGTCCCGTAGTGCAGAAGGCCCGACGCCGTCCGCCCGGGTCAGGAGCTCGGCGTACGTCAGTTCGTGGCCGGCCTCGGGGACACCCGCCGTGAGGCCCGCCACCGGGTTTCCGGGCAGGAAGACGATCTCCGTGAGTTCTGGGCAGGCATCCGCAGTCTCCCTGGCCATGCCCACGTAATCGCTGTTTTTGTCAGAGGGCGCAGCCACAAGCATCCGCATGCCGTTCTGCTTGACCACGAACTCCAGTTCGTGCCTGCGATAAGCCGGGTTGACGTTGACCAGCACGGCTCCGATCTTTGCCGTGGCGTACTGCAGGATGGTCCACTCCGCACAGTTCGGGCTCCAGATGCCGATGCGCTCGCCTTTCTCCACCCCCAGGGCGAGGAGCGCGCGGGCGAGGTGATCGACGTCGTCGTTAAGCTTTTCGTAGCTCCACCGACGGGCGTCTCCGCCAGGTGTGGCAGCGGCTTCTATCAGCGCGTCCCTGAGTGGAAACTGCGCTGCGATGCGTTCAAAATTGGCACCGATGGTCTCTTCGAGCAGCGGGACGTCAGTGTCTCCGGCGGTGTAGGACAGCATGACCGAACGCTACCAAGTCAGTGCGCGCAACAGAACCGTAAAGTGGACAATCGGCTCCGTGTCCTCCCGGTAGGGTTGAATCCATGAGTGCACCCATCGACCTGCAGGCCACGTTCATCCCCAACGACGGCGAATTCTTCCGCGTGAAGCTCGCCCTGGAAATCGCGATCGACGAGGTCGTCAACGAGCCCGGCTGCATCCGTTATGAACTGACCGAAGCCACTGAGGAGAAGCTGGTGCTCACAGAGCGCTGGGAATCGGAAGAGGCTCTGGAGAAGCACTCCAAGGGCATTGCAGTGCAGGACCTGAACGAGTCCCTCAGCGCCTTGCTGGCTGAGCCGGTCAAGCTCGAACGGCTCTAGCCTCTCCCAGCACTGGCTCAGCTCCCCACACCAGCTCAGCGAAATCGCCGCAAAACTGCGGGAACGCCTTAAAGCATCGAGGTCGCCGGAATTTTCCGGCGACCTCGATGCTGTTCCGGCGGTTTCGCCGGGGTGGTCTAGCTTTCCTGGGCCTCGGCACGCGCCTTGGCCACGTGGGCGTGGACTTCTTCCATGTCCAGGCCCTTCACGGCCTCGATGACCTGCTCCAGCTGCGGGCCGTTGAGGGCACCCGGCTGCGAGAAGACAAGCACTTTCTCGCGGAAGGCCATGAGCGTCGGGATGGACGTAATCCCGGCTTCGGCGGCGAGCTGCTGCTCAGCCTCGGTGTCTACCTTCGCGAAGACCACGTCCGGGTGCTTCTCCGAAGCTGCCCCATAGGTGGGCGCAAACTGCCGGCACGGGGCGCACCAGGCAGCCCAGAAATCCACCAGGACAATGTCATTGCCCTCGATGGTCGATGCGAACTGTTCTCCAGTGATGTCAACTGTAGCCATGATTCCACGGTACGCGACCCCGCTCGCTAAGTCCCGTGGAGAGGGGCGTTGTTCGCTTCCCGCGTCACCGGGAATAAACGGCTACTTGCCCAGTACGTACTTGAGCGCGGACGCGTTGAGCGGGGCCACCTTGTTGTGTCCGGTCTGGTTTAAATGGACGTCATCAAGATAATTCCAGGTAGCTCCGGCGATAGTCGCTGTCCCCGCCATCGAGATGCGTGGCCAGCCCCGGACAGCAGCTTCGCGGGTCAAGAGCCCGTCCACCCAGCGACGTTGGAAATGGCTGGCGTCATTGCGGGAAAGAACCCCCGTGATGAGGATCGTGCTGCGGGGATACTTGCGGCGCAGTTCATCCCACAGCCGGTTCGCCTGGGACAGGATCGCTGCATCGGTGGCAAAAATCCGCGCGTCGTTTCCACCAAGAGTCACCACCACCAGTCCGGGGTTCCCTTGGGGTAGGAGGATCCGGTCCAGGAGTACGGCATCCGTCGCTGAATTGCCACCCACCGCCGGGCTCCCCGAAACGTATCCGATGCCACCAATGCTTCGGACCACTTGTCGGGTATAGCCAGCGGCGCGGGCGCCCTGTTCACCCCATGAGTCAAGGTCCAGCTGCGAGTCGCCAAGGAAGACCACCGTGGAGGCGTCCACTGCTTCCGCTGAATACAGCTCCTGCGTGGATTCATTCCAGATGGTTTCCAACTTTTGGAAGGCGACGTGGGAGCCCCGGGCATCGGACCAGGTATCGCGAACCGGCCAGCCGAACTCGCCCGGATTGATGGACCACACTTTGTATGTGGGGTGTCCCACAATCCGCGCTCCCGTTGCAGGGCCCCAAACAATCCAGCCGTTGACGAACTGCTGCACCAGACCCCCGGCCCGCGGAAGCTTGTCCGTGAGGGGCAAGCCCAATTGGCCGGCAGCTCCACCCAGGGAGACGTAGCGGTTGTGGACGTCGCCGTGGGTGGTTGAATGCGCGCCAGTGGCCGCCGACCAGTAGACCGTGCCGCTCTGGAAGAGTTGGTAGACGAAGTTGTCCTGACGGTATTCCTCGCTGATCGGATATCCCAAGGCACCGTTCTGGCCTCCAGTCGCGGACCAGTAGCTCCGGATGGCTCCCGTCAGGGCCCGCGCGCCCGTGGCGGGCGACCAGATGATGGTTCCGTGCTGGTACTGCTGTGATGAGCCACCATTACGCAGTCCGGTCGCTTCATCTGTAGTGGGATAGCCAAACTCGCCGCTTTCCAGCCCGGATTGGCGCCAGCGCTCACGTATGGCGCCCATGGAAGGATGTGCCCCAGTCGTCGGGGACCACACAATAAAGCCGCGCTCGAAGACCTGGTAGACGCCGCCGTCGAGCAGCCCGGTGTGTTCACTGCCGGCCGGGTATCCGAGGAAACCGGCCTCAAAACCCGTCCTCCCCCACGCCAAATGGATGGATCCCGTGGTGCGTTGGGCACCAGTAGCTGGCGAGAAACTGATGGCTCCCCGTTCGAAGAGTTGCTTGGAACCACCATTGCGCAGGCCGCTTACAGTGTCTGTTGTGGGATAGCCGTGATAGCCCGCGGGGCCATCGGCTTCCCACCAAGCGTTGCGGACCGGTCCATTGACCACCACACGGGCTCCCGTGCGGGCCGACCAAGCGATATCGCCACCGACGAACCGTTGCACGCAACCGGTGCTGGAGCATTCCTCCGCTGCCGTGGGCCGGATCAGAACGCTTCGGGCCCAAGTGCTGGTGCTGTAAAGCTGCCCGATGGCGCCTGTGACGGGAGGGTTGGAAGTCTGAAACTTGATGCTCGCCGACGGGACCGCTTGCGCCGGTACCGCTGTTCCAAGTAGGCCAAGGACCAACAACAGCGCCGCCGCTGACCGGGCGATTTTGCTTTTCTTCGACCTCGAAGCCGACCCCGCACAACCCACTTATCTACCCCTGCATCTTCGGACCCAAAGGCCCCGTCACTGCTCCCCCACGAAGACAGTCAAGCCAGTATCTTCGACGGCGGCACTTCAGGCAGCGACGACGCAGCGTTTGGTGTCACATCGTTATGTTCCCCGGCCGGCGGGCATCGTTCCGCTGAGTCACGGGAACCCCTGTCATCGCCGGACCCTTCGTCCTAGACTGGCCTCCCATGGTGACTTGGGGACGGGTTGCGTTGCCTGCCCTGACCAGTTCTTGCCTGACCAGTTCTTGCCCGGCAGCCACGCATTCAATGAAGGGAATGAACGTGGAGCCTGAGGATAACAAAGCGCTGGTTAGGCGCTTCTACGAAGCGATCGATGCCGGCAACATCGAAGCGATGGACGATCTGGTTGCTGAAGACTACCTGGACCATCACCCTCCTTTCCCCGGGCTCTCGGCTGGCCGGGAGGGACTGAAGGAGGCCTTCCGCATTTTCCTCCAGGCAACGCCGGGCCATCATGTTATTGAGGATCAGATCTGCGAAGGCGACAAGGTAGTTACCAGGCTGACCGCCCATGGTCGACACGAAGGCGAGCTGCCCGGTCCGCTGCCTGCTACAGGCGCCCAACTGGACGAAACCGCCGTTGCCATCCACAGAATTCAGGACGGCAGGATCGTGGAGCATTGGTCCGATCGCGACGACCTCGCGCTGATGCAGCAGCTTGGGATTATTCAGATGCCAGGCGCGTGAATCGAGCCGCGAAGCTTCCGAAGTCCGCGCAAGTAACCTCGCATTAGTGGGGGTAAATCAGCGCCTCTTGCCAGCGATTGAACAAGTGTTTAGTGTATGAAACATGCGTTTAACCGCAGAGGATTTAACCACCCGTGCACGCATCCGTGATGCCGCCATTGGACTGTTCGGCCGCGATGGTTTCGGCCCTGCCACCGTCCGCGCCGTCGCCTCTGCCGCTGGGGTCAGCCCTGGGCTGGTGATCCACCATTTCGGCAGCAAGGCAGGTCTGCGCGAAGCATGCGACCAGCATGTCCTCGCGCAGACCGCCAGCCAGGGCAGGGAGAAAACAGACCCAGGCACCGCACGCCAATTGATCCAGAACTACCTCAACCACCCGGACCAGTACGCCAGCGAGATCGCCTACATTCGCCGCTCCCTGGGTGACGAATCCGAGGCCGGCGACGCATTCTTCGACGCCGTGGTGCGCCAGACGCAGGACATCATCGAGGCCGGAATCGCTGCCGGCACCATCCGCGACTTCGACGACGTCCGGTCCACCGCCGTCGTCGTCGCCTCAAACAGCCTCTCGATGCTCATGCTCGGCAGGCACCTCTCACGGGCGCTGGGAGCGGACGTGACAGAACCGCACGGCATAGG
The DNA here is from genome assembly GCF_056395385.1 of Paenarthrobacter sp. 10L420. Taxonomy (NCBI): domain Bacteria; kingdom Bacillati; phylum Actinomycetota; class Actinomycetes; order Micrococcales; family Micrococcaceae; genus Paenarthrobacter; species Paenarthrobacter sp. 10L420. Next base: position 476,001 of record NZ_JBFTJK010000001.1, on the reverse strand, counting down.
ACCGGAACTGCTGCGGCAACTGACCATCCCCGCGCTGGACATCTACACCAACGGCTTCTACGCGGATTCGCGGTTCCTGGACTCGGCCCGCGACGCCCTGCAGCAAGACACCATCAACCAAGGAAGGGAGCATGCCCCGTGACCCAGGCAATCGTCGTCGAGGGGTTGCGCAAGAAGTTCGGCCAGCGCGAGGTCCTCCACGGACTCGATTTCGCCGTTGAACCGGGAACCGTCTTCGGCGTCATTGGACCGAACGGGGCGGGCAAAACCACCACCATGCGCTGCCTGCTGGATATCATCCGGCCAAGCGCGGGAACCATTTCAGTCTTGGGCCAGGATCCGCGCCACGCCGGAATCGGACTCCGCCGCAGGATCGGTTACCTCCCCGGCGAACTCCACTTGGAGAACCGAACCACGGGCCGGCGCATGCTTGAGCACTTCGAGGCCATCAGCGGGCCGGTACAGCCCAAATATGTCAACGAGTTGGCAGAACGGCTGGACCTGGATTTGGACCGGCAGACCCGCAAGCTCTCCAAAGGGAACAAGCAGAAGCTCGGCCTCCTGCAGGCGTTCATGCACCGCCCCGAGCTCCTGGTGCTCGATGAACCAACCAGCGGCCTGGATCCCCTGGTCCAACAGGAATTCCATTCACTGGTCCGCGAAGTGGTGGACGATGGCGCCACGGTCTTCCTCAGCTCACACGTGCTGAGCGAGGTCCAGCAGGCCGCCGACGCCGTAGCTATCCTCCGCGACGGCGGCATAGTGACGATCTCTACCGTTGAAGCCCTCAGGAACGCGGCCGTACGGCAGTTGCGGTTCAACGCGGCGGGCGCAGAAACGCACGACGTCGGGGCGCTGCTGGCGCGGGTGCCCGGCGTCGCCAACGTTGTGCTGCGGAAGCTTCCTGGTGACAGCGCAGCGGAAGCCGCCGTCGAAGCAACGGCGACGCTCTCGGGGCAGGTCCAGCCACTGGTGCAGGAGCTGGCTCGGCTGAACCTCACAGACCTCGTCCTGGAGGAACCGGATTTGGAGGAAGCTGTGCTGACTCTCTACACGGGGCACTATGCGGGCAACGGAAACGGGCACGGAGGAAACGGGCGAAATGGAACTGGACACAAATCCCTGAGCCACACGGAAGGAGCACACCATGTCTAAGTTCCTCCCCCTCTTCACGAAAGCCTTGACTGACTCGTGGCGGTCCACCCTCGCGTGGGCCTTGGGACTGACGGCCGCGATCATGCTGTACCTGCCGCTGTATCCGTCCATCGGTGGCAGCGCGCAAATGCAGCAAATGATCGACGCACTCCCCCAGGAGATGACCAAGGCCCTGAACTATGACCAGATCGCCACCGGACCTGGCTATACCCAGGCCACCCTTTTCGGGTTGATCGGTTTCCTGCTGATGTCCATGGCCTCCGTCGGTTGGGGCGCGGCGGCAGTCGGCGGGGACGAGGAGTCTGGGCTGTTGGAATTGACCTTGGCCCATAGCGTGACCCGAATCCAGGTGGTCCTTGAACGCGCCCTGGCACTCGTAGTGCGCGTCGTGATCCTTTCAGCCTTGGTCTTCCTGCTGGTGCTGGTGCTGAACGGGCCCTCGAAACTGGATATCGACGTCGGGCATCTCTTCGGTGCGGTAGTGCTGTTTGCCGCTTTGGCACTGCTGAGCGGAACAGCGGCGCTGTGCGTAGGTGCGCTGACGGGACGGAAGGTTTATGCGATTGCGGCGGGTGCCGCCGTGGCCGTCCTCGGCTATGTCTTCAACGCTGTTGGGAGGCAAAGCCCCGACGTCGACTGGCTGCTGAACCTTTCGCCGTACCACTGGGCGTACGGCAATTCACCCGTAACGAACGGTGCTGATTGGGGAGCCGCGGCAGGCTTGCTGGGTATTTCCGCGGCGCTTATCGCACTGGGCGCGGTTGCACTTCAGCGGCGGGACGTCGGCGTTTAGTTATCCTTAAGCCCACTCATGCGGAGCTGGCCGGCGCGCTCCTGGGAGTGCATTGTTTTCGCGCCACTCATGGATCCACTCCGGCAATTCCAGATCAGCCGGTGGCGCACCGAACTCAGCAATGATCTCCTCCTGCGTTACCGGCTTCCCCTTGTTGACCAAGCGGGTTGCGATGTGGGCGCGAGCGTAGATCTCACCGTCCACCACCATGCGCTGCTCAAAGTAGATGGCTTTGGTGTCCAGTCCGATGATGCGCGTTTCGATGGTGTAGCGCTGCCACAGTTGCAATGACTTGCGGAAAGCGATGGTCTCTCCGGCAGCCACGGGACTCCAGCCGCGTCGGCGCATCTTTTTCCAGATACCGCTGCGAACCATGAGGTCGAAACGGCCAAGGTCCATCAAGGAGAAATACATACCGTTGTTCACGTGCATCGCGATGTCGATGTCCGTCGGCAGAACGCGCAGGGGCAGCGAGGACGTTTCCCAAGCACCCAAAGGTGAACGCTTGGATGAGGTGAACAGCAGCATGAGGGTGCGGAGAAGCAAATGCATGCGAGCAATGTTACCCGCGAGTAACTTCACTGGGAATAGGCAGACCGCATAGTGGACGCAGTGTCTAGTACATCCATCGCTTTATGTCCAACGATTGCACAAACGTTTACCGCCAGTTCATCCATCCCGTGCACAATATCTGAAACCCGGAAACATCGACTCATCACCAGGGAGACCCCTTGAGCACTTTGCAAAGCACCAAGCCGCACGCAGACGTCTGGCCCGACCTCGCCCGCCATCAGGACGTCGTACTCCGGGACGCCCGGGGCAATCGCATCGAAGGAAGCATCGACGGCATGACCGATGACCGCAGCACACTCTGGGTGCAGCTCAAAGGCGGTCTGGGCCGGCAGCTGGTTCACCACATGGACGGATACTGGCTGGAGACTCCTGCGGCCTAACCCCTTTTTCGGCGGCTGGCCCCCACCGTCACCACCACCTTTGAACACTCCTATCGGACGACGCGCCGTTGTCTGCGGCGTGCCTCCCGGCTGGCTGAATCAAAGTGGGTGGTAGCCGCACAAGCTCGGCCCGACATCCACAGCCGTCGGCGGCAGCCCTATCCCCTGATCATACGAAAAATCCCCGGAACCTGTTGGTTCCGGGGATTTCCCTTTGGGTGGCAGATGAGGGATTCGAACCCCCGTAGGCGTTGCCAGCTGATTTACAGTCAGCCCCCTTTGGCCGCTCGGGTAATCTGCCGAACTTCAAAAGAAGATCACTTCCGGAGACCGGTTCTTTCGATCCGGTAACCGAAGGCAGAGATAACCTTACAGAACTTCCGGCCAAGAATCTAATCGAGGGCGGACACGCCGGAATGGCCGGTATTTCAGGCTTCTCCGAGGATCCGGCCAGCCAGTTTCGCTTCAAACTTTTCTGCTTGCTCGGCCGTGATTTGGTTGAGCTCCACCGCACGCTGCAGATCGGCGTGCACGCCGTCCATCCGCGAAGCCGCATCCGGCACCGGGCTCAGGACGATCGACGCCGCCACAGTCACCGCTGCTACCGCACTCGCCGCGGCTGCTGCTGCCGTACCGATCGAACCAGCTGCCGCGGATGCGGATTTCGTGACGTAGTGGACGGCCTTGTGGCTCATGCTTACCTCCGGGGTGGGCTCTTCCAACTGGTACAACTCTCAAACATCCACCTCGGTTCCAACCAAGCATGTGCTGTGAGCGAACTGTGAAAGTTATCCACGGCCCCATCCCCCGCCTTCCGTACTAGGCTGGATGGCAGACAAACCGCCCTTACGGGGCCCCCAACCTAAGGAGAGTCATGGCAGGCGAATCAACATTCGACGTCGTCAGCAAGGTAGACAAGCAAGAGGTCGCCAACGCGCTCAACCAGTCCCAGAAGGAAATCGCGCAGCGCTACGACTTCAAGGGAGTCGGCGCGGAGATTGACTTCAGTGGCGAAAAGATCCTCATGAAGGCCAACTCCGAGGATCGCGTCCTCGCCGTCCTGGACGTCTTCCAGTCCAAGCTCATCAAGCGTGGCATCTCCCTGAAGTCCCTGGACCAGGGCGAACCTTACCCCTCCGGCAAGGAATTCCGGCTTGAGTGCACCATCAAGGAGGGCATCGCGCAGGACATCGCGAAGAAGATCAACAAGATCATCCGCGACGAAGCCCCCAAGTCCGTCAAGTCCCAGATTCAGGGCGACGAGCTTCGCGTCACCTCCAAGTCCCGCGATGACCTGCAGGAAACCATGAACATCCTCAAGAAGTTCGAAGAGGCAGACCTCCAGTTCGTGAACTTCCGCAGCTAGGCTGCCGACGCTGCACAGCCAGCGTCATAAAAGCCGGGGTCCGGCGCCGCTCAGGGCGCTGGACTCCGGTTTTTTATTGCCCGGGTCCGTCTATTGTCGTAATGGCCGGAGACATTAGCGCACAAAATTTTTGCGTAATCACCGCAGGGCAGTATTCTTCTTCATTAGGCAAGCCTAAGTATGGCTACCCTGAGTGAAAGAAACGCACATGACCGCCAACTTCCTGATAGGCCTGCGTGAGGGCCTCGAGGCCTCGCTCATCGTGGTCCTCCTGATGGCCTACCTCATCAAGACCGGCCGGCAGTCCCTGCTCCCCCGGCTCTGGACCGGCGTCGGGCTGGCCATTGCCATCTCCCTCGCTTTCGGCGCCCTTCTTACTTTCGGCCCGCGGGGCCTCACCTTCGAGGCCCAGGAAGCGATCGGCGGAGGGCTGTCCATTGTTGCCGTAGGCCTCGTGACCTGGATGGTCTTCTGGATGGCGCGCACCGCCCGCAGCCTCGGAGGCGACCTCCGGTCCCACGTGGACAAAGCGGCCGACGGCGCCGCATGGGGCCTTGTGCTGGTTGCGGCACTTGCCGTCGGCCGCGAAGGACTCGAAACCGCACTCTTCATTTGGGCGGCAGCGCAAGCCACCGGCGAAACCACGTTCCCCCTCCTTGGCGCCCTGCTTGGCCTCCTGACGGCTGCCGGACTCGGATACTTGCTGCACCGCGGAGTCCTCAAGGTCAACCTAGGCCGCTTCTTCACCTGGACGGGAGTGGGACTCATCGTTATTGCCGGGGGCGTCCTTGCTTATGGCATCCACGATCTCCAGGAAGCCGGCATCCTTCCCGGCCTGCATAGCCTGGCCTTCGACCTCTCAGCCGCCGTTCCGCCGTCGTCCTGGTACGGGACTTTGCTGAAGGGCACACTGAACTTCTCCCCGGCCACCACCTGGCTGGAAGCGGCAGCCTGGCTGCTGTATGTCATCCCGGTCCTGTTCCTGTACATCCGGGCCAATCGCTCCCATCCTCCGGCGGCAGCAGCGAAGACGCCCGCCGCCAACCCGGCAGTCGCCCTGCAGCAGTAAGAACCCAGAGCCTCTCCAACTCGACGCGCAGCCCTCGCACCCCGCGCCTTCCCCCAACACAAAGGACCCCCATGCTTGGCACGTTCCTGTCCACGTCCACTTCCCCGAAGCTTCGCAGGACCCTCACCGTCATCGGCGCAGCCGCCGCCGTCCCCATGGTTCTGGTGGGCTGCACTGACAATGCGAAAACCACGGCGGCCACGGATGGGCCGATCCAGGTCAGCAGCACCGCTAATGAATGCAAGGTCTCCACAGGCACTGCACCCAGCGGCAACCTGACGTTTGCCGTGAAGAACGAAGGCACCGAGGTCACCGAGTTCTACCTGTTGGCCGAGGACGGTTTGCGGATCATCGGTGAAGTGGAGAACATCGGGCCTGGAATTACGCGGAACCTGGTGCTCACGGCTCCTGCAGGCAAATACAACACCGCCTGCAAGCCAGGTATGCAGGGCGACGGCATCCGGGCTTCGTTCGAGGTCACGGAATCCGGAAACAAGCCGAGCGCGGACGCCGATTTCCAAAAGCTTCTTGAGACGGGCTCCCAGCAGTACGCCGCATATGCGAAGGACCAAACGGAGCAACTCGTCACGGGCACCAAGGCCTTTGCAGACGCCTTCGCAGCTGGTGACGCCGCCAAGGCCCGTGAGCTCTATGCCGCGACCCGCATGCACTGGGAGCGGATCGAGCCCGTTGCCGAATCGTTTGGCGATCTCGATCCCAAGCTGGATGCACGCGAGGCCGATCTCGAGCCTGGCCAGGAGTGGACCGGCTGGCACCGCGCCGAGAAGGACTTGTTCCCGCCTGCGGACTACACCGCCATGACGCCGGCCGAACGAACCGCGATTTCCGCTCAACTGGTTGCAGATACTGCGGACCTCGCAACGCGTACCCGCACGGTGGAGTTGACGGCAGACAAGCTGGGCAACGGCGCCAAGGAACTCCTCGATGAGGTTGCTACCGGTAAGGTGACGGGCGAGGAAGAGATCTGGTCCCACACCGACCTCTGGGATTTCCAGGCCAACGTGGACGGCGCCCGCATCGCCTTCGAGAGCCTGAAGCCGGCCTTGGAGCAAAAAGACGCCGAGCTTGCCAAGTCCTTGGACGAGAAGTTCACAGCCCTCCAAGCCGAGCTGAAGAAGCACGCCAAGGGCGATGGCTTCTCCTACTACAACGAGCTGAGCCAGGATCAGATCCAGCAGCTCGCCGCGCTGGTCGATTCCTTGGGCGAACCGCTGTCCAAGCTCACCTCGGCCGTCGTGCTGTGAGCGGCTGCCCCTACGGGCACACCGGCGAAGCCCCCGAAACTCCAGGTGCCGGACAGCCACTGGATGTGAACGATTCCGCCCGCCCAGGCGAGGCCACCGGCGTCGTACGTTCCACGGCGACGTCCGACGGCGGTGCGTCGGCTACCGCTGGCACCTCCCGCCTGTCCCGCCGGGGCCTTCTTTCCCTGGCCGGAGTGGGCGGCGCTGGCGCAGTGGCTGGCATCGCCGCAGGTTTCCTGGGCCATGACCTGGTCACGGCTGGTGCTGCATCGGCTGCCGAATCCGACGCGGGGGATGCTGTTGTTCCCTTTTTCGGCGAGCACCAGGCTGGCATCACCACCCCCGCCCAGGACCGTCTGCACATGGCTGCCTTTGACGTCACCACGGAGGACCGGAAAGAGCTGATCAAGCTCCTGAAGGACTGGACTGCTGCGGCTGAGGCCATGACAGCGGGCCGCACCACGGGTGCGACTGGCGCCGTCGACGGCCCTTACGAAGCCCCGCCGGAAGACACTGGTGAGGCGCTGGACCTGGCCGCCGCGCAATTGACGTTGACGTTCGGTTTCGGCGCAGGGCTGTTTGAGAAGAACGGCAAGGTGCGCTTTGGTTTGGAGGGACGCAGGCCCGAAGCCTTGATCGACCTCCCGCATTTCCCGGGCGACGACCTTCAAGCTGGTCGTACCGGTGGCGACATCGTGGTGCAGGCATGCGCCGACGACCCCCAAGTGGCCGTCCACGCCATCCGTAACCTTGCGCGCATCGGCTTCGGAAAGGTGCGGGTCCGCTGGTCGCAATTGGGCTTTGGCCGCACGTCATCCACGTCCCGGGCGCAGGTGACGCCCCGCAACCTCTTTGGCTTCAAGGACGGCACCAACAACCTCAAGGTTGAAGACAACGCCCTCCTCGACGAGCACGTCTGGGTAGGTTCTCCAGCTTCGTCAAAGGAAGAGTGGATGAGGGGCGGCAGCTACCTAGTGGCGCGCAGGATCCAGATGCACATCGAGATTTGGGACAGGACGTCCCTGCGCGAGCAGGAAGGCCTGATCGGGCGGACGAAGGGCGTGGGAGCGCCGCTGTCCGGTGGCGAAGAGTTCACGGCGCCCGATTTCAAGCTCGCTGGCCGGAACGGTGATCCACTCATCCCCTTGGACTCGCACGTCCGTCTGGCCCACCCGGACCAGAACGGGGGTGTGCGGATGCTTCGCCGCGGCTACAACTTCACCGACGGCTCAGACGGACTCGGGCATCTGGACGCAGGGCTGTTCTTCATCGCGTTCGTCAAGGATCCGCGGACCCACTACGTTCCCATGCAGATGGCTCTGGCCAAGGGCGATACCTTATCCGTGGAATACCTGAAACATACCGGCTCGGGCCTTTTCGCCGTGCCTCCTGGGATCCAGCAGGGCGGCTTCATCGGCGAAGGACTTTTCGGCTGATTCCTCTATGACGTGGTGAACCCGCTATTCCGTTGTTGGCCCCCCACGGAATAGCGGGTTCACGACGTTTTAGGCCTTGCGAAAGCCCCGTCCTTGCGAAAGCCCCGTCCTTAGGAAAGCCGCGTCCTTAGGAAAGCGGCCGGCCGGCCATCCGCTCAAGCCTGGTGATGCGCTCCTTCATCGGCGGATGTGTAGAGAAGAGGCGCCGCATGCCACCGCCGCGGAACGGGTTCGCGATCATGAGGTGTGAGGCGTTCACCAACCGTTGATCCTGTGGGAGCGGGAGCTGGGAAACCCCGGACTCGATCTTGCGCAGGGCTGAGGCGAGCGCCAGCGGATCGCCGGTCAGCTCCGCCCCGTCCTCATCGGCGTCGTACTCGCAGGTGCGGGAGATCGCCATTTGGATCAGGGAGGCCGCGAACGGGGCCAGCAGTGCCATGGCAATCATCGCGATCGGGTTGGCGTTGCGCCTGTCCCCTCCGCCGAAGAACAACAACATCTGCCCCACGGACGTGATCACGCCCGCGACGGCGGCAGCCACGGACGACGTCAGGATGTCACGGTTGTACACGTGCATGAGCTCATGGCCCAGGACACCCCGGAGCTCGCGGGCATCAAGGACATGCAGGATTCCCTCGGTGCAGCAGACAGCGGCGTTCTTGGGACTGCGTCCGGTAGCGAAGGCGTTGGGCGTCATGGTGGGCGAGAGGTAAATCCGCGGCATGGGCTTGTTTGCCCGCACCGAAAGCTCCCGGACAATCTGGTACAGCTGCGGGGCTTGGGCTTCGGTGACGGGATAGGCGGCCATGGAGCGGATGGCGATCTTGTCGCTGTTCCAGTAGCCGTAGGCGGTGGTGGCCACCCCGATCAGGGCAAAGATCCAGATGGGCGTGGTGCTGCGCGTGCCGGCCCCGATAATGGCGCCCAAACCCAACAGCACCGCCCACAGCACACCGAAAAGTGCTGCGGTCTTGAGTCCATTGTTGTGTTTGTGCACGGTTGTTCTTTCACTTTCGTTGGCTCGTGAATGGTTCTGTTTGGACGTTGGCTCGTGAATGGTTCTGTTTGGATTAACGCCGACGGCGGTCGCCGTGTTCCGTAACTGGGACACCTACCGGCCGCCACACCTTTGGGCTGGCACCGACTCTTGGCCCGGCGTCGACCTCTTAGCTGCCCGCTACTCTTGGGGTGGCACCGCCCCGTCTGAATCATGCCCCGCTGGCTACGGCACCGGATGCTTCGCATCGTACGCGACGAAGCCCGGCTGCAGGCGCGAAGCCAGCCAGGCCAAGACAATGCAGACGATGCCGCCCATCAGCAGCACTCCGCCTTCGCTGAGGAATTGTGTGACCCCGCCAGCCAGCATGTCTCCCACGCGGGGACCTCCGGCGACCACCACGATGAACACTCCCTGCAGCCGTCCGCGCAGGTGATCGGGCGTCGCGGACTGGAGGATGGTGGTCCGGAAGACCGCGCTGACAGAATCCGAAATCCCCGCCAGCGCACAACACAACGCCGCAGGAAGGAGCCAGGGCGTTACGCCCTCGCGGCCCGAATCTCCAGCCAGCAACACCACCACTCCAAAGGCTGCAATCGAGGCGCCCCATCCGACCACCGACCACACCACTGCGCTGCCTTGGCGCCTCACCCTGCCGAGGGGACCGGAAAACAGTCCGGCCAGGAAGGCGCCCACGGCGGTAGATGCCAGCAGCACGCCCACCGTTGTTTCACCGCCGCCAATCATGACTGCCCCAATTGCAGGCATCAGGGCACGGGGTTGGGCGCAGATCATGGCGATGAGGTCGATGATGAAGGTCATCCGGACATTGGGCCGCGTACCTAGGAACCGGAAGCCCTCCACTACGGAGCGAAGCCCGGGCCGGACGGCCTCCTTTGACGGTGGCAGCGGCGGGAGTTTGGCGAGGCCCCACAGGGCAAAGGTGAAACTGATGACATCGATCGTGTAAGTCCATCCGAAACCGATCGTGGCCACCAGCACGCCCGCCAGGAGCGGCCCGGCGGTCATGGACAGGCCGAACGTCAGCATGCTCAAGGCGTTCGCCGCCGGGAGCAGGTCCTTCCGGACAAGGAGCGGAATGATGGCGCTTCGGGCTGGACCGTTGATGCCTTGTGCACCACTTTGGATGGCAACCAATGCGTACAACAACGAGATGTTGCCGATCTCCAGCCACGCCTGCAGTGCCAAACCGGCGGTGCTGGCCCAAAGCACCAGTGATGCGATCAGCGCTACTTTGCGGCGATCGTAGGCATCGGAGATAGAGCCGCCGTATAGTCCGGTGATGACCAGCGGAACCAGCGCGAAGATACCCAGAAGGCCTACATAGAAGCTCTCCTGGGTCAGACGGTAAACCTCCAGGCTGACGGCCACCAACGTGAGCTGGGTACCGATGGCAGCCACCGAAGCCCCAAGCCAAAGCCGCCGGAAGGCCACGCTCTCCTTGATCGGGGTGATGTCTGCCAGTAGTTTCGCCACCTAGCCACCCTAGCGACCCAAGCGAACCCAGTGACGTCGTTGCCCGCTTCGCTTGAATAACGCGTCTCCCGCCGTAACGCACTGGTTGGTAGGCTCACCCGGGGGAAGGAGTCCACATGGTCTTGTCGCGACGATTGCTGTTCCGCTCGGGCATCTGGGAAATTGCCAGGCCGCGCCACCCTTTGACGGCCGGGCACGTACTGATACGGCTCGCGGACCCCTCCACGGAATTTACGGAATCCTCAGCGGCCGACTGGTTGTTCTGCCACAACCTCGCCCGGGCAGCATTGGACGACGTCCTTGATGCGAAGCGGTTCGCTGTGATGTTCGCCCATCGGTGGCACCCGTTGGGTTCGGCTGTCGGCGAGCCGGTGGCTGAGTCTTCCACACCCACGTTCCACCTGTTCGCTCGTTGGGAGGCGGAAAGCACGACGCCGGGACGCCAACTCGCGCTGCCGGCCCACCATCGCGTTCCCGAGCCTGAGGACAGCCTGGACATCGTGGATACGCGGATCCGGGATTCGCTGGGTCTTGGTGCCGCCACCATCGCAAAAGCACCCACCGGGCAGGTGGGGTCCGCGCCTGTGGCCATGTCCGGCGTCGTACCCGTTCAGGTGCCCATGCCGACTCCCTTGGTCGCGACGGTTGACGCAGACCGCCATCACAGCGTGATTGAGCCCGCCAGCGCGGCGGCTTCGATTTCCAATCTCGTTCCCGGGGAACTCGTTGCCATGGGGAGCGCCCTGGATGCGCTGCCGCTGACCAGTGGACTCACTGGCTTCAGCTGCGTGGCTGTCGAGGGCGGGAATCCGGGTTCAGCCCTCCGCATCCACGCGGTGGGTCGATCTGCCGCGGAACAGGACAATCCGATGGTGGATTTGTTTAATTTGCCGGAAGTTAGCCGTGCCTTATTGTGAACTGCTCAAAATAAGTGGTTCAATGAGTGCATGACCGATCACACAGCCGACCAGGAAGCATGGGCCAGTGCCCTGCATGCCCACGGCAGGCGTGTGACCAAACAGCGGCTGGCAGTGCTGGCCGCGGTCCAGCACCATCCGCACTCCCCGGCAGAAGGCATCCTTGCCGCCGCCCGCAAAGAGCTTCCTGAACTGACGGCGCAGTCCGTTTACGTGGTGCTCAGCGACCTCACGGATTTGCAGATGCTGCGCCGCTTTGAACCCCCGCACTCCCCGGCGCTCTACGAAACCCGGGTGGGCGACAACCACCACCACGCCGTCTGCATCAGTTGCGGTCGCGTGGAAGACGTGGACTGCGCCGTGGGACACGCACCGTGCCTCACCCCGCACTGGGATGAAAATTCCAAGCCAATGACCATCCAGATCGCAGACGTCCTCTATCAGGGCATCTGCCAGGATTGCCAGGCAAAACAACAGCTCCCCAAACAAACGTCCGTAACTCAAAAATAAGAACAAGGAGAACAATGACTGCTATTTCAACAACCCAGTCAGGTGCCCCCGTTACTTCCGACGCGCACTCCAAGTCCGTCGGCGCCGACGGTGCCATCATCCTGACCGACCACTACCTGGTGGAAAAGCTTGCGCAGTTCAACCGCGAGCGGGTCCCGGAGCGTGTAGTGCACGCCAAGGGTGGCGGCGCTTTCGGTACCTTCAAGACCACCTCGGACGTATCGGCCTACACCAAGGCCGCGTTCCTGCAGCCGGGCGTCGACACGGACATGCTGATCCGTTTCTCCTCCGTTGCCGGCGAGAATGGTTCTCCCGACACTTGGCGCGACCCGCGCGGTTTCGCCGTGAAGTTCTACACCTCCGAGGGCAACTACGACCTCGTGGGCAACAACACGCCGGTGTTCTTCATCCGCGACGGCATCAAGTTCCCAGACTTCATCCACTCCCAGAAGCGCCTCCCGGGTACCCACCTGCGTGACGCTGACATGCAGTGGGACTTCTGGACCCTCTCCCCCGAATCCGCACACCAGGTCACCTGGCTCATGGGCGACCGTGGCCTGCCGGCTTCCTGGCGTGAAATGCAGGGCTACGGCTCGCACACCTACCAGTGGATCAACGCCGCTGGTGAGCGCTTCTGGGTCAAGTACCACTTCAAGTCCAACCAGGGCGTCAAGACCATCACCGGCGACCAGGCTGAGCAGCTGGCAGGCTCGGATGCAGACTTCTACATCCGCGACCTCTCCGAGAACATCGAAGCCGGCAACTTCCCCTCCTGGGAACTGCACGTCCAGGTCATGCCCTACGAGGACGCCAAGACGTACCGCTTCAACCCGTTCGACCTCACCAAGGTCTGGCCTCACGCGGACTACCCGCTGATCCACGTGGGCACGATGGAGCTGAACAAGAACCCGGAGAACTACTTCGCGCAGATCGAGCAGGCCACCTTCGCGCCGTCGAACTTCGTTCCGGGCATCGCTGCCTCGCCGGACAAGATGCTGCAGGCCCGCATCTTCTCCTACGCCGATGCACACCGCTACCGCGTGGGTACCAACCACGCCCAGATCCCGGTGAACCAGCCCAAGAACCAGGTCAACAACTACAGCCAGGACGGCGCCGGACGTTATCTGTTCAACGCCCCCACCACCCCGGTCTACGCACCGAACTCCGTTGGTGGCCCGGCTGCTGTTGAGCCCACTTCACCGGCAGGTGGCTGGGAGAACGACGGCGAGCTCACGCTCTCCGCGCACACCCTGCACTCCGAGGACAGCGACTTCGGCCAGGCCGGTACCCTGTACCGCGAGGTCTACGACGACGCTGCCAAGGCCCGCCTTCTGGACACCATCACCGGTGCCGTGGGCGGCGTGAAGAGCGCCGACATCAAGGAACGCGCCATCCAGTACTGGACCAACGTTGACGCCGAACTCGGCGCCAAGCTGCGCGCCAACCTCGGTGCAGGCCAGGCCTCCTCTGACGCCGAAGCAGCCAACAAGCTCTAAGCGTCCGGATCGGTAAGAATTACCGTCGAACACCCCGTTGCGGATCTCCGCAGCGGGGTGTTCTCCTTTGTTTTTCCACATAGGCCGGCCGGGCTCTGGCTGCGCTGGTGCCATGGTCCATAGGATCCTTCCATGAGCACATTCGAGGGAATTCCATCCGCAGCCTTCCGCTTCTACGAAGAACTGGAAGAGAACAACAACCGCGAGTGGTGGTTGGAGCACAAAGACATTTACGACGCCGCCGTCAAGGAGCCGCTGGCGGCCCTCCTTTCAGAGCTGGAGCCTGAGTTCGGGCCAGCGAAGATCTTCCGGCCAAACAGGGACGTCAGGTTCTCCCAGGACAAGTCGCCCTACAAAACGGCCCAGGGCGCCTTCGCAGCGTCACAGGAAGGCCTGGGGTTCTACCTCCAGGTCAGCGCCGATGGTCTGTTGATCGGCGGCGGCTGCCATTCATATACTCCCGCGCAATTGGCACGCTTCCGCGCCGCTGTGGACGCTCCTGAAAGTGGAGGGGAATTGCAGCAGATTGTGGACTCAGTTGCCGCAGCGGGTTTCGCCATCCAAGGCGAGATGCTCAAGACCATTCCGCGGGGCTTCGATAAAGATCATCCACGCGCCGAGCTCCTGAAGCACAAGTCCTTGTCGGCCGGGGTTGAGGTTGGTGAACCGGAATGGCTCTCCACGCCGTCAGCCAAACAGGAGATCGCTGATCGCTGGGAAGTGCTGAGGCCGCTTGTGGACTGGGTGGGGAAACACGCTGCGCCGTAGTCCCTGCCCCTTTCACGGTGTCCGGTCCCCAGTGCCCTGGGTTGACGGCCCAGGAACGCCAAAAGCGACTGGGTACACCAAAAGCGCCCGGGAATTGATTCTCCCGAGCGCTTCCGATGATAATTCGAGCCAGCTGTCTGACAGGCAGCTGGGATTGGTTTAGACCTTGGTAAAGGAGTCTTCGTCCTCGTCGCCCGTGACCGCAGTAGTTGCAGAACCGCCATTGACGGCAGCCTTGGCTGCGGCGAACTTCTCGTTGAGCCGCGAGTGGCGTTGCCCGTAGGAGAAGTAGATGACCATGCCAATGACCAGCCAGATCGCGAAGAAGATCCAGGTTTCGACTGCCAGGTTGGTCATGAGGTAGACGCACAGGATCGCGGACACCCAGGGCAAGACCTTGCCGAACGGGACGCGGAACGCAGGCTTGAGGTCCGGACGCTTCTTGCGCAGCACCAGGATGCCCAGGCTGACCATCACAAAGGCTGACAGCGTTCCAATGTTGATCATTTCCTCGAGGAGATCCACATTGGTCAATCCGGCCACCAGGGCAACTGCTGCGCCACAGATGATCTGCAGGCGCGCAGGGGTGGAGCGCTTCTCGCTGGTCTTTGACAGCGACCGCGGCAGCAGTCCGTCGCGGCTCATGGCCAACACCACACGGGAAAGGCCCATGAGCAGCACCATGATCACCGTGGTCAGGCCCACAAGGGACCCAAAGGCAATGACCTTGGCGGCGTCGTTGTTGCCCACGGCCTCGAAAGCTGTAGTCAGCGTGGGGTTCTTTTCCTCAGCCAGCTGGGTGTAGGAGACCATGCCGGTCAACGCGAGGGAGACCAGGATGTAGAGCAACGTCACCACAGCCAGGCCGCCGAAGATACCGCGTGGCAGTGTCTTCTGCGGATTCTTGACCTCTTCCGCGGAGGTTGCAACAACGTCAAACCCAATGAAGGCGAAGAACACCAGGGCAGCACCAGCGAAAATGCCCAAGGTGCCGTACTGGGCAGGAGCAGCACCGGTCAGGAAGCCGAAGAAGGACTGCTTCATGACATCAGCGGCGCCTGTGCCCGTAGTCGGCTCCGAGGCGGGAATGAACGGTGTGTAGTTGGAGAATTTCACGTAGCTGAAGCCCACAACGATCACGAACAGCACTACTGCGATCTTGATCAAAGTGAAGATGTTGCCAACGCGGGCGGACAACTTCGTCCCCAGCACCAGCAGCACAGTGAAGATCGCGACAATGAGGAAGGCGCCCCAATAGAGGTCAACGCCGCCCAGGCTGAGCGACGGCGGAATGTCCAGGCCCATCAGGGCGAAGACTTTGCTGAGGTAGATGCCCCAGTACTTGGCGATCACCGCGGCAGCAGTAAAGAGTTCGAGGATGAGGTTCCATCCAATGATCCACGCGAGTACCTCGCCCATGGTGGCGTAAGTGAACACGTAGGCCGAACCTGCCACGGGGATGGCCGTGGCAAATTCGGCATAGCACATAATGGCCAAGGCGCACGTGACGGCTGCGATGGCAAAGGAGATGGTGACGGCCGGGCCGGCAAAGTTTGCAGCAGCCTTGGCGCCAACGGAGAAGATACCGGCACCGACAGCGACGGCGACACCCATAATCATCAGGTCCCAGGTACTGAGGCTTCGCTTCAGCTTGCGCCCGGGCTCGTCGGCGTCGGCGATCGACTGCTCGATCGACTTGGTCCTGAAAATGTTCATAAAAATGCCACATTCTGGATGGGGGTGGTATAGGACTCATCAAGAATAGTGTCCGGTGAGTGGACGGCCATATTTATCCCAGATAGTGAGACGGCCCCTGAGCCCGCGTTACTGATGTGACTGGTGTGACGGAAGCGAGTAGCCCCCGTCACACCACTAAACACCTGGGACATCCCAGTCCATGATCGTGGAGCGGATCAGGAACCGCTTCCCCTCCGGGGACTCGACAGAGAAGCCGCTTCCCCGGCCTGGGACCACGTCAACAGTGAGATGTGTATGGGACCAGTAGGCGAACTGTTCCCTGGACATCCAGAACTCGAGAGGCTTTGGCTCCTGGCCAGTTCCAGTTGCGAAGTCTGCATTGAGGTCGAACCGGCCCAGGAGGACATCCGAATCACCGGTGAGGAACTCCCCCGCCGGATAGCACATGGGAGCGGAACCGTCGCAGCACCCACCCGATTGGTGGAACATGAGCGGCCCATGCTGCTCCCAGAGCTTCCGCAATAGTTCGACGGAGGCCGCGGTGAGCGCCACCCGGGAAAAGTTCTCTCCGGAGAGTGTCACCGCGGCTTCCAACACGGGGTTGTCCATCAGAACTTCAGAACCACTCGGCCATCGATCTTGGCGTGCTTCATCTCGTCAAAGACCGCGTTGACCTCGGACAGCTCGCGGGTGGAGACCGTTGGCTTGATCTTGCCTTGTGCGTAGAACTCCAACGCTTCCTCAAGATCCTGGCGGGTGCCCACAATCGATCCCCGGACAGTGAGTCCCTTTAGGACGATCTCGAAAATCGGCGCCGGGAAGTCACCCGGAGGAAGCCCGTTGAAGACGATGGTTCCGCCACGGCGGGCCATTCCGATTGCTTGCCCGAAGGCAGAAGGGTGCACGGCCGTCACCAGGACACCGTGGCAGCCGCCAGTTTCGCGCTGGATGACCTCGGCTGGATCCTCATGCAGAGCATTGACCGTTAGTTCAGCGCCGTGTTCCCTGGCCAACGCCAGCTTGTCGTCGGCAATATCCACGGCGGCCACACGAAGTCCCATGGCTACCGCATACTGGACGGCAATGTGTCCCAATCCGCCGATTCCGGAGATCGTGACCCACTGGCCAGGCCTGGCTTCGGTCATCTTCAAGCCCTTGTAGACGGTGACTCCAGCACACAAAACCGGAGCAACCTCCACGGGATCCGAGCCCTCCGGGATGCGGGCTGCAAAACGCGTATCCACCAACATGTACTCGCCAAACGAGCCGTCCACACTGTAGCCACCGTTCTGTTGGGACTCGCACAGCGTTTCCCACCCAGTACGGCAGTACTGGCAATCTCCGCAGGCAGACCACAGCCAGGCGTTGCCAACAAGATCGCCCACGGCAACGTCCGTTACCCCTTCGCCCAGGGCCACCACTTCACCCACTCCCTCATGGCCGGGAATGAACGGAGGTGTTGGTTTGACCGGCCAGTCACCTTCGGCGGCGTGCAAGTCGGTATGACATACCCCCGACGTGATCAGGCGCACCAGCGCTTGGCCGGGACCCGGCGTCGGCCTTTCCACGTCCATGACCTTAAGGTCGGTTCCGAACTCAGTAACTACTGCTGCTTGCATGGTTGTCGACATTGACGATCTCCTTTGATCGATGAACATAAGGGTTTAGAAGAAGCCGAGTTTGTTCTCGTTGTAGCTGACCAACAGGTTCTTGGTCTGCTGGTAGTGGTCCAGCATCATGGCGTGGTTTTCACGGCCAATGCCTGAGGACTTGTAGCCACCGAAGGCCGCACCGGCCGGGTAGGCGTGGTAGTTATTGACCCACACGCGGCCGGCTTGGATTTCCCGGCCCGCGCGGTAGGCGACATTTCCGTTGCGCGACCAAACGCCGGCACCCAGGCCATACAGGGTGTCATTGGCGATGCCGATGGCGTCGTTGTAGTCGCTGAACCTGGTCACGGAGACCACAGGGCCGAAGATCTCCTCCTGGAAGATCCGCATCCGGTTGTGGCCTTCGAAAATCGTGGGCTGGACGTAGTAGCCGCCGGCAAAGGCTCCGGAAAGCTCTGCCCGTGCGCCGCCCGTGAGGACCTTGGCGCCCTCCTGCTTTCCAATGTCGATGTAGGAGAGGATCTTCTCCAGTTGGTCGTTGGAAGCCTGGGCACCGATCTGGGTTTCCGTGTCCAGAGGGTTGCCCTGGATGATCTTGTTGGTGCGGGCTACGACGTCAGCCATGAAGGAGTCGTAAATCCCCTCCTGGACCAAAGCACGTGACGGGCAGGTGCAGACCTCGCCCTGGTTGAAGGCGAAGAGCGTGAAGCCTTCCTGTGCTTTGTCGTAGAAAGCGTCGTTCTGGGCTGCGACGTCGTCGAAGAAAATGTTGGGGCTCTTGCCGCCAAGTTCCAGCGTGACCGGGATGAGGTTGTTGGACGCGTACTGGCTGATAAGCCGGCCCGTGGTGGTCTCGCCCGTGAAGGCGATCTTGCGGATACGGGGGCTGGAAGCCAGCGGCTTTCCGGCTTCCACGCCGAAACCATTGACCACGTTCACTACACCCGCGGGCAGCAGGTCGCCGATCAATTCCATCAGTACCAGGATCGATGTTGGCGTCTGCTCGGCTGGCTTAAGCACGACGGCGTTACCTGCGGCAAGCGCGGGGGCCAGCTTCCACACGGCCATGAGGATGGGGAAGTTCCAGGGGATGATCTGGCCCACCACGCCCAACGGTTCCTTGAAGTGGTAGGCGGTGGTGTCCTCATCGAGCTGCGAAAGGTGGCCCTCCTGGGCACGGACAGCGGAGGCGAAGTAGCGGAAGTGATCGGCTGCCAGGGGAATGTCCGCGTTGAGTGTCTCCCGGACGGGCTTGCCGTTGTCCCACGTCTCGGCAACCGCGAGCAGCTCTACGTTCTCGTCTATGCGGTCCGCGATCTTGTTCAGAATCGCGGCGCGTTCCGTGGCTGACGTTTTGCCCCATGAAGGCGCGACCTTGTGCGCGGCGTCGAGTGCCAGTTCGATGTCCTCGGACGTGCCACGGGCAACTTCGCAGAAAGCCTTGCCTGTGACGGGCGTGATGTTTTCGAAGTAGGCGCCCTTGACGGGAGCAACCCACTCCCCGCCAATCCAGTTCTCGTACCGGTGGGTGAACTTTAGTGAACCCTAGATCCCAATGATTGCACCGAAGTGCACGTAGACGCTTGCAACAGTGCAAGCCGGTGAATCCATCGTTTCTCCAGAGAACATATGCGTTCTGTCAAACCGTTGTGTTTCCGTTGACCAGCACCAAAACCAAAGGCCCCCACCGAATGGTGGGGGCCTTTTGCTGTATGCCGGATGGGGTGAACCTTTTCACGCCGCCTCTTCGCCGTCACCACCAAGAGCGTCAAGGATCTCCCTCTCATCCAACGGAAGCAGCGACGGGGCAATGTAATGCAGTTTCGTCATCCTGTCCGAAGTGTGCCCAAGCTGATCAGCAGCCCGCACGGAACCACCAGCCTCAGCGATCAACGTAGCCACAGTCTTACGCAAAGTCTTCTGCGTAACCCACGCCCACGGATACCTCTCAGCCAGAACCTCCGGGCTCACTTCCTTGCGCTCCTTAACTGACGGCCTAAACAAATCATTCCAAACCCCACGCATGGAATCCGGGCACATCAGCTTGTTCCTGGCATTCGCGAACACCACGCCCCACTCGTTCCCCGGCAGCTCCTGACGGCGCCGCAACATCTCCACAGCGAAAGCGGGCAGCGCAAGCCGGCGCTCATCCCGCTCCTTCGTCGGAGCGAAGACCAACCCCTTGCCCGTCTCCCGGATGATCTGCTGGTGAATGTGCACCCATGGGACTTCGGCGTCCAAATGCACATCATCCCAACGCAAACCCAAAACTTCAGCGGGCCTAACGCCCGTACCAATGAGGAAGTCGATTACATCAAGTGGCGTCTGAGAACGAGACACCCCACCCATGCGGTACTTGTCACCCCCAGCTTTCTCAAACCTCTCCTGCCACGTCAAGGGCCGCATCCGTTCTTGCGCGAACGCCCGCATCCCCAAGAACTCATCCAACGACAAAGCCCGGATGGCCTTACGCTCGATCTTCGGCACGCGAGTAGCCGCAACCGGGTTACCGTCAACCGCGTCATAGCGTTGCGCTTCGGTGAAAATCCCTGACAACACCGACCGCACCACCGCTGCCGCTGAGGGGCCAGACTTTACGCTGACATCCCTTATGAACAGATCCAGGCGTGAGGTGGTGGCCTCCCGCAACTTCAGCCCGCCAATCTTCGGGGTGATGTGATTGTCCAACGCGGCTCGGTTCCGCTTCAACGTGTTGTATTTGAGCCCTTCGGTTTGCTGCCCCGCGTACCACGTCTCAGCCAAGTCCTTGAGGCGGGTTTCGGAATTGATGCTGTCACTGCCGCGCTTCAACTCGTTGATCTTGGACTTCAGCGCCGCCAGTGCCGCGTTCTTGCCGGTGCTGGTTATGGCCTTAGCGTCCCGCCCGCGCCCAACCCCTAACGCTGATACCTGCCGCGTGACACCATCCATTCCGCGGAACCTGCACTTAGCAGTGACCTTGGGCAAGTCATATGCGTAACTGACAGCGCCGTAATCACCAATCGCCAGCTGAGGCCGCGGACTCATGACCAGTCCTTGTTGTACTCGGGATGATCGGCGTAGACGGCGGCGAGTGCGCGGAGAGTGTCGCAGTATCCGTGGTCTTCTACCAAGTCGCCATAGCTAAAGCATGTCTCGCACGCGAACCCCCACTTGACGCGCGTGCTCACCTCGACAACATTGTCAACGATCGGATGCGCTGCGATGATCGCGCGTTTCGCCGCGCACTCGGCAAGTTGACGCACCCATCTCCGGGAACTTCCGCCCTCGCCGCGCCGGTACTGGGCAAGGCACACCTCAGCCTCATACTCATCCTCTGTAATCCTGGCTTCAAGGAACTCGGTGATTGTTTGGCTCATACCATAACCTTATCTCGTTTTGCAATTAAGTGCACTCGGGGTTGCATTAGAGTTCACTGCGCTTTGGTGAGGGTTCGTTTGCGGGCGGCGATGGACGGGCATTTGAGGCAGCCCCAACACCCCGCCGTCTTGGCCTGCTTATCCGTCAACGTGGCGGCGCGGTCCATGAGAACCTGCTGCGTCACACCCAACTCACCCGCCAACACCTTCAACGACTTCTGCCCCTTACACACACCCACAATCCGATCCAACGGTAGAAGACGCCGCGCAACCTCATACCGGACCTGCATCTCAACCACCTCAACCTGATGGCCCGTGTGCCCCCACTCCACATGAATCAACTCATGCAGAAGAGTGCACAACTGCTGAGCCGCGTCCAGGCGATCATCCAACCAAATCGTTTCCCCGTCCGTGAGCCCAGCGTAACCATCCTCAAGACGCTCTCTAACAACCTTCACCACAGTGGAACCCCATAACTATCCATGTCGCTACCCCCAGATGAGAGCGAATGGGATTACCATAACCGGCGCCCACGACATTTAACAGACGTAATGGATTGGTTGAAGGTCACACCTCGATACCATTTCCAGACGATTTACATAACGGTGGCGTTACCTTAAGTCCTAACGCTCCAAATGCTCCTGCATCCGAGCCCCTGACGTGTCGTTAGCGGCAAGACCATACGCCGAACGACGCTCACTAGAATGCTCACTCTCAAGCTCAGCAATACGCCGAGCCAGATACTCGTTCTCCTTCTCAGCCGCACCCACACGCCGCGACAACTCCACCACCAATTCCTCAGTCGCGAAATCCGCCAGCCTCGGAGGCTCAGGCTCAATACCAAGCTTCTCCCAATCACGCAGCTCGGACAGCTCGAAACGAGTCCCAACCTTCGCGCCTAAAACCTCACGCACACTGCCGGCCTTCCAATCCAACGCGGCCTCCAAAGCAGCCCGCGTTGCAGCAGTCCCAGGCACCTTCGATCCGGACATCCAAAAGAAGACGGAACGGTCGCTTATATCTTCCGGGAACAACCTGAGAAACCCGGCAGTGCTCAACGTCCGGTCCTCCAAGTGTTCTTTTATGAGCCGTGAAAGTTCGGCTCGGTTATCTTCGCTCATTGCACAAATGTCCTTCGTCAGGCCCGCCCCTGCATAGAGGGGTGGCGTACTCGACTTTGCCAAGCAGAGTGCTCATTCACTACTTGGCTGTACTTGGATGAACCGCAGCGGCGTGCTCAATGCCACTGGGTTCATAGTGGGCCGGCACTCTCATGCAAGCCCCAAGGCTCAATCAGTTTTCGGTCAAGATCTAAACCCGACCTTGAGCACCATCGTGGCGCACCCTCGACTGAAACAACAAACTTTTTGTAGTTCACCAAACACCGCAAAGCACTGAAAACATCACTTGTAATTTCAGCGAAGTTCAGCGATTTTCCCGCATGATCTAGCGGAAGTTCAGACTGTTTCAGTCTTTTGGGGTTGACTGTTTCAGTTTGATTCAGTAGGGTTCACAACATGGAAACCACAACAGCCCGGAGGAACATCCAAGCCATCACGGATATCCGCATCGGGGAAGTAATCAAAGCCAACCGCAAACTCCGCCGACTGACCCTGGATGAACTCGGGACCGCTGTCGGCCTGACCCACTCAAGCATCGCCAACTTCGAATCCGGACGCCGCACCCTCACAAGGGAACGCGCCGACGCGCTAGCCAACGTCCTCGGCATCAACCCCCGAGTGCTAGACCCCGAAGCTGCATGACACCCGCCATGTACACCATCACGTCCACCACAAACACGGCGCCGATCCGCTTCGACAGGATCAGCCCCGACAAGGTTCAGATAACTCTCGAAGATGGTTCGACTCAGGAGTACTGGGTCACGGACCTACAACAAGCACTCGACTCGGAAGCGTACTAAGGAGCACCCCATGAGCACCCCGACAGTAACCCCCGCGAAGATCAGTCAGGTTGAACTCCTGCGCGAATGGTTGAAGACCGGCAAGACCAAAGGTCAGCACGTCAACTACTTCGTGTTCAGCAAGTTCGCAGCCGAGTACATGACGTACATCAACCAGGGCCGTCACATCCCTGCTGGTTTCGGTAAGCACCGCGCTTCCCGTTACCCGAACAGCCGCTACAACGTGGTCGAGGACGGCGCCCGTGACGCACTCAAAGCCGCGCTCATGGGCAAGCGCTCCGACTACGCACTACGCGCATGAGCAGCACATTCGAGGAATGGGAGAAGGCGAAGAGGCGCCGCAATGTCACCGCCTACTTCATCGCAAGAGCAGTCGCAGCGGGCCTGACCCCAAGGCAAACAGACGTCGACAGGTTCCGCGAAACCGAAACCCTCATGCGCGAACTCGAAACCAAATTCACGGAGGAAACATGAGGACCGAACCGCGCGACTGGTTGTTCTACAGCCAGCGCGAAGACGACGAAGCGCAACAACAAACCCGACACGAAGATGACGCAGACGCACGCAGAAAGGGAGAGCAATGATCTACAACCAGTTCAACCGTAAGAACCCGCACCGCCCCACCGTTTCCAAAGGCGACATCGCCGGCGCTTGGTGGGTTCAAGGCATCGACCCGAACGGCAGACTCCACGCCTCCCTGGAATGGACCCTCGAAGCCGCGCACACCGTAGCTACCGGGTGGGCAGCAAATGGATACCCGAAGAAGACTGCGCAATGACTCGGCAGCCGATTCGTTGGAACCGGGACGCGCTCGAATCCGTACGCGAAACAGTGGTTGGCGTACTCATCCTCGTTGGCCTCCCCACATCCACAATCGTCATCGCCGCAATCATCGGAGGCACACGATGACCGTCCAAGCAGGCATCGAAGTAGACGTTGACCTTGAGTTGCTGGTTGGCGAAATGCCTGAACAGCCCTGTGATTTCCCTCAGCACGGTAAGCACCCTCAGCACCCAGACAACGGGCCAGCAGAGTTCTACTTCAAAGGCGCCTGCGCGAAGTGCAAAGGCGTAGTGCCAGTGCAAGCTATCTGCGCCGTGCTCGCTGACTACATCAAATCCGGCGCGGTCATGACCTGCAACAAGTGCTGGAAATACACAACCGCTGTCGTGATCCTCCTAGAACCGATCAAGCCATGACCTTCAACCCATCCAAGAACCACGAGCACTGCACCGCCACTAGGGAATGGTTCGGCCCGTTCCCCGTCACAACAACCCATCACCACCCCGACTGCAACGACCGCACCGACAAAGAAATGAGAAACCGATGAGCCGCCACCTGGAACTAGTCCCGAGCAACGATCTCGTGAACGGGGCGTCAGTGTTCAACCGCGACATGCTACTTGGCAACACCACCGTCACCGAACACGAACGCCGAGCCGCAGCACGGTACTTGGCAAAGCACGCGCCGGACCTGCACGCGATGGTTTTGGGGAGTGTGGCGTGACTCGCTTCATTACCAAGGCAGAAGAACTGGACGCGCTTGCCAACTTGTCCGTGATTATCGACAACGGCGAAGACGTATGGCAGAAGCGCTGCGATCACTGGTGCAGTTTCGAAACAGCCCTCCATGACAGCAAGCGGCTCGCCCGATACGCACCCCTCGAAGTCATCTGGGAACCGAAGCAATGACCCCCGCCGAGTATTACGCGGACGAGCACCGGAACCTGCTCGCAGCGTCGAACCTCGCCGCCACAGTCCGCAACAGTCACGCACCCGACTGCGCCTGCCACGAAGACAGTGCCATCACCGAACCCATCCCAACAAAGGACGCCGAATAATGACGGTAACAATTACGGAACCAGGGATCTACGACGGCATCAGCAACAAGGACTACCACGCACACCCCGCCCTCGGATCCACGAGCCTCAAGACCCTCGCCACACGCACACCAGCCCACTACCAATGGGACCAAACACATCCGAAATTCTCCGACGCTTTCACTCTCGGCACCGCAGTGCACTCCGTGATCCTAGAAGGCGACCTATCCAACATCGCCGTAGTAGACGCCGACAACTGGCTCACCAAAGCCGCCAAGGAAGCAAAAGCGGCGGTATTAGCCGATGGCAGACAGCCACTACTCAAGAAAGAAATGGCACAAGTCCTTGCAATGAATGACGCGGTAATGGCCCACCCAACAGCCCGTCAAGCATTCACCGGGCACCGCGCCGAAGCATCCGTGTTCTGGGACGAAAACGGGTTGCCGCTCAAGTGCCGGCCTGACGCATGGCAGCCAACACAAATCGTTGACCTCAAAACCACAATCAACGCAGACCCACGCGAGTTCGGCAAAACCGCCTACAACTACGGCTACCACCAATCAGCCGCCCACTACATCGACGGCGTGAAGGCCGCGACCGGCGAAACCCTCCCATTCGTGTTCGTCCTTGTCGAGAAGACCGCGCCCTATCACGTGTCAGTGGTCGAGCTTGACTGGGAAGCCATCGAAATTGGCCAGCAACTAAACGACCGGGCAAAACGCATCTACCAAGAATGCACAGAGTCAGGCAACTGGCCCGGATACCCCACCGCCGAACCCATTGCCCTCCCAAACTGGGCCGTCTACCAAGCCGAAGACCTACTCGGCATAACCGAACCGGAGTTGAAGCTTTGAAAATCACCGCAGAACCACGCTCCGACCAGTGGAACGCAGACGACTTCCTTGGGGGCGCCAGGACATTCACCATCGCAGGAGTTAGGGAAGGAACCGCTGAGCAGAAGTACGACATCGCGCTAGAGGGCGAGCCCCGCGCTTGGCGCCCACCGCTCGGAATGGTCCGGGTCCTGATGCAGGCGTGGGGCGACGAATCAGACGTATGGGTTGGCCGTCGCGTAACCCTCTACCGTGACCAGTCGGTCAGGTTCGGCAAGGAAGTTCTCGGCGGAATCAGAATCTCCCACCTGTCACACATCGACAAGGTATCGAACTACAAGGTGACTACATCCCGCGGCAAACGGGAAACCTTCACCGTGCAGCCCCTCGCAGCACAAGCACCCCCCGCCCCGGCCCGTGACTTCCTGACTGAGGCGCAACTAGCGGGTGGCGATGCCGACTCTCTCCGGGCGCTCTGGGTAGCAGCGCAACAAGCTGGCGCCGCACAGGAAGTACTCGACACGATCCGTTCGATGGCTACCCCGGCTGATGAAAACCCTCCGGCCTGAACGCCTCCCCCGTAGATGCCGTTGCGGGAAACTACTCTGCCGCAGCATCGAACACGCCCGCCAAATCCACGCCATCATCTGGGCCGAGAAAGGTGGGGTTGACGTGAGGTATTACCAATGCGGTCAAGGCGCATGGCATTGGACCAGAGAGACAGAAAGGAGAGCAGCATGACGAGAGGCTGCGAAGTTGAGGAATGCGACAAGCCCGCAGCGAAACAAAGGTACTGCTCAATGCATTACGCCAGGAAGAGGCGAAATGGGTCAGTCAACGCAGTCCGGGTAATCCATGGCGACAGGCTTGCTGGCTTCATGCAGAAAGTTGAGCAGTCCGAAGGCTGCTGGGAGTGGCTAGCGAGTAGGACGCCTCAAGGGTACGGGCAGTTTGTCATGAAGTCGCAAGACGGAAAGCGCCGGCCAACTACCGCCCAACGAGCCGCGTGGATGCTGTTAGTGGGTCCAATCCCAGAGGGGAAGTTCGTTGACCACATCTGCCACAACCGCGGATGTGTCAACCCGCAGCACTTACGCCTAGCTACCCCGAAGCAGAACAACGAGAACCATAGCGGCAAAGCCCCCACCACCAGCACAACCGGAGTTCGCGGAGTTCATTGGGCAAAAGGTCGCTACCACGTGCTAGTCAATCACAACTACAAAGCGCATCACGGCGGGATTTACACCAACCTAGACGCTGCAAAACAAGCAGCCATCAACCTGCGAAATGAACTATTCACCTTCAATGACCGGGATCGCGGCGAGGCTTCCACAACTAACCCCGATCTATATCGGTCCAGGCGGCGACGCAAGAAGGGCGAAGCCATCCCATGCGGCACAACCTCACGGTACAGGAGTGGCTGCCGTTGCGATAAGTGCAAGACCGCGACCCGCGAATACAAGCGTCAAGTAGCACTCAAGAAACGCACCACAAACACCAACCAGAAAGCAGCCTAACCACATGGCGAACGTAACATTCACTGGCAACATCGGCACCTACCACGGCCTCAAGTTCGGGCAGGACGGAAAGCCTCGAACCTCGTTCTCAGCAGCCGAAACCCCGCGAGAAAAGAACCAGCAAGGCGAATGGGTAGACGGGGCAACAACCTGGTTCAACGTCACTTTGTTCGGACGTGACGCGGAATCCCTCGATGAAGCACTGGCGGGCGGCAAAGGCAAGGTGCTTGTCACTGGCCGGATGAAGACCCGCAAGTACGAGCACAACGGCGAACCGCGCGAATCACTTGATGTTGTTGCCGAGTCTGTCGCCCTCGTCCCCCGAAGCTCACAGCAAGGTCACGCGGATCAAGGCAGGCAGGCCGGCGCTCCTGTCACGCAGGCCTGGAACAACCAGCAAGCCGATCCCTGGGCCGCGCCACAGTCAGCCGAAGTTCCATTCTAAACCAAACCCCTGGTGCGCTGCCGACTACTCCCGGCAGCGCACCCCCGACCCCAAGGCACTAATGATCACCCTGAGCACGCCCCGAGTAACCGCAACCCGCATCCAAACGAAACGCGGATGGACCGAAACGCCAGAATGCCACCGCTGCGGAATCACCTTCAACGCCAGCCGCCGCACAAAAACCGACCGCACCCACTGCCGCGACTGCAAACCCTACAAGGAGGACTAGCAAATGGCCGGATACGAATACCGCGGCACAGACTCAATCCGCGCCGCCAAAGAACGCAAACAACGCCTCCAAGCCGAACTAGAAGCAGCGCGCCAAGCACACAAAGAAGCACAACGCCTCAACCGCGAAAACCAGCGCATCGAACGCCGCATCATCGAAACCCAAAACCGCACCGCCCAACTAGTCGAAACCCCTGTACGCCAACGCCGCGAACCACTCCCCGAACCACGATACGGCGGACCACAAGGCCTACTCGCAGCCGTAGCCGAAATCAAAGAACACAACGAACGAAAAAACCACGGCTACCCACAGGAGATCGCAGCATGAAACTTGGCGAGCTGTGCGCAGGGTACGGCGGTTTGGGCATGGCTGTTGAAGAAGTCTTCGGCGCCGAACTTGCCTGGGTATCAGAGTTTGACGAAGCCCCCAGCAAAATCCTCGCCCACCACTGGCCCAACGTCCCCAACCACGGCGACATGACCAAAATCGACTGGGCAGCAATCGAACCCGTGGACATAATCAGCGGCGGAACCCCCTGCCAAGACCTCAGCGGAGCCGGCCGACGCAAAGGCATGACAGAAGGAACGCGCTCTAACCTATGGGTTCAAATGCGCGAAGCAATCGCAACCATCCGGCCCCAATACGTGGTCTGGGAAAACGTGAGAGGGGCATACAGTGCCACAGCCGATAGCGATCTGGAACAGTGCCCGCGATGCATGGGAGACGCCGCAGACGGAAGGGCTGTTCTGCGAGCACTTGGACGTGTACTCGGGGACCTTTCCGACCTCGGGTATGACGCTCAATGGCGTGGCCTACGAGCTGCCGACGTGGGAGCCTGCCATGGACGGTTCAGGGTCTTCGTCCTTGCTCAAGACCCCAACCACGCAGCTCGCGATAAACGGAGGCTCGCAACACCCCGACAAACGCAAAGCTGGAGGTCACGGCCCCACCCTGGCGGACGAGGTCGAACACTTACTCCCTACCCCAGCGGCAGCCGACTCGACCGGAGGGCGAATATCCAAGGAGAAGGGCGGGACGAGGGACTCTGGAGCGAAGAGGTCAATCACGCTTGCAACAGCGATTCACCACGACGTGACTCTACTGCCGACGCCAAGCGCCTGTGTGGCGAACGATGGCGAGTCTACGGAGACCTGGTTGGCGCGACGGGAACGAGTGAAACTGACGGCGGTGAACGGGAATGGAATGGGAATGCCGCTGACAATAGCCAGTCTGTTGATTGGGGAGAATACGAATCAGCAATCCGGCGATGGGAAGTCGAACTCGGAAGGCCATCTCCTAGGCCAACAGAACCTACTGGACGAAATCAGGGACATCGCCTGAGCCCCAGGTTCACCGAGTGGATGATGGGCCTCCCTGACGGCTGGGTTACGGATCCTGCCATTGGGATCAGCCGCAACGAGCAGCTCAAGGCGTGCGGAAACGGCGTCGTCCCACAGCAAGCTATGGCCGCAATCCGAGACATGTTGAACGCATTCCAGGCGGAGGGGATCGAAGCGTGAAAAAAGTAACTGCCGCAGCAGCAGAGGCCGCACTTAGAACCATATGCGATCAAGATGGAATCGACTACGAGCAATTAAAGAACTTCGAGCGCGGAGAGTACCAGGACTGGCTCGGGTGGCTACAAAAACCGCTGGAATCTGCGATAAACGCTGGAGACTCATGACCGCCGCGTCTGACCGGGAGCGCCGGCAGTCACGCAAGCAAGCGGACGGGGCGCGGAAACAAGCCATGCGGGACGAGCGGGAGAGGGGTAAGCCTAGTGGGGCTAGAGACAGGCGTTGAGTGGGTTCGTTGGGACGCGAGTATCTACCGGAACCCGAAGGTGTTGCGGTTGCTGGGGTTGCCGTCAGGGCACAAGACGTTCGTTGCTTACGCGTTTTCGTTGGCTTATGCGGGCGAGAACGGATGCACGGGGATAATCCCGAAGCTCGCGTTACCGGTCCTGCAAGCAACAACTAAGGACGCGAAACGGTTGGAGGAAGCGGACTTGTGGGAGCCAATCAAAGAGGGCTGGTACATCCACGACTGGCACGTTTACCAGCCGACTGTCGAGTACCTGCAACGCCGCACAAAGGCGGGCAGGGAAGGCGCTAAAGCCAGGTGGGCTAAGAAGTCAGCGAAACCATCCGACCCGGCGCAGGACAGCCCCGGCGAACCACCAATCTGACGATGCGATTCGTATGCGATTCGCATAGCGAAAGGCAGTCCGGATCGGTATGCACGTTAACGTATAACGCTTACGCGCCGCGTCTCACCTCCCGCTTTTCAAAAAAGATTGGGCTGCTTTCCGCCGCCGATGTCACTTAAGTTACATGCGAGGTCTCGAAATTATGGCTTACAAATTTGATGAACATGATGCTTCTGATCTGTCCCGGATTATTCGTCGCCGCCGTCCTGGTTGGAACCATAACGGGATCATGGGGCAGCTACAGCAAGCAGCGGAACGTGGCGCTTCACTCACTCAGGTGACGGCGGCGGCGGAAAGAACTTGGATGAATGAGAAGGCTAAAACCCCGGCAGCGTTGTTGTGGCCGGAGCATTGGGAGGAAGCGAAGGGGAAGGCCTTGAACATGAGTGGTGAGCGGTTGTGTGCTGGTTGTAACCCGGCACGTAAGCACCCGGTTGGCGAGATGGTGCGGTCAACGTCTGGTTCCTGGTTCTGCCGGGAGTGCGCCGAATGACTATCAACGAAAGAGAAGAAATGATGAAGCCACAGAGGATCCAACGTAGGCGCACTAAGGGTTGGCGAATGCCAGAGAACACCGTGAGCGTCTGCCGCCCCGGAAAGTGGGGCAACCCTTTCAAGATGGTTGGCCTCAAGTGCGGGTGCTGGGAAGTCGTGGATGAGAATGATGTCACTTACCTGCTGGACATGCGGCACCACCCCGAAGGCAAGCATGAGCCCGTAACTACCCAGCGATATGCAGCAAGAGAAGCTACGGACCTGTTCCGATCTTTGTTCACTGGACATCGAGTTTTTCAGGAGCGCGAAGTGGAAGACCTTCTGGATCTTCAAGGGAAGAATCTTGCCTGCTTCTGCCCGCCAGATCAGCCCTGCCACGGGGATGTTCTGCTGGAACTGGCGAACCAATGAGCCGGTCTAGGGCTAGTGCTAAGGCTGCTGGGTCACGGTTTGAGCGGCTAGTAGCAGACTACTTGGCTGTGCATGTGTCGGATGTGATTGACCGGCGCGTGAAGACGGGCAGCGCGGATAAGGGTGACATTGGCGGGGTTCGTGTGCATGGTCGCAGGGTTGCTGTTGAGTGCAAGGATGTGGCAAAGATGAACCTCGCGGGCTGGGTCACGGAAGCCTCTGCGGAGCGTGTGAATGATGACGCTTTGGTTGGTGTTGTGGTTCATAAACGCCGCGGCAAGGGATCCGCTGGCGACCAGTACGTGACCCTCACCCTGGATGATTTGATCGCGTTGCTTACCGGCAAAAGACCCGAACTTTAGCGAACCCAGCCAGTGAACTTTGGTGCAATATCGGGTACACTTGGTTACATCGGGGTGGACGTGAGCAGCCAGCCCAAGAGCGTAAGAAGCCAGCCATGAGCACCCACCCTGAACACCACAAACTCACCCACTTGTTTGAGCTGATCGACGGACTGGACGAAGGCGCCCAATGGGCGCTCATCCGGGAACTCAAACTCACCGCCCACACCGTAGCCAAAGACATGGAGAACCAGATATGAGCATCCAGCGTGTAAAGGATTTCGTTGAGGGCTACGTGACAGGCCTCGATTTCATGACCTCAAACAGTGACCTGAAAGCCAATGAGTATCAGCTAGGGTTTCGGCACGCGTTTGATGCTATCGCAGGGTTCCTTGATGACATCGAAGCCCAGGATATTGAAGCTGGCATCGCCAAGGACGCGTCATGACCGCCGCTGAGTCCGCCCACCTCGCCACACTCCCCCCGCATTTGGCCGCGAAACTCCGCAACCTCCCCCCGGAACAACTCACCCAACTACTCACAACCAAGGAACCCACCAAATGAGCGAAGAACAGAACCGTGAGTGGGGTGTGACGTATGCGGATGAACGCGGCGACCTCCACACCGAATGGGGCTACACGCGGAACCCGTTCGATCAGATCGACAAAGACGGCGAAATCCAAGTAGGCAAACGCGGATGGGGCAAGGTCTACGAAATCAAGTCCCGCCCACTCGCCACCGAAACAACCGAATGGCAGTCCGATGACTGCCCATGGAAGGTGTCCTCTGATGACTGATTTGCGGGCCCTCCTGGCACCCATCCGGGAACGACTGGCAGCAGCAACACCCGGACCATGGGAAGCGCGTGACATGCCAATGCCGGGAGCCACCATTGACGAGTGGTTCGTTCGTGAGATCGTCCACCCCAACCCCGGATTCCATCCCTTCAACGTCCTCAAAGTCAGGGGCGCCTCGAACGCGGCTCGTGAGTGCTGCTGGCCTCCGAACATTTCCGATGCCAAGTTGATCGCAAACGCGCCTGCGGACCTGTCCCGCCTACTCGCCGCCATCGAAGCCGTGGTGTCAGAGTGTGACCAGATGGATGAGGTGGTTGCAATCAGGTCTGGCATTCCGGCCACTAAGAGCTGGCAAGCCAACCTCATCCGTACCGCTCTTGCCGCCGCTTTGGGGTCTGACACCACAAACCAGGAAGGAACACAATGAACGCGAGAGATGAGCTAGCTGACGCTATCCACGGTAAGCCTGCATCGCTGAGTAGGCCGTCACTGATAAACGCTAACGCGGCGTACAAGCTCGCGGGCGAACTTGTAAACGATGGCTGGGCGAAAAGGCGCGCCATCACCACGACAGTGGAATTGGATGCGCTCCCCGTGCTGAGCAGTGTGATGTGCTTCGATGCGCGGGGCGACGGTTACCCGGCACAGCGCGGCGAGGCCGGGTGGAAGCTCCCCTTCATCGACCAGCTATGGACTTCTCAGGAAATCCTAGACGGGTGCGAATCCGTGATGCTCCTTCATGAGGGGCAGGCATGAGCGACCCGGAGCAGTGCCGGCCCTGCACTGAGGGTGCGTTCAAAGTCAGCCCAGCCGAGGATGTGCCGCTCTGCCAAGGCCACTGGAACGCGTTCATCAACACCTACATGCAAGGCGACGGAATGGGCGGCCTAACCATCAACGCACCCTGCAACGCGCACCTGATCAGCGCATGAGTGTGTCGAGGCCGCATTGCCCGTCGTGTCAGCATCACCACCACGAACGGTGCACGGCCATCACCCACCACCCAGTAACGGACGGCGCCCACAAATGCGGCTGCGTCAGAGCCGCCTCAACCTAAGGACCACTATTGCTGTTCTGGATCATCATCGTTCTCGTCATCGCCGCAACCGCCTACGCCATATGGCAGGGATACGACTGGGTTGACGGCATCCCAGTACTGTTCCTCACCAGCATTGCAGGGCTAGTCATCCTGTTCCTAACCGCCGTGTTCATCCCCTGCAACGTGGACCTCGTCAACGAAAAGACCGCTGGCCTGAAAGCACTTGGCACATCATCGAAAGCTCAGGGCAGGTTCTTTCTTGGCTCCGGATATGTCGATGGCAAGCGAGTTCTCAACTACATTCAGCAAGCCGATGACGGGGCTATGAAGGTCAGCCAAACAGAAGCTGATGACGCCCTCATCTTCGAGGGTTCAGACAGCGCCACGGTCACCACGAAGCACTACGACTACAACAATGGCTGGATCATCCCGTGGCCGATTGGCAGTACTGACAAGTATGACTTTCACGTTCCCAGCGGCTCCGTCACGGAGTCCTACACCATCGACAACGAGTAGGGATCCCCGATGATTTGCCGTTGCGGTAACGAGACGAGCGCGTGGTTGTGCCCAACGTGTGTCACCAAGCTTGGGTATTTGATTGTGCGGGTGGATGCGGTGGTTGCTGAGGTTCGTGCCGTGATCCCGAGGCTGACGTTGACGGCGACGTATGGTGACCGTGCGCCTGGGGTGAGGGCGCAACACGCACCCGCCCCCGTGAGTGTGGATGCTGTTTCAAGTCTGGATGCGTTGCAACGATGGATGCTCAACACCTGCCTCCGACTCGCTGAGATAACCCGCAAACCCTTGACCGGCAAAACACACGAACTGCTCGGCTCCTACCTCATCGCCAACATGCCACGACTCGTCACACTCTCATGGGCGCCCGACCTGTTCGCGCAGCTCGAAACGTTGGTCAAGGACTGCGAACGGATCACCGCCGTCCACGACCCCAAAGTATTCGCCGGCAGATGCGCGAACTGCGACAGCGACCTCTACGCCGTCAAAGGCCAACCAGAAGCGCGCTGCGGCACATGCTCCGAAACATACGAGGTACTGACGTGGCGGAACTTCGCAAAGAGCCTGTTCGGGCAACACGTAGGCACACCAACCGACCTATCCCGGAAACTATCCACACCCGAGTACGGGATAGAAGTCACCGCTGACAGGATCCGCAAATGGGCGCGCAGAG
The DNA here is from genome assembly GCF_056395385.1 of Paenarthrobacter sp. 10L420. Classification (NCBI taxonomy): domain Bacteria; kingdom Bacillati; phylum Actinomycetota; class Actinomycetes; order Micrococcales; family Micrococcaceae; genus Paenarthrobacter; species Paenarthrobacter sp. 10L420. The sequence continues at coordinate 441,867 of NZ_JBFTJK010000001.1, read as the reverse complement.
ACAAACTCGAACGCGCCAACCCATCCCAAGACGAAGCAGGCGAACAAATCCCGCCCGCATACCGCCTCAACGACGTACTAGACCTCTACAACCAAACACGACGCAAACCACTCGACGGGACAGCAGCATGAGTTGCTACGACATGCCTGCGGACCGCTCCTGGTGCGGCATCCACCGCTGCTGCCGAGAAGCAAGCCATGACGGCCCCTGCGAAGTGGACATAACCGAACTTGACCTAGAACAACTCGAAGCCATCAGAACAAGTAGGGGAAGCAGCATGAACAACGAGACGAACAGGCTGGCGCAAATCATAGGGCGCGCTGCGGATAAGTACCGTGGGCTTGCCGGTTTGCGCCCGACCGAGCAGGACAAAGCCGCCGCGTTGGCCATCGAAGCTGAGTACCTGTTCATCCGCCGCGACGAACTACCGGCCACCACGATCCTCCACAAACAAACCGGCCCGGAACTTGAAGTTGAAGGCGCCGAGATAGGCACATGGCCCCTCAAGCACCCGAAGAACACCGCCGAACAGCAACGCAAATACGCCCTCGAATACCTCGCCGCGCACATCGCCATCCAACAATGGCACGACGACGCACTGGAGAGGCGCCGGGATGAGTTGGCGCGACAATTCGCCAACGACAAAACCAGCTACAACAACGGCATCAGCCCAGCACTACAAGCAGCCATCGACCGCATCATCGAACTTGAGGCTTCCCGTGCTGACGTGGTTTGAGAAGCTGCCAAACATGGACGCGTACCGTGTAGGAGGACACTTCGCCCCATACGCAGTCCTCGCCAGGAATGTCAGGTTCAGCGATGCGGAACTAGCAGCGGAGTACTGGGCCGCTGATGCCGAATGCGCTCACTCATGGGTAGACGGCGAGCACACCGAGCAGATGCAAGGCAGATTCGAAACAATCGAACGCTTCGCCACGCACCCCCATGACACCCTAAGTGAACTTTGATGTACTAAGGGTTGCACTAAAGTGCTCTGTCCTGCTATATTTTTAGTATGCGGTCATTAGCTCCTGAGCGAGCCGATCCGCATACCCCCACGCAAGGCCCTGACTTGTAACGCTGGACGATGAATAGGCCAGCCAAGCCGGGGCCTTTTGCGTACCCACGCACGGGAGGCCCCCGCCATGGCTGCTGATCTAGACAAGCCCAGCTTGAACGCGTCACACCGCTGCGATGCTTGCGGGTCAAGAGCTTACGTGCGAGTCAATATCGAAACCGGCATCAATGACGCCGGCTACGTGGACAACGGTGAACTTTTTTGGTGCTGCCATCACGCGCGGGAACACATGCCAGTGATCAAGGCCCGGTCCATTGTGCTTCACATCCTGGACGAAACCCGGTTCCTAACGGAGCACGTGAAAGATGATGGGCATGTTATTGAAGGTCAAGCAGCGAAGAGGCCCGGAACGTGACCTATAAGCACACCCCGAGTATCCGGACCATAGCTGAAACCGCTGACACGGAAATGCTCACCGGCTGCATCACACACCTCGACAGCACGCTAGACCGGCTCCAAACCGCGTCCGCACGCCTAGCCGTCATGCGAGCCATCCAAAACTTGAACGGCGCCCGAAAAAACATCGGACCCAAATAAACTTCCTGCGCTGGTAAAAAGCGACGACGCACCCCCTGGTTTCCGTCGCTCCAAGCCCACGCCGCTGCTCATCGGAAGATGGGCTGCCAGCGCAGGAACAAACTTTCCCTCGTCCCGCTGGGCGAACTGGCGGGTAACTGGCCAGACGAGGGGAAATCACGTACCCGAAACGTATAGCCCCCACGGGAGAGCATCAGCCGGGAACGCAACACCGGAACTTACGACCAAGTTCACCGGAAGCACCAAAGAACGGTCACCTTTCACCCCTTGAGCAAGGAGCATGAAATGAGCAGAACAAAAGGCTGCGTCATCAGCCGCGTCATGGGACAAGGCGACAACGCCGACCGTGAAGCACTCCAAACCCTGCTCAACTCCGAACAAACCCACATCGGCGTCGCACGCACACTCACCGACGCGGGCGTACACATCAGTGAGCACGCCATACGCAGGCACCGCAAAGCTGACTGCTCATGCGGGTGGCTCTAAATGGGTGACCTCGCCAAGAAGCTAGCACCCAAGATCGCACCCAAAGCGCGTGAGAGTGTCCGCATCCTCACCCTGGACATTGAGAACGCACCCAACCTCGCCCACGTCTGGGGATTGTTCAATCAGAACGTCAGCCTCAGCCAGTTGCAGGAAACAGCGACCGTCATCAGTGTTGCGGCGAAGTGGTACGACTCCAAAGACGTGCTGTTCTTCTCTGACCATCATGATGGTCACACAGAGATGATTCACAAGATACACGCGCTCGTGTCTGAGGCTGACCTCATTGTCGGGTACAACAGTGCCGGGTTCGACATGAAACACCTCAACCGTGAGTTCATCCTGGCTGGCCTGAACCCGCCCGCACCATACAAGAATGTTGACTTGCTCCTGACGGTTCGCAAGCAGTTCAAGTTCGCGTCCGGGAAGCTCGACCACGTTGCCCAGCAGCTCGGGCTAGGTGCCAAAACGCAGCACACCGGCCATGACCTGTGGGTTCGGTGCATGCGCGGTGACGACGCTGCATGGGATTTGATGCGCAAGTACAACAAGCAAGACGTTGTACTCACCGAGAAGCTGTACGACCGTTTGCGTGCATGGATCCCCAACCACCCGCACCTGTCCATGTGGACCGGCAACGAGTGGGGATGCCCGGTATGCGGCAACACCGACCTGTCCAAGTTTAGGGCTGGCACGTCCTACGCCAACGTCCAACGCTACCGCCTCTACCAATGCCCATGCGGCCACTGGGTACGAGGCAACCGCAAACTGTTGGATGCCACGCAAACCAGGAGCGCACGATGAGAATCGGTAACTGGCCGGATCCGATGTGATCCGCCCGTTGCTGTACCACAAGCCGCGCAAATGGATCCGCACATGGGGATTACGCAAAGGTAGCGGAACCACCACGAATATAACCAAAGTCAGCAAAAAGCGGAAATGGTTATTATCCGAGAACCGATAAGCCGTGTTGCCGTACGTGCACATCCCCAAATGACGCCGTACGACAACACGAAGCCGAAACAATAGCCAAACGGCTAGAGTTCCGGCACGCACCAACTCATAACTGAATAGCCCGCGAACATGAGCGCGGGAGGGCTGACGGTTTGTAAGCCGCAACAGCGGGTGGTGCAATTCCCCCGCAGCCCACAACGAAAGCATGACGGCAGGTAGGACCGCATGGGTCACTACCGCAGCAACGGACACGCTGCCATCTAGGTCATGCGAGTAGGACCCGGCGCCACTACCAAACCATGACTGCGTGCAGATCATCACATGGCAAGCGCCGGGTAATCATTACGTGCGAAGAATCGGGCGCTTTCTTTACACGTCACAGCGAACTGTAAAAACGTTTGACACATGGAGGCTGTGATGTCCAAAGGGGACCGCGACCACCGCAAGCGCCTGCGCTCAACCAAACGATGCCCAGAAGCGCAGAACGGCGGATGCGCATACTGCATCACCGGAACCTGCAAACGAGCCGCACGCCGCAAGGACAGGCACGCAGGCAAAGCAGAGACGAGGCTGTGATGCTCACTGGTCAGATCGGTTTGGTGGCGGACAAGCGTTTCTGGATGGGCCGTGCGATACTCCGCATCACAGGTTGGCGCTACCACCATGTTGTTGTGGCTATCAGTGACACGCACTGCATCAGCTCCGAACCAGGAGGCACACGACGCAGACTAATCAGCGACTACCCCAGTGTTATGTGGTCCAACTATGCGATGACCGAGAAGCAAGCACACCTTGTTGCTGGGATTGCTGAGTTCAGTATCGGCGTCAGATACGACTACCTATCATGCATCAGTCACGCAATCGCAGCCATCACCCGCACTGACACGCCACTCTGGTTACAACGCTGGCTAGCAGACCGTGCACCCACAACATGTAGTGCACTAGCCAAGGTAGCGATAGACGCGGCAGGGCTACGCACACCACACGCACCACTACCCACACCCAACGACTGGGAACTCTACTTCAAGACGCGCGGGTGGAACTGAAATGTTCAAAGCCATCATCAGCCGCGACAACGGCGAGCCCTGGGGCAATACCAACATGACCACCACCAAATGGTTACAACAACCCACCCAAACATTCCACATCACAGACCTCATCGCCACACAACCAAGCGTCCTACTCCACGCACTAACAGACACGCACCAAACACACGGCCAAGATAAATACCCGCACGTCATCCAATGGCAAGGCAACACCTACCTAGAAGACGGACACCACAGAGTAGTACGGGCAGCACTCAATGGGGAACGCACAGTAGAAGCACGAGTGCTTGAGGTCGCCGCTTGAGTAAGAACGCCGGCCGATCAGGTAGCAACTGGCGCAACCTCGTAGCCAACCAACGAGCCAAGCAACTCGGCTGCTGCATCTGTAGACAACCCATCGACTACACACTCAAGTACCCACACGAAGACAGCTTCAGCGTCGAGCACATCAAGCCATGGTCAACCCACCCAGAACTAAGGGAAGAACCAAGCAACCTCGACAGCGCACACCTACGCTGCAACAAAGCCAAACAAGACAAGACAGACAAGCCCGACCTAGGCAACACATCACGCAACTGGTAGCCCCCCCACCCCCACCCCCTAGCGGCAAATCAAGACGCGGGGGGTGGGAGGTAAAAATCTCTGACGGGAAATCGTCCAGTCGGCTTCGCCGGGTAGTCAACTCCCCCTCCCTGAGCTATAGGGGGGTCGCGCGCGCGTTATAAGGAGGGCTTATGCCTAGTGAGAGCGTTGTGGAGGCTACTGAGCGTTCCATCAGGGCGGCTACCCACTTGACTGACCTTGACGCTGGCGCGGTCGCTGCGTTGCGGGCGTTGGCGGTTCGGATTGGTACGGCTGATCCGGAGAAGGACAACGTTACGTTGCCGACTTATCTGAAGTTTTGTGATGCGTTACGGCTTACGCCGGCTTCGCGTGGTGTGACGGTTGGGGAGTCTGAGGCGAAGGGCAAGCTTGCGAATCTGCGTGCGTTGAGAGGCGGTAAGAATGACACCGCCGAAGGAACGGGCTAAGCGGTACGGGTCTGAGGTTCCACGGATTTTCACGCCTCCGCTGCGTGAGCTGACGCCGGAAACCTCGAAGGGGTTTGAGTGCATCCAGTTTGCTGAGGATGTGCTGGGCGTGACGCTGCTGCCGTGGCAGAAGTGGTTGCTGATCCACGCGCTTGAGGTTTTGGATGACGGGTCGTACCGTTTCCGGACTGTGATCTTGTTGGTGGCTCGTCAGAATGGCAAGTCCACGCTGATGCAGGTGTTGTCGCTCTGGCGCATGTATGTGGACGCGGCGAAGCTGATCATTGGTACTGCGCAGAATCTTGACATTGCTGAAGAGCAGTGGCAGGGCGCGGTTGAACTGGCTGAGGGCGTACCTGAGTTGGCTGAGGAAATCTCGAAGGTCAACAAGACCAACGGCAAGAAAGCCTTGGAGCTTGAGTCTGGTGAGCGGTACAAGGTGGCTGCGGCGAACCGTAAGGGTGGCCGTGGTTTGTCTGGTGATCTTGTGCTCATGGATGAGTTGCGTGAGCATACTAACTGGGATTCATGGTCCGCTGTTTCTAAGACGACGCTGGCCCGGTTTTATGCGCAGGTGTGGGCGGCGAGTAACGCTGGTGACGCTGCTTCGATTGTTCTGCGCTTCCTTCGCAAGCTTGCGCATACGGCGTTGGGTAACCCTGACGGCCTAGATGATGTGGGCTTGGTTGCGGATCCTGAAGGCGATGATGCCGAGGACGGCGATTCGCTGGGGATCTTTGAGTGGTCGGCGCGTCCTGGTGTGTCGATTTGGGATCGTGATGGGTGGGCTGAGGCTAACCCATCACTTGGCTACACGCTGACTGAGAAGGCTATTGCGTCTGCGGCTAGGACTGACCCTGAGGGTATTTTCCGTACTGAGTGTTTGTGTCAGTGGTTGGATACGACTGCTGACGGGCCGTTCCCTGAGGGTTCGTGGGAGGCCGCGAAGGATCCTGGCTCGGCTATCGCGGGCAAGTACGTGTTCTGTGTGGATGTGTCTTGGGATCGTTCGACGGCTCATATCGGTGTTGCTGGTTTCCGTGAGGATGGCCTACTCCATGTGGAGGTTGTGGCGTCTCGTTCTGGTACTGCTTGGGTGAAGCCATGGTTTGAGGAACGCGCTAAGCAGGAGAACCTGTTTGGTGTGACGTTGCAGCAGAACGGCGCCCCGGCCTCGTCGCTGGTTTCGGAGCTTGAGACTATCCCTGGCCTGAATGTTATCCCGTGGGCTGGCAGTGACTTGGGCCGTGGTACGGGCATGTTCTATGACCGCGTGCGGGGCTTGGATGAGGCATCTGATACTCCGGGTGATAAGCCGCTGATTCGTCATCGTGGGCAGCCTGTGTTGGATGTGGCTGCTGCTGTGGCTGTGACTAAGCCTGCTGGTGATGCGTGGTTGTGGGATCGGGGCAAGTCGCCGGTTGATATTAGCCCGCTGGTTGCTGTGACTGGCGCGTCTTGGGCGTTCCTAGTTCACGCGACGGTTGTGAAGAAGCGCAGCAAGTATGAAGACGAAGACCTTTTGACTATTTAGGAGTTGCGATGAACCGCAGGGACAGGCTGCTTCGTGCGGCTCATTTGGAGCGGTTCGTGGTCACTCTTACTACCGGTGAGACGTTCGACGGGTTACTGGCTGACGCGGATGACAACAGTGTGAAGCTGGTCGGTGCGTACGCGGTCAGCGAGAAGGAAACAGTCCAGGTTGACGGCGATTTGTATTTGCCCCGCGACAAGGTCGCTTACATGCAGAACCCTGGGGGTAGGCCGTGATCATTTCTGATGGCAAGGCTTTGGGGTTCGCCCCACAGGCCCTTGGTGAGACAGTCCCGTCACTGAGTAACGGCTACTTCTACTCTGCTAACGGTATGTCCCTTTCTGGGATTACGGCGACGTATGGGGCGCTGTATAAGGCTCAGCCGTCTGTGGCTACGGTGGTGGATAAGATCGCGGCGTCTGCTGCCCGGTTGTCGGTGAAGGTGTGGGATAACACGCCTAAGACCGGACGCGTAGTGGATACCGTCTCACCGCTCGCCACTCTCATCTCGAACCCTTGCACAGCGATGTCGCCGTTCAGTTTTTATCGCTGGACGATGGCGACGTATGAGATTTACGGCGAGGCGTTCTGGTACAAGGTGCGTAACCCGCAGACGAAGCAGGTTACAAGCCTATTGCCGATGCACCCGTCACGGACGATGGTAAAGCGTGACGATGACGGGAAGCTTTGGTACACGTTCACTCTTGGCGTTGCATCGTCGGGTATTCTGACGGCGCCGGAGACTGATGTGGTTGCGTTTCTGCGTTATAACCCTGAGAACCTGATGCGTGGCTTGTCCAGGCTTGAACCTCTCCGTTCTACCTTGTTGAATGAGGACGCCTCAAGGCGTGCTACTCAGTCGTGGTGGAAGCGTGGGGCTCGCCCGTCTGTGGTCTTGAAGCACCCCGGCGAGTTGTCTCAGCAGGCTGCGGACAGGTTGCGGGCGTCGTTTGATGCCCGTCATGCGGGTGCTGACAACATGGGTGGCACGAACGTCCTTGAAGAGGGCCTTGACCTTCAGGTGATTCAGCTCAACGCCGAAGAGATGCAGTACATTGAATCGCGGAAGCTGAACATGCAGGAAGTGTGCATGGTCTTTGACGTGCCCCCGCCTGTCGTTCACATCCTGGACCATGCGACGTTCTCTAACATCACGGAGCAGATGCGTTCCATGTATCGGGACACGATGAGTCCGCGGCTGGAAGATATTGAATCAACGATTGACCGGTCACTGCGCTCAGAGTTTTACGCGCCCGGTGAGCGTGAGATTGAGTTTGACATGTCTGAGGTGTTGCGCGGCGACTATGAGACGCGTGTGGATAAGGCTTTGGCTGCACGTCAAGCGGGCCTCGTGACAGGCAATGAGGGGCGCGCCATCATTGGCGAGTCGTTGTCTGAGGATCCGGAGATGAACAAGATTTACGCGAACGCGGCTCTTGTTCCGTTGGGTGCGAATGCTGCTGCTCCGGTTGCAGCTGAGTCTGCCCCTGTGTTTGAGGCGGCGTCGAGTGCCAGCCCAAAAGCGTTGACGATTCGTTCCATCATGGGCCGAATCTCGCGCATCAAGGCCAATAAGTCGGCTGTCCGGGATCAGCTTGTGAAGGAACATGCTGACGCGCTGGTGAGGTTCTTCACGGATCAGCGGGACGCGGTTCTTGCGAAAGCTGGCCAGAAGGATGCTGGCGTGTTTGATCCTTCCGCTTGGGACGGGGATCTCGCAGGGATTTTGCAGACCTTGGGGGATGCTACGTCTAAGGCTGTGGGGGACGCTGCGGGCGCCGATCTTGGCGGGCAGTACAACCCGGAGGACATAGCGGATTGGATCGCGTCAGACGCGCAGGAATCGGCGTCGAACATCAACCAGGCGACGGCGGATCAGATTGATGCCGCGCTTGGTGACGATAACGACGTGGACGCTTTGAAGGCGTTCTTTGTCGCGTTGCTGGCTGGGCGTGCGGTTCAGATTGCTACGTCACGGGTTGCGACTATCGGGGGGCTTGCTTCTCAGGTTGCGGCACGGCAGAACAATGCCCGGACTAAGACGTGGGAAACGAACTCGGCTAATGCCCGCCCGTCTCATGAGGCCATGAGCGGCGAAACGGTTCCGCTCAATCAGCCCTTCAGCAACGGGATGAACGGCCCCGGAGATCCCACTGGCGGCGCGGACGAAGTAGCGGGTTGTACCTGCACTCTCTCATTCAGCAAGGAAGGCTAATCGTGAATATCACTAAGAAGGATGCCACGATCACCAATACGGACGATGCCTTCCCTGGCTCGTTTGAGGTGATTTTGTCGGCGCAGACGAAGGACCGTGACGGGGACACGCTGCTGAAGGATGGGTGGAAACTGCCGCTCCCTGAGCACATCACGTTCGATTCGGATCATGGGATGACGGTTGAGAAGACTGTTGGTTCTGGTGTTCCGAGGATTGATGAGGAAACCGGGAACCTGATCGTGTCAGGTACGTATTCCAGCCTGCCCCGTGCGCAGGAGGTCCGGACCCTTGTGAATGAGGGGCACATCCGGACAACGTCCGTTGCGTTCATGACGGAGAAGACGCAGAAGGACGGCGCGACTGTCACGCAGCGTGAACTTCTGAATGGTGCTTTCGTTGCGATCCCGTCGAATCGTGAAGCGCTGGTGTTGTCCTCGAAGGGTTTGAAGGCCGGTGCGCGTAACAGTAAGGCTGATGCGGAGAAGGTGCAGGGCATCCACGATCACGCCGCATCACTTGGCGCTGATTGTGTCGGCGCTCCGGGTAAGTCCTTCAAGCCTGACCCGGCTAAGACCAAATCCCTTGTTGGTTCCCTTGAAGCCGCTCAGGATCGCGTGCGTGACGCCGTGCAGGATGCCAATCCTGGCAAGTGGGCGTGGATCCGCGGCACCGTCCCTGATGGTAACGGCGGCGGGTATGTCGTCTTCGCCATCGAGGATCCCGAAACTTACGACTCTGACTTGTTCAAGCAGTCGTACACAGATGACGGGAGTGTGGCCACTCTGACGGGTGAAGCCGCTCCTGTGGATGTGCTGGAGACAGTAACGTCCGACCCTGATGAAGATGCAGCTGCTTCCGGCGCTGACCCTGCCCCCGTAGCCGGCGCCCCCGTGGCCCCCGCTGCCGGCGTTCGGTCTGCCCCCGTTGCTGACGCTGATTCTGACGCAGTAACGGTCAAGGAACTCGAAGAGCAAGCTCTCCGGATCCAGGCCGAGCAATTCATCAACTAATCACTTTCCGGGAACTCGAACCAACCGCCGCACATGGGCGGTTTTTTTGTGCCCAAAATTCTTGAAAGGAGACTGCCACATGTCGGCAGTTATCGAAGCTAAGCGCGCCATGGCGGAACTTGGCAACAAGGCTCAGGCTGTCCTGAAGGACGACACCCTGACCAACGCGGAGAAGAAGACCCGCCTGGATGCGTATCAGGCTGATCTGAAGTCTCACAGTGACACTATCGCTCTCCATGAGCAGGCTTCCCGCCTGATCGGTGGCGGCGAGGCTGCCCCTGAGGTTAAGGCTGCGGAGCGTGCTGAGGTTCGCTCGTTCGGTCGGTCCATTGTGGACTCTGATGGGTACAAGTCCATGCTGAACGGCCAGTCGAAGGGCGTCCAGGTTGAGGTCAAGACCGCGGCCACCATTGACGAGGGCACCGTCCCGGCGTTCAGCGGTGGTTCTGGTCTTGCCGGTCAGCTTGTCGCGCCGCAGTTCCTCCCCGGAATTGTGCCGCTGAAGTTCCAGCAGCTCACCATCGCTGATCTTCTGGCGCAGGGCACCACGGAATCTTCCGCGCTGACCTATGTCATTGAGGCCGCGTTCCAGGACCTCACCGCGACGGTTGCGGAGAAGGGCACCAAGCCGCAGCTTGACCTGACCCTCGCCCGCCGTCAGGATAACGTCGCGAAGATCGCAAACGTTGCGAAGGTCACGGACGAGATGTTCCAGGACGCAAGCCAGTTCGAGGCGTACCTGTCCAACCGTATGGTGTTCGGCGTGAAGCGTGCCGAGGAAGCGCAGTTGCTCAACGGTAACGGCACTTCCCCGAACCTTCAGGGAATCCTGAACCGTACCGGCCTCGCCACTACGGTTACAACCGCGGCGGGCTTGACCGCGGTGAAGGCGATGGAAGGTATCTTCAACCAGATCACCGCCTTGCGCGCCACGTCTTTTGTTGAGCCTGACGCGATTGTGATCCACCCGACTGACTGGCAGACGATCCGTCTCGGCAAGGACTCTCAGGGCCAGTACTACGCTGGTGGCCCGTTCACTGGGGCTTACGGCAACGGCGGTTACACGAACGTCGCTGACATCTGGGGCGTGAAGGCTGTCATCACGACCGCCATCGCTCAGGGCACCGTCCTCGTTGGTGGTTTCCAGGAGTCTGGTCAGGTGTTCCGCCGTCAGGGCATCACCTTGGAAATGACGAACTCCAACGTGGATGACTTCGTGAACAACCTCATCACTCTGCGCGCTGAAGAGCGTCTGGCGTTGGCTGTTTACCGTCCTGCCGGTTTCGGCAAGGTCGCACTGACCGCGTAGTTGGTTTTTGGGTGGGGTTGGCGTCTGCCGGCCCCACCCGCCCAACAACACCCCCAACAACTTTGAAGGAGGCCTAATGCCTACGGATTACGTCGAGGATTACGAAGAGCTGACCGGCAAGAAGCGCGGAGGCTTCACAGCTGAGACCAAGGTGGTCACCCCACCTGCCGAGGACACCCCGATTTTCAACGCCACTGAGGCTGAAACTAAGGCTGTGTAGCGATGGTGGATCTTGCCAGTGTTGCGGATCTGAACGACTTTTCGCAGTTGGCTCTTGATCCAACAGATACGTCGGCGGCGTTCCTGTTGAAGGTTGCCTCTGGCATGGTCCGCCGTTACTTGGAGCAGGACATTACGTGGGTTGCCGATGATGTTGAGTACGCAGACCCGCTGAACGGGCATGTTGTTCTCCTGCGTCAACTGCCGGTCGCGTCCGTTTCCTTTGTGGAGACGACTACTGACGGTGGCGTGACTTGGACGACCGTGGACCCCGCTAACTATTCGGTGTCACGCAGGCAGGGCCTTGTGTCTGCGAAGCCTTGGACGGGTGTGCAGTGGGGTTCGGATCCGGAGTCGTGGCGGGTCACGTACACGCACGGCTACGAGCTTGTACCTGATGAGATCAAGGGCGTGTGTTGCAGTATCGCGGCCCGGTTCTATTCGACCCCGGCTGGTATTGATATGGAACGCACGGGTCAGCGTCAGGTGAAGTACAGCCTTGAGTCTGCCGGGTTCTCTGGTATGGAGGCCATGGTCTTGGCGTCGTTCCGTAACCCGAGGGTTGCCTGATGGGCCGCCCTTTGGGGCGGGAATCGATCACCGTTCAACGTGCCCCACGGGTCGCCAACGCCTACGGGGATCTGGTGGCTGACTGGTCTGGCACGCTCACGCAGACCGTCTATGGCGGCTGTGACGTGCAGCCTGGAACGACGCAGGAATACCTCATCAACCGTGACAACACCCTTGTGGCGTGGACGGTCTACCGATCCGGCGTTACGGACGTGACCGAGTTCGACCGGGTGCTCTACGCAGGGCGCGTCTACGAGGTCTACGGCCACCCCTCGCGGGATAAGTCCTACTCGGGCCGTCAGGACCACACCGTGATTGTTCTCAAGGATTGGAGTGGCTGATGTTGGAGAAGCTTGAAATCAACGACGAGGCTGCCCGTGCGCTGCTCAACTCTTCCGAGGTGAGAGCGGATCTGTTGCGACGGGCTCATGCTATCGCGAACGCTGCTGGTGCTGGTGTTTACGACGTGTCTGAGGGGCGCACCCCAACGCGTGCCCGTGTGTCTGTTGGCACGGGGGATTACGCGGCGAGGAAGGCTGAGGCAACTAATCGTTCGTTGACGCGGGCGTTGGATGCTGGTCGTGGCTGAGGCGGTCCTGTTTCGGGATGTTGAGGCCTTGGTGTGTGCGTTCCTGCGTAAGCCGTTACTTGGAACTGTTCAGATCGGTATCCGCGTCCCTAGCCCGCGCCCTTCCGAGTTCATCCGTGTTCAGCGTACTGGCGGCCCGAAGGAGACTCTGGTTTCTGAGGCTGCACAGATCACTGTGGAGGCGTGGGCTCAGACTGAGGAACGCGCTTCTTTGCTGCTTTCCCAGTGTCGGGCGTTGTTGAACGCCGCGGACGAAACCATTTACGGGGTCAAGGAGTTTTCCGGCCCCGCCAACCTACCTGATCCACTGTCAGCGCAAGTGCGCTACACGCAAAGTTTTCAGGTCCGTGCACGCGGCACGGTAATCAGCGCGTAACCAATAACCAAGGGTCCGCAAAACACCTTGGAAGGGGTCAGCCTCATGGCTAACTCAATTAACAATGTCGTGGTTGGCAAGCCCCTTGTCACTGGTGGCGTGCTTACCGCGCCCGTGGGTACAGCCCTCCCGACAGATCCGCTCTCCGCGCTTAATGCGGCGTTCAAGGCTGTCGGCTACATCACCGATTCTGGTGTGGTGAAGTCCGAGAAGCGCAACACGGGCACGATCAACGCTTGGGGCGGCGATACCATCGCGGCCACATCCAAGGGCTATGACGTGACGATCAAGCTGGATCTGGCCGAGTTCCTGAACTCGGTTACTCAGAGCCTGATCTACGGCACCGCCAACGTTGTGGCTACGGCTGCTCTTGCCGCTATCGGCACCCCCGTCCTGACCCTTGGTACCACGTCCACCACGGGCGGCACGCTCGCTGCGGGCACCTATTACTGGAAGCTCACGGCAATCAACGCCTCTGGCGAGACTGTAGGTTCCAACGAGGTCACCGCGACCACGACCGGTTCCACTAGCTCTCAGCCGCTCACGTGGGTTGCGATCACCGGGGCTACCGGGTACAAGCTGTACCGCGGCACCGTTGCTGGCGCTGAGAACACCCTCGTGACGACCCTGGGCCTCGTGACCACCTACACGGACACCGGTTCTGCTGGCACTGCCGGCACCGTCCCGTCCGTGGGTAGCACGGGCTCCAAAGGTAACCAGTTGAAGGTCACCGCCACGTCCGCGCCGACGCCTCACAACTCGTGGGTCTTCGAGATCATCAATGACGCCAAAAAGGTCCGCCTCGTTGTCCCGGACGGCAAGGTCATGGACACGGGCGACACCACGTTCAAGGACGACGCGATTGCTGCGGCTGCCCTGACTCTTCAGGCGTTCCCGGACTCCACGGGCGCTTACTACTACGTCTACACCGACGATGGCGTGCGGCTCTAGCCCACGCCTCCACTAACTGGGCGGCAGGGGTTGTCACGCGGACCCTTACCCCTGCCGCCCTTCACCCTTTTAACGAGTCCGCAAACCCCTAAGGAGTCCGCGCATGGTTTTCCAAGTTCCTACGTCTCAGGCGTCCATAAAGCAGAACCGCTTCGAGTTCACATTGCCTGGATCGAAGAAGGTTTACAGCGTTCCGAAGCTTCAGTTTGTAAAGCCTTCGATTGCTTTGCAGTTCAATGACCTTTCGGAAATTCAGATCGCCAACATCCTGTTCAGCGAGTACCTTCCCGAGGTGTTCCCGCAACTTGAGGACGCTTCCCAGTTGGAGGCGCTGCTGAACGCTTGGAAGGAAGAGTCTGGAATTGACGTGGGGGAATCCGGGGCCTCAGCCACCTCCTAAAGGAGCATGGCGAGGCCATCGAGTATGAACTCATTCGGCTGGGTTTGCGGATCTCATGGTTGGGCACTGAGGCCCTGACTTGGCGTGATCTGTATGTGATCGTGCGGCAGTCACCCACCGATTCTGCCATACACCGCTCCGTTGCTGGCCCGGATCATATTTGGGGCCTTCAAGAGCATCTGTTGGCGGGCGTGTTCGATGTCCTTTCAGTGGCGAACTGGCAACGCGGCGGCGACGAGAAGGCTAAGAAGCCTGAGCGTATCCCACGGCCCGGTGTGACGAAGCGGGCGGACGGGCAGTTGCTCGCGCAAGGCAAGGCCATGTCTATCGAGGACATGAACGCACAGCTCGGGTGGTAGCCCAATAACTAGATAGAGGTGGCCCTGGTGGCTGTAGAACTCGCAACTGCCTACATTTCTTTGGTCCCCTCGTTGAAGGGCGCTTCTAGCAAGATCTCTCAGGAGTTGGGGTCTGTTGATACGGGTCCGGCTGGCAATGAGATGGGCCGCAAGATGGGTGGCGGAATTGTCGGGTCAATGAAGTCTATTGTCGGGCCGGCGATGGCTATTGCTGGTTCGGCTATGTTCGCGGGGTTCATCAAGGACGCTGCGGCTGCGAGCGACGCGACGGACAAGTTCAAAGCGACGATGAGTTTCGCCGGGTTGGACACGTCCGCTATCACGGCGGCGAAGGACGCTGCGAAGTCTTACGCGGACCAGACGGTCTATGACTTGCCGACGATCCAGAACATGACTGCTCAGCTTGCGTCTAACGGTGTGAAGGATTACACGGGCCTCACGCAGGCTGCGGGTAACTTGAACGCTGTTGCTGGTGGTAACGCGGAGACGTTCAAGTCCGTGGCTATGGTGATGACGCAGACGGCTGGTGCGGGGAAGCTGACTACGGAGAACTGGAACCAGATGGCGGACGCCATCCCTGGCGCTGCTGGTCCGCTGATGAAATCCCTTGAAGAGGCTGGGGCGTATACGGGTAACTTCCGTGATGCCATGGCGGCGGGGCAGATCACGTCTGTCGAGTTCAACGCGGCGCTTCAGAAGCTCGGCAATGACCCGGTGGCGGTGGAGGCTGCGAAGTCCACCAAGACGTTTGAGGGCGCTATAGGCAGCCTTCAGGCGACGATCAACTCAGGTCTCATGGGTGCCTTGGACGCTTTGAAACCTGCAATTACTGGGGCGATCAGCGGACTTGCCACCGGGCTTGGTGCGATCTTCGGCGCGTTCGGCGCGATTTTCACACTGTTCAAGACGGGCGACTTCAACGGTGGGATCCGGAAGGCGCTGGGCCTTGAAGAGGACTCAGCTATCGTCGGGGCGATCCTCACTATCCGTAATGGTGCGCTTGGGCTCAAATCGGCGTTCAGTGGTGAGGGGATCACGTCTGACGGGTTCGTTGGTGTCATGGAGCGCATCGGTGTTGGCGCGAGGGAAGCCATTCTCGGTGTCAAGGCTATGCGTTCGGCCTTTAGTGGGGAAGGTGTCACCTCTGACGGTTTCATAGGGGCCATGGAACGGATCGGCGTTACCGTCCGTTCGGTGGTTGATAAAGTCGGCCCGACTTTAGGCACAATTTTCGCTGCCGCCGCCCCGATGATAGGGCAGGTTGGCGCGGCCATCGGCCCGCTGCTGCCCCAATTCTTCGGCCTGTTTTCGGCTTTGTCCCCGGTCCAAACCATTTTCAAATCCATCGAACCGCTTTTACCTCAACTGCTCAGCGTGTTCGGGCAGTTAGCCACGGTTATCGGCGGGACGCTCATGTCCGCGTTGACGACGCTGGTCCCGATCTTCATGCAAATGCAGGGCGTCGTGGTGAGCCTGTTCCAGCAGGTCCTTGCCGTGGCGCTCCCCATCATTGTGCAGCTCGTGACGATGCTCGGGCAGACGTTGGCGCAGTTGCTCCCTGTCGTCATGCCGATCATTATTCAAATCGCCACTCTGGCGATGACTCTTGTTTCTCAGCTCGCACCGATCCTGATGCAGCTTATTTCTGCGGTGTTGCCGGTGGTGGTAACGATCTTCGGGGCTGTGCTGCAAGCTATCGGCCCGCTCATCACGATGATCGCCGGTTTGCTGATCCCGATCATTCAGGCGCTCATGCCCGTTGTTGTGACCGTGTTTGGTGTTGTCGCAAGCATCATCACGTCGGTGATGCAGATCGTTCAAGGCGTGATCCAGGTTGTTACGGGGATCATCTCTGGCAACTGGTCACAAGTCTGGGAGGGCATCCAGAACATCTTCGGCGGGATCTGGAACACTATCGTCGCCGTTGTGACTGGCGTGCTTGGCATCCTCTGGTCAGTGATCTCAGCAGGACTGAACCTTGTCTTCGCGTTCATCGGTTCCATCCTTGGCAGCATTGGTCAGTTCTTCGCTGACACGTGGAACAACATCGTCGGCGCCGTCTCGGGTGCTATCGGTTTCGTCAGCGTTGCCATTTCTTCCGGGTTCAGCCTGTGGTGGGGTTTGGTTACGTCCACGCTGGGGAACATCGGTTCGTTTTTCGCTGACACATGGAACAACATCACGAACGGTATCTCCAACTTTGTCGGCGGCATCGGGAAGTTCTTCGCGGGCATACCTGACACGATCATGTCAGCGCTTTCGGGCGCAGGGTCCTGGTTGTTCAACGTTGGCAAGGACATCATCAACGGGCTGCTGGATGGCATCGGTTCGATGATGGGCGCGATTGGTAATGCGATCCTTTCGCTGATCCCTGGGCCTATCGTTGGCGTGTTCAAGTCAGCGCTTGGTATCGCGTCCCCGTCCAAGGTCTTCCGTGGGTTCGGTAAGAACATTGTTGAGGGCCTGATCCTTGGCACGGGCGATAAAACGGATGACCTGACTTCGACGATGCGTGACCTTGTGACGGTCCCTGATGCGCCTTCGTTCAGTTCCTCAGCGGCGTCTATGCCGGGTTCCGCGTCGTCATTGGATGCCCGCCCTATCTATGTTCAGAACCCTTTCACGGGGGAGTACCTTCTGGCGCAGGTCGGGGCGGTTGCTTCAGGGGTTGTTGCCGGCGCGGATTCTAATTCTCAGTACATGCGGAGGGGACGCTAGTGGCTATTAGTGCGAGTGCCGCAGTGGGTATCAGCGACCCTGGTCCCAACTCTGTTGTTACGATCACGGGTCTTGGTGTTGGCACCTCGGTTGTGAATGTGTGGCGGACTGTTGACGATGACCGCGCACCTGTTCGTGGTGCGCGGCGTATCACGATGAATGATGCTGCGCTTGTCATTGATTGGGATGCCCCGATTAACCGGCCTGTGACGTATGAGGTTGAGGTGTTGTCTGGGCCTGTGGGGCCGTCGCGCACTGTGGCGGCCCCGTTGACTATCATCTCGGACACTGGCTGGTTGATGGATCCCTTGGTGCCTCAATCGGCGGTTCCGGTGATGGGGAAACCTAAGGGTGACACGGGCATCCATCTTCAAGCCGCCGCGTTGGCTTCGCTTGAGTACGCGGCGGACGTGTCAATGTACAACGTGATGGGTTCGGGTAAGCCGTTGGCGTTGTTTGGCCAGCGGATGGCGGCTAAGGGCGTGGATTTGTCCATGGCGACTCGTTCCGCTGAGCAGGGCAAGCGGCTGCTGGACTTGTTCAAGTCGTCTTCGGGGTTCTTGTTCCGCCCTGGTCCTGATCTTGACCCGGCGCAGCTTGACGCTGTGATGTTCCTTGCTGCACCCACGGTGAAGCAGCTACCGGTGGATCCTGCGTGGGGTGGCGAGGTCACGTTGTGGGATTTCCAGGCTGAGACTGTTGCCGCCCCCACGGTGAAGGTCCTGACGGTGACGTTCACGTATGGGGATGTGCAGTTGTTGGTGGCTTCGTATCAGCAGAAGCAGGACGCGATGGCTGGGAAAACGTATTTGGATGATTTGAAGAACCCGCTCGGTTAGGAGTTTCCCTTGCGTCGTGTTGATGTTGAGACGTTGGATGCGTTGGGTGGTTCGAGGCCTGCGGATACGTTGACGGTTTGGGCGTGGCGGTCTGGTAAGCGTGTGGTGCTGGATCCTTTGTTGGTGAAGGACTGGTCATTTGAGGATCAGGCCGGCGATTCGGTGAAGGTCGGTCAGAAGGTCACGCTCACTGTGGCGGACCCAGACGGGAACCTTGGGGCGTGGCGGTTTGATGACCCGTTGGGTGTTGGTGGGACCCGGTTGCAGATCATTTATAACGTGGGTGGGTCCGGGGCGATCAATTATGGGTGGTTCCGGATCACTGGGAATCAGCCTACCGAGTTTTGGGATTCGCGGGTTGTTGATGAGTACGGCTATATGGAGCCTGATGGTTCGTTGCCGGTGCATAAGCGCAGGAAGTTTATTAAGACAGCCGCGGTTCAGATCACTGCCGTTGATTTGACGGGTGATGTTGACCGGGACAAGTTGCAGGCTCCCGAGTCACCCCCCGCTAGCGCTTCTGTGGTGTCTGAGTTTAAAAGGTTCACGGCCCGCTATTTCCCGACTGTTGTTGATGCTGGTGTGGTTGATACTGGCGTGTCGAGGCAGCTTGTGTACAACAAGGAACGTCTCGAATCCTGCCAGGACCTGTTGACTCGCATATCGGCCCGGTATCGGATGGGCGGCGACGGGGAAGCCCACATTTACCCGTTGCATGGCGCCTCGGTCCTGAGGATTGAACCTAACGCCGGGTTGGTGTCTGTCTCCCGTAACCAGTCCATTGATGGGTTGTATAACCGGTGGGTTGTTGAGGGTAAGAACGCCGCCAGTGGTGACCCTATCTTTGGTGTGGCCGATATTGAGAACGGGCCTCTGAAGTATGGGGGACCTCATGGGCGGGTGCCTTATTCGTATTCGTCGGAGATGATCACCACCGTTGCGCAGGCCACTACTTATGCGCAGTCGTTGAGGGACACGTTCATCGGCAACCTTGCCGTTCAGCTCACGGTTGAGACGATCCCGCGCCCGGAGTTGCAGGCCGGCGACTGGGTTGAAGTTGGCTGCCCTGTTACTGCCGGTCATGTGGTGTACCTGCCGGGTGCGATCACTGATGTGAAACGTGCGGGTGACACTGTTCCGCGTGGCACGTCGTTGACGGTTTCTTGTTCGTACACGGATGTTATTGCCGCCCTGGACCGTACTGAGTGGGCTAAGTATTTGACTTCGCAGATGCCTGATTTGACGTGGGATTTGATGCCCGCCACGTGGGGTTCCATCCCCGCCATCAACTGGTCCAACGTTTAGGAGGCGCCCGTGGTTCAGCTTAACAAAACGTTAGCGCTCATCCCTGACGCTGGTATTACGCGGGAGTTCGGGACCGCCTATTTTGATGGGGTTTCGTGGTGGGCGAACGTCCGCGGCGGCCTGCTCATGGCGCGGTGGATCCGCTCGGTGCAGCCTATGCAGGGCGCGAAGATCATCGTTGACATCATGTCCGATGGCAAGGGCCTTGCAACGGCGCTGGTGGTCGGTGTTTATGGTGATCAGCCGGCGCCGTCTACTGGTTCGGTGTTGGCGGTGGGTACGGACCAGATTGTTTTCACTGGCGATGACGGCGGGAACTACACGACTGGCTTTTTCCTTGGCCCTATCTCGTCGTACGCGCCGGGTAATCCGGTGAAGCTGATGTGGGCTGATAGTGTCCCCACGATTTTGGGTGTTATCGCGGCGATCACTCCGCCTCCTGCTTCTGACCCGTTGCCGCCTCCTGTTGCTGTGCCTGTTGTTCAGTCGGGTCAGGAAACGCTGATTTGTACGGCTTCTGACACGTGGGGTGTTGGTGGTTGGGGTCGGTGGGCTGGTTCTACTGGCGGCGGCGAGCAGGTGTATTCGGGTACGTGGGGCGGTCAGACTTTGACTGGTTCCTGGTTTTATGGTGCGCCGTTGCCTGTGTTGCAGGGTAAGACGATCACTCGTGTTCAGTTCCGTGTGCCTGCCCGCCTTGATTCTGCTGGGGCTTACAACAGTGCGGCGACGATGCACGTTTACGCGCACACCAGCCAGTACCGTCCTGCCGGCGATGTTGGGCGTTCGGTTGGCCCATCTGATGTTGTGCTTGCCGCGCATCAGCAGCCCGCGTGGGTGGACTTGCCGACATCGTTCGGCGCAGCAATCGCGGCGGGTGGCGGCATTTCAATTGCGGGCGACCCCTATATAGGCCTCGTAGGTAGGCGTCAAGACCCGGACTCGGGCAAACTGCTAATTGACTGGAGTGCGTAATGACGCAGACTTTGAAGAACAAGGTTGTCGTCCCGACAAACGGTGACGCGTACAACCTGACCGGCGACCTTGCAACAGCGTTCCTTGGCGCTAACGTGGTCATCCCTATTGGTTCGCTGGCGGAACGTAACACCCTCACGACTGCTGGGCCTTTGACGGGTCAGTGTATTGTGCGTACAGACTTGCCGGGGCAACCCATCGAGACGTGGGACGGTACGAAGTGGTTGGACTACGCGTCGGGGAACATCACCTATAACGCGAATGGTTTCTATCAGGCGTTCGGCGCGGGTTACGGTAACCCCGGCTACGAGAAGCTACCCACGGGCCGCGCGACACTTATGGGCATGGTCGGCACCACGCAGACCACGTTCACGATGACCGCGAATACCTCGTATGTGATCGGCACTATCCCATCCGCTATTGCCCCTGCGGCGGATGAGCTGTACAACCCCGGCACCTCGTCAGCCATGGGAACCAAATGCACACTCTACGTCCGGTCTAACGGGAACATCAGCTTCGAATCCGCGTCCGGGTTTTCTGGTATCTCGCAGGCGTCGTTCTTCATCGGTTTGGGTGGGATTAACTGGCGGTCGAAGCCATGATGCCCCAATGGATCAGTGATGTGATTAGCGTGTGGCCCTGGTTGGGGGCCTTTTTCTTTGCCGTTTTCTTTGTCTGGAAGGTCGGGCCGGTGCTGCGTAAGTGGTCCCGGTTCATTGACCGTGTGATCGGCGTCCCGGAGGACAAGAAAACTGGGCAGTCTGCCGTGCCGGGGATCTTCGAACGCCTTGACCATCAAGACGGGGTGCTGGAAACGATCCGGCATGAGGTCGAGTTCAATAACGGCACCTCAGTGAAGGACGCTGTGACCCGTGTCGAGAAGGTACTCACTGATCATCTTGCCGCGCCGGTCCCGCAAACAACCATCAACGTAAACCCCGGAGGCGCGCCATGACGGTTCAGTTGATAACGCCGAACCCGAATATTCCGTGCACTCCGGGTTGGTGCTTGCAGTACGTCCGCATGACTTTCGGTCTTAACGGCGTGTATGACAGCGCTACGGATGGGTGGAACGCCTCACCCACGAAGCATCGTGACTGGAATTTTCCGGCTGGTCTTTGGGTCCCGGTGTGGTTTGGGATCGCGAAGGAACCGCTAGGCCATGTGGTGCTGCTAGCCCCTGACGGTTCGGTCTACTCCACGAGTGACAACTCCACTGTCCCGCACCACCACCCAAGCCTCGCGGACCTCATGAACTACTACGCCGCTGCTGACCTGCCGCTGACTTACCGGGGCTGGACTGAGGACATCGAGAACGTGACCGTCGTTGACCTCGGCTCGGCGTCGCTTGGCTATGACGGCGAAATAACTCCCATGGAAGAAGACGATATGTTCACGGACGATGACCGGAAGCTGCTTGTCGCACTCAAGCAGGGTTTCTTTGACGGCGGCACCTCTATGCCTGAGGGTAAGCCGATCAAGGATCTCATCAATGACAGCTTCACCGCTGTTCGTACGCAGCTTGCGACGATTGGCGGGAAGCTGACCACGGCTCCGGGTGGTGACGTGAAGGCGGATGCTGAGGCGATTGCTAAGGCCCTTGCCCCTGATCTTGCTAAGGCCCTACTGGTTGAACTTTCGAAAGGTGATGCCTGATGTTCGCCCCTGAAACTCGCGCCTGGATTTACCGGATCCTGACCGCTGCTGCCCCGGTTGCCGCGTTCTATGGCTGGGTCAGTAACGAGGCATTGCCGTTGTGGCTTGGTCTTGCTGGCGCCGTACTTGGTACTGGGCTCGCTGCCATCAACACGCCAACCAATGGCAAGCACGAAGCTGATTAGATCCCCATCCCGTGGCAGAACCGTACCGCTAACGGTACGGTTCTGCCCCTTTGTTTTAGGAGGCCCGTGTGGCTGTTGAATTGACTCCGCTCGGGTTCAAGAAGCCTGACGGTAACGAGCTTGTCCGCAATGGTGACAACGTGATCGCGGACAATGCACAGAAGTCGCAGGACCTCCATCAAGCGGCGCAGGCACGGTTCGCGTTGTTGGAGAACGCGGCTGGGTTCCCCGGTGCGCCTCTTGATTTCGCGGACACTGTTGTTGAGTCCCTTGTTCTTGGCCCGTCTGACACGTCAGATGCGTTGAATGGTAAGTACGCGCAAGTCGCGCACCTGCCCGTGAACGTGAAGCAGCTCGGCGTGACGGGCAACGGGGCGACGGACGACCGGCCACTGTTGCAGTCGATTATCACCGCTGCCGGGGCGAACGCGACACTGTACTTCCCGCCCGGAACCTACCTGCTCTCCACAGCAACCGTAGCGAGTGACCGCATCCTGGTTGTGCCCGCTGGTCAGAAGTGGATCGGCTCGGGTTCCGCGTCAACGATCAAAGTTGCGAACAACTTCGGCGCGTACAAGACCATCATCGGTTGCACCAATGACAGCACGGACGTTGGCAGTTTCACGATGGAGCGGTTGAGGTTCGATCAGAACAGCGGCAACGGCAACACGTACCTGCTCGCGGACCTCATGGTGAACACCAAACACGTCCTCCGCGTGCTGTCGTTCACCGCTGGGTCGTCCATCCTGATCCGGGATTGCATCTTCGACAACTCGGACTGCATGAACACCCTGTACATCGCCGCTGACACCATCGACATTTCCCGGAACCTCTGGCGCGGCACCGGCACAACGGGCGGTGGCAACTTCCGCGACCACTCATCCATCTACACCACAACCACCGTTGAGGGTGGAACGCAGACGATCATCAACAACACGTTCCGCGGCAACCTTGGCATGGGCTCGTCTGTGTGTGCGATTGAAACGCACGGCGGATCGCAGACCGTGACTGGCAACAACATCTCCGGTTACATGATCGGGGCGAACCTAACCGGCTGGTCAAGCACTGTCCGATGCCAGTCCATTGTGTTCAACAACAACCCGATCACGAACTGCGCGTTCGGGATCCAGGTCTGGTCAAGGTACAGCGGCACCATCACCACGGGACCCGCGATGACAGGCGTGGAAATCCACGCCAACCCAATCATCGTTGACCGTGACTCATGGCTACCCATTACGGGCATCTCTGCAACGTCATGGGCTATCTGTGTGGAGGAAGCATCAACGGCCCCGATTGATGGGCTCAACATTTCACAGAACCAGATCCGCTACAAGCCGTCTGTTCTGACACCCCCCGCGAACGACGCCCGAAGCGTTGGTATCCGCTTGGTTATGGCCTATGCTGCTGCGGTACTCAACAACGTGAAGGTGTTGGATAACACCATCGTCAACCCGCTCTCGTCCGGGATGCACATCTCAGGCATTTTCAACGGGCTTGAGGTCCGCGGGAACAGGGTTGTTGACCCGGCCCAGTCCACGCATTCGTCCGTGGTGGACGTTTACCGTTCAGCCGGCGTTATCTCGGGGACGTTGAATGATGCGACGTTCGAGAACAACACTCTCGTTGATACGCGCGCCACGCACTACTGCGCGTACTTCTTCATCGCCCTCTCAGCGATGACAGCGGCGAACAACTTCACGTTCCGGAACAACAGTGCAAGGTTCGCGGACGGGGCCACGCCGTATGTGTCGATCTGGCCGTCTTCAACTGCCGGGTGCGCCCCGTACATTCAGGAGACTGTGAAGGTGTGGCCGGGTGTGTTCCAGCCGTCTATGGCTGGGTCGAATGTGCGGGAATCGTCAACGGGCAGGGTCTACACGCAGGTCACTGCACCATCGGGCACGTCATGGAAGCTCGGCGCGAATAACGGCATGTCACTGACAACGACTACACCCACGGCTGGCTCGGCTGCTGCGCTACCGGCAACACCGGAAGGCTACATGCTGATATCAGTCAACGGCGTGGACCGGAAGCAACCGTACTACCCTGTGTGACCGGCCATGATGGACTGGGCTAGCTGGTCCATGTATCGGGCTTTCTCCGGGGTGTCTATGAGGTCGCTGAAATCAACGACCTGTTTACCCGCGCCGGACTCAGCCCCGAGCAGCGCGACCTCTAGCCGGTCCTTCATCAGACGCAACTCTGTTTGGCTGAATAGCACGTCGCCCATATCGATCATGCGTACAATCATAAACGCCGCCACCCTCATTTTGCGAGGGTGGCGGCGTTTCGTTGTTTAAGTGGTTCTAGTTGCCGTCGAGTTCGTCTAGTGTGATGGCGCATACGGCGTCGCTGATTGGCGGCGGTGGTGGTGCGCCGTCGCCTTCGATTATTTTGATGCCCTCCGGAAAGAGTAAGGGCATATGGACGGCAGAACGTTCCCCCAGGTTTTCATCTGTCATGCCGCATAGTCTACTCAGGGGTAGCAAGTCAACAAGGGCCGTGATTAAACCGTTAGAAACGGGTGCAAAGTCCCGTGTACTTTGATGCAACACAGAGTACACTAGAAGACACTACTCCTATGAGCAAAGGATGCCCCATGAGATTCCCTGGACTTTTCCAATCGCTTGCTGCCATTGCGTGCATCGTCGCATTTTCCTTTACGGATTCCGTCAGCTACATGTTCGCTGCCGTGATCTTCGCTATCGGCGCTGCTGAGGGTCGCATTCTCGCGGTCATTCGGAAGGACCAACCATGACCGTCCCTGACGAAGCGGTAGAAGCGGCGGCGGAAGCCATGTGGCTTGCACGTCCGATGCAGCGCACCACGGACGGAAGCCCGCTGCCTTTCGCTGAGGCCAAGGGTTACGAACGCAGACGACACCTAGACCAAGCACGTCACGCCCTCGAAGCCGCTGCCCCGTTCATCGCCGCGCAAGCATGGGACGAAGGCCATGAGTCAGGCTTCCAGAACGCTGCGTATGGAACCGCGGAAAACTTTTACACCAACCCCTACAGGAGCGGAACGTGAGCGACCGTTACATGCCACGGTTCGGGGATCCTGTTGCATCCTGGCATCGCTGGTTTGCTTGGCGACCTGTTGAGACTGTGGACCGTGGCGTTGTCTGGCTGCGGGTTGTGAACCGCCGCCGCATCAACAAACACAACTACCTCCACGGCGGCGCTGACTGGTGGTTCCAACACGCAGTAGACATCTAACAACAAAGGCCCCCCCACGTCTTCGTGAGGGGGCCTTTTCGTTGTTTAGGCTACGTCTTCTGTGCCGGTTGTTAGTTGGAAGTTGAGGGTTTCGCCCGCGTCGATGGGCGTGAGCGTGCGCCCGCTCATGTCAAACCGTTGAGTAAGCGTTAAGTGACTGCACGGACGAGTGAATAGCATGATGAAGCTTCCCCGAGTTTACGCGGAATATCGGCCTAAGCAAGGGTTTATACATCGATCCAGTTCTCGTACCGGTCCTTGAAGGTGACCTTCGAACCCTCGGCACCCGGCTGTGCATAAACGGTCATTGCTAGCTCCTTTGCTGCGAATCACGGTGGCTGTCGCCATTGATTCGAGCCTAGGAGCGGGCAGGTTGCAGCTACGTTGCAACCATGTGAGTCAGCTCACGCTTTCAGTTCCGTTTCGATCCGCTCAAGGTCAGCCACGACGGCGGCACGCTTGGGTGAGCGCGGCGGCAGGAGCTTGAGGACGGCAAGGCGGAGTTCGACGTCGTACTTCGCCTCGGGCAGCTCAGCGTACTTCAAGAGCGAATCAACGCTGCCATCACTGAGCAGCGCTTCCCGCAACAGATGCGACACCCGCTCACGCAACTGCACGACGCCGGGCGCCTCCGAGCGCGGCAGGACTGCGCCTTTGTAGATCTCCAAGGCAATCCGATGCGCACCGCGCTGCAGACAACTGAGCACCTGGCCCGAATCGGGAAGCAACTCGACAGGCAAGCGGTAGGGCCTCGATTCGGGAACTGCCCCAGGGCTGAGCTCATGGAGAACTTTGCGCAGGCGAACCATTTCGGCCCGCAACGTAACAGCCGAGCCGTCCCCCGGGTATAGCTGCGCGCAAAGGTCATCAGCGCTCAGGCCGGCAGGTTGGCTGCAGAGGATAGCCAGGATTTCACTGTGCCGGGCCGACAGGGAAACCGTCCGGCCGTCGATGCTGAGGAGGGCCTGGTCGCGGCCCAACAACTGCAGGCTGTTCCGGTACAGAGTGTGGCTGGAAGCGGAAGCTGAGCTTCGGCGTCGTGGTTTGTCCCGGACGGCGGCGGCGAGCTGGAGACGTTCGATGCGCAACTGCGCCTGCGCGGCCGCAACGGTTGCTTCCACCAGAGATACTGTGTGCGGGGCCACCGCAGTCTCTGTTCCAGTGATGTCCACGACGCCCAGCACGGCGCCGGAATCGGGATCGTGGAAGGGAACGGCCGTACAACTCCATGGGTGAACTGATCTCTTGAAGTGCTCGGCACCGGAGATCTGGATGCTCCGATCCAGGGCCAGCGCCGTCCCGGGCGCGCTTGTACCCACTGAGGCTTCTGACCAATCGGCGCCCGCAACGAACATCATTCCCTCGGCCCTGCGCTGCATGACTGGATCGCCATCCACCCACAAAAGCCGCCCGACGTCGTCCCCCACTGCCACGAGCAACCCACTGTCATGGCTGGGCTGGACCAACAACTTCCTGATCACCGGCATGATCGCAGCCAGCGGGTGTTGCCTGCGGTAGTCCTCCAGTTCGTCGCGGTCCATCGCGAGCGGCGCTTCGGGGACATCGGGATTGGCCTGCAGACTGGCCGAACGCTGCCAGGACTCACGCACCAAACGCCGGAGGCCTGAGATTTCCTCCGGAGTCCCGGCCCGCAGCATGTCCAGTTGCTCGTGGCTTCCCAGGTTTTCATGGGCGGCCAGGGCGCGCTTCTGCAGCAGCCTTCCGGCTTCGCTGCCCGGAGCAGGCGAATGGATTGGATTCCTCATCGAACTCCCTCGTAGTCCGCAATGACAGCGCGATGTGCATGTGCTGGCGGCACGGTACCCGAAAGTCTAGTTCCAGGAATGGAGTTTGTGTACAGCTGACGCCTCTTGCCAAGCCTGTTGAGAGCGTTAGCGTACACAAACCCAAGGGTCAGCCGCGCGAGATCTGGATCATTTCCTCACGCGGGACTACCTTGATGCGCTCCCGGATCACGCCATTGCCGTTGCCGGATTCGGACTCCGACTTGGACCATGCGGCGCCGAGGGCAGCCTCGTGCGCATCCAGCCGGTTCCACCCCTCCCAGGTGGTGTATTCGATGCCGCGTTCCTCGAGGAGATCGATGATGGCCTGCGGATCCGGGTTCTCTGCTGGAGGCAACGTGAGCCGGTCTTCCAGGAGGCAGCCGATGGTCTCCAGGGCATCGCCCTTGGTATGACCGATCAGGCCTACAGGTCCACGCTTGATCCAGCCGGTGGCATAGATTCCCGGCACGGGCTTGCCGTCGGCATCCAGGACGCGACCGCCGTCGTTCGGTATGACACCGCGGCGGGCATCGTACGGAAGCTCCTCAAGTGGCGAGCCGTGGTAGCCGATCGCGCGGTAGACGGACTGCACCGGGTACTCCACGAATTCACCGGTGCCCTTGACGTTGCCGGTTCCGTCCAGCTGCATTCGCTCGAACTTGATGCCGGAAACCTTGCCGGGAGTTTCCGGCGAGTCCAGGATTTCCACCGGGCTGTGCAGGAAGTGCAAGTGCAGACGGCGCGAGGATGGCTGCTCGGATTCCGCGTGTTCCTCCACCAGCCAGTTGGTCATCGTGTTGACCATGGTCTTGATCTGGTTATTGGTCCGGATTGCCTCATCGGAGGCTTCATCAAACTCGAAGTCCTCCGGGTACAGCACAATGTCTACGTCATTGCAGTGGGACAGCTCCCGCAATTCCAGCGGAGTGAACTTCACTTGTGCAGGACCGCGGCGTCCAAACACGTGGACGTCGATAACGGGCGATTTCTTCAACCCCTCGTACACGTTTTCCGGGATCTCGGTGACCAGCAGTTCATCGGGGTGCTTGACCAGCATGCGAGCCACATCAAGGGCAACGTTGCCATTGCCGATGACCGCAATCTCCTTGGCATCCAATGGCCAATCGCGGGAAACGTCCGGATGTCCGTCGTACCAGGAAACAAAATCAGCTCCGCCGAAGGAACCGTCCAACCCGATGCCCGGGATGTTCAGGTCGGCGTCCTTGATAGCCCCCGTGGAGAAGATCACGGCGTCATAGAAAGCTCGGAAATCGTGAAGCGTCAGATCCCGGCCGTAGGTCACGTTGCCAAGGAAGCGGATGTCGCCGCGGTCCAACACCTTGTGCAGGGCGTTGACGATGCCCTTGATGCGGGGATGATCCGGCGCCACACCGTAGCGGATCAGCCCGTAGGGCGCAGGGTACGCCTCAAAGAGATCGATGCTGACCTCCACGTCCCCGTCCTTGACCTCGTTGGACTTGGTCAAGATGTCGGCGGCGTACACGCCGGCGGGACCGGCGCCAACGATGGCGACGCGAAGCGGACGTTTGGGGGTGGTGGCGGCTGAGTTGGACACCGTAAGCCCTTCCGAAGCAGTAAGCCACGCCGTTGTTGGGGCGCGCAGATTCCAATTCTAGATGTCCACTCTGCACCCGGCGTCCTATATGGCGGGAGTCACACGAAAACACGTGATTGGTGCCAACATTTCGGAATATTGCGACCCCTTTTGGTGTTGGCGACATTGTGTCGACACCCGAGCAGATCACCGCAAACTCGTCCACTTCCAACCAGCCCCCGACTGCGAGTGCATCCAGCAGTGAACTTAACGGCGGTACGTCTGGGGGCAGGACCTCTGGCGGCAGTACCCGCGGGCGAAAGCCGGTCTGGAGCGAGTCGACGGCGGGAATCCTCTTTGGGATTGGCGCTTACAGTTTGTGGGGACTGCTTCCGCTGTACTTCCTCGCGCTTCAACCGGCGGGTGCCATCGAAATCGTTGCCAACCGCGTCGTTTGGTCGCTGATCTTCTGTGCGTTGCTGATCACGGTCACGCGCGCCTGGAGGGTTTTTGGTGCAGCCGTGAAGGACCGCTCAGTCTTTGGACCGTTGGCCTTGGCCGCTGGATTGATAGCCATCAACTGGCTTACCTACACCTTTGGTGTCACTACAGGCCACGCAGTTGAAACTTCCCTTGGATACTTCATCAACCCCTTAGTGTCGGTCCTGCTCGGCGTATTCGTCCTCAAGGAGAAGTTGCGGCCACTCCAGTGGGCAGCAGTTGGTATCGGCTTCATCGCAGTGGGCGTCCTGACCTTTTCCTACGGCCAGCTTCCCTGGATCGCGTTGATCCTGGCCTGTAGCTTCGGCCTCTACGGCTTCGTCAAGAAGCGTGTCGGTCCCAAGGTCGATGCGCTCACCAGCCTCTCCGTGGAAACAGTGGTCCTGGCTCCGTTTGCTGCCGCCACCATGGTTGTCCTGGGCGTAAACGGCGTCGCAACACTCACTGCCCTTGGGCCTGGGCATTTCTGGTTGCTTCTGGCCTCCGGTGTCATCACGGCTGTGCCACTGCTCTTCTTCGGCGCCTCGGCCCGTCGCTTGCCCATGACCACCATCGGCCTTCTCCAATACTTCGCACCGATTCTGCAGTTCATCGTGGCGCTGGCCGTCTTCAATGAGACCATGACCACTGCCCGCTGGATCGGATTCTGCGTGGTGTGGCTCGCCCTGCTGGTGCTCACGGTGGACATGCTGCGTACAGCGAAGAAGAACTCGTCGCTGAAGAAGAAGGCCCGGATCGCGGCCGCTGCAGGAGCGTAGCCCGGCTGAACCGACGTCGTGCGTGGCTGACGGTCCACCCGAGGACGCGGGAACAGTGCCAGAACGTATGGAAACTTCCAGCGAACTGGACGTGCTCCCGCGAACTCGGCGCGCACCGCCGTCGTGCGTTCGGCTGGTCCACGCGAGGACGCGGGAACAGTGCCAGAACGCCGGGCAGCTCCGGCGAACGGGACGCGCTCCCGCGTAGTCGGCGGGTCACCGGCGAACTCGGTGCGCACCGCCGTCGTGCGTTCGGCTGATCCACACGAGGACGCGGGAACAGTGCCAGAACGTATGGAAACCTCCAGCGAATAGGACGTGTTCCCGCGAACTCGGCGCGCACCGCCGTCGTGCGTTCGGCTGATCCACGCGAGGACGCGGGAACAGTGCCGGAACGTATGTAAACCTCCAGCGAATAGGACGTGTTCCGGCGAACTCGGCGCGCCGCCCGTTAACGCACAAGGAGGGCCGGGGAAAACCTCGGCCCTCCTCCCAAACAAGCGTAGAGAGTTACGCGTTGGCCTTGATGGCTGCAGCGAGGACCTCGAGGCCGTCGATGAGCAGCTCGTCGCTGATCACGAGCGGCGGAAGCAGGCGGATCACGTTGCCGTACGTGCCACAGGTCAGGATGATGACGCCTTCCTGGAGGCAAGCAGCAGCAACGGCCTTGGTGAGCTCAGCGTTGGGTTCCTTGGAACCGGCCTGTACGAGCTCGATAGCCAGCATTGCGCCACGGCCGCGGATGTCGCCAATGACGGAACCCCCGCCTGCGGAAAGCTCGGCGGCCAGTTCGCGGAGCTTGCCAAGGGCGAGCTCTTCGATGTGGCGGGCACGGCCCCTGAGGTCGTGCTGTTCCATGGTGTCGATCGCAGCGAGGGCGGCTGCGCAGGCAACCGGGTTGCCACCGTAGGTGCCGCCGAGGCCGCCCGGGTGAACGGCGTCGAGCAGGTCCGCGCGGCCGGTGATCGCCGACAGCGGGAGGCCGCCTGCGATGCCCTTGGCCATGGTGATGATGTCCGGGACAACACTTTCGTGGTCGACGGCGAACCATTCGCCCGTGCGGCAGAAACCGGACTGGACCTCGTCAGCGATGAAGACGATGCCCTTTTCCTTGGCCCATGCGGAGAGGGCCGGCAGGAATCCTTCGGCCGGGACGATGAAGCCACCCTCGCCCTGGATGGGCTCGATGATGATGGCTGCAACCTGGTCGCCACCGATCTGCTTCTCGATCATGGTGATGGCGCGCTTGGCGGCCTCGGCGCCGGTGATCTCCGGGTTCTCTTCACGGAACGGGTAGCTCATGGGCATGCGGTAGACCTCGGGCGCGAACGGGCCGAAGTTGGTCTTGTACGGCATGGCCTTGGCGGTGAGTGCCATGGTCAGGTTGGTGCGGCCGTGGTAGGCGTGGTCGAAAGCAACCACTGCGTCGCGGCCGGTAGCCAGACGTGCAACCTTGACGGCGTTCTCCACGGCCTCGGCGCCGGAGTTGAACAGCACGGTGCGCTTGGCGTGGTCGCCCGGGGTGAGGCGGTTGAGCTGCTCGGCCACAGCTACGTAACCCTCGTACGGGGTCACCATGAAACAGGTGTGCGTGAAGTGCGCAGCAGCTTCCTGGACAGCGGCGACGACGGCGGGATCGGACGCGCCGACGCTGGTCACGGCGATGCCGGAGCCGAGGTCGATGAAGGAGTTGCCGTCGACGTCGCGGATGATGCCGCCGTCGGCGTCTTCAACGTAAACGGGAACGCCCGAGGCGACGCCGGCAGCAACGACGGCGGCGCGACGCTCGGCCAGTGCCTGCGACTTGGGGCCGGGGAAGGCGCCGTTGATGTTGCGCTTCTGCTCGATGCGGTACGAGAGTTCGTTCGCGGTAGTGGTCATGAGGTGGTTGCCTTTCTGGGAAATTCGTACGGGTTACGCGAACGCGTTATGCGTCGAGCGCAGACATCACGTGCTTGATGCGCGTGTAATCCTCAACGCCGTACATGGAGAGGTCCTTGCCGTAGCCGGACTGCTTGAAACCGCCGTGGGGCATCTCTGCCGTCAGGAGGATGTGGGTGTTGATCCAGACCGCACCGAAGTCCAGGTCGCGGCTCATGCGCATGGCCGTGCCGTGGTCGGTGGTCCAGACGCTGGATGCCAGGGCGTATTCGACGTCGTTGGCCAGCTCGAGCGCTTCGGCTTCGGTGCTGAACTTCTGGACCGTGATGACCGGGCCGAAGGTTTCCTTCTGCACGATGTCGTCAGTCTGCTTGGCACCGGAGATGATGGTGGGCTCGAAGAAGAAGCCCTTCTCGCCTGCGCGGTGGCCGCCGGTTTCGATCTTGCAGTTGGCCGGGAGGTGCTCCACTACCGAGGTGACGGCGTTGAAGTGGTTCACGTTGTTCAGCGGGCCGAAGTAGTTCTCTTCGTCGTTCTGGGAACCGGTGTGCAGGGTCTTGGTGTGCTCCACCATTGCTGCCACAACATCATCGTGGACGGAGTCCTCCACCAGCACGCGGGTGATGGCGGTGCAGTCCTGGCCCGCGTTGAAGAACGCGAACTCGGCGATGGCCGCTGCGCTCTTCTTGATGTCGGCATCCTTGAAGACAATGGCCGGAGCCTTGCCGCCAAGTTCCAGGTGTGCGCGCTTGAGGCCCTTGGCTGCGCCGCTTGCGACGGCGATGCCTGCCCGGACAGAACCTGTGATGGACACCAGGCCGGGAACCTTGTGGTCAACCATCATCGCACCGGTTTCGCCGGTGCCGAGCACAACGTTGAGCACGCCGGCGGGGAAGATCTCGCCGGCGAGGCGAGCCAGGACCAAAGTCGATTCGGGGGTGGTGTCCGAGGGCTTGAGAACAACGGTGTTGCCGGCTGCAAGTGCGGGGCCAATCTTCCAGATAGCCATCAGGAACGGGTAGTTCCACGGGGCAACCTGGGCTACGACGCCGATCGGTTCGCGGCGAACATAGGAGGTGTGGCCCTCAAAGTACTCGCCTGCGGACTTGCCTTCCATGATGCGTGCTGCACCGGCGAAGAAGCGGAGCTGGTCTGCGCCTGCGGCAACTTCCTCGGAAGCGATCAGGGACCGCACCTGGCCGGTGTTGCGGTGCTGGGCGTCAACGAGTTCGTCGCTGTTGGCCTCCACGGCGTCGGCGAGCTTGAGCAGCATGAGCTGGCGCTGGCCGGGCGTGACGTGCTTCCACGTCTTGAAGGCTTCCTTGGCTGCGGTCATGGCGGCGTCAACATCGGCCTGCACCGAAATCGGCGACTTGGCAACGATCTCCCCGTTAGTGGGGTTCACGATGTCCAGGAGACCCGTACCTGCCGGCGTAACGAATTCGCCATTGATGAAGTTCTGCAAGGTTTGAACCACGGCGTGCAACCCTCTTTCGGTGTCTGGGGCATGGGTTTTAGCTGATCAGAGCCTATGCCAGCGAAGGGGTCCACGGAATAGTCAGCTGCACACAC
The DNA here is from genome assembly GCF_056395385.1 of Paenarthrobacter sp. 10L420. Lineage (NCBI taxonomy): Bacteria > Bacillati > Actinomycetota > Actinomycetes > Micrococcales > Micrococcaceae > Paenarthrobacter > Paenarthrobacter sp. 10L420. The sequence continues at coordinate 408,256 of NZ_JBFTJK010000001.1, read as the reverse complement.
CGGCATACCGTCCTTAGTGCGCTTGACCAGCGCCGGGTTACGCTTGTAACCATGGCAATGTCCCTCTCCTCGCTCGTCGCTCTCCCATCCTTGAAGCTCCGCAAAACGGGTAGCGCGGAAACAACCTGGAACCAGGACATCAGTTGGGTGGCCGTGACGGAGCTGGAGGATCCACAGCGCTTCCTCAGCGGCGGGGAATTGGTCCTCACCACGGGCCTGCGCCTGAAGAGCGCCGCCGACCAGCGCCGATTCGTCCGGCAGGTCCAGCGGGCCGGTGCGGTGGGCATCGGTTTTGGCATCGGCCTCACGCACGAATCCGTTCCTGAGGCGCTCATCGCCGAAGCCAACCGTTGGGGCTTGCCCCTGGTTGAAGTGCCTTACGAGATTCCCTTTATCGCGATCGGGAAGCTCGTTGCCGAGTCACACTCAGCGGACCACTACTCAAACCTGGAACGGCTACTGGCCGGACACCAGATCCTGGCCCGGTCACTCCTTACCGGCGGCGGCCTGGGCGAGCTCCTGAAACAGTTGGGCAGCATGCTGCGCACTGATGTTGTGCTCACCCAGTTCAGCGCGCAGCTCTACAACAGCGTTCCCGGGAAACCGGCCCCGACGGCGGACGGCTGGGCTTCGTACCCGATTCCCACCGGCCGCAGGGACGCCTGCACGCTGTGGTTGCGGCAGCCATTCATGGACTCGGGGATTGTGAGCTACGCGCAGAACCTCATCAGCGTGGAGCTCAACAACATGGTCAAGCAGCGCCAGGCCCAGCGCGCCATGGCCGGGCAGGTTCTTGACGACGTCATCCACGGGACCTTGGAAACCATAGAGGCCGCCCGCCGCCTGGCTGGCGTTGGAATCAACAGCACCCGGAAGAACGTGGTGCTCGTGGCAGAGTCCACGGCACACCACAAACAACTGATCAGCATCTCCCTGCCCCAGGCGCTGGAAGCCGGCGTTAGCGCCGTCGTCGGGAAGGACCTGGTCACGGTCATCACCGACGACGGCAGCTCCGCGGCAGCCTTGGCCAAGAGCCTGAGCGACCACCTGCAGGAGGCCGGGATCCATGCAGTGATCGGAATCGGCGGCGCCTATACGAAGCCGAACGGCCTGCGCTGGAGCTACTTTGAGGCGCGCGACGCCGTGGCGCACGGCTTACCCGTCAACGAGCCCGAGCGGCTGAGCCTGACGTCCCTCCTGCTGGCGAGCGAGGACGTTCCGTTGGCCGACATGGCCAGCGAATCGCTCACGCCGTTGAGGAAGTTCGACGCTGCCCACGGCTCTGAACTCGTAGCCACGCTGGAAAGCTACTTGAACCACAATGGGTCCGTCGCGGCCGTCGCCGAATCCCTGACCCTGCACCGCAACACCGTGCGGTACCGGCTGGCCCAGATCACCGAACTGACTGGCTACGACCCGTCGCAAACCCAGGATCGTGTGCAGCTTTGGCTCGCCTTGGCGGTGCAGCGTCTGGGTTCGCGCAATCCGCGGTAGGCCCTGCGAGCTCGTACAGAGAGGTTCGCCACAAAAGCCTAGACATTAGACGTCAAACGTCTAACCTTTACATATGGCTGCGACGACCCCTCTTAACCCCACCACAGGAAACATCCCTACGATTGCCACTGCTGCCCCGGCAACAAACCAGCGACTGGCAGTCCCCAAGACGCGCGTCGTCGCCGTCGTCGGCATCATTGCCGTAGTGCTTATTGGGCTGAACCTTCGCGCCGGAATCACCAGCGCCGCAGCGCTCTTCCACGAGCTGCAGCAAGTACTGGGCTACGGGGCCTTAGTGGCGTCAATCCTGCCCTCGATTCCGCTGCTGTGCTTCGCGGTTGCAGGGATGGGGACCTCGTGGCTGACCCGTCGCGTGGGTGTCGAGAAGGCTATCGCCATCGCCCTGGCCCTGCTGGCTGGAGGCTTGCTGGTGCGTGGCGTTCCAGCCACCGGTGCGCTGCTCGGCGGAACAGTTCTGGCGATGTCCGGCCTTGCAGTGTGCAACGTGGCCATGCCGTCGTTCATTCGCGAGCACTATTCGGACCGCACCTCCATGATGACCGGCCTCTACACCTTCACAATGTCCGGTGGCGCTACCTTCGCGGCTGCCGTGAGCGTTCCCTTGGCGCAGCAGCTCGGTTCGCCATCGATGGGCCTTGCTGCCTGGGGCATCCTGGGTGTCGCAGCGCTGCTCGGCTTCCTGCCGGTGGTCCTGCACTCGCACCGGAACTCCACTAAGACGGACCGTCCGCGCGTATCCATGTGGCCCCTGCTACGCACCCGCCTGGGCATCCTGATCACGGCCATCTTCACCTTCCAGGCCTTCCTCGCCTACGCCGTGATGAGCTGGTTCGCCTACATCCTCACGTCCCAGGGCCTCAGTGCCTCGGAAAGCGGGCTGCAGTTTGGCGTCATGCAGTTGGTCTCCGTGGCCGCCGGCATGATCCTGCTTGCCTTCGGTTCCAGGCCCGGAATGCTGCGGCCTGCCCTCTACCTCGCCAGCAGCTCGACGCTGGTTGCCATTGCTGCGATGATCTGGTTGCCGACCTCCCTGGCGTTCATTTCCGCCGTGCTCTTTGGGTTCGGCTTGGGGATCTTCCCGCTGGTCCTGGTAATCATCAGCCGCAGCGGACGGTCGACGGCGGAAACCACCGCGCTCTCCACGATCGCCCAATCACTGGGATACTTGATTGCGGCAATTGGCCCCTTTGGCATGGGGCTGCTCCACAGCGCAACCGGCGGCTGGGCGCTGCCCTTGAGCTTGCTGTCCATCGTGGCGGTGGCGCTCATGGTTACTTGCCACATGCTTACGAGCAAGCGCACTGCCACAAAGACCGGACCGAGGACAGCATGACCCTAACCCCTTCGCATCGCCCGGCCCTCGCCGAGGAGATCACCGCCAAGCTGCGGGACATGATCAAATCAGGCGAATGGCCGCTCCAGGAGCGCATCCCGGCAGAGCCTGAACTCATGGCAAGCCTGGGTGTTTCGCGGGGAACCCTCCGCGAGGCCATCAAGGCATTGGCGCACTCGGGCATGCTCGAAGTTCGCCGGGGTGACGGCACGTACGTGCGTGCAAACAGTGAGATGTCCGGCGCGGCCCAGCGAATGTACTTGGAGCACACCCAGGAACACATCGTTGAAGTGCGGCTTGGCTTGGACACCCAGGCGGCCCGGCTTGCTACCAAGCACGCAACTGTCGAAGACCTCGCAGAGATGCGCCGCCTCCTGGCCCTGCGCCATGACGCCTGGCAGTCCGAGGACTACCCCACCTGGGCGCGCTCCGATTGGGAATTCCACGAACGCGTTGCCCTGGCTTCTGGAAACCCGCTGCTGCATCAGCTCTATGTCTCCTTTGGCGGGGTCTTCCACAACGATCTCCTCCGCCAGCAACGCAAGGAAGGCTTCAACGGTATCCCCCGGGAAGGCCACGACGAACTGGTGGATGCGCTGGAAGCCCACGATCCCGACGCCGCCGTCCAGAGCGTCTACCGGAACCTCGATTTCTGCGCCGACAAGACCCCGCGGTAGCCCTTCGTTAGTCGTCGCCAGGCCGCTAAGTCGTTGCCAACCCGCTCATCCGTTGTTGCCCTACCACGGCTTAGCGGGGCAGCAACGTCTCAAGGCACGGTCTCGATTCCCACCCCAGCCGCGTCCTTGAACCTCGCGTCGATCAGGACAACGTCCCGTCCCGCCCGGTCCAGGAGACTCGCTGCGACACTCGCCCGGTACCCCGTGGCACAGTGCACCCAGATCCTGGCGTCCGGCAACTCAGTGGTCCTGCCGAGCAACTCGTAGACCGGAATGTTGAGGGCTCCTTTGACGTGCGAGGCCTTGTATTCCTCCGGGCGGCGAACGTCCAGCACCACGTCCTCAGGCTCCCGGTCTTTGAAGAGTGCAGCCCAGTCCCCGTGCTCGTAGCTCGCCCGTGGATGGTCAGGTGCCAAGGCACCGATATCCGAACCACCCGCTTCAGGCCCGACGGCGGCATCCGGACTATCGATGCCAATCCTCGCCAGATCGCGGATCGCCTTCTCCACCTCATCCAACGGGCCCAGCAAGGTAAGCGGCTGATTCCAAGGGATCACCCAGCCGAGGTAGCTGGTGAAGTTATCGCCCCTGCCATACTCGAAGCTCACGCTTCCCCGGAGATGGCTATCCGCGAAGGCCACTCTGTGTCGCAGATCCACCACCCACTCCCCCTCGCCCAAACGCCGGCCCAGCTCTGCGGCGTCCACAGAATCAGGTACTTCCAGGTTCGGCACACCGGGCCCGGCCGCATTGAGGGGGCTCATGTGTGCGTAGTAGGCCGGGTAGGCTGTGATGTTCTCCAACAACTGGGCCACGAAATGGTCCTCGTCGGGGTCCGTGAGGGCATGGTTGGCGGCGGCTTGCTCGCCAATGGTCGATGCCTTCACCTTGCTGGAGGGCCCCACGGAGCAAAAGGAACCGAAGCCGTGTGTTGGATAGAGAAACGCCTCGGGTTGTGCCAAATCCACGAGTCGCCGGACCGATGAATACTGATCGTGAGCCAACATCGCGGTGTCCTGGGGCGAGACTAGGTCCGTTCTCCCGACTGAACCGTAGAGCAAGCTGCCACCGGAAAACACAGCCTCAGGGCCGCCGTCGTGCGCGTCCTCCCGGACGACGTACGAGAGGTGTGTGTGCGTATGGCCAGGCGTCGCAACTACGGAGACGGAAAGCCGGCCGACGTGAAGCACCTGTCCATCCGTGACGGGAACGCGGGTGAACTCCACGTGGTCGTCGGCATTGACCAGGTATGCGGCACCGTGCGCTTGGGCAAGCAGCAAACCGCCAGTGACGTAGTCGTTGTGCAGGTGGGTTTCGGCCACATGGGTGATCCGGACGCCAGCCTCAACAGCGGCTGCTTCTATCCGATCCGTGTCCCGCTGTGGGTCGATCACCAAGGCCACACGGCCGTCATGCACCAGGTAGCTCCGGTCCCCCAACTGGGGTGTTTCGATGACGACGACGTCCATACCTCAGGTTAAAGCAACGCGGGGTCACTTAAGCACCATCCGGAAGCCCGGAAAGGTGCATAAGTGACCCCGCGTTGAGATTAGACTTCGGCTGCCACGCCGTCGCGGGAGATGTTGACCATGTCCTCGCGCGGCACAACCTTGATGCGCTCACGCGTGACCTCAACACCGTGGGAGCCGCCAGCCTCGGTGGCTGCTGCGCCGAGCGCGAGCTCGTGGGCGTCCAGGGCCAGCCAGCCTTCCCAGCTGGTGAACTGCACGCCGCGGGAGTCGAGCAAATCCACGACGGCGTCTGCCGCGGGAACTTCGGCCAACGGCAGGTTTTCGCGGTCCTCCAGAAGGTACGTCACGGTCTCAAGGGCATCGCCCTTGGTGTGACCGATGAGGCCGACCGGACCACGCTTGATCCAGCCCGTCGCGTAGAGGCCCGGTACGTGCTGGCCGTCGGAGTCAAGGACGCGGCCGCCGTCGTTGGTCACGACGCCCTTCTTGTGGTCGAACTCGACGTCCGGCAGGGCCGAACCGAAGTAGCCGATGGCGCGGTACACGGCCTGGACCGGGTAGTCGACGAACTCGCCGGTGCCGCGGGCGTTGCCCGTGCCATCCAGCTCGGTGCGCTCGAACTTGATGCCGGCAACCTTGCCCGGAGTTTCCGGGGAGTCAACGATCTCAACCGGGCTGTGCAGGAAGTGCAGGTGGAGGCGACGCGAAGCCGTGAGCTCGGAGAGGTCCTCGGGCTGCTCGGCGATCCAGTTGGTGAGCGTGCCAACCATGGTCTTGGTCTGGTTGTTCGTCTGGACCTGGCGATCGGACTCTTCGTCGAATTCGAAGTCCTCGGCGTAGAGGATGATGTCTACGTCCTTGGAGTGCGAGAGTTCGCGGAGTTCCAGCGGGGTGAACTTCACCTGCGCCGGGCCGCGGCGGCCGAAGACGTGAACATCGGTGACCGGGGAATTCTTCAGGCCGGCGTAGACGTTGTCAGGGATTTCGGTGACCAGGAGGTCGTCGGCGTGCTTGGACAGGACGCGGGCGACGTCGAGGGCCACGTTGCCGTTGCCGAGGACTGCGATTTCCTTGGCGTCCAACGGCCATTCGCGGGAAACGTCCGGGTGTCCGTCGTACCAGGAGACGAAGTCAGCGCCGCCGAAGGAACCCTCGAGCTCGATGCCCGGGATGTTCAGGTCCGCGTCCTTGATGGCGCCAGTGGCGAAGATGACGGCGTCGTAGTGCTTGCGGAGGTCCTCGATGGAGATGTCCGTGCCGTAGTCAACGTTGCCAAAGAAGCGGATGTCGCCGCGGTCCAGGACCTTGTGCAAGGCATTGACGATGCCCTTGATGCGGGGGTGGTCCGGAGCGACGCCATAACGGATCAGGCCATACGGTGCCGGGTAGCGGTCAAAGAGGTCGATGCTGACGTTGAGTTCGCCGCTCTTGACGGCCTCGCTCTTGGTCAGGATGTCCGCTGCGTACACGCCGGCAGGGCCGGAGCCGATGACGGCGACGCGAAGCGGACGGTCCGCAGAACCTACGGGAGTGCTAATTGACACGGCTGTGTTCCTTCTTCTTGTTCAGTTGGTGCGGACTCAGTTACTGCGGACGCGGGGACGGTTGGGGGTAATCGTCCTGTAGTCAGCGGTCTTGAAATGCTGTGGGGCGAAGGGGCTGACACGGACAACATCGCCGATCACGATGACGGCGGGATTGGCCACGCCGACGGCCTCAGCCTGGTCCGCGATGGATCCCAACGTGCCGATCGTGACGCGCTGATCCGGCAAATACCCGTTCTCAACGATACCTACTGGAGTGTCCAAAGGCAGACCCGAGCCAGCCAGGGCGGCTGCGGAATCGCGCAATTGAGCCACACCCATGAGCAAAACCACAGTGTGATCCGGCCGGGCGGGGACCTCGGAAAGCTCTTCGTGACCGGTCACGACGCTGAAACCCTTGGCCAAACCGCGATGCGTGACGGGGATACCGGCAGCGGCAGGAACCGAAATCGCCGACGTCACACCGGACACCACTTCAACCTCGACGCCGTTCTGCCGGCAGAACTCTGCTTCCTCGCCACCGCGGCCCAGGACATAGGGGTCGCCACCTTTGAGGCGGACCACGCGGTTGCCCTTAAGGGCCTCGTCCACGAGGATCCGGTTGATCTCAAGCTGCGGCACCGGGTGATGGCCCGGCGTTTTGCCGACCTCGATCACGCGGACATCGGGAGCCAGTTCCTTGAGCAGCTCACGCGGGCCAAGACGGTCAGCAACCACGACGTCGGCCTGGCCCAGCAGGCGTCGACCCCGGACTGTGATGAGTCCCGAGTCGCCAGGGCCGCCGCCAACCAGCGCAACAGAACCAGCAGGCGCTTTGCCGGCAGCGTCCGGCTTGCGGTGACGGCGAAGCGGCAGGTCTCCGGTTTCCAGTGCAGTGGCAACAGCATCGCGGAGCGCCATGGCGCGGCGAGGGTCTCCCCCTGCGTTGATGGCGATCTTGACGTCATCCACCACGGCCACTGCGGGCGTCCAGGCAGCTGAGGACTCGTGGTCCGAGGCGTTGACGCACCAGATGCGCTGCGCTTCGGCGTCGGCTGCTACCTCGGTGTCCACAGCGGCGGTGCCCGTGGCGGTCTGAACGAACCAGACGCCGTCGAGGTCTGACGTGCGGTACTCGCGCGGCTCCCAGGTGAGGAGTCCGGCGTGGGCGAGTCCGCGGAGGTTTTCGGAGGCAACGGGAGCGACCACGGTAACTTTCGCACCGGCGTCGAGCAGTCCCTTGGCACGGCGCTCCGCGACGGGCCCGCCGCCCACAACCAGCACCGGGCGGCCGAGCAGCCGCAATGCCGTGGGGTAAATGTCCTGTATTGCCATAAAAAAACTGTAGGGCGGGTCCGTAACATGCTTCAAAGGCTCGGAAACACCCGGTAACGCTGGGTAATCCAGCGTCACATACGCGTCATCCCTTGTTTCCCCCGGCAAACGTCCGGAAACCGCTAGAAAACAGACCAGCCCGTACGCGTCGTGAATTCATCCAAGGCAGCCACCCCTGCCACCGAGTTGCCGGACCGCCCAAGGCCCGGGCTCCACACACTGATGGCGCATTTGTTGGGGACCACCGCGACGATTCCGCCCCCGACACCGCTCTTTCCCGGAAGGCCCACGCGGTAGGCGAACTCCCCGGCGGCGTCGTAGGTCCCGCACGTGAGCATGACGGCGTTGATCCGTTTCGTCTGTGCCGGGGACAGCAACCGGGTGCCGTCCGCGCCGACGCCGTTGGCGGCCAGGAACCGGGTTGCGAGCGCAAGGTCTTCGCAGGTCATGGCCAGCGCGCACTGCTCCACATAGGACTCGAGGACGGCTTCCACGGGGTTCTCCAGGTTGCCGCAGCTGGCAAGGAAGTGGGCCAGGGAGGCGTTGCGGTGGCTGTTGCGGAGTTCTGACGCCGCCACGTAGTGGTCCGCGGCCACAGTGGGGTTACCGGTTTCGCGGCGCATCAAGTCACGGACGGCCAGGGCTGCGCTTCCCGTGACACTGAGGAGCCGGTCACTGACGACGATCGCGCCGGCGTTGATGAAGGGGTTCCGGGGAATCCCTTCTTCGCTCTCCAATTGGATCAACGAGTTGAACGGGTTGCCCGAGGGTTCACGGAAGACGCGCTTCCAGATGCCATCGCCGTCGAAGGCCAACACCAGGGCGAGCGCGAACACTTTTGAAATGCTCTGAATGGAGAAGGGCACATGTGCGTCCCCTGATGAGTAGACGTCACCGTCCCGGGTTGCGAGGGAGATGCCGAACTGGTGGGGGTCCACGGCCCCCAGCTGCGGAATGTAATCGGCCACGTTGCCTTGGCCGACGTGCGGCTGTACTGCCCCGACGATGTCGTCGAGGAGATTCTGGATATCCAAGGGGTTCTAGCTCCTGGCCTCTGCGTAGGTCCAAAGTCGTATCTGGAGATGGGCAAGCAATCGTTCGTCTGCGGACTGCAGGTCCAGGCCCGCCTCTTCGCACGCGCGCCGCAGCCGGTAGTGGACGGTGTTGCGGTGGATGGCCAGTTCTTCGGCGCAGCGGTTCACATCGCCAAAGAATTCGAGGTACGTAAGCAGCGTCAGAGCGAACTCCGGATACCGGTCGCAGAGCTTGGCTATGCCCTGGTGCCGGAGCCCTTTCCGGGTTTCCAGCAGATCCAGCAGTTCGTTGGTGAGGACCGTGGTTTCCACATCCCTGTAGGAGGCAACACGGATCGACGGGGTGCTCTGCAGTACTTTGAGGACGCTGCGGACGTGGTCAAGGGTGGCGTAGAGCGCGTCCAGCCGCGGAACAATCGGGCCCACGGCGGCCTGGACCTGGAAATGCAGGTGCGTGGTGGCGTCACGCACAATCGTGTTGACCAGCCGGTTGATCGCCGGCAGGGACTTCACCGGGTCCAGGTCCGGCAGGATGATCGCTGTTTCCGTGCCCAGGGCTCCTACTACTGCTCCCGGACGGTAGGCCGCCGCATGGATGGAGGCGAGGTTCGAGAGCTCACCCCTTCGGAGCTGTTGACCCGGAGCGCTCTGATCCAGCCCGCCCGCGGAAATCAGCACCAAGGCAGCAGGTTTGGAGGGGTCTATGCCCGCCGACTGGGCCTGCGAGTGAACCTGGGCCGTACCGCTGAGCAGGCTGGACACACGGTCTTCGCGCATCGATTGGGATTGCTGGTTCCGGTGGCGCACCAGTTCGATCGCCGCATGCCGGGCAGCGCCGATCATCAGCCTGTCTGTGTTCGGCGCCAATGGCTCGGCACCTTCCTGCAACCAGATGTAGCCCATCACCCGGCTTCCCGCATGGATGCCAATGGCCACGCGTTCGCGAAGGCCGGCCTCAGGGTTGGCCTCCACGTGGACGGGTTCCTCGGTGGCCTGAAGGTGCTTGTAGACGCCTGATTCCTTGAGGAGTTTCTGGTACCGCTCGGGTCCACGCCGCGCAAGGATGGACAGGCGCCGAAGCTCATCAACATCGTTGGACGCGGGCGAGTAGGCGAGGACTCTGTTTCCTGGGTCCTCGATGACGACGTGGCCGTTGGTCAGCGTTGCCGTTGTTTGGGCGATGGCGAACAAGTCCCTATGCACCGTGGTGGGGTTCTCCCCGGATACACCGCGTTCCCGGATACGGTCCACGGCGACGCTTTCGAACTTGTCCCAGCGAAGGCCGGGAGCCACGGCCACCAATCCGATCCCTGTGGATTGGAGCAGTTCCGCCACGGCTTCGAGTTCACGTTCGTTGCCCTTGACCGCGACGGCCGTGGGCCTGTCGCTGATGATCCGCCGGATTGCCGGCAGCGCCACGCGTCCACGGGCACCGATGAGCATTACCAAGGACCCAGGGCGAGTTGCATCCTCGTCTTCTGCATCCACAATGACCGTTTCACGAACTGTCAGGTTGTCCGCGTCCGGGGCAAGCAACAAGCGTGCGTTGTCCACGCCCAGGTCTTCAAGTACATCGCTCAGCAAGGTGACGACGCCGTCGTCGTCAATGTCCAGGGCCTTCAACGAAGCTATCGCTTCCTCTCGTATTCAGTTCGGGTCAACCGGACGTCCTTCGCCATTGAAGAAGTCCTGCCCATGCTCCTGCGCAATCGCGCACAGCCAGAAACATTACCGGGCCTTCAGGACACCAGTGTTGTCCAGCCAGCACAAGAGCCGGGCCCTGAATTTGGTTCGCCAGCCAATTTGCGCGATTCGCCTGAGATCTAGAGTTATTTACTGTCCCCAACGCCACAAACACTGTGTGTCGCGCAGTGTCAGAGAACACGTCTGTGCCGTTTGGGACTGTTGAGCTGCCGACGGCGGCGCCGGAGTCAAAGGAGACCCCCAAGTGATACCCACGTCAGTTTCAGCGCATTCTGCTGCGCCCAGCCGGTCCGAGGAGGCCGGCACCCTGCCTGTCGGCCAGGAGCCAGGCCAGGATTTCTCAACCGAAGAATCGGGCTACCGGAAGACCCTCAAGCCCCGACAGATCCAAATGATCGCCATAGGCGGCGCGATCGGCACGGGGCTTTTCATGGGAGCGGGCGGCCGCCTCAATGGTTCGGGCCCCGCGTTGGTCCTGGTGTATGCGGTGTGCGGATTTTTTGCCTTCCTCATCCTGCGCGCATTGGGTGAGCTGGTTCTCTACCGCCCGGCCTCGGGCTCGTTCGTTTCCTACGCCCGTGAGTTTTACGGTGAGAAAATGGCCTACACGGCTGGTTGGTTGTACTTCCTGAACTGGGCCATGACCTCCATCGTGGATGTCACCGCGGTGGCCCTGTACGTGAAGTTTTGGGGCCAGTTCTGGCAGCCGATCAATGATGTCCCGCAATGGCTCATCGCCCTCATCGCACTGGTGGTAGTGCTGGCGTTGAACCTCGTGTCAGTGAAGATCTTCGGCGAGATGGAGTTCTGGTTCGCCCTCATCAAGGTCGGTGCCCTGGTGGCCTTCCTCGTCGTCGGAATCTGCTTCATTGTCTTTGGTGGCAGGACGGATGTGGGCGTTCCCGGCCTGAACGTCATTGCTGACAACGGCGGCCTTTTCCCCACGGGCGCTGTCGCGCCGCTTCTGGCGATCAGCGGCGTCGTCTTCGCGTACGCAGCCGTTGAGCTGGTAGGCACTGCCGCCGGCGAAACTGCCAACCCGCACAAGGTCATGCCCAAAGCCGTCAACACTGTGGTTCTGCGTATCGGCATTTTCTACGTCGGCTCCGTCCTGTTGCTCTCTCTCCTGCTGCCCTTCACGTCCTACAAGTCCGGCGAATCGCCGTTCGTGACCTTCTTCTCCCACCTGGGTGATCCGCAGGCCGGCGCGATCTCGGCCTCCGTGATGAACTTCGTGGTTCTGACCGCCGCCCTCTCGAGCCTTAACGCAGGCTTGTACTCCACCGGCCGGATCCTGCGTTCCATGGCAATCAAGGGCTCAGCTCCCCGCTTCACCGCCCGCATCAGCGCTTCCGGTGTCCCTTACGGCGGCATCCTGTTGACTGCGGTCATCACCTTGATGGGCGTAGGCCTGAATGCGATCGTTCCGTCGCAGGTCTTTGAAATCGTGCTCGAAGTATCTGCGCTGGGCATCATCGGCGGTTGGGCCACCATCATGCTCTGCCACATCAAGTTGCAGGCGTGGGTGCGGAGCGGCAAAGTCGTCAGACCCGCATTCCGACTCTTCGGCGCCCCCTTTACTTCCTACCTCACCCTCGGATTCCTGGCCTTTGTCCTGATCACCATGGGCTTCTCGGAAACAGGCCGATGGGTGCTCGCTTCCCTGCTGGTACTGGCACCGCTGCTCGTGGGTGGCTGGTATGCCCACCGTGGCCGAATCCGTAATGAGCAGTCCGCTTTGAACCCGCCCTCAGTTTGAAAGAGAAAACACGTCACATGAGCACCCTTTCCCCCCTTCCAAAAATTGGCACGCCCAGCCGCGCCTGGCGGTCACGCGCCGATGCTTGGGAGTTCCTGGGATATGCCATCAAGCAGCTGGTCTTGGACCTTCACTCCTCCTCCGATTCAGGCTTGCATTCCCAGATCAGCAGGACTTTTGCGCTCCTGGATGCCGTGGAGCCCTACTGGGCAGAACCCGGCGTGGCGGCGGTGGCCCAGTTGCGCCAATTGGTCGACGACGGCGACCCCCACGCCGCGCTGGAACTTCTGGGCGGTTTGGCGCACCTTCCTCTGGCTTCCGGAGCGGAACAAGGTTCAGTTTCCGGGGGTCTCCAGGAGTCGTCCGAAGACGAGGTTGCACAAGCCGAGCAGGCCGACCGCCCTCGTTTTGAGGTTCTGGTGGTGGACAACATCACGGCCCAGGAAGCGGAGGCGCTCAAGAACAACATGGCAGCCCAGCGCCGCCCATCGGATGCTTTCACGTACGAACTCAATGTGGTCCCAAGCTACGAAGACGCGTTGGTCGCCGTCCTGCTCAACCCCGATATCCAAGCGGTGATCCTGCGTCCGGGTTTCTCGGTTCGCAGCTCCCAGCAGCTGGGCAGCGACCTCCGCCGGTTCCTGGCCGGGCACACTCCCGAAGGCCTGCAGGCCTTGCGACCAGTCAAACGGATCCTGGGCCTGGCCGAGGAAATATCCGGGCTGAGGCCTGAGCTGGACGTCTACCTGGTTGCAGGCGTCTCCATCGAGTCCCTGGCCGGATCACTGACCAGGAAGTTCCGGAGGATTTTCCGCAGGCAGGATCACCTGGACCTGCACTTGTCCCTGTTGTCCGGGGTTGCAGAACGATACGAGGCTCCGTTCTTCACAGCCCTGCTGGATTACAGCCGCCGGCCTGCAAGCGTCTTCCACGCGCTGCCCATTTCGCGTGGCGGATCCGTTGGGAACTCCCCCTGGATCCGCGACATGGCCGATTTTTATGGGACAAACCTGCTTTTGGCAGAGACTTCGGCAACGTCCGGCGGACTCGATTCCCTGCTGGATCCGCACGGATCCATCAAGCAGGCGCAGGACCTCGCCGCCCGGGCCTTCGGAGCGCAACGAACGTACTTCGTTACCAACGGCACATCCACGGCCAACAAGATCGTTCATCAATCCCTGCTGGCCCCTGGTGACGTTGTGCTGGTTGACCGGAACTGCCACAAGTCCCACCACTATGCCTTTGTGCTCGCCGGTGCCCGCGTTTCATATCTGGATGCCTACCCCTTGGACAAGTACGCCTTCTATGGCGCTGTGCCCTTGGCCAGTTTGAAGCGCAGGCTGCTTGAGTACCGGAGGGCCGGACGGCTGCACGAAGTCAAAATGGTCACGCTGACCAACTGCACTTTTGACGGAATTGTTTACGACGTCGAGCGGGTCATGGAGGAATGCCTGGCCATCAAGCCTGACTTGGTGTTCCTCTGGGACGAGGCATGGTTTGCCTTCGCCCGCTCCCACCCCATCTACCGGCGTCGAACGGGTATGGCTTCAGCAGCTGCCCTGGAAGCTTCCTTCAGCAACCCTGCCTACGCGGCCCGGTATGCCGAGCAGGCAGCGGCCTTGCACGACCCCGTAACGGGTGAACCCGTTGATGACGAAGCATGGCTGGCCACGCGGCTGATTCCCAACCCTGCGAAGGCGCGGATCAGGGTCTATGCCACTCAGTCAACGCATAAGACCCTGACATCCTTGCGCCAAGGTTCGATGATCCACGTGTATGACCAAGACTTCATGGCCTCCAACCGGGAGTCCTTCCGCGAGGCGTACATGACGCACACCTCCACCTCGCCCAACTACCAAATCCTGGCTTCCCTGGACATTGGCCGGCGGCAAGTGGAGCTGGAAGGTTTTGGTTTGGTCCAGAAGCAATCCGACCTCGCCGTCTCTGTGGCACAAGCAGTCGCACGGCATCCCCTGCTGAAGAAATACTTCCGGGTGCTGACCTCGCGGGACCTTATTGAGCCCCAATACCGCGAAACCAGCGCTGCCATGCCGCTGCGGGAGGGATTGGCGGAACTTGAGGATGCCTGGCAGCGCGACGAATTCGTCATTGATCCCAGCCGCCTCACGCTGGATATCAGCAGGACAGGGATCGACGGCGACACGTTCCGCCACAGCTACCTCATGGACGATCACGGGATCCAGGTGAATAAGACGTCCCGGAACACTGTGCTGTTCATGACCAACATCGGCACCTCGCGAAGTTCCGTGGCATACCTGATCGAGGTCCTGGTCAAACTCGCCGAGGGATTCGAAAACCCACATCCCTCATCGCGACCCCGGACAGTGCCCGTGCTTTCGGCGGTGTCTTCGGCCGTGTCTTCGGCCGTGTCTTCTGTGCCCGGAGGATCAGCGGTGATTGGACAGACGCCGCCGCTTCCGGACTTCAGCACGTTCGCGGCGCGATTCCGCGTGGACGACGCCTGTGAAGACGGCGATATCCGTGCAGCCTACTTCGAAAGCTACAAGCCCGAATCCACGGCCTACTTGTCCGCCGACGAGCTTGCCCTTGAAGTGCGGGCCGGGCAGGAAGTCATTTCCGCCGGCTTCGTCACCCCGTACCCGCCCGGCTTCCCCATCCTCGTCCCGGGCCAGGTCATTACCCGGCAGACGTTGGAGTTCATGGCGGCTTTGGACACCCGCGAGATCCATGGTTTCGATCACGAACGTGGTTACCGGGTTTTCGTGGCCGGGTCTGCGGTTTCGGGGTCCGGCTCCGCGGAAGCTGGTGTTTCGGCGAGTGCTGTGGAATCGGCGAGCATCGGGCGGCTGCCCGCCGCTTCGTAGGACTGGGCGGATACCTGCGCAGAGTGCGCTACGCGCTTTGGCGAGCCCAACCAAAAGCAGGTGCGATGTGCTTCGCGACGTTCCCCAGGAGCTTCGCGTTGTACTCCACCCCCAGTTGGTTGGGCACCGTCAGCAGGACAGTATCGGCAGCTTGGACGGCCGCATCGGCTGCTAGTTCTTCGGCCAAGTCGTCCGGCTCCCCGATGTAGCTCTTCCCGAAACGTGACAACGCGCCGTCGAGAATTCCTACCTGGTCCTGCCGGTCCGCTTGGGCACGAAGGCCGAAGTAGCGGTTGTCCACCTCATCGACGATCGGCAGGATGCTGCGGCTGACTGAAACGCGGGGCTCGAAGTCGTGCCCGGCAGCTGCCCAGGCTTCACGGAACATGTGGATCTGCTCGGCTTGCAGTTGGTCGAACGGGACGCCGGTATCCTCGGTCAGGAGCGTGGAACTCATCAGGTTCATGCCCTTCTCGGCGGCCCAGACTGCGGTCTTGCGGGTGCCGGCTCCCCACCAGATTCGCTGTGGGAGTCCCGGAGAGAGCGGTTGGATGGGCAGAAGTCCAGTGGCTCCGCCTGCGTAGTGGGGATCAGCTTGGGCTATCCCGTGCCCGGCAATGGCCTTGCGGAAGAGCGCGGTGTGGCGCCGCGCCATGTCGCCCGTGTCCTCGCCCTCGTTGGGAACATAGCCAAAGTTGGCGGCTCCGTTCAGGGCTGGCTCGGGTGAACCACGGCTTACTCCAAGCTGAAGCCGGCCGTCGCTGATCAGGTCTGTGGCAGCAGCCTCCTCCGCCATGTACAGCGGGTTCTCGTAGCGCATGTCGATCACGCCGGTGCCCATCTCGATGGTGCTGGTGCGTGCGGCAATGGCGGCGAGCAGCGGGAACGGGGAGGCTTGTTGGCGGGCGAAGTGGTGCACACGGAAGAACGCGCCGTCGATCCCCAGTTCCTCCGCCGCCACCGCCAGTTCGATGCCCTGCTTGAGGGCTTCGCCAGCAGATGGCACCAGCGAACCGGGGACTCGTGCCCAGTGGCCGAAGGAAAGGAAGCCGATCCGTTTGTTGTGCATGTCCGGGACAACAGCGGCGGGTGCCCGCTAATTCCTCACTCGGCGCGTCGGTAGTGCATGGCGACTGCGCCGTTGCTGAGCGGCTGTGCCGAGATCAGGTCGAGGCGCCTGGTCCTGAGCAGTCCGCCCTGGTACAGAGTGGGGCCGTGGCCGGTGATCATGGGGTGGACCAGGAACTTGTACTCGTCGACGAGGTCCAGTCGATCCAGCTCCGTAGCAAGTTTGCCGCTGCCGACAAGAACGCCGTCAGGAGTCCCCTCTTTGAGATCCTGCACCGCAGTGCGCAACTCGCCGACGAGGTGATGGCTGTTGGTCCACGGGAAGTCGCTACGGGTCGCAGAGACCACGTATTTGGGCTTGGTCTCGAGTTTGAGGGCCCAATCGCGCATAGCTGGCGGCGCATCGACGTCGCCACGGGCTACCAGCGGCCAGTAGTCCTCCATCATTTCGTACGTGGTGCGGCCCCAGAGCATCGCGCCGCTCTCCTCCAGGAGCCGGGTGAAGTGGGCATGCGTCTCGTCGTCGGCGATGCCCTCCCGGTGGTCGACGCAACCATCCAGTGTGACGTTGATGCTGAACGTTAGAAGGCCCATGCGGTGATTCTAGGGCAGCTAAAAGCAACGCGGGGTCAGATATGGCCCATGTTTGGCGTAAACATGGGCTATATCTGACCCCGCGTTGCTTCAAGAAGGGGGGCTAGCGGCTGCTACCCGCCAGCAGACCGCGACGCTGCAGCAGGCGCTTCTCGATCGGGGCGAAAACGAGGAGCTCGATCAGGATGCCCACTGCCAGGATCAACAGGATCGCCGACATGACCACGGCCATGTCGGACAGCGCACGTCCTTGGTCAAGCAGCGAGCCCAACCCGAAGCCAATGGTGCCACCAACGGCGATGATTTCCGCGGCCATCAAAGAACGCCAGGAGAAAGCCCAACCCTGCTTCAATCCGCCGATGTACCCGGGAAGTGCTGCGGGAAGCACGATCTGCAGGGCCATCTGCAGCCGGTTAGCGCCGAGCACCGTACCTACGCTGCGGTATTGCGGCGGGATCTGGTCCACACCGGAGATGAGGCCATTGATGATCGACGGAATGGCACCCATGAGGACCACGAAGTAGACGGTGCCATCCGTCAGGCCAAACCAGATGATCGCCGCCGGAACCCAGGCCACGGACGGCAGCACCTGAAGCCCGGAAATCAGCGGCCCAAATGCACGGCGGAGCGGAGCAACCTGTGCCAGCAACAAGCCCACAGGCGTGGCAACTACCACCGAAATCAGGAAGCCGATCAAGCCGCGCTGCAACGAGGTCCACACCGATTCCTGAACCCTGCCTTCGCCCCAGAGCGTCACCAGCTGGTTGAGCACATCAAGGGGCCCGGGAACCTGGTCACGGCGCTTGAGTCCGAGGGACACGTAGAACTGCCAGACGAGGACGAGAACTACCAAGGCTGCGATCGGCAGCAGCACGCGCTTCCAATCGATGCCGGCTTTACGTCCGGTATCGGACTGGAGGTTGTCCAGGCCCGCTTCGAGGTCGCGCAGCTCTGAGGGGTTGCCCTTCAAGGACGGCGACGTAATGTGCTCGCTGGTTTCGCTCACGGGAAGGGTCCGCTCTTGGGTAGTGGTGGGGTTACTTGGCATGGCGGCGGATCTCCTCGCGTAGCCGGCGGGTAATGATTCCGGTCAGCTCCCCAGCACGACCAGCGTCAGTTCGGTGTTCCTCGGTCACATCCCATTCGGCAACAACACGACCAGGACGTGAGGACAAAAGCAGCACGCGCTGGCCCAAGCGGACAGCCTCACGAACGTTGTGCGTAACAAACACGATGGTGCGGCCGGTTTCCTTCCAGATCCGCTCGAGTTCGTCGTGAAGGAGATCGCGGGTAATCGCGTCAAGGGCAGCGAAAGGCTCGTCCATCAACAACAGTTGCCGGTCCTGCGCCAAAGAACGTGCAAGGGCAACGCGTTGCCGCATGCCACCGGACAGCTCGTGTGGACGCTTGTCGCCGGCGCCGCCGAGGTGCACCAGCTCCAGCAGTTCTGTTGCCCGTTCGCGGCGGCTGGCTTTGGTGCTGGACTTGTCAGCCAGCTGAAGTGCGAGTTCGATGTTGCCTCGCGCCGTCAACCACGGGAACAGTGCCGAGTCCTGGAACATGAAGGCCGCGCCGTCGCTGGGCACCTCAAGGGCGCCCGACGTCGGATGCTCAAGTCCCGCCATGATGTTCAGTAGCGTGGACTTGCCGCAGCCGGACGCACCGAGGAGGGCAACGAACTCGCCCTGCGCGATCGTGGCGTTGACGTCGTCCAGCACCGGGGCGCCGTCGCCGAAGCGCTTGCCCAGGTTCTCGAGTACGACTGGCATGGTCCCGTCCTTCGTGTTGATTGGTGGAGCTGATATGGCTGAAGGCTGGCCCGCTCCCCCACCCGTATTCCGGAGGGGAAGCGGACCAGCCGGTTGGTGCTTAATCCTGGCCGAGTCCTGCAGCGGACGTCTTCTTGCCCTCTACCTCGTTCAAGGCCCGGAGGTCGAAGATGCCGTTGATGTCGGCCGTTTTGGTGGTGCCTGCGTCTACGCCGTCCTGGAGGAGCTTCTTGTATGTTCCGGCCAGCGGATCAGTGGTGAAGGTGATGTTCTTCAGTGCGCGGTCGATCACGTTGGCGGGGAGCGGCTTGCCGGCTGTGTCCTTGAGGACGGCGTTGATGGTGTTGGCCTTCTCTTCCGGCGTTGCGGAGTTCAGCCAGTTCACGGATTCAACATGGCCCTTGAGCAGTGCCTTCACAGTTTCCGGGTGCTCAGCGGCGAACTTCTTGTTCACGATCAGGATGGTGGTGGTGAATTCGCCCTTGTCCCACAGGTCCTTCTCGTCCACGAGGACTTTCGCGCCTGCTTCGAGGACCAAACGGGAGGCCCACGGCTCAGGCAACCACGCGCCGTCGAGCTTTCCGTCCTGGAAGAGCTTCAGCGTCTGGGCGTTTTCGGTCGGGTTGATGTTGACGTCGCCGCTGCCGTCCGGGTTGGTCTTGTAGCCCTGGTGGCCCAGCCATGCGCGGAGGGCTACGTCCTGGGTTCCGCCAAGCTGCGGGGAGGCGAGGACCTTGCCCTTGAGGTCGGCCGCGGAGTTGATCTCGGGCTTGACCACCAGCTGGGCGCCGCCTGCTGCTGCGCCGGCGATGATGCTGACGGACTCGCCGTTGCTCTTGACGAACGAGTTGATGGCCGGGTTGGGGCCGATGTACGTGGCGTCGATGGCGCCGGCGTTCAAGGCCTCGATCGCGGCAGGGCCTGCGTTGAAGATCTGGGTGCTGAGCTTGGTGTCGCCGAGGTCCTTGGCGATGATGCCCTTGCTGATGCCCACCAGGGCCGGGCCGTGCGTCACGTTGCTGAAGTAGCCAAGCTTGAGCTCAGCGGCAGGCGACGTTGTAGGAGCCGGAGCGGCCTCGTTGCTGCGGGAGACGGCCGACGCAACCGCTGCGCCTGCACCGATGAGCAGGACCAGGCCGACGGCCAATCCGATCTCAAGGGTGCGGCGGCGCTTGGGCTTGTTGGTCTCACCGGCGACGATGCGGGTGGTGCCGGAATCGGGCTTCTGTGACTCGGGGGTGTTTGCCATTGGGGAGGTCCTAAGGAGATGTGGGATGCGAAGGGGCGAAGATCAGGCCCCGTAACATCGCCCGTTCGGGGCAAGGAAGGACCATTCCGGAAAGGTCATGCCTTCACAGTAGGGACTGTCATATTTCGGCTTCAATCCCATAGAAACCAAGGTTCACGCAGGGTCACGTGACGTCATATTCAGCGCAGGGCCTTCAAAGTTGCATCGCGTTGTGCGGCACGTGCGTTCATGAAGGGTCACCTGGCGTCATGTTTGCTGCCAGCTCCGCGATGTCGCGCGGCGTCGTGCGGCAGCAGCCACCGATCAGCCGGGCTCCCCGGTCACGCCAGTCAGCGGCGTTCCCGGCGAGGGTAGTCGTGCCGTGACCACCTGCGGAAGGGCCCCACGTCTTCGTGACGGCATCGTAGGTCTCTCCCGAGTTCGGGTACGTGACCAACGGTTTGTCCGAAACTTCGTTCAGCGTCCCGAGAGCCGACGTCACCAGTTCCAGCGGCACACAGTTAACCCCGACGGCGGCCACCCGTGGTTCCGTACGGAGCAGCGCAGCCACTTCAGCCAGAGGCGTTCCATCACTGATGTGTTCCGCATCCCGCAGGGTGAACGTGAACCAGGATTCGACGTCGAACTCCGCCACGAGCGCCAACAGAGCCTCCGCTTCGGCGAACGACGGAAGCGTCTCGCACGCCAGGAAATCTGCCCCGGCTTCCACAAGAGCGGCGATGCGTGGACGGTGGAAATCCATGAATTCCGTGCGGGATAGCTTGTAATCGCCCCGGTATTCCGAGCCGTCAGCAAGGTAGGCACCGTACGGGCCCACGGATCCTGCCACCAGGAGTGGGCCACTGGAAGGGTTCGCCTCGGCGTGCTCACGCCTTGCCTCGTCGGCAAGCTGCACGCTCAACGCCACCAGTTCCAAGGCCTCGCGCTCCCCCAGGCCGCGACGCGCGAATCCTTGGGGAGTGGCTTGGTAGCTGGCCGTGATGGCCACGGAGGCACCGGCGTCGAAATAGTCGCGGTGGACCTGCTTGATCAGGTGCGGCTGCTCCAGCAGGACCTTGGCGGACCACAAGGCGTCCTCAAGATCACAGCCGTGGGCCTCCAATTCCGTAGCCAGGGCCCCATCCAGGACGAGGTCCTCGCCGGAGTCCAACAGGGTGCTGAGTGCTGTGTTCTGTGGCATGTAGTGATCTTCCCGCTAAATCGCTCAATGAAAAAACCGCAGCTTGTTCGAAATCCCCGCCGTACAAGGCCGGGAATTTCGAACAAGCTGCGGTCTATCTGACTCTTCGACCTTAGATGACGTAGCGCTCGTCTTCGTGGTCGCCCGGGTGGTCCTTGACCAGTCCGGCGGCAAGGGTGTTGCCGTCCATGGGATCGATCACCAGGAAAGCGCCCGTACGGCGGTGGTGCAGGTAGTTCTCCAGCGGCAAAGGAGCAGCCAGGCGAAGCTGGGCATGGCCGATATCGTTGAGCTCAAGGCTCGAGGCAGGCTCCACGTTGAACGTAGCCAGGTCAAGCTTGCCGGTGACGTTGCGGACCAAAGCCTGGACCGTGCGCGTACCGTGCTTCACCAGAACCTTCTGGCCTTCACGCAGGGGCTTCGGCGAGAGCCACGCCAACGATGCGTACAGGTCAGCCGTGCTTTCCCGGACCGTTCCTGCGGCAGCGATGGTATCGCCACGGGCAATATCGATCTCGTCAGCCAAACGAACGGCAACGGACTGCGGAGCAGCCGCTTCCTGAAGTTCCTTGCCAGCGAAATCGATGCCGATAATCCGGGTGATACGCGGCTCGTGACCAGGGCTCAGCACAGTGACTTCGTCGCCAACCTTGACGGAACCCTCGGTGATCTGGCCTGCGTAGGCACGGTAGTCACGGTAGGCCTCGACGTCCAGCCCACCAGCCACAGCATCAGGCGCCAGGGCACCCTGCGGACGGATCACCAGCTGGACCGGGAAGCGGAAGCTCTCCAGTTCAGCCTCAAGCTCATCGGCTGCCGGGAGGGTTTCAAGGACCTCAAGCAGTGCAGGACCGGTGTACCAGGGAGTGCGCTCGGAGCGGTCCACCACGTTATCGCCATCAAGGGCAGAAACAGGAACCACCAGCAGATCAGCAACGCCATCGGAACCAAGTCCCAGCTCGCGGGCAACCTTCTGCACATCGGTTTCGATGTCGCGGAAAACCTGCTCGCTGAAGTCCACCAGGTCGATCTTGTTCACGGCCACAATCACGTGGGCAACGCGCAGCAACTGCAGCACGGACAGGTGCCGGCGGGTCTGCTCAAGAACACCCTTGCGGGCGTCAATGAGTACGACGACGGCATCCGCAGTGGACGCGCCCGTCACCGTGTTCTTGGTGTACTGAACGTGGCCGGGGCAGTCAGCGAGGATGAAGCTGCGGCGGTCAGTTGCGAAGTAGCGGTAGGCGACATCGATGGTGATGCCCTGCTCGCGCTCGGCACGCAGGCCATCGGTCAGGAGGGCGAGGTCGATCCCACCCTTGTCCCCGCCGAAGCCGCGGTCGGCAGAAGTGCGGGCAACGGCGTCGAGCGTGTCAGCAAGGATCGCCTTCGAATCGTGAAGGAGGCGGCCCACCAAAGTGGACTTGCCGTCGTCGACCGATCCGGCGGTGGCGAAACGGAACAAGGTTGTGGGCAGGGCTGTTTCCAGCCCGGCAGCCAGTGTTTCGGTGCTCATTTAGAAGTAGCCGTCCTTCTTGCGGTCTTCCATGGCTGCCTCGGAGATGCGATCATCTGCTCGGGTGGCGCCACGTTCGGTCAGGGTGGAGGCAGCGACTTCAACTACGACGTCGGCCACGGTGCGGGCATCGGACTCAACAGCACCGGTGCAGGACATGTCGCCCACGGTCCGGTAGCGAACCAGCTTGGTGATGACTTCCTCGTGCGGCAACGGTTCGGAAACCTCGCCTACCGCACGCCACATGCCGTCGCGGGCGAAGACCTCACGCTCGTGGGCGTAGTACAGGCCGGGGAGCTCGATGTTCTCGCGCTCGATGTAGCGCCAGATGTCCAACTCGGTCCAGTTGCTGATGGGGAACGCACGGACGTGCTGGCCCACGGTGTGGCGGCCGTTGTACAGGTTCCACAACTCGGGGCGCTGATTGCGCGGATCCCACTGGCCGAACTCGTCACGCAGACTCAGGATGCGCTCCTTGGCACGGGCCTTGTCCTCGTCACGACGGCCGCCGCCGAACACGGCGTCGAACTTGTTGCGCTGGATGGCATCAAGCAACGGAACGGTCTGCAACGGGTTACGGGTGCCATCGGCACGCTCGGCCAGTTCGCCGCGGTCGATGAACTCCTGCACGGAGCCAACAACCAGCTTCAGACCAAGACGCTCAACGGTGCGGTCCCGGAAGTCGATGACCTCCGGGAAGTTGTGGCCCGTGTCCACGTGCAGGACCGGGAAAGGAACCTTGCCCGGCCAGAAGGCCTTGGTGGCCAGATGCAGCATGACCACGGAATCCTTGCCGCCGGAGAACAACAGCGCAGGCTTCTCGAACTCGGCGACAACCTCGCGGATGATGTGGATGGCCTCGGACTCGAGGGTGTCCAGGCTGGAGAGACGCTCGACTGAAGGGGCGTCGACTGCCGCTGCAACTTCCACCGTGGACTCCTCTGTTATGTACGTGCTCATGTGTGTAGTCCGCATTCTGTCTTGTCGGATCCTGCCCAACGGCCGGCGCGGGGATCTTCACCCGGTGCCACCTTGCGTGTGCAGGGCTGGCAGCCGATGGACGGGTAGCCCTGGCTCAGGAGGGGGTTGACGGGAAGGATGTTGTCCTCGGAGTACTCGACCAGCTGATCGAAGGTCCAGTCGACCATCGGGTTCACTTTGACCAGGCCGAAGCCCTCGTCCCAGGTGATCACTGGCGTGTTGGTGCGGGTGGGTCCCTCGTCGCGTCGAACACCGGTGAACCACACTTCGTAGCCCGCAAGCGAGCGGCGGAGCGGCTCTACCTTGCGCAGCGCGCAGCACTGGGCGGGGTCGCGGGCGAACAGATCCTTGCCCAGCAAACGGTCCTGCTGTTCCACGGTGTTCTCCGGGAGGACGTCCACCACGTTGACGCGCAGGTTCGCCGCTACTTCGTCGCGGGTCTCGTACGTTTCCTTGAAGTGGTAGCCGGTTTCGAGGAACAAAACGTCGACGCCGGGAAGCTGGTCCGCGACCAAGGCCGGCAGTACGGCGTCGGCCATGGAGCAAGCCACCGTTACCGCGGGCAGCTCGAAGTTCCGGGCCACCCAGGCGATGACATCGCGGGCGGGCGCATTCCAGCCAAGCTCTGCAGCTCCGGCTTCGGCCAGTGCCTTGAGTTCGTCGTGTGAGCGAAGTGCGGGGCGTGCCGGCAGTGTTTGGGGATCTGTCACTGGAGGTCTCCTTCGTCTGCGGAGAGTGCCCATTCGGCGAAGGTCTGGCCTTCGGCGCCAACGGCGACGAATTTGCGGACCACACGCTCCACGTAGTCGGGCAGGTTTTCGACCGTGACCTTGAGGCCGCGGACAGTACGTCCCAAACCGGCTTCCTCACGTTCGTTGTTAGCCAGCCCGCCACCGAGGTGGACCTGGAAACCCGGGGTGGGGTCGCCGTCGGGCGTTGGCAGCATCATGCCCTTGAGGCCGATGTCCGCAGTTTGAATGCGGGCGCAGGAGTTGGGGCAGCCGTTGATGTGGAGGGACAGTGCCTGCGGGAGCTGCTTGGTCTCCACGAGGTCGGCCAGGCGGCGTTCCAGTTCAGCAATGGCGGTTGCCGCGGTGACCTTGGTTTCCACAATGGCCAGCTTGCAGAACTCGATGCCGGTGCAGGCGATGGTGCCGCGTCGGAACACGGACGGACGGGCGGAGAGGCCCAGCGTGTCCAGTTCCGCGATGAGCGGCTCCACCTGCTCCTTGGCGATGTCCAGGATGACGAGCTTCTGGTGAGGAGTAGTGCGGAGCCGGTAGCTGCCGTGCTTCTCCAGGGTGTCCGCCAAGGTGACCAGCGCCTCGCCGGAAGTGCGTCCCACGGTGGGGGTCACGCCGATGAAGAACTTGCCATCCTTCTGCTCGTGGACGCCGATGTGGTCTCCGGGAGCCGTGGGCTTGGGAGCGGCGGGGCCGTCCGGGAGCTTGAAGCCGAGGTATTCGTCTTCAAGAATCTGGCGGAACTTGGCGGGGCCCCAGTCGTTCATCAGGAACTTCAGGCGGGCCTTGGTACGCATGCGGCGGTAACCGTAGTCGCGGAAGATGCTGGTGACGCCGAGCCACACTTCAGCGGCGACGTCGGCCGAGACGAACACGCCAAGGCGCTCTGCCAGGCGCGGATTGGTGGACAAGCCGCCGCCAACCCAGAGGTCGTAACCGGCACCCAGTTCAGGGTGGACAACGCCCACCAAGGCGAAGTCGTTGATCTCGTGGACCACGTCCTGGGAAGGGTGCCCGGTAATCGCCGTCTTGTACTTGCGCGGCAGGTTGGCCAGCTCGGGGTCGCCAATGAAACGCTCGGCGAGCTCGTGGATGAGCGGCGTGGGATCGATGATCTCGTCCTTGGCGATGCCCGCAACCGGCGAACCCAGGATGACACGGGGAACGTCGCCGCAGGCCTCGGTGGTGGACAGGCCGATGGACTCGAGCCGACGCCAGATTTCCGGCACATCCTCCACGCGGATCCAGTGCAACTGAATGTTCTGGCGGTCCGTGAGGTCGGCCGAGCCGCGGGCGAAGTCCACGGAGATCTGACCGATAACGCGCAGCTGCTCGGTGGTCAGCGCGCCGCCGTCAATGCGGACGCGAAGCATGAAGTACTTGTCCTCGAGCTCGTGCGGCTCAAGTGTTGCGGTCTTGCCGCCGTCGATCCCGGGCTTGCGCTGGGTGTAAAGACCCCACCAGCGGAAGCGGCCGTGAAGGTCGGTGCCGTCGATCGAGTCGAAGCCCTCTTTGGAGTAGACAGACTCAATCCGCTCACGGACGTTCAGGCCGTTGTCTTCCTGCTTCCAGGTTTCGTTGGCGTTGAGCGGCTCAGTGCCATCAACCTTCCACTGGCCGTGGGGCTTGGCGGCAGGGCGGGTGCGTGCTGGGCGCGAGGGGACTGCGGTGTCCGCGGGCGCACCGGCTACAGCTGTATCTGTCATACGTCGACTTTAGGTGTGGCCAGTTTTGGTCAGCAAAGGTCCGGAAACGCTAAGTCACCTAGGGAAACATTTCGTCACGAACACGCCAGCGGCCTTGTCCCAAGAGCCTGTATATGCAGGTCCTTTTTGGGCTCCCACCGCGCAAATAAAGCTTAGGACGCCCTTGCCAGTACGGCGTCAAAACGCTCCAGTGCTATCTCCGCGAGAACCGGCGACGGCAGCAGCGGAGCCGTAACAATGTCCGCTCCAGCCTTGGCCAGCTGGTCGTGGAAATAACCCGTTGCGAGCAGGTACGAGGCGATGAAAACCCTCCCGTTTGTCCCGTCTTCGGCGAGTTCGGCACGCAAGGAGGCAACGCCGTCGGGCACTGTTGGCTGCGCGCTGGCACCGTAGGCCACCCGGACCTTGTTCGGCAGCAGTTCCGCGAGGAGTCGTGCCTGCTCCTCAGAGTCCACAGAGCCGTCCGGAAGGGACGATCCCGCGGCAGCCAGCAGCACGCCGTCGTTCTCCTTCAGACCGGCGGCGCGCAAATGAGTAGCAAGCAGCTCCGCCAAGCGCGGATCCGGACCTAGCGGCCTCGCCGCCACTACTTCGGGCCGGCTCTTGATCGCCTTGGGCACGTCCACCTTGATGTGGAAACCGGTGCTCAGTAAAAGCGGCACGACGACGGCGGCAGTCCCCTCGGGCAGGCCCTCCACCACGCCGGAGAGCTCAGGCTCCTGCACGTCCACGTAGGCCTCAAGGACCTGCAGGCCGGGACGCTGGGCTTCAATTTCTGCCATGACGCGGCGGATGGCGGCCTGGCCTTCGGCGTTGCGGGTTCCGTGGGCACAGGCGATCAAAACGGGGCTGTTCATGGGAGCTAGCGTAACGTTGAGGCAGCACCTACTGAGAGTCGCAGGCAGAAAGAACCCGTCCACTTGATTTCCATCGACATTGTCCTTCTGTGGCTTGACCTGGTCGGCGTGTTTTTCTTCGCGGTCTCGGGTTCACTGCTGGCGGCCCGCAAACAATTCGACATCGTGGGTTCGGTGCTCCTGGCATCCATTGTGTCGCTGGGTGGCGGTGCGATCCGCGACGTCGTCATCAACGCCGGCCCGCCTGTGGCGTTCACAAATCCGGTCTACCTGATCCCGCCCTTGTTCGCTGCGCTGCTGGTGTACTTCCTGTTTTCTTCCGTGCAGCGCTTCACGTCACTGTTAACACTGTTCGACGCCGGCGGGCTGGCCCTGTTCTGCATCACCGGGACGTTGAAGGCACTCACTGCGGGGATGAATCCCGTGGCGGCGATCCTCCTGGGTGTCACCACGGCAGTGGGCGGCGGCCTGTTGCGCGACATCACCGCCAACGAGATTCCTACCCTTTTTGATGCCCGCGACATCTACGCGCTACCCGCATTTGTGGGGGCCGGATTGACCACCCTGCTCTGGCACCTTGGTTTGTTCAGCGGGCTCACCGCATGCCTGGTGGCCGGCATTGTTTTCGCCTTCCGTGTCACAGCATGGAGGCGCAGTTGGTACGTTCCCCTGGCCGTGCGCGGATGGCAGCGTGCAGGCACCGGCGGGGGCGCAATTTCGGGTGCCCGCGATTAGCTAGGATAAGAGCATGACTGACATGTTCCTCGAGAAGTTCCGCGCGCTGGTCCCAAAGTATCTCGAGGATGAATGGCAGGAAGAAGACGGGCTCACCTCCGAGGAACTGGACGAGGCCCTCGCCGACCACTCCTTCACCATCCCGCTGGTTCTGCGCGAGTTTTACCTTGCCCTTGGCGGCTGCGAGGACCTCATGGAGGCGTACCACTACTTCTGGGATCCCGAAGAACTCGAGGTGGATGACGAAGGCTTCCTCATGTTCCTGGAGGACGAAGAGGAACAATTCACCTGGGGCTTCCGCATTGCCGATGTCAGCATCCCGGACCCCATCGTCTGGCGCCGCAACAACGCCCGCGGCCAGTGGAAGAGCGAAGAAGGCACGTTCTCCGAGTTCGTCTTCGACATGTTCGAGTGGGCGTTCAACGACGAAGACTAGGTTTTGGCTGACAGCCCCTGCGCCCCCGCTTTGGGGGTGTGGGGGCTGTTTTGCTGTGGCGGCCTGTGGCGGCCTGTGCGGCCACCACCCACTTTGAATTTGGAACTGCCCCGACACGCCGCTTCGGGGGTGTGTTGCCGGAAAATTGGGGGTCAAAGTAGGTGGTTGCGGTACAAACTCACGACGGCGGAACCCACCCAGGCGCGTACCTCGCCGGCGCGAAGCGGCCAACTTCCCTGTTGAACAGGACTGCCATGACTTCGGCGACCATCCTCTCCGGGTGATGAACGACGTCCGCGTAGTAGTAATGGAGGCTCAATAGCCCTCTGCGGATGCCTGCGTTGTTCCTATACTGGTCCTTCTTGACCTGTTTTCCCTCAAGGTGCGTGCCGCCGTCGAGTTCAACGATCAGGCATTCGTTTACCAAGCAGTCCACCTCCCCTACGCCCGGGATGTCCACGTGCATCTGGACCCTAAGACCTGCCCGGGTGAAGTGGGTGTGCGCGAGTACTTCCAGGAGTGAGTCGGCTCGAGGCAGAACCAAGTCCAGGGTTTCCCGAACCTTGCCGTTCCTGTTGCCAGGCAGCTTTGATTCCAGGAAATCCTTGGAAAGGAGCGCCAAGCTGACCGCGCTCTGCACCATGACCAGCGCTTCGAGTTCAGGCAAACATCGGAGGGCGTGGATCAGGACATCGGCCACGCCCGCTATGGGCAGATACGAGTGGACTGGGTGCAGGCAGGCTCCGTGGTGGACTACACCCCGCCTCGCTTGTCCCGTGCTGCAGCTGAGATGGAGAGCGCCTGCGCCCCCTAGTGTCCAGAGACCATAGAAGCGCGCTGCCGAGATGCAGGTAATTAAGCCGTCGGCGCGGAAGGCGGCAACGACGTCGGGGTCTGATGCCCTCGACATGTAGACGCCGCGATGAAGGCGATTGACTACTCCGTCCCTCACTGCCTTTGTGAGCATGCGGCGACTAAAACCCGCAGTCATCAGGGTGGACGTGGTTGCTACTCCATGCCGGCTTCGGAGGAAATCGTCGATGTCCATACAGCCATGCTGAGTTCTTCGTGGCCTCTGCGACGGGCGCGGAGTCCCCTATGTGGATAACTGCCGCGTACCTCCCCCACCTGGTTTGGGGGCCCTGAGGTTGTGACACACCCCAAATTCGGCGAGTCCCTTCCTCCGAAAATCCGAAGTTAGTGGTGGAGGATCGGCGCTTGGTTGTAAACCGCTCTGCGGGACCGCAAAAACCATTGACGCGAAGAGTTGCATATGTGACAGAATTGTCATAAGCTATTTACGGATCCACTAAATGCCTCCGGTGGGTCTGATGCGAACGGAGATTGTGGTCCCGGTTCGGTGCAGCGTATGACTCGTAACGTTGCAGCGAGCCGGGGCCATTCCGTTTTTCCGGGGGACCCAAAGTTTCGGCGCGTACGGCCACCACCCACTTCGGTTCCACCGATGGCACAACACACCGCAACCACCGGCGTGTCACCACGCCCGCAGCCTCAAAGTGGGTGGTGAGGGTACACCAAGGCCCGGGCCCAAAATGTGGGGGAACAAAAAGCAGGCGCCCGGCCCACGAAGGTCCGGACGCCCGTCAAAAAAAGGGAAGCTAGCTGCTCCGGTCCACCACTGCGTGCGCGAAGTTCGTCAGCGACGCCTTCACAACGCCCTCCGGCAACGGGGCCAGGGCAGCAACGGCCTCAGCGGACCACTGGCGGGCGATCTTCCAGGATTCGGTAGTTACCGGGTGTTCGCGCAAACCAGCCACAGCATCGGCAAGGGCTGAGTCAGAGCTCAAGTCACCGTCCACCAGTTCCAAGAGTGCAGCAGCTGACGAATCACCTGCAGCAGCATCGCGGCGCAGCAGCAGCACGGGCAGCGTGGGAACACCTTCGCGGAGGTCAGTGCCCGGGGACTTTCCGGACTTGACCTTCACACCGGTGACATCAATGACGTCGTCGGCCAGCTGGAAGGCCACGCCAACCTTTTCGCCGTACTCAACCAGGAGATCCTCGAACGCCGGATCGGCACCGGCAAAGATCGCGCCAAGTTGGCCGGAGGCTGCAACCAGGGATCCGGTCTTATCGGCGATGACGGAGAGGTAGTGCTCCACTGCGTCTTCGTCCTCGCGAGGGCCGACTGTTTCGTGGAGCTGGCCGAGGCAGAGGCGTTCGAAGGTGCGGGCCTGGATGCCAAGTGCACGGGAGCCGAGCTCGGAGACGAGGATGGAGGCGCGGGCAAAGATGAGGTCGCCGGTCAGGATGGCCACGGAGTTGCCCCACACTTCGTGGGCTGTCGGAGCGCCACGACGGAACGGTGCGGAGTCCATGACGTCGTCGTGGTACAGGGTTGCCAGGTGCGTCAGTTCAACCACAACCGCCGCTTGCACAACCTCGGGACGTGAAGCATCTCCAAGGTGCGCGCACAGCAGAGTGAGCAGCGGACGGATGCGCTTGCCGCCGGCTTCCACCAGGTGACGCGACGTTGCGTCAGCAAGGGGATCCGAGTTGGAGATGGCTTCGCGAAGCTTCTTTTCCACGCGGGCGAGGTTGGTGGTGATGGCTGGGCCGAGTTCGGCGTCGCCGGCGATGGCGGCAAAACCGGCGGGCAGCTGGAGACCCGTTGCGATCGCGGTGGTGTTGGGGGCAGGCTCAACAGAGTCCGGCAGGCCGTGCCCGGCATGCGTCCAGCTGTGTTCGGCAGAGTTCGTCACGGCTTAACCCTAACTAGTTGTTGCGGAAACCGCGGTGTCGGACTCTGCGCGCTTAAAAGGGCGGACAGAGGAAGTGTTGGACGTCGCCGGGACGAGCATCTCAAGGACGCGGATCACGCGGTCTTCGAAGCCCTTCGCGGACGGATCCGTGAGGTTGGCCAGCATACGCACCACAAAGCGCATCAGCACCGGAATCGGCATACCTGTGCGCAGGGCAAGCTTCATCACGGCGGGCTTGCCGATCAAGGAAGCAAACATTCGACCCAAAGTGAAGTGCGATCCCCACTGGTCCCGCACATAGTCCGCGTACCGCGAAAGGTGGGCGTCGGCGTCGTCGGCGGTCCACCCGGCGGAGGCCGAGCGTGAAGCAGAGTCAATCAGGAACTCAGCCGCGAACCGGGCCGACTCCATGGCATAGGAGATGCCCTCGCCGTTGAACGGGGACACCATGCCGCCGGCGTCCCCCAGGAGGAGCAGCCCGGGCGAGTAGTGCGGCGTGCGGTTGAAGCCCATGGGCAGCGCCGCTCCGCGGATCTCCCCCACCTGGTTTTCGGGGGTAAAGCCCCAGTCGGCGGGCATTCCGGCGGTCCATTCACGCAGGACCTGCTTGTAGTCCAGCTTCCCGAATTCCTTGGAAGAGTTCAGTATGCCGAGGCCGACATTGGAGGTTCCATCACCGACGCCGAACACCCAGCCGTAACCGGGTAGCGGTTTGCCCGACTTGCCGGGGAGCTCCAGCCAGCCTTCCATCCAGTCGTCGTCGTGCCTCGGAGATGTGAAGTAAGTGCGCACGGCGACACCCAGCGGGCGGTCGTCACGCTTATGCATACCCAGCGACACGGCGGTTCGCGTGGAGTTGCCGTCCGCAGCGAGTACGACGTCGGCATGGAAGTCGCGCGTTTCGCCGGTCTTGCGTCCGGACTCGTCAAGGATGGATGCGCGTGCACCGATGACGCGGCCGTCGTCGGACTGCAAAGCTGAGGTGACGCTGTGGCGTTCAAGCACGACGGCGCCCGCGGCCTCCGCATGCCGGGCCAACGACTCGTCGAAGCCAAGCCGCGTCCGAATCAGCCCGTACGTGGGAAAGTCTGAAACCTCGGGCCAAGGCAACTCAATGGTGCGGCCGCCTGCAATGAGTCGAAGCCCCTTGTTTCGGCGCCAGCCCTCGGACTCAGCATGCGGCAGTCCCAGCTTCTGGATCTCGCGGACGGCGCGCGGTGTGAGACCGTCGCCGCAAACTTTTTCGCGGGGAAAGGAAGTCTTTTCCAGGACCGTGACATCGATGCCGGCCTGGGCGAGATAATACGCGGCGGTGGACCCAGCGGGCCCCGCGCCAACAATCAGTACTTTCACGTCGTCCTAAATGAGTGGCACGTCAGCTGGGCTGGCTGCCGGACCGGCGCGGCTTGATCTGGCGGCGAAGCTTGGCCACGGGAACGCTTTCGCGGTGCTCGGCCGGCTTCTGCGCGCGGTGTACCGCAACGATGCCGCCGCTGAGGTTGCGGTAGGTGATGTCTGTCCAGCCTGCTTCGCTCAGCCACTGTGCCAGGTGGTCCTGATCCGGCCAGGCGCGAATGGACTCGGCGAGGTACACGTACGCATCCGGGTTGGAGGAGACCTTCGTGGCGATGGCCGGGAGGGCTCGCATCAAGTATTCGGTGTAGAGGTTGCGCCAGAGCGGCACCACGGGGTGCGAGAACTCGGCGATGACCAGCCGACCGCCGGGCTTGGTGACGCGCAGCATTTCCTCGAGGGCCTTGCGGGGTTCAACAACATTCCGCAGGCCGAAGGAAATGGTGGAAGCGTCAAAGCTGTTGTCCGCGAACGGCAGGTTGGTGGCGTCTCCGGCGATGAAGTCGATGTCCGGGCGGCGGCGTTTGCCCACTTTGAGCATGCCCAGGGAGAAGTCGCAGGCCACAACATTCACGCCTGCATCGGCGTAGGGCTCACTTGAGGTGCCGGTTCCAGCGGCGAGGTCCAGGACCTTCTGGCCCACCTTCACATCCATGGCATCCACCACGATCCGGCGCCACCGACGCGTCTGCCCCATGGAGAGGACGTCATTCACGACGTCGTATTTAGGGGCGACATCGTCAAACATCGTCGCAACTTCGTCCGGACGCTTTTCCAAGGATGCTCGGTTCACCTTGCAATTGTCTCAGACATTCAGCCGACTTTGCTGCGCTGTAGAACTCGGCTCAGGTTCTGGCGGCACGCGGGAGTACTGTTGTTCCATCATGACGAGCACGCTCCGTACCTTGACAGTCCCCCTCGATGTCGAATCATCCTCCGGGGGGCTGCCGTCGTTTCTGGTCCGGGACGACGTCCTCTGCTGGTCACGCCGCGAGGCCGGTCTGGTGGGGTACGGGGAGCTGACCCGGTTCAACGTCTCAGGCCCGGAGCGTTTCCTTGAGGCCGATATCTGGTGGCGGCACCTCATTCTTGAGGCCGAGATCACCGATCACGTGGACATTCCAGGCACTGGCCCGGTGGCGTTCGGCTCGTTCGCTTTTTCCAAGATGTCCCCGCACGTTTCCCGGCTGATCGTCCCGGAGATGGTGGTTGGCATCCGCGATGGCCGCGCCTGGGCCACGCAACTAACGTTCGACGACGTCGAGCTCACCGAGGCGGGCGTCCTCGCCGCCCTGGACCGCTGGCTCACTGAGCCCGAGCCAAACGGCGACGGCTCAGCGGCAGGAGGGTCCGACGTCGGGCTGTCACCTGAAGCTTTTTCGCCCAACGGTGCGGCTGGTTACCTCAGCCGCGGTTCCCTGAGCGAAACGGATTGGATGCAGGCCGTCTCCAACGGCGTGGCGGAAATCCGCACCGGCAAGCTGGAGAAACTCGTGCTGGCGCGCGACGTCGTAGCCAACCTTCCTGCGGGGGTGAACGCTGCTGAGGTGCTTCGCCAGCTGGCGGCACGGTACCGGGAATGCTGGACGTATGGTGTGGACGGCTTGGTGGGTGCGACACCTGAAATGCTGATTCAGGTGGAGGGTCGGACTGCCCAGGCCCGTGTGCTGGCCGGAACGTTGGATCGCCGCGACGCCGAAGGTGTGGACGGATCCCCCATGGCTTATGCCGAGCGCGTTCTGGCCGGATCTGAGAAGCAGCGCCACGAGCACGAGATCGCGATTGATTCGCTGACCCGCCAGCTGGCGCCGTTTTCCGAGGCGATGAACTCCCACAGCGAGCCCTTCATTCTGGAACTGCCCAACGTCTGGCATTTGGCCTCGGACGTCAAAGCTGAGCTCGCTGACATCGAAGGCCATGTGCCCACGTGCTTGGCCCTGATCAACGCCCTGCATCCAACTGCGGCCGTGTGCGGAACACCCACGTTGGTTGCCGGTGCCCTGATTCGAAAACTGGAGCACCTGGACCGTGGCCCGTACGCCGGGCCGGTGGGTTGGCTGGACGCTGCCGGCAACGGCGAATGGGGCATCGCCTTGCGCGGCGCGGTCATCGAGGACGCCAACACAGTGCGCCTTTACGCGGGTTGCGGAATCGTGGAAGGTTCACAGCCGGAGGCCGAGCTTGCCGAGACCTGGGCTAAATTCCGGCCGATGCTTGAGTCGCTGGGCATCCAGCGCTGAATCTGGGATCTCAGACTGGGACTCGCGGGCGGCACTTGCATATTCGCTAAACTAGTTATCCAATAGTGAAACTTAGTTTCCTGTGATGCACATCTCAGGTTCGGCGCTACACTAAAACCGACTTAGTTCAGCATCCACTGCAACAAAAGGTAAAAAACATGCAGATCTCCCGTTCGGTTCTGTCCGGCACCAAGATGGCCGCCGTGCTCGCAGCAGGCGTCCTGGCCCTGACCGCTTGCGGTGGCGGCTCCTCCACCCCGGCAGCCTCGAGTGAATCGGGCGGCCCCAAGCTCATCAACGCCGGCAAGCTCACCGTGTGCTCGGATGTCCCCTACGAGCCCTTCGAGTTCCAGAAGGACGGCAAGATCGTCGGCTTCGATATGGACATCGCCAACGAACTGGCCAAGGACCTTAAGGCCGAACTCAACGTGGTGGACAGCTCCTTCGAAGCAATCGAGACCGGCACCGCACTGACTGGTTGCGACGTCTCCATCTCCTCAATCTCCATCACAGACGTCCGCAAGAACGTCATGGACTTCTCCAACCCCTACATGGACGACGACCTGACCCTCGTGGCTACTACGTCCTCGGGCATCAGCAACCTTGATGGCGCCAAGGGCAAGAAGGTTGGTGTCCAGCAGGCCACCACCGGCGCCCAGTATGCCAAGGACAAGGGAATCGACGCCCAGCAGTTCGAAGACTCCGGCCTCCTGGTCCAGGCCCTCAAGGCAGGCACCATCGACGCCGCCGTCGGCAACCAGTCGGTTCTGGGTTACGCCATCATGGACGATTCCAAGCTCAAGCGCGTTGAGGACTACGCAACGGGCGAGAAGCTGGGCATCTCCATCAAGAAGGGCAACACGGCCATGACTGATGCCGTCAACAAAACCCTGAAGCGCATCACCGATGACGGCACCCTGAAGAAGTTCCAGACCACCTGGTTCGGCGAGACCACCAAGAAGTAGTCCGAGCCCCGGCTCCCAAGAATCACGCAGGCGGGCCCCGCAACGATCTGTCCAGGCAGTCCGTTCGGGGCCCCAGCTGCGCAACACGAATGTGAGAACACCATGGCAATGACTACACGTCAACGAGCCAAAGTCAGTCTGAACGTCCAAGCCGGGATCTTCGTTGTGGCAGTTGCCGCGTTGATCCTCGCCGTGGATTGGAAGACCGTTGGAAACAGCGTCTTCAACTTCGCCAAAATTGGCCCGATGTTCCCCGACATCTTCCTCATCGGCCTCAAGAACACCCTTATCTACACAGCGCTTGCCTTCGTTGTGGGCCTCTCCGGTGGTCTGCTGCTGGCACTGATGAAGCTCTCCTCTTTCCCGCTGTACCGCTGGCTCGCCACCGGGTACATCGAATTCTTCCGTGGCGTCCCCGCCCTGCTGGTGTTCATCGCCTTTGGCTACGGCGTTCCCCTGGCCTTCGGCGTGCAGTGGGATGTGAACATTGTGGTCATGGTTTCCCTCGGTATGGTGGCTTCGGCATACATCGCTGAAACCCTGCGCGCAGGCCTCCAGGCTGTCCCCCGGGGACAGATGGAAGCCGCCCGCTCCCTTGGAATGCCGCACTGGCGCGCGATGGTCTCCATCGTCATTCCGCAGGCTTTCAAAATCGTCCTGCCGCCGCTGACCAACGAGGTCATCCTCCTCACCAAGGACTCCTCGCTGATCTACGTCCTGGGCCTCACCGCGTCCCAGTATGAGCTGACCAAGTTTGGCCGCGACGGCATCTCCAGCCTCGGAGCCGGGCTGACCCCATTGCTCGTGGCCGGCGCCTTCTACCTGGTCATCACCATCCCCCTGAGCCTCCTGGCACGGAAGTTCGAAAGCCGCTCCGCGCGGGCGAATCGATAGGCAGGACAGTCATGAACAACTCCAATGGGAGCACCTCCGTTCGCGCCGCTGGCGTGAATATCCAGGACCTCCGCAAATCCTACGGAAGCAATGAGGTCCTCAAAGGCATCTCGCTGAACGTGGAACCAGGCCAGGTTGTCTGCCTGATCGGCCCTTCCGGTTCCGGAAAGTCCACCCTCCTGCGCTGCGTGAACCTGCTTGAGCACCCGAATGCGGGCACCATCAACGTGGGCAAGTTCGAGGCAACCGACCCCGACGTGGACCTCAACCGCATGCGCCAAAGCGTCGGCATGGTGTTCCAGCACTTCAACCTGTTCCCCCACCTGAGCGTGCTGGACAACTGCACCATCTCCCAGATGAAGGTCCTCAAGCGGTCCAAGTCCGAGGCCGGTGAGGTAGCACGCCGCAACCTTGAGCGCGTTGGCCTTGGACACTTGGCTGACCGTTTCCCGGACCAGCTCTCCGGCGGCCAGCAGCAGCGCGTGGCCATTGCCCGGGCACTGTCCATGGATCCGCAGCTGATGCTCTTCGACGAGCCAACATCTGCCCTTGACCCCGAAACCGTGGGCGATGTCCTCGCCGTCATGCGCAAGCTGGCCCAGGAAGGTATGACCATGCTGGTGGTCACCCACGAGATGGGCTTCGCCCGCGAAGTTGCTGACCGCGTGGTCTTCATGGACGCCGGCGTCGTAGTCGAAGAAGGCCCCGCAGAACACGTCATCAGTGCCCCGACCCAGGCGCGAACCAAGGAATTCCTGCGCCGCGTCCTGGACCCGACCCACATCGACGTCGTGGAGGACTAGCTCCTTCCGGCTCGCTGACGCCACGCAAGTTCGTTTAGCGCCGCGCATCTTCTTCAGCGCCACGCCAACGGGAGGGCGACACCTATATATAGGTGTCGCCCTCCCGTATTTGTGTCCGCTACGAATTTGCGTGTCCTGCAGAAGCACGACGG
Source organism: Paenarthrobacter sp. 10L420 (assembly GCF_056395385.1). Lineage (NCBI taxonomy): Bacteria > Bacillati > Actinomycetota > Actinomycetes > Micrococcales > Micrococcaceae > Paenarthrobacter > Paenarthrobacter sp. 10L420. The sequence continues at coordinate 371,094 of NZ_JBFTJK010000001.1, read as the reverse complement.
CGGCGGGGAACCCCGGCTCTCGCAAGCTCACGTTCCAGATTGCTAACTGTCAGGTCACTCCACACCAACCGGAACACACTTCTCCCTGTGGCACGTATCGCATCTTCGCGGCTCTTCTCCTCGATCACAACCTGAGAGGGTGTCCGGCCCTTCAGGAATTCCGGTTTCAGATACTTTTCGCGGCCGTCGAATTCCCCCACCACCCTGACGTCCTTCCAGTAATAGTCCGTATAGACGACCCCTACTTTCGTTCGAACTTCATACTGCAACTCGGGAGCAGCGAAACCGGCGAGATGCATGAGCCCCCGACAGTAGGACTCCCCCGGCGAACCTGAATTTGTAGCAGCAAATTGAACAACCGCTGCCACGCGCTTTGCGGCGGCCTTCGAATACCGGGCATCAATATCATTCAGCAGCTCATCCCTCGTTACGGGTTTGCGATGACGTCCCTGGGATAAGAGGAAATCCATGGGAACAACAGCCTCGGCAAATGGCACGGAGGCTGCGATGTCCAGTGCCGTCCTGACCCGGCCCGTCACCAGGAAACCGTTCGTTTCCTCGGCTTCCTGGAGACCATCGCTGACATAGTGCCGTCGGACGCCTGCTCTGGACCTTCCCCCGCCGGCGTAGGAGCTGAGTGCGTGAACGGGTTGTCGTCCGACGATCGTCGGAATGCCATGAATGGTGGCCGCGGAGTGGTGCGAGAACACCGTGGCGGACGTAAATGTCTCAGCAGCAGCCGCAACACTCAGGGCATAACGCTCCCATCTCTCCAGGGCTGCCCAGCTGTTTGCATCGACATAGACTCCGTGGCGGACTCTCACGAGATTCCCACTCTTCGCTGCCATCGACAGTTTGCGAGAGTCCCCGCCAATGAGGGATAAGTCCTTGGCAAGAATGAGTTTGGGTAGGGTCCGCATGGAGCAAGTCTTTAGACTCGCCCGGTCAAAGAGGAGGGCTTGGTGGCGGTATGTGGAAATCTCAGCGCACCCTTCCGGATGTATGCGGCCACCCTCACGGGATCCGCCAGCCATGAGGACTCCGGCACGACACTCGAACTGCCTGCTGACACATATGCCCGCTAGTGACACCCATATCCAAGTGTCACCTGTCCCTATTAGCAGCGGCGAGACATGTATGTGGCATGGGCGAATTTGGGTGGCGTGGAAAGCCCCGTTAGCCCGCCGTCAACACCTTTCCCACGGCACCGGACACTGCTTCCTTGATGCGGGCATGGAGTGCCCGCAGGCCTGCCCGGTCCACACGCACCTCCACAATGGTGCGTCCCTTCAGCGGCGATTTGAGCGCCTCGGCGAGTTCCGCCGTCGTACTTACCGCCTGATGTCCAACGCCGTATGCTGCCGCGAGTGCCGCGATGTCCACTGAGTGTGGGGTGCTGAAGAGGCGTTCGACGGCGGTGCCGTAGGCTCCCGAGTCCTCCACCGCGCCGTGTTCGAGGAGGCTGAAGATGGCGCCGCCGGAGTCGTTTAGGACCACGATCCGGAGATCGGGAATGGGTTCGCCGTGGCCGAGAAGCAGTCCGCCGGCGTCGTGGAGGAAGGTGACGTCGCCCAGGAGAAGTGTAGTTTCGCGTCCGCTGCCGAGGGCAATTCCGGTGGCCGTGGCGATAGTGCCATCGATTCCGGCGAGGCCGCGATTGGCGTAGACGGTGGCGATGGGGTCGGGGTGCGGTTGTCCGGCGAGGTCGACGTCGCGGATGCCGTTGGAGGAACCGAGTACCAATTTGCCGCGCGAGTGCTCCCAAACGGTGGCTCCCACGGAGGGACCGTTCGCAGTCGGCTCCCCGGCCAATATTCCATCCAAGGCATGTTGGGCGGCGGCCCCAGCCAGGAGCCAGGAATCCAGCCACTCTGCAGAGCCCCGGCCAGCAAACTCTGCCAACTCCGGGAGGGTTTCGATAGGTGTCTCGCGGCGTCGGCCGGCCTCGTACCAAGCCACAGGGACCGGCTGGTAAATGGCAGATTCGATGGCCGGGCGAGCTAAAAGCGCGGCCACAGGCCGGGAAAGGGTGGCTCGACCGAAAAGGACCACGCGTTCGATCGGTGTAGCCGAGTCCGGGCCGAAGTGCTCCAGCAGCACCCGGTACGGGCCCACGGCATTGGGACCGAATCGCGCGTTGGATGAAGGTTCGGCAAGTAACGGAAGGCCGTGTGCGCGTGCGAAGGCCTCGGCCACCGGACCGGCGTCATGGCCTGCGAGAACCACCGTGCGTCGCTCGGCGAGGTCGGTTGAAGCCGCCGGGAGATCCAGCGCCTGGGGACCGGCGTCGTAATGGAACACGCTGTGACCAGCGGCGGTGGGGAGGGCATCGCCGGGGCCTGGAACCAAGGGGTCGCGGAACGCGAGATTCACCTGAACGGGACCCGGCGGCGTGTCCTCGAGGGCGCCCGTGGCAGCATACAGCGCGGTGGCAACTGCCCTCTGGGGACTGTCCCCCGCGGGGACGTCGACGGCGAAGCGAACGTGATCGCCAAACAAGTCCAGTTGGGTTGTGGTCTGGTTCGCGCCGGTACCGTGAAGCTCCTCCGGCCTGTCCGCGGAGACGACCACCAGCGGCACGGCTGAGTGGTTGGCCTCCATCACGGCGGGCAGCAGATTCCCGACGGCGGTACCCGAGGTTGTCAGGACGGCGGCGGGCGCTTCGGTTGCGAGGGCGAGTCCAAGGGCCGTGAACCCCGCATCCCGTTCATCGATCCGGACATGGAGGAGAACTTTGCCCGCCGCTTCTGCCTCGGCGAGGGCGTAGGCCATGGGTGCAGAACGCGAACCCGGCGCCACCACCACGTGCCGCACACCGCCGTCGAGCAATGCCGTAACGGCGATTCTGGCGGCGGCGATGGATGTCAGAGAGTCCTGGGAAGTCACCGTTCCAGTCTATTGGCGCCGACGGAACCCCAATCCCTCTCGCACATCCAACGGCCTTCCACGGGATCCTCTCGCACATCCAACCGGCCCCCACCGGATCCTCTCGCACATCCAACCGGCCCCCACCGGATCCTCTTCCACATCCAACCGGCCCCCACCGGATCCTCTTCCACATCCAACCGGCCCCCACACGATGCTCTTCCACATCCAACCGGCTCCCACCGGATGCTCTCGCACATCATGGGCCACGAAAAGAACCGGCCCGAGCCCGTGGGAAGTGATAGAACGATCGCCCAAAAGCCGCAGGAAATGATAGAACAACCGCCGAAAGGCCGCAGGAAGTGAAAGAACGATCGCCCAAAAGCCGCAGGAAGTGAAAGAAGATCCGTCAGAAAGCCGCAGGGAGTGAGAGAACATCCGTCTGAAAGCCGCAGGATGTGAGAGAGCATCGGGAAGACAGAAGCGCTCCCCCACCCGTCAATCTGGGTGAGGGAGCGCTTCCGGCTACGTTACTTGCGGAACACCTGGACGATCGAGGGCCGCGGCGCCCGCACCGCACCGGCGACCGGGGTGGCTCCAGCGTCCACGTAGTCCGGGAAGAAGGAGTGCTGGTCCGCGAACGTGCCTTCCTCGCCCGGGTGCTGGACTGCTACGAAAACGCTGCGCTCCTCGTCGTGGACGATCGGGCCACAGGTTTCGGCGTCGCGGGGAACAGCAAGGAACTGCTCCACCTTTCCGCGTTCGGGGCCTTCAAGTGTGACTTTGAACAGCCCATCTGCGTAACCGATGGTGGACGGTGCACCGTCGGTGGAGATCCAGAGGTTGCCTACGGAGTCGAAGGCCACGTTGTCCGGGCAGGAGATCGGGGAAACCTTGTCCGCCGGGAATCCGGAGAAGTACGTGGACGTGTTCTTGGCAGGGTCACCGGCCACCAGCAGCAGGGTCCAGTTGAACTTGGTGCCCGTCTGGTCGGGGCCTTCGGTGATTTCCACGATGTGGCCGTCACGGTTCAGCGTACGAGGGTTGACCTCGGTGGCGCCTTCCTTGCCGGCCTTGCCGCGGTCCGAGTTGTTGGTGCAGGCCACGTAAACCTTGCCGGTGAGCAGGTTGGGCTGGACGTCTTCGCAGCGGTCCATCTTGGTGGGGCCGACCTTGTCGGCGGCAAGGCGGGTGTAGACAAGGACTTCAGCAACAGACATGCCCGGAACCGCCGAGACACCACCCACTACCAGCGGCAACCACTCGCCTGTGCCGTCAAATGCACCATCTGCAGGAACCTTGCCAGTGCCATCAATTTCCGCCGCCGGGGAATCACCGGTGAAGCGGGCAACGTACAGATCACCTTCGGAGAGCAGGCTCATGTTGTTCTTCCGCGCCTCAGCTGAGTCGCCGGGCTGGTACTTGCCCTTGGACACGAACTTGTAGAGGTAATCGAAGCGCTCGTCGTCACCCATGTACGCCACAACATGGCCCGGCGGAGCGACGATCACGTTGGCGCCTTCATGCTTGAAACGGCCCATGGCAGAGTGCTTCTTCGGAGTGGACGTGGGATCGAACGGGTCAACTTCAACGATCCAGCCGAAGCGGTTGGTCTCGTTGGCGTAGCCGGCATTGCGCGTGTCGAAGCGGTGCTCGTCCAGTTCCCATTGACGCGTGGTCGGCTTCGCAGATATGCCGTAGCGCTTGTCGCCGTCGCTGGTGCCCGGTGCGGCAAAGTAGCCGTTGAAGTTCTCTTCGCCGGAAAGGATGGTTCCCCACGGAGTGGTTCCGCCGGAGCAGTTGCCCAAGGTTCCCTTGATCCAGCGGCCGTCCGGGTCATCGATTGTCTTGACCAGATTGGTGCCTGCAGCCGCGCCGGTCAGCTCGTACACGGTGTCCGTGAGGAAACGGCGATTCAGGGCTGCACCCTGAATGTAGCTCCAGGGCTGGTTCTTGTTCTTGCGCTCCAACTCCACCACCGTCAGGCCGTGACCGGCTCGACCAATGGCACGGGTTTCAGCGGCGTCAAAACCTGCCGGCAGCATGATGTTCTCGTTGGTGTATTCGTGATTCGTGAACAAGACGGCTCGGCGGTCCTTGGACCCGGGAACCGGGACGATGTCCGTGTAGTCGTTGTTGTAGCCGAATTGGCGTGCTTGGGCAGCAGCCGTCTGCGCGTTGAGGTTGAAGGCCGGCGAATCGGCGAAAAGGGGGTCACCCCAGCGGATGATCGGCTTCCAGTCGAACCCCTCTGGAACTGTGAAAGCGTCAACAGCGGCGTCAACAGGCTTGATTGCCGTGAACTGGAGCTTGGACTTCCCGAAGCCCTTCTTGGCTGCGTCCGACAAACCGTTGCCGGCATCGGCAACCGCAGAGTCGGCACCAGTCACTGCACTACCAAGAACGACGGCGAGCGCACCGGCGGCGCCAAGCCCCAGGGCGGCGCGGCGGCTCATGGCCGTTGAGGCGATGTCGCGGAAGTAGCCGTTGGAGCTGGTGTTGCAAACATCGCCGGCACAGGCGTTGTCGCACTTGAGAGCGCACGTGACCGCGCTGCGCTTGCCTTTGGTGTGGCCGAACATGGGCAGCAGTGGGAATGTGCGTCCAGTGGTATCAGACATGAGGGGACCTTCCAGAGAATGTACGAGGTTCCCGCTGAGCCTTTCAGCGCAATCGGAATCCGAGAGGACTCTCTGGTTAAGTTTCGGTGAACAGGTCTTCTTGGGAGGACGCGAGCGCCGAATGTACGCGTCTGAGCCTCTCTAACCACCAGTCCCGACGTTCCCCCGGAGCCGCATAGTGCTCCAGCAGCCCAGGATCGGCGACGGCCTCGCGAAGGCGGATGGCGCCGTCGTCGGCTACCAAGGGATCCAGTGTGATGTCCGAGGCGAAGAGCGAAACGGTGCCAAGCCCGCAGGCGTATGGAAGCGAAGGCAGCGCGGCGGCGAGCGCCAAACCAGCACGGATCCCAATGGAGGTATCGAGGGCGGAGCTGACGACGGCGGGGAGGCCAGCTTGGGCGACGATGTCCAGGGCGCGTGCCACTCCCCCTAGCGGCGCTACCTTTACGACGATCAGGTCAGCGGCCCCCGCCCTGGCAACGCGAAGGGGGTCCGCTTCTTTCCGGACGCTTTCGTCGGCGGCTATCAGGACGGGCGTTCCCGCTGTGGCAAGGCGGCGTCGCACCTCAGCCAGGCCCTCAATGTCCGACACAGGTTGTTCCGCGTATTCAAGTCCGACGACTGACAGTTTGCCCAGTGCCTCTACAGCCTGGTCAACCTCCCAGCCCCCGTTGGCATCGACGCGGATGGCGGCGTCTGGGAGGGCGTCGCGCACGGCGGTGACCCTTGCGAGGTCGTCGGCCAGAGATTGACCACGCTCCGCAACTTTGATCTTGACGGCATCCACCCGGCCGAACCGCGCAAGAACTTCCGGCACACGCTCCGCAGGGACCGCAGGAACGGTGGCGTTCACGGGAATGCTGCCCCGAAGCGGTGGAGGGAAACCGATCCAGCCTGCTTCCAAGGCGGCAGAGAGCCAACGCGAGGATTCGTCGTCGTCGTATTCCGGAAAGGGGCAGAATTCACCCCAACCCAGAGGCCCTTTCAAGAGAAGTGTTTCCCGCTCCATGATGCCGCGGAACTTCACGCGCATGGGCAGTGAAACAACGTGGGCATTATCGAGGAGTTCTTCGAGCGGCGGCACATCAGGAAGGCGAGCGGGCATATTGCCACTGTACCGGCGGCTCCTCACGCCTAAGGCACGTCAATTGGGCTATGTGGACAACTGGATCAGGGAGCTTTTGGCGGCCGCGGACTCTTCCACGGCAGCGAGGATGTGCTGGACGTTGAGGCCCTCTTCGAATGATGGCGAGGGCTGGTTTCCGTCCCGAATGGCAAGGAGGAAGTCCCGGATTTGGTGGGTAAAAGTGTGTTCCCAGCCGATGATGTGGCCTTGGGGCCACCACGCACCCATGTAGGGATGTTCGGGTTCGTTGACGAGGATCCGTCGGAAGCCTTGCTCTCTGATGGGAGAGGTCGCGTCCAGGAAACCGAGCTCGTTCAGGTTCTCGAGATCAAAGGTCAATGATCCGGATGAGCCGAAAACTTCGATTCGAAGGCTGTTCTTCCTGCCTGTGGCAACCCGGGATGCTTCGATCGAGGCGCCGACGTTTCCTGTGAGGCCAAGGGTTGCCCAGACAGCGTCGTCCACCGTCACCTCCTCCATTCCGTCGGGACCGGGGCGCGCGGCGACAAAGGTCCGCAACGTGCCAGTGACCTCCGTGATGGTTTGACCGGTGAGGAACAGCACCTGGTCGATTGCGTGGGAGGCGATGTCACCCAAAGCCCCGGAGCCAGCCATTTCCTTCCGCAAACGCCAGGTCATGGGTGATTTAGCGTCGGCGAGCCAATCCTGGAGGTATGCGGCGCGGACGTGACGGACTGTACCCAATCGTCCCTCGGCGATCAGTTCGCGGGCCAACGCCAAGGCCGGAACGCGACGGTAGTTGAACCCGATCATGGACTGCACGCCCTTTCCCCGAGCGGTACCGGCGGCTGCGGTCATGGCTTCGGCTTCAGCCAAGGTATTGGCCAGGGGTTTCTCCACGAGGACATGCTTGCCGGCTTCCAGTGCGGCGATGGCGATTTCAGCGTGCATCCAGCCAGGGGCGCAGATATCGACGATGTGGATGTCGTCGCGTTCAATGACGGACCGCCAGTCGGTGGCGGACTCAGTCCAACCGTACTTGGCGGCGGCCTCGGCTACCAGGGAGGCGTCGCGGCCAACCAGGACCTTCTGCTCAAAGGCCGGGACGTCGAAAAAGCTTGCTACGTTCCGCCATGCATTTGAATGGACCTTGCCCATGAAGGCGTAACCAATCATGGCCACGCCCAAGGGACGGTTCTGTTCCCGCTCGAAGCTTGGTTTCGGGGATTTCAAGGCGGTCTCCTACAGTGTTTGGGCCGACGGGTCCCAGTCCTCCGGGAGGGCAACGGAGGCTGGTGCAAAGCTTTCGACGTCGATGAAAGCGCCGGATTCGATTGATTCGTTGATGGAGACCATCGCGTCCAGGACGTGGTAGGCGAGGTTCCCGGTGGCCCGGTGTGGGACGCCTGAGCGGATGGAACGGGCCATGTCCAGCACTCCCAAACCGCGGCCATCTGAAGGGCCGGTAGCCGGAATCGTGGTCCAGTCCTCGTCCCCGGCCTTCCAGATACGGACGTCACCGTCGAATTCGTTGGGATCAGGAAGGGAAATGGTGGCCTCCGTCCCTGTGATCTCCACGAATCCCATCCGCTCACGTGGTGATTCGAAGCTGAAGACGCTGTGGGAGGACGCACCGTTGTCGAACTGGGCCATGGCGAAGACGTGCGTGGGTACGTCGACGGCGAACTCCTCCCCTGCCCTTGGTCCGGACCCGATCACGCGCATCTCCTTGGCTTTTGAGCCGAGGGCAGCAACTCGCCGGACAGACCCGAAGGTCTGAACGAGGGCGGTGAGATAGTAAGGGCCCATGTCGAACAGCGGTCCGGCGCCGTACTGGAACAGGAAGCCAGGGTTGGGGTGCCAGGATTCCGGGCCAGGTGTCTGGAAAGTGGTCATGGCCGTGAGGGGCGTTCCGATATCCCCGCGCTCAATAACCCGCCGCGCCGTCTGCAGCCCGGCGCCCAGGAACGTATCGGGCGCGCAACCCAGACGAATACCTGCTGCGTCGGCTGCCTTCAGCAGGCCAAGCCCAGATTCCCGGTCCAACGAAAACGGCTTTTCGGTCCAGACGTGTTTTCCGGCCAGGACCGCAGCAGTCGCAACTTCCACATGCGCGGCCGGGATGGTCAGGTTCACTACGATTTCGACGTCGGGATGGTTCAGCGCCGCTTCGACCCCACCCCACTCGGGGATGCCGTACTCCGTGGCCCGCGATTTGGCCGCATCCTCGAACAGGTCCGCAATGATGTGGACTTTCAGGTCAGGGAAGCCTGTGAGGTTGTCCAGGTACTGTTTGCTGATGTTGCCGGCGCCGATGACGGCGACCCCGACCGGCCCGTTGCCGGTGGCGATTAGGCCGTTCATGCCGGCTCTCCTGCGTTTACTGCTGCATTCTCCAGATACCTCAAGCTCTGGCTGATGCCTTCGAAGATGTCCCCTGCGTAGTCGTCGAACTCAACGACGCCCACTTCGAGGGACTTGGCTGCCGCAATGACGTCCAGGACAGCGATCCGGCCCTGGCCAGCGGGTTGCTGTGCTTTGGTGTCGGCAGTTATCGGGCCGTCCTTGATATGGATGAACTTCACCCGCTCACCGAGCCGCCGGAGGAGGGCTTCGGGATCCTGGCCTCCCACGGCCGCCCAGTAAACATCCACCTCCAGAACAACCTCCGGATCCAGCAGCCGGGCGAAATACTCAAGCGCCGGCTTGCCCTCTATCACCGACTCCAGTTCCCACTCGTGGTTGTGATACCCCACCCGAATTCCATACGCGGCGCCCTTCTTCGCCGCGGCATTGAGCTTTTCAGCCGTGGCCTGGATGTCCTCGGCCTTTTGCCAATGCTCTGCCGGCAGGAAAGGGTCGATCACCGTAGTGATGCCCAGTTCCTTCGCAGCCGCAAAGATTTTGTCCTGATCCTGACTCATCAGCGGTGCATGGCCAGAAGGCGCCGACAAGCCGTGCTCGGCCAGTGCAGCACCGAGCTCCTTGGCTGTGTCCACGAAGTCGTAGGGCTCCACTTGGGTGAAGCCGATCTCAGCGACCCTGCGGATGGAACCCGGGAGATCATCCTCCATCGCCTTGCGAAGGGTGAACAGCTGAATTGAATATGGCATTTCTTTCCTTGGAGGTTGGGCTTGGTGGCAAGAGGGGATCTCTTGCCACCAAGCGCGGTGAGGGTGGTCCCTGAAATTCAGCTGTACAGGCGCACGTCAGCGATGCTCCACCAGTTGCCGGAGTCGCCTGTGGAAGAGATGCGTATATAGCGGGCGTTGGTCGCTGAAATGTCGATGTTCGTTAGCTGTGCCGTGCCAGCCCCACTTGCTTTGAGGGCCCAGTTCGTGCCATCGGTCGAGGTCTCGAGGCGCCAGTTGCGGGCGTAGTCTCCGAGGTTGCCTCCGGAGTCCACCGCGACGCGGCTGAACTTCTTTACCTTGCCCAGGTCGATGGTGAGGTTCTGGCCTGCCGACTGCGCCTGGCCACTTGACCAGCGGGTGGAAGCGTCCCCGTCGATGGCCAAGGGCGCGTCCGTTGCAGAACTTGTCGCGGTCGCCGTCGCGCCTGTGATGTCTACCGGTGCGTGGTCGTCCTCGAGTGCCTTGGAAGCCGGCCAGGTGAAGGTCGCCAATGCGCCTCCAGGCAGGGTGTATTCGAATGAGCGGGAGCCCACCGATACGGCGAACGAGCGGGGTTCGTCGTTTTCGTTGTGCACTACGAGGGCGGTGGAGCCGTCGGGGTTTCGGAATGCGGCGTCCATGATCTGACCGTTCCACCCTGCCGTGCCAAACGAGGTACTGGCGATCCTTACGGCGCCGGGCTTCACGAACTTCGACAGGTGACCGATGGTGTAATACTCGGCGTTCGTCGTCACGGTTCCGTCTGGATGTGATGTGACCAGCCCGGTGCAGGTATTGCATCCACCCAAGTGCGGGCCGCCATTTTCGTCCAGGGCAATGTTCCAGTTCACTGCGGTTTTGGCCCAGTTACGCGTGACGCCCAAAGTCACAGTGCGGGCGTGCCAAGTGAGGGTGTCGCGGAAGAACTTTGCTGGCGGGTCATCGACGCCGTGCGAACCGGAGCATTCGGTGAACCAGATGTCCTTGTTGGGAAACTGGTTGTGCAGCTCCGTCTGGGCGCTGGGGTCTCCGTAGTAGCAGTGGAAGGCAGTCCCGGCGATCCATTTGGATGCCTTGCTTGACAGCAGTTGGGAGGCGTAGTCGGTTTCCGGGTCCTGGCCTGCGGGTGTGTTGGCGACGTCATCCGGGTGTGTAGCCCAGTTGTGGTCGTAGCCGAGGATCTTGGTGGCAGGGCTCTCCCGTTTGAGCATGGGCCCAAGGGCAGAGATCACCCTGGCTTCGTCAGCGACCGGCATGTCCGTGCCGGGATAGCCATCCGGCTTCCGGAACTGGGGTTCGTTCTGCACGGTCAGATAGTCGATCGGTACGCCCGCGTCCGCGTATGCCGTAACGAACTTGGTGAGGTATTTGGCGTAAGCGTCGGCGTAGGGCTGGCCGGCTTTGAGAGTCCCGCCGTTGAGAGACTCGCCAGTTTTCATCCATGCCGGAGGGCTCCATGGGGTTGCGACGATCTTGAGGGCGGGGTTCAGTTTTTTGGCTTGGCGCAGAAGAGGCAGGATCTGCGCCTCGTCGTGTTTGATGCTGAACTTGTCCATGGGGAAGTCGGTCTCACCCAGAGGCACGTCGTCGTAGGTGTAATGCGCAGCCGCCGCCGTGAAGTCCGAGGAGCCCACGGGTTGGCGGAGGAAACTAACGCCGATCCCGGCTTGGGGGTCGAAGAGCTTGCGCATGGTCGCTTCCCGCTGGGCTGGACTGAGCCCGGAGATCACGGCGGCCGAGGAGTCTGTTATGGAGGCGCCAAAGCCGTCCATGGTCTGGTAAGTCGTTTCGGGATCGATCACGATCGTCGGAAGTGATGAGGCAGCGGACCCGAATGGTACCGGCGCCTGCTCGTCCAGGAGCTTCGACTGGTCCACCGAGGTGAGCCACACGCGCGCCTGCGGTGGCTCCTCCTTTGCCACTGCTGGGCTGCCAACGGAGGACGCGGCCAGGATCGCGGTAGCGGCAACCGCCGCTGCTGACCGACGTCGAAATTTGGCCATTGCGCCCGGGGCGCGCTTTTCACGGCTTGGCCTACACAATTCAGCGGGGATGGTCATAGCTGCTTCCTTGGATGTGAGTGAGGGTATCGGGAGGACTGTGAAGGGCTCATTTGATGCCGGTCGCGGCTACGCCTTGGATGAAGAATCGCTGCAGGCAAATGAAAAGCACCACGATGGGGGCGATGACCAGCACCGAGCCAGCCAGCAGCAGCCCGTAATCTGTCGCGCTTTCACCGGTCGAGAACAGGGACAACGCGACGGGCAGCGTGTACTTGTCCTCGCTCTGGGCAGCGACCAGGGGCCAGAGGAAGTTATTCCATGATCCGAGGAAGGTAAGGATCCCCAATGTGGCCAGCGGCGGTCCGCAAAGCGGCATAACGATCCTGGTGAAGGTCCGCAATTCACCGGCCCCGTCGATCCTTGCCGCCTCGATCAGCGAATCCGGGATCCCCATCATGAACTGCCGCATAAGAAAAACGCCCAGGGGTGAGACCAGGAAAGGCAGGATCAACGCCGGGTAGGTGTTGACCAAGCCCAGCTTGCTGACCATGACAAACAAGGGCACGAAGGTCACAACGCCCGGAACCATGAGGGTCACCATCACCAGCAGGAACAGGACCTTCTTTCCCGCGAAGTCCATCTTGGCCAGGGCGTAGCCCACCATTGAACAGAACAGAAGATTTCCCAGGACCGTGACGACCGCAACGATGAGGCTGTTCATGAAGAAGCGGTCTATGTGCAGATCGGTGAACCAGCGCACGTAGTTGTCCAAGGTGGGGTCCTGGGGCCACCATGTGACGGGTCTGCGAAGGAGTTCCCCCTGGGTTTTGAAGGATCCCAACAGCATCCAAACAAACGGCAATATGGTTGCGGCTCCGGCAAGAATCAGCCCGCCGTATACCCACGGCTGTTTCCCGATGCCGGGCTGCTGCCTGCGCGTCGTGACGGCCCTGCGGGGCGCCGGGCGGGCCGGCGCTGCAGGAGCGGTTTTTGTATTGGTCATCGTCTACTCGCTTCAGTCTTTGGAGCGGAGGGTACGGAATTGGATCAGGCTCAGCAGCGCAATGGCTATGAACAGCACGTAGCTGGCGGCAGAGGCCAGTCCATACTTACCGAACCCGAACTGGTTGAAGGTGAAGTAGCTCACCGAGAGCGTGGAGTCCAAGGGACCACCCTTGGTCATCACGAAAGGCTCCTCAAAGAACTGCAGGAACCCGACCGAGAGCAGGACGGCGCCCAGCAGCAGGGTGGGGCGCAGGATAGGGAGTGTTACCCTGGCGAATCTCTGCCAGGCGTTGGCGCCGTCCACTTGTGCCGCTTCAAGAATCTCGGTGGGGACGTTCTGCAGCCCCGCCAGGAAGATGATCATCAGGGTGCCCATGTTCCGCCATACCGCCATCAGGATCATCGCAGGCATGGACCATTCGGTGCTGTTCAGCCAATCCGGCCCGGCGATGCCCACCCAGCCCAGCACGAGGTTCAGTAGCCCGTCCGGTTGCAGGATGAACCGCCATACGACGGCGATGGCGACGATGCTGGTCACCACCGGTGTGTAGAAGCCCACCCTGAAGGCGCTGCGGAACCGTGTAATGCCGTTGTTCAGTGCCACAGCCAGGGCCAGGCCCGCCGCCATGGTCAACGGGATTCCGACGACGACGAAGTAGCCCGTGTTGAGCAGCGAGTGAAGGAACTGCTGATTGGAGAACAACTCAGCGAATTGGTCCAGGCCGACGAAGCCGACGCTGAAGGGGTTCCTGACGTCCTTGCTGGTGAAGTCCGTGAAGGACATCACGAATGAAGACAGCAGCGGCATCAGCATGAAGACACCGAATATGAGGACGAATGGCAGGGCGAACAGCCAGGCGACCAGTGTTTTCCTGCGGCGTCTGGAGGCTGGACTACGGTATTCCGGCGTCCGGGGCAGGCCAGCGGACGGGGTCCGGCCGGTCTGCCCCGTGGCCGTTGCGGCGGTCATGGTTACTTCCCGGTTCCGATTGAATCGGCCGCGGCCTGGAGGTCCTTCATCGCCGCTGCGGGATCCTTGCCGGCCTTTACGATCTGTTCAAGCTGCGTGTCGGCCGCCGCGGAAACCTGGGTCCAGGTGGAGATGGTGGGAGGGAAGTTGGTGTCCTTCAACTGTTCACCGAAAACGGCCAGCTTCTTGTCATCAGCCAATGCGGGATCCTTCCAAGCGCTTTGCAGGGCCGGGAGGCTTCCCGATGCCTTGTGCCACTTGATCTGGACTTCCGGCTTGGCCAGCCACTGTGCAAGCTTCCAGGCACCGTCCCGGTTCTTGGCGTCCTTGAAGACCACCATGTCTGATCCGCCGATGAATGATGTCCCGCTGACCTTCTTGGGGAAGGGCGCCACCATGTACTTGTCTTCAAAGCCCGGACCGCCGGCCGCATTGAGCTGCGCGAGGCCGGAGGGTCCTATGATCATTACCGGGGCTTCGCCGTTGACAAAGGCAGCTTCGCCGGCGCCCGCCCCGGTTGCCGGGTTCTTGTTGGCAAGCTCGTCGGTGAAGAAGCTCTGGTAGTACTTCAGCGCGTCCACAATCTCAGGGGTGTCGAACGTCCACTTTGAGTTGTCCGCGCTGATGAACTGTGCACCGTTGGACCACAGGAACGGAAGCATGGACTGGAAGGAATCAGCACCGGATACCGGCAGTTGAAGTGGGTACTTCACGCCATCCTGCGACTTCAAGGCCTTCGCCATGGCAGTCAGGCCGTCCCACGTCTGAGGGAATTCCGGGTAGCCGGCCTGTGCAGCCAAGTCCTTGCGGTAATACAGGACCCGCGTGTCGACGAACCACGGCACGCCCAGGGTAGCGCCGCCGACCTCCGTGGATTTGACGGAGCTGGGGAAGAACCCGGACGTATCAAGCTCGGCCGGCTTGGGATCGAAGGCATCACTGAAATCGGTCATCCAGGTGGTACCCATCTGGGCAAGATCCGGAGTTGTTCCACCGGCGATTGCCGTCTGGTACTTGTTGTGGGCCGCATCCCAGGGGATGGCCGTAACGTTTACCTTCACTCCGGGGTTCTCAGCCTCGAAATCCTTCATCAGCTCAGGCAGCAACTTCGCTTCGCCTCCCTGCGCCCATAAATTGATCGTGCCGGTGGCGGCACCGCTCGCGATTGCCTTCCCGGTCTCCGTGCCGCTGGAAGCCGGGTTATCGCGTCCGCAGCCGGTCAGCAAAAGCCCGGCGGCAAGGCCAAGCACCGCGATTTTCCTCATTCGGACGCGCGTGTCCGCAGTGGTTTGGATCATCATTGTTCCCTTCAGTCGGACGCCTGAAAGCGCCAGATGTAGACCGGATTTATGCGCTTAGACTCCAGTAAAGAAGGGATTCAATGCGCTTAGATCGGTGGATGTACTCAATCTAAGCGCATTACTGTGACTTTGACAACAGTTTCGGAAGAAACTCCGTGCGGGATTACGTTTTCGGGCAGCCGCAGCTTTCGCGAACCACGAGATGCACCGGCAGCTGCCTCTCGACCAGTGGGGAATCGGGCCTGGAGATGGCATCCACCAGGATCTCCACTGCTGTGCGGCCCATCAGTTCCATGGGCTGGCGGACCGTAGTCAAGGTAGGGCTGACCAGGCGCCCGGCGACGACACCGTCAAAACCTGTTACAGCAACCTCAGCCGGCACGGCGACGCCGGCAGCCTTAAGTGTCTCCATGACCACCAATGCTTCTTCATCGTTGGCGCACACGAAAGCCTCGGGAAGGGAACCGGAGCTCCGGAGGTCCGCGATCAACTCGGCAGTCACAGCACTGGCTCCGGGCCTGCTTTCCAACACGGGGAGAACATCCAAGCCGTGGGCATCCATGGCAGCGCTAAAAGCCTCGTACCGTGCCTCCGTCTCTACGTTGGGGATGCTGACGAACATCAACCTCCGAAACCCGTGAACTCCCAGCAGGTGTTCCATCAGCTGCCGCACGCCCGAAGAGTTGTCCACCGTCACACGGTGAAGCCCGTCATCGTGGGATGGTTCAGAGAGTTCAAGAACGGGAATGCGGGCTGAAATGCGTCGTGTCATTTCTGCGGGTATGGTGCGCGGAAAAATGATCAGGCCGTCCACGCGCCCCGCAATGTCAGTCACCGCCCGCTCGCTGCTGGCCTTGTTGCCGCCGCCGATCATCAGTGCATAGCCCCGGCTAAAACTCTCCAGCTGGACGCCTCGTTGGACTTCGTCAACCCAGACAGGAAACAAGCGGCAATTATCATTAGGCGCCACCACAGCAGCGGCGCGGTCCTTCTTCATACCCTCGGCATCGGGCAGGAAATTGAGGAAGTCGAACGCAAAGAGCCCAAGGGCACCCGTTCGACCCTTGGCAAGGCCGCGGGCGCTGGCGCTGGGCACATACCCGAGAGCCCGAGCAGCATCCAGGACAGAATTCCTCGTCGAATCCTTGACCCTGTGAGGCTGGCTGAAAGCAAACGACACCGTGGCAATCGAAACCCCCGCCCGTTCCGCAACGTCGTAAACTGTGGGTCCTTTGACCACTGCCACCACTCCCCTAGATACGCAGACTATGCGCTTAACAATAGAGGCGAAAGCGGAAGCGGATCTCGTCAACACCACGTGGCATGTCGGTCGCAGATCCCTCGACTCTTACTCCGTCCAGTATTTCCGTATCTTGCCCAGTGCATCGCTCAACTGCTCACCGGACAAGGTAAGGGAACTTTCCGGCATACCCAGCTCATCCCACCGAGCCACCAGTTGCGTATCGCCGTCGAGCGGCAAGGGCCACAACCAGTAGTGCGCCGTGGACTGAACGACCTCATCATTACTGCTACCGCCACCGCCACCCAGCGTAGTCAGCACGGGACCGGTGACGTCGTCCGTCCCTTCGTACATCGACGTCCCGTGGACGGCTGCTACTGCCTTGCGACCATCGGGGAAAGCGACACCGACCTGTAAACCTGTCCCGATATCGATGCTTGAACGCGGATGGTTAAAGGACCGATCCATGACGTCCCGCCACTCCCTGTCCGACTCGTCGCCACGGCGAACCGACCACACGAGGTCCAAAACACATCCTGTGGAATACACCTCCACCAGCTTCAGCGCCATTACCATCTGCCGGCTGTTGTGAACGAACTCGCCGATGTGAACCACGCCAGGCAGCTCGTCCGACGGCGGACCGGACCAGCCGGGGCGGAGTGGCTGGGGTTGGCGCGGACGTTGGGGTGGCTCTGGAAGATCGTCGAAGAACGTCATGTTCCATGCTTACACCGCCACGACAGCTAAAGGCAGGGTTGCCATCCGAACGGAATCGTGGAACCGCGCTATCCTCTGATTCACGACTCAATTCAGGGGAAATATGACGCACGCACCCAACGGCTCCACGACGCCCGCCGGCTGGTACCCGGATCCTTCCTTCCCGCAGCAGATGCGCTGGTGGGACGGTGTTCAGTGGACACCGCATTTGGCACCAGCCAGCCAGCAGTTCATGCCGCTCCAGCGGGTCCTGATCAGCAACCAAACGCCTGTGCTTAACCCCTTCATTTGGGCCTTGGTGCTGCTGCCGCTGGTATCGCTCCTGCTGGTGCTTACCTGGCAGCCCGAATTCCGAACCATCACCACGAGGCAGGGGGTCACCACCCTCGACCCGATGTCGATGTACACGCCGGGCTACTTCCTGCTCCAAGCGTCAGGGCTCGTTGTTTATGGCGTATCTGTCCTGATGGCTTACTTGGACTATCGGCGGCTGGCGCGTTCCGGCGTCGTCCGTCCCTTCCACTGGGCATGGTGCTTCCTGAGCCCCGCCGTGTACGTCATTGGCCGCACCGTGATTGTCCGGAAGGTGGCTCCCGGCCGTGGGATGGGGCCGGTGTGGGGGCTCATTGGCATGGTGGTGTTGTCCCTCATCGTGGCCGGCTTCAAGATGGCCAACATGATGCAATCGCTGTACTCCCAGTTCGGTTACTCGATAAACGCCTGATGTCCTGGCAACAACGTTTTAGGCAGTAAGCGCATACGCCGCACGAACCCAGCTCAGGAACTCCGCGTCGATTTCAGTGACGTCCTTCAATATGACCTCGTTGTGCCACCGGTTACTGGATACGCGCTCAGCCCGGTGAACACGGTCTGACTCGATCTCGCTCTCGAGAACTATGTTGACCAGAATGCCGCCACGACGAGGATGGATCCCCAGAAACGCGCGCCCATGTGTGACGTGGAAGGATGAGGCGTTCTCCTGTAATTCCCAGCCTTCCAACCCGGAGAGTGAATCCATGAGTGCCTGGAAAATGCCGGATGAAGCAGGGTCGGTTTCAATGCGCTCTTTAGCGGTGCGTGCCATGCTGCCAGCATAAGTGTCGCTTCCCTGAACCGGGACGGCACCAGTCCTCACACGCGTTAGGTAGACTGCTGACAAATGACGGATGGAAGGACCTCCCGATGAACCGCAAGGCCACTGCACTGGACGTCGCCAAAAGGGCGGGAGTGTCCAGAAGCGCGGTCTCGCTGGTGCTCAATGGCCGCGGCGACGGCAACGTGGCCAAGGAGAGCCAGGACCGGATCCGTCTGGCCGCACAGGAACTCAACTACTCCCCCAACGCGATCGCGCTCAGCCTGCGGAATCAGCGTTCCCGAGTAATCGGCATACTGTCCGACGAAGTTGTGGTCAGCCCCTTCGACGGCAACATCATCGGTGGCGCGGACGACGTCGCCCGCAGCAGGGGGTTCGTCACCGTCGTCATGGACACCGAGCGCGACACCGCCCGGGATGCGAGCGCAATCGAAACCCTCCTGGACCGCCAAGTGGACGGGCTCATGTACGTGACCGTGGGTTTGAAACCCCTCGACGTGCCCTCTGGCATGCTGCGCGTCCCGTCAGTCCTGGCCAATTGCTACGACAGCAGCTCCAAACCTCAACTTCATCACGTCATCCCGGACGAAGTCACCGGAGGCAGGGACGCTACCGAGCACCTGCTGAAGTTGGGTCATCGGGACATCGCCTTGCTCGCTGGCGCTGAGGAATCCCCGGCCGCTCCCCTACGCGTCGAGGGCTACCGCGACGCCTTTGCCGCGGCCGGCCTGTCGGTTCGCGCGGACAGGATCACCATGGCGGGCTGGGATATCGACGCCGGTTTCCACGGCGCCATGAAACTGCTCGACGGCGTGTCCCCGGCCGAGCGGCCCACGGCCATCATGTGCGCGAATGACCGCCTGGCAATCGGTGTTGCCCTGGCTGCCGCCCGTTTAGGCCTGAACATCCCGGCGGATCTCTCGGTGATGGGTTACGACGACGAATCACGCATCGCCGACACCATGGTCCCCGCCCTCACCACCATGGCCCTGCCGCTGCGTGAGATCGGCCGCGCGGCCATGACCACACTTCTGGACAGGATCGAGGGCGTACCCGCCGGCACAGAAGGCACCACGGACACGAGTGTGGAAACAATGGTCTCCTGCCGACTGGTTATCCGGGAATCAACCGGCCCGGCGCCAACGCGCTGACCACGTCCACCGATTCTCTGGAAAACCCCGTTGCTGACCCGCTATTCAGTTGTTGGGCAACAACGATATAGCGGGTTTCCCACGTCGATCCATCCACGCCGGACGTGCCTTCTATCTCTCGAGCCCGATCTCCTCGGGGTGCCGCGCAACCAGGCTCCCGAGCAGACGGAGAGCGTGGTCAGTGGCGGAGCCGGGTTCGGCTGTGAAACCGACTAATTGGAGGCCCGGATCGGTCATCAGTTGCATGGCCTCGTAGCTGAGATCCAGGTCGCCCACGTCCGGGTGGTGGAAGAGCTTCTTGCCGGCCAGGTGTATCCGCACGTCGTGGGCTTCCCAAAGCGCAGCGAACTCGCTGCTGCCGTTGATGAGTTCTTCAATGAGGTTCCGGAGGGCACGATCGGACGGAACGCGACCTGATTCAGCGCGGAGCAGGGCGACAACTTGCTCCGACGAATCGTTCCACTCGCGGTAGGCCAGCTTGGCTCGGGGATTCAGGAAGAGGAAACGCGCGAAGTTCACCGGCTCGGTGGGTTCCGCATACATTTCGGAGAACAGAGCGCGCCCCAGGGCGTTGCTCGCGAGGACGTCCATCCGGCCATTCTGGATGATTGCAGGGAATGTCATCGCGTCCAGTAGCTGCCGGGTGCCCGGGCGGATCTGATGGGTTCGGGACGCGGGCTTTCGTTGCGGCGTCCTCGCACCCCTGTTCGCGGCACGAACCAGATCATACAAGTGGGCGTGCTCGGCGTCGTCGAGCTTAAGCGCACGACTGATCCCGTCAAGGATCGCGTCGGATATCCCTGATGCGTTGCCCCGTTCCAGCCGCACGTAATACTCAACGCTCATCCCGGCGAGCAGCGCGACTTCTTCGCGGCGAAGCCCGGGCACACGACGACGACCTCCGAAGTCCGGCAATCCCGCTTCCGCCGGGGTCAGCCGCGACCGGCGCGAAATGAGGAATTCGCGAATGTTGGCGGCGGTGGTCATGCTCCAAATGTACGTCAGCGGCTTCCCCGTAGGGGGGCCCGCTTATTAACCCTATAAAGCGGGTCTGCCTCCGGTTCGCGCGTACTCCTTTACTGGATCTATCACGTCAACGGGACGACAACGAGCCAGCCCACACAACAAAAGGACCACAAATACTATGAAAACCGCACGCCTCGGAGGCCTGGAAGTCTCCGCCATCGGGCTGGGGGCCATGACGATGGCTGGCATCTACACCAGCGAAGGCTCGCTGGATAACGCGGAGTCGATCCGCACCATCCATCGCGCTCTTGATCTCGGGGTCACCCACATCGACACGGCCGAGATCTACGGGCCATTCCTGAGCGAGGAGATCGTCGGCCAGGCGATCAAGGGACGTCGCGACCAGGTCAAGATCGCGACGAAGTTCGGCTTGGTATCCCACGTCGACGGCGGCCCTGGAGTCACGGACAGCAGTGCAGCCAATGTGAAAGCCGCGGTGGAAGGCTCCCTCAAGCGCCTCGGAACAGATCACATTGACCTCTACTACCAGCACCGCGTCGACAAGACTACGCCGATCGAAGAAACTGCAGGCGCTGTTGCGGACCTGATCGCCGAGGGCAAAGTTCTGCACTTCGGGCTATCAGAAGCCTCGCCGGAGACCATCCGCACGGCACACGCTGTCCAGCCGGTCACTGCATTGCAGACGGAGTACTCGCTGTGGACCCGAGACGTGGAGGAGGAGATCTTGCCACTGCTGCGTGAGCTCGGCATTGGCTTCGTCCCCTACTCACCGCTTGGTCACGGCCTGCTGACCGGTCAGATCCGCTCGGTGGATGACTTCGCCGACGACGACTGGCGCAAGACCAACCCACGCTTCATGGGCGCGAACTTCCGCCGGAACCTCGCGATCGTCGAGGAAGTGAAGGCAATCGGTGCCGAGATCGGAGCCACGCCAGCACAAACTGCCCTCGCCTGGCTACTGACGCGAGGCGACGACATCGCCCCGATCCCCGGAACCCGTCGTGTTTCACGGGTCGAGGAAAACACGGCCGCCGCTGGCATCAAACTCACGGACCATCAAGTGGAGCGGCTGAACTCGCTCCAACCAGCCGCGGGCGAACGCCATGACGAAGCCAACATGGCCTCGATCGACAGCTGAATCCTGACCCCCCCAACGCACGACGTCGGCCTGCCGCCTACTCGGGGAGGGTCAACTCCCACGCGTTGGCAGTTGCGCCGGCGGGCAGGGTGAGCTGCCACTCCTCGCCAGGCGCCGGGTAGGCGCGAAGCGTCGTCGCCACGGAACCCGTGCGGTAGACCTCCACGAGGGAAGCGTCGATGAAGATCCGGAGCTCCTCCCCTGGAGCCAATGAACCCGAGTAGACCACTTGCCGGTTGTCCCCCGAGCCATCTGAAGCCGAAACGAGCACCAGCTCCACAACGCCGGAAGACTCAGCACCAGAAGGCACTCCACCGGAAGACTCAGCACCACCCGTCACGAGCACCTCGGCAAACGCGGGAACCACCACCGAGCCCGCAGCATCCGCAGCAAGGGCAGCCCCCTCAACAACAGCAGCACCCCTGTAAGCCAACACCTCGGGCGCCGGGGAAACAGCCAGTGCCCCGTCAACCACGGACAGAACGCGAGGATGGGTCAGCACACCCGACCATCCGGCGTCGTCGATTTCTTCCTCGGTGCGGCCCCGGCGACCATCCCGACCCGGACCTTCGTTAGCCCACCCCCACAACAACGCAGCAGGCGAAGAAGCAGAGGAACCATAAGAAAGCTGCACAATCTGCGGTGCATAGAAGTCGCGCCCGAGATCCGATTTCCCACCGGAGGACGCCACAAACACAGGCAACCCGGAGACAGGATCCGAAGCCAGGGAACCGATCAGATGCCCAACCCCGTTGGCGTGCTCGTGGTCGTCGCCGGAGAGCCAGAGCGAGAACATCATTACCCACGCAGCGGCCCCGGAGGAAGAAGGCACCTGCACCAGCTGCGGGCACTCCCAAATCTCCGCCGGCGTATGAACTGCAGCGACGGGATCAGCAGAGGTCAGCCAAATCCCTTGGTACTTCCAGTCGTCAAGGGACTCAACTGTGTACAGCAGCAAAGCGGCGCGCCCATCGGATAGACCCGCTCCCTGGATGGCGTATCGAGCACCGTTGAAGTGGAAGATGAACGGATCGCGCACGGCTGTGACCAGAGGATCGGAGGGCATGGACGCGGCGAGGTGGCCCGTCTGCTCCCAAGTCACCAAGTCGGAAGAACCACGGGCAATCACCACCTGGGAATGGCCGCCGTGGTCCTGGACACCCGAATAGCAAGCGGTGGGCACCCCACCATCAGAGGTCACCACACCCGTCCAGCAGCCCGCGGAATCGGGACCGCCCGGCTGGGGCGAAAGCCCAACAGGGTGTTCTTCCCAATGGACCAAATCCGCAGAACTCACATGTCCCCACTGGATCTGTGAGTGCCGCGCAGACGAGGGGTTGTACTGGAAGAAGACGTGGTACCGGCCGTTGATGTAGCTGATGCCGTTGGGATCGTTGATCCAGCCTTGGGCCGGGCGCGGGTGGAAGCGGGGGAAAGCCGGATCCGGGTGCGTCGAAGCAGACAACAGGGAATCAGAAACTGCAAGGTCCATCAATTGGAACCCTTTCAATCAGAGTAGTTACTTGCCCGTTCCAGCGGTGAGTCCGTCCTGCAGTGCGCGCTGGCCGAACATGAACACCACCAGCGCGGGAATCATGGAGAGGACGACGCCTGCCAGCACCACGGAGATGCTGCCGGTGCCGAGGTTGCCCTGCAGCGATACCAGGCCCAGGGGCAATGTGAAGTTTTGCTCGGAGATAGTCATGATGAGTGGTCTGAAGAACTCGTTCCAGTGGAAGTTGAACGCCAGGATGCCCACGATCGCCAGCCCTGGCACAGCCAGTGGTGCATAGACGGATCGGAAGGTGCGCCACGGCGAGGCGCCGTCGATCGCCGCCGCTTCAGCGAGCTCACTGGGCAACCCCAGGAAGTACTGGCGCATCAGGAAGGTGCCGAACGCCGTCGGGATGGCAGGAATGATCAACGCGAGCAGCGTGTCCGAGAGCCCGACGCCGCGGATCAGCATGAACACCGGCACGATCGTCACTTGGGCGGGCACCATCATGGTGGCCAGCACGATGGAGAACAACGCGCCCCGTCCCCTAAAACGAAGGTGCGCGAACGCGTAACCAGCAAGGGCTGCGGTGAGCATCTGCCCAACCGCGATCAGCCCGGTGACCAGGGCACTGTTCAGCACCAGTCCCACGATGTTGAGTTGCTTGAACACCTGCTGGTAGGACGCCAGGTCCGGGTTCAGGGGCAGGAAGGCCGGCGGCAGTTTGAAGGATTCCGACGGCGGTCGCAGCGAGGTGGACAGCGTCCAGAGAACGGGGCCCAGGACAAAGACGGCCGCGATCAGCAAGGCGGCGACACGTCCGGCAACTGACCAGTCGCGCTTCTTGCGCGTAGCCACAGGCGCCGTGGTTTCAACACGTTCTGAGATGAGAGTCATGGCGGGCCTTACTGGTAGAAGACGAATCGTTTGCTGAGCCGGAACTGAGCGGCTGTGATGGCCATGATGATGAGCGTCAGGATCACACCGATCGCCGAGGCCTGCCCGAATTCGAGGCGTTGGAACGCGGACTCGAAGATCACCATGACGGCAGTACGCGTTGAGTCGCCGGGCCCGCCGCGTGTGAGCACGTAAGGCTGATCGAACACTTGGAGCGCGTTGATGATCGCCATCACCGATGCCACCAAGGTGGTGGGGCTCAGCAGGGGAAGCGTCACGTAGAAGTGCTTGCGCCAACCTGTAGCGCCATCGATCGACGCGGCTTCGTACGTCTCCACCGGGATCGAGGCCAGCCCACCAATGAACAGCAGGAAGGAGAATCCGAAGTTCTGCCATACATACACAAGAATCACGACGGCGGCCGAACCACCTGGCGTCGTAAGCCACGGCACCGCTGGGACACCAACGAGCGAGAGCAGCCAGTTCACCACGCCAAACTGCTCGTTGAAGAGATAGCGCATGAAGATGGACACCGAGGCTGCGGACAGGATCAGTGGGAAGAAGAACGCGGAGCGGAAGAACACCCTCAGCCAGGACGGGAGCTTCTCCTGCACCATGATCGCCAGGCCCAGCGCGAGTCCCAGCTGGAGGGCTACGGCCACGATGACGAACATGATGGTGTTGAGGAACGAGACTCGGACGGTCGGGTCCTGGACTACCTCGGCGAAGTTATCGAAGCCCACGAACGTCGGCGCGGAGATGATGTCCCAGCGGAAGAAGGCGAGCGCCACGGACGCGACGATTGGCAGCAGGGTGAAGATGCCCATGCCCACGATGGTCGGGGCAAGGAAGGCCCATGGCAGCCAGCGTTGTTGGACGCGGCCACGCTTGGAGGGCTGGCTGTGCTTGTGGGAGGCCTGACGGCCGCCCGGCTGCTTCCCGGTCCCGGTGGGGGTACTGGTTGCGGTGCTCATGGCTGCCTCCTCAGGGCCAGTTCAAGATCGCGCTGCATTGATTCGAGAGCCTGCTTGAGTTGGCGCTCGTCCCCGCTGACAGCCAGGGATACGTTCTTCATGAGGGCCGTTTCGACGGCGGCCTGCTGGGGTGGTGCCGGAATGGGACCTGTGGTGGGGAATTTGTCCAGGGTCTCGTAGAAGACTTTCCAGTTCCGTGGACCTGTGCCGGAGTAGAGCTTCTCGTTGACCATGGATCGGCGTGCGGGAGTGGTGTTCGGTGTGGGGAACACGATCTGCATGGCCTCTTTGCTGGAGCTGAACTTCACCCATTCCCAGGCTGCGTCCTTGTCCTTGGCGGTCTTCATGATCGCATAGCCCGCCGTGCCGAATTGGTGGCGCTGGGTACGCCATTTCGGGAAGAACTGGACGTCGAAGTCGTTCTCTGTCATCCCCGCCTCGTGGAGGCCTTGTACCCAATAGCCGCCCGCCGGCGTCGTACCGATCCTGTTGGAGGCGAAGAGACCGATCAGTGCGCCGCCGCCGCCTTCCTCGGGCCGGACACCAAGTCCGTCCTTGACCAGGCCGCGGAGGTAGTCGAAGGATTCGAAGACGCGGGGGTCGTCCGCGTTGGGTTCGAGCCACTGGTAGCCGCCGGAGCGGAGGCTGCGCGAGGGATCGTTGGCGTAGAAACCGTCCCAGAGCCATTCGCCGCCGGTGGACTTGGTTTCCTTGAGGAAGCTGGTCTCGTTGGCGTAGAGCCACGGCACCACTCCACCGAAGAGGCGGTTGGTCCAGTAGTACGGCGTGAAGTCCTGCGGCTTGGCCTTCTTCATCGCAGCGAGGATGCTGCGGAAGTCCATGTGCGTCCAGTCGTCGGCGGGGCGTTCCAAGCCGGCCTGACGGAGTGACGCGGTGTTGTAGTACATGTTGGCGGCGTTCCAGTCGATGGGGAGCTGGAACAGGCTGCCTTTGTACATGAAGGCTTCCACCAGGCTGGGGTGGACGTCTTCGAAGTACTCCTTCATGTGGTCGGCGTCGCGGCGCAGGTACTCGTCCAGCGGATGGGCCAGTTTCTCGGCGAAGAGCTGGGCACCTTCCGTGGCCACGTAAACAACGTCCGGCGGTGTGCCTGCTGCCACCATGGTGAGGATCTTGGTGAAGAAGTCCTTCCAGTCCACGGCCTGGATGGCTTGGACCTTGACCTTGATCTCGGGGTGGACTTTGGCGAAGGCGTCGATGACCTTCTGGCGGGCCGCGGCGTCAGCGGCGGTGCCCATGATGGCGATACTGAGGCTGTTGTCTCCCCGGCCAGGAATGTCTGTCCCGGTCAATCGCGGCCACGACGCCGCTGTTGCTCCGACTATCCCGGCACCGAGGGCTGTGAGGGCTGTTCTGCGTGTGAATTGTCGCAAAGCCCCGTTGGTTCCCGGCATGTAGATTTCCTTCCCTAACACGTGTCAGGTAGCCTATTCCTGCTACCTAACACGTGTCAATCGTCACGGGAATGTTGCACCAACCTCACCCCACCGCCCGGCCCTAACCGGAGGGCCGGAGCCACGTCATGATTCTTCGCCAAAGCATTATCCAGTTGAGTTAGGTTAGGTTTACCTTGTTACATAGTCTTTCGTGACTACCCAACCGGATGTTGCCCGAATCTCGTTCGCCACCAACCTGGCGTCGTTCGGCGACCGCACCGCCATCAACACTGGGCACAGCTCCATCAGCTACCGCGACCTAGCCGCGCGCGTAGAGGACATGGCACGCCAACTCGGCCCTGAGCGCCGTCTCATTGCCCTTGAAGCCGACAACACGTTGCCGTCGTTGACCATGTATCTCGCGGCCCTGGCATCGGGCCATCCGCTGCTGATCCTGCCGGTCGGCGGCGGAAAAGCAGCCGAAACACTCATTGCCGCCTACGATCCAGACGTCATTGCGCGGTCCTCCAACGGCGAGCCTGTCCTGGACGTGCGCCGCCATGAGACGGCACACCAACTGCACCCGGACCTGGCACTTTTGGTGAGCACTTCGGGCTCCACAGGCTCGCCGAAACTCGTTCGCCTTTCCGCGGCTTCCATCCAGGCGAACGCAGAGGCCATCGCACAGTACCTGCACCTGCGTCCCAGCGATATTGCCGCCACG
Organism: Paenarthrobacter sp. 10L420; assembly: GCF_056395385.1. Taxonomy (NCBI): domain Bacteria; kingdom Bacillati; phylum Actinomycetota; class Actinomycetes; order Micrococcales; family Micrococcaceae; genus Paenarthrobacter; species Paenarthrobacter sp. 10L420. Next base: position 344,316 of record NZ_JBFTJK010000001.1, on the reverse strand, counting down.
ACACTTCCCCTCTCCTATTGCTACGGGATGAGCGTGGTGAACAGCCATTTGCTGGTGGGCGCATCTTTGGCATTGACAGACCTCTCCGTAGTGGATCCATGTTTTTGGGTCCTGGTCCGTACCGAGTGCGTGACCTCGTTCGCTGCCGTCCCCTACACTTTCGAGCTTCTGGACCGTGTTGGATTCGAGCACATGGATGTTCCGAGCCTGCGCTACATCACCCAGGCTGGAGGTCGTCTGGCTCCCGTGCGCGTCCGATCCTATGCAGAGTTGGGCCGCGAGCGCGGCTGGGACCTTTTCGTCATGTACGGGCAGACCGAGGCCACAGCCCGCATGGCGTACTTGCCACCGGATCTGGCGGCGGAGCACCCGCATGCCATCGGCGTCGCGATTCCCGGAGGAGAATTCCGGCTCGAACCAGTGCCGGGCCTGGATGACTCGGAGCTCGTCTACACCGGGCCAAACGTCATGCTGGGATACGCCGAGAAGCCCGAAGACCTGGCCCTTGGCCGGGAAATCACCGAGCTCCACACCGGTGACCTTGCCCGGCTCGGACCTAATGAACTCTATGAGATTGTGGGCAGGCGCAGCCGCTTCGTGAAGATCGTTGGGCTCCGCGTTGACCTGGGACGTGTTGAGCGACTCCTTGCAGACCTTGGCCTCACCGCCGCTGCCGCTGGTTCAGACGATGTAGTGGTTGTAGCAGTGGAAGGCCACCACGATCTTGCCTTGGTCGCCAAGAGCCTTGCGCAGGACCTGGGCGTCCCTCGTGCGGCCGTTGAACTGCATGCGGTGCCCGACATTCCACGGCTCGGCAATGGGAAGCCTGACTATCCGGCCATCCTTGCTTTGTCTGCGCAGACTGAGCCAGAGCAGCCGGAGACCCACCCCAGGACAGAAATCCCGGTGACAGAGACTGTGCTCGAGATCTTCGCAGAGGTCCTGGAACGCCCGGACATCACAGAGACTGACAGCTTCGTTTCCCTTGGCGGAGATTCGCTCTCCTACGTGGCGGCGTCGGTAAGGCTTGAGCGTGCACTTGGCCGCATCCCGCAAGGCTGGCACCTCATGCCCATTTGCGAGCTTGTCCCGGCACGTGAAGCCGAAGCCCACCCGGCCCACGAAACGGCGCGCGCCAAGGCACTTCTCCGTAACTGGCAGGGGAAGCTGAAGCTGACAGCACGCATGGAGACGGGAATCGTGCTGCGCGCGGTGGCCATCATTTTCATCGTGGCCACGCACATCAAGTTCTTCTCCTAGGAAGGCACCGCCCACGTGCTGATGGCGGTGGCCGGCTATAACTTTGCCCGCTTCCAACTAACGGGTTCCCGGCGGGAACGGCTCCGGAGGCAGTTGCGTGCTGTCGTGCGGATCGTCGTACCCAGCGTCCTGGTCATCGGCGTCGCGTTCGCCGTCACTGACGACTACGGCTGGCACAACGTGTTCTTGTTGAACTCAATCGTTGGTCCCCAGGGGTGGACGGATATGTCCCGCTTCTGGTTCGTCGAAGTGCTGGTTCATATCCTGATCGGGTTGGCTCTCCTGTTGGCCACACCAGCAGTGGACCGCGCGGCACGCAGATGGCCGTGGGCGTTTCCACTCGCCTTGGCCGCCATCGACCTCCTGCAGCGCTTCGACATCATCGAGCTGCCTTACCCTGGCCAAGGGCCTGTCCTGTGGTTGTTCGCCTTCGGATGGGCTGCAGCTGTTTCCCGGGAGTGGTGGCAACGCGCCGCCATGACCGCTTTCGCCCTACTCACGATCCCCGGGTCCTTCAGCAACGAACACCGCAGCGCGACCATCCTGGTAGGTTTCCTCATCCTTCTCTGGATTCCTACCTTGCCCGTGCCGCGCGGCCTGCACCGCATCACTGCCCTGCTGGCCAGCGCATCACTGTATATCTACGTCACGCACTGGCTGGTCTATCCGCTCTTTGAACAGACCCACAAAGGGTTGGCCCTCGCGGCATCAGTGCTGGTGGGCGTAGCCTACTGGGCTGCGGCGACGCGCGCCATGGGCAGCGTGGAGCGATGGCTGCATGACCGCCAAAGGCGGCGCCACTTCAATGCCTCCGGCCCGCGGCCGGATGGCGATTCCGGGTCGGACAGGTTTCCAGAGCCGGACAGGATTTCAGTGCTGGATGCGAGGATGCCGCAGCGATCGCGTGCTCGCGGATGAGTGTGAGAAGACCGGCCGTGCTCCCGAAAACGCCCTCCTGCGGCCGTCACGGCGGCCCCTCCGATTCGAGGAGGCCCCATCTTCCTCCTGGGAATGCGACGGAGCCAACAGCACCAGCGGCACAATGGTTATCCCCAGCCAGACAATCACAGCCAGCAACGCCAGCATCAGGCCTGTAGTAGGTTCCATAGGTTAAGAATAGGCGGATTCGCCCTTGACCATAAGGCACCTTATTGGTATACGCGCCGGTAGGTGCGCCGCGCCCGACGCGTCCTCACATGAGCCTTTCAGCGAACTGTGGCAGTCTTGATTCAATGAGTTCCCAGCAGTCCCGCCCCATAGCGATGTCCCCTGACCGGTCAGCACAAGGTCGCAAGCCCGGCGTCGGTACAGGACTGCTTTTTGGCTTGGGTACAGTCGCCAGCATCCTGGGCTTGGTGGTCACGTACTACTTCTTCGTGCGGACCACCATGGGCCAGTTCATCGACGAGTCCGCATTGGTTGAGGCCACTGAATTGAGCGGATCTGCGGGCAGGGCGTCCACCAAATTCCTGGATATGCTGCCCATCCTGTCACTGGCGATCGCTATCATCGTGGTGCTCTTCGTGACTGTGGCGCGTCGCCGTTGGACTGCCGCCGGAATTGCCGTGGCCGCCTGCATTGCCGCCAACCTGGCTACGCAGGTATTGAAGTTGTTTATCCCGGACAGGCCCGATCGCGGCGTCCAAACACTTGAACTCAATTCCCTCCCCTCTGGCCACACAACGTTGGCAGCCTCTGCTGCTGCTGCGGTTTTCCTCATGGTCTCGCCCCGCTGGCGACCCCTGGCAGGTTTCCTCGGCAGCACCTTCGCCGTGGCCACTGGGGTTTCGACACTCATCAACCAATGGCATCGGCCCTCCGACGTCGTAGCCGCCTTCCTCGTGGTGGGCGCCGTCATGCTTCCTGCCGGATGGCTGATCCTTCGCAGCGGGACCAGCTGGAACGTTTGGAAAGGCTACGGCGAGCACTGGGCAGCGTCACGACTCTGGGTATGGTTGACCGCCGTTGCCTTGCTCCTGGCAGCTATCGTCGCCGGCTACTCACTGCTCCAGGTCATGCCGGGACTCAGCCCGGACAGCACCGTTGACTACTTCTGGGCCGGGACTGCATTCATTGTGGTTGCCGGGTACCTGTCAGCCCTTGGCGGGACGTGGCTGTTCGGCCTGGCGGCCAGGAAGCGCTAAAGCACCAGGGAGTTAAGGCTCGACGGCGGCAGCTTACTTCCGCTCGATGTGCCGGGCCTGAGCTCGGATGAAGTCCCGATCCTCTTCCGTAAGCAAGGTGCCTCCGTGCCCGTCGACAGGGCTATCCTCACCCGTCTCGTTGTTGAGGATGGCCGTTTGGGTTCGTGGGATGATCATGCTTCCCGGATTATCGATAAGCCACTGCTGCGTTTCCGGTGAAAGTTGATTCCAGAATTCCTTGATGTGCATAGTAATCAGCGCCGCCCCTTCAATGGTTGAGTACATTCCCACACTGGGCAGATTCCCTCAGTGCGTCAAGCATATTTTTACGAGATTACAAACACCTTTACGGATTATTTCGGGGCTGCAACATCTTCGGTTTCAAACCCGGAAAAACTTGATCCAACCTTGAGCCAGCGCCGCATGGACCCTTGATCTGAGACCGCGAAAGTAATCGCAAGGCAGAAGCCACAACAACACGAAAGAAGGTCTCACGGTGAAAAACACAACAATGCTTAAAGGCGCAGCGGCACTGGCACTTGGTGGAGCGCTGCTCCTGGGTGGCGGAGGAACACTGGCTTGGTGGAACGCTTCGGATTCCGCGGCAGCAGGCACCATTGTCGCTGGCAACTTGAACGTCCAGGCCGCAACCGGCGTTTGGACCGACCGCGCAGGCAACCCGGTCAACCTCGCCACGTACCTGGTGGTTCCTGGCGATCTCCTGACCTACACACAGGATCTGGACGTCACCCTCACCGGCGACAAAATGGCAGCCAACCTCGTTGCCGCGAACACCGGTGCAGGCGCAGGATTCGATCCCTCCAACGTCACGGTTACGTCACCCAAGCTGACGGACGCTCACGGGGCCGTCATCGCCAACCCGCTCACCACTTCGCAGCATGTCACGGCGAGCATCACCTTCGAATTCAAGTCCAGCACCTCAACCCGCACGGACAACAACGCAAGCAGGAACCTGGGCAACGTATCCTTCACCCTGACACAGGTCCAGCAGTCCGGCCTCCAGTAGTCCTGCCCCGCAACAACTTCAACAGGAGTGTCAATGAGAATCCCCAGGAGCATCAAGACGGCTGGCCTTATGGTCGCGGCCGTGCTCCTGGGGCTCATGGCCGTCCAAGGTACGTACGCACTCTGGTCCGCTACCGCTGTTGCCCAGCCGGGCACGGTCAAAGCATCCAGTTTTACCGTCAACCTGACAGGGAACCCTTCCGGGTCCTCGGTGCCCATGACCGTCAATGACCAAGCGACCACGTTGGCACTGACCACGGCACAGGCGCCCCTGGCGGACCTGGCCCGCGGCAGCTCCGTTTACACGTCCATGGGAATCGGAAACGCCAGCGACGCCGGTGGGGTCTTTGACATCACCGTCACCGCTACGGCGCCTACTGTCAGCAACGTATCCGGGGGCACCATGGCCGGCTATCTCACTGTGACTGCCGCCAGCGCCGCGTCGAGCACCGCATGCTCATCGGCCAGCGGCTATCAGCCTTTGACCGGGGCAGGATTTACGACGCCGGCAATCGCCAAAGGTGCCACCTCCACCCTCTGCTTCAAGGTGACCTTGGACGCTGCCGCACCTTCCAGCGTCGAGGGAAATTCCGTCTCAATCACTCTTCCGCTGCACGCTCGTCAGAAATGTGGGGTTCCCAATGGTTGCGCCTAGTACCCTCGTAGATCGCAATAGCCTTGATGAGCTCGTGCTGGACACGACGATTGACACCACATTTGGCGAATCTGGCGCCGACGCGTCCGTCGCAGTCGAACCCGAAAATGGGGAACTGAAGGAAGCCGGCCGGCTTTCCTCAGAACGTTCTTCCAACGCACGGGTACTGGCCCGCATCGGCCGGGGACTCGGCGTCGTACTTCTTTCCCTTGCACTCCTGGCAGTCACGGTGCTGATCATGCTGCCCAGGGTGACCGGCTCGCAAACGTATTCCGTGCTGACCAACTCCATGGCACCGAAGTACGCACCTGGCACGTTCCTGGTTTCGCAGGCAGCGGACTTTGACGAATTGAAGCTCGGCGACGTGATTACGTACCAGATCGAATCGGGCAAGCCGGGTGTCATCACGCACAGGATCATTGCTTTCGGGTTCCTCCAGACGGGCGAGAAGACGCTCACCACCAAGGGCGACAACAACGACGTCGCGGATCCCCAGCCCGTTCGTGAGATCCAGGTGCGCGGCAAGTTGCTGTACGCCGTGCCGTTCGTGGGGTTCGTCGCGAACGCCTTGGGCAACAGCGACCGCTCACTGTGGCTGGCCGTGGGCGCGGCGGGTTTGATCGGTTACGGTGGGTTCACCATGTTCCGGGAAATCCGGGGCTCGCGAAAGGAAAGGCAGTCTGCGTGAAGCGGGGAACTGGCCCCTCGGCCAAAGCCTGGGCGGTTGGCCTTTTCTGCCTGACTATATTGGTGGGCATCGGTGGAACGTCCGCATTCGGGCTGTGGGAGCAGAGCTCCAACGCAACCATGACTGTTCGAGCCGCGGTTTCCACGCCAACGCCTACCCCCACACCAACCCCAACTCCCAGCGCGCCTGTCGTATTGACGTTGACCTGCACGCAGATAACTACGAGCACTGTCCGGATCAGCATCGCAGGTCTGAGTTCCCCCACGGTGATGACGGTCGGCGGCAAGATGAGCACCAGCAGCGTCTATGTCTCCATCCCTGTGCTGCCTCCGTCTGCAACTTTGGATTTGACGCCGAGCAGTCCCATCTTCGCCACCGCCATCCTTGACGGCCACAACCCTGAAGTCGACGTTCAGGTGACAGCGTTGCAAAACACTGGGACCACAGCCACGGGCGAGCTACGCCGTTTGAAGCTCTCCGGTAATGGAAAATTCCTGACCTGTCCGGTGTAGCGCGGGTCGGCCTCGGGCAGCTGCAACCGCCTCGATAGGCTGACCCGATGACGACGATTCAGGCCTTGGGGCCGACCCTGCTAGGGATCGGCCTCCTCGTGACCCTGACCGCGGCAGTGCTGACCACCTATAAAGTGCCGTACAGGTGGGCGCCAGCGTTGGCGATCCTGAGGGGGACAGTTCAGCTGGCCGCTATCAGTGTCATCCTCAGCGGTGTCATCTCAAGTCCCGTCTTCGTGGCGCTGGCGCTGCTGATCATGTTTGCTGTGGCTGCAACCACTGCTGCCCGGCGCATCGGGTGGAGTTGGAAAACCCTTGGCCTCGTTGGCGGATCCATGGGTCTGGGGGTCGCCGTGACGCTCGGCGTCATCTTCGCCACTGGCGCGGTTGAGCTGACTCCACGTTATGCATTGGCGATGGGTGGCATCATCATCGGCAACGCCATGACCACGGCCACTCTGGCTGGACGCCGTTTCTCGGAGGCCGTTAATGATCACTGGGAGGAAGTGGAAGGGTGGTTGGCCTTGGGTGCAACACCTCGCCGGTCAACGTTGGAATTGGCCCGTCGCGCCGTCTATTCAGCGTTGATTCCCTCCATTGACCAAACGAAGACCACGGGGCTGGTAACTCTTCCAGGTGCCTTTGTCGGTGCGATTTTCGGTGGCATTTCACCGCTCGAAGCCGGCCGGTTCCAGATTGTGGTTCTGGCCGGAATCATGGCTGGCGGTGCGTTTACCGCCGTTTCAGTCATCGCTTCCCGTGCCGCTGTTCGGGTGCGACCGGCGCGCTTGGACCGGTGATCGGCTACTGGCGTCGTGAAGGCCAACGGCGGACGGAGCTTTGGGCCGTACCTTCCCGTGGGAGTCCTGGCTTTGTCGTTGCCAAGGGCAGTGTGATCCTCATGGAGGTGCCGTCTGGGCCCGTGGAGGCCACGTCCGCGGAGCCTCCTGCGGCGACGGCGATCTCGCGAACAAGGGACAACCCGATTCCGAAACTGCGCTGCTGCTGGCCCAGGCCAAGATGGGTGGTCCGAGCAAAACGGTCAAAGATCCGGGCCCGGTCAATGCCTGTGATGCCTGGGCCCGTATCGGTCACGGTGATTGTGGCCTGGCCGCCGGCCACGTTGGTGGCGACCATTATGTGGCCTCCCGCCGGCGTATGGACGAGTGCGTTCTCGGCCAGACCCAGGATCGCACGGTGCAGTCTTTGAGGATCAATAAGCGCCCGCGGTTGCCCCACGCTGGAACAATCCAGGGTGATGCCTCGGTCAACGGCTAACTGGCGGATACTGTCCACAACATCCTGGGCAACACCCGCGACGTTGGTCAGGGCAATATCCGGTTCCTGTACTGTTCCGGTGGCGGATTCCAGCAGCTCATTGACTATCGCGGTCAGCGCGGCAGTGTCGCTCCGGATCCGGGCAAGCGCTTGGGCGGCTGCCGTATCAGGTGGTGTGCCGCGCTGTGCCAGTTGAATTCTGGCGTCCAGGATGGCCAAGGGCGTGCGCATCTCATGGCTCGCGTCCTGGACGAAGCGCCGCTGCATGGCCAGCGCTTCGCCCAGCGGACGGATCGCACTGCGGGCACTGAGCCAGCCAATGCCCCCAGCCAGCAGGATGCCGGCTGCCCCTGCGATGATCATGGCTTTGATCAGATCGTTGGTATCAAGATAGGCGTACACGGCGCCGGGTTCAGCCGGTTCCGGGATGCCGGACTGGTTAAGCAGGTAAAGCGTAGACGCCGCCAGGAGGCAGAGGACCAGAACTGCGCAGGCGGCACTGATGCGAAGAGCGATCCTCATGGATGCCCTACGCAGGAATGCCTGGTCCTGGTCCAAAGGAGCAGGATGTTTAGTCATTCGCATCGCCGATCTGGTACCCCACCCCGTGCACTGTACGGATGATCGATCTGGTGATCTTCCTGCGCAGGTGGTGGACGTAGGTGTCGATCACTCCGGGCAGTTCACCTTGGCTGGAGGTGGCATTGATGAGCTCTTCCCGCGTGAAGACGTGGTCCGGCTGCGCGGCTATCGTCGCGAGCAATTCACTCTCCTTGGCAGTCAATGAGGCGAGGAATCCGTGAATGGAACGGATGGACCTGGAAGAAGGGTCCAGTTCCCAGTCTCCAATACTTAAGGTCTTGAACTCTTGCTGGTAACTCCGGGTCAACGCCCTTAGCCGGGCCCCCAGTTCCAAAATGTCGAAGGGCTTGGTCATGTAGTCGTTCGCGCCGGCGTCGAGTCCCCTGACCTTCTCCTCCGTTGCGCCGAGGGCGGTGAGTATGAGGATAGGGGTGGCGATACCCCTGGACCTGAGGGCGGCAATCAGCGCGACGCCGTCCATGCCGGGCAGGCCCCGGTCCACCACCATCACATCCCAGATCCGGGAGAGTCCCCGATGCAGGCCTTCATGGCCGTCGACGGCGACGTGAACCTGGTAGTCCGGCTCCAGCAGTTCGGCGATGAGCGGCCCGAGGACGACGTCGTCTTCCACCAGGAGCAGGGATGGCTTGGTTGCAGTGATCACGAATCCATTGTTGCGCGCCGGTCTTTTTCCGACGCACGGGCCCGCTTGTGCTTGAGGAATTCGATGCCCCACGGCAGCACGGACACCAGGACCATGATGATTGCTATGACGTCAATATTCTTGGCCACGAAGTCAAAGCGGCCCAGCCAGGAACCGAGCAGCGTCACCGAGGCGGCCCAGAGGATTGCCCCGGTGATGTTCCAGAGAGCGAAGGATCTGTAGTGGTAGCGGGCAATTCCGGCGCTGAGCGGTGCGAAGGTTCGCACCACGGGTAAAAAGCGCGCCAGGACCAGTGCCGAGCCACCACGGCGCCGGAAGAACTCTTCTGCTTTTCTCAGGTGTGCAGTCTTCAGTATGCGGGCATCATCCGAGAACCATCGGCGTCCGAACCGGCGACCAAGCAGGTAGCCTACTTGGTCGCCTGCGATCGCCGCCACGCTCACGACGATGATGAGTACGGGCAGTGTCAGATTCAGTTGCTGGTGCAGCAGGCCAGCCGTGAAGAGCAGCGAGTCGCCCGGCAGGAAGGGGAACAGGACCCCGGACTCGATAAAGATGATCAGGGCCACGACAGCCAGCGTTGCAGGGCCCAAACCCTGCAGCAGACTGGCAGGATCCAGGATTGGCAGCAGTTCGGCGGGGCTCAGTGTCGGTGCGAGAGCGAGGGCTTCCATTAAGGCTTCTTTCGATGTGGACTCGCGTCGGAACGGGATGACCGGGCGGACTGCAGCCGGGCCACGATCGAGGGTGCTTGACGGTTCCAGAGACCAGCCATCAACACGACGACGCCAATGGTTGCCGGAAACGATGCCATGACATCCAGTGGATAGTGCGCGCCGATGTAGACACGGGACCAGGCGACGATCACTGCGAGGATCATTCCTGTCCAGAGAACCGGCTTCTCCGCGCGGCTACCCCGGGCCAGGAAATACGCTGCAATGGCCAGGGCGACGGCCAGACATGTGTGTCCGCTGGGAAAGCTGTTGGATATCGGCTCCGGCGCCAGCGGGTCCAACAACAGTGTCGGGTCCGGCCGGATCCTGCCGATGACCACCTTGAACAGTTGGCAGCTCAACCATCCCGAACCCACTGTGAGGGCAAACAGCACAGCTTTCTGTGGGGAACGTCGAATCAGCAGGAGATACAGACTTGTGGCGAGCACCACCAGCGCTCCCACCACAGGCTCGAACAGCAGGTTCAAGGCCAGAGCTAAACCGGTCAGGACAGGGTTATGGTTGCGGCTGAAGTTCTGATCCACAGCCAACTCAGCCGACGTGAAGCCCGGCACGGACTGGACCGCTAGCCCGACGGCGATGACGACTGCCACCAAAATAAGCCCAACGGTCAGCCAGTGTTTGGGGGCGGGCAGCCGCTGGACTGGTACGGAGCCAGGTGTGGATTGCGGGAACATGGGACCCTTCGGCAGGACGTATCGTTCTTCCAATCCTCCGTGAGGGCAATTAAGAACTCGTTAAGAAGTGTGTCCCGGCCGGATTGAGCCCATGATGAAGGAATGCAACGCGTCATCGGTTGGCTGGCCGCAGCCATCATCGTCACTCTGATCTTCGGAAGTACCTATGTCACGCTGCAGCAATTGGGCCGGCGGGCAGCGAATGATGCGCCGACGGCTGCTGCTGCGGCACGGGTTGAAGCCATTGATTCGCCGGCGCCGAGTACGCCGCCGCTGGAATTGAATCCTGACAGCGGTGTCTTCGTCATTGTCTACGGGGCGAATAACAAGCCGGTGTCCAGCACTGCTGTCCTTCATGGGTCCTTTCCCGTCCTTCCTGAGGGCGTGCTCGAGGCGGCACGACGGACCGGATCCGATGCTGTGACCTGGCAGCCGGAGCCCGGTCTGCGGATGGCGGTGGTGGCACGAGCCGCTGGGGAACAGGTAGTCGTCGCGGGTCAGTCGCTAAAACCTGTCGAGGACAGGAACTGGATGGTCCTGATCTTCCTGTCGGCGGCATGGCTGGGCAGCATGGTTGTCCTTGGCTTGGGATACGGCGCCGCAGAGATATTTCGGGGACGTTCGCTCCGGCGCTACGCTGAAACCGGAGATGCGGGAAAGGATCTGTCATGAGTGCTGAAGGAACGAAGGAAGACCCATGGGTGCTGGTCACGGCACCGGGCTCGTCGGAGTACTCCATGTACCGCGACCCGGAGTCAGACCCACCGGCCCTCGTTTGCCAAGTAGGGTCGACGACCCTGAAGTATCACCTGCGAGCCATCGAGGATCTGTCCGCCTGGCTCCGTGAGCAGGAGGACTGGGTGCCCCTGGGCGCAGCCGATGAGAGCAAACCAGCACCGGAGGGAAGCGTCGAGGCATGGGGACGGGATCCGGCCAACCCTGTATCCGGGTGGTACGGGCTCCGCAAAGGATACCGCGGCCGCTTTGGGATGTACCTCCCCCCGCTGCTCGAAAAACTCGGGCTGGTCGAACTGACCCACGAGAAACGCAACAACATGGTTCGAGCCCTCCCCAGCTAACCCATTGCCGTGGAGAAAGCGGCTTCCCACTCCGGTTGAAAGGGCGCGGCTAGTAGTTCCGCCGATGTTTCAGTCGAGGGATCGCGACGGCGAACACGGCTGCCGCTGCGAAGCCCAGGACGCCGGTGGCCCAGACGCCAGCAGCGAGCGAAATGGCAGCAGTCAGGGCAGACAAGAGCACCGGCCCACCCGTTGCACCAGAATCGGCAATGAACCGCCAGATGCCAAGGAAGTGGCTCCTTCCATTGTCCGGTGAGAAGTCAGCACCCAGTGTCATGATCAGCCCGGAACTGATGCCGTTGCCAAAGCCAATCAACAGGGCAGTCAACAGCAGCGGAAGGAACCCACCAGTGAACGGAATGAGGATCAACGCCGTCCCCATGATCACTGTGGACGGAACCGCCACCCACTGCCGTCCCTTGCGATCCATCAGCTTTCCAGCCGGATAAAACACCAACATGTCGATGGCGCCTGAGAGGCCGTAGATCAGCGATGCTTGCGTGGCGTCCATGCCTAAGTGATCGGCCCACAACGGGATGACAACTTGGCGCGAAGCACGCAGAGCGCTGAGCAGCAGAATTCCGAAGCCCACAGACAGGAACACCCCGGCATGGGAAGCAGCCACATTTCGCAGCGTTGACGCCGGGATGACTGGCCCGCCGTCGGACGTATCGGGAGCCACCAAGTCAGGGATGGTGAGCGACAAAGCAGCGGCCGCCATCATCCCGACAAAACCAACCCAGTACGCCCCGCTGATTCCGGCGAACTGCATCACGCCGGCACCGATGAACGGACCGATGAAGATGCCGATCCTCGTAACGCCGCCCAATGTGGACAACGCACGGGCGCGGAACATCACCGGAACTGCCTCGGTGAGGTACTTCTGGCGGGCCAGGTTGAAAACGCTCGCCGACATACCCACCAAGGTCATAGCTGCTGCCAGCAACCAGATCCCGTGCTCCATCTGTGGAGCGAAAGCTGCCGCGCCGAGGGCAAGGGCTCCTACGGCACCTGCCCCAACAATTGCCCAGCGTTCGCCGAACTTTATGGTGATGAGCGATGCCGGGATATTGAAGAGCCAGGACCCCAAGCCGATCAGCGTGACGATCAACGCGGAGACTGCCACGGATGCTCCAAGGTCACGCGCCGAGAGCGCGATGACCGGAAGAACCGCCCCCTCGCCGATACAGAACAACAGCGCAGGCCCGAAGGCCGGTAAAGCAATGCTGCGGAGGCTGAAGTTTTGGTCTTGCTGGGTGGTTGTCATCCCCTTCATCCTAGGACTCTGACCCAGCCGCCTCGCAGTTGTCGCAGTTCCGGAGATCCGGAACCGCAACAACTGCGCGCGAGACTAGGCCTCGTCCAGGTGACTAGATGCGGTTAGCCGTTGCCTTCCGACGTCCGGCTGCTGAAAGTGCCAAGCCTATGAGAAGAAGGCCGACTGCCCAGAGCGTGAAGCTGCCGTCCAATCCCGTAGTGGCCAGAGAGTTGGAACTCCCGACGCCGGTCGCAAGGCCTGCTGTCAGCACACCTTGAGTGCCGCCTGCAGTTACTGCGCTACCACCTAGCTGGGCACCGCCCATTCCGGTTGTCCCGACGCCAGCGTTCCCGAATACAGGACCCCCAATTTCGGTCCCCGGATTGTTGGTGCCAGAGTCAATGCCAAGTCCCCCACCACCAGCAGGCTGGCTAACCTCCGGCGGGTTGACGACGGGAGGGTTGGCCACCGGCGGATTCACAACGGGAGGATTCACAACGGGAGGGTTGACGACCGGCGGATTCACAACGGGAGGGTTGACGACCGGCGGATTCACAACGGGAGGATTCACAACGGGAGGCGTGATGGCTCCGACAGAGGCGCCACCGATGCCAAGCGATGTCGAGTCGACCGTGACCGGAGCGGTGATTGGAACAACCACCTGGGTCCCGGAAGCGACGCCGCCCGATCCATTAGTGGTAGCACCCGAGGTCCCCGCCGGTGCAGTTCCCCCGGAAGTACCGGCAGTGCCAGCCGACGAATCGCCCAAGACACCAGCAGACGTCGAGCCAACAGTCACCGGAGCGGTAACCGGAGCAACCACCTGCGTCCCGGAGCCAAGGCCCTTAGATCCCGAGGTCGTAGCGCCCGAGGTCCCCGCCGGTGCAGTTCCCCCGGAAGTACCGGCAGTGTTGGCTGACGAATCACCCAACACACCAGCCGACGTCGAACCAACAGTCACCGGAGCTGTAATCGGAGCAACTACCTGAGTCCCGGAGCCAATGCCACCAGAACCGTTAGTCGTAGCGCCGGACGTTCCCGCCGGAGCAGTCCCACCGGAAGTACCGGCAGTGTTGGCTGACGAATCACCCAACACACCAGCCGACGTCGAACCAACGGTCACCGGAGCTGTAATCGGAGCAGCCACCTGAGTACCCGAACCGATGCCATTAGATCCGTTTGTATTGGAACCTGTGGTTGTACCTGTACCCGTGCCCGAAGTACCGGACGTGCCACCGCTGGCAGACGAATCACCCAGCACACCAGCCGACGTCGAACCGACAGTCACCGGAGCGGTAACCGGAGCAACCACCTGAGTCCCGGAAGCTACCCCATCTGACCCGTTGGTCGTAGCACCCGAGGTCCCCGCCGGAGCAGTCCCACCGGAAGTACCGGCAGTGCCGCCATTGCCGCTGGCGGCTGAATCACCCAGCACACCAGCAGACGTCGAACCAACAGTCACCGGAGCGGTAACCGGAGCAACGACCTGGGTCCCGGAAGCAACGCCCTTAGATCCCGAGGTCGTAGCGCCCGACGTTCCCGCCGGTGCAGTTCCGCCGGAAGTACCGGCAGTGTTGGCCGACGAATCGCCCAGCACACCAGCCGACGTCGAACCAACAGTCACCGGAGCTGTAACCGGAGCAACCACCTGAGTCCCGGAAGCTACCCCTTCTGCCCCGCTGGTCGTAGCACCCGACGCCCCCGAAGGAGCAGTCCCACCGGAAGTACCGGCAGTGCTGGCCGCCGAATCACCCAGCACACCAGCCGACGTCGAACCAACAGTCACCGGAGCGGTAACCGGAGCAACCACCTGAGTCCCGGAAGCTACCCCATCTGACCCGTTGGTCGTAGCACCGGGAGTAGCGGCAGCAGGTGCGCTGCCCGTATTCGAGGGTGCGCCGGACGTAGCTGATGAATCTCCAGCCACACCCGCGGCAGTGGCTCCGATGTTAACAGGGACCAATATCGGAGCCACTACCTGAGCGCCGGATGCGATGCCTTCTCCCCCCGACGTTGTTGCCTGCGCAGGCGCTTGGGCCGGTGCAGAACCTGATGTTGCTGCTGGTGTTGTCGTTGCCGATGAGTCCCCCAGGACACCCGTCGACGTCGATCCCACAGTTACGGGGACCGTCACCGGTGCAACTACTTGGGTACCGGAGGCTGTGCCGCCGGAACCGTTGGTGCCAGCCGCCGTCGTCGAACTGCTTGGTGCAGTTGGAGCGGCAGGTTTGGCTGGGCCCGTCGCAGTGGAGCCCCCCAGCAGACCCACTGATGACGAGCCCAGGTTTATGGGCGCTGTTACGGGCGCGACTACCTGTGTCCCGGAGCCAGTCCCGTTGGAACCGTTGGTGCTGGCAGTTGGCGCCGTCCCTGTAGCCGGAGCGGCTGCGGGCGCCTTTGTGGTTGAGGATGAATCTCCCACGAGGGCCAGTGACGTAGCGCCTGTGCTGACTGGCGCTGTCACCGGTGCCACCACCTGTGTGCCGGAAAGGGTTCCGTCCTTTCCACTGGTCGTATCTGCCGCGTTGGCCGCGGTCCCGCCGAGGGCTATCAAGCCTCCGGCAAAGCATGTGCCGATCAGGCACCTGCGAATTGTCGAGTTCATTGTGATCTTCTCCTGAAGGTCTTGTTCCCAAAGACGTCCGATGACGGATCGTCCGGCTAACCATCGGCCGCATGTAGAGGCGCGGCTGGGCTGGGGAACTAGTCAGGAGAGGAGCCGGGATCGAAAGAAACCGGCTTTGGATGATCTTCATTGCTGGCCGCTGCTGGACCAGAAAGTGTGTCTGCAGGAACGATTGGCGCCCCATGCAGGAAGGCTGCGGCAGGGCTTGGCGGCCCGTTTTGTGAGGTACCCGAGCCCGCGCCGGTGACACCAAGAGGTGTCGTTTCCGGGTCGGCCGGCAGCTCGGCTGGAACCTCAGGTTCGACGATGACAGAGGCGCCGATTACGGCACCAGGTGAAGCAGGGGCAAAACCTCGCGCCAGAGCAAAGGTCAGTGAAACGTCGGCATTGAGGGTGGGCGGAGTTGTCCCGAGGGGCAGGCCAGCGGATTCCGTCCCCGAACCGCCGCCGGCTGAAGCCGTTGGTGAAGTCCCGACGGCGGGTGGCGGCACAGTTCCGGCACCTGGCGTCGTGGGGAGCATGGCGCCGTCGCCGCCCAAGAGCGGGGGAAGCAGGCTTCCGGGTCCAGCAATCGGAGGTAAAACGCTGCCGACAGGCGGGAGGACCTTATCGATGACCTCAACGATGGGGGCCACGACAGGCTTCGTCACGCCCGTCACCGGGTCCAGGCCGACGGGTTTCAGAACATCATTTACCGGAGGAACAACCGCCTCGACGGTGTGGTCAATAGTGCCCGTGGCTGGTTTGACGACCGTGTCCACAACGCTGCCGACTGTGTCGCTCGGAACTACCCGGTTAACAACGGGGAGTTTGGCGATGACTTTGTCCGCGGACTCCGCAACCTGCTTAACCACCGGGGTTACAGCTGGAACGTGCACGGTTATCGGATGTGCCGGGACAACGACTTTGGCGGGAGCCGGAAGAGGTACGTTCGGCACAGGGACAGTGACGACGGGGGCGGATGGCTTAGGCCCGACGGAAGTTGCAACGGACGCGGCCGCCTTCTTGACCGCACCCGTTGCAGCACTGAGTGTCTTGTTGGTTTGCTTGCTGGCGGTGTCGGCTGATGAAACGGTTGACGACACCGAAGATGTCACTCCGCCCAGCAGCGAGTGGTTATCAGTGATCCCGGAATCGGCGTTGGCGGCCGTCGCGGACAATGCCATCCAAATTGCGGTACCGGCGCCAGCGATCATGACGGAGCGGAGAATCTGAGTAGCGCGCGGAATTACGCGAATGGCCTTCATCTCGACACCCCCCAGGTAGCCGCAAACCGATGGTCGATTTCATCCTAGGACTGGTGTTGCCCAATAGTCCATGGGGAGGCAGTAATCAAGATGACAAATTTGTCAGTAACCTTCATTTATGAAGAAGGGTAAAAGCCAGTCTTCTCGGGTCCAAAGTCGGGCGTTGCCAGGGATCCACCAGCAACCCTTCCGTGCTGGGCATTGGTTTCCTGGAGCCGTTTGATGAACCAGCGCGACTGCTCCGGTCCATAAGGCAGTACAGGGATGGCCTTGGTTGCATCGTTGGGCATATCGCGGATGGACTGGGTTGCCTGCCGCACTGCAGTGCTCATGGTGTCGGCCATGGTCTTGACGAATTCGTCGCTCGCAGGCTTGCCGTGGCCCGGGACCAGGAACTCGTAGCGGTGACGCAAAGCGGAGATGTGCCGGAGGACGTCCGCCCACTCCTCGGGATACGAGTCCTCAAAGGAAGGGTGTGCGCCGTGCTCGACGAGGTCACCCACGAACAGCGTTGAGTTGGTACCCACCAGGAGGTCACCGTCGGTGTGGGCGCGGCCCAGATAGAACAGTGTGGCTGTAATTCCGCCGAGGTCCACTAGAACAGGCTGGTCGCCAACGATCGCGTTCGGAACAACGATGTCGACGGCGTCACCCTCCCCCGCGGCCATCTCCGGTTCGTTGGTGGCGACGAAGCGACGCTGGTTGTCGGCGTCCCGCTCGATGGTTGCCGCACAGTTGGCGTGCGCCCAGAACTCTGTCACGCCGTCGTCGGCAAAAACAGCGTTACCGAAGAAGTGGTCGTAGTGCGCGTGGGTGTTGACTACCACCAGCGGAAGCTGGGTCTTTTCGCGGACAGCAGCGAGGATCTCGCGGCCTTGGCGGGGGCCACATCCGGTGTCGATGACCATGGCGAGCTCACTGCCCACCACAAGCCCGGTGTTGAGTAAGGACCCCTCGGTCTCCAAGACGTAGTTGTCCGTGCCAAGTTCATGCCAAGCTGACAATGAGTTCTCCGTATCCAGTGCAATCCGGCGATGTTCAGGCCTCGATTCTACCCATGCGCAGCTGGGAGAAGCCGGAATGACCCGGTGGCAGGTGAACTCCGTGCCGGACTAGAGGATGGCCGTCATGACGTTCCAGCCGGACCCAATCTGGCGGGCAGCAAGCCACCCACCCGAGCCGTCACCCGGGTAGAGCCACAAAACACCGGAGCTGTTGCGGGCAATGACGTCAATCTTGCCGTCGCCATTGAAATCACCGGGGCCCTCAATAGCGGTCATGACATTCCAACCGGAACCAACCTGCCGGGCAGCAAGCCAACCACCAGAACCGTCACCGGGATAGAGCCACAGAACGCCCGACCCGTTGCGGGCAAGAACATCAGCTTTGCCGTCGCCATTGAAATCACCGGGGCCTTCAATAGCGGTCATGACATTCCAGCCGGAACCAATCTGGCGGGCAGCAAGCCAACCACCAGAACCATTGCCCGGATACAGCCACAGAACACCATTGGCATCGCGGGCTATCACATCGGCTTTGCCGTCCCCGTTGAAGTCACCGGGTGCCTCGATCGCGGCCATCCCATTCCAGCCTGCACCGATCTGACGGGCAGCAAGCCAGCCACCAGAACCGTTGCCCGGGTACAACCACAAGACACCGTTCGCATCCCGGGCGATCACGTCCATTTTGCCGTCCCCGTTGAAGTCACCGGTTGACTCAATGGAGGTCATGGCATTCCAGCCTGCACCGATCTTGCGGGCGGCTAGCCAGCCACCGGAACCATTGCCTGGGTACAGCCACAAAGCGCCGCCGTTGTCCCTGGCAAGGACATCGCTCTTGCCGTCACCGTCGAAATCAGTGATTTTTTGACTGGAGGTCTTGAAGGTGAACTTCCACTCGGCCAGAGCTGTCGGGGCCAATGCATAATCTGCAACAACCCTGGCGGTAACGGTTACTGCTCCACTCCCCGGATAGGTGCCAGGGGCAAGAACCTTTCCACCTACCAAATATTCCACGCCGGCGAGGGCGGGAATCGTGTAGGTATCGTTCGAGGTGCCGTCCCGGTCATTGAAAACTACGGGCGCAGGCGTCACGGGAAGGTGCCCACCAAATGTGGTGAGCGCTGCGGTGGCATCAATCAAACCCGCCCCACAGCCGGCCGGGCAACCAGCAGGAAGTGGTCGTGCCGAGTCCTTCAGCTGCTGTTCCACGTGGTCGGGAGTGAGGGCGATCCCCTCTGCCGAGTACAGGAGAGCCGCAAGGCCTGCCACATGAGGGGCGGCCATGGACGTTCCCTGCATAAACGCATAGCCCGCCGTGCCCTGCGTGGTTGTCCCTGAGTTGTAGGTGGACAAGATACCGTTCAGGGCCGAGGAACTCATCTCGCCCCCGGGAGCAGTTACATCAACGGCGCTCCCGTAGTTGGAGTACGACGCCTTCGCGCCGGTCCTGTCGCTCGCGGCAACGGTGATGACGTTCGGGCAGTTTGCAGGGCTGGAATCGGCCGCGGGGCGATTGGAATTTCCAGCAGCAACTACTACAACGGCTCCAGCGTTATGGGCGAAATTGATGGCGTTTTGGTACGTGTCAGAGCACGGCTTGATGCCACCGAGACTGAGGTTGATAACGCGGGCCGGGTTGGGATTGATGGGAGCCCCGCTAACAATGCCGCCTGCCGCCCAAATGATTCCATCTGCGATATCCGATGAATACCCACCACAGGCACCCAACGCCCGAACCGGAAGGATCTTAGCCTTCGGGGCAACACCGGTTACACCGTAAGTGTTGTTGCCGATCGCAGCGATTGTGCCAGCCACGTGCGTTCCATGCCAGGAAGAATTTATCTGCGGGCTGCCCACACCGCATTCATTTGCTGTCGACCAATCCCCGGGATCCGTAGGATCAGCGTCCCGGCCACTCCCATCCCGGGCATCGGTGGCATCGGACATCATGTCGTAGCCGGGCAGGACATTGGCGTCGAGATCCACATGACTGGTGATCCCGGTGTCCACTACTGCGACGACTACGCCTTCACCATGGTTGTATTGCCACGCCCCGGAAGGTCGAATGCCGGCCAAATCCTCAGAGAGATCCCACTGCGTGGAGTAATAAGCATCATTCGGATCAGCCGCCACCTGCATAATGTCGTCGGCTTCGGCGTAGGCAACGTTGGGATCCGCACGAAGGGTTTTCAGGAAATCCTCGGCTTTTGTCCCGGAAAGGGCCTTGGCAAGTTTGATGACCTGGCCGCCCGCTGCGTTCGGGTGCGAGCTCTGGGCAACGACTCCGAGCTTCATGGCCGCATGACCGGCGGCCTGCTCCACGGCAGCCGCAGCCGCTTTGGCGTTGTCCCGTAGCCCGACGATAAATTGGTCCGTTGCCGCCTCAGGTGCCGGACGGAGTGATTGAGGGGTGCTCGGGATGATGTCGCTATCTCCCGCTACTGCCGGCTGTATGGCCAGGCCGCCGGTGATGAGGAGCGTGGCCAACGCGAAGCCGACGGTCCTTAAGGATCGCATTGGGGAGTTTTTTACCATGGTTGGGCATCCTAGAACGGCGACTGAGCACGGTAAGGCTGGGTCGCGGGCAACTGGAGACCACCAGTTGACCCCCACAGAAAATTGTACGCAGAGGTGGCAGCACTTTCGGCCAGTCTTTTGCGAGGATTTGTCGAGGATTTGCCCTACAAAGAGCAGGACCCCGATTGCCCGAATCGGGGTCCCGCAGCGTTGCTGTCTGTCTCGCGCCTACATATCTGCGAGCGCTCCACCAGGGTTCTCGATGGCGTCGGCCACGTACCGGAGGAAGCCGGCGGCAGTCTCGCCGTCGCACACCCGGTGGTCGAAGGCTAGGGTCAACTCGGTAACCTTGCGTACGGCAAGTTCACCGTTGACCACCCACGGCCTGTCGATGATGCGGCCCACGCCGAGCATCGCAACCTCTGGATAGTTGATGATCGCGGCCGAGCCATCCACGCCGAACACACCGTAGTTGTTCAGCGTGAAGGTGCCTGAGCCGAGTTCGGCTGGGGTCGCCTTGCCGTCACGCGCGACGGCGGTCAGGCGCCGGATCTCGGCATCCAACTCGCGGGCGCTCAACTGGTGCGCGTTCCGGACAGACGGGACAACGAGACCGCGATCCGTCTGTGCTGCGAAACCCAGGTTGATTCCGTCAAAACCGACGATCTCCTGGGAGCCGTCCTCCCCGACTTCAAAGCGCGTGTTCAATGCCGGGTACTTTTTTAACCCAGCCGTGACAAAACGAGCAATGAAGGCCAGCAGACCGGGCGTGTCGTGCGGAGCGCGCTTCTTCAGTTCAGCCCGCATCTCAAGCAAAGCCGTTGCATCCACATCCACCCAGACCGTGGCCTCAGGGATTTCCGTGCGGCTCTTGGTCATGTTCGCGGCAACTGCCTTGCGAACTCCACGGACCGGAGTCCGGGCCGAGACAGCGAGCCCGGTACGGGAGTCGAGGTCGCCCTCAGCCACCGGCACCGAGGCCGGAGCCGTCTCACGAACACGAGCAGCAGGAGCTTGCGGGGCCTCAGGAGCTGAAATAGCAGCTTCCACATCCCGGCGCATGATCAGCCCACTAGCTCCCGAGCCCTCGATGTTCTCAAGGGAAACACCATGGTCCCGGGCCATCTTCCTGACGAGCGGCGAGATGACGGCGCTGAGCTTGCCGGGGATGCGCGTTCCGGCGACGGCCGGCTCGGAAGCAACCGGGGTGTCAGCCCGGATCTCCCTTTGGCGGTCGACGACGGCGACGCTCGCCTTCGGCGGGCGGGTGCGGCCTCCGGTCACGCCACCTGGAGTGCCGTATCCGATGAGTACATTGCCGGATCCAGCTTTCTCCTCGGTGCGATACGTCTCGGCGGCCGCATCAACCTCGGGCGAGGCCACGATCCCGGTCGAGACTGCATCGTCGGCAGAAGAGGTAGGTTCCGGCGCGGCGGGAGCAGCGCCCGAACGTGCGATCGAGATCAGCGGCTTGCCGACGTCGAGCGTTTGGCCAGCCTCACCGTGAAGCTCGGCCACGGTGCCCGCATAAGGCGAGGGCACCTCGACCATGGACTTCGCGGTTTCGACTTCAGCGATCGGCTGATCCACCTTGATTTCGTCACCCACAGCGACGAGCCAGTTCACGAGTTCAGCCTCAGTAAGGCCCTCCCCCAGGTCCGGCAGTCGAAATACCTGCATATCTGAGCTCATGGTCAGTCCTCCCATTGAAGGTCGTCGACGGCGTCGAGAATACGGTCGACGCTCGGCAGGTAGTAGTGCTCCAACTTGGGAGACGGGAACGGGACATCGAAGCCAGTCACACGGCGGATCGGTGCAGCGAGGTAGTGGAACGCACGCTCCTGCACACGGGCCACGATCTCGGAGGATACGGAGGCGAAGCCATGAGCCTCGGCGATCACGACGGCGCGTCCCGTCTTGCGCACGGACGCGCAGACGGTTTCATCGTCGAAGGGGACGAGGGTGCGGACATCGATGACCTCAAGCGAGCGACCCTCTTCGGCCGCAGCGGCCGCCGCTGCGAGCGCAGTGGGAACGGACGGCCCGTAGGCAATCAAGGTGGCGTCAGTGCCGGGACGAGCAACAGCCGCGCGGCCCTCGGTGGAGGTGCCGGCGTCGTGCTCTGCCCGCAAGGCGTCCAGGTCAACCTGGTCTTTGGACCAGTAGAGCTTCTTGGGCTCCATGAACATCACGGGATCATCCGAGTCGATGGCTTCGCGGAGCATCCGGTAACCGTCTGCAACGGTGGCTGGGGTGTAGACCTTCAGGCCTGCGGTGTGGGCGTAGTAGGACTCGGAGGAGTCGCAGTGGTGCTCCACTCCCCCGATGCCACCGGCGTAGGGAACACGGATAACCAGGGGCATCTTGACCTTGCCCTTGGTTCGGTTGTGCATCTTGGCGACGTGGCTGACGATCTGTTCGAACGCCGGATAGGCGAAGGCATCAAACTGCATCTCGATGACAGGCCGCATGCCGTTGATAGCCATGCCCACAGCCATGCCGACGATGCCGGATTCTGCCAGCGGGGTATCGAAGCAGCGCTGCTCGCCGAATTCGGCCATGAGTCCGTCGGTGATGCGGAAGACGCCGCCCAGGATGCCGACATCTTCGCCGAAGACCAGGACCGAGGAATCGGCACGCATGGCATCGGCCATTGCCGTGTTGAGGGCCTTGGCCATGGTGATGGACTGAGGGCCGCTCGCCTCAGCGGTAGCTGCAGCGGACGCGGCTGCGCTTGCGGTGGCGGCGCTGACGTTGCCGTTGACGTTGGTGGTGACGGTCATTTTGCGCTCTCCTCTCGTGCGAGTTCGCCGGCAAGCAGTTCAGACTGCTCTTTCAGCTGCGGGGTGGGCTTGGAGAACACGTACCTAAAGAGGTCCAGCGGCTGTACCGGGACGTCTTCACCCAGGCCTTCGCGCAATTGGGTGGCCACCGCTTCTGCATGTTCGGCAATGCGGTCGTTGGCGGCGTCATCCAAGAGTCCCTTGTCGGTCAGATAAGACTTCATGCGGGTCAGCGGATCCTTCGCTTGCCACTCGGCCACCTCACTGTCCGGGCGGTAGCGCGTTGCATCGTCGGCGTTGGTGTGCGCCTGCATGCGGTAGGTGTGGGCTTCGATAAGCAACGGCCCCGAGCCTTCGCGGGCCAGGTTCACGGCACGGTCCATGACGGCAAGGAGCGCGACGAGGTCGTTGCCGTCAACGCGCTCACCGGCCATGCCATAGCCAACAGCCTTGTGAGCCAGAGACGGTGCCACCGACTGGTGGCTGAGCGGAACGGAAATGGCGTACTTGTTGTTCTGCACGAAGAAGATGACCGGCAGGTGGAAGACGGCCGCAAAGTTCAAGGCCTCGTGGAAGTCACCCTCACTCGTGGCACCATCACCGCACATCGCCATCACCACGGTGTCCTCACCGCGGAGTTTGGCGGCATGCGCGACGCCGACGGCGTGCAGCAGCTGCGTGGTCAGCGGGGTGCACTGGATCCCGACGTGATGCTTCTTGGGATCGTAGCCACCGTGCCAGTCGCCGCGGAAGATCGTCATCGCCTCAACGGGGTCCACCCCGCGTGTCATGACGGCGACGGCGTCACGGTAGGTGGGGAACAGCCAGTCACCTTCGCTGAGGCACATGGCAGCCGCCACCTGGCAGGCTTCCTGTCCGTGGCTCGAGGGATAGACAGCCATGCGGCCCTGCCGGACGAGCGCGGAGTTCTGATCGTTGACGCGACGTCCGACGACGAGCTGCTCGTACGCGGCCATCAGTTCAGCGTCGTTCGGCGTTGGGTACTCGTGGCCGGGTTCGGTGCCTTGCTCTTCATGGGAGCGAAGGGTGCCATCCGGATTCACCATCTGAATCTGGTGCCGGGCAGGCAGCATGTAGTCCTCTACGCTGATGCCGAATTTTCTCTGGACGTCAGCAGCTTGGTCCTCTACTGCCGCTTCCGGCGCAGTGTGGTCTGCGTGGATCGTCATTGGTCCGTCCTTCTCTAGCCACTATGTGCTTCCAGTATGTTCCGGACAGCAGTTTCGTATCCAGCTTTCGTTCAAATCATGGAAGAGCATGCAGGAAGTGGCTATTCTGAAAGACGAATTGCAAATGTGAGCTGGGTAACGAGCCAGTCCTGTAGACGAATTGGAGACCACGTGAGCGAGACCGAGGCAGAGCAGACTGCCGTGCCCCTGGATGATGTTGACCGGGACATCATCCGCGAGCTCACAACTGACGGCCGGATGTCCATTACACAAGTGGCCGAAAACGTGCACATCAGCCGGGCGCACGCCTACTCACGCATTGCCCGGCTTACCGGCGAGGGGGTTTTGACCAAATTCACGGCGTTGGTGGACCCGATCAAAGCCGGCCTGCGATCTTCGGCCTACGTCACCCTCAAGGTCCAGCAGCATTCCTGGCGAGAACTGAAGGAGCGCTTGCGGGCGATTCCCGAGGTCCACCACATCGCCCTGGTGGGCGGCGACTTTGACGTCATCCTGCTGGTCCGCGCCACGGACAACATCCACCTCCGGCGTGTGATCTTCGACCAATTACAGTCCATGGACGGCATCCTGGACACCCAGACTTTCCTGGTGTTTGAGGACGTTGATACTCGGTAGCTGCCCTGGCGGCAGGCGCCTCGTACGGAACACACATTCGGGGACCATAGACTGTCCCCGTGCCCCTCAAAACTGCCTCCCTCACACGCGCCACTGTGCGGGTTACTGTTTCGGTTTTGGTGATCGCCCTGCTGTGGCTGATCGCCGCTTTTCAGTTCTTTTACAGCCCGCCGAGAGTAGTGCCTCACCGAACCGACGCGATCGTCGTTTTGGGCGGGTTAAGCAAGGAACGACTTCCAGTGGCTCAGGAACTCCAGGACAGCCTGGATATCCCCATTTTGGTGGTCTCGACGACGGGCCTTTCCGGCAACGTTGAGGGTGACGCTTTGTGCCACGAAGACGATGACCCAGATCTAGTTTGCTTCCGTCCCTCACCACTGAATACCCGAGGTGAAGCCAGAGGCCTTGCGGAGCTGATCGCGCAGAACGGATGGAAGTCCATCACTGTGGTTACCTCCGACTATCACCTGTTGCGGGCAGGTACTTTGATGCGGCAGTGCACGTCCGTAGAGATCCAAATGGTGGGCTCCCAACCCGACCTTTCGGCCGCAGCCTGGCTGGACAGATTCGTGGTCGAAACAGGTGGGCTGATCGACGTGTGGATGCAGCCGGAGTGTTCTTCTCACTAAGGTAGTGGGAGGAACTGTCAGAAAACACGTCGCCGAGCGACCGTCCACGGAAGGTGCACGAGGTGAGTCCAACACCAGCAGGCCCGCTTCCAGCGGGCCGTCATTTCAGGCGCCGTCGCTTTGGATTTCAGCTCCCGTCGGCTCCTGTCCGCACGCAACCTACGCCCATAACCGACCATCCGAGGCCTTCGTCAGCACCAATCCCCATAGTCCCCACCAAGAGCTCCGAGCAGCAACAGTTCAAGCGTCGGGTGGCGTTGGTTCTTGTCGCCCTGGTTGTTGTGGCCGTGCCGACTCTTCTGGCAGTCCTGCTTCTTGCGGGCTAGCTTTCACAAGCCCGCTAGAGTGTCGATCCTGGCTCAGCGGCAAGCTCAGCTAAGATGTTGAAGTCTCTGTCTGTCGCAAGATCGCTCTCTTGGGGGAATAACGTGCCCAGCATCATGCCCATTTTCGGTACCCGACCCGAAGCTATCAAAATGGCACCCATCGTCCATGCCTTGCACGAATCCGAAGAGTTCGACTGCATCGTTACCGTCACAGGCCAGCACCGCGAAATGCTCGACCAGGTCAACGACCTTTTCGGCATCACCCCGGACCACGATCTCGATATCCTCCAGCCAGGTCAGTCGCTCACCGACATCATGACGCGCACCATGACCGGGCTCGACAAGCTTTTCTCGGCAAACAAGCCGGACGCCGTCATCGTTCAAGGTGACACGACCACATCCACAGCTGGCGCAATCGCGGCATTCTACCATGGCATCCCCGTAATCCACGTCGAGGCAGGCCTCCGTAGCGGCAATCTCCTTTCGCCGTTCCCCGAGGAAGCCAACCGCAAGATCACCAGCCAAATCACGACGCTGCATCTTGCGCCCACTACGACCAGCCGGGCGAACCTCCTTGCCGAGGGCGTATCTGCTGAAGACATCGTGGTTACGGGCAATTCCGTGATCGATGCACTCTTCACCACAGTAGACAAGCAGATTCCCTTCACTGATCCCCAGCTCGAGGAGCTTGCAGCCAGTAGTCGCAAAATTCTCCTTGTGACCACGCACCGCCGCGAAAACCAGGGTGACGCTATGCGCGGTGTGGGCCGCGCGTTGGCCCGCATTGCAGACGCCGAGCCGGACCTCGTCATCGTCCTGCCCGCCCACAAGAATCCGGTCGTCAGGGAAGCGGTCCTGCCCGCCCTCGCGGGGAAGCCGAATGTGGTGGTCACGGAGCCTTTGGCCTACGGAGAGTTCACTCGAATGCTGTCCCTGGCACACATCGTCCTCACCGACTCCGGTGGAGTCCAGGAGGAAGCACCCAGCCTCGGCAAGCCCGTTCTTGTGATGCGTGAAAACACGGAACGTCCTGAAGCCGTTGAGGCTGGCACCGTTACTCTCATTGGCACCGACGAGGAACGAATTGTCTCCCAAGTTGACCGTCTCTTGAACGACGCCGATCACTTCGATGCCATGGCCAACGCCGTCAACCCCTACGGTGACGGTCGCGCATCAGAACGCACGGTCGCCGCGATTGCTGAGCTCCTCGGTGTAGGACAGCGGATCGACGAATTCGGTGTGACAGTTTCCGTCTAGTAAAGACGGTCATTGGAACAGGTTT
The DNA here is from genome assembly GCF_056395385.1 of Paenarthrobacter sp. 10L420. NCBI lineage: Bacteria > Bacillati > Actinomycetota > Actinomycetes > Micrococcales > Micrococcaceae > Paenarthrobacter > Paenarthrobacter sp. 10L420. The sequence goes on along the minus strand of NZ_JBFTJK010000001.1, from coordinate 317,522 downwards.
GTCATGAACCGTTAGCACAAATTACAGTTCTTTCTGGAGCTTGAAAGTTGGCGTCAAGTTATTGAGTTTGGCGTGCCCACACGCCATTCTTTTGCCATAGGTCCAAGGTCTCACCCTACGAGCCCAAGGATCCACCGTGGCAAAGTTCAGGTCCGAGACATCACTACACCCCACTGCCAAAGTCAGGCTGCTAGCAGCGAGCGTCCTAGCCGCACTCATCTTGATATTTGGATTAATTCACGGGCCCGTTGCAGCCAAGGCTGCGGCATCCCCCGTCTATCCCATCAGCGGCTACTTCATCTATGGCAGTACGAGCGATGCCTCAAACACCAACAAACTCAGAGACATCAAATCAGTTGGCGGGGATACCGTGGTGACGTTCGGATCGCTGCTTAAGCCCTCCTCCCTTTCGGCAGTCCCGGCAGCGTGCGTGCTGAACGGCGTGAACTGCGCCAAAGCTGCGACCTCAGGTGTCAATGTCAACAGGTATTTCACGTACAACGACAACAGCTCTTGGGGCACTTCATCGCTTGTATGTCCGCGCGACAAGACCCTGGCCAGCGGCAGCACAATTTACACAGTGCTCGTCCTTCCCTCACAAGGGACGGGGTGCAACTCGTCCAACGGCTCCTACGACGTTGTGGTGATTACAGGCGGTACGGCATCAATCTCCATCTCCTTGGGCAGGGTAGCCACAACGCTGGGTATGAAGTACTACGCAGGGATGCCAGCGCCGGTGAAGAGGACCGACGTGACCTACCTGCCGGATCTGTCCTACCAGTCCACCTTCACGAGATTCACTGAACGATTCCTGCAGTACCAGGGCAAGGTCAACAACGTGGCCGGTCTGGCTGGCTTCTACCACCACACGGAGATGCCACTCAGCGACGGCGCCATCTGGGATTCGGTTCTCACTGTCTATGAGATCCAAAATTCGGCCATCGCCAAGTACCTGCCCACACGGTCGGCACTGGTTAGTCCCTACATTGATTCACGCAGCGCTGCTGGTGGGCGTGTCACGACAGACCAGGTACGGCGCTCCGTCAACAATATCGCCCACACTGCGAACGGCGTTGATCTGGCCATCGCCGTGCAGGATGGAATGGGAACGGGTAAGGCCGGGACCTTCTTCGGCAACGAAAGCGGCAACGCCGTGGACCAGTATGCGGCATCAATCGTCGGGAACGGTTCGTGGGGAAGCAAGTACTTGGCACCGAACCGCGACTACTTCATTGCGCTGGCCGACGGAATCGAGGGAACCGGCGCCGAGCTCTGGGCCAATCTAGAAGGTATGGCCCCGGCAACCAGTCAAAACCCGTGCGGAAGCAGCCTCCGCGGTCAAACCACCAAGTCAAGGGTTGATAAGCAATTGCAGCAGATGGGCAACTCCCCCGTAAAGGTCATCTCCTTCATGTGGGATAACTACTATACCTGCAGCGGCACCTGGACGCCCCTGTTCGATCGGTTGAAGACCGGCAGCACCACGCCTGTCATTACTGATTCCATCTTCTATGGGAACGGAGATGTCCTAGTGACGGGTTACAACCTCAGTGGCGGAACTGTAGACGTGAAGTGGACTGACACGGCTGGTAGGACCCATGAGAAGACGGTCTCTGCCACAAACTACAACGCGCAGTACGGAACACAACTGGGCATGAATCCACGCCTGGAGTCGGTGACGGCGAGCCTCGGCGGTACGTCCCTCGGTTCGGGCAAGTACTACATGATCAACGTAGTCAACGGCGCCGGCGTGAAGAACGATGCCTTCTACTCGGATCGCGGCTGATCCAGGGATAGGCAATAAGCGGCGTAAGAGTCACGGACCTTGCCGGAGGGCCGTGACTCTCAGGCGATATAGAAGCGGTTCTTCCCGTCCAACTGGTCCAGCCGGTGGCACCATACAGCGCGCTCGGAGCCGCTAGACGCCGCGTCAAGCTCATTTTCCAAGGCGTCGATATCCAGAGCGTGCTCGTCTTGCTCGAAGATAAAGTCGTCTTCAGAGAGCACTTGTGATTGCTCCGTCTGTTCAACATTGAAGGAATGTACTGACGGCCTCGCCCAGAAGATGCCATCGCCAACGGTTCGAGCCGGAACTCCAGCCGCCGTGGAGTTGGACGGGATCCGCTTTGTGACAAGGCAACGGGCAGCCAAAATGCTCCCGGAGCCAACCCGGGCACCCTTGAGGAGCAGCGCATCCTCGCCAAGCCATACGTGATCCCCCACCCAAATTGACGCACTTGGGTTGACACGTTGGTGTGAATCTACCGAATAGACCAAATGAGGGTCTGCTGTCCGCAAGGCCACACGTGAAGCGAACATCGCGTCGCGTCCAATAATTATGTGTTTCCGTTCAGTGGGGAGCATGTGCGCTTCAGAGGTGAATGAAGCCTCCGGACCAACGTACAACACGGACTCTTCAAAGACGGTCGCAACCAAACGCGTATAACGAGACGATTTGCGGATATAAATGACCGAGTCATTGCCCAGGAATCGAAGCCGCGAATTCCGAAGCATAACGCCGTCCTCCACATAGAGGACGTTGCCTGTGCCAGCAAACTCCACCGATGAGGAGACAAATTCCGATTCGGAAGTCTCAGTGAGGTAGACCTCGTTATCACGCACCTTGGTGACGTCCGCGTACGAGCGAATGGACTGGGGGGACATCACAAGGCCACCAAGACAACTACCAAGCTAGCGGGCAACGGACACAAATCCGTCTGCTGCATTCTCTCCTTCAGAAGCGGTGCCCCAGGTGGCAGCGTCGTCGAAATCTGCATCATCTGCAGACGCAACTTCAAGGACAGTGCTGTCCTTCCAGCCCACACCCGTCAAGGCGCTCAGCGCTTCGGGAGTCGGCGCGTTGCCATGCACCACCATTAGCAGTCGCTCAACTCCAGCGGCAACGACAAACCGCAACGCCACAAGGTCGGCGAGCACCCATTCACCCTGTGGTTCCACCACGGCGATATGCGAGGCTTTGCGATTCCTATCCTCGACTTCTTTAACCTCTGCTTCGACGTCGGAGACGAAGTGCACCTCAACGGTGTCGCCTGACTCAGAGACCTTTTGGCAGCGGTAACGGTAGTGACCGAAGTGGTCACCGTCCAAAACAACGTATTCCTCAAGCCCGGCAGTCTGGAGGTTGAGCTCCGAGGAACTCAGCTTCGTTTGTAAGCACTGTTCCGGACCTCGCCTTACAGGCTCGGGAAGGAGGCTGCTCCAGCGCGTTCCGTTCTCTTCGATCGCGGTCACCGCAGAGAGATCTTCGATTGGATCATAGGCTGCAAATAGCCGCTGGCCCTCCGATGTGAGCTTGACGAACTTGTAGGAGTGATCGGTCAGTAACTGCATAAATCGCGTCCGGCCCAGCGACCCCTCGATAAACCAGTTTGCACCTTTAACCTCGGAGGCAGCAGAGTCGACCCGCAATTGAACACGAAGCGTGTCGTCATCGTGGAAGGTCCTAATGTCCTCGCAGACAAACGACTTCGGCTGGGGAGCCGTGAGGAACTCACGGATAATGCACAACATCGTTGGCAGAGCGGCCCGTGCAACCGCCGAATGGCCACCGTCGACGCGATATTTAGTCAGGTTCGGGACGTCTTGAACCAGCTCAATAAGTGAGTGATTGCTCAGTTCATCTGAATTCGTGTAGAAGTAATCAATTTTGCGGCCTTCGGCGAAGTACTGCCGCAGAAGAACCTCGGGCTGCTCAATTTCATGGAGCGCACGGTTCCGGAACAGATTGTCCTTGAAGAACGGCTTGTTGAAGTAGTAAGGCAGGTTCATCTGGGGCACTGCCAGCAGCAACTGAGCGTCCGGGAAGTCTTTTGCGTAGTGGATGGCAATACTGCCGCCCTTGGAGGCGCCAAACAGGAGCATTTCCGTTGGATCAACACCATATTGGGTCCTCAGGTCCTCGATGGCTCGCCAAACTCGGTCATAAAGCGGGCGCCCGGCGCTGTCCACCATCATGTAGGAACCGGCGGCAAGATAGCGGTCCTGAAAGCACACCATCAGGGTCTCGTTCAAGTCTGTATCAGTAATTGCCTTCAGATAACTGACAGCGTAGGAGATACGGGACGTGGACGGACCAAACCCAGGAAAAGTAATCAGCAACTTTTTAGGGTTGGTGGTATTGCCGCGCAGCGAATAATAGACATCTCCGTGCTGCTCGACGCCGTACTGGTGGTCATACTTGAGCTGCTGCGGCGTTGTAAAAGCACCGCGTCCGATTTTCAGGTCGAAAGGGGCATCAATAGTTAATTTGAAGCGGGATACATCGTCCGAGCTGACGATAATGTTCCGATACTCCAGGGGGAAACCACGTGCTGGTGGCTCAATTTCATTCCCGTAAACAACCGTGGAATCTTGCAAGAGCTGGAAGCCTTGGCCACGGCGGTTCTCCCAGTCATGGATCGTCAGTTTTGCAAAGAAGAGGCCTTCCGGGAGGCTTTCGGAGGCGATACGGCGTACGCTGCCTTCCAGCCCCTTGGCTTTGAGGAATTGGCGAGCGCGCGTTTCCGGCCTCGAAGCCATGATCTTGCGCGCCAGCTCCGTTCCCAGAGGTGAATACGCTGCTGCCTTACCTGCATTCTTTATGCGGCGTTGAAAGCCTCGAATCATTTTCATTAGAGACTCAGCATTCTGTCGACGATTTTCGCGTTGATTCGCTCCGGGTCCACGCCCTCGAAGAAACGATCCCGGCGGTGAATATATATATCATCCGGACGGAGGTAGTGCTCCTGAACAATATGGTTGATGAGTTCGGAGTGCTCGTGGAAGACCGGCCCCAGTCCATCCTCACGGAAGTCGAGCCTGCCTTCGTACGGCTGGTCTCTGAAGAAGTCCACCGCGTCCCAGTGGTAGTACGCAATTGGTGTCCCGATGAATGCGGCGTCAAGGACGGCTGAACTATAATCCGTGAACACCATTTCCGCCGAGGCTATCGCCGCGCGGTAGCTGAGGTCGGACTTGACCACACGCTCGGAGAACCTGAACTGACCCGCACGCTTTTCTACGTTGGGATGCAATTTGACCTCGAGTGTTCGGTCCGTTTGCTCCAGGAATTTGATGAGGGCCGGATCCGATAGGACGGCATCGATGGCGCGGAAATACTTAGACTGGGTGAAGTGTTCAGCCGAGGACTGGTGCAAGTTGAACCGCCACGTGGGCATGAACAGGAGGTGCTCGCGGCTATGCTCGGCCCGCGCGAGTGACTCCATCCGTGGCAGACCCGAGTTGAGAGTCTCAACTGGAGCGAGCTTGCCCAGGTAGTCGGCCTCAATCTGGCCAGTGGCAACGAACACGTCGAAGTACTTGGATAGCACCCAATCCGTCATGTCGTTGAGTTGCACGCCATGCTGAAGGTAGACAAACCGAGAGTTGGCCAGTGTCTTGGCCTTGTAACGGATGTTGTAGATCTGCGAGGACACGACCAGGTCCGAGATCAGGAACTTCTCATAGAACTCTGTGGTGAAGATCGGAATGAGTTTGAAGCCCTTGGCTTCCAGCCGGGACCAATCATCTGACTTCGGGTTCAGTGCAAAGTAGACTTCGGTGAAGTCAGGGTGGTGCGTAACGAAGTACTCGTACAGGTGCTCCGCGTTATCGTCGGCCTGAAGTGGCCGGTCAAAGAATAGGATGGTCGATGAAGGTCGCAGGGGGCGTTCGTAGAAGTCGTAGCACTCGGGTCGGGCATATGCTGGCCGGAGCTCCCGTGGCAAATAGGACTTTTCGATCGTGAGGACGTCGTTGCCAAACCTCAGTCGGTAAAGCTGCAAAGCCGAGTCTTCACTGGCTTCGCCCTTGCGGAAGATAAGGTTGGCATCGCCATCGCTGAGTTGCTTGAACAGGTGGGTGTCATGTGCCGGGTTGTTCAGCCACCTAAGCCAGAACCCCTCAAACGGTTGAAGAGGATCCACCAGGGCAACGTGATCCACCAGGTCAAACTGGTGGATCAGGTCACTGAGATGGGCCAACGTTACTTGCGTAGTTTTCTGCGCCCTCATGCCGCGCAGGAACAGCGCAATGTACCTCACCAAGTACAGCTGAAGATCGTTGGAGGTGGTCGGTATCAGGGGTACCAGGCGGGTGGCGTCCGGGGCGACCTGGAGTCCGATGGCTGCTTTTGTATCTGAGGTGACGGAGAACCCTGTGGGCAAGGGAGTGACCGTTGCGATAGACCAGTACAGGCGGTAGCTGATATAGAGCCCAGAACGATCGATATCACCGATTGCTTCCAGGGCGTCGGCCAATCGCCGGGTGTTGAAAACGACGCCGAACACGTCGGTGTCGCGCGCGTAGTGGTAGCTCTGATCGATCTTTGTCCCGCCCACGTTATTCGCAATGGGGCCGGTATAGATTACGGGCTCCGCAAGATACACCGTTCGGGTACGAAGGTAATCCAACATGGTTGACACATAGCTGGCGGATATCTGATGCGACGTACGCACAAAGACGACATACTTGCTTTCAATGGAGCCACAGAGCTGGGTGATCTTTTCAGTCGTCAGGGCTTCATCGACATGCAGGAGCTCAAACTCACTTTCCGAGCGCAACCGCGCTGAAACCAAGCGTCGATACATCACAGACTCACGGTCAAGGCGTCCAGACTCTTCGAGAACGATCGTGAGTATGGGTGCTACGTCGGCCATCTATGTCCTTGGTAAGTCGAGTGCGTGGAAAAGGCGCAACGGAGAATCCCATGACAAGTCTGGCATCTGTGACGTATCGCACAGAAATATGCACCGAAATTTCCCCGAAGTTGCGCAAATCAACCCTTAGTATACGCGATGTTCCACATTCGTTGGATTTACAGGCTGCAAGGCTAAACCGACTCCCGCTATATATAGCGGGCCTTAGTCTTGCTGGGTGACAAATATCACCCCCTAGTTCACCCGGGGTTCACTCTTTGTTCGGGTCTTCATAGGAACGCTTTGGGAGGCTGTGCGGACAGAGACACTCTAGCCACACAACAGCGGAAGGAATCCAGCATGACGATCCGAACCTTGCAGGCCGGCGATTGTTTCCCGGTTGACCTCTTGAGCATTAATGATGATTGCCCTGCCACTACACGGACCAGCCCTCCTGCGCTGTGCTCCCTTGATGCCGGCCACGATGGCCAACACGTGGCCGCAGACTCTACTGCGTCCCCCGAGCTCGCCAACGCCGACACCTTCGATGAGACGGGCGATGTTAGGGGGAATTCCGGAACGTCAACCCTCACCGTTGTGAGCGTTTGGGACTGAACAGCTATTACATGGGCGGCAACCAGTGAACAGCCAGCCGGTAGTAGTCTTGTGAAAGCACAAGAGAGCGACTTTGGCCCGCACAGACGTGGTAGTTTGCAATACGGCCCGCCTCCCATCAGGAACAGTTCAAGCATGAAAGGGGCCGATCATTCGTACTCTGCGCACCGCCCTTGGGCAATTTAAAGACGGCGTACTAGCGCACGTAATGAAGGTCCCTCGCCGCAACAACGCCCATTCCATGCACGATTCGGCCCGCGGAAAGAACGATCTGGTCTTTCCGGTAGCCGTCGCGCTCGGAGACCATGATCGAAGCAATAGGCTCCCCGTCGCCACCCTCCTCCCAGAGTCCTCCAACAAAGCCTGGGGCTATGAATGGGATTGCGTCGCTCTTGAACCCCATTCCTGGCTCGAAACGTTGCAGAAGAAGCCCGTTAGGATGCTCTTCGTTGAGTCGTCCTGGGCTGAAGCGGTCGGCTGGGCCGGACCGCAAATGACCCCCAATATTCAACGCAAAGCTTTGACTGACATCGTTGAGTGGTGCAAGTCGAGAAGCATACCAACGGTTTTCTGGAGTAGAGCGCAAGAACCGTATTATGTAGAGCTATTCCACGCAGCGATGATTTTCGATGTCGTTCTTACACACGCCGCCGAGCGTGTCGAAGAGTACAAGGAAAAACTCAGACATGGCCGAGTGGGAACACTGAATTTCGCGGCCCAGCCTAAATTACACAATCCCGTCCGCCCGGATAACGGGTTCCAGGCGCGCGATGTTGGCTTTGCTGGAACGCATTCCCCCTCAAAGTCTCCTGAACTGCACAAGCAAATCGAGGTCGTCCTACGCGGGGCAAACGACGCGTCCAGCAAGATGGAGCACGGCCTGGAGATGTTTACGGACAAGCCTCACAGCAAAGCCAAGCCCTATCCACCAGCGCTGAACCCTCGCATGGTTGGAAGACTTGAGTACGAACAAATGCTCTCGGCGTACAAGGCTTACAAGTGTTTTGTGGCATCAACATCTCGGGAGATCTTCGAAGTAGCGGCCTCCGGCACGGCTGTTATCGCAGCTGGGAGGCTCATCCCCAACCATGCCTTCAGCGCCATCGAAGTTCCGTCTGCCTCAACGCGCGAGGAATCAGCGAGTTTGGTGCGCTCTCTGGTTCAAAGCACAGAGCTGCGTGATCGAACTGTTCACATGGCCCAGCGCAGGATCTGGCAGCAGCACACGTACTCGCACCGGGCGGCTGAGGTGCTTGGTGTCGTGGGCATTCCTGCCGAGCCCGCTGTAGAGACGTCCATGACAGTGGTCCCCAAGATTTCTGTTGTGGTTTCCAGCATCCGGCAAGAGCAGACAGGCCACATCCTCGGCACCGTTGGCAAACAAGTAAACGTGGATGTTGAGCTTGTTTTCTTGGCCCATGGATTTGAACCCCATGTAAGCAGCATTCGGGCTGAGGCACTGGATCATGGCATTGAAAATGTAGTAATACTGCAGCAACCCCGCTCAACATCACTGGGAAAATGCCTGAATTTCGCCGTTGATGCGTCATCCGGGACGTACGTGGCCAAGATGGACGATGATGACGTTTACGGCCCTCACTATCTGCAAGACCAGTCAGGGGCACTGCGTTTCAGCGGAGCAACTGTCAGCGGAAAGCAGGCACATTACATGTATCTCGCCGGCCCCGGCGTGACACTCCTCCGTTTTGGGCACAACGAACACAAGTTCACTGATTTTGTCATGGGACCGACAATGTTCACCGCCCGGGACACGTTGAAGGATATGCCCTTCCTGGACCTGAACCGCGGGGAAGATACTGACTTCCTGCGAAGGGTAAGGCAGGCCGGCGGAAGTGTTTATTCGTCCGACCGGTTCAACTTTCTTCAGATGCGCTCCGGCGACGGCGATGGCCACACATGGTCCGTCAAGGAAGAGGACCTCATGGCCACCGGCGTCGTCTCGTTCTTCGGGATGAACGAAGAGCACATCATCTTCTGAAGTCAGAGCAGGACGCCTTCGCCGACAACAGGGGTAGCTCGAATCCAAATACCTCGTGTATCGATGACTTTCTTGTCCGCGATGAACTGGGGATCCAAGGCACGAAACTGGTCGTGGTCCACCAGGACCACCACGACGTCAGATCGGCGAATGGATTCTTCAGTTGATACCAGTTCAACGTTGCTGCGGTTGAGGAGCCGCCCGGGCAACCCCTCGACGTGTGGTTCGGCAATGTTGATGCGCCGCTCCTTTAGGGCATCCGCAAGGTGAACTGCAATTTCAATGGCCGGTGACTCCCGGAGGTCATCGATATTCGCCTTGAACGCAAGGCCAAGGACCGAGACTTCCGCTGTGGCGGGAAGGCCAACCAGAGACGAAACCACCTGCTGGAAGACCCATTCGGGTTTGGCGTCATTGACTTCGCGTGCCGTACGGATCAATCGTGACTCTTCAGGCGCTGCCGCCACTATGAACCATGGATCCACGGCTATGCAATGACCTCCAACGCCGGGACCAGGCTGGAGGATGTTGACGCGCGGGTGGTGATTAGCCAACCTGATCAATTCCCAGACGTTAATCCCCATTTTCTCGCTAATAACGGATAATTCGTTTGCGAAAGCAATGTTGACGTCGCGGTAGGAGTTTTCCACGAGCTTTGCCATCTCGGCTGTGACAGCATCCGTCGTATGAATTTCACCCTGACAGAACACTGAGTACAGGTTCTTGGCCGCTTGGGCGGCTTCTGGCGTGAGGCCTCCTACAATCCTGTCGTTAGTGACGAGTTCAATCATCACCCGCCCCGGCAGAACGCGTTCCGGACAATGTGCTACCAAAATCGCCGGCCGCGAAGCTGATCCGTCAAGACTTAGGTCCGGCCTGAGGTTAAGGATGTATTCCGCCATGTGCTGGGTGGCTCCGGGTGGGGATGTAGATTCCAGAATCAGAAGCTCACCCCCCTGAAGCTGCGGAGCGATTGCTCGAGCCGCTGCGTCAATGTATGTAAGGTCAGCGGACCGATCCTCCTTGAAGGGCGTCGGAACTGCGACGATGTACGCTTCCGCCTTGGGTGTCGCGGTGGCGGCCGACAGTCGGCCTTGGCTGACCGCCCCTGCAACATGTACGCCAAGATCCGGCTCGACGAAGGGTACCTGACCGCGGTTAACCGCTTCCACGGTGTTCTCGTTGATGTCAACGCCGACCACAGAAAGACCGTTAGTCGCCAAGATTGCGGCTGTGGGCAACCCGATGTAGCCCAAGCCGATCACTGCGACCTTGTTAATTGTTGTCAATGCTGTCCCCTTGTTTAGACAGTGATGTGTTCTTTGGGATCTCCAAAGAACTTGATTTCGCCAGATGCCGCCAATTCTTCGTCCGTCGCGTCCCAGGTGTGCCCGTCTGCCTGACGCATTTGACAGAAGTTGAACCTGTCGGCGGCATACACCTTGCCGCCGGCCGTGGTTATAGACTTCAAGAAGGCGGTGTCCTCGCCCCTGCTAACGGGCTCAAACGGATGTGCTTCAAAGGTCTCACGGCGAGCAGTTATAGTGGGCCCCATGACGAACCGGCTGAAGCGGTGTTCCATATGCGGCATCCGAAGGACGGTAGCCCTGCTCGAGATGAAGTGCATGTGATGGGCGTGCTTTCCAACCACGTCTGCGTCAGAGTAATCCAGCGCGTACAGCAAATCGGCAAGATAGTTGGCGCCGTAGTAGTCGTCGTCGTCCATCTTCGTCAGGACTTCACCTGTGGAGGCGCCAACGCAGAGATTGAGGCACTCCCCTAAGGAAACATTCCGGGTTTGCGTTAGAACCTTGTACCGACGCACGCCATACTTCTCTGCCAGTTCCCGGGCATGGCTCGACATGATTTCAAAGCCATGAGTCAACAGCACGAGCTCGATGTCGACACCAACCTGGCTTCCGACCGTTCGGAAGACGTGCTCCAACTGATGGGGGCGAATGGTTGATACCAATGCGCTGACCGAAGGCAGCGCGGCTTGCCGTGATCGTTCGGGCAGCACCGACGCTACCACCGTCTCGGCGCGGTGTGCGTACGTGTTTTCTGCCCAGATCCGGCGTTGTCCGCGATGGACGACGCGATCATTTAGTTCTGCGCTGCGGGCGAGCATGCGTATCTGATGCTCCCCTTGGTCCTGTGACTCAGCAACGAAAACCTCGTCTGGCTCGAAGAAATGCCCGATAGCCGCGCTAGGAGTGGAAACGACTGGCGTCCCGGATGCTGTGATTTCGAAAATCCGGCGGGCACACATGCTCGGAGAATCAACCACGGAGTTGACGTTGAGGAACACCTTGTACGCCCGGTACGCAGTCAACATTCTCGAATAATCCAGGCTTCCAACAACGTTCTCATTGAACGGCACCGGGAACTGGTAGTTGGAGTCGCCACCGAGCTGCCGAGAGAAGATTTCCAACTTGGGGCCGGACTTGGCCGAGGCCTCCCTTGCTGCGGTCAGTAGCAGATCCATCTGCTGCCGGCGTTCCGGGTACTTGTGCGCGAAATACATTCCTGCGAACGCCACTCCTCTGGAGTGGCGCTCCTGCCCAACACGAACAGGATTGTGGATCGCTGGTTGGGCTGCAAACGGCAGGGCAGCCACGCGCTCGTGACCCAAGTCTTCCCGGTAAATGGGGATTCTATGCGAATCACTTGTAAACACGACGTCGAATTCCCGTGCAGCAGGCAAGAAGTCATCGTAGTGGGGCGGGTCCTCCTTGTTCCAGAAGACAGTGGGGATTGATTGCTCGCGGCACCATTCCATGAGTTCCAGGAATTCCGTTTTGGGGCCGGACGTTCCCATCAGCTGGTACTTCCAGGAGCCGCCATTTCCGTTCCAGGCAGATTCCACGAACAGAAAATCAATGGGAGTCTCCGCCAATTGTTGGCGCCAGTGATCCTTTTTCAGAGTTAGCAGCTTCCATTCGAAAGCGAACGCAGCAGCAGAGAAGTCATCCAAGATGACTCCAACAGTAAGGTCAGCTCGTCGAGGTTCTCGGTCAGGGATGCGGTGCGGCCCAAATGAAGGGGGGCCAAGGGCTGTTTTGCTGGGGGACTTTGATCTCCTCTGTTTCCGGTTGATCCTGGCTTCAACCTTCCTACGCCTGCGCCATTCCGCGACTTGTTCCACCCCGCCTTCACGATAGTGCCACGCGGCTTTCCTTAGATCCTGAACGTTGTAGATCATGCCCGGCTCCTACGCATTTTGCTCCTTGCCAACACTTCAGTCGTTTGAAGATCGGAGCGCGCCTCATCCCTGAGGCGCGCAGCAGTCAAGTTATTACCCTTAGCTAATTGACCGGTGAATTCCTGGTAGGCCTTAACCGTCTCGGCTGGACCACCATCCATGATCAGGTGTCCCTTGTCCAGCCAGAGGACCCGGCTGCACATCTTGGTGATGGTGTCCAGGGAGTGACTGACCAGGAAGACACAGCCGGCCTGTTCGCGGAGTTGGTCCATACGCCGTTTGCTTCGGTCACCAAACTGGGCGTCACCAGTGTTCAGCGCTTCGTCCACCAAAAGAATCTCCGGGTCGATGCTCGCGGCGATCGCGAAACGGAGCCTGGAGGCCATGCCCGATGAATATGACTTCATGGGCAGGTAAATGGAATCCTCCAGCCCGCAGAGTTCAACGATGCTATGGAACTTGGCCTCGACTTCCTGCCGGCTCATGCCCATGGCGAGGCAACCAAGGACAACGTTCTGATGGCCGGACAAGTCAGGCATCAGCGCAGCATTCACACCGAGCATGATGGGTGTACTCGAAGCGAAAATCGCTCCGGATGTGGGGCGCATTTGACCGCTGATGAGCTTCATCAGCGTGCTCTTGCCGGAGCCGTTACGGCCGATGATTCCCACGGACTCGCCGCGTTCCACCACCAAGGACAGTTCGTAAAGCGCACGTACCGTCACGGTGTTTGGTCGACGGCCAAGGCGGCTCAAGAACCTTGTATCCCGACGTTCCTGCGCCACTGCTTCCGAGTCCGTAGTGACCACGCGGTATTCCATCGCTGCACGGTCAACCACCACACACGGATGGCCTTCAACATCCACGACTTGCTCATCCGCGACCATAGGACTCCTCCCCTTGCCAGAAGAAGACCATACCCACGAGAAGTGCACCCAATGCCCAGACGGCTAGTGTGGCCCAGGACTGCCACGTGGGGGCTTGGGCGTAAAGGATGCAATTGCGAAGGATATCGATGACGTTGAACAACGGGTTCATTCTCAGAACGGCCAGAATGTCGGGGTGCTTCACAAACTTGTCGTAGGAGTAGAAGATTGCGGAACCGTACATCCAGGCGCGCATGAAGAACGGAAGCAGGTGGGTAGCATCGTGGACGCGCGAAATGATGCGCGCCAGGATCAGTCCAACGCCAAGATTGAAGACTGATTGAAGCAAAAGTGCCGGGATGATCAGTAGCCACAACCAGGTGATCTTCTCGACCGGCGGGATCAGGGTAATGATCAGAAGCATCGCGAGGATCAGCGGCACGTTGGACATCATTTCCCGGATGTTCATGCCGATCGGCAAAGTCGCCCGCGGAAAGTTGAAAGCCTGGACCACGGACTTATTGCTGTGGATGGAACGGGCACCGCTCGTAATAGCGCCCGATGTGCCCTGGAATATGAAGATTCCAATCACCAGGTAACCAACGTAATTCTCAATGCCGCCGCTGGTCTGGAGCAGAATGCCGAAAATAACGTAGTACGTCAGCCCATTGAAGATCGGGTTGAGCAGCAACCATGCACTGCCCAAGCGGTCTCGTCGCGTGCCACTCTGCACCCTCGCGCGGGCGTCATAAAAAATGAACTCACGGAAGTCCCAGAGCTGAACCAGATAGTCCAGAAAGCCCGGGCGCGCACCAACGCGCGTCAGGCGGCGCATGTCCACAGCCAGTGGTTGTACCAGTGCTGGCTCGGGCAGTAGTGCTTTTTTCGCCGACATCAGCTGACCCTCCTTACGTTGTTAGACGCCCAAATTTTCATAAGCCCGGATGTATGCCTGGGCATTTGCCTGCCAAGTCCTCGTGGCCAATACTTCTTGCCTGCCAGCGGCGCCAAGCCGCTTCCGTAAACCGTCATCATCAAGCAATTCGTACAACACCTCAGCCAGTCCCCCGGGATCTTCAGCGTTCGCCACTCTGCCGTTTACGCCGTCGTGCACTATCTCCCGCAAGGCGTCCAGGTTGCTGGCCACCACAGGCCGGCCGGAGGCCAGGGCCTCCACAGGTTTGAGCGGCGTCACGGCCCGGGTAACAGCCAGGTCCTTGCGTGGAACCACAAAAATATCCAGCGCCAAGTGGTAAAGGCGAGCCTGCTCCGGAGGAACACGCCCTGTGAAGAGCGTCCGTTCCGAAAGTCCCAAGCGCCGGACTTGGTCCTGAAGCCCGGGTGCAGCGGTGCCGTCCCCGACCAAAACCAGCTTCAACTGTGGCAGTCGTGGCGCAAGCAGCGCAAATGCTGTGACCAGATCGTCAAGGCCCTCGTAGTCGACAAGGCTGCTTACTGTCCCGATATAAAGCCCGTTCGGGTCCAGTCCCAGAGCCAGCCGCGCCTCGCCATGATCGAGCGGTTCAGATAAGTAAGCGCCGCCCACGGCATTCGGGCAGATAAGGATTTTATTGTCCGGAACGCCCATGGCCACGATGTTGTGTTTCATGGACTCGCCCAGCGTCACCACCAGGTCCGCGCTCTGCATGACGTCGGCTTCCCGTTCGGTAAACAACTTGTACCGTTCGCTCCGGCGAGCTTCCTCGCCACGGGTAGACGCCCACGTGTCAGCCAGTTGTCCACGGACTTCGTAGGCCCACGGGACGTCCAAGGCATTTGCGACTTCCCGGGCTACCAGGCCGTTGACGAAGTGGGTGGTGGTATGGAGGACGGCGGGCTTGAAGTCGTGGGCAAGGGACAAAATGCCTTCGGCCTGCTGCTGTAGGCGACCATGCATGGACGGCTTCATGCGCGCCGGCAGGAGACGTTCGTAGCGCACGCCGTCAACAACGTCATGCTGCCGCGCTGTCACCGCGCCGATCTGCACGGGGTAACCCAGGCGCGTTACGGCCAGGGCTTCCCAACCGGCGTCCTGTTGGGCTGTCAGGATGGAATGGCTGCGCCGCGCGTAGCCGCTGCCGGTATGCGGCACGGAGTTCGTCAGCAGATGCAGGACCCTGCGCGGCTGCGGTTTCACTGCGGATGCCGTCAACGTTGGACTCCACCCCTGGAAGACGCGGACTTCGGAATCAAGCCGCTGCCGCTGTTTCGCCATGCCGCCCCGCTCGCCAGCGAGGACGACGGCGGCGCCGCTCATGTCGCCGTCGTACCACTTGCGTCTGGCGAGGGTCGCCGGAGCCCGGGTCGCCCCCGCGGCGAGGGGCAGGAAAACATCCGCCCACGCTGGCTGCCCGGCAGCGATGGCTACTTCTGCCGCCTTGCGGGCGCGGTCGCCGTCAAGACCGGCACGGACGCCATGTTCAAACCGACGGGTAAGCCCAGCGGTGTCCCCCGCCGCGTGGGTGGCCAGCAGGAAGAGGGGACGGGCGGAATTGGGCGCAAGCCTGGCCACGAAACGGGCCAGCGGCCTAACGATCCTGGACGGCAGCCGGCGAAGGACCTGGAGGAACAAGACAAAGGGCGACTCTGTGAGGTGCTCTGACACGGTTCCCGCAGTCAGGGCAACGTTCTTGAGGAGTTGGATCACGCAGTCCCCCGGGCATCGGCAGACTCCGGATTGACCAAGGAGGTTATTGAGTCCATGTATCGAAGGGCCAGCTGGGCGTAGTCAGCGTTGTCCCTGACCCAGTCGCGTCCGCTGCTGCCTGAGGCAAGACGGCTTCGGTCCTCGGAAAGCTCCCGCCACAGCTGTGCCACTGCTTCGGCGTTCGCCGCGACGACGTCGCCTCCCCCTGCTTCAACGATGATGCGTTCCGCTTCACCCCGAACCACTGCCGTGACGTGCCGGCCAATGGCCAGAACCTCGTAGGTCTTGGAAGGGACGGTTGTCTCGAACGATTTCCAGTCATCACGGAGGGACACGATGCACGTATCAGCCTCGCGGTACTTGTCCATAACGGCCTGACCCTGCAATGAAGGGAAGAATGTCACGGGCGCGTTGAGCTCGCGGGCTAACTTCACCAGTTGCGGCCGGCTGGTGCCGTGACCCACCAATGTCAGGTGGAATCCATCGCCCAGCAGCGCGCTTGCCCTGATGAGGATGTCCAGGCGCTGGCTTTTGCCATGATTTCCGAGGTAGACGGCTTGAAAGACGTCGCGTTCCAGGGCAGGTGGCTCTAGGAAGGGCATGGAGTTCAAATCAAGGCCGTTACTCACGGTAACGACGTTCTTGATGCCGCGGTCCCGCAGCGTCTCGGTAAAGCCGTCGGTAACCGTGACAACCAGGTCCGCTCGCTGCTGGACGAACTCGACCACACGCTCCACCAGGCTTTTGACACTGCCTTGCACGATTCGCGCGTCGCGGGCCAGGTCCGGCCAGGCATCGCGCATCTCGACGATGAAAGGGACCCTGCGAAGTCGGGAAAGCACGTATCCAGTAGCCAGCGTCGGGAGGCTCGGAGCTGTGGCAAGAATCGCGTCTGGTTTCTTGCCGCCCAAACCTATGGGAACGGACATCACGGCGGAGAAGAGTTGGTCAACGAAACGTGCAAGTGGCGATGTGCCAAGATGCCGTAGGTATGGCACGCGCCTAATGGTTTCGCCGTGGGGGCCCTCCTGGTGGGCAAAAGCGAATCCGGCCTTTCGCCGGGGCAGATCCCGCTTGCCATTGGGATAGTGCGCGACGGGAGCGACGACGTCGACGTCCCAGCCGGCCTTCCGGAATTCCCGGGTCAGGGACAGCCAACGGCGCTGCGGGGGGCTGTGCTCCGGCCAATATGAGTGGGTGAGAAGCATTAGACGCAACGGGAATGCAGGATTTACGGCAGCCGCGTCCCTGGGGAGGGAAGTATCCATGGACTACTTGCCGTTGAGGCGGGGTCCGCGGATCCCCTTTGAGCGCAGGGCACGGAAGTACGCAAGGCCCAGTAGCAGCAACACCAAGACCGTCAGGCCTTGGACAAGGGGGTTGTTCTCCGCGACAGGGGCCAGGGCCACCTTCAAGGGGCCGGTGATGTCTGCGCTGACAACTGGTGGGGCTGCGGTTTTCGTAGGAGTGGGTGTGGGCGTAGGCGTCGGCTCGGCGGTGGCCGTGGCGGTCTCGGCGGGAACCTCGGGCTCTACAAAGAAGTTCTCGACAGCAACATCAGTGGGGACAGCAGGAGTGGGAGACGTAGCAGGCGGAGTCACAGCAGGCACTTCCGCGGGCGGAGCGACTGGCTCGACGACGGGCGGCACCACGGGTGCGGGAGCTGGCTCTTCGGAGGGCTGGGCAGGTTCCGTAGGAATAGGTTCCAGAGTGGCGGGAGGCGAGGACGGCTGAATGACGGGCGGGATGATGACCGGGAACGTAGGCTCAGGCGTGGGCGATGGGTCCGCCGGCTGTTCCGTGTCTGTGCCGGGGTTGGTTACCGTAGTGGCCATGGCTGGTTGGGTACCAAAAAACCCGAGAATAGCCAGCATGATGACCACAAGTGCGGCTTGAACACGTCTAATTCCGGTGCCCAACTTTCCCCCCGTTAATATGTCGTACAAAACGCCAAGGGCGTCCGTTCCAGTGCGTCCACCTGAAGGAGGGTAGGCGCGGCCGCCAACAGCAAGGAGGGCAGCCCGATTTAGTCTAGCGTATGGATAACAGTCATTTGATTCCGTAGGATCGTCTGCTGATGCCGACCCCAAGGAATTCATGACGCTCATTCGCGGAAGCCGTCCACGCATCAAAGTCATCCTCGCGGCACTTGTGCTCATAGCCGGAGTTGGAGGGACCGCTTTGGTTGCGCCCAGCCCCAGCATGGAGGCAGAGCGGCCGATTCAGGATCCACAGCCCCCAGCAGCTCCGAAGAAAACTCCGGCCGTTAAGGCTCCGAAACCGGCAAGCTACCCAATTGGTGGCTATTTCGTCTACGCCACTCCGAGCAGTTCCCGGAACCTGCAGAAGCTCAGCGAAATTAGGGCAGCAGGCGCTGACACCGTCATCACTTTTGGAACGCCTCTCGCGCCAGCTACCTTGGCCACGCTTCCCAAGGAGTGTGTCATCGATGGAGTGAACTGCGCCCAGGCTGCTGCGGGAACTCTGGAGGTCAACCGCTACTTCACGTACTCCGACGGAAGCGTATGGAGCAGCCAAGCTCTGAAGTGCCCCAAGGACCGCAGGATCACCAGCCAAGGCAAGGCATTCGTTGTGTTGGTCCTCCCAGCCCAAGGCAGCGGCTGCACGTCTACGAACGGGAAGTATGACGTGGTGGTTGCAGGCGGTGGCACTGCGGGCGGCATGGATCCAGCAGCTTCCCTGGCCTTGGCGGCCACGAAACTGGGCATGAAGTTCTATGCCGGCATGCCCCTTCCCGTGAAGAGAACGGATACGCCGTACCTCCCTGATGTTTCCTATCAGGGGACCCTTGCGCTCTTCACGGAGCGCTTCCTTCAATATCAGGCTGCGGCAAATGACGTGAAGGGCCTGGCTGGCTTCTATCACAGCACAGAAATGCCCGTCACCGATGGCCACACTTTCGATCCCATCCTGGATCTGTACCGGATGCAGAACCAGGCCATCCACCGAATCCTCCCCACTCGCGGCGCAATCATTAGTCCCTACCTTGATGCGCGGGTCAGCGCTTTCAGTATCAGCCTGACGGAGGCTCGAAACGGGATCCGAAGAATTGCCCAGACGGCCAGCGGACTGGTTCTGAACATTGCCATCCAAGACGGCATGGGAACCGGCAAGGGTGGAGCTTTTCAGTCGAACGAAGCGAACTCGGCAGTTGACCGGTATGCGGAGAGCATCGTGGGCAAGGGCTCGTGGAGCAGCAAGTACGTGGCACCTGTTCGTGACTATTTCCTGGCAGCCGCTGCGGGCATTTCCGGAACAGGCGCCGTCCTGTGGGCAAACTTGGAGGGCATGGCTCCCGCCACAGCCTCCAACCCTTGTGGTGACAGTCTCCGCGGACAAAGCTCCAAAGCGAGGATAGACCGGCAGCTGCAACAGCTATCCAACGCGCAGAAGATCATTTCCTTCATGTGGGATTCGTATTACACCTGCGTTGGTACGGGCGTTCCCTTGAAAGCCCAGGTGGAGTCCGGAATCGCAACGCCAATTATTACCGACGCGACTTTCGACGCATCCACCGGCCAAGTGCGGATAACCGGCTTCAATCTTTCAGGCGGCAATGCCCAAGTGAAGTGGAGCACCAAAGGCGGACAACGCCTCATGAAAACCGTGAAGCCCACCAGCACAAATACGGCATACGGAGTCCAGGGCGGTATGAACCCGGAACTGGAGATGATCCTCGTAAACGTTGGTAAAACTACTCTGGCTGCCGGCCGCTACTACACCGTCAATGTCACCAACCAATGGGGCGCGGAAAACGACGATTTCTATTCGCAACGCATCTACACAGCACAGTCTTCCCGGGACTCCAAAGGCTAGCCACAGGCCAAGCGTGTTTGTACGCCTTAGCGCTGGCTGTCCTCGGGCTACAAGCACCGCGGCCACTTTTCAACCCATAGAGCGCGTCGACGTCCAAAGTAAGGCGATTAGGGTCCTTCGACGTGACCATGATGTTGCGATATGCACGTGGGAAGCCCCGAGCCGGGGGGTTCTATCTTGTTCCCGTAGGCGGCTGTGGCTAGCTCCTGAGTGTCGGCAGCAGCCATTACTCATTGCCGCTTGATAGAATCGTCACTGCTGACGCCGACACCAAGGAACACATGACGCTCCCGCCTGATACTGAAAATGCCGAGACTAAGTCCCGCCCTCGACGTCAAAAGAGCCCAAAACAGACCGCGCGAAATGTGTTAATTGGCTTTGCGGCCGTCGTCCTAATCGCGGGCCTGATTGGAGGCGGCTACCTTTACAACTTGGCACAGACCTTCAACTCGGGGACCACGAAGATTGAGTCAGCCTTCCCTGACGAGGCCACCCGACCCCAAAAGACCGAGCCTGCGAATGGTGCCCCCGCGCCCATGAATATCCTCGTGATGGGCAGTGATACCCGCGGGTCCGACGAATTGGACGTGGACACTGCTGCAGCCACCGATCAGCGCGCTGACACTCTGATGCTTGTCCACGTTCCGGCCGACCGGAAAAATGTCTACGCCGTTTCCCTCATGCGAGACCTGTGGGTCAACATCCCAGGGAAGGGCGAGTCCAAGATCAACGCGGCGCTTGCTCTTGGCGGTGTACCCCTGATGGTGCAAACTGTGGAGTCCCTCTTCCAGCAGCGGATCGATCACGTGGCAATGGTGGACTTCGAAGGTTTCAAGGGTCTCACCGATGCCTTGGGTGGCGTGGAAATAGACGTAAAGATCCCGTTCGCACCTGCATCTGGTCCAATGAGTGGCCACTACTACACAGCCGGCAAACAGACGCTAAACGGTGATGAAGCTCTCGCCTTTGTCCGCGAACGGAAGTCATTCAGCGACGGCGACTATCAGCGTGTGCGAAACCAGCAAGCGTACATGAAGGCAATCATCAGTAAGACGATTGCGCGCGAAACCTTGACGAACCCTGTGACCGTCAGCAGCATGGTGAGCGCGGTTTCGCCCTTCGTTAGCGTGGATAAGGGGTTCGACGCCGCCGCTATCGGCAGCCTCGCATTGGGTCTGAAGGACATTAGGGTGAACGACACTGTGATGTTTACCTTGCCCACACTCGGCACCGGTACTTCTCTGGACGGCCAATCGATTGTCGTTGCCGACACGACTGCCATTTCCGAGATCGCAGGCGCGCTCTCCAAGGATCAGCTAGGCGCGTACGTCACAGCACACGCACTCGAAAGAGGAAACTAGTGGGTAGGCCTGGGCAGGCAGTTCAGGAGATTCCTTCAGCTTCATGAGGGACCTCCGCGACTCGGCAAGCGCGAACTCGGCGGAATTACGCGAATACAGACCGAGATGGCTTTCCCAAGCGTTTTTGGAGCACTTGGCAAAAGGAGAGATGGTACCGACGCGGAATCCCCCACATCCATTCCGTATCCTTACCCTGTGCACAGGGAATATTTTTCGCTCGCCGGTGGCTGAACGGTTGTTACAGGCCGGGCTGGATCAGGTTTAGGACGCAAAGTTCGAGGTGAAAAGTGCTGGGAAGCGTGCCATGGTCGGCGAGCCCATCCAGCCACTGTCGGCCGAGATTATTCGAACGTTCGGCGGGAATGCCGCCAACTTCAAGGCAAAGCAGCTTATCGCAACAATGCTCCGTCAGAGCGACCTCATACTCACCATGAGCTCTCGACACCGACCAGCGGTTCTGCAACTCGATTCATCGCTGCTGAAACGAACCTTCACGATCGGGGAATTCGCAAGGATGCTCAGTGTCCTTCTGGAAGATGCATCAGTAGCGCCCTTGGGAACAATTGCAGATTGGCATCAAGTCCCAGCCCGTGCTGCTGCAGTTCGTCACGTGGCAATACCGGAAGATGCCAGTGCCAACGACGTGGTGGACCCATACCGCCGCGGATCTGACGTTTATAAACAAATGGAGGATGAACTTGCGCCTGCCATCCTCTCCATCCTGCGTTTTGCCAGGTTGAATGCAATATCTGACTCCGGGTTCGAGCTGTAAACCCAATCTGGGCCTGGACTAGGTTGCGTTATGTTCGAGTAATGGAAGCACGCAAAATCGCTCCATGAATATGGCAGAAGTTATAGTCAGACATGCCTTCCGCGTTTACCTCCGCACATCGTTCAACTTTTCGCAGTGATATAGCCGGTTTAAGGACGATCGCCATTGTCTCAGTAGTCCTAGTCCATGCTGGGGTGAGTTGGATACCTGGCGGATTTGTGGGCGTAGACGTTTTCTTTGTAATCTCCGGGTTTCTCATTACCGGTCAACTACTACGGGAAAATGAAGCTACAGGCAGACTCAATCTTCCAGAGTTTTGGGCCAGACGCGCTAGGCGGCTCTTCCCCGCATTGGCCTTTGTAGCGGTGACGGTCTTGGCAGTCAGTCCGTTCATATTTTCGCCCCTGGAGCTCAAAGAACTCGCAAGTCAGGCCGTCGCAGCTGTCCTTTCCGCATCAAATGTGCTCTTCGCATTCCAAGCTGCGGACTACTTCGGTCATGAAGTACAAGAGAGCCCTTTCCTCCATACGTGGTCTTTGGGAGTCGAAGAACAGTTCTATTTGGCTTTGCCCTTGCTCTTCCTGATCATTTCGTGGGCCGCACGACAATTGCGCTGGAGCATGCGCCTCGTTGCACTTTTGAGTTTGGTATCTTGTCTCGCTGTTTCGTTTGCTGCCTCAGCTGCCTTGACCCCAGAGCATCCGTTCTGGGCCTTCTATACAATCCCGACAAGGGCCTGGGAGTTTGCAGCAGGCGGGATTCTCGCAGTCGTTATAGGAGCCGTGAACTTGTCGAGGACGACGGCGGCAGTTGTTGCTTCCACCGGCGCGGCAGCCATTGTGGTTAGTTGCTTGTTTATTGGAGCCAACCAACCCTTTCCGGGCGTAATGGCGGCGCTTCCCGCTGCGGGTGCGCTGCTTGTGATTCTGGGCGGCTCAACGCCTAACCGGATGTCAAGCTTGTTTGGCACTAAGTTGATGGTTTGGACCGGCGAGCGGTCTTATTCCTGGTATCTCTGGCATTGGCCTGCCGTCGTTCTGGTTAGCGTGAGCTTTGACGTCCACTCAGTGTGGCTTGGTCTTGCGGCGTCGGCGCTAGCATTGGGCTTGGCGCACGCTACTTTCCTTTGGGTTGAGTCGCCGATCCGCGTGTCGAAAGCCCTTCGGGCCAGCAAACGCGCCACGTACACAGCCATGTCGGCCGGGTTTGTTGTCTGCGTTCTGGCCTCAGCGGGAATTTACGCTGGCGGTACATTGGCGTCAACAACAGGAGAGAATCGGACATGGCTTGCCGTACGTGAACAGGGTGCGCCTCAGGCATGCCCGGAGCGCCGCCACGCAGATTCCGGAATCGCGTACTGTGTTTCGGGTTCGACTGATGCCGCGAAAACTGTCATGGTGATTGGGGATTCCCACGCTGCACAGTGGGTTCCTACGCTGGCGAGGGTCGGTGCTGAGGACGGTTTCCGCCTCGTAATTCGCGCCCTCGATGCCTGCCCGGCTGCTGATGTGACGGTCCTGGCACACGGCGCCGTTTATTCCGATTGCGATTACTTCCATCGCGAGACTGAAGCGCTCATATACGAGCTTCGACCGGAAGTCGTTCTTACAGCAAATTCAAACAGCTATGTCGGACAAATCCCGGACAACGCGGGCAGTGTCAAATCTGTGGCCACTCAGTCCAGATTGTGGCGCGCAGGCTTCGCGTCCATTATTGAAGCAGCGCGCGACTCCGGAGCCGTGGCGGCAGTTATCGACGACACTCCGAGGCCCGGAGGTGACGCAGGTGTGTGCGTGACACGTCCTGGCGGAACCGAGCAGGGTTGCTCTCCGACGCGTTCCAGGGCTTTTGAGGACATTGCCACTCTACGAGACGCGGAACGGGCCGTCCAAGAGCAATGGACAATCAATCACGTCTTAAGTTTCGACGACCACCTCTGTCCGACTGATACATGCCTCATCGCCGATGGTGGAATCCCAGTTTTCACCGATAGCAACCACCTTTCCCAGGTCTGGGTCACCGCTCAGGAGCCGAAAGTCAGGGACTTCATCTCAGCCGCTTTGAAAGCCGCGATTAGTACTCCGTGAGCAAGGGACCTCTGTCGGTGCAAGTGTCTTCGGCCGCAGTTCGTTCCAACAGCTCGCGCAGTGACGTCATGAACGGTCCAATGAAGCTGCTGATCCGTATGCTCACCAGCCGGCCGTCGACGACTGACTCCAGCAGAAATTCTTCGCCCTGACGGGTCGTAAGGACACCATCTGCGACCCAGACCGAACCCGTACTGCCGCCAAACAATACTGACTGGAGTCTGTTTCGACTGTCCACCAGGGCCCCCTCCGGATCGACTTGGGCTTCGTGTCTTCAACTTAAGACAGTGGCCACAGCGCAGCACGAGTAGTGGGTACTCGACTTTTGCAGTCATTTAGGTAAGGACTACTTGGATTTGATGCCGTAAGGACATGTTCGAGTCCCCGTGACCTGTTGCGTCGGTGATAGAGTCTGACGGCGACACGAGTGGTTGGCAGCGGGCTGGCTGGCGTTTTCCGGTATTCTCCGTATTGCCTTCCGCTCATTTAAGGGGGAACGTGAAGATTCTTGTAACAGGCGCAAACGGGCGTCTGGGAATGGTCGTGCGCCAACAGCTTCAGCGCCGCGCAGATCTTTCCGCCATCTACCTGATCAGCCCCCGTGCCATCCCACAGACTGCAGCGGATGTCAGGGCAGACATCTCTGATCCCTCCGACTTGAAGCAGGCGGTCCTTTTTGCGGAGCCTGACGTCATTATTCATCTTGCTGGTGTCAGCGGGGCGGCATGCGACGCCAACCTGAAACTGTCAGAGGCTGTCAATGTCACGGCGATGCAGGTGCTCTGCGATGCCGCAATGACTGCGGGCACCTCTCGCATCGTTTTTTCCTCTACGGCCGCCGTCTATGGTGACCGCAATACGGAACCTGTGAGCGAGGCGCATCAGGTGGATTTAAGCAGTACGTATGCTCGGATGAAACACGAGGCCGAGGAAATCCTTCGGGAGGCAACGGATTCGGCGGTACTTTCAAGTGTCGCCTTGCGCATTTTCAACATCTACGGCGACAAATTTTCAGACTCGCTCGTCCATCGTTTGTTGTCTTCAACGCCTTTAAGGCCCTCACGATTGCAGGGCCTCGACACCTTCGTTCGCGACTACATTCACGCACCCGACGTGGCGGAGGCAATCTTGCGGTCCACCAACGTGCCGTTGCGGGGCCATCTGACTCTGAACATCGGAAGTGGCGAAGCCACGAGTAACAGGAAGTTGGTTCACCTTCTCAGCAAACTCGGAAAAATCCACTATGAGGTGGATGAACCGCGGGCCAGCTTCAGTTGTGCGGACATTGGTTTGGCTACGAGGCAGCTAAACTTCTGTCCCGAAACTCTTGATGACGTCCTGACGGCTTCAAGAGATTGGGCCAGCCTTTAGGACGAGGTCACACCGGTTCGCTCGCCCTGCTTGAACCACGTCAAGGTTCGCTCAATTCCGGTTTGCAGATCAACAGGTGTGACGTCTGGGAACAGTTCCTTCATCAAGCGGCCATCGCTTCGCGATGCCCGGACGTCTCCCGCCCGCGGATCGTGGTGGGAAATAGTCAGCTTCTGCTTCATAGCGCCTTCGAGGCCGGCAATGACCTCAAGCAAAGACGCATTGGATCCGAAAGCCAGATTGACTGGACTTTCTGAGCTCAATTGCTGCTGGCAGGCCGCAAGAAGAACTTCGCAGACCGTGTCTACATACGTGAAGTCACGGGATTGCAGTCCATCGCCATGCACCTCCAGCGGCTCACCACGGAGCGCGGCATCGAGGAACTTTGGGATAACTGCAGCATAGGCATGGCCGGCACGTTGACCTGGCCCGTAGACGTTAAAGAATCGAAACGCCAGCGTCTGCATACCGTATGTGCGCCCATAAGCGATGGTGTAAGACTCGGCAGCAAGCTTGCTAGCCGCGTAAGGGCTTACCGGACGAGTCCAGTCAGTCTCCGACTTAGGCAGGACTGGATTGCTGCCGTAAACGGAGCTCGACGAGGACATGAGAAAATGCTTGACGCCGTGCCGCCTGGCTGCTTCCAGGACGTTTAGGGTACCCGTTGCGTTGGCATGGTGGCTCTGCAAGGGGCGGGCCACTGATCTAGGCACGCTACCCAGTGCTCCGAGGTGGACGACAGAGTCGACACCTTCCATAGCAACGTCGAGGATAGCCTCATCAAGAATGGACCCCTCGATGACGTTCACAAGTCGTCCAGAAAGGTTTTCGGCATGTCCGGTGCTGAAGTTGTCAAGGACAACGAGCTCGGCCTGCGGATCGTTTTCGTTGATATATCGAACCAGGTTCGACCCGATGAAACCGGCACCACCAGTGATCAAGATCTTCATACTTCAATTGCTCCTTTATCTTGCCAGTGCTTCGGAAAAGCACAGCATCCGGTATGGTCTCGGCCAGGCTCACAAATGCTCCACTGATGCACCTTTGAGTGCATTTTTTGTGTCAAGCACCGGTACATCCGAATTATCCAGAATATTCAAGTCAAGGTAGTCGTGATCGGTGACCAGAAGGACCGCGTCGGATTTGCTGACCGTTTCGGCATCCAATGTTCCTCGTAGCATTTCCTTGGGCCAGTGGTGGTCTTCGACCAAGTCATCAACCCCTAAGACAATTGCACCAAACTCTTCAAGGAGCTCCCTAATACGCAAGGAGGGCGCCTCCCTGACATCCCCGGTGTTCTTCTTGTACGCCAGCCCGACCATCAAGATCCGTGAGCCTTTCAGAGGCTTGCCGACATTGTTCAAGCTCATGAGCAGGCGGCGGACGACATAGTCCGGCATGTGGTCATTGATGTCGTTGGCAAGTTCAACGAAGCGGAAGGCATGGCCAAGCTGACGACGAACGTGCCAAGAGAGATAGCTCGGATCCACAGGCAGGCAGTGTCCGCCAACGCCGGGACCCGGTACAAACTTCATATAGCCGAAGGGTTTGGTTGAGGCAGCGTCAATGGATTCCCACAGATCGATTCCCAAGGCGTGCGCATAGATCGCAAGCTCGTTAACCAGGGCAATGTTCACATGCCGGAAGGTGTTCTCCAGCAGCTTTGTCATTTCGGCTTCCTTTGGGGTTCCGACGGGAACAGTCCTTTCGACTAAGGAATCGTAGAAATCCTTGACGCGGACGAGCGATTCCGGTCCGAGTCCTGAAACGACCTTTGGCGTCTCGACGAAGCCCCACACCTTGTTGCCAGGGTCGATTCTTTCTGGACTGTAGCCTACGTAGAAATCGACATCCGCCGTTAGTCCGGAGCCGGTTTCCAAAATCGGCACAAGCAGTTCCTCGGTGGTTCCGGGGTGTGTGGTGGATTCGAGAATGACAGTGGAACCGCGGGTAATGAATTGCGCCAATGCCTTTGCCGAATCCGTGATGTAGCTCAAATCCGGAAGGCTCTCCTTAAGAGGGGTTGGCACCGTGATGATGGCGAAATCGAAACCAGCGGCCTCGGTGTAGCTAGTGGTGGGAAGGTAGCGCCCGGAGTCCAGTCTGCGCCGGAGTTCGTCATTTGTGATGTCTCCAACAAACGACTCGCCATTGCTCAGGGCGACGATCCTCCGTTCATCAATGTCCAACCCGACCACGTCATAGCCGACTTCGACAGCTCTCATGGCCACGGGAAGGCCTACATAGCCCTGTCCGACTATGACTGCTTTCTTTGATTTATCCATGAGTGGATCCCTATCGGTTGTTTGCTGGAACTTTGCGGGAATTTTCGCTGGCAATCGGGCGCGCGTTGGGGCGTCGACGGCGCCGTGCACGACCTGATACGCGTGGCGGCCCTATCGAGGCTTTTCGGTGACGGGGTGCCTTTGATGGTCGCTGCTGCCACCTGATGATCAACGTCCCGCATATGAGAAAAAGGCTCATGGTGGCGTAGCCAGTGACGCATGCCCATGCCGCGCCAAGGCCCCCGCTGCCGGGAAT
The DNA here is from genome assembly GCF_056395385.1 of Paenarthrobacter sp. 10L420. Classification (NCBI taxonomy): domain Bacteria; kingdom Bacillati; phylum Actinomycetota; class Actinomycetes; order Micrococcales; family Micrococcaceae; genus Paenarthrobacter; species Paenarthrobacter sp. 10L420. Next base: position 289,589 of record NZ_JBFTJK010000001.1, on the reverse strand, counting down.
GAACACCAGCAGAAACAAACTCATCGCTGCCATGCCCACGACGCCGGTCCAACTGGAGAGCTTTATGTGCCCTGCGCCGGCCACTGCACGACTCAAAACCAGGTAGGGCGACAAGGCGATCTCGGCCAAGGCAAGCACACGGACGATGTCGACGGCTGGTGCATATTCTTGCCCAAACACCAGGGGAATGAGCCATGGCGCTGCAACATACATGACAGCCGTGTACGCCCCCGTCACTCCCGCAGCTCCGAGGACGAAGGTCAGCAGTTTCTTTCTGCCGAATTGATTCTGTGCAGCATCGCGGAAAGCGACTTGACCGACAGAATTGGATACGACCTGAATCAGACTCGCCGGCGTTGTCGCAACGGCGTACAAGCCAACAGCGCGGGTGTCGGCTAAGGCAGCAAGAAGATATTGATCCAGTCGGTAAGTTATGGACTGGCCCAGATTCATGCCCATCAGGCCGACGCCCTTGCGCAAAAGCTCTTTCGTTCCACCCGATGTCGGTTCGGTTGTTTTGAGGACAACGCCCTTGCCGATGATGCTGATGGCGATGACGCTGCGTGTTGTGAAACCGGTCGTGTAGGCAAGGAGTGCACCGAGCAGACCGTGCCCAAAAATCCAGAAAACGATGAGGGCAGCAGCGGTGACACCGAACCCGACGCTGTTCGCCATCGATGCCCGGCTTGGGAAGCCGGTGGCGCTCAGGGCGTCCGCCGTCTGATTGGCGAAGAACGCCGCAAGCCCCAAAGGCAGCACGCCCAAAATAACTTCGTTGACGCCCAAATGCACGTCAATTGCGCCAAGCAAGAAATAAGAGACGAGGATAAGGAGGACCAATTGCAAAGCGCCCAGCCATAGCGACGTTTTGGCATAGGCCCGCATCGTGACTCGTGGATCCCGGGGAAGAAGGATGCGCAGTGAAATGTTCGTACCAAGCCCACTTACCAGCGAAACGATCGTGACGGTGGTGATCAGGATCGCTAGGACTCCGCGGTCGTCCGGGAGGAGCATTCTGGCCGTGATAACGCCGCACAGCAAGGCCCCGAAGAGACCGGCCACGCTCCAGGCGGTAGTCCCAAGGACCTCTTTTCCTGACCCGGAACGGGTGGCGGCAAGCAGACGTCTCAATGTACTTTGCGCCCTTTAAGCCAGCTCAGCCCTATAGCGACGAGAATGAGTGCAACCCCGCCCGTGCCCCATGCGAAGATGGGCGCAAATGAATTCCTGACGTGCATCAGCAGGAGCGAGGCGGCAACGCCGAGGAAAGCCAGGGGCACGGGGCGCGGCGGAACGATGGAGAGACGGGAAGCCAGGAATCCAGCCAGCGCCAACGCGAGCAGTATGCCGGGGATCCCGAAATTGTGGTGTCCTTCGGCAATGATCGAACCGCCGATGGGACCTACACGGTGGGCAATCTCTGCGTTCATCAGACGAAAGTCCGTTTCAGCATCATCCCTGGGCAGGCCGAGTATTCCCGCGAGCCCACGCTCCAGAGGAGCTGCGTAGGTGGCCCCAGCCAAGTATGGTTCGTGCGCGGCTTCGTGCCAGCCAATAGTGGTAACGATAACCCGTGCCGAGTAGCCCATCTCCTCAATCGCCTTGATCGGCGAAGCGGACACCTCGTGAAGGGAGGTGTCCCCGAGTCCTTGGCTGCGGACCTGCTGTACTGCGGAGATCGCGACCAATCCGACGAGGACGCAGACCACCATTGATGCGAATGAAGGCGTCTTCCTGCAGCGGATGAATACAGCAAGGGCCGCGATCAACGGAAAGAGAGATTCACTGCGCAACCCCATGGGCAGGGCAAGCAGCAAGAATGTGAACAAGAAGACTAAACCCGTCCGCGAGATTAGCCGAGTAGTGTCCTGCGCTATGAGCGCAGATCCAATGGTAATTCCGAAATAGATAATGCCCACGGAATTTCCGGAAGTTGCCTCCAGGTATTCGCTGTAGCTGTTAAGGAAGAACAATGGGCCGAGCTGCGTATAGCAAACGAACAGCCAACTTGCGACCGCCACCGACAGTGTCAGTCCGCCCACGTCAACAATCGCGTCCCGCATGGATCGGTCAGATGAGTGTTCCTGCAGCTCAGAGGGCCGCATCTTCGTACCGGAGTTACTGGAAAGCCATGCGACAAACCCTATCGCCGTGGCATAGCTCAACAGGCCAAGGTCGATGAGGTAAGCGGCCCGGATCATCACAGGGTCGCTGTACCAGCCTGTCCACGTTCCATCCAGGAATGACGCCATTCGTCCGTTGTCAAGGGCCGGGGAGACGAACAATCCCAGGTGGAAAAGGCAAAGTATCAAGAAGTACAGGAAGGGAAAAGACCAAACGCCATCGGAGAGTGACTTGGCGACCAAGTAGCCCAGGGCGCACGCTAGCAGGAGCGAGATGATCGCCACCCTTTGGATCGGGGCCTGCTCGAAGACTGGTGCAAGCACTAGCAGACAGATTAGGATGGCGCTTCCGACGTGAGCAAGTACGGCTCCGTGGAGTTTCGCTCTGGATAAGACCTCGTCCGGCAGAACTGAGTGCGTAGTCTGTGTCTGGACCTTCACGCGCACCACAGCCTGCGGAAGTGGCCGACTGCAACCTCAATATCCAGTTCAGAACCGTACAACTTTCTACGGGCCAGCTCCCGGGTTTCAGGCGTTGGCCTGTCTCTTAGTGCATCGGCGATGGCATCGGCCCAAACGGATATGGCAGTTTGCAATGACAGAAGCTGTATCCCTCCGACATGCTGCGCGAGGTGAACGGCGCCTGCAACATCAGATGCAATAACGGGCGTACCAGCCGCACATGCCTCTACCAGCACGCCGGGCAGTCCCTCCAATGTGGAAGTGAACAACAGAAGATCTGCAGAGGCCAGCAGATCAGGGACGTCCATGCGTTCGCCGGCATAATGAACACGGTCCGTAACACCTAATTGCTCGGTTATCGACAGCCAACGCGACCGGTTTGCTGCCGACTGGACCTCGTCAGCTCCATCTCGACCTACAAAAACCAAGGCTCCCATCGGGTGTGCTTTGGCATACTCACCGAAGAACCGGATGGCCCCGTCTCTATTCTTAGTGGGGATGTCAGCCCGACCTATGTGGAGAATCAATGGTTCGGCCGGGGCGATCCCGAGCTCATCGCGGATGTCAGTGGTACCGGCGCTGGAGAACTTTTCCAGATCGAAACCTGTCATCAAGACACGGCAACGTGGGTCATTCGCCCAATCTTTCTTCCAGGCCACCGTTAGCGTTGAGGGAGCGATTCCGATGATGTCGGTTGCGAACTGGTTAAGGAGCCAGCGCATTGCCGCGTACTTTGCCCGCGCCGGCAGCGACTGTTCGGCACGGGGCCGGCCGTCGCTGCTGAAATTAGCGATCCGGATACGGGCGCCACCAAGGGTTGCCAACGCGAGGATGAATCCAGAAGCAAGATGAACGTGCGAGTGGACGACTTTGATGCGGTTGCCCCGGAGAAACCGGACGAACTTAAATGCAAACCAGGGGCTGGAGAGGCGTAAAGGGACAATCGTGGCGCCCGCCGCTCTGTAGTCGCCTGCCAGGGACCCTTCCCGCCCGGTGAGTGTGACCATTGTCAGTTTCGGGCCGGTCGCAGGCAGGGCTCGGGCTACTTCAAGCATCCGCATCTCGACGCCACCGCGGTCGACGGACCCGAGGATGTGGGCCACAGTAGAGCTGCTCTTTTCCGTCACCGTCATGATCTTTCCAGTGCTTTCGGCGCAGCCTCGAGTTGGCTGAAAAAGTCAATAACCCTTTGCGGGTCAAGTGAAGCGATAATTTGACGAGCATGCTCCAGGTTTGTGGCCCCCTGCTGTGTCATCCACTCATAGTTGTTAAGGGCTGAGCGGAGCAATCCGGTTAATTCTTCAACGGATCCTGAGGTAAAGAGGCAATCCGGTGGAAGCAATTCCGGGATTCCGCCTATGTCGGAACCAATGCAGGGCAGGCCCCGGGCCATCGCCTCAATGAGGGCTCTCGGGACACCTTCAGTGCGGGATGGCATGGCAAAAAGGTCAGCACGGTCAAGGATGTCGCGTATTTCCTCGGGCGTTTCAATGTGTCCATGGAAGTTGACATGCTTATCGATGCCTAGGTCTTTGGCCAGCTCAACAAGTACCCGATGTTTCGCGCCTCCGCCAACAAGTTCCAGGGTAATGCTGTGACCCTTGCTTAGGAGTTGGGCAGCTGCCTGGAGCAGGAGATCGTGGCCCTTGTACATCTGGTTGTGCGTTCCGACGGCGACCACGATAAGGCCCTCCCGCTCGGGGTGAGTAATTTTCGGTTGCGCAGCGAGCGTGCCGTCGGTGATGGCTATTCCGCTGCGGACGAGCGAGGCGGCACCTGCATGCACTGGGTATCGTCGCTGTAGTGTCCTCTCGGAGACGTAGATTGCGCCGTCGACGCTGGAAACTTGTCGCGCTACAAGTAGTTTCGCCAGCCATGCCAACTTGACTCCCGGCTTCCCCGCGACACCAGCCTTGAGGACGTCATAGGGGTCGCCCACCACGTGCGCGAAGGTCCGGGCTCCCAAGCGGCGACCCGCGCTAACGGTGATTCCACCGATTACACCGGGGAACCGGCCCCCGTAAACAGCACTGGCGTCGGTGGAAAACCGGCGCACAAGTTTGCGTATCTGCATGAACCGGGTCACCATGCCTCTTGCTCCCTGATACGAGGGGACCGCAAGGACCTTGACACCGTCGCCTTCAACGAGGCGGCCGCTGTCCCGAGGAATGTCTTCGACCCTGGCGACAACGATGACTTCGTCAAAGCTGTTCAGCCACAGCAGATGGTTCTCGTACCAGTCCTGCGAAGCATCCGAGTAAACACGGCCATCCAAGCCTCGGTGCAAACGCGCTTCCGTGGCATAGAAGACCGTTCGTTTACTGGCAGTCATGGGGTGGGTCCGATCTCAGTCGCAACAGTGATGAGTGAGGAAGTCATGGCTTATTCTTGCTTTCTGGTCATCAAGCTGCTTGTCCGAGTGTTCTTGTCGCCAGCGTAAAAGTGGTATTGGCGGTTCCAGAGCCGCTCTCTGTCAAAGTCGCGGAACACTACAGCCTGGGCATTGAGAGCAATTGCCTTGGCCTCTTCAGGGTTTATCAAGACTATGCGTAGTGCGGTTTCAAGTGCCGACGAGTCATCGATGGGCACAATCTTCCCGCATCCCGGATGTGGAATCACATCGCGGACCCCCGTGGCATCGGTTGCCACGATTGGGGTCCCGGAAGCCGCTGCTTCCAGAAGTACGGTCGGAAGGCCTTCACGGCGGGACGGAAGGCACAGCAGGTCTAATGCCGCGTACACCGTCGCAGTATCGTCCAAGTTGCCCGTCCTGTGTACCCAGGGCTCATCGAACGCAGCTACTGTCTCTGGGCGTAGCGATTCGATCCCATCGTCCGGTCCCACCAGGACGAGGTGGACGTCATCCATGTGCTGTCTAAGTGACTGCACTGCGTCCATGAGCGCGTCGATGCCCTTGTCAGCTGTGATGCGGCCGACGAAGCCTACAACTTTGGCATCGGCAGGGATATCGTGGTCCGCGCGGAATGATGTGCGCAGCTCAGGGTCCTGTCCCTTGAGTTGATAGCTCTCGAGATCGATGCTGTTAGCAGAGCCCTTTCCGAAAACTGTGACGTCAGCCGTGAGTCCTGCCTGGATCATCTGCTCCTTCAGAGCATGGCCGACAGCCACGACGTCTGTGGAAAGCCTAATGATTGTCTTCTCGATGAGAAGCATCATCTGTTTGCTGGCGCCGGTCATGGTCTCTGATCGAAGCCCATAGACGCAGTAAATGCGCCGAGGCTTCTGCAGCACCCAGGAAGCGATTGCACCCAGCAGTGAAGCCTTCGGTGTGCCGTACACAATGACATCAGGCTGGAGCTTTCGGATGAGCCTAAAAATCCGCCAAAGTGCGCGCAGATCAGACAACACCGACGGGTCACGTTCAATCGGCAGGGCGTGCGACGATACATTGTCCTGCTCCGCGAGGGAACTCAAAAGACCGGTATCGCCTGATGCAACCGCAACGCGCAATCCCCGACGCTGCAGGTAACCCATCTGGCCGCTCAACTGGGAGCTAACCGAGATGTCAGTTGTCTGGATGAAAAAAATGTCTGTCTTGGATTTCATTCTTGAGCCCGCTCCTCTGCCGCCAAAGTACTTTCCCCCATACCTAAGGATTGGCCAGCGGACGTTTGGCTGATCCGCTGGCCAAACCACAGCACCTCGGCCCTGCGGACGACGCTATCCATTTTGGGTGAGCCGAATTTCGCAAGCCAATAACCAACCTTGAGCATCAAACGGCACAATGCAGGAGGCAGCTGAAGGGGTTCCTTGTGCCCGTGCTGGAGCACAACGTCGCGCACGGTCAGTCCTTCCCACGGTTGCACACTGACAGTCGGCACACGTTCCGGCGCGTCGCCTACGGCGAGCACGTACTCCGCTAGACCGCCAAGACTGGACACCGGTGAGGGAGCGGAACCAGGTGCGGCCACGCTGGCAAGTGGTGAACGCGCGTACCTGATCAGACTCCGCGTAGTGCTTCGGCTGGGGTCCTGAATCGACGTGGCCCGGACAATCCGGACTGTCGACGGCCTCGTGAGGGTCTGATCCATGAGCAATTGCAAGGCTCGTTCGCCTAGGGCTTTGGACTGTGAATAAGGTGAGAAGGGTTGATGATCCCACGAACCGTCAAGCACAGGCCGCCGTCCCTGCACAGCAGCACTACTTATGTGGATGTACGTCGGGACACCGGCCTGCTGTGCCGCCAGCCAGATGAGGGCTGGCAAGACCGCGTTGGCACCAAAAAGCTCCAGACTCTGGCCGCTACCTGGGGTAGCAAGTCCAGCTGCATTTACCACGACATCCTTGTCCGCAAATGAGGCGGCCAGCGCGACGATCTCCTCGACGTGCTTGGAAGCTTCCGCTATGACCTCCTGAGCAGACCACTTTGGATCAGCCACCACGCGTGGGGCGACCTGCTTCAAGACGCCGTGGCCCGCAGAGGCCAAAACGTCGACCAGAGCGCCGCCAACAAATCCACTGCCCCCGACCACAATCCAGTCAGCCATCGAGACGGCTCCTTCCCACGTCGGCGTGACGGTTGCTCGCCCAGCGTCGAATCGCTGCCGGGGTCATGAGATACCCTGCGATAAGCACCCCGGCGATGCCCAGATATAGGACTGCTGTCCAGGGCGCTGCCTGGGCGGCAAGTATTCCCAGGGCACCTGTGGCGCAGCTGCCAGCAGCGACGATGGCGGCAACCTGGAGGTGGGTCAGACCGAGGTCTTCGAGCTGATGGTAGGTGTGGCTGCGGTGGGATTCATACCAACGCTGGCCTCCGGCAATTCTGGACAGCAGCGTGTACGTTGCGTCTGCCAGGTAGATGGCTATTGGCCCAAGGATTGCGAGGAGCGGCGCTCCCGAGCAGAAAGCTGCAAAAGCCATGACAGAAACTGCTGCGCCGAGCAGGTAGCTGCCGCTGTCGCCAAGGAAGATCCGATTCCGCCCAAGATTCCAAGGCAAGAAGGCGGCATAAACGGCAGCAAGTACCAATCCGGCCGCAGTCAGCCAGGGCTGCGACGTCAGCATTCCAGTCACCGCGTAAGTCCCACCGAATACGGCACCGTTCAAGCCCGAGATTCCGTCGACGCCATCCATGAAATTCGCGACATTTATGAACCCTGTTATGAACAGTCCTCCGAGCGGGATGATCCACGGTTCCGCGCCGGAAACGGCAACCACTGCCGCCGCGGCGGAAAGCCCGATCAGCAGTTGGCTTGCCACCCGATATTTGATGGAAATTCCTTTGAAGTCCTCCAGCCAGCCGGCGCCGGCCGCTGCCGCGGACGCAAGAAGAACACAAATGACTAGTTTCGGCGCATGTCCTCCCGCCAAGATGACCAGACAACCGGTTATGAAGCCAACAAGGGTTGCAAGACCAGCCCCACGAATCGCCGGGGACGAATGCGAGGAACGGGCTGATGGGATGTCGACGACTCCCAGTCGCCGCAGCAGGGGCAGGACCACATATGGAGCAAGAAGGCTGGCCAGCAGTCCGAGACCCGCCGCCGCGAACTCAAAGCTCACGCTGGCCCCTTCGAAGCGAGTTTGTTCGTTCCCGTTTCAAAGTCATCCGCAAAGAGCTGATACCACGCTTCGACGTCGAGGTCATCGGGCTCAAGTTGAGCGGCCATAGTATGGGAGATCTTTGGATGGATCGGACGCACATCTGATTCGTTGTGGCTGACCAAGACTTCGTGGAGCTTCTCGCCTTCGCGAAGGCCTGTATATACAATTTCAATGTTCTTGCCGCTGGCTGCAATCATCCGCTCAGCGACATCCTGGATCCGGACAGGCTCACCCATATCCAGGATCAACACCTCTCCTGGGCTCCCGATGCCGCCCGCCTGCACGACAAGCTGACACGCCTCGGGGATTGTCATGAAGAACCTAGTAACTTCTGGATGTGTGATGGTCAGCGGACGACCGGCAGCAATAAGCGTCTGGAACGTCGGAAGCATAGATCCCCTGCTGCCGATGACATTACCGAAGCGCACGGATAGGTACCTTCCACCACAGTTGGCGGCGGCCCAGGCGGTAAGCTGCTCAGCCAGCCGCTTTGAGTGCCCTAGTACACTCGTCGGGTCGGCGGCCTTGTCAGTAGAAATGTTTACGAAGGTCGAAACACCAGCTTCGCGAGCCGCGTTCAGGACGTTGAGCGTGCCGAGAACGTTGGTCTTCCAAGCCTCGCCCGGGTATTGCTCCAACATTGGCAAATGCTTGAGCGCAGCCGCATGAAACACCACCTCGGGTCGCCGCTCCCGGAAAATTTCCTCCAGTGCCTGTGGGTCACGGATATCGGCCAGGACGACATCCTTGGTGTCGAGGAGCCCGTGCCCCGCGATTGATATCTGCGCGCTTTGAAGACCGGATTCATCGCGGTCCAGCATCATCAGCTCGGCCGGTTCGAACCTGACAATCTGTCGGCACAGCTCAGACCCGATGGAACCGCCGGCCCCTGTCACAAGAACACGTTTGCCTTTAAGGTAGCCGGCAATGGAGGCCACCTCCGTGTCCACGGGATGCCGTCCAATAAGGTCTTCTATGGCGATGTCACGGACGTCGGCAGGCGCGGCTCTGCCTTCCATGATCTCGCTTAGGCTCGGTAGGACCTTGACTTGAATGCCGCAGGCTGCTGCTGCATCGGAAATGGATCGAAGGAGTTCCGAATCAGCCCTGGCAATCGACACGATCAGGACTTCAACTTCGGATTCATTGACGATCTGCGAAAGCCGGCTGCTGTCGCCCAGGACAGGGACACCTGCGAGCCTAAGGTTACGCTTCAAAGGATCGTCGTCGATTAATCCGACAGGCTGGTAACCGGAATGAGCGTCGGCATACATATTCCTGATCAACAACTGGCCCATGTGACCCGCGCCGTAGATGAGCGTGCGCTTCGCGTCCGTTTGGGGCTTGAGCAGGCGATCGGAGTTCAGTCGGCGGAGATATCGTGAGGAACCCATGAGCAGGAAGGCCAGAGGCAGCGCCATGAGCGTTGCGCTGCGGGGAATTCCGAAGCTCTCGCCGAGGAAGACTACGGGAATGCCAACGAGCATGGCAACGGAAATAACGGTAACCAGCAGGGCCGCAGCTTCTTCAAAACTCGCAGAAGTGTACCGACCCCGGTAGAGCCAGAATAGCCAGCCGACGAGTAGTTGGGCGATGACCAAGGCAACACAAACGGCTAGCAGCGGAGGCAAGCTCATCTGACTGCCATCAAACTCATAGCGGAAGAAAACACCGGCAATTAGCCCGATAATCCAAGACGCGGCATCCAAGCCAAATTGAAGGCGGTGGCTGAATGGGTTCAAATGCGAACTATTTTGGGGAGCGATCTCCGTCGAAGGCGTCCCCATAAGGTCACTTACGGTGTTGATCCGGTTGTTGTGTTTCATCGACTATCCCCAATGTTGTGCAAGTCGGGACTGAGCTAGTCCCTAGAATCTTGAAGCGCTGAAAGGCTGGTGAAACCGACATTGACGACTGAAGTCTGCAGCGGGATTCGATGCGCCAGGCATTGTGAAATTTGGATGCGAGGGGCAACGAAGCGTACATTCCAGTTCTCTCGGACCGGCTACGGCTTTACGCTGCCGTGGCGCATTTCTTGCCGATTCTTGGCTTCAGTCGAACGCCTCTTGCCTTTGTCGACTTGAGGTTTGTAGTCGTAGTAGTTGTGATCACCCTTGGTTGCCGGAAGACGGTTGATGACCACGCCCAACATACGGGCACGAACCGCTTCTATATTCGTGACAGCCCTGGCCAAATCCGCCTTCTTGGTTCGACCATCAACACTCACGACCAGCAGGATGCCACTGGCGTTAGCCGCAAGGACCGCAGGGTCCGTGACTGGGAGCAAAGGTGGGGCGTCAATAATGACCACTTCATACTCAGATTCCAAGTGAGTGAGCAGCTTGTCCATGGTCGAAGACCCAAGCAACTCACTTGGGTTCGGTGCCAAACGCCCCGATGCCAAAACGTGAAGCTGGCCAGCTGGCCCCCATGTCTGAATTGCGTCCTCAAGCGCCACGCTGCCCGTAAGGACGCCAGTAAGCCCCACGGAACCTTCCAAGCCCAAGTAATTGGCGACACGCGGTCGCCGCAAATCGGCATCGATGAGAAGAACTCGCGTCCCGCTTTCAGCGAGCATAATCGCCAAATTGACAGCGGTAGACGTTTTCCCTTCGCCTGGGATCGACGAGGAAACTACGACGCTCTGGTGCCCGCCACCGAGGTTCGTGAATGACAGGTGTGTCCGCAGCTGACGGAAGCCCTCTGCCCGCGGACTATATGGGTCTCCCTGGGTTAGTACAGGGGTCTTTTCCAAAGAAGGATCGCCGACGAATGTGCCCAGAACGCCGGCGCTGACGACTCGCTCGATGTCGTCCTGGGTCCGCAGCCGTGTATTGAGAACTTCACGTACGAACGCGAAGCCAAGGCCAAGGACCAGCCCTGCAACCAAGCCTAGAATCAGGTTCATCATGGGTCGAGGTGAAGAAGGACTGATGGGTGGCTCTGCCCGTTCGAAGACGCTCAATTTCACCAGTGAAACATCCTCGACGGACGCAACGCCTTTAATTAATTCGTCCGCCGTGGAGTTGGCAATCCTCGCCGCGAGTTCAGGGTTTGCGTCGGAAGCCGTAATGTCGATCAGCACGGTTTGGGGGGGCGCAGAGGCTGCAACGCGGCCTGCCAGTTTCCTTGATCCGCCTGGCAGATTTAAGTCATCGGCAACTGCCTGAAGGACGCGGGGGCTCGTTGCGAGACTTACATAGGACGTCACCCGGTTCTGTGCGAACATGTTCCCCTGCGTTACGTCAGTTGCTGAATTGCCGCCCTTGACAGAGACGAACAATTGTGAATGCGCGTCATAGGTGGGCGTCTGGGTCAACGTTTGTCCCAATGCCACGAGAACGGCCACAGCCGTGACAAGCAGTATGGAAATCCAGCGCTTGCGGATGACATGCAGGTAAGTACGCAACTCCACGGGGTTCCCCAATATTTTCGTGAGCGATATCCAACAAGGCGGCGAACCGAGGCGATCAGTCCGCTCACCGTTATTAGATCATGCCGTATAACCGATGTTGCAACATCGGTAGACGTGCGTAGTCATATGCTTACGCTTGTTAATTTTGACGCTATCATGCATCACTCATGCAGGTTTAAATGCTCTTGCCGCACGCACGTAATTCTCAACTAAAACTGGTTGACAAACTGTTGAGAGTGGGCTTAAGCGCTTCAGGGGCTACGGAATGAGGACAGCTTCCTGTATGGGTCCACACCGGCCAGCTGCTGCTTTGAGCCATCCAACTGCGAACACCCGAACGGCCCCTGACGCCGTCATACTTGCTCATCAAACGGAACGTTGTTCCGTCCATTGGAGCTGCGCATAGCGAGGATGGACGAAGAGCGCGGTCCGTTTTAGCGCGCGCTTCTCGGAAGAAGTCCGCCCAATGGGAAACCAGTCGTGCGGCTCCTCCGCACCTCGCAACCTGATTCCCCGGTACACCCTCTAGCCTTATTCGTAGGCTGGTCAGACGTTTGTATAACTTACTCAGGCCAGGTTCCTCTCGCGAACAACTACTAGTTCTATTGATATTCAAATCCCCTCCTGTGAATTAAGATTTTGGCCTCGGTCGGCAAGGGGTCACTTGCCAATTTTTTACACTGCCGTCGTCGCGCACAGGCAGCCTACCTCAGCTGTTTTTTGATCCGCCAAGTTCGCAGGTAAATAACTGGGACCGTGGAGAAAAGGGAATTGACAAGCATGAATCAAATGAGTGGTAACGGCCAATTGGGAGCAACCCCAACAGACGGGGCAACCGTGCAAGACCCAGAACTTCAGGCCAGCCAGTCTGGCAGGGTGTCCCGCTTGGCACTGTACTTAGATCGCTTGTGCATATCTCGCTAGACCACTAAGGGATCGACTGCAATACTGCTGCGCCTCGGGCCGACCCCAGCAAGCCGACCACGTGTCGTGGGATCACTTAACGAAGGCCAAGATCGGGAGCCTAACTGCAGTAGGCGAGGTGTGACCTCCCCCTCGGCACGACCCGGGAGTTTCACGCGAGTAGGTGACGCAAATAATCCGAGTAGTCGATGCAAGTAATACAAGTATTCTCGGTTGAGCAGATGCAAGTACGGCAAGTAGTAAACGCGCATCGTGCCCAACTAACTCGAGTACTAATTACTGTTGTTAAGGACCCACATTACACACTATTTTCGGATTGTGATGGACGCCACTTCAAGAATGAAAGTTCACTGCTTGGCGGGGTTTCCGTTCACTAATTCTAGAATTGGCGAGTAAGACCTTTCTTCCCGGTTCGCCAGGTTCATCGGCAGAGGTTGTTTTTTCGAAGCAACCGCCCGAGATACTACCTCACGGGAACCACCGAATAGGGGTGTCTTCATGAGTAATGACAAAGAGCATGTGGACGGCTCGCTGACAGAACGCAATACCGGCATCGGGCGTAGGGGGATTTTTAGAATCGTCCCCTTGGCAACTGCTGTAGCCGCCAGCGAGGGTTTGTTGGTTCTTAACTCAGGCGCAGCTCATGCTGCCGGAGTCGGGTCAACAGTGTCAGTCACAACTGATCCTTCGGTCCAGTATGCACTGCGCGCTAACGAACCAGTCAACGCCAGAGACTATGGTGCGGTCGGGAACGGCATCGCCGACGATTCGGCTGCCATTAGCGCAGCACTGCGCGCGGCGGGAGGAGGTTCTGTGGTCTTACCAGTAGGGACCTATTTGATTCCGTCTGCGACCCGACTCCAGATGTCGGCGAGTTACTCATCCCTTGTTGGCGATCCCTCCGGTTCGTCCGTGCTTAGGTTTACTCACCCAAGCGGGGGTATCGATGTGGGTAATGGAACGGATTTCATCTACCAGAACCTGATACAGAATCTAGTCATCGATGGGTTCAATATTGCCCAAACCCCTTTGCGCCTACGCAAGTCCGAAGAGATGGGCATGGTCAATGTCAGGATTCACCAAGCCGTTGTTGCCGCGATCGAAACCACCGACACAAGCCTGTTTCATTCGACGCGTCTTCAACTCGCCCGGACCCCAATCGGCATCAAGACTCTCGGCTACCTAGGAACGGCTGGGCTGCACGACGGCAACTTTTATCTCCTGGACAGCATCATTTCCGTGGAAGGTACAGGCGTCGCACACTTGGTTGTGAGCGGTGTGACTTACATTGAAGGCGTCAAGGCCGGCGTCCGATTCAACCGACTGGGCGGTCCTATCTCAGTCGGTACGATCCATTTTCGTGATTGTTACGTGACCAGCAGTCTGAATGAGTTTTCACTCTTCAAGGGCGTGGCGGCAACTGGCATAAATGCTGCTGCTTTGGTGGCGACGGATCTCAATGCCTACCTGCCAAATGTGGCGACACCACCCTTCGTGGACTTCAGAGGTTTGAACAACTCCGGTTCGACATTGAGAGCACGCCTCACGGGCGGAACCTTCACGCTTACGTCACTTGGATCCGGAAAACTCGTGGCCGTCCACAAATCGCAGAACTGGTTCCAGTTTTTCGTTACCTTGGCCAGTATTACAGGTGCTGCTACGACCCAATTCGCCAACCCGTATGTCGCTGGAGGCGTGGCACTCAGCCCACTTCAACTAGTTGGCTCCGGGAGCCCGGAGAGACGCGAAATGGCACCGGTCGGCTCGACCTACCAAAATTACGGAGGCGGTGCCGGAACGACGTTCTACGTCAAGCAAACTGGAAACGGAAGCACCGGCTGGGTGGGTAAATGACAAGGGCCGTCACGAAAGCTCGGCGCGGGCAGCACCGCTTTGAACGCTCGCCTAGGTCTCGAATTTGTAAGCCCGACCGGAGCTCACGGGTGGCTGCTCCTACGCCACGATCCAATTTAGAAATGCCCTTACATCGTCAGCAAACTGTTTCGGGCACTCCCACAACACAAGTGACCCGTCTTCTCGTAAATCTTCAACCAAGCACCGTGAATACGACTGGATAGGGTTTCATGGTGCCGCGGGACCATGTGGTCACGTACGCCGTATTCACGCATCTTGTACTGACCCTCGCTGCGAAACACAAGCCGCCATCTTCCACCTGGCGCAGCGGCAGACAACGCCGTGTACGCCTTGCAGAGACCTCGCGAGGCGCTGTCACGTCAACCCCCAGGGAAGATTTCGTGGCGGCTGTTTCAAGTGATTGGCACGGGTTTGGAGCGAAAAACACGGGACAACGGAGGCGTACACAGCGGCGGCATAGCAGACGTCGTCTTTGTAGGTGCAGCGGCCGCCAAGTATTGCATTTGATTCCCGACCGACACGGCCTACTTGGCCGAAATGAGGGTGTCTACAGTGTTGAGGCCGGCGGGAGGAGCCAATAGGACTTATGAAACCTTCCTGTCCACGACAAAGGAGTAGGCAAGGGGCCCGACCGGGAATTGAATTCCCCGGTAAGGGAAATTTTGATCGTGGCGACCAGTGATCGCCGTGGCGCACTGGGTTCACCCCGCGGCGGCAACAGCGACTGCCTGCCCCGTATATGGGCCGATTCGGCTTGGCCCACAATGTCTGAATCACCGGCGTCCATGACTTCACGACGATGGCCCCCCGACGGTCTGGCCGGTGCTGCAGGTCCAGCTGTGCCTCTGCGCCCTAACGGCGGAGCATCCTGGCCTACAGCAAGCAGGGTCAGCTCAGGCTGGAATGGCATAATCGCGATCCACTAGTTCAGCTCACTTCGAAAATCTCAGACCACCGCCAGTCCGGATCGTAATCAGGGCTGGCCGTTGCTCTACCCGCTATAGAATCCGACTATCGACGTGCAATTGCGTCACGACTTCGGGGGAATCTATGTTGGCTATTTTGGATGGACCGCGCGCGCTCAGGAACATGAACCGACGACGACGCTGGGCAGCGGCTCCATCCGTCGCCCTCGGTATCGCACTGGCTTTGGGGCTGGGAACTATTGGCGCACCGGCCAGGGCTGACGTCGTCAGTGATGTCATACATCTTCAAGGGGATGCGAATTCCATCTCAGTAAACACGACGACAGACACAGCTTATGTAGTGTCGTCCGGCGCCGTTCAGAGGCTTAAGGCAGGCGGCTCAAGTAACGTGATGTTCCCGGGGGACACCCCTGGACGGCTGGCCATCAATTCAGCTACAAACAAACTTTACGTAGCAAGCACAGATAAGACCATGGAAAAGAATTCCCTGGCAGTGATTGATGAAGCAGCACAGAAATCCATGTTGATCCCGTTCGACTCGATCATTGATTCGATTGCTGTCAACGAGGGGGCAAACAAGATCTACGTCAGCACTCAGGAGCACGTGACAGTAGTCGATGGATCCACCAATACTGCCAGCGTCGTGCCCGGTTCCACAGGAGCTGGCAACATCGTCATCAATGCAGGCACGAATAAGGCTTACGCTATCTCTGACAGCAGCGTGCAGGTCATCGATGCGTCTGGACTCATCAGCTCGACGGTGTCCGTCGGCGAGGGGCTCATCCTTGGCGCGGCAGTTAACCCAAGCAAAAACAAGATCTACGTCACAACCAAAACTACGTCCGGTTTCAGCATCAAAGTCATCGATGGCGCCAGTGACACTGTCTCCACGACCATGCCATGGTCTGGCCCCCTAGAGACCTGGGCCCTCAATCCGGCTACTGACATGCTGTACATAGGCGCGACTGCTGCATCCACGGCCGGCGCGGTCCGCGTTGTCGATGGAGCAACTATGACGGAGACGGCGCAGATAGCCACCCCAACGCAGGTGAAGAAAATCGTGGCGAATCCAGCGAATAACAAGATCTACGCCTCGATGGCTGACCGCGGGACCACGGTCATCGAGGGAAGGAATAACGCCAGCAGCGCCGTCAAGGTCACCCCGTGGCTTATTGCCGCCGTAAACACGTCCAACAACAAGGTGTACACGGCTGCCTCGAACTTAGTGACAATCATTGATGGGAATGCACAGCAGCCGGTCAAGAACGACTTCAACGGTGACCGCACGACGGATATCGTCTCCAGGGACTCGACAGGGTTACTTTGGCTCTACCCCGGCAACGGCTCAGGCGGCTGGCTTCCGCGAAAGCAGATAGGACAGGGCTGGAACATCATGACTGCCATGGTCGCGCCTGGAGATTTCGATGGCGACAGCAAGGCAGATCTATTGGCCCGCGATGGAAGCGGGATTCTATGGCTTTACCCCGGCAATGGCTCGGGGGGCTGGTTCTCACGCGTCCAGGTCGGCAGTGGTTGGGACAGCATGACAGCAATTGAGAACATCGGACAGTTCGACAGTGACAGGTTTGTAGACGTAGTTGCTCGTTCCAGTGAAGGTTTGTTATTCGTTTACCGTGGCGACGGCAAGGGCGGTTGGCTGCCTCGCATGTACGTAGGTTTCGGATGGAACGCCATGTCCGAGATTAGGGGGATAGGTGACTACAATGCAGACAGCGCTCCTGACGTCGTTGCTCGCGACGCTGCAGGGGCACTGCGGCTCTACCGTGGCAGCGGGGACGGAGGCTGGCTCGCCACACAGCAAATAGGCCAAGGCTGGAACTCCATGAACTCCCTCATAGGACCTGGCGACTTCAATGGTGACGGCAGAGCCGACATCCTGGCCCGGAATGGAGCAGGCGAGCTCTGGTTGTACGCAGGCAATAGCGGTTCGGGCTGGCCCACGGCCACCAAGGTCGGAACAGGTTGGAACGGCATGACGGCGATTCTTTAATTCCTCCGTCCTGAACAGTAACGCGGCTAGCTCTTGAATGATGGGGGCTAGCCGCGCCATATGGGCTGCAGAAACGCCCCCGCATCCTCAGCAACCCGTTCCGGGCACTCCCACAACACCAAGTGGCCCGTCTTCTCGTAGATCTTCAATTGAGCTCCAGGGATACGGTTGGCAAGGGTTTTTTGGTGGTGCCGCGGCACTATGTGGTCATGTGCGCCCCACAGGATGAGCGTCGGGGCTGAGATGGTTCCGGCTTCGGTTGGCGGAACAGCCTCGTAGTAGCCCCGCAAGGAAGCCTTCCAAACGGCTGACGGCATGGCCAAACCGTCCCGCACCCTGTCCTCGATGTAGGCAGCGGGCACATTGTGCAGCAGCCTGTACCAGGACAGAGATTCCCGAACCCAGTCCTCCGAAATTGGATCAGTGAGCTCCTCCACCTCGTTCGCAAACGGTGGTTTCCCCTGGAGACTCAACGGAGATCCAACAAGAATCAGAGATGCCACGAGTTCCGGATGCGTCGCAGCGAGTTGTTGGGCCACGTATCCGCCGCTGGATGAACCCAAGACGTGAGCCCTCGCTATACCCAAGGCATCAAACATCGCGACTACATCTTCCACAACCACTGTCAGCGAATACCCGGTTTCAGGTTTGTCGGCCCCACCATGGCCGCGTAGGTCAGGCGCGGCCAGAGTCAAGGATGGCAGCGAGGCAATCAGCGGCTCAAAACTCCGCCAGGATTCACCCCACGCATGCAACAACACCAAGGGCGCGGCGCCGTCGTCGTTCGCTTCACCAAGGTTCCCCCGCACAAAGCAGGGCACGTTGATCCCGGTACGCAGGGCGAGCATCCTGACCTCGGACTCCATGCGGTCAGCGTACGCCCGAGGTGACTACTGAACGACCGTCTTGGGTGAATCCGTTGCCGTCTGGTATTCCGCGCAGCAGCCCGAGTCTTCGGAGGACTCATCGCTGACTGTTGCAGCAGGCACAGCGCAGCAAACGTCGCCACGCCATGCGTTGATTCCTTCGCGCACGGCGACGGCGGCAATCACCAGAGCTGCGCCGGCATCAGCCCACCACCAACCCAGCGTGCTGTTCAGGACCAGGCCAATGAGCAGCACAGCAGAGAGATACGTACACAACAACGTCTGCTTAGAGTCAGCTACGGCCGTCTTGGAACCGAGCTCCCGTCCGGCTCGGCGCTGCGCCCAGGACAGCACAGGCATGATCGCCAGGCTGAGGGCCGCGATCACGATGCCTGGCGTCGAGTGCTGGGCCTCTCCCCCACCGGTGAGGGATCTGATGGCATCGAACGTGACGAAGGCGGCGAGGGCGAAGAAGGAAATCGCGATGATCCGCAGGGTTAAGTGCTCGCGCCGCTCGGGGTCCTTGGCGGAGAACTGCCAGGACAATGCCACCGCGGAGGCCACCTCGATCACCGAGTCCAGCCCGAAACCAATCAGGGCCGACGAATCCGCCGCACCACCAGCCCACAGTGCCGCTGCCGCCTCGATGACGTTGTAGGTGATGGTGGCGGCAGCGAAAAGTCTGATCCTACGTGTCAGGACGGTTCTGCGTTCCGACGCTTCCTGCAGGGCTGTGCTCATGCCAGGCACGTCCCATCAGGAGCACAGCAGTTGGGGTCCACCGCCAGGACCACACCGATCAGGTCCTTGATGGCGTGACCCAGACGTGCGTCGGCCAGTTCATAGCGGGTCCTGCGCCCGTCGGGAACCCCGACCACAAGGCCGCACCCGCGCAGGCAGGTCAGGTGGTTGGACATGCTCTGGCGGGAAACGCCCAGGGAATCTGCAAGTTCGGAGGGGAAAGCCGGCGCATCAGCCAGGGCAAGGAGTACGCGTGCCCTGGTGGCGTCCGAGATCGCATAGCCGAAGCGGGCCAGCACCGGAGCGTGGGTGAGGGTTTCCATGTCGTTAAAGTACAGCCGACGCTGTATTCATGCAATCGTGTACTGAATCTCCAAACGCCAAAGCCGCAACCTCCCAGACCCGCCGGCGGCAGCTCCGCCGTCGTACGCTTTACCGACACGACAGAGGCGGAGCCACCCCGTTAGGTGGCCCCGCCTCTGGTGCGTTGGGATTATCCAGTCCTGCGCCCGTCTTTCGGGTTACCTGTTGCGTTGGTATGCAGGGCGGGTCCCTTCGCGTGCCGACCTGGAGTTGCCGGCAGTCATGTGAAACGTTGCGGTTTAGAGGATGCCGGTCGGAACCAGGAGGGCCCATGCCAGGGCGGGCGCAACCAGGACCACTCCACCGGCGTAGATCATCAGCTGCTTGTACACGCGCTGACGGTCCGAATCCTGGGCGTTGGCCACGATCAGTGCGCCGTCGGTGGAGAAGGGCGAAACGTCCACCACAGTTGCTGCGATTGCAAGGGCTGCAACCGTTCCTGATGCACTCAACGTGCTGGAGGCCAGCAGGGGCCCGGCGAGCGGGATGAACGCGGTCAGCAGCGCGGTGGACGAGGCAAAGGCTGAACCGACGCCGATGACGTAGCAGAGAACCAAAGCGATCAGCAGCGGTGCGCCGAGCGCCAAAGCCATCTCTGCAAGGGTGTCGATAACGCCCACATGCTGCAGCAGGGAGACGTAGGTGATCATGCCAGCCACCAGAAGGACGGTGGACCAGGAAACGCCGCCGATGAAGGTGCGGTGCTCCTTGATGTTGACCAGCGCCAGCAGCAGGCCGGCGGAAAGGGCAACAAAGCCAATCGGCATCCGGAAGCCCAAGGTGCAGACGAGCATGACAGCGATCAGCAGGAGCGTCAGGATCTGCTGGCCATGAGGCCGCGTGGTGCGGGGAGTTTCCAGATCCACGTTCTGGACCCCTGCGCCGTCCTTCAGCTTTCCGAAGACGGCGAACAAAGCCAGGGAGAGTGCCGAGAGAAGCAGGTTGATGGCGAAGCTCGCCGCGAAGAGTCCGCCCTGGGAAATGGGGAAGCCGTTGTCGTGTGCGATGTTGTGGACCAGGACGCCGGCAACCGAGAGTGGCGAGAATCCACCGGCGTGTGCGCCATTGATGACGAAGGCACCCATGAGGACGGGGTGGATGCGTGACTCGTAAGCGAACCCCATGGCGGCAGGCGCCAGAAGTGCGACGGCGGCTGGCGAGAACGTGCCCAGCGAGGTCAGCGCGGCAGCGATAAGGAAGAAGACCCATGGCAGCAGCATCGTCTTGCCCCTGACGAGGCGCGCACAGTTCTGCACGATGATATCGATGGTTCCATTGCGGTTTGCCATGCTGAAGAAGTACGTCACGCCGATGATCGTCAGGACGATGCTGGCCGGGAAGTCCTCCAGGATCTCCTTATCGGACATTCCCAGCATGAAATACCCGACGCCGAACGAGGCTACCAGCCCCATCACACCGATGTTCAGTGGCCACTTGGTAGCGACAACGAACATGAGGACGAGGATGACCAAGGGAATGATCTGCGTAGCGGTCAGGGTCTGCTCCGTTCCCGAGGTGGCCGCCGGGTTGAAAATGGCGCCTCCGAACATCAGAGCGGCCAGACCCAGGACAGCAATCACGGCTGCTGTTATCAGCAGGATACGGCGACTGCGGTTAGGACGTTTGGAACCAGCCTCCTGAACATCATCCACTGATGTGGAGGCGGCTTGGTAATCGGTCTTAGTCATGATCTTTTACTCCTCGTTGAGTGGGCTGATGTCACTGAGCGGCTGATGCGAAGGAAGGCTCGACGGCGCTGCCGAGGAGTTCCGGGAGATGCAGGGTGGTGGTGGCGATGGTGCGTGCCGTACGGTCCACCCCGACCAACAGGGACCCGTTGCGTTCTTCGCTCCAGGTCTCGATCACGCCCGCAGGAGTACGAAGCCGCAGGATGGATCGCGGTTCACTGCCCGTGATGCTGTTGAGGACAGTTCCTGGGGTACTTGCTGCAAGCGTCAGGGCGATGCTTCCGGTAATTGCCAGGGCCGGGTGGGGCTTGCCCATGGAGAGCATCATGACGTTGACGTCGGCAGTGTCGCCTGTGCCCGTGTCCCCTGGGCCGGGGGCTCCGACTATTGCGAGCTTGGGGATAGCGCGGGCAGCGTCCTTGACTGTTGAGGCCAGGCCCATTCGGACGGCAGCCTGCCGCCGGATCTGGTCCAGGGTGTCCAACTGCAGCTTCACTCCGGCCTGCCAACTTTCGAAGCGGGCGGTGTCCAGGCCCAACTCCTCGGCCTTGACGATCACAACCGGGGCTCCGGCGTCGACCATTGAAACTGTCCAGCGCGTCCCGCCGGCGCTTATCGTGTCCGTTGCTTCACCGGTGGGAAGCAACTTCCCGGTCGTCTTTCCGGCGGGATCCTTGAAGCCCAGGCCCACCCGGTAGCCGGGAAATACGACGCCGGGCATCTGAGCATCCGGGACGATCGGCAGGGCGCCCTCTGGGGTGGCAACGCGCTGGATGATGATCTGGCCGGTATTGGTGTTGCGCGTGACGATCCGGGTGTTGTCGCCGCTGGGCGTGACCCAGCCCTTCTCGATCGCGTACAGTCCAACAACCGCGGAGCAGTTTCCGCAGTTACTCCCCCAGTCCACGGCCGCTTCCTCGATGCCGACCTGAGCGAAGGTGAACTCGACGTCGACATCCGGGTCGGAGGGACGGCGCAGAATCATGGCTTTGCTAGTGGTGGAGGTTGATCCTCCGACGCCGTCAATCTGGCGGTGGTCCGGGCTTCCGAAAAGCCGGGGCAGCAAAGAGTCCAGGTCCTTGTGGGTTTCGTCCAGGTGTTCACCTTCGAAGACCCAGCACTTGCTGGTGCCTCCACGCATCCATTCCGCTTCAATCTTCATGGCAATCCGTCCATCTCCTCTGCCGCGCTGGGTTTCAGGGGCCTATTAGAAGAATGATTCGGATCACAAATGAAGACAATGTTGGATATTTGATGGGGTGTGTAGAGACGCTTCATTCATTGAGCTTCAGGCTGCTTCTTGCTGTGTGCCTTCTGTTTATTGGTTGTCTTCTGGGCAAAAGCTACGGGAAATCACGCAGGATTGCATAGAATGAACCAAAATCAGAGGAGAGTTAACTGATGCTTAATGATCATGGCCAGGAATTATTCGACATTCGACGGTTGGCTCTGCTGGTTGAGGTGGTGGAGCAGGGATCCATCACTGCTGCGGCCGATCTGATGCTGTACACGCCATCGGCGGTTTCCCAACAACTGAGGAAGCTTGAACAGGAAGTAGGGCAGCCGCTTCTTACCCGCCGTTCCCGTGGTGTGGTGCCGACAGAAGCCGGTCAGGTGCTTGCCGGGCACGCCCGGAAGATGGTGGGACAGATGCGCGCCGCCCGGAACGATCTGGACCAAATCGCCGGACTCCGCCGCGGATCCCTGACCGTCGGCACGTTTCCCACCCTCGCCGGATCGTTCTTACCGCTCGTGATCCGCGCCTTCAAAAAGCGATACCCGGCCATCAGCCTGTCTGTCCGCAGCGCGCGTTTTGAGGAACTGGTCTCGGACCTCGAATCCGGGGAGACCGGCCTATGCCTGCTGTGGGACTACCCTTGGAATCGCTTCCATGACGACGCCATCCGGACAACCGAGGTGTTCCAGGAAAGCACGGTAATCCTCGTCGCCAAAGGCCACCACCTCACCGACCTCGATGAAGTAAAGATGGAGGATCTGAAAAAGGAATCCTGGATCGTCCGCGCGGATGCTCATCCTGTGGTGGAAGTTCTTAAGCGCTCCGCCAACGAGGCGGGCTTCGAGCCGACGATCGGTTTCCTGGCCAACGACTACCAGGAAGCGCAGGCCATGGTCAGCGTCGGAATGGGCGTCGCAATGGTGCCCAAAACCGCCGTCGCACTCCAGCACCCCGACGTCCGGGTGCTGAGCCTCGGCGCTGCTGCCCCGCTACGCCGGGTACTCCTGGCCCAACGTCAGGACAAGGTCTACGCGCCGGCCGAGATCGCTTTCCACACCACGCTGTTGGAGATCGCCCGGGAGCATGTTGGGGATTACCTCTAGGGCTCTTCCACCAACTGCGATTCATCAAAGAGGCTGGTCAGGCCAAGGACAGGAAGAGCTTTTCCAGGTCTTTCCTGTCCATGCTTGCGTCCTTCTGGGCAATGCACTGCTCCAGACCCGTGGCAATGATGGCGAACCCTGCCCGGTCGAGGGCTTTGGACACGGCGGCGAGCTGGGTGACGACATCCCTGCAGTCCCGCCCCTCCTCCAGCATGCGGGTGACAGCGGCGAGCTGACCCTGGGCGCGCTTGAGCCGATTGATCACCGGCGTGAGTTCTGAGGGGTTGAGTTCCAAGGGTTTCTCCAATACGTGAGGGACTCCAACAATCGTATACCCCCTAGGGTGTTTTGCATACCCGTGGGGGTATAGGCAATACTGGGTGGGGTATCCATTAGACGACGTTTTGAGAGGCCAGCAATGACTTCCCCCTCCACAGCCCGGGCCGTTATCGCCCTTGCTCCAGAAACCCTGCGCACCTGGATCGAGCAGCACCAGGACCTCTTCGTGATTGACGTGCGCTCCGCTGCTGAGTTCGAATCCATGCACATCCGCGGCTCCTACAACGTGCCGCTGCCGCTGCTCGCCGAGCACGCCGACGAACTCGCCGCCCGTCTCGGATCCCGCGTGGTGCTGGTCTGCCAGTCCGAAGCCCGCGCAGAACAGGCGCGACAGCGCCTCGGCAAGTCCGGCGTCGAGGGAGCCTACGTGCTGACGGGCGGGGCGCCCGGCTTCGCTGCCGCTGGTGGGGATGTCGTCAAGGGCAAGAACCGCTGGGATCTGGAGCGCCAGGTCCGCCTCGCTGCAGGCTCCTTGGTGGTCCTGGGCCTGGTCGGGGGCAAGTTCATCTCCCCGAAGATCCGCATGCTCGCCGGCGCCATTGGAACCGGGTTGACATTCTCGGCTACGACTAATACCTGTGCCATGGGCAAAGCCCTCTCGGCCATGCCGTGGAACAAGGCCGCCACGGAGCCCACCCGCGAAAGCGCCATCCTGCAGCTTCCCCTGCAGGCCGCCGAGGGCGCCGCGGCATGATTCCGGCCCTGGCTCTGGGGCTGGTCGTCGGCATCGTCCTGGGTGTTGTGGGCGGCGGCGGGTCCATCATCGCCGTGCCAGCCCTGGTGTACGGGGTGGGCATGACCCCGGCGCAGGCGGTTCCGACGTCGCTGCTGGTGGTGGGTGTATCCTCGCTGGCTGCCCTGATGCCCAGGGGCCGGGATGGCTTGAACTGGCCTGTGATCGCACTCGTAGGGGCTGCCGGCATTCCGGCAGCCTGGGCCGGCGCGTCCTTGGGCAGGCTGCTGGACCCGAACATCCTGATGCTGGCATTTGCCGTGATTATGGTGGCAGCAGGGATCAGGATGTTCATGAAGACCCGCGAAACCGAGGGATCCTGCAGCACGGGGCCACGCCGGATGCTCCGGACCTGCGCCCCGAAGGCCGTGGGAGTGGGCCTGCTCGTCGGGTTCCTCACAGGACTGCTCGGAGTGGGCGGCGGCTTCCTCATCGCCCCCGCGCTGACCATCTTCCTGGGCCTGCGCATGAAACAGGCCGTCGGAACTTCGTTGGCGATCATCGTGATCAACTCCGCAGCAGGGTTCAGCGCCCACGCCGCCGGATACACCATCGAGTGGACCACCACCCTGGCTTTCGCAGCCCCGGCCATCCTGGGATCCGTCGTCGCGGGCCGCCTGGCGCGGCGCCTGAAAGACAGGCACATCCGCATCTCATTCGCGGTACTCATCTTCGCCGTCGCGGCGTGGGTCACCGCCGGCACTTTCACCGCCTGGACCAGCGCCGCCCCCACCTATGGGGCCGCGGCAGAACGGCACCCGGACATCACCTAACACCTACTCGACGAAGGAGAGCACCAAATGCTTATCGAGCGCATTTACGATGAAGACCTCGCCCAGGCCAGCTACCTGATCGGCTGCCAGGCCAATGGCACCGCCGTTGTTGTGGACGGCCGCCGCGACATCGCGGTCTACCAGGAACTGGCTGAGAAGAACGGCATGAAGATCGTGGCCGTCACCGAAACCCACGTCCACGCCGACTACCTGTCCGGCACCCGCGAACTGGCCGCGGCCACAGGGGCGAAAATCTACGTCTCGGGCGAAGGTGGCCCGGACTGGCAATACGAATTCGACGGCGAACGCCTCTACGACGGCGACAAGATCACCATCGGCAACATCAGCATCCAAGCTGTGCACACCCCCGGCCACACCCCCGAGCACCTGTCTTTCCTCGTGACCGACGGCGCGTTCAGCGACCAGCCCGGTTACCTGCTCTCGGGTGACTTCGTCTTCTCCGGGGACCTTGGCCGACCGGACCTGCTGGACGAGGCTGCCGGCGGCATCAACACCCGCTTCGAAGGTGCCAAGCAGCTCTTCGCGAGCCTGCGGGACAAGTTCCTTACCCTGCCGGACTACGTCCAGGTCCACCCCGGACACGGTGCGGGCAGTGCCTGCGGCAAGGCCCTCGGTGCCATCCCTTCCTCCACGGTTGGCTATGAGAGGCTCTACTCCTGGTGGGGCCCCTACCTTGCCGCCAACGACGAGCGGGGTTTCATCGACGAACTCCTTGACGGCCAGCCCGACGCCCACGCCTACTTCGGACGGATGAAGCGGGAAAACCGCGAAGGACCTGCCGTCATGGGCGAACGCACCCCGCTGCCCGAGCTCGCCGTCAGCGTCGTTGCTGCGGGTCTGGCAGAAGACACCCTGACCTTCATCGACACACGCGCCAACAGCGAGGTCCACCAAGGCACGGTAACCCGCTCCCTGAACATACCGGCAGGCAAATCCGTCGCCAGCTACGGCGCCTGGGTAGTTAACCCTGAGACGGACAAGAACCCGCTGGTGCTGCTGGCACCGGATCGGGACGCTGCACAGGACATGTGGGACCACCTGGTCCGTGTCGGCATCGACAACGTTGCCGGCTACGTCACCAGCGTCGAAAGCCTACCCACCTTCACGCCGAAGCTCATCCAGCCCCCGGAACTCGACGGATTTGACGCCGTCATGGTGCTGGATGTCCGCAACAAGACCGAGCACGCGGCTGGGCATGTCCCCGGCTCGCACCAGCTCAGCGGCGGGCGCCTCATGTGGCACCTTGACGAAATCCCGGCCGAGGGCGCCATCGTCACCTACTGCCAGAGCGGGGTCCGGAACTCCGTGGCAGCCAGCGCGCTGCGGCGGGCCGGGTACAACGTCGTCGAACTCGAGGGCAGCTACGCAGCCTGGACCGCCCAGCAGAACTCAGTCGCCACGGCCTACCAGCCATAACCCCCTCCAAGTCCGCTCGGGCCGGTCGCCCCTCCGGCCCGAGCACCTCTTGGAAGTGCTGGGGCAACCGTAGTTCTCGTAGCTATGTCTCGCATCACCTAGACCACTGGAACGGATATCCTTTGTTATGCCCATCCCGGACCGACCGTCGTCGAACATCCCCGGAGACTCTGGAGACATATCCGGAGACCTTCACGACAAGCTCACTATCCCAGAACGATACGTAGCGCCCCGGAGTCAAAAGGTCCTCTATGTCATCGCGGTTATCCTTGCGGTGGTTGGCGCGGGAACCTTCTTCCTCATCCTCGCCGAAGTAAAGCAAAAAATTGATCTGGCCACAGTGGATGAAACAGTCAGCACGTGGTTCGTGAGCCAACGCTCGCCGACGGCGACGACGATCATGGCTGTCCTCGCCACGATTTTCGGCCCAATAGTCATGCCCATCATCGTGGCGGTCGTGACGGGGATCTGGATATTAAGAGCGCGAAAGCTCTGGCGACCTCTCTTGCTGGCCGGCGCCATGCTCACAGGAGTGATCCTCGCCCAAGTCATTACGCGTTTGGTCGAACGGCCAAGACCGCCCATGGATCTCATGGTGCTCGGCGCCGACAGCACCTACTCTTTTCCGTCGGGCCACGTACTCGGCGCCTCCGACTTCCTCCTCGTCGGAGCGTTCCTCGTCTTTTCCCGCCGCCGCAAGATAGGTGCTGTCATTGCCGGCTTCAGTGCCGCCGTCGCAGGGATCGCCACCCAAGCCATCAGCAGGCTTTACCTCGGCTACCACTGGCTCACGGATGTCCTCGCTTCCGTCTCTTTGTCACTCATAGTGCTGGCCGCAGTGATTGCCTTGGATACGTGGCGCACCACCAAGGCCCTGCCCGGACCAGAGGAGATGGCTGTGAAAAAGCGCGGCTGACGCATGACACACTACTCCGCCCGGTGCTCATAGACTTCAGAACACGTTCTGAGTTAGTGTTTGTACATGAGCGCAGCAACTCGATCACGAAAGACTGTCCAGTCTTCCAAGACCCCACTGCCAGTCCAGCCTTTCAAGACCCGGACGTCGTTCCAGTCGTCTGAACTGAGCCGCTCCTCCGCAGATGTTTTTGCAGCAGCCGCAGACCACCCCGTCCGGGTAACCCGCCGTGACGGCGAGGCTCTCGTTCTTATGTCCGAGAGCGCCGATGCGGCACGCATTTCACTGCTTGAACTGGCAGCCCAGCTGGTTGCAGTCTCAACAAGCACGGAGGGAACGCTTGCCGCCCGCATGAGCGATCGCTTCCCATGGATGCTTGCTCTGAGTCCAGCTGACCGAGAGGCTTGTGCCGATGATGTCCTGGCTGCAGCTAGAGCGTCCTTCGCTACCAATCAGCCCCATCTGGCCATTACAGAACTGACCTCATGGCGTGAGACTGCCACGGCGATCGCAGCCGGCCTCGGCAAGGAACCTTTGGAGTGGCTCGACGAATCGGAAGCCGTCGAGCGTCCCTAGTACATGGCGAAGAGGGAAAAGAGCCGCAGTGATTGCCTTGGACACGTGGCGCACCACCACGACATGTTGATGACACGGGACGAATAAAATGAAGCCATGGTGACTTTCGTTCCGTGGTTCAAAGGGTGAAGAGCGCTGGCGGTCGTTTGCTCGCCGGGCTCGCGCTCGAACGGTCCGGGAACCAGCCCCTGCACCGGCAGTTGTATTCGCAGCTGCGCACGCAAATCCTGGCCGGATCGCTGCCGAACGGGACGCGTTTACCCTCAACCCGCACGCTCGTTTCCGAGCTGGGTGTATCTCGGATCACTGTAGTTACCGCTTTCGAGCAGCTCACCGCCGAAGGCTTTCTGCGCTCCCGGGCAGGAGATGGCACCTATGTCGACACGCTGTGGAGCGACAACACTCCGCCGCAGCCCACATCCCGCCCGCCGTTGTCCGAACGCGGCGCCGCCACGTCCTCCCGCGGCACGGACCTTTTCAGTGAGGCACCACGTGCATGGTCCCCGGACGCGACCGAATCATTCCTGCCGAGCCAGATCGCGTCCTCGGCTTTTCCTGCATCAACCTGGAAGCGCCTGCTGGGCCGTCACGCCGGCCGCACCGATCAATCCTTCATCGGGTACAGCGATCCCAACGGCTACCGTCCGCTTCGGGAAGCAATCGCCGATTACGTCAACGACACCAAAGGCCTGGACTGCACCGCAGACCAGATCGTGATCACCTCGGGCGCACAACAAGCATTCAACATCCTGGCTGTCCTCCTGCTGGATGCAGATGACCCAGTCATCGTCGAGGACCCAGGACACATCGCCGGCAGACTCGCCTTCCAGTCCCAAGGCTGCCTCATCCAAGGAGTCCCCGTCGACGACGAAGGGGCAGTCCTCCCGGATGATCGAGGGGACGCGCCTGCGGCCCGCCTGGCCCTCCTGACTCCGGCTCGCCAACACCCACTCGGCACCGCCATGAGCCCAGCGCGGCGCTCAGACTGGATCACCTGGGCCCAACAAAACGACAGCTGGATCGTCGAAGACGACTGCGACAGCGAGCTGCGGTACCGCGGGAAACTCCTGCCCACACTTTTCGGCCTGGACCTGAGCAGGCACGTGATCACCGTCGGCTCATTCAGCAAAGTCCTCGCCCCCTCCATCCGCCTCGGATATTGCGTCCTGCCCGAGGATCTGGTCCAACCCTTTGCGTCCGTGTCCTCGGTCATCGGTCGCGCACCCGCCGTGTTACTCCAGGCCGCTCTCGCGGACTTCCTGACAGAAGGACACATGCACGCCCACCTGCGCCGCACCCGTCGGCTGTACTCAGCGCGCCAGGATGCCCTGCTCAACGCGATTCAACACCAGCTCAGCCACAGAATCGTACCCGCCCAGGTCGACGCCGGCCTGCACGTCATGGGCTGGCTCCAGGAACAACTGGACGACATCGACGTGGCGAGGGGGCTCGCCGCCAGCGGCGTATACACCTACCCCCTGAGCGAGTACCGGCTCACCCACCAGCTTCCTCCGGCACTGCTGATCGGATTTGCCGGAACCGCCGAAGAGCACATGCCCGCCGCCGTCGGCAGGATGGCCACAGCCTGGGACCGATGGGCCGACAGCAAACACCCCTGAATGGACTTAAGCGCCAAGCGCTTAATGGCTATTTTGTGATGTCCATTACCGGCGTACAACTAATGAGTGGCAGCAGCCACCACCTTTGATACGCCTCCCAGGAGCCCACCGATGCCCCCAGCAGATGCCCGATTCCGGGCCCTCCTCAGTCCGCGCCTGAACAACGCGGAAATCGAATCCCTTCCCCGCCTGACCGATGAGCTGGCCCGCACCCTGATCCAACGGATCGACGCGGCGCCCCTGTTCGCCCATGCATACGCTCTCCTGGGCAACCTCACCTACGGCGCGTACGGGCCCCATGACGTGCTCGACTTCGCACACCGCCACGGCCTCGCCGGCGTCTGCATCCATCTCCTCGACGGGGAGGACCGAAGCCTGAGCAGGATGAACGAGGACCAGCTGCGCGGATTCGCCGAGCGGGCACGCCACCTGGGCCTGAGCATCCACCTCGAGATCAGCACAACACTTCGCGCGGACGTGGACGAGGCGGTCCGCATCGCGGAACTCCTCGGCGTCCGGCACATCCGCGTCTACTCACGTTTCGCCGGCACCCTCACGCAGGTCATGAACCTCATCGAGCAGGACCTGCAGCGGCTGGCAGCCACCGCTGATGAGCACGACCTGCACTTCTCGTTCGAACAGCACGAAGAGCTGCGCTCAAGCGAGATCGCCGAGCTCTTGAACCGCCTCGCCCATCCACGGCTCCACGCCATGTTCGATTTCGGAAACATGATCAATGCCTGCGAACGTCCCATGGACGCCCTCTCCACCCTCGCCCCGCACATCCTGCAGGCACACCTGAAAGGCGTACAAGTCCTCCCCGAAGGGGACGGCTTCGGCCACCGCGGCGTACTGCAGGGAAGCCCCGACGACGACCTCCCCGGCGCGCGGATGCTCTTCGAACTCCTGATGCTTGGCGAAACCGAGCCCCAGGTCATCGCCCTGGCCCTTGAACAGGAAAACCTCTACTACGCCCCCGCCTTCCGCCACGCCAATGAGGGCACGAACCCATACATCCCCTACCGCGACCTGAGCACGACGGGCATCCCCTCAGGCTGGACCCAGGAAGAGCTTTTGGCCGCAGAACCCGGCTGGGCCGACCACCAGGTCAACTACGTGAAAGACCTCCTCAAGTCCCTGCGCGACATCGCCGTCGCACAGCTCCACACCACAAACTCCCTGGCAGGTGCACAATGACCACGATGACCAAAACCGCCACGAAATCCGCGAAAGCCCTCAACGCGAGCAAATGGATCCGCTTCGCGCTTCTCGTCATGGCTGGCGGCACGATCTACAAGCTCGCAAACCTTAAAGACGCCTTCTACGTTCCCATGCAGGAGGCCATGAGCCTCAGCCATACAGAGATCGGCACACTGCTAAGCGTCAACTCGATCGTAGCCACAGCACTCTTCGTCGTCGGCGGCTTCCTCGCCGACCGGATCTCCACGCGAATCCTCATCCCCGCCGGCCTGATCGGCACCGGCGCGCTGGGCCTGTTCCTGAGCACCTTCCCGGGCTTCAACACCTTGCTGCTGGTCTTCGCCCTGCTCGCCATATGCTCAGACTGCCTGGTCTGGCCCGCCCTGCTAAAGAGCATCCGCCAGCTCGGCGGGTCCAAAGAACAGGGACGGCTATTCGGCCTCCTCGAAGGCGGCCGCGGCGTCGTCGATACCGCCGTGGCATTCTCGGCACTGGGAGTCTTCGTCCTGATGGGTTCCGGTTCCGGTGGATTCCGTGCGGCCATCGCCTTCTACGCCATCATCGACATCGCCGTCGGCGTCCTGCTGTTCCTGCTGCTGCGCAACAAAACAATCCAACAAACCAACGACCAACCCGCACCGGCCAAGCAGAAGGCAGGACTGGCCGAAATTTGGCGGGCAGCGAAGCAGCCGCAGCTGTGGTGGGTGAGCTTCACCGTGTTCATGGTCTACGTGGTTTACTGCGGTCTCACCTACTTCATCCCCTACCTGACCTACGTCTACGGACTGCCCGTCGCGCTCGTCGGCGCCTACGGCATCATCAACCAGTACGGACTGAAAATCCTCGGCGGTCCCATCGGCGGACTGCTCGCTGACAAAGTCTTCAAAAGTGCAAGCCGGTACATCCGGCTCGCGTTCCTGTGCCTCATCCCGGTCCTGGCCGTGCTGCTGCTACTCCCCGCCGACCCAGGCACCCAGATCCCGGCCATGATCGTCACCCTTCTGTTCTCGCTCATCGTCTTCACCATGCGCGGTGTGT
This sequence comes from Paenarthrobacter sp. 10L420, assembly GCF_056395385.1. Classification (NCBI taxonomy): domain Bacteria; kingdom Bacillati; phylum Actinomycetota; class Actinomycetes; order Micrococcales; family Micrococcaceae; genus Paenarthrobacter; species Paenarthrobacter sp. 10L420. Next base: position 257,656 of record NZ_JBFTJK010000001.1, on the reverse strand, counting down.
TCTGGGCACCCATGGACGAAGTCGGAATCCCCGAGGAAACCAGCGGCACCGCCTTCGGGATCGCCTGCCTTGTCGGCTATGCGCCCGGGATGTTCGCATTCATGGTCTACGGCTCAATCCTCGACGCCAACCCGGGCGCCAGCGGATACCACATCGTGTTCATCGTGCTCGCGGCCCTCGCGCTCGTGGGAACACTCGTAGCCAGCGGGCTCACCCGCGCCGCCCAAACCCGAAAGGCCGCAATCAACATCTAACCTGGCCGCCGGAGCCAACCGGCCCCCGTCCTCGCCATGGCTAAGGCCCGTACCGAAGAGGTACGGGCCTTAGCGGCAACAACACCAGTTTGTGGGCGTGGGCTGGTTCTGAAGTTAGGACCTATTTGGCGATCCGACCCACAATCCCGCGGGCCACCAACCTGTCTACTCCGGGAAGATGCGTTGCCCTGATGATCCATCGACGCAGGAGGCGTTGTGTCCGGTTTTTGGGCAGGAATGATGTCGCTGCGCGCCTCCCGGCTGCCTGGGCCTCGCGAACGACGGGTCGCCAGCGTCGCTCGAATTCGCTGAGGGCCGCACTGATTCCCTCGGGTGAAGTCACGGGTCCGAGGACGTCGCCCAGGAGCGCAGCCCCCGCGATCGCGAGTGAGCCACCCTGACCGGCGAGGAGCGACACTGCGCCGCACGCGTCCCCAAGAAGAACTGTCCGTCCTTTTTGCCAGCCCGGCATGATGATCTGCGCCACGACATCGTCGTACGGATGTTCAGGGCACAGTTGCAGCACACGGTCGACCGCGTCGCTGAGTCCTGCGAATTCTTGGCGCAGCCGATCCCGCGCACTCCCGGATCCCACGAAGCCCGCCGGGTCTGCGGTATCACGGTAGACCATCAATGTCGCCACTTCGTCCGAGCGCAGATTGTAGAGCCCGGCCATCCTGTCTATGGTGTCGCTAAGGACGAACCGGTTCCGGAAGCGGTTATTCAGGAAAGGCTCGGTCACGATGAACGCGGCGGCACGCATGCCGAGAGGGCGCAGGTACTCTTCTTCGGGCCCGAACACCTGGGCACGCACGCTGGAATGGATCCCGTCCGCGCCGATGAGGACGTCGGCACTGACTGCGCCGCCCGGGGAAGCATCCATTGCGACCCGCACGCCACCGCCATCGCTCCACACTTGGGTAACCGGCGCCCCGTAGCGGATCCGGACCAAGCCGCCGTCGACGTCGTCGAGGGCAGCGAGTGCCACCCGCTCCATGTCAGGGCGCAGCAGGCTCAAGACTTTCCCGCCGGCAAGTCTGGCGAACCGGTCGTAGTCGAGGCTGGATGTGGGGCGACCTGTTGCATCGACGTACTCGGCGGCCTCGACGTGGTAGGCCACGTCTGCGAGCCTCGGGTAGAGGCCGATCCGCTCTGCCGCTTCTACCCCTGGGCCAAAGAAGTCCATCATGTACCCATCGCGGCGCGGAGCCGAGGATTTCTCGAGGAGTTCAACGTCCCAGCCAGCCAAACCGAGCTGGCGGGCAGCGACGAGCCCCGCAATGCCCGCCCCGACAACCACGGCTTTCATGTTTACCTCGAATGATCAGCTCAGCCGGGCCAAAGGTCACCCAGCAGGAGCTCCAATGTCCCTGATCGCTTATTCTTGGCCGTTCCCCCGGTCGCTGTCCAGAGCGAAAGATTCGGATTGGTCTCCAGCTGTGCTCTGCGGGCGAGGCGTGTGACGGTCTCGCAAAGGTGGCTCCTGGTAATCGCTGATAAAATGGCGGGCGCACCGTCGTCGCGCGGTGTTATGAACTGGGTTTCATTCGCATCCTGCGCAGGGCGGCTACCGCGAACACCCCGGCGAGCGGCAAGGCGACGACGACGGCGCTCAGCCACGCGCCTGTGCCCTGCCAGCCTTGGACGGCGGCGTTGAGGGCTTGGACGCCGGTCGCCGCGGCGGCGAGCAGGAAGGCCGCGGCTGCGAGCGCCGGCGCGAGGCCTGCCGGGAGTACGGCTTCGCGGGGCAGGAGTCGCCATACGAGCAGGAGGACAAGGCCCAGCACCCCGAGGACTACGCGGTATTCGACGACCTCGCCCCAGTGATGCTCGGCGGCGGCCTGGGCGCAGTCGAGCCCGGGGTAAGGCGCCTGCAGGACCGCACATCTGGCGGCCGTGTAGGCGACACCGGGCAGGTCGCCGGCTACGAAGCCCGCACCCCAGATCCGGCCGAACAGCTCCGATATGGCGCCGCTGACCCCGACGGCGATTGCGCCAATGGCCGCGAGGCCAACCACGGGGCGCAGGAACGCGCGCAGGGGCAGCCGGGCGACGTCGTGAAGTGACGGGCGCAGGACTGGCGTCACAGTGTCGACTGGGCCGAAGCGGTGGACAGCTTCGCGCTCGGCGTCCTCCGGGCTCATGCCCTGCCCGCGGAGCCGGGCGGCGCATTCGCGCAAATGCGCCTCTGTCTCGGCGAGGAGCCGGCGCCCGGCGGCGGGATCACCGTCCCGCGCGGCGATGAAGAGCTCGTCAAGGTAAGCGTCGATGGGCCCCCCTTCAGTCCCGGCGCCGTTCTCCGCGCTCACGACGCCGCTCCAAGAACACCGCGGACTGCCGCGGAGAAGCCTTTCCATTCCTCCACCATGCGGGCTAGTTCGGCGTGCCCGGCCTCGGTGAGCGCATAGACGCGCCGGCGGCCGCCGGGGTCATCTGCCCAACGGCTCGCGACGCACCTCGCCGCCTCGAGCTTGTGCAGTGCGGGATAGACCGAACCCTCCTGGAGCTCGATCCGCGCGCCGCTGCGCTCATGAATGCGTGCGATCAGCGCGTAGCCGTGTGCCTCGCCCGCACCGAGCGAGCTGAGCAGAAGAAGGTCAAGCTGTCCGTTCACTGAACTACGTCCCATACCTAGGCAGTCTAGGTATGGGACGTAGTGCTGGCAAGAGCACCCGCATTCCTATCGAAGTCAGCATCGCGTTCTATCAGTTTTGGGTGTTTCAAGATTTTCCAAGATTCTCGTTACAGTTTGTTGGCTGCCGGACATTAACAGGGCATGAGGAACGAGCATCAACAATTCCTTCGGCCAAACGATTTACTACACCACCGTCGACGGTGACTCTTTCGACAGCCTCGGCTACAAATTCCGGTGCACCACCGACCAGTTGCTCCGGTGGAACACAACCCTTACGACAGATCGGCCCATCCCCGCAGGGACCAGGGTAAGACTCATGCCCGGCGAAGTCGCAATCGAGGGCGCCCATGGCACATTCACCACCGACGCCGAAGGCGTCCCCCTGACCTACACCACCGCTCCAGGGGATACTGAGCGGCAGATCGCTTTCCGCTTCGGCGTGCCTGAAATCGCGGATCTGGAATCGGCGAACCGCCCGCTCACCGGCACCGACCGTGTCTGGTACGCCTTCTCAGACCTGCCCTCCGGAGAGTTGGCCCCAGGCCAGACAATCAGCCTCAACCTGACCAAGCCCATCCACAAATGACCCCGCAAGCTACGCCGGCGAAGCCTTCTCAATAGCAGAAGGGGGGCAAGTTGAGCGTCGAACAACCAGGTTTGCCGGGCAGACGATTTGCTGGTCGGTTAACTCCCCTTTGATCAGGCTTAGCGAGAGACGGCCGGCAAGTACGCCTTGCTCAAACGGTGTTTGATGGACGGTTGTGAGGTCCATCGTTTCTGCCATCGGGTGGTCGTCGATCCCGATGATTGACATATCCTGGGGGACGCGAAGGCCAGATCGCCGCAGGCTTTGAAGAGCGCCGTAGGCAACTTCGTCAGAAAAGGCAAATACTGCGGTGGGCAGGCGAGACAGGGTCAGAATTTTGTCCATGCCCTGGGAGCCGCCATCAAGGCCCCATGGAACGGAAACCACGAGTTCCTCATGAGCGTCAAAACCTGCCGCGGCGAGTGCACTCCGGTATCCTCGCTCGCGGCCAACATCGGCGGAGTATTGTCTGCCTTCCGGGTCAACACTGCTGATCATCGCGATCCGCCGATGTCCCAGCCCCAGCAGATGATTGACGGCGTGTCGCGCCGCCAACTCCTCATCGATCCCGACCGAAGGACGCCCAGGCGTAATGCTTCCCGCCACAATGGCGTGAACCCCCATGGCGTCAAGACGCTCCCACTCCTCCTCTGTGATGGGGAAAGCAATATTGATGATGGCATCTACTTTTCGACGCGCGGGGAGTTCCTCGAAAAACCGGCGCCTGTCTTCGGAGCTATCGAGAGGGTAGAGGAGCACATCGATACCGGCGGCCGTTAGTTCTGCAGCTACGCCGGCGATGACAGCCGAATAGAACCACTCGTTGATCATGGGAGTGATAAGCCCAACGCGTCCGGTTCGCCCGCCGGCGAGTTTCGAGGCTTCGGGTGAGACGACGTAGCCAAGTTGTTCGGACAATTGCTGGATCTTGAGGCGGGTGCGTTCGGACACGCCTTTGCCCCCTGCCAGGGCGCGCGAGACTGCGCTCACCGAAACGCCCGCCTCCCGGGCTACGTCCACCATGTTCACTGAATGTCGATCCCCATTGGCCATTCTTCAATAGTACTGGATTGAACGCATACGTTTGCGTAAATTTTGCTCAAAAACGAAGCATGTTCACTTGAACGCGAAGGCCAGCAACTCCTGGTCCCAGAAATTAACGCTTGACCGTGCAGATCTGAGCACCTATCTTTAACTCAAACGTTTGCGTAAGAGACTCAAGTCACAGCTGACGAGTCGCGTCGACGAATCGCTTCGACCAATCCCGCCCGTCGAAAACCGGCAATGATGCCCGGAAAGCAGAACAGGAAGCACCCTCTCTTGAGCACCAAAACCCCAACCATGCATGCCGACGTCGAGGACGTGTCGAGTGCAGACTGGTGGCGGCAAGCCGCCGTGTACCAGATCTATCCGCGGAGCTTCTCTGATTCCAACGGTGACGGCCTGGGCGACGTCAAAGGCATTACGGCCAAGGTCCCGTATTTGAAGTCACTCGGGATTGACGCCGTTTGGTTGAGCCCCTTCTACCCGTCGGCTCTCGCAGACGGCGGCTACGACGTGGACGATTACCGCGACGTGGACCCCAGGCTGGGCAGCCTGGCGGACTTCGATGAGATGACCGTTGCGCTCCACGCCGCGGGCATCAAGCTGATCGTGGACATCGTGCCCAACCACTCCTCTGACCGGCATGAGTGGTTCAAGGAGGCCCTCGCAGGATCCAGGGGCTCCGCCGCCCGGAACCGCTACATCTTCCGTGAAGGCAAGGGCGCGGAGGGCGAGTTGCCGCCGTCGGACTGGGAATCCCTTTTCGGCGGCCCGGCCTGGGAGCGCATTACCGAACCGGATGGCACTGCCGGGCAGTGGTACATGCATCTGTTCGCCAAGGAGCAGCCGGACTTCAACTGGGACAACCCGGACGTGCGCGAGGACTTCCTCAAGACCTTGCGCTTCTGGGCCGATCGCGGTGTTGACGGTTTCCGCATCGATGTGGCGCATGCCCTGGCCAAGGATCTGACCGAACCGCTGCCGGCAAAGGCTCAACTGGCGGCCGAGAACGAGACCGTGGACGGTAAGCACCCGTTCTGGGACCGGGACGAAGTCCACCAGATCTATGCAGAATGGCGGGCCGTGTTCAACGAGTACACCCCGCCGCGCACCGCCGTCGCCGAAGCCTGGGTGCATGCTGACCGACGCAGCCGTTATGCCAGCCCCGAGGGTCTGGGACAGGCATTCAATTTCGATCTTCTGCAGGCAGCCTTCGACGCCGGACAGTTCAGGGAGATCATCACCCGCAACCTGACCGAATCCGAGATCACCGGCGCGCCCTCCACCTGGGTGTTTTCCAACCACGACGTCGTCCGGCATGCCACCCGCTATGGGCTGCCCAAGGGCCCCGGGCGCAACGGACCCGCCCAGGCGTGGCTGATGTCCGGCGGCAACGAACCTGCCCTGGACCGTGAACTGGGCCTGCGACGGGCCAGGGCCGCATCCCTGCTGATGCTTGCCCTGCCAGGATCCGCGTACCTGTACCAGGGCGAGGAACTGGGCCTGCATGAAGTCGTCGAAATATCCGACGCCGACCGTCAGGATCCGACTTTCTTCCGCAACCCGGGCGTCGACGTCGGCCGTGACGGCTGCCGCGTCCCGCTGCCTTGGACTACCGAAGGCATCGCATTCGGATTCGGTAAAGCCACGGCGCATCTGCCGCAGCCGGAATGGTTCAGCGCCTACGCCGTGGCAACCCAGCAGGACAACCCCGGATCCACGCTTGCCCTTTACCGTGAGGCCTTGCGGCTCCGGGGCAGCCTTCAGACCGAGGAACAGCTCAAATGGATCAACCACCGAAATGATGCGGTGCTGCACTTCATCCGACCCAACGGCTGGCAGTCCATAACGAACTTCGGCGTTGAGCCGGTCGACTTGCCGGCGGGCACCGTCGTCGTCAGCAGCGGTCCCCTTGTGGATCGAAAGCTTCCCGCGGACACCACCGCGTGGATCATCTGAACCCGTTCACACCCCTCGACCCACCGGCGTCCCTGCCGGGGTTCACTTACGAAGGAGTAATCATGAAAGTAAAGCTGTCCGCCACGGCGGCACTAATAATGGCAGGCGCCCTGGCGCTCTCCGCCTGCGGCGGAAACGCCAACGGCGGGACCACAGCCGGTGGCGGCGACGCCGCAAACAGTTTGGACGGCCGCGGGCCTATCACTTACGTCCAGGGCAAGGACAACAACAACGTCGTCCGCCCCCTGATCGAGAAGTGGAACGCCGCACACCCGAACGAGAAGGTCACGTTCAAGGAGCAGACGGATCAGGCCGACCAGCAGCACGACGACCTGGTCCAGCACTTCCAGGCCAAAGATGCCGGGTATGACGTCATGACCGTCGACCTCGTCTGGACCGCGGAATTCGCCGCCAAGGGGTGGCTGCAGCCGCTCAAGGACAAGATGGCGATCGACACCGCCGGAATGCTCCCTTCCACGGTCAACGGGGCTTCCTATAAGGGAACGCTGTACGCAGCACCGGAATCTTCCGACGGCGGCATCCTGTACTACCGCAAGGACCTCGTCCCCACGCCGCCCAAGACCTGGGACGAAATGATGAGTATGTGCTCCATCGCCAAGGCCAACAACATCGGCTGCTACGCCGGTCAGTTCAGCAAGTACGAGGGCCTGACCGTCAACGCGTCTGAGGCCATCAACTCCGCGGGCGGTTCTGTGCTGGACAAAGATGGCAAGCCCAGCCTGAACACCCCCGAGGCCAAGGCCGGACTTGAGAACCTCGCCAAGGCCTACGCAGATGGCAACATCCCCACGGAAGCCATCACCTTCCAGGAGGAACAGGGACGCCAGGCCTTCCAAGACGGCAAGCTTCTCTTCCACCGCAACTGGCCCTACCTCTACAACCTGGCCACCACCGAAGGCTCCTCCAAGGTCGCGGACAAGCTCGGCATGACGGCACTACCGGGCAAAGACGGTCCCGGTGCATCCTCGCTTGGCGGCCACAATGTCGGAGTAAGCGTCTACTCCAAGAACAAGGCCACCGCAGCTGACTTCCTGAAGTTCATCACCTCGGAGGAATCCCAGAGGTTCTTCGCCACTCAAGGCTCCCTCGCCCCCGTACTCACCAAGCTGTACGAGGACAAGGAACTTGTGGCAAAACTGCCGTACCTGCCGGTCCTGAAGACTTCCATCGAGAACGCCGTTCCCCGCCCAGTCACCCCCTTCTACCCTGCCGTGACCAAGGCCATCCAGGAGAACGCCTACGCAGCCATCAAGGGCGAGAAGCCCGTGGACACTGCGCTGTCAGACATGCAGAAGTCCATCGAATCCGCCTCCGCGGGATCGTAGTTCTGCCATGACAACCCAATTAGGTCCGACGCCGGTCAAGTCACCGGCGTCGGGCGGTACCCCCAGCCATCGCGGCTCCAAGAGCGTAGGTGAGGACAACAAGATCCTCAGTCAAGGCAAGTGGGCTTCCTGGCTCCTGGCCCCCACCGTCATCGCCTTGGGCATCGTCATCGTTTACCCGATCATCAGCGCCATTGTCTTGTCCCTCCAGAAGGACGCCGGACTCGATCCCGCCACTGGACTCTTCGCCGCGGGCGGCCCGGCAGGCCTCCTGAACTACGTCAACTGGATCGCCCAGCAGTGTTCAGCCCCGGGCGGCGGGACCGTGGCCTGTCCGGCGGGAACCCTCGGCGGCCAGTTCTGGTCAGCCACTGCAACAACCTTCTTCTTCACCGTTGTCACCGTGGCCCTGGAAACCGTAATGGGCTTCTGGATGGCCATGATCATGGCCCGCACCTTCAAGGGCCGGAGCTTGGTCCGCGCCGCCGTGCTCGTGCCGTGGGCCATTCCCACGGCCGTCACGGCCAAGCTGTGGTTCTTCATCTTCGCCTTCGAAGGCATCGCCAACAAGCTGTTCAACACCACCATCCTGTGGACCGGTAGTGAATGGCCGGCAAAATGGGCGATTATCATCGCCGACGTGTGGAAGACGACGCCGTTCATGGCGCTGCTGATCCTCGCCGGCCTGCAAATGATCCCGGCCGAGGTTTACGAGGCTGCCAAGGTGGACGGTGCCACTGCCTGGCAGCGGTTCCGGATGATCACACTCCCGCTGGTGAAGCCGGCGCTTATGGTGGCCATCCTGTTCCGCACGCTGGACGCACTGCGTATGTTCGACCTCCCGTACATCCTGACCGGCGGCGCGAACAACACCACCACACTGTCCATCCTGGTGATCAACCAGATCAGGCAAGGGTTCAACTCGGCGGCAGCGCTATCGACCATCACGTTCATCATCATCTTCATCGTCGCGTTCATCTTCGTCCGCTTCCTGGGCGCGAATGTCGTCGAACAAAGCGGCGCGACCCGGAAGGGGAAGAAATGAGCACCCTGACAGCCACAACTGCCCTGAGAGCAGAACAGGACAGGGGCCGCAAGATGGCCCAGAACCGTGAGAAGTGGGCCCAGGGGCGCACCTACATCAGCGCCGCAGTCATCCTTATCTGGTGTCTGGCGCCCGCGTACTGGATGGTGGTCACGGCCTTCCGCGATGTCGGCTTCACCTACGACACCTCGATCCTTCCCACCCACGTCACCTTGGATAACTTCAACACCGCCTTCGATACCTCCTTCGGCAACCGGTTCGGTCAGGCACTGCTGAACAGTGTGTTTATCGGCGTGGTCGTCACGGCTGTCTCGTTGCTGATTGGTGTATTCGCCGCCTACGCACTGGCGCGGCTGAACTTCCGATTCAAGTACCTCGTGCTGGGCTTCATTCTGGGAGCCTCCATGTTCCCGGGCGTTGCCCTTATCACCCCGCTCTTCCAGCTTTTTACCAACATTGGCTGGATGGGCACCTACCAGGCGCTGATCATCCCGAACATCTCGTTCGTGCTGCCGCTCACCGTCTACACCATGACCTCCTTCTTCCGCGAAATGCCTTGGGAGCTGGAGGAATCGGCCCGGGTGGATGGCTGCACGCAGGGCCAGGCGTTCCGCAAAGTGATCATGCCTCTCGCGGCGCCGGCGATCTTCACCACGGCAATCCTGGCGTTCATCTCCTCCTGGAATGAATTCCTGATCGCCAGCCAGCTCTCCAGCGATGCAACCCAGCCGGTCACAGTGGCCATTGCGAACTTCGCCGGAGCGCAGCCGAACCAGATTCCCTACACCGCGATCATGGCTGCCGGAACCATCGTCACGATTCCGCTGGTGATCCTGGTCCTGGTCTTCCAGCGCAAGATCGTGGCCGGCCTCACCGCGGGCGCAGTCAAGTGACAGGTACGGAAGTGCACGCGAATCAGAACGATGGAAGGGTCCGCCGTGAACACCGGCGGATCCGCTCCGGGGAGGACTTCGACATCATCATCGGATTACTCGGGTTCTGGGCCGTCGTCCTGCTGGTCGTCACCGTCTGGATGGAGGTGACCGCCCAGCCGGCCCTCGGCTGGGCCTTGGGCCTGCTCGGCGTGCTCCTGGCCCTCTACGGCATGGTGCGGCTTCGCCGGCGTCTGCCCGCAAGGACTGCCACCCGGCAGAACTAGGAACCTGCACGGCAGAAGGTGTCGGTGTTGAGGACCCGGACTGAGCGGGGCCGCCTCGGAGCGGTGGCAGCATGAGCCGAACACTCACGCCCCTTCCTGCTGCTGGTGCACTGCCGTAAAGTCAGGCCATGAATGCTTCGGCTTCCGATCCGGATCCAGTCCTGGATCCCACCGCCGGGTTCCGCCGCCGCAGCGCCGCGATCGCCTTGCCGGTTGCCTTCGTCTGTCAACTAGTCTGCAATGCGCTCTACGCCGGCGCATCAACCTCGACCGGCCTCAGCGACACCGGCAGCTCCGCCGGTGGCCTCGAGCTGGCCGCTGCGGCTCCCGGCCCGCTGTTGGCAGCCGTCATGTTCGCCCTCGTCGGATCACTGCTGGCAGTGCTCGGGCTTCCCGCTGCGCTGCGACTGCTGCGTCCGGCCCGTCCGCGGCTGTCCTTGTGGGCGGTGGCGCTGATGGTCGCCGGTTACATCAGCTACTTCGGCATTAGCTTCGCCAACCTGGACAGGATCGCCCTGGCCACGAGCGGCGTGGATGCGGCCGCCGCCCTGGATGCATCACCCGCCGGGACGTGGGGCCAGCCGTTCTACCTGCTCTTCGCCATCGGCAATATTATTGGCACGCTACTGCTCGGCCTCGCGGTGATCCTGGCCGGCCGCGCCGTCGGGGTGCCGTGGTGGGCTGGCGCGCTCATCATCTGCTGGACCATCGGCCACGTCACCAACATCGTCGTCGGCAACGAGTGGTTCGCCGTGGCCGGTGGCGCGCTTGAGATCGTCGGGCTCACATTCGTTTCCGCGGCGGTGTGGCGGTCGACGAACGCGGACTGGGTGGCGCGCGGCTGACCCATGGTCTCCCCTCTCATTGATCCAAACTTGCCGGGTCGAATTCGCTTGGACTGAGAGACGATGGAGGAGAAGGAGGAGCCATGTCAGCACTCACGCACACCATAGAAATCGACCGTCCGCCAGATGAGGTTTTTGCGTATGCGAGCGACCCGCTGCGCTTCCCGGAGTGGCAGGCTGACGTCATGGAGGTGCACTTCGAGGGCGCGGGCAGCCGCGAGGTCGGGTCGCGGTTCACCACCACCCGCCGGATCGGCCCCAACGAGCGCACGATGACCCAGGAGATCACGGAGGTTCAGCCGCCGCATCGATTCTCCGCACACGGCGTCGAGGGCCCGATCCGCCCTCACGCGAGCATCGACGTCGAACCGCTCGACGACGGCGCGAGGTCGCGTGTGACGTTCGAGCTCGATTTCGAAGGGCACGGCTTCGGCAAGGCGCTCGTGCCCGCCGTACGTCAGCTCGCCTCGCGGGGTGCCCCAGCGAGCCACCGGCGGCTTAAGGAGCGGCTCGAGGGCCCCGGATAGCAGCCTTGAGGGAGCGGATACCTTCTTGCCGAAGGATTCTGATCGTCATAACAATGACAAGACCGTGGAGAAGGGACCACGCAACTTTGGGTGGGTCAGCTAATGGACCGGGGAAGAAGACCAAGGTCATGGCGATGGAAGCCGCGGAGAAAACGATAGCTGCGATCAGCGGCGCGGGGGTCATTGTTTTCAAATCACTCAGATTCCAGATCCCAACAAAGATGCCGGCGAGAGCAACCACGCCGAAGGCTACGCAGATGGCAACGACGGCAGCGATCCATCCGGCGGGTACGAATGTGCCGGCAGTCTGGTAGTCCTGAAATTCCCCGTTCCCCGCTACCGTGTACACGACTGTAATCCCCGCAGTTAAGAACCCTGATATCAGGTCGAAGAATCCCAGACAATAGCGCCTGAACCTTGTAGCACCGTCAGGAATAAGTGCGGGCGCTCCGCTTGTTGGCACCGTCACAACGTCGTACTGACCTGCAGAATCTGACTGATCGGTCTGCGGCTGTTCTTGTCCCATTGGCGCGCCCTCTCGCATGCAACGGGGACGTCCCCCACGTTGCCATCACGAAGTGTATCCCGGCCCCACTGACATTGCCGCGGGAAGGGCGTTATCTACGAGGACGGCTGCAATGGCGGCGGCGGTGGCGAAGGTGTCGGTGTTGAGGACCCGGCTGCGGGCTGAGGCGCCGTCCAGGAGCAGCGCCAGCTGCTCACCCAACTGCTCGGGGTTGTTGGCGCCGGCGTCGCGGGCGGTATCGATGAGCCGGGCGGCAAAGTCTTTCTTGTAGTTGCGGGCGTACTCGCGTGCCGGGTGACCGGGGTCGGGGATTTCGACGGCCGCCGCGATGAACGGGCACAGGGGCGCATGGATGTCGAAGATGGCGAGGAGCCGTTCGCGGGGTGTGAGGTCGGTGCGGTCGAAGACCTCGGGCAAGATATCGGGATCGAACTGGCGGAGGCACTCGGCAATCAGCTCGTCCTTGCCGGGGAAGTGCTGGTAAAGCGTTCGCTTGGACACCTCAGCCACCGAGCAGAGCTGGTCCATCCCCGTGCAGTTGATGCCTTGATCGCGGAACAGCTGTTGCGATGCGCTGAGGATGCGCTCCCGCGCACCTCTACCGCGGCGCATTCCCCTCGGCCCCTTCTCCAACTCCGTCATACCTCCAGCTTAGCCCAAAAACGGTACTGATCGGTGTACTTAACTTGCGCTCCATCCAATGACGTGGATACGTTAAGCACTCAGATCGGTGTACTTAGCATCGGCGCGGCAATGAATGGAGCACTCATGGGAAAGCTTGATGGCAAGATCGCTGTGATCACCGGCGGATCCACCGGCATGGCACTGGCAGGCGCAAAACTCTTCGTCGAGGAAGGAGCACACGTCTTCATCCAGGCCCGACGGCAAGAAGCGTTGGATGACGCCGTCAAACTGATCGGCCGCAACGTCACCGCCGTCCAGGGTGACGCGGCCGACTTGGACGACCTGGACCGCTTGTACGACACCGTCAAGCGGGAAAAGGGTTCGATCGATGTGCTGTGGGCAAGCGCGGGGATGGGCGAACCGGCCGCCCTCGGCGAGATAACCGAAGAACAATTCCACCGCGCTTTCTCGCTCAACGCCCGCGGCACGCTGTTCACGGTGCAGAAGGCGCTGCCGCTGATCAACGACAACGGCTCGATCTTCATGACCGGATCCAACGCCTCCCTCGGCGCCTTCCCCGGATGGAGCCTCTACGCGGGAAGCAAAGCTGTTCAGCAAGCCTGGGCCCGCGTCTGGCTCAACGAACTGCGCGACCGGAAGATCCGCGTCAACGTCCTGACCCCCGGGCAAGTGGCCACGGCCAAACAGGCAGAACTTTTCGACGACGCAACCAAGGCAGCATTCGAAGCCCTCATTCCCCGCGGAACGATGGGCCGTCCCGAAGAAATCGCCTCAGTTGCCCTGTTCCTCGCCTCCGACGACTCCAGCTACGTCAATGGCCTGGAACTGGTGGCAGACGGCGGCACCACCTCACTCTGAAACACACCTAGAGACCAAGAAAAGAGCACAACTCATGAGCAGCATCACCATTATTGGCACCGGAAACATGGCCCGCACCATCGGCACGCTCGCGGTGGCGGGCGGCAATACGGTCGAGGTCATGGGACGTGATCAGTCCAAGGCAGATCGCCTGGCCAAGGTTCTGGGCGGGGGTTCGACGGCGGGTACGTGGGGTGCCGCACCTGCCGGGGACATCGTCATCACCGCCCTGTTGTACGACGGCGTCGTTCCGGTGGTCGCCGAGTTCGGAGACGCCCTCGCGGACAAGGTCATCGTGGACATCAGCAATCCCTTCAACCCCACGTTCGACGGGCTGGCCCATAAGGACGCGACCTCAATCGCGCAGGAAGTCGCCAAAATTGCCCCTGTTGGCTCCAGCGTGGTGAAGGCATTCAACACGATCTTCCGCAATGTCCTGGAGAAGGGTCAGCCCGACGTCTTCATCGCCGGTGACAATGGGCAGGCAAAGGAGGACGTGGCGGCATTCATCAAGAGCCTCGGGCTGCGCGCTCGGGACGTCGGCGGCCTGAAAATGGCTCACTGGCTCGAAGGAATGGGCCTGGTCACGGTGGGCCTCGCTGGCAACGGGGTGGGCCACTGGGACTTCGCTCTGGGCGCCAACGAATTCACCGGCTGAACCACCTGGGCACAGGGACCTTCACCTAGTCCTGTCGGATTTGCATCATCAGTCCGAAGAGGTCCGGGAGACCGTGCTCTTCACTGATTTGACCGTTTGTGAATCGATAGATGTTCATTGCCTGCGTTTGGATGGGTTTGCCTGTCGCAGGTACGCCGAGGAAGTCTCCTCGGTGTGTGCCACGAAGGATGAATCGTGCGGCAACCGTGTTTCCTTCAATGATGGTTTCCTCCAGTGACCACTGAACGTCGGGAAACGCCTGTCGCATTATCCCGATGATTTCGAGGTAGCCGCTTGGACCCTGCACTGGCTCTGGCAGAAAGGGCACATGGAACGTTGCCGACGGTGAGATGATCTCATCACCAATCTTTTCGTCGGCTGAATTGATGAATTCAACGAATCGGTCCATGCGTCCGCGGAGCTCTTCAGTCATTTTGCTGCTTCCTTCACGTCTCTATTGGGTACGGCATATACCGCTGGTTAGCGGCTATTGATTGATGAACCCGGGTCCCGCAAGCGTGTCAGCTCGCTCGCTCGGCAGCCGCCGTCGACCGATTGGCATTTCGCAGCCGGCCCAGCAGTTCCACGAGATCATGCGTGTCCTGCTCGGTAAGCACGGGATTCAGCCGCAGATCCAGCTCGGCTTCAACAGTCTTCCTGGCCCGTTCCAGCAGCATGCGGCCGTCCGCCGTTAGCTCGATGAGGGAGGATCTGCGATCGTCCGGATTATTTCTCCGACGGCAATGTCCGGCCTTTTCAATCCGGTCAATGAGCTTGCTCGTGCCCCCGACGGTAATCGCAAGAGCCGAGGCCACATCGAAAACCCGGCACGCACCCAGGCGATCGACGACGGCCATTGGTTCAAATCTGCTCATAGGGAGGCCATGCTCTTTGCGCAATCTGCTATCGAGCGCGTCCCACAGCTCGGTTTCCAATCGGGTCAGTTCGCTGAAGAGAGGATATAGAGACCCAGTTTCGATGCCCTTGATCATGAAGAGACTCTAACACTTTGCTTCCATGGAATATAGTTCTACGGAAACAAAGAAGTGGAGTTACAAGCGGCTGCTGGGCAGAGACTACAGCTTTGCCCAGCCTCCGCAGCCTTCGGTGATGAACCTCTGGCCCCGGACCAGTTTCACCAGGGGGAATCCACTCGTCACAGCTCCCTCGGAGCTGTCAATGCTGTCTGGGCGCGTGATCTGCCAGGAGCAGGCCCGTGTGACTTCTTTTGTGGTTCGGTACGTGCCCGGCGCGATATCCTTCCCAACGATCCACGTCCCGTCTTGGATGATCCCGTCTTGGAGGGTGCTCGGACCTTGCGGAGCAGCTCCTGGAGCAGCGGCAACGGCCGAATCACGAACGGCTTCAGTCCCGGCAGCAACCACGCCGAGGAAAAGCGAGGCCGCTCCCGCGACCGCAACCACTATCGCCGCCTGTTTGCTTGGTAGCGCAACCCAAGAGGGCCTCTTGAAAATGAGCGAATAGAGACCAGTAAGCAACGCTGCCAGGCCGATGAAGATCAGGATCGATTCGCCATTCCCCGTAACAGCATTGGCCAGGGCAAGTACGGCAAGCAATGCCCCGACGATCCAAAAGGATGGACCTAAGCGCTTCCTGGAACCGCTGGACCAATTTTCCGGCGCAGGATTCTGCGGAAAGGGTGGGGGTCCGAAGCCAGGATGTTGGAATGGCTGCTGCTGGTAATACGGCTGGTACTGAAAAGGTGATTGCTGGAACGGCCCCTGCTGGAAAGGTGGCTGCTGGTACTGGTGTGGCGCCGGAGCAACAGCGGGTGCTGCAAAGGGCTGCGACGATCCATACGGAGGCGAGCCCGGCGGCGCGAAGGACTGCGGCTGTTGCAGCGGCATCGCCGGCACGTTCAACTGGCCGTAAGACGCACCATCCGTGTCATTCGTCATCAAATCCCCCACTGAAAATAACCCCCAAGGCACGTTCGTTAGCAGCTGGCCCAACTACGCATCAGACTACGACACGGAGTCCGCCTATCACGGGCTTGCCAGGACATTTTCCTGGCAAGCCTGAACGCCAATGCCCTATCGGCCGAAAGGGCGCGCTGCCTAAACTGAGGGAGCACGAAGCAACCACGGTTTGCGGGGTTGAGCGTGCTTAAGAACGGAGAGCGCCATGCTCAAGATGCTCATGTGCAAACTGAACTTGAGCCACGCCTGGCACGTGGAATCAGCAGAGGATGGCAGCGGCCGTTACAGGCGATGCGCGCGGTGCGGTAAGTACGACCGTGACTGGGACGGCAGCGGCTTTATGCACTGAACCGGCCTATGCCTTCACGTTCTCCTTGGATGCCGTTGCCGGAAGCGACAAAGTAAAAGTGCTGCCCCTTCCGGGTGTACTGGTGCACGTGATGCTGCCGCCGTGCCGTTCCACGATGGACTTTGTAATGGAAAGTCCAAGGCCCACGCCTGGGATGGCGGCCTGCCGGGCAGCACCTGTCCGGAAGAAGCGCGTGAAAATCTTGGACGTCTCCTCTGTGGTCATACCCATGCCGGTATCTTGAACCTCCAGCTGGATCCACCCGTCGTTCCGGGCGGCCCTCACGGTGACTCGTCCACCACCCGGGGAGTACTTGATGGCATTGGAAACGAGGTTATCCAGGGCCTGCCCCAACCTCAATGGATCAGCATCTGCCCACAGCGGCGAAGGTACATCGGCCACAAGCCCCACATTGGCAAAATCGGCCTGCGCGTGGGCTGAAACCAAGCTGTTTTCAACCAGGCCCGCGACGTCGGTACGCCGCAGGTGGATGCTCTCCACTGCCGCGGCTGACATGAGCAGATCGTCCACCAGAACGCGGAGCCGCTCCGCATTGCGCTCGGCGACTTCCAACCGGGTCCTCGCTCTATCCGAGAGCTCTTCATCGCCCCGGAGCACCAAGTCCAAGTTGCCAAGGATCGAGGTCAGCGGGGACCCGAATTCGTGCGAGACGTTGGCAACCAGTTCATCCTTGGCTGCGAGGGCCTGGACGACGTCGGTCACGTCGCGGAACACGATGACGGCTCCGCCAAAACCTTCGTCGACGCCGTATTTCATGCTGCGTGCGGCGGTCGAAATTGCCCGCTGTTCGGTTCCCGTACCGAACCACACCAGGTAATCCGAATACGTTTCCCCCTGGGCGGCCCGTTGAGTGGGGCTTTTTTCGGGCGGAAGCGGTGTCAGCCGATCCTGGCCAAAGATCAGGAGCTCGTCCCGTGTGGGAGCTGCTCCAGACCGGGATGGAGTCGCCACGCGATGGAATTCTTTTTGTTGGTTGTTGGTCAAAAGCGTCTCGCCCTTGGAATCGACGGCGACAATTCCGACGTCGATTGTGTCCAGGATCGTCCCAAGCAGCATTTCGCGATCCCTGCTCGCCGCGAGCAATTGCCGCAAAGCTTGGTCACGCTGCCTGACACGCTGTTGCTGGATCCTGGCATTCGAGCCGGAGAGCCGAATGGTGACTGCAACGGCAAACATCACCAGGGGCAAGACGATAACCGAGAACATGTCGGACGATGGGGGTTTTGGCAAGTGCGAAATGAACGGCGGGAGGGCAATGATGAGGGGACCAAGAAAGCTGATGATAAGGCTGGACCTGGTTCGCAGGCCTGACGCGGATAACCAGATCACAGGAAAAAGTGCAAGAACGACGAGGCCTGGCAGCGAGCCATAGGCACCATTTCGCGTGAATGCGAGGGCAACCAGATCCAGGACGGGGATGGCCAGGCTTGCGCCCGGCGCCAGACGCTCCCACGGCACTAGGAAGCAACTCAAGAAAAGCATCCCGTGCATGAAGATTCCGGTGACAAACTGCCCGTTCTGTATGAGATTTGGCCAAAGGGCAGGGGCAGAGACGAACAATCCTCCGACTACCAGGGTCAAAGGCAATTCGCAGACGGCTACCCGGGCCCTGGGCGTCAGTTTTCTAAAGATGCGGGCGGCTGTGCGGAGTAAAGGCTGCTCAGTCAAGGCAGAGTCCTTCGTTGGGGGGACACGGACCAAATATCGTTTCGCGCCGATTCCGGGAAGAGCTCGGGGCGGAGCGTAAAACCGGAACGTTGGGACGACGCATATTGCACATATTAGGTGCTATAAAACTTGAATGCTTGTATCGTACGTATTGGGTGACGCTTCCCGCTTTGCGCTGGGCTTGCGGGGATGTGCGCCGACTCGAGGGAATCAATGAACGAGCCTGGGGTTGCTGTAGTCATTGAGGATGATGAAGACGTCCGAAACTTGGTGGGCGCCATCCTAAAAGAGGCGGGTTTTGTGGTCCACTCCGCCGCCACCGGACGTGAAGGCGTCGAAGTTGTCCGACATCATCAAGCCGTGGCGGTCACATTGGATGTCGGACTTCCTGACATGGATGGTCACGAGGTTTTACGGCGAATCCGACAATTCAGTGATGCCTACGTCGTCATGCTCACTGCACGCAAAGACGAACCGGACACCCTGACCGCTTTTCTGACGGGCGCGGACGACTACGTGAAAAAGCCGTTCCTGCCCCGCGAGCTAAGGGCAAGAGTCACAGCGATGATGCGGCGGCCGCGCGTGGGCGTTGGATTGTCTTTGCCTGAGGATGCCGGCGACACTGGCTTGGCCCGTTCGAATGGACGCAATGATGCGGTCATTGAACACAATGGATTGTCGTTGAATTACAAATCCCGGACAGTTGCCCTGGATGGTTCTCCCCTGACTTTGACCAGAAGCGAATTCGATCTGCTGCTGGAGTTGCTTCGCAACCCGGAGGAAGTGCGGACAAGGGCTGACCTGGTCCGTGCTGCCCGTGGTGATTATTACGACGACGACGCTTATATCAGCGAGGCCGACGAACGGGCCGTTGAAACCCACATTGGAAATCTTCGCCGAAAACTGCGCGAAGATTCACAATCTCCGCGGTTTCTGCAGACGATCCGGGGAGTCGGCTATCGACTGGCACCGAAAAGACCGGATTAGGAAATGGGGTCCGGTTCCGGACTTTCATTCCTTAGTACGTAGCTTTTCCTTAGCTCCTTGACCGTGCGCTGACCACACTCGGCAATCTCATCAAGGAGAGGCTGGGCATTGCGTAATTCACCGTTCAGAATGTGTTCCTCAAGCAGGGCTGCAAGAACCGAAAGGCGAACGCCGCCCACCATGGCAGAAGAGGTTCTGAGGCTCAAGATCGTGTCCAGTGCCGCGGCTTCGTCGCCATGTTCGACGGCGGTGGCGAGGCTTTCGTACCGTACTCGCCAGAGCCGGGCAAAGTCGCTTGCAAACTTGCGAGCTATGCCAGGATCGCCCACCTGATCTTCCAAGAGCTGGAATTCCGCAAGGTCCAATATCGGCCGCCGATCGGCGTCGGGCTTCCACGTGGAACCCTCCGCTGGGCCGATATGGTCGGAGTCCCCACGCTCGTCGACCTCACTGAAATCTGAACTGAACATAACCCGATGCTACTTCCTGAACTCAGATTTAAACCGATCTTGCGCTAATCTTGAGCAAATCCTCAGCCCCTCCTGATTTCTTGAGTTACTTTTAATATGCAAATTAACTGCGCTGCTTCATCCACCACTGAGCGTTGTTATAGTGTTGATGACCGCTGGTCCCAGAATGGCAATAAACAGGACCGGAAAGATGAAGAATAGCAGGGGAAAGAGAATTGTTACCGGAAGCTTCATCGCTTTCTCCTCGGCGCGTTGCCGGCGCTTAACCCTCATAACCTTCGCCTGAACTTTTAACACGCGACTAATGGCAATCCCGTACGTGTCGGCCTGGATAACCGCCTGCACGAAGCTTCGGAGTTCAGGAATGTTGGTCCGTTGGGCCAACGCGAGATAGGACTCGCGGCGGCTCCGCCCAACCTGCATGTCCTGGAGTGTCCTCACGATTTCTTCCGCCAGCGGTCCCTTGCCGTTTTCTCCCGCGCGGGCCATGGCGCCTTCGAAGCCGAGGCCAGCCTCAACCGAAATGAGCATCTGGTCCATCGTGTTGGCCAGTTCCAACTGTATTTTCTTCTGCCGTTCCTGACCTTTGCTATAAAGCATCAGGTCGGGAATGAAATATCCCAGCAGGACCACAAAGATCCCCACAAGCTTGATGAGTCCGCTCTGGCTGGTGGTAGTGATAAAGAAACCGAAAATCGCGCCGAGAAGGCCAAGCGCGGGCTTGGCTGCGAGGACACGTCCAAGCGGAAGCGAGGTCGGACGGCCGGCCAGCGCCAGCAGCCTATCCAGCTTCTGGACGTAGCTACCAGGGGTCAGCCTGTATCCGAGGCGCTCCAAGCCCCCGCTCCTGTTCTGCTGCTCCACTTCAATAGCGATTTGACCCCTGGAGAGCAGCTCGCGGACTGCCCGCGGGGTCCTCCGGTCAGTTGAAAGGAGGGACCACGCGAAATAGGCGCTCGGCAACGGAACCAGCAACAAGGATAAAAGCAGGAAAGGGTGCAAGGTTCACCTCAAAATTTCAAATCGATGATCTTGCGCATCCACAGACCACCGATGGTCATCAAGATGACGGAAGCCACGATCATCACCCAACCGAGCGGATTGGTAAACATTACGTTCATATAGCCGGGGTTGACGATCATGAGCATGATGACGATTCCCACCGGAAGAGCCATCAGGATGTACGCGGAAAACTTTCCCTCTGCAGCCAGGGACTTGATGTGTCCTTTGATTTCACTGCGTTCGCGAATGGTGTCGTTCACCTGGTCCAGCACGTCTGCGAGGTTCCCACCCACCTCGCGGTTGATCTGGATCGCTTGGGCTATCCATACGAAATCCTCGCTTCGCATTCTCTCCGCCGTATCGTTCAGGGAAGCTTGCAAGTCCCGTCCCAGGCTTGTCTCCGTGATGACCCTGCGCATTTCTTCGGATGTGGGGCTGACTGATTCCGCAGCCGCGGCGTCGATGGCGCGGAGGATGCTGTGGCCAGCCCTTAGTCCACCAGAAAGCAGCTGTAGTGTGTCACCCAATTGATCCTCGAATTTGTCACGTCTTTTGCCCGCGCGGAACTTCAGGACCAGCCGGGCCACGAAGGGTGCCAGGACACTGAGGAGAATCGCGACCAGAATGCCGCCGACAACCAACCCGATCAAAGCTCCTACCACCGCGCCTGCAATCACCAAAACGACGAAGTCCGCCTGGCTCATTCGCACACCCGCGTCGTCGAGCTGTTCCCGGTTGAAAAGCCGAACGTTGCGCCGCGTCAATACACCATGAATCATGTCCGTGGCGGACCCGGTAAATCGCGTCAGATGGGAACCGGGAAGCACCTGGTAGGGCCTCCTCCGGTCCAGCGGAACCTCGGGGGTCTTAGGCAGAATGACGGCTACTCCGAACAGCACGATGGCTGACAGCATGAGGGCCAGCCCAAAGAAAAGAATCATGGCGCGCTCACGTCCTCGGCGTCGACGTCAGTGGAGCCGCAAAAAGCTCGGGCGAAACATGAATGCCCAAGTCCATGAAACGGTCGATGAACCGGGGACGGATGCCCGTAGATACCGGTCGGCCCAGAAACCTACCGTGAGCATCAACGCCGGCCGAATAGTCGAAAACAAACGCGTCCTGGAGTGTGACGATATCGCCCTCCATGCCTTGAACCTCAGTCACATGGGTAATCCGGCGGGTTCCATCGCGGAGACGCGAAATTTGGATGATGAGATTCACGGCGGACGCGAGCTGCTCGCGGATTGCCCGCAGTGGCAAGTCCATTCCAGCCATAAGAACCAGCGTTTCAAGCCTGGCCACGGCGTCTCGTGGAGAATTCGAGTGCACCGTTGAGAGTGAGCCGTCGTGCCCTGTGTTCATGGCCTGCAGCATGTCCAGCGACTCTCCCCCACGCACCTCGCCCACCACGATCCTGTCAGGCCGCATGCGGAGGGAGTTTCGGAGCAGCTCCCGGATCGTGACTTCGCCCTTGCCCTCCGTGTTTGGTGGCCGGCTCTCAAGCCTGACCACGTGCTGCTGCTGGATCTGCAGCTCCACGGCGTCCTCAATGGTCACTATGCGGTTGTCCTCAGGGATGAAAGAAGACAGGACATTCAACAAGGTGGTTTTGCCGGTTCCGGTACCGCCGGAAACAATAATGTTCAGTTTCGCTTTGACACAGGCATTCAGAAGTTCGGCGATTTCCGGGGTCAGCGTGCCAAAGTCGATCAAATTCCTGATGGTCAAAGGCACTTTGCTGAATTTTCGGATGGTCAGGGACGAGCCGCCAACAGCAAGCGGCGGAATCACGGCATTGACGCGTGAGCCGTCCTCCAACCGGGCGTCAACCAGCGGGGATGACTCATCGATCCGGCGTCCCACCTTGGAGACGATGCGTTCGATAACTCTTCTCAGATGATCTTCGGAGCTAAATCCCGAATCAGTGAGGATCAGTTTGCCGCGCCGTTCGACGTAAATCTGGTCCATCCTGTTGACCATGATCTCCGTGACTTCGGGGTCATCCAGCAGGCGTTGCAGTGGCCCGTAGCCCAGGACATCATCAGCCACGTCCGCCACAAGCCGACTGCGCTCTTCAGGAGAGAGCGGCACCTGTTCAGCGTCAATGATTCTGGTCAGCTCTTCCCGGGCAGCAGTCCGCAGCTCCTGCTCACTCAAGGCCGAGTCGTTGAACCTCGCACCGAGGCGCTCAAACAATGCCGTTGCAGCCCGTCGCTTGAGGGCAGCGAATGCGTCCACCGGCTGCTGGGCCTTTGGCATCGGAGCGTCCGGATGATCAGCCAATTTCACCGAGAGGTGAGGCTTCGACGCAACCGTGGCCTTCGTTTGAAGGTTTGGTTTGGCCTGCTGTGCGGCCTGCGCAAAGGTGGGGTTCGTCGTCGGGAGTGGCTTTGGTCCTTGCCCAAGCGCAGTCCCTGGACCGGCGGATTCTTCTTCGGCGTCACGCAGACGTTCGGACAGCTTCACTGGACTACCACCCTTCTGTGCAGTTTTCGCTGGGCCGAGGCCCGCCATGCGGGGTTGAAGCGTTCAACGAGATGGTTCAAGCCCTTGATTGCCGGGTCCTTCGCCCCCTCTTGAAGCACTGGAATTCCCCGGTTGGTGGAGAGCGCGACTGCTTTTGACCGGGGGATGCTCACGTCGACGGGGGCACCAACGGTGGATTCAACGTCCTGGACGGACAACCCGGACTTGGAATCGGCCATGTTGAGCACCACATGACGGGTTTCCGGGAGCAGATTGAGCTTGCGAAGGATATCCAGGCCGGAGCGCAGGCCCCGAACACTTGGTACATCCATCGCTGACACCCACACCGCATCGGTGCACTGCTCCAGCGCTGCGAGGCCGATTTCAGGCAGTCCAGGGGCTGTATCAACCACCACGTACTGAAACTCTTCGGCAAGTTGCTCAAGCAGCCGAGCCACCTGTTCCGGAGTAATTTCATCTGCTTCAACGGGGTTCTTAGGCGCACAAAGGGCATAGATGCTCGCCGGATGGACCGTGAGAAAGGCCTTGAGTACCAGGGAATCCTGGCTGGCCGACGGTGTGACAGCGTCGGTAACAGTGTGCTCCGGATTGAGGTAGAGCCCCGAGGCGACATCCCCGAACTGCAAATCCAGATCCACGATGACTACGCTCATCGGCGCTATCTTGCCCAGCCCCACAGCAATGTTCGTGGCGATGGTCGTCTTACCCACACCGCCCTTGGGAGAGAAGACGCCGATCACCAGTCCCTTGGGGGCGCCTGCTGGCTTAGGTTCCGAAGTCCGCTGACGGGTGGCGAACGACTGGCAGGCGCGCTCCAGGGTCACCCTGATCTCGGCCATGTCCGCCGCTGGGCTCATGATGTCGCGGATGCCGGATCGCATCGCCTGGAGGATGAAGTCCGGCTGCGGCTCCGCGACAAGAACCACGCTGAGCTCGGGTACCTGAACGTTAAGGACCGTAGCCAAGCGCATCGCTTCCTCCACCGGCACGTCCGGCCCCAGAATCAGCACCTCAAGCTGTCCCTGGTTCAGGGCGCCGAAGAGCTCGGCGGGGTCAACAGGCAGGACGCTGGTGAAGAAGGTCTGCACACTTCCGGGGAGGCCGCCGGCAACGGCTTGACGTAGCCGCTGATCAAATTCAGCACTGGGCGTTATCAGGACAAACCGGCTCACTTGTACACCTCGCTCCGTTGGATGATTCTGGGTCCGCTCTCCTGGGCGTCCACCGGTTCCTTGCTCAGCCAGATTTTGGCGAACTCGGAGGCGAAAACGATCTTGGTTGCGTCCGAGTCGCCCACTGCAACGGTCAGGAGCAGGGAACCCGTAGGCAGGGTGCTGTCCTTGGGATCAGGTGCTGTGGTCCCGGGACTGGGGGCAGGGCTGGGCTGGCTCGTAGGTGCTGGCTCGGGGGCCCGCTGCACTGCAGTCACAAGCACCTTGTGAATGGACAATTGGGTGGTTTCCTTATCGGGCTTGGACTCGATTCCACCGCTTTCCATGGAAATGAAAATCCCGACGTGGTCACCAGGAACCACCCGTCCGCCCACCACACGCACAGGCTCCACCTGGAATGAGACCTCTTGCATTCCGGGAGGCACTGCGACGTTCCCCGGAGTCTTCAGTGCCTCCGGAGCTACAAGGCGCTCGGCCACCAATGGTTCGCCCGGAACGAGGTCCACGGCAGCAACTTTTCCGGTTGAATCGCCCAGCGTCTTGAGTGCCGATGCGGGGACGGAAGACTGCGGAAGCTGCTGGGCAGCCAGGGAAGCCTTCATGGCCTCTACCGGGGTGCCGGCGGGAATCGGAGCCTTGACCATCAAGACCTCAACAGGGGCAAGATTCTGGACAGCCCGTTGATCCGCGCCCTGCGCGTAGACGAACACGAGGATCACCCCTATGACCGCCAGCAGCGCTGCTGCCGATCCTGCCAATAAGCGTGATTTCACTTAACACTCCTGTGCTTCAAAAATTGGAAAAGCTAGTTGGTCAGGCGTACTACGGTGACCCCGTTGGCATCCACCGGCCCCAACGTGTAGCCGTCTGCCAGCGACACGTATTTGACGAAGCTCCCCACGATCCCCCGGCAATTCCCGGTGCAGGACAGCGAGGAGGAAACATAGGGACTCTGGTTATGGAAAACGTCCGGAAGAGTGGTGCCGCCGCTGAACTTCCATCCCGTCACTTTGAATGCTGCAAACGAGATCAGGTGGTAAATGGCTCCGCTTCCCGTGCCGGTGACGGAATTGAAGACCGGAAGCAGCACAATGATGTCTTTTCCGGCGTTGATGGTGGCGGCCCAGTTGTTCAGGGTGGTGGAACAATTTGGCGGCGCACTGTTCCCCGGTGCGCTGCCGCCCTTGTTCAGCGCCAGGTCAATGGTGCCACCGCAGGAGCCAGGATCCTGGACAATCCATCCGAATCCACCCTCTACTGCCGCGCCTGAAGGCCCGTAGTTGCAGCTGGGGTTGGCGCCCGTGCCGTGAGCCTGCAAAAGCTGCTGGACGCCGCCAACGTAGCCCTGCACCTGGCAGATCGAAAACGTCAGGGGGAATGGAGTAGTTCCCTTACGTGGGCTGCCCCACTGTACGGTCGATGAGGTCACAACGTCCGCGGAATTCATGCCAAGGACACGACCGAAGACCAGCGAAACGGCATTTGGAGCACCACCCGCTTGCTGGGAGCCGGCGGACACGGTTACCTTCCGGTTAGTCAGATCAAGGTTTACCGAGTTGATGTTTCCAAGGCCGTCCACAGCATTCTTGTTGGCCATGTCCTTGGCGATCTGGGACGTACTCGAGCAATTCGGATCGCTGGTGCTGACGGCACACTTCTCAGCCACGGCCAGGGCGGCGGCATCGGATCCGTTCTGCGCTTGCGCCTTTTCCGAGTAGAGCTTTCCTGCATCCACAGCGAGGGCGGCAAAGCCAAGTAACGCAACCAGAATCAGAGCTATGAGGACCGCGACGGCCCCGCGTTCGCCGTCGTCGTCATTGCCCTTTATCCGCCACATACCATCACCCCTACGCCTTGCATCGGGAACGGTCCTGCGATTCCCGTGAGGGTGCTGAGTGTGTACTTGACGGTGACGGACATCTGCGCGCCGGACGTGCAGCTGGTAGCACTGAAGGTGAAGTTCGCATCTGCCAGCTTTGGGTTCAGAGTTACAGCCGCGTTTTTCGCCGCGGTCCTGGCTGCCGACTGATCATTCGCGATGGACATCACGCGCACGCCCTCGCGGGCGGCGTTCGTGAGCGAGACCTGCGCGTTGTAGGCGCGCCCGAATTCCATGATCCCCAGAACCAGGAGGATCAGGACGGGTGCGAGCAACGCGAACTCGACCGCTACGGCACCCCGTTCTGATGTCCTGTGCATGTGGATCTGCCTTCGTATCAAAAGTTGAAAGAGGAACGGGTGGGTGGGGCCACCGACCCACCCACCCGGGTACCCGCCGTGAGTCCGACTACTTTGAGCAGCTACCCGCGACGCCGGCGGCAGTAGTAGCGGTCCATGTGCCACCCTTGACGGCACAGGCTGAGCTGTTGAAGGTCTCGACGAGGTTACCGCCGAGCAGGGTTACAGCAACGATGATGACCACGGCGATGAGCGCAACCATGATGCCGTATTCGACGGCGGTAGCGCCGTTCTCTTCACGACGGGCGCGGGATGCGATGTTGGAGAGGGTGACAAACATTTGAAAACTCCTGAGCGAGTTGGGATTTGGGCTGGCCCGATACCAGCTCCCAATCAACGTAGCAACGGAGAGAGGCCCATCTCGGAGTCCTTGGGACTTCCTGTGGAAAGCCTCTGGAACCTGCGCATTTCCTGCGCTAATCCTAGGAATTCCCTTGCCTTACCCGCACAAAAAAGGCCGCGCCATCATTGGCACGGCCTTATCCTGGAGTTTTCGTCAGCCCATTGCAGGCGCAACCACGGGTGGTGCCGAGAGCTGCTTACGCGCCCACCGGGCCAACTTCTTGCCCTTGCCCTTCCACCAGTTGTCTTCATCCTTGTTGTAGTGCCAGCGGAAGATGATCATCACCAGCACGGCCATACTCATGGCCACCTGAATCCATGACCAGCTGACCGCTTCAGCGAGCGCGCTGATCCCCATCACAAGGATGGAAGGCACCGCCAACGTCCTGAAGATCGTATTAGCCACGTACCGGGGGCGTGAACTTGGCACGGACAGCGCACGCACCATATCGAAACACAGGCACACCACTACCATTATTTGCCCCACGGACATAAGGAGAAGCCCGGGCAGCGACCCCGCGAACATTGCGGCCGATTCCATTCCTGTACTCAACGTAAACCCCTCCAACAAACGTCATTTCAGATCCTCTGTGCTCCATTGAATCGGCTGCCGGAGGGGCCCGTCACGAGTAGTGGGTACTCGTTTCCGGCCAGCCCGACTACTTGGTTACTTGCCGGGTACTTGGTCCAGTACGGCCGGACTTTCCACAACGCGGGGTCAGTTACGGCCCATAAATCCCCTCGGAATGGGCCCGAAGTGACCCCGCGTTGGGCGATGTACACTCGCGGTGAGGGCGAAGCGCATGGCCAAGGATTTTCGGCACCGGTGTCAGCGAAGGGGCAGGATGTTCGGTTCAAAGAAGCAGACGCTCAACGATCTGATGGACGAGCTCAGGGCCCGACCTGAGTCGGGAGTCGCTCGGTGTCGGGCCCAACTTCCCGGGCGTCGCCGCGAATCCGCTCCTGAGCAGTGATGCCCGGAAGCGCAATGCGGAATTGCGCAATGGAGCGCTTGCGCTCGGCGTTCTCGTCGCCTGGCGGGAGGTCAACAGCAATCCACGCGTGGTCCTGATGTTCGACGTGGAGACCGCCGACGGCATATCGTTCCGCGGCATTGCAGACGAAGACCTCACGATCACCGCTCTCACCCGGCTCGCCCCAGGACAGACGTTGCCTGTGCGCTACCGGCCGGCGATCATGGATCACTACGTCGCCCTTGCCCAGGACGCGGACCCTACCCGAGTGCAGCAGCTCTCTGACGAGATCGCGAGCCGCAAACAGGCCTGACCCGAACGCATCTCCGCAACGCGGGGTCAGTTACGGCCCATAAATCCCGTCGCGACGGGCCCTAAATGACCCCGCGTTGGAGGTTTGAGCGGGACTATGCTTGGCAGCAGGGCTTGGTTTTTCAGATCTGGGGGATGGATGGTGCTTGGCTATGGGGGATAGCGTTTTCTTGCCGTTGGAGGATTACTTCAGCAGAATCGCAAGGCGCAGGGCGATTGTGTTGTGTCAGCTGCCGATGGTGGCGATAGTGACGTTGATTGTTTTCCTGGCCCTTCTCTTCAACCCCGCCAGCCTGTTGCATCCGGCGTTCTTCCTGGTCCTCTTTCTGCACATCGTGATCCTGGCGGCATGCCTCGTGCTTCCGTGGAACCGTCTCCCTTCATGGAGCTTCGTCTTCATCCCCGTGCTGGATTGTCTCGCTCTGGGCCTCTTGCGCGAGGTTGGCGGGCCCGTTCTCAGCGTCGTGGGATTGGTCATGGCCTTCCCCGTGATTTGGCTGTCGGTCAGCGCCAGGAAGGGCCACGTGGCCCTGGCCATCCTGGCACCGCTTTGCGCCACCGTGGCTTCGCCCTTGGTGTTGGGTCACGAGGTTGAACGGTCAGAGCTGATCCGCATGATTGTCTTCCCTGCCATCATGGGTGGTTTGGCCATCACCGGGCATGCTGTTGCTCGCGGGCTGATCAAACACAGCGACCGGATGGACCGAAAGGATCGCGAGTTGGTGCGGCTCCATGGTGCCACCAAAGAACATGCGCAACTCCTGGACACTGTCCTTGAAACCGTCAACGTTGGTGTCTGGGCCATGGACACAAACGGTGCTGACATTCTGACCAACCGTCGCCTTCGCGCCGACCGTTCATGGGCTCACGAGTCGACGGACGCCGTGAATCCGTTCACCGTTGGGACTGCTCACTCCAATGAGGAACGGAACAGTCCGGCCGATCTTGCTGTCCGAGGCGCCAGTTTCACCAACAGACTTGTGCGCGTAGGCGATGGCGAGAAGCAGCGCACCTTTTCCGCCGCCGCCCGCCCCCTGCTCGGCGAAGCGGGCCAGATGAAGGGTTCCATCATTGCTTTCACCGACGTCACAGCACTGGTGAAGGCGCAAACGGCCCGCGACAAGTTCGTTGCCACGATCTCCCATGAACTTCGAACTCCGCTCACGTCCATTCTCGGATACCTGGAAATACTCGACGACCAGCCAAATCCTGCCTTCATGGGCATCATCGAACGGAACGCTGAACGTCTGCTGACCCTCGTCAATGATCTGCTTCTTGTCGCTTCCGAAGACCTCGAACTGCGCCGCCGGCCCACCAACGTTTCGGAACTGCTCCAGGAGTCAGTCAAGAACGCCAGGCTTGCGGCAGCCGCAAGAGGTATCACCATTGCACTGCAAATCCACGGAGATGTAGCGGCAGATGTGGACCCTGGCCAATTCGCCAAAGCCATTGACCAATTGCTGTCGAACGCCATCAAGTTCTCGCCCGAAGGCACCCAGGTAGTCATCGGCCTCCGGGGAAATAACGGCGAAGTGGAACTCTCCGTCCGCGATCACGGGATCGGTATGACCGAACAAGAACAAGACGAAGCCTTCACCAAATTCTTCAGGGCCGATCAGGCAATGGAATCGGCAATACCCGGGGCGGGTCTGGGGTTACCCCTCAGCAAAGCCATCATCGAAGCCCACGGTGGAACCATCGGATTGAACAGCCGGCCAGGCTCCGGCACGACTGTCACCGTCACGGTTCCGCGTTAGCCCCAGAGTTGCGCCTGCTCCGCGGGCGCCGGGTGCAGAGGACGTCGGTTGCCGCCAAAGTAGAGGCATGCCTACTACTGAATGATGCTCACCCAGACTGATTGCTTGTTGGATAATCGAGTATGGGCGCTGAGTTGCTGACAATTCCTGAATGTCCCCATACCGCGGCCGCTCAGGAACTCTTCGAGCGGGCACTGGCGCTGGCCGGGATTTCCGGCATGGTGCACGTGGTGGTGGACTCCGACGAGGAAGCAGCCTCGCTCGGATTCCACGGCTCCCCCACGTTCCAGATCGACGGACTGGACCTCTTTCCGGTCCTGGGAGACCCCGCGCTGAGCTGCCGGATCTATCCGACGACGGACGGGCCCCGGAGCCTGCCGTCTCTGGAATCGCTCCGAACAGCGATTCAAGACAAGCTGAAGGGCATTTAGCTTAGGGACGGGTCAGGAACGATTCCACTTTCCCCGGATCCCGCTCGATCACCGGCTCCAAAACCTGGTCAATCCTGCTGAGCAGTTCAGCATCAAGTTTCACTCCCGACGCCGTGGCGTTGTCCACCAATTGCTCTGGCTTGGACGCCCCCACGATCGCTGCCGAGACGTTGCTGTTCTGCAAAACCCAAGCCACCGCCAGCGCGGCCATGGACAGTCCTGCTTCCTTGGCAATGGGCTGCAATTCCTGGACCTTCTCCAACACCTCGGGACGCATGAACTTGTGGTCGTCTTTCAGAGTTCCGTCATCGGTGGTGAAGCGCGAATCGGTTGGCGCCCCCTTGCCGGGAATGTACTTGCCTGTCAGGACGCCCTGGGCCAAAGGGGACCAGCAGATCTGTCCCAGTCCCAGCTCCTCGCTGGTGGGAACGACTTCCTCCTCGATAACCCGCCACAGCATTGAGTATTGGGGTTGGTTCGAAATCAGGCTGATTCCAAGGTCCTTGGCGAGTTTGGCGCCAGCCCGGATCTCGTCCGGAGTCCATTCCGAAACACCGATGTAAAGTGCCTTGCCGGCCCGGACAATGTCCGCAAAAGCCTGCATCGTCTCCTCAAGAGGCGTTTCATAGTCGTAGCGGTGGGCTTGGTAGAGGTCGACGTAATCCGTGCCGAGCCTGCGCAATGAGCCGTTGATCGACTCCATCATGTGTTTTCGCGAGAGCCCGCGATCATTCTTTCCTTCACCGGTGGGAAAGTAGACCTTGGTGAAAATCTCAAGGCCTTCACGCCGAACCCCCTTGAGAGCTTCGCCCAAGGCCGTTTCTGCACGGGTTCCCGCGTAAGCGTCGGCAGTGTCGAAAGTGGTGATTCCAAGATCCAGTGCTTGCCGTACGCAGGATGTTGCCGCCTCCTGGTCGATCTGTTCGCCGTGGGTGACCCAGTTGCCGTAGGCCAGTTCGCTGATGTACATGCCGGAGGCGCCGAGCTTGCGATATTCCATGGGTTAAGTCCCTTTCATACGTGTGGTTGTTAGCTACAAGGTGTGGTTCTTAGGTGCGTGGCGTGGCAGGTCGCCTGCCTCGCAAGGGAAATGGCGGCGCTGTAGTGCCGCGAATAACCAGCTGGGCGGACAGCACCAAATCCGGCTCCGCACCGGCGTCGGGCGTGATCAAAGCAAGCAACCGGCGCGCGGTTTCGGATCCCTGCAGGGCGACCGAGTGGTCCATGGTAGTCAGGTCGAGGATCTCGGAGAGTTCGTGGTTATCGAAGCCAACCACCGACATGTCGCCCGGAACATCAATTCCGCCCGCTTTCAGGGTGCGCAGCACGCCGAAAGCCATCTCGTCGGAGGCCACAAAGACCGCAGTAGGAGCTACTTCCGCACACAACAACCGGGACATGGCCCTTGATCCGCCAGCCGTTGAATTCTCCTCGTGGACCTCAAGGTCTTGACTGGGCTCCAACCCTGCTTCAGTCAGGGCCTCGCGGTAGCCCTTCAAACGGTTGGCCGGCGGGACCCCGCCCAGCGTGCTGTCTGCAGCCTCGCGGATTCCGATGAAGGCGATGCGTTCGTGCCCCAAATTGATGAGGTGCCGTGCTGCTGCCCGCCCGGCCGCGTGGTCGTCCACCCGAACACCAGGCCTGCCAGGCGTTCCCGACCCCAAAAACGCAACAGGTAAGTTCTGGGCTTCGAGCGCGGCTAGTTCCTCCGGAGTCGGTTGCAAGGCAAAGACCAATACTCCGTCGGCTCGACCGGTCAGGCTCGACCCAGCGAAGAAGCGCTCCCGCGCGGCAGTGTCCGCGAGTTCGTACAACAGGACGTCAAAGCCTGCTTGGCGAAGCACACGCCCCGCCGATGCCAGCACCTGCCCGAAGAACCATCTGGAGAGGTTGGGAGTGACAATCGCGATGGCTCCCGTCCGGCCAGTTGCCAAGCGGGAACCAGCCAGCGATGGAACATAGCCCAGCTCTTGCGCAATCCGTTGCACGCGCTTGCGAGTCTCCAACGAAACGCCCGGCATATCCCGCAAGGCACGCGAGACTGTTGACACCGAGACATTCGCGCGTTCCGCGACTGCATCCACTGTTGACGACATGGGAATGACAGTAACGACAACCAAGGATTGACGCAAGCGCTTGCGAAACGAACCAACTGAAGCGGTCTATCGAGATGGGCTTACTGACGGTGAGGAAGTATCACTGCCCTCCGAGGAACTCATGGTTGGTGTGGATGTCGACGTTGACGACGACGGCAAGCTGCTCTTGCTGCTCGGCGAACTGGTCATGCTGCTGGACGAACTGGTCATCATTGAACTGGGAGATTCGCTACCGCCCTTGGCTTTCTCAAGCACCTTGTTGATCAAGTCTTGGAGTTCCTTCTGGTCAGGATCGCCCAGGTTTGGCCCACTCTTCGTGGCGACCACCAGCAACCTCCCGTCGGCCGCGGAGACCTGCATGAGCTTCTTCTGGGTTTCACCGGAACGTGTACTGACGGTTCCGAATGTTTCCTTTGCCTTCGTCTTAGCGTCTAACTTCTCACTGGAGACTTCATACGTCTGACCCACGGCTTTCACGGTGAACTTGGCGCATTTGTCCATTTTGCCGCTGATGTCCTTGAGAACTTTCTCCTCGTCCGGACCCTCTTTACCAGATTGCGCGGACAAGGACCGGGGCTGATCACTGTCAGACAGGGCGACGGCAACATCTCCGTGTTCAACCTTGTCTACCAGCCCCGCCGTGGCGATGTCCTTGCAATCCTGAGGATCGACGCTTGCCGTATTCAAAAGGAGATCGGCGATCTTGCCGCCTTGGCCTACCTGCTCCTTGGAATAGAGCTTGAGCTCGTTGCCATCTCCATCCTTCATACCGGAGATCAGGTCCCGCAATTCGTCCTCGGTGTAGACCTTGTCCTGAGCCGGCATCGAGGTGGAGGCTGACGAGGTGGTGGCAGAAGAAGGACTTGCCGTGCTGCCCCCACCGCCGCTACACGCCGCCAAAGCCACTGCTGCAACTGCAAAAACTGCAAGCGCTGGAACTTTTCGCATCAGATAATGCCTTCCGGTGAACGTCGGGATTTTCTAAAGCTGCCCGCCAGGACCTGTGTCCTCAACTTCACCGCGCCAAGCACCTGTTTCCGTTCCACGGGATTCGATAAAGTCCTTGAATTTCCGTAGATCGGCTTTGACCTGCATCTCGTCGATCTTCAGTGCCGCACCAGCCTTCTCGGTTGCAGTTTCCGGTGCCCACTCGAAATGGACGTTGACTTTGGTGTGGTTATCATCCATCCGGGTGAACCGCACGACGCCGGCATGGGACTTCCCGTCGGTACTGCGCCAGGCGATCCGATCATCAGGCTGTTGGTCGACGATTTCGGTATCGAATTCGCGCTCCACTCCAGCGATTTTGGTGACCCAGTGGTTGGTGGTGTCACTCAGCTGGGTTACGGCCTCCACGCCGGACATGAACTCCGGAAAGGACTCAAACTGGGTCCACTGGTTATAGGCAGTGTGGACTGGGACAGCGACATCAATGGTTTCTTCAACGGTTTCCATTTTTCCTCCTATTGTTGAAGCGGCCCGCAAACAGCGGACAGCGGTAGACCCCCGAGGCGCGCTGGAGTACGCGTCGGTTCAATAGTTGTGATCTCCGGGAAGTGGAGCACCTGAGGATAGTCGAATGGACTTCGTCCGGGCGATGGACAGTCGCCGGGGAGGTAGGGATCAGAGATGATCGACATCGACTGTTTCCTCAAGAAAGGGAGGCTGCTGCCCACCTCTGGACCTGCTCCCGCTCTTAGGCTAGACCTCGATATGTTGTGGGGCAAGCATCCGAGGAGCCCCGGGACGTGGAGGCAAAAGTGCCTTCTTCGGCAGCAATTTTCAGTTGTTTCCGGAGACAGCACTACCAACGTTGTACCGTCTTGCTTCCAACGTTGTACCCTGTGATCAGGGCGATTCCGGCCCTTTGCGCAGGGAAGGGAGCGGCCATGTCTGTCACAATCCGGGACGTCGCCAGGGTCAGCGGTTTTTCCATCAAGACGGTATCGAACGTCATTAATGGCCATCCGCAGCTGCGCGCGGAAACGCGGGCACGGGTCCAGGAAGCCATTGACCAGCTGGGGTACAGGCCCAACCTCTCTGCGAGGAACCTGAGGTCCGGGCGTACTGGAGTCATCGGCCTCATCATTCCGGATCTCACCACGGCCTATTTTGCTGAACTTGCCGACGCCGTCATGCGTGCCGCTGCCGCCAAGGGAATCGCTGTCCTTATTGAACCGATCGGCAGCGGTCGTGAAAATGAGCTGGCCGCACTTCGTGGCCAACACCGGCACATGGTGGACGGCATTATCTATAGCTCGCTTACTTTGGGATCTGCTGACACGGAAATTCTGAAGGGAGTGGACACTCCGCTGGTTGTCCTCGGTGATACATCCTTCGAAGGTCGAGTGGATCGGGTCACGATGGCGAACACGGCCGGAGCAAAGTCCGCCACCGAGCACCTATTGGCAATCGGCCGACGCAAGGTTGTGGCGCTGGGTGCCCATGAGGGCGACATCGTCGCGTCCGCAGAACTTCGCCTGGACGGATACAAGGCCGCACTCGAAGAAGCCGGGCTGCCCTTCGATCCTAAGCTGGTTCGCTACGCGGATTCCTGGCACCGCAGAGGCGGTGCCGCCGCAATGACCCGGATGCTCGCTGACGGACTGGACTTTGACGCGGTGTTCGCCTTCAATGACACCTTGGCGCTGGGCGCCATGCGCGTCCTTCAAGAGGCCGGGCTGCACATCCCGGAAGACGTTGCGATTGTCGGCTTTGATGACCTGGATGAAACGCAATACTCCTTGCCAACTTTGTCCACCATCAATCCACGGCGGGACCAGATCGCCGAGGCAGCCGTTGAGATGCTCCTGCGTCGCATAGAGAGCGGCGACGAGCCGGAGGCGAACGAGATCGAAACGGGCTTCTCCCTCCAAATCCGCGAGTCTTCCGGCGGATCTCAGGACAGCGCATCCTTGGCAACATCTGCCGCTTGAAATAAAAATGCACTGAGGTCTTGACCCCTCTCGAAGCACGGCGCATGCTTGATACAACGTTTACGTACAACGTTTACCTAAATCGTTGACAGCAGGTTTTGGGGACATGGCTGTCCCATTCACGAAAGGGCTGACATGAAAAGGTCGCTCACATTGCTCACCGTCGTCGCAGCAGCGTCGTTAGCGCTAACGTCCTGTTCGGGCGGGGGCGCAAGCGGGGAAAGCAAAGACGGCGCCAAAGCGGAACTCACGTTCTGGCACGGTTACACCGAGGCTGACGGGAAGGTCCTGAACAAGATCGTGGACGACTTCAACGCCTCACAGAATGAAGTCAGCATCAAGGTCCAGACCAATCCCTGGTCGGTCATTGATGACACACTCTTGCCGGCACTCTCCTCCGGGAAGGGCCCGGACATCGTGGCGATGCCGGCCGAACGGCTCCCCGTCTACGCTGACAAAGGGGCCTTCGTTCAACTGGACGACTTCTACAAGAATCCCTCCAGCAACCTCGACAAGCTGATTCCCGCCGCCGCGGACATGGAAACCGTCAACGGCCACAAATACGGCGTTCCATCCGGCTTCGTTCCCTTGGCGATGTTCTACAACAAGTCCCTGTTCGCCAAGGCTGGAATCACTACCCCGCCCACCACCTGGGACGAATGGATCGCCGCCGCCAAGAAGCTGACCGTGGATGAAAACAACGACGGAACTCCAGAACAGTACGGGCTGGGCTTGCCTGACCACGCAACTGTAGCCAACGGCGTCTGGCCTTCCCTCTTCTACGGCAACGGCGGAAACGTCGTCAAGGATGGCAAAGCTGTAGTGGACTCGCCGGAGAATGCCCAGACGCTCAAGACATGGGTGGACGCCATCCGGAACGACAAGATCTCACCAGCCGGCCTGGACGGTATCGCCGGTGACAAGCTCTTCAGCAGCGGCAAGGCAGCGATGTACCTTGGCGGGCCGTGGATGTCTTCCATCGCCACTGAAAACAAGATCGACTACGGCATTGCCGCCGTCCCTGCCGGTCCCAAGGAGCAGGCAGCGTCCGCCATCGGTATTTCGATGGGCATCACAACGCAGAAGGACGAGGCGAAAGCCGCGGCAGCACAGAAGTTCTTCACGTACTTCCTGCAAAAGGAACAAGCCACGGCCTGGTCCCTGGGTTCGGGTTGGCCGCCGCTGCGCTCGGACATCCCCGCATCTGATGTCGCTGCCAACCCCGTAGTAGAAGCCTTGACCAAGCAGTCTGAGTTCGGCCGCCCGCTCCTGCCCGGCGTCGTGAACAGCACGGACGTTCTGACCGCCGTCGACAAGCTCACACAGCGCGCTGTGGCTGGCGAGAACATTCAGGATCTGCTCAAGGAAACCCAGGCGTCAGTCCAGAAGATCGTCGACGCCAAATAGTTGAACGGAACAGGTGCGGCGCCTAATGGGCGCCGCACCCTCCGGAAAGAAGCTCCCAAATGAGCACCACCATGCACAAGAAAACGACGGCGGCACCCCGGTACCGTGCGCCAGCCCCCTTGGGCGGGCGACGCAACCCGGCTATCGGGCAGCGCCGCAAGAACTTCCAGGCCCTGGCCTTCCTGATCCCAGCACTCTTGGTCCTTGGCGCGTTCACCGCGTGGCCCATGGTCTCGGCCCTGCGGCTGTCCTTTACGGACGCCAGCGGCTTCGGCAAGGAAAAGTGGGTGGGCTTCGAGAACTACGCCCGCATCTTCACCGATCCGGTCATCCTCAATGCAGTACTCAACACTGCCCTGTACGCACTGTTGTTTACGCCAATGGCGGTGGCTCTTGCGCTCGTCCTGGCGCTGCTGCTGAACGATCCCCGGCTGCCATTTCGCGGATTCTTCCGAACAGCCTTGTTCCTGCCGTTCATTATCAGCCTCGCTGTTGCCGCGATCGCTTGGTCCTACCTGATCGACCCCCAGGTTGGTTTGTTGAACTACTGGCTGGGGAACGCCGGGATCCGCATCGGAAACGTCCTGCAGGATCCCGTCCTGGCCATGCCCGCGGTTGCCTTCGTTGCCGTGTGGAAAAGCTTCGGCTTCTACATGGTCATCTTTCTCGCCGGGCTGCAGGAAATCCCAGGATCTCTCTACGAGGCCGCCAAGGTTGATGGCGCCGGGCCCTTCATGCGGTTCCGCCATGTCACCATGCCGATGTTGTCCAACACCACGGCTTTCGTCCTCATCTTCGCCCTGATCGCCGCCCTCCAGGCTTTCGACCAGATCTATGTAATGACTGGCGGAGGACCTTACGGCCACACCGAAACCGTGGTCATGCAGATCTACAAGTCCGGGTTCCAGAAACTCGACGTCGGTTTCGCCTCCGCACTCTCCTATGTCCTGCTGGCCGCCACGCTGCTGCTCAGCGTTGTCCAGTTTGTTTTCTTCGGAAAACGAGAACGGGAAGGTGACTGATGTCCACCACGTTAGAACGGCAGCCCACCCCTGCCCGGGCAGGTTCCACATCCCGCAACGCCACGAGATCAAGGCTGAACCGCGCTTTAGTGGTGGTTCTCCTGGGCCTTGCGACGGCCGTGATTCTCTTGCCCATCGCCATCATTATCTTCACGGCCTTCAAACCGGTGGCCGAGGTTAACGCTTTTCCGCCGACCCTCACCCCGGGCACGTGGACCTTGGACAATTTCACCAGGATCTTCCAGGACCTCCCCTTCATCCGGCTGATCGCCAACAGCTTCGTCTTTGCTGGTGGAGTAACACTCTTTGCCCTCCTGTTCGACTCGTTGGCTGCCTATGCACTGGCCAGAATCGATTTCACCGGCAAGAAGTTCCTGCTGATTGCGATCATTGCCAGCCTCATGATTCCCTTCCAAGCCACCCTTGTTCCGGTCTACCAACTGGCAAGCGACCTGGGCTGGGTCAACACCTTCTCTGCGCTGATCATCCCCCGCGCCGCAGACGCTTTCGGAATCTTCTTCCTGCGGCAGTTCTTCCTGTCCCTCCCCAGGGACCTGGACAACGCAGCCCGGATCGACGGCGCCTCAGAGTGGCGCGTTTATTGGAACGTTGTCCTTCCGAATGCCATGCCCGCGATCCTGACGCTGGGAGTGTTCGTCTTCGTGAACAACTGGAACGACCTGCTCTGGCCACTGATCTTCACCACCGACAAGGACATGGGCACTCTGACCTCAGGGCTGACCCTCTTGACGGGACCGGGCGGAATCGTCCCCTACGGCGTGATGATGGCAGGCGCTCTGGTAGCCATCCTGCCCCTCGCCGCCATCTTTATGTTTGTCCAACGCCGCTTCATCGAGAGCGTCGCCACCACAGGATTGAAGTGAGGAAAAATTTGAACTGGCACGAAGACGGGCGCCTGCATTTCGGCCTCGGGATTGAAGACACCTTCATTCCCCAGGAACGCGCCGGAGAGCGGTCCCTGGACGAATACGAACTCACCCAGCACTACCGCTTCTGGCATCAGGATCTGGGGCTTGCCAAGGAGGCGGGCGCAGAGTTCCTGCGTTGGGGTATTCCCTGGTACAAGATCAATCCCGAGCGTGATGTCTGGAAGTGGGACTGGCTGGACCAGGTGATGGAACGGTTCCAGGAACTTGGGCTGAAGCCCTTGGTGGACCTGATGCACTACGGAACCCCCACGTGGCTGGACAACCAGTTCCTGAACTCCAGTTATCCGGAACGCGTGGCTGACTACTCCGCCCGGGTCGCGGCACGCTACGCCGATACGGTGGTGGACTACACACCGGTTAACGAGCCCATGATCCACACCCTGTTTGCCGGAAAGTTTGGGCACTGGCCACCCTACCTGGCGGGCGACGACGGCCTCGTCGCCTTGGTTCGCAACCTCTCCAAGGGATTTGTCCTCGCCCAGCAAAACATGGCTGAGGTGCTTGGTGAGCGGGCCATCTTCACTCACGTCGATGCTGGTTTCCGGTTCGTCAGTGACTCCAACAACGGCGAACACGATGATGAACTCCGTCACCTCAAGGCGCGCTCGTATCTGGTGGAGGACCTGGTGACGGGCAAAGTGGATGCCAATCACGAGCTCACGCCCTGGCTCTCCCGGCACGGAATGACCGACCACGATCTGGCATGGCACCAAGAGAACATCGTGCTCCCTGATGTGATGGGCGTTAACTACTACCCCCTGCACTCCACCGAGCTCCTGGAATCTGCGCGTCCCGTCCGTGGTGACATCAACGATCCCCGTGCTGTCCGCAACGACTGGACGGAGGGATTGGCCGACGTTCTGACCACCTACGGCAAGCGCTATGGTGCTCCGGTTGCGCTCACCGAAACCTGCCTCACAGGCTCCTATGAGAGGCGGATCGAGTGGCTTGATGCCTCCGTACGATGCGTCCAGGAACTCCGCGCGGCAGGGCAGGACATCGTGGGATACACGTGGTGGCCAGTAACGGACATGTACGAGTGGACCTACCGCTACGGGACCGAACCGCTTGAACATTACCGACTCACCATGGGCCTTTGGGATCTCGTCCCGGACGAAATCGGCACCCTGCATCGAGTCAAGAACCCCGTCGCTGATAGGTTCCAGCATTACGCCGACGCAGCTGTGACCCAGCCGGCCGCTGCTGACATAACCAAAGAACCCGCATTCGTCTCCGAACAAGGAAGAAGCCCGTGGCCACAGCACGCCTGACTCTCGACCCACGACGCACCATCGGCACAGTTAACCGCAGGATGTTCGGTTCATTCGTTGAACACCTCGGCCGCTGCGTCTATGACGGCATCTACGAACCCGGCCACCCACTCGCCGACTCCGCCGGATTCCGGAACGACGTCAAGGAACTCGTCAAGGAACTGGGAGTATCGGCAATCCGGTATCCCGGCGGGAACTTCGTCTCCGGATTCAAATGGGAAGACAGCGTTGGCCCGGTGGAACAGCGGCCCAAACGGCTTGACCTCGCATGGCACTCCACCGAAACCAACCAGGTGGGACTCCACGAATTCGCAGGATGGCTGGAGGAAATCGGCAGCGAGCTCATGCTCGCCGTCAATCTCGGAACACGCGGCACGGAAGAGGCCTTGGATCTGCTGGAATACTGCAACCTCCCGTTCGGTACCGCCCTGGCCGAGAAACGGGCAGCCAATGGCCACGACAAAGCGTTCAACATCAAAATGTGGTGTTTGGGCAACGAAATGGACGGTCCATGGCAGATTGGGCATCGCAGCGCTGACGACTACGGCAAGATTGCCTCCCAGACGGCGAAAGCCATGCGCCAACTGGATCCTTCCATCGAACTTGTCGCCTGCGGTTCCTCAAGTGCGGCCATGCCCACTTTCGGCGAATGGGAACGAGTGGTGCTCGGGCATACCTACGACGACGTCGACTTCATCTCCTGCCATGCCTACTACGAGATCAAAGACGGCGACCTGGGAAGCTTCCTGGCCTCGGCGGCAAACATGGACCGGTTCATCGACTCCGTCACCGCAACGGCAGACCACATCAAGGCAGTGAAGGGAAGCGACAAGACCCTGAACATCTCCTTCGATGAGTGGAACGTCTGGTACAACGAACGTTTCGAGACAGTCGATAAGATCACGGGCATAGACAACTGGCCCATCGCGCCCCGGCTTCTCGAGGACAGCTATACCGTGGCGGACGCCGTTGTGGTGGGAAACCTCCTCATTTCGCTGCTCAACCACGCGGACAGGGTCACCTCCGCTTCCCTTGCCCAACTGGTCAACGTCATTGCCCCCATCATGACCGAACCCGGCGGACTTGCCTGGAGGCAGACTACCTTTTTCCCCTTTGCCCTGACCTCCCACAACGCAAACGGCGCTGCTCTGGACACCGGACTCGAAAGCGAAAAATACGACACTGCCGCCCACGGCACCGTCAGGATCGTCGACGCCGCCGCCACCCATAATCCCGACGACGGATCCGCCTCGGTCTTCCTCGTCAACCGCAGCTCAGACCAGGAATCTACCGTCACTATCGACACCAGCCATCTCCGGGACGTGCAAATACTTAGCGCCCTGACGCTGACCGATACCGACGTCTTCGCCGCCAACACCCTGGCCGATCCACACCGCGTTCAGCTCCGTGACCTCGAGGGAACGGAGCAGGGCCCCGGCACCATCACACTTACGCTGCCACCTGTCTCCTGGACAGCGTTGTTCCTGGCCAGCACCCCCGAAAAGGCCTGATACACAGCCAACAAGAAATGGGAGATCCAATGCACGAACAATCTGTGCCTTCAGCCATGCCCAAATTCAGGAGCAGCCCTCCACGCACCAGACCGATCGTCGCCGCCGTCGTGCTTGTCATGCTGGCAGTACTGGCGGGCCAGTTCACTGCGATAGCGCCAGCCGTAGCAGTGACCACCGGGAACGGTTCGCTGGTGTACTCACCGCCGGCGGGATCCTCGTTCAATCCGGAAGGCGGGCGCGCTGCAGGCACCACCTACGCCAAAGTCATCACACTCAAGAACAACGGGACGTCGAACGGCACGCTGCTGGCCACCTTCGACAAATTGGTGCTGACAAACGGCGTCCAGAGCTATCCGATCCACCGCAGCACAGATAACGGCGCAACGTGGACCAAGGTCTCCGAAGTGAATCCGAGCATTGACTTCCCTGCCCTGACGCGGACGGCCCAGCCTTTCCTCTTCGAGCTCCCCCAGCAGGTTGGCAACCTGCCCGCTGGTACCGTTCTGCTCACGGGCATGGTTATGCCCGAAGACCGTTCCAGCAGCAGGCTTGTTGTGTACAAGAGCCTCGACAAGGGCGTTACCTGGTCATACCAGAGCACTATCGACTCCGGTGGGCCCGCAGTCTACGATCCCAGCCCCACCTCCACCA
This sequence comes from Paenarthrobacter sp. 10L420, assembly GCF_056395385.1. NCBI lineage: Bacteria > Bacillati > Actinomycetota > Actinomycetes > Micrococcales > Micrococcaceae > Paenarthrobacter > Paenarthrobacter sp. 10L420. The sequence goes on along the minus strand of NZ_JBFTJK010000001.1, from coordinate 215,572 downwards.
CGAGCACTGTTTGGGAACCCTCCCTCGCAATCGACGGCAACGGCGGACTCGCGGCCTATTTCTCCGACGAGCGGCAAAAAGCAAACGGCGTGCTCCAAGCTGTGTCTTACCGACGCTCAACTGATGGCGGCCTCACCTGGGGTGCTCTGGGCAACGTTTCTGCGCCGACAAACAACAGTGACCGCCCGGGCATGATCACAGTGACCAAGATGCAGGATGGCCGCTATCTGGCCACTTTCGAAGTGGTCAACCGGCCCAGCCAGTCGCAGAACACAGCGCCGGTCTACTTCAAGATCTCGCCCGATGGCCTGAACTGGTCGCCCGAAGCGAGCATCGGCACAAAAGTAGCCCTCAAGGACGGCCGAGGCATTGGATCCTCCCCCTTCGTCAAATGGGTTCCCACGGGCGGACCTAAAGGCATGGTCGTCATCGCGTCGAAATGGTCACTTGACACTGCCGGAAACATCGACGGCGGCCAGAACTTCTACGTCAACTACAACCTTGGCGACGGTCCCTGGGAAAGGCTCCCCTACGCCGTCACATATGACGCCTCCGACACTCAAGGCGGATCCTTTACCGGCTTCGCACAAGGCTTCGACACCAGCGTTGACGGCAGGACTCTCTACCAGGCCACCAACGTTGAAAATGCTGCTACTACCTACAACGACGTTCGAGTCGGCTCAATCCCCTTGGACGCCCAACAGTACGAAGCCGAACGCGCAGTCCGGCAGGATGCAGCCCTGGTGAACGATCCGGATGCCTCCAATGGCTCAAAAGTAGGCAACATCAACAATGCCGGCAGCTCGGTCACCTTCACCGTGAGGGTGCCAACTGCAGGAACCTACACACTGAATATGCGGTACGCCAACGGAACCGGAGCTAACAGCTCGCATTCCGTCAAAGTCAACGGGGGCACATCGACTACGTTGAATTACCCGGCGACCGACGACTGGGGACGCTACGGTTGGGTGCAGATGACGGCTACCCTGGCGGCCGGAGCCAACACGGTGTCCTTTACCAAGGGAACCTCCTTCGCCGAACTTGATGTCCTCCAGGTCTTCAACCCTTCCAGCAGCCTGGATCCGCAATTCCGGGTTACCAACCGCAACAGCGGCAAATCTCTGGAAATACTCAGCGCCCTAACCACCGATGGCGCGGGAGCCGGACAATGGGGAGATACTGGCAATGCCACACAGCTGTGGAGCATCAAACAAGCCAGCGGTGGAATCCAGCTCACCAACGTCAACAGTGGCAAGCTCCTCGAAATTGGTTCGGCAGCTACTGCCGATGGAGTCCAGGCGAGCCAGTGGGGACCCACGGGTAGCCCTACACAAGTCTGGTCACCGAGCGTCAGCGGCGGCTGGTGGAAACTCGCCAATGCCAACAGCGGGAAATTGCTGGAAATAGCTGGTGCTTCCACAGCTGATGGCGCCCATGCCCAGCAATACACGGCCAACGGCTTTACCTGCCAGGAATGGAAGCTGAACCGAGAAGGAATTCAGTAACTCAATGAAGGACCCTCTGCCAGCAAAACCGGCAGAGGGTCCTTCATTGCGTGCCGCCGACGCTACCTCAGGGTTGGATGTGACGCTTCAATGCATCCAAAGTCGTCTCTGGCGAGGTGTTGAAGCAGAACGTGATCCCCGGCGATTCGGCGTTGCATGCGTTGAGAACCCGTTCGAAGAGTTCCGTGTACTCCGGGACCATCCTGATGCCACCACCAATCATCACCAGGCCGAATTGATCACGGGCGAACGCTTCACGAACGTCTGATTCGGCCTCGTCAGGCGAGGTGCCGATCAGGCAGGACACTGCATCAAAACCGGCAGCGATGGTCGCCCCGAAGCCAGCCTCGATCCGCTCGGTCATGGTTGCCTCATCGAGTCCCGGCGGCAGTTTGCTGTAGTCAAGCGCCCGGGCATGGATACCGATCATCAGAATTCGAGTCATGGTGCTTACTGTGCCACGCAGTGAAAAATTTGTCTGCTGACTATGACAGGTTTGGATGGCCCCGGTGGGACGGTTATATCTGGCCCCACTTTATGACTCGCCGGGCACCTTGTGACGGTTATTTGTGGCCCCACCTTCAACGTTGGATTCATCAGTGGATGGATGCGGCGAAAGGTTGGTCTGGATGGAGTCGAGAGTGGAGTTGTTCGCGCGGATCCGAAGGGACGCCCGAGTTGAGGGCTTGTCGGTTCGTGCGTTGGCGGTCCTGTACGGGGTTCACAGGCGAACGGTGAGGCAGGCACTGGATTCAGCTGCGCCTCCGGAGCGCAAACCAAGGCAAAGGGTGGCTTGGCGGCTGGAGCCGTTCAAGGGTGCGATCTACGCGATGCTGATCGAGGATACAACCGCGCCGCGGAAGCAGCGTCATACCGCAGGATCCTGGCCCGGCTCATCGAAGAGCACGGTGCGCAGGAGCTCTCGTATTCCACGGTGCGTGATTACGTCAGGGTCCGCCGGGCCCAGATTGACCTAGAGGCAGGACGCCACGTTGAGGTGTTCGTTCCGCAGGAACACGCGCCGGGCGCCGAAGCCGAGGTGGACTTCCGCGAGATCTACGTCGTGCTGAACGGGCTGCCGTGGTGTTCGGGCAAGGCCGGCAGCGCCATGAGAAAGACCGCTGGGTGTTATTCCGTTCGCACTACGGCTTCGATCCCTTTTGATCCGGGACTGGTGCTGAACCCCAGGGTTGATAGGTCCTCGATGGTCACGGTCCGAATGGTGAAGTACTCCGTCCCAGCCCGGCTCATCGGCCGAAGGGTGGTCTCACTGCGGGCCTCCGAGCTCGCGGTCTTCGACGGCCGCACCATGGCCGCCAGACACCAGCGGGTCCCCGCCCGGTCCGGTCCTGGCCCAGGGCATCGCGCGTAAGAGTTCGGAACAGGTGAACATCCCCGATGCAGGAACCCAAGGTCCCCGCGGAGGTGAATCCGACCTCATGCCACGGGCGCCGGCAGGCACTGGGGTAACTCCCCTCGAAACTTTCCCCAAAAATGTCCGATACGGCATCCGCGTGGGGTAATTTGATCGCTATGTTGACCGGATTCAAGAATTTCATCATGAAGGGCAACGTCGTAGACCTTGCCGTCGCCGTCGTGATTGGTGCCGCCTTCGGTGCCGTAGTCACGGCCCTAGTCCAAAGCGTTCTCATGCCGTTCATCGCGGCCTTGGTCGGATCTCCGAACTTCGATAGCTTCGCCGTCGTGACCCTCAACGGAAACGACATCAAATTCGGTGTCCTGCTCACGGCAATTGTTAACTTCGTGCTCGTGGCGGCAGCCATTTACTTCGTCATCGTCGTGCCCATGAACCACATGGTCGAGCGCCGCAACCGGCGCCTCGGCATCAACCCGGACGTCAAGGAAGAAGCTGCCGAAGACCCCCAGATTGCCCTGCTCACGGAAATCAGGGATTCCCTACAGCAAGGCCGCATGCCCTAATCAAGTCGGCGGACCCAAAGCCCACCAAAAATCAGCTGTCAGGCTGAACCGCGGCCCAATTGCTTCGGCACGCTTACGTTTCCACAGACCGACGCTGCGATAGCGTGTCTCTCAGCGGCGCAGGGATAAATCCCGGCGTTCGTGCAGCCGCAGGCTGGCTGTGCTTGTTTTCCGTCATCGATGAAAGGACATGAAAGTGGCTGTTTCGATTGAATTGGGCAAGGCATTGGACAAGGCCTACGAGAACTCGACTCTGGACGAAGTCCTGTCGGCCCCGCCCTCGGCTCTTGCCGGCCTGACCGAAAAGCACGACGAACTGCTTGCCGGTATGGGAATCAAAACCATCCGCGATCTGGGAAGCAACAAATACTTCGCTACGGCCGGTGTTCTGGTCGCACTCTCCGGCAAGGTCGGGTAGTCGGTCTGGACTGTTAGCGCGTCTCACTGAAAAGGTCCGGCCCGGCGCACGCCAAGTCGGACCTTTTCCATTCCAGAATGGATTTCTCCCCACTCAAGAGATCTGACATGCTACCAACGACGGCGCCCCGACTCCATACCCCCGGGCGGCATCTGCCGTTCCCTAGCGGGATACAGGAACCCTTTACCCAACCGGTGCGAAAAGCCCCGAGGTGCCGTGTTGCCGCAGGATCAACAGCCGCGCCCATCCTCATCTGAACCCATAGAACGCCGGCCTCCGACGACCCAGACGCCCCCCGCGCACGAGACCTACGCACCGTACCGCGAGCCCAAGACCCACAACAAGGCTCCGTGAACCTGGGGCCACTTTCAACCGCCCCTTTGGGGCCAAAAATACTTGACACAATCAGTCTGCCTAGTGCATAAAGCCGCGCCCTACGTTCCGCAGAATGTCCGGTAGGGGCCGAAGCTCTCTGGCGCAGGCCCGACAAACTTTTCCAAGCCCGAGCGCTCACTGAATGGCGAAGTTACCGCCGCGAGCAACTGTTCGGTGGGGACCATGTTCCCCTCTGTTGCCGCGGAAAGCGCCTCTTCCACCAAGTGGTTTCGGGGAATGTAGACCGGGTTGACCCGGTCCATGGCATCAGCATCCGGCGTCACAGCCCGCCAGCGTTCCAGCCAGGCATCGAACGCTGCCAGGTCCAGGATCTGGCCACGCGCGGGTTCAACCTCCCCGCAGGCTGCCTTCCCGAGGTTGCGGAAAAACGAGGTGTAGTCCGCGCGTGACTCCTGGACCAGCTCAAGCAGGTCATCCACCAAAGGTGAGGCAACGTCGTCGTCAATTCCCTCAGGCAGCCCAAGTTTGGCCTTCATGCCGTTGAACCAGGTAGCGCTGTATTGCTGGCGGAATCCATTAAGGGCCTCAACGGCAAGGGCGACCGCCTGCTCCTCATCCTCGTGGATCAGGGGTGCGATCGATTCGGCGAAACGTGCAAGGTTCCACTCTGCAACCAACGGCTGGTTGCGATAGGCATACCGTCCGGTTTCATCAATGGAGCTGTAGACCGCTCCGGGATCGAACCCTTCCATGAAGGCGCACGGACCGTAATCGATGGTTTCGCCGGACACAGTCATGTTGTCGGTGTTCATGACACCGTGCACGAATCCGACGAGCATCCACTGGGCCACCAGCTTCGCTTGGACCGCAATGACGCCCTTTAGGAGACCGAGGTAGCGGTTGGCTTCCCCAGCAGCGGACGGGTGGTGGCGTTCGATCGCGTGATCAGCAAGGCGGCGCAACAGATCCATGTCGTTGGTGGCTCTGGCGTATTGGAAACTGCCTACCCGCAGGTGACTGCTGGCAACCCGGGTCAGGACGGCGCCCGGCAGGAGAGTTTCACGCTGAACGGGACGGCCCGTCGCGACCACTGCCAAGGACCTCGTGGTGGGAATGTTCAGAGCATGCATGGCCTCGCTCACGATGTATTCGCGAAGCATGGGACCAACCACCGCCTGGCCGTCACCGTTCCGGGCAAAGGGCGTCCGCCCCGAGCCCTTGAGGTGGACGTCGAGGAGCTTCCCGTCAGCGCCGGCGATCTCACCCAACAGGAGGGCGCGCCCATCCCCCAAACGCGGTGAGTACCAGCCAAACTGGTGACCGGAGTATGCCATCGCCACCGGGGTTGCGTCCTCCGGGAGGGAATTACCGATGAGCAGCCGCACGCCCTCCGGGCTGCGGAGAAAACCGGGATCAAAACCGAGCTCGACGGCGAGCGCCTCGTTGAGAACAAGAAGCTGGGGATCAGGGGCTTCCTCCGCCCGCCAAGGAATAACCATCTCAGGGAAGTCCCGCGCGAAATGGCCCTCAAAGGCGACGGTGGTATGCGCAATTTCGCTCATCATTCAAGGATAGCGATGCGGGAAGGGCCGCCGCAGGCGATGCCTAGATCATTCCACCGCGCGCGCCGATGATGAGTTCCAAGGATCGGAGCACAGCGAACGGGACAACGCCGCTGGTGCGCGGGTTTTGGGGCGATACTTTGTTGCAGATTTCAAAGCGGTAATTCCCGCTGTTTCCTGAAGCCTCAATCAAGTGCGTCGTAAGCTCGGCCGCGGGGTCGGCCCTTACGGAAACGGCCACAGTGTCCCAGTCCTCTACTGCAAGGGCGACGGCGGCTGCCACGTTGAGCGACTTCGGGAACAATTGAGTGGCTCGGGCGGCGGACCCTGCAAAGATCTCAATGGGGCCGGCAGTATTCCGAATGCGATCAACCTCAACCTCGTCCATCCAGGGCTGAATCAGGGAACCCGGGAGCTTGGTTGTGGTTATCCTGACGGCGTCATAGCCCGTTGCGCGGGCGCCCGACGCCAACAGGTCCAGGCCACCAATGGAACCCGGCGTCAAGAAAAGCCTGCCAGGGCCCGCGGCGGACAAGCGTTGGGAGAGGTGTGGGTCCGCAAGCGCCCCAAGCGATGTCGCGAGCAGGTCTACACCCGCAGAAAGCACTGCCTCGCCATGCTCAACCAAGACCTCCTGCCCAGCACATTCAACCAGCAGGTCACAGAGCTCCAACGCTTGGTCCATCTCAAGCTGGGGTGCTGGCGCGTTGTCTACGGCGCTGCGGCAAATGATTCCCTCAAGGATGGCCCCCTTGACTTTTCCAGCGGCAATGTCAGCAGCAACACGAGCCCCAATGGCTCCGTGTCCGATGATTCCGATCCTGCGGGCTCCTGGCTTCATTCGATTCCTTGCTTGATGGAGTGGATGGACGAACCCGCGCCGTGATCGTCTAGACGTTCAGGGTAAGTTCGTCCGCGGAGGAAGCCTTCGGGTCATAGGCGACGATGGAGGCTTCAGTTTTTTTCAGTAGCAGCGCCAGTTGTTCGATCTCCTTGGCGGTCAGGCCGGCGAGCATATTGCGCTGAGTTTCCAGATGTTTTGAAATGACCTCGTCAATGAGCTTCTTGCCGTGGTCCGTCATCTGGGCGTAGACAACACGACGATCCTCCTTCGACCGAACCCGCTCAATAAGGTTTTGTTCCTCCATGCGGTCCAGCCGGAAGGTGATGCCGCCCGTGGTCAGCATGGATGAACTCGCCAATTCACCAGCCGTCTTCCGGTGCGGAGGGCCGGATCGACGCAAGTTCGCCAAAACATCAAAGGATGCCAACGAGAGCCCGTACTTCTCATAGTTCGCATCCTGCACAGCTCGCTGCCGCGCCACCAGGCTCTGCAACCGGCCAAAGACGCCGATGGTCTTGGGATCAAGGTCCGGGCGTTCGCGATGCCAGTCTTCAATAATGGCGTCCACGGCGTCCGTGTCTGTGTTCCGCGATTCGGTGGTCATGCGCACTCTCTCCTTCATTCGGTCTAAGCATCTTAACACTGAGCTTCCCAACGAAGGCAGCAATCGTGAGCACTTTCCACCAGCATCTTGCAGCGTCTCCCATTATATCTTAGTCTTGAGATAGTTAGAGTCGAGGGAGATCGAATCCATGATGACTCTTGCGAAATTTGGCAATTACCAATCCGAGAGAGGTCCATCATGCGCGACGTTATCGAAAGCAAGTTACCGGAACTTGAGGAGCTGATTGATTCGGCCATCGCCTCCCGTGAGAGCCGGGTTGTTGACTTCAATACCCTGAAGTTCCAGACCAAAATGGGTGAAAAGTTCCGCCGGGGTCAGGTCCGCTACATCGGTTCCGGAGCTACCGGAGACCACTCGGACGATGGCAACATCCTCCAGGCGGAACACTTCACCTTCTCCAACATGGTGCTGCCCGCCGGATGCGTAGGTCCTGAGCACACGCACCCGGACGTCGAAGAGGTGTTCTTTGTCCTCGAAGGAGAGGTGGAGTTCAGTGTCCACGACGTCGAAGACGGCAACAAGAAAGCGAGCCGCGTGCTGGGCTACCGCGATCTGATCCGGGTCCCGGCCGGCGTTCCCCGGAGCTTGCGCACTGTCAGCGAAGAAGACGCAATTATTTGCGTGATCATCGGCGCCAAGAAACCGGAGATCCCGTTCTATCCGCCGACGTCGGAGATGTACGGCGTAACCCGCTAAATCTTCAACAACCCGGGTACCGGCCGCTGTGGCCGGTACCCGGGTTTTTATTGTGCCGAATTGTTTGGGACACAACGGAAAGAGCCTGCAGCTCGGAGAGTTTCGAGCTGCAGGCTCTTCAACAGGCTAAGCGGTTCCTTCTGAGAGAATTGCGGCCTGCTTCTGCGCATCGGCATCATGCACCCGGCGGATTCTGGCTACTCCAAGATCGTGCTGATACAAGTGCTCGTCCTTATCTGCATCGGCAGCCAGGGCCTCCAACAGTTCGCGGTCCTGTTCCAGGACCACCCAGTGTTTTTCCTCGAGAGTTGTCTTGTACATGAATCGCCAAACGTCCCGCTCCCAGTCAGAAACGGTACGGGTACGCCAGTGGAACACGGCGGAGGTATGTGCATCGATAGGAGTGGACATTCCTACGATCCCGAACGAACCCCCGGGACCTGCTGAATCGGCGTACGGGATCTCCAGATCCACGTAGTCCATGGATTCACGGCAGTACTCCACCCAGTCAAAGTTCTTGCCGCGCTGATCCGTTTTCTCAAAGAAGAATCCGCGGTCCGTCTCACGGATGCGGAAGCGGGCACTCGTATCACCGCCAAACATCGAATGCGAGTCACGGTGGAGGAACGCACCGTGCATCGGATCCAGCACGTTGTCCATGTAGAAGCGCCACGGACTGTTCCATTCCGCGTAGTTGGAAAACCAGGAAACCTCGGGGTTGTCCAGGCGGTCCGGCAGTTTGAACTCCGTCACCTCTGAGTCCTCCGTCAAAGGCATGAAGGCAAAGATCATGTCAGCGCCTTCCTCCACAGCCAGCGACGCCGTCACCGTCTTGCCCTCAAGCGCGCAGCCCGGCATGCCTGGAACCGAAATCACGGTGCCATCACCGTTGACCTGAACGCCGTGGTACTTGCACGCCACCCGGTCCCCTAGGTGTTGGCCCACGGACAAAGGGGCGCTGCGGTGGGGACAGCGATCCTCCAACATCCGGATTTGCCCCCTGGCATCACGGAAGAGGAGCCAATCCACGCCTAGGCGCCGGACTTTGACCATGTCGCCGGGACCTACAAATCGGGAAGGGTAAATGGGATACCACCGATCCCTCAGACCCGTCGCGGCCAGTTCCGCGGCGTCGAGTTGGCGGCGCGTGCCGACGACAGTTTTGACCTTGGCCCTGCCGGCCCTGGCTCCGGCTGGAGCGCTTGCAGTTGCAGTTGCAGTTGTCATGTCCTACTCTCCCAGTCGTCGCATTTCGGAACGGAATCGGGTTTCATCCCAGGGTTCACCGTCCGGGGCGTTCAGGCCCAAATTGTTCAGGCCCGAGACGATTGCCGGCAGTTCGTGGCTACCACTGGCAAAAATCTCGGACAGGGCTCCGGCGAGCTTGAGCTCATAAGGATTGGGCGGACCCACCCGGGACTGGTTGGCTTCAAGATATTGTTCAGGCACTGTGTTCCTCCGGTGTTTGGGTGACAGTGTGCAGACCTTCAGCGATATTCATGAATGACCTGCTCCACTCGTTAAATGAATGAGATCGGCTCTGGTGTGCTGGAACGGCGGTGTTGTCGATGATGACAAAAACCCCGTTACTGATGCCGCCGGCGATGCTTTGCGGTATGGAGATATCGGTATGGATATCAGGCGCAGCGGCGATGACCAACGACGGCGCTCGCACCCGCCGGAGCGTGGCGACAAATCCCTCAAGAGACATGTCCACCAACGGGTCACCAAGGATGAGGCTCTTGACCTGCTCCGGGTGCAGCGCAGCGAGCATTATTGCGCCGTACGCGGCTGTTCCGCTGGCCAGAATGTGCGCAGGACCTGCCGTTGAGTCGTAAAGCGCGGACGAGGCTGCTTCAACCCACTCATCCATCTGTCCAGGCGGTCCGGCGACGTCCGACGCAACGCCGATTCCGGGTTCCCAGGCACGGGCTCCCAAAGCATCAAGCTGATGGTCAAACCATTCGCCGGCTCCCTCGCCACCGTGCAAGCACACGACGTCATGCTGTGGCATGACATCGCGGAGTGGCATGATGTCGCCGGGCGCATGGCCAAGGCGCGGATCTACTTCCGTACTTGAATTCATGTGCTCTCCTGCTCCTCTACTGATGTGGGGTTGGAATATGCACCGGCGGCACGAAAGCTCCCGGCACGGGGTCCAATGCGGTGACGTCGATCTCGATCACCGCTGGTCCACGCACCGCGAGCGCTTCCACCAAAGCCCCATCAAAGGACCCGGGCCCGTGCACCCGCCAGAATGGCAATTTCAGCGACTGGGCCAGCAAGGCAAAGTCCGGTGTGTGCAAGTTGACTCCTGCCTCCGCAAAGCCGTTGGCCTTCTGCATGTTGCGCAGGACCCCGTAGCCGCCGTCGTTGAAAACGAGCACCACGCACCAGACCCCTGAGCCGGCAAGGGAGGCGAGTTCACCAAGATGAACGGCAAGGCCGCCGTCGCCGGCAATCACTACCGTGGGAACGTCCGGGCGGGCGCAGGCTGCCCCGATGCCCATGGCCAAACCTTGGCCGATGCCGCCTCCCAGCGGAAAGATATTGGTTTCGCGGGAGTACATTTCCAGCAGGCGGTTACCCCACTGGCTGGAGGGTATGGTCACATCACGGGCAACAACGGATTCCCGATCCAGGCGGTCCCTGAGGCTGTGACAGATTTCCGCATAGCCACCGATGTACTCAGTCAGCCCGGCCCGTACCTCAAGGCGTACATTGTGCACCTGTTGCGACCAGCCGGGGTCCACGGAAGGGCTACCCAACTGGCTGACCATCGCCTCCAGAATCGCACGGGAGTCACCCACCAGACCCACAGTGGCCGGATACACCCGGCCCACGGCTTCAGGGTTGAGATCCAGCTGGATGTGGGTGCCGGGCAGTTTGAGTGAATAGTGCTGCGTCTCGTTGGAACGGAAGTGCGTGCCAACACTCAACAACACATCAGACTGTTCGATCAGCCGGACGGCGGCGGGAGTGGTAGCAAAGTTGCCGATGACAAGATGGTCATCTTCCGGAACCACGCCCCGGCCAGAGTTGCTGGTCAGCAGTCCCGCGCCCAGCCCGTGCAGCAGAGCCGCAAGTTCCTTTCCCGCGCCCGCCGCTCCTCCGCCGGCCCAGATCAGGGGTCGCTTGGCACCTGCCAGGAGCAGAACGGCTTCGGCGACAGCATCGGCGTCGTAATCGGGTAAAGGCTTCACCTGCGCATCGATCGGGCGCTGATCCTCCGGGTGGGCAAGGTACTGCAAATCTGTAGGCCATTCGATGCTGGCCGGTGTGTGAGGCGAGGAGAGCAGGTGTGCGATTGCCTCCTCCAGGTCCGCCTCCGCATCCTTGCCATTGAAAATGGTGCGGGCATAGCCAGAGACCGCGTGGAGCATCTGCAACTGGCGCGGGACCTCATGGATCACGCCACGGTTGCTGCCCATGAATTCGCTGTCGATCTGGCCGGTAATGTGCAGCACACGGCTTCCCGCGGTGAGTGCCTCCACCATGGAACCCGCGGCGTTGCCGGCTCCCGTACCGGTGCTCGTCAGGGCAATTCCGACTTTGCCGGAGGCGCGCGCATAAGCGTCAGCCGCGTTGACTGCGGCTGCCTCGTGGCGGACGGCAACAAAGTTCAGCTCCCTGTCCACTGCCTCGACGAGAGGAAGATTGTGGATGCTGATGACCCCGAAAGCCGTATCGATGCCGTGGCGACGCATTACACGGACCAGGACGTCACCGCCGGTTGGCCCCCTTGGGACCGTTGCTTCTTGTGTCACTGACATATCTGGATCTCTTTCGTAATGAAGTTCCGCTGGCTAGACATAGCGCCCAACGCCACCGCCGACGTCGATTGTTGCTCCTGTGGTGTATCCGCTGAGGGGCGAGAGCAGGGAGACAATATGGAAAGCCACCTCCTCAGCCGTGCCGAAACGGCCCAGCTTGATGCCGCGGGTGGCGGCGATTTCTGCACTCCAGGCCTCGTAGTCGAGTTCAGAGCCGGCTTCCTCGAAGCGTCGCCGCCACTGGCCGGTGTCCACCAGGCCGAGCAGGACCGAATTCACCCGGGTTCCCTCTGTTGCCAAATCTTCGGCAAGGGAATGCGTGAGGTTCAGCAGCGCGGCGCGGGCAGCCGAGGTGGCAGCCAGGCGCAACTCAGGTTGCCGGGCGAGGATTGCGTTGACGTTGACCACTGAGCCATGGGCCGATGCAGTCAGGGCTGACCTGGCGGAACGAACCATGTTCAGGACGCCGAAGATCTTCAGGCTGAACTCATCACGCAGCTGCTGGTCCGTGGTGTCCTGAAGTGTGGCCATCAAGGATCGGCCGGCGTTACAGACCAGACCATCGACGGCGCCAAACCGGTCCAAAGTGCCCGCGATAAACCTGTTCGTGGCATGTTGGTCCGTGACGTCGCACGACGCAAGGTAAATCGAGTCCTTGTCCGCCCAGGAAAACTCCTCGAATGCTGCCTCCAAGCGGCCGGTGTCGCGCGCACAGGCAGCAACCTGCGCACCTTCGCTCAGCAAATAGCGGGCGGTGGCAAGCCCGACGCCGGAACTCGCCCCGGTGACAACCACCGTGCGGTCCTTCAATTGCAGGTCCATATGTGGGACTCCTTATTAGTGGTCTTCCGCTGCAGGCGGTTCAGTAATCCATGGCTTCGTTGGCCTGTGGCTCCAATGGCCTGTGACTTCAGTGGCTCATGACGAAGCCGCCGTCCACCACGATCGTCTGGCCAGTGATGAAGCCTGCAGCATCGGACAGCAGGAACTGGACGACGCCGGATACGTCCTTGGGTTGTTGGTCCCTGGGCAGCACGCGGTTCTCTTCGTAGAGACGGTAACGGGAGGCCGGCACTGACTCGGTGGCCTCCACCCGGGTCAGCCCCGGGGCGACGGCGTTGACGCGGACTCCGGCTGGTCCCGCGTCGCGGGCCATTGTTCGGGTCATCGCCAGGACAGCCCCCTTTGATCCGACATAGTGGACCAGCCGTGGAGAGCCGTAGAGCGCTGCGTCTGATGCGATGTTGACAATGGAGCCAGCCTTGCTTTGGGCCAGCTGGGCGTAAAGGTGTTTGCTGACCAGCCAGGTCCCGTAGGCATTGATAGTCATCACCCTTTGGAAGAACTCTTCTTCCAGTTCCCAAAAGGCGTCGCCGCCTACGCCGTCGGCCAATGCCGCGTTGTTGACCAGTGCATCAGCGCCGCCCAGCTGCTGGACCGCCGCGGCCAGATCCGCAACCGAGGTTTTGTCAGCGATGTCAGTGATGATCGCCGTCGCGTCAAGGCCCCGTCCGCGGAGTGTTGCGGCAGCATGCTCAGCGAGGTCTGCGTTCTTCTCGGCAATGACTATTCGGTCTCCGCTGCTTGCCAATCGATCCGCGATGTCGAAGCCAAGTCCCCGCCCGGATCCAGTAACCACTACGAGGCGCGTCACTGGATGCCCTCCCAGAAAGCGAGGATGGCAGCGGACATCTCCATCGGCTTTTCCTGCACTGCGGCGTGCCCTGCACCGGGAATGATGCCCAGCGTGGCACCGGGAATGTTCTCGGCCAAGACCTTGGATTCCGCGACGCCAGTGATCACGTCGTCCTGGCCCACCAAGACCAGTGCCGGGATCCGCAGCCGAGGCAGCAGTTCCGTGGTGTCGCACTGCGCCATCATGGTGGCGGCCGACGAAAAGCCGGACAAGCGGACGGCGGCCATGTCCGCGCGAACAGCTTCGGCCACCCAGGCCGGGGCGGACGGGGAGACAAGTCTTGCCGACCGTCGGGCCGCGAGTATTTCGGGCCCGACGGCGGCCAGTTCCGGAACGCGGGCCAGCATGCGTTGCGCCGCTGTCTTGGTAATTCCCGAACCCCGGGTGCTGTCCGCCAGCACAATGGACCGCACTGCCTCCGGTGCTTGAGCGGCAACCCGGGTGGCAATGACGCCTCCCCATGATGTGCCGATCAGGTGGGCGGGGCCCACATTCAGTGTGGCCAGGATGTCCAGCACTAAAGCAGGATGATCCAAACCTTCCGGTGGTGCTGCCGATTCGCCGTAGCCGGGAGCATCCCAGCAAAACGTCTGGTATCCGTGGGCGCTCAGCAACTGAGCCAGGGCACCACAGGATGATGCGGCTCCCCCGATGCCGTGCATGAGGAAGACCGGGATACCTTCCCCGCGAATAACAAGGGAGACCCCGTGGAGAAATTTCCGGCGTTCGGCAATGGTGCCAGTCAACGCGGTGTCAGTCGGGGCGGTATCACTGGATGCTGTGCCAGTCGACGCGGTTTCCGTGGCGGTCGGCAAGGAGCTGCTACGCATGGGCTTTTTCTGCGGCAGGAGCTTCCAGCATGGAGAAGTAATCATCGCGTCCAGGGACCACCAGGGACCTGTACCCGCTATCCGGAACGCCGGCCATGGCGCTTCGGACCGCGGACGTGGGCGGACCCGCGGTTCCCCATTGGTCGGAGAGTTCCGGTGTCCGCTCCCACGTGCGGCACAGCCAACTGTCCTCGTCCACCTGAGCTACTTCGGAGGTGTATTCGCAAACCAGGCCTGAGGGGTCTGTGAAATACGAAAACGTATTGTCCCCGGGCCCGTGACGGCCCGGCCCCCACTGAGGAGCGATGTTGTGCCGCTTCAGGTTGCCGATGCCGCGCATGAAGTGATCAATGCTCTGCATCTCGTAAGCCACGTGATTGACCGAGGTCCAGGGAGCCTGGTTGAACGCGATGGCATGGTGCTCGCTGTTACACCGCAGGAAGGCCATCTGGTGCTCGGACCAATCCGAAATCCGCATCCCCAGCACCTGCGTATAGAAGGCCGTGGCGCGGTCAATATCCACGGTGTTGAGCACAACGTGGGCGATCTTGCGTGGAAGTGCCCGCCGACCGGCCGGCTCCTGGCTGACTACGGCGTGGACATTGGCGGAGAGTTCCACCAGCCTGCCTTCGGGATCCACCAACTGAAGACCGTAGCCGCCGGCAGCATCATCCAAAGGACCGGGCTCACGGAAAAGCGGTATCCCCAAGGCAGTGAGTTTAGTAGCTGCACGGTCAACGTCCTGCGGTGTGGCCAGGGCGAAGGAGACCCCGCCCAGGGCATTCTGCTCGCCCCTTTCGAGCCTCAGGATGTGATGTTCGGACCCGGTTCCGCGGAGCCAAAATTTATCAGTGTCCTCCTCCACAGTGGAAAGGCCCCAGACTTCATGGTAGAAATCCCTGGCTGGCCGCGTATCGGGCACTTTCAGGGACACAGAACGCAGCGACCGCAGATTGCAGACAGGCTCTGCTGAGAAATAGTTCATGGGAATCAACCTTCAGTCGAGTGGTGTTCGTGCTAGAGATCCAAAATCAGTTCGCGGGACCGGCAACGTGAGACGCAAACAAACATTGATTTGTTCTCTGCCCGTTCGGCCGGGGAGAGGAGGAAATCACGGTGCTCAACGTCCCCCTCTATAACCCCCGTTTCACAGGTTCCGCAGATGCCCTCTGCACATGAGCTGGGAACGTTGATGCCGGCGTCGTTCAGGGCGTCCAGAACTGAAACATCGGGCCCAACGGCGATCCGCTGGCCAGTGCTGTGGCAGATGACATCGAAACTTGTCTCGTCGAGTTCCGGTCCGGGCACGATGTCCGGCGCTTTGAACCGCTCAATCCTCAATCGCGATTCGTCTGCCATGGCGCCGGCCACAGCTTGCATCAAAGACTCAGGGCCGCAGGCATATACCAAGGTTTCAGGCGGGAGCGAGCCGACTGCCTCCGACAGATCCGCGTAGTTGCCGTCGGCTTCGTCGGCAGCGTGGATGCTGATCCTATGCCGGGGCAGGTCTGAAATCTCTGACAGGAAGGCCATGGTGGATCGCGAACGCCCGGTATACAGCAGGGACCAGTCAGCTCCGACTGCTTCCAAGCGCCGCACCATGGAAATGATCGGGGTGATGCCGATGCCGCCAGCTACCAACGCATACCGTTCGGCGTGATCAAGCTCGAAGTTGTTGCGCGGGCCCTCAACCTTGATAAGCGTTCCCACCGGCAGTTCATCATGGATCAGCCTGCTGCCACCGCGGGAATCAGGGGTTCGCAGCACGGCCACAGTCCAACTGGTCGAGTCTTCCGGGTCCGAACACAAAGAGTATTCGCGAGTGAGCCCATTGGGCAGGTGCAGGCTCAAGTGGGCACCTGGAAGCCACTGCGGGAGCGCCGCTCCGGCGGGATCAACAAACATAATCCGGATGACGCCGTCGGCTTCCCAGGTTTTCTGCTGCACCCTGAGCGTCAGCACCTTCGGTTCGGGGACATCAGGGGTCACCGCCGCACGGTTCTGGATTTCCACACTCATGGGTATTCACCTCCTCCGATGCGCGATTGCTTCGATTTCCACCGTGGCTCCATAGGGCAGGGCGGCCACCTCCACAAACGAACGTGCCGGGCGCGGCGAGTCGAACAGCTGTTCGTAGTGCATGTTGGCTTCGTCCCGCAGCGTCACGTCGGTGACGAAGTAGGTGGTTTTTACGACGTCCGCCAAGGACATACCGACGGATCCCAGTCGCTCGGAGAGCCTCGCGGCCGCGGCTACCAGCGCTTCGGAGCGGCCGGGTACGGCATTTCCACTTTCATCCACCGACAATGCGCCGGAGATAAAGCCGAATCCCCCGGCTACAAAGGCGGGGCTGTAGGGGTGAGCATTCATTGACGTACCTTTCGAACGCAAGATGGTGGTGGTCGGTCCAGCTAGTTGCCGGCCCATGGGATGGATGCACCCGAGAGGTCGATGTAGATGCTCTTCTGGTGCATATAGGAGCGAATGCCGTCCCGGCCCTTTTCAGTGCCCAGACCGCTTTCCTTATGCCCGCTGAACGGGGTGGAGATACTGAACTGCTTGTAGGTGTTGACCCACACGGTGCCAGCCGAAACGGCTCGCGCAATTCTCCAGGCGAGGCGGTAGTCAGCTGTCCAGATGCCGCAGGCCAAGCCAAAAACGCTGTCGTTGGCTTGAAGGATGAGATCGGCTTCATCGTCAAACGGCAGGACGACGGCCACCGGCCCGAAAATTTCCTCCTGGCAAATGACGTCCGAGTTGCTCACGCCAGCAATGATGGTGGGCTCGTAGAACGCACCAGCCTGAAGCCGGGGGTCCTTGGGGGCAGTGCCACCGCAGAGGATCTGCGCACCAGCCAGCCGCGCGTCTTCAACCATCCCGGCGACGGCGTCACGGTGGGCATGGGCCACCAGCGGCCCTACCTGGGTGCTTGGGTCCGTTCCTGGTCCGACCCGAAGGGCTTCGGCACCCTTGACGAGTCTTTCGACAACGGCGTCATAGACCGATCGCTGGATGAACACGCGCGAGCCGGCAATGCAGCTCTGACCGCTCGAAGAGAAGATGCCATAAAGCACGCCCGCCACGGCCTGGTCCAGGTCGGCATCAGCAAAAATAATGGTGGGCGATTTTCCGCCCAGCTCCAAGGTGATGGGCATGATCTTCTCGGCGGCGATATGGCCCAGTTGGCGCCCCGTGGAAGTGCCGCCCGTGAAGGAAATCTTGCCTACGTCAGGGTGTCGCGCGATCGCATCACCTACGACGCGGCCGGGGCCTGGAAGTACAGAGAGCAGACCTGCAGGTAGGCCCGCCTCCTCGCAAAGCCGTGCCAACAGCAGCGAAACCCAGGGAGCCCAGACCGGCGGCTTCACCACGACGGCGTTCCCTGCGGCAAGTGCCGGAGCCACCTTTTGTGCGTCGCTGGCAATCGGCGAGTTCCAGGGCGTGATGGCACCCACCACTCCGATCGCTTCATAGGTGGACATGCTGAGGTAGTTCCCGCGAGGGGACGTCAGCGCATCCTCCATGGTCTCCAGAGCAGACGCGGTGAACCGGAAGGTTGCTGCCGCGCTCATGGCGAGCGCCCTGGTTTCCACGAGTGTCTTACCTGTGTCCAGCGTCTGCAGTTCGGCAATGCGATCAGCGTTGATCTCGATGGCTGAGCTGATGCGGTGCAGGACAGCAGCGCGTTCGTGGGGGAGCTTCTTTGCCCATCCGGACTCTTCCACGGCTTTCAGGCCGGCAGCCACCGCGGCGTCCACATCCGCCGTCGTTGCTCCGTGGAGGGTGGCGAAAACCTCAGAGGTAGCGGGATTGACCGATTCGATCAGCGCACCGCTGCCTCGGGTCCAGACGCCGCCCACGTAGATCTCATCCCGCGTATCAGGAGCGACCACCATCTGGGCGTCCAGCTGGGCGTCCGCAGGGCTGGGCCGGGAAGTGTTTCCTACAAGGCTGTCCGTACTCATCTTCAGCTTCCGTTCATCTCTCTGTCATGCCCACGCCGTGAATTCATGTGAACTACGTCATAGGAAAAGAATATCAGCACTAAGATACTTCCTGTCAAGATATTTAGGTTCAAAGTTAATTTGCTGCTTGCAGGCTCCCAGCGTTTGGAGGACTGCTTCAACCGCAGTACGACGGCGGCCGGCCGGCTGGGCGCAGCTGGTAACCTGCCCGCTCCAGCACACCCTTGTGGATCGGTTCGCTGGTGTGCGCCAAGGGCAAACCAGAGGTCTGATTCTTGGCAGCGATAATCTCCGCCATGATGGAAACCGCCGTTTCAGCGGGCGTGGAAGCGGAAAGGTCCAAGCCGATCGGCGAGCGGAGCGGTGCCAGCGACTGGTCGGTGTGGCCCAAACCCATTAGCCTCTCCCGGCGGTCAGCGGCAGTTCGACGTGACCCCATCGCGCCTATGTACGCGAAACCGTGCCTCAGGGCTACATCGAGGACTGGAACATCGAATTTGGCATCATGCGTCAACACACAGATAGCGGCATCAGGGGCAAGCTTTCCCAGAGCGAGTTCTTTCTGCAGGTAGCGCGCCGGTTGATCGATCACGATCTCATGGGCTGAGGGAATTCGCTTGGCCGTCGCGAAGACAGCGCGCGCATCGCAAACAGTGACATGAAAACCAAGGAAAGCCCCCAGTTGGGCCAACGACGCGGAGAAATCGATCGCCCCGAAGACGATCAGCCTGCGGGCCGGACGGTAAACATCGATCAGCAAGGACAGTGGCTTGTCAGTACCCGTGGCCGCCGGAAGAGTGACCGACGTCGTGGTTCCGGAGGCTATTGCCTCCTGGACCGCATCCCCGGCGGCGCGGAGTGCATCGGGAGCAAGGACTATATCTGCAAACATCTCGTCGATTTCCGCATTCTGCATGACCAGTTCGGAGCGACCCACCAGGCTAGGTGCGCCGCCGAAGATGGTGACCAGGGCGCAGGGCAGATTCTCATCCAAGGCCCTCTGCAGTGATGCAAAATCCGGGCAGGAAGCCGGACCGTAGGTTTGGATGAAGATCTCAACGCTGCCGCCGCAGGTCAGCCCGATGCCGAAACCGTCGTCGTCTGAAATGCCAAAACGGTGCAGCTCCGGCACACCACTGGCGAGGACGCCGGCCGCTGCTTCCATCACACTTGCCTCTACGCACCCACCCGAAACTGAGCCGACCGGCAATCCGTCTTCGGTGACCAGCATGGACGTTCCGACTGTTCGTGGTGCGGATCCTTCCGTGCGGACCACCGTAGCCAAGGCGACGCGTCGTTCGGTCAGCAACGACGCCTCCAGCGCCCCCATCACCTCACGCATTGCTGTCAGCCTTGCCTTGGCGCGCACGCGCATGGAGGATGCCGTTGTAAACGCGTTCAGGCGTCATGGGCAACGACGTGAGCTGTGCCCCGGTGGCGTCAGCGATGGCCTGGGCAATCGCTGGCGCAATGGGAAGCATGCCGCCCTCGCCCATCCCCTTGCTCCCAAAAGGTCCGGCGCCATGGCCCTGTTCCTGGGTGATGGAGGAAAAGCGCCGGGGAATGTCCTCAGCCAAAGGCACCCGATAGAGGAGCGCCTCGCCATTAAGCAGCTCACCGTCGTCGTACCGCAGTTCCTCGAAGAGTGCCTGGGCCAATCCGAAGACGGCGGCGCCCTCGTCCTGGCCGCGGCAGCCCAGCTTGTTCACCGCCTTGCCGGCGTCGCCACTGACAACCAGCTGCAAAAGCTCCACCCGGCCGGTTTCCGGATCCACCTCCACTTCCGCAGCTGCCCAACCGATCTCCCAAAACATGCAGGGCGCTTCCAGGGGTGCGCTGCTGGAGGAACGGACCTTAAAGTAGCCGTCCCCGGTGAACTCGAAACCTGTTCCGCCGAATCTGTCCATAATCAACGGCGGGAGCTCATAGGTGGTGCCTTCAGCGTCAACGATGTGCCAGTTGTCCAGACGGATCGATTGGCGGTCCAGTATCAGGTGTTCAGCAGCCATGTCCAACACCGAGCACTTCACTCGCTCAGCCGCCTGAAGGACTGCATGACCCATGACCGCGATGCCCGAAGAGGCGTTGGTGCCTTGGTCGAAGGGGGTGTTGTCTGTGTCAATTGCGGCATACTTCACCCGGCCCGGATCGCAGGCCAGTGTCTCTGCCACAATTTGGCACAGCGCCGAATGACCTCCTTGGCCCATTTCCACCAGGCCACAATTCAGGAAGACATCGCCGTTTGTGGTCACCTTGACCCGGGCTTGGGCAGGTTTGTTGACGCCACCACCATCCTTGATGCCGATGGCAACCCCCATGCCACGGTTACCTGAGCGCTGCCGGTCGCGATAACCGATGGCATCCGCCACCAGGTTCAGGCCGTGCTTGAGATCCGAATCGATGGGAGTTTCTCCTGGAACGAACTCCTCGCCCAAATCCTTGGCGTTCTTGAGCCGAAGCTCCAGGGGATCGAAACCCAGCCGCTCGGCGATCAGATCCACTTGGCGCTCGCTGGCCCAGGTGGCCTGGGTTGCTCCGAAGCCACGGTAGGCGCCGGCAGGGACGGTGTTGGTGATCACCGCTTGGCAGACCGAATCTATCCGTTTCCAGCGGTAGGCTCCGGGCATCCGATACCCGGCTTTCTCCGCCACCAAGGGACTGGCATCGGCATAAGCGCCACCGTTGAGCAGCACACGGGACTGACGCGCCATGAACTCGCCGTCTGCCTTGAGCCCGGATTTAACCGTGAGGATGGCGTCATGCTGGCTCAGCGTCAGGAAGACTTCTTCTGTGCTCATGCAGTAGCGAACCGGTCGCCCAGCCGACAACTGTGAGAGCCGAATGGCGATCGCCTCCGTTTTTGGGCCGTTCTTGGCGCCAAATCCTCCGCCCAGGAGCAGGACGTTGACCCGGATGTCGTTTTCAGGCAGCCCAAACACCCTGGCCAGTTCCTTGCGCATTGGGAAAGGGCTCTGGGTTGAGGTCCACACTTCGATTTCATTCGCCGTGGCCTCGGCAACGGTGGCAAACGGCTCCAGGTGCATGTGGTTCATCCGGGAGAAGGTAAAGGTGTCCTCGAAGATGTGGTCGCAATCGGCCCAGACGCTCTCCTCTCCCGTTTCGTAGCGGAATTCGTAGCTGACGTTGTGTGCGGTGTGTGCCGCTCCCGAGGCGCCATCGCCGTACTCCGGATAGGCGGCGAAGGGCTGGTCGGGAAAAATGGCAGGTGCTGACGGATCCATTGCTGCTCTTGAATCAAAGACCGCTGGCAGCGGTTCGTACTCAACCCGAATCAAATCCAAGGCGGCAAAAGCGGTGCGTTCATCCACGGCAGCCACAGCAGCAACGACGTCGCCGACGTAGCGAACCGCGTCCGTGGCAACGATCGGCTGGTCTTTGACGTAGGTGCCATAGGAATGCAGCCCACGGATTTCCTCGCGGGTGACTACGGCAGTGACTCCTGCCAGGGAGCGGGCGGCCGAAGCATCCACGCTGAGAATCCGGGCGTGCGCGTGTGGGCTGCGCAGGACCTTCGCGTGAAGCATCCCGGGCTTCTGGATGTCCACTGTGTAGAGGGCGCGGCCGGTGACCTTGGCGGTGCTGTCCAGGCGTGGGCGGTCGCGTCCGACGATGGGCGAATCGTGCGGAGTGAAAGGAATCACGATCCCGGTCATTCGGATGCCTGATCCTGCTGCTTGGCCCCAGCCAGTTCTGCGGCGCGCTCCACGGATTCCAGGATCATCTCGTAGCCCGTGCACCGGCAGGTGTTCGAACTTATCCAGTCCCGGATCTCTTCCCTGTTCGGTTGCGGATTTTGCCGCAGCAGCCCTGTGGTCAACATCAGCATGCCGGAGGTGCAGAAGCCGCATTGGAAGCCGCCACATTCCCTGAATGCCTGCTGCTGGGCACTCAAAGTGCCGTCTTGGGCAGCCAAGCCCTCAACCGTTTCAACACGCGCACCCTCAATGTCGAAGGCAAACGTGGAACAGGCAGCTACAGGAAGGTCATCAACCAAAACAGTGCAGGCACCGCAGACACTACGCTCACACGAGGCCCGGACCCCTTGCGTGCCGCAGCTGTTGCGCAGCAAATCCAAGACCGTAGCACTCGTGGGGACACAATGCCGTTCCGGGCTTCCGTTCAGCTCAAATTCAACCTTGTGGGTGAACGTTTCCTGGCTTGATTCCGGTGATTCAAGGCTCATGGCTGCCTATCCTTTCCTTTGGTTACCGGTTGCTTCGGCAAGAAGACGGCGGCAGAGAACGCCCACCAGGTGTCGTCGGTAGTCGATGGACCCCGCGTAGTCGCCCGCCTCATCCGGAAGCTGAGCCGCCAGAACTTCGCCCACAAAGGCCGGGTCTAGCTCGGTGATGGCAGTTGCCTCCGCAGTATGTGACAGCACAAAAGGCTGCCGGTATTCACTGCCACAGACGGCCGAGACCGTAAGGCCGGCCACCGTGTTCTTTCGCACCGCGAGGGACACGGTGCTGAGTGGCCGCATCGACCGCTCGTAACCGAACCACAGCAGCGAGGCAGTGTCGACGGTGACGGCGGTCAGAATACCTGCGTTCCCAAGGGTGCGATCCCACAGCGAGTCCCGATCCCAGAGCGATGAAACTGGCAGGACTGCAATGTCTCCACCTTCAAACTGCATCTGTGCACCGAGTGCCGACAGAATGACAGGCATTTCGTATCGATATCTACGGGCAAGGAGATTGCCTCCGAGGGTGCCGCGATAGCGGATTCGAACTGTGGCAATTGATCCCCAGGCTGCAGCGAGGGCCGGGACCGATGACAGGATTTCCGGGCTTCTGCTGCCTTCAGTGTGGCTAACCAAGGAGCCAATGCGCAGAATCCCGGCCTCATTGGATACTTCACGCAATTCCTTGATTCGCTGCACGGAAATCAGAACCTCCGGCTCCAACCCTTCGCGAAATTGCGCCACCAGATCTGAACAACCCGCCGCAATCACAGCTTTTGGATGGTGCCGGGTAAGAGCTACAGCCTCTCCCAGCGAAGCAGGCCGATGCAAAATAAATGGTGGAAGGGCGGACTGGCTCTGGGCTATCAGCCCCGCCCCTAGTTTCTGGCCTCGCATTGGTCAGCCTTCTTTCGCTTTGGCCCGGCTTTTGTCACGGCACCTTCGCCGGACAAAACGTGAGTTCCATATCACCTGGGCCGGGCGGCCCACACACAAGGGCCACCCGGCAAGGCTCCAACAACCCTTACGCCGGGCGATCGCCCTTCAGCGTGACCCGGTGCATCAGCCTGTAGTGCGGGTGGTAGTCCCCCACCGCGTAATGTTGGGTCGATCGGTTGTCCCAGATCACCAGGGAGTTCGGCTCCCAACGGAAACGAACCTGGTATTCCGGCGTTCTGGCGAGATCGGTGAGCATGTTCCTCAGCGCGTCCCCCAACTGGGTGGAAATGCCCGTGAGCCGGGTGGTGAACAACGCGTTGACGTACACGAGCTTGCGGCCGGTTTCGGGATGCTTACGCACTACAGGGTGGGTCATGGGTGGATATTTACGGCGGGTCTCCTCGTAGCGCGCCTCACCATCGGGACCCTGACGGACAACGCCGGTCAGTTCCTTTTCCCAGTCGTGCACTCCCTCCAGACCGTCAATGACGCTTTTCACGTTCTCCGGCAGGGCGTCATATGCGGCGGTCATACTCGCCCAGAGCGTGTCGCCGCCGCACGGGGGTATTTGCTGGGCGTGGAGGCAAGTAGCCGAATTCGGCGTTGCCTGCCAGGTCAAGTCAGAGTGCCAGACGTCGGTCCCAGCAGCCCGGCCACGTGACTCCAGCACCTCAATGTGCGGATATTCGGGGAGCGAGGGGAAAAACGCACTTACTTCCTGGGGGTCGCCAAACACCTTGGCGAATTTGATCTGATCATCCGGCGTAATGTGCTGATCGCGGAGAAACAGTACTTGGTACTCCAGGAAAGCTTCCCGTAGTTCCTCCCGGCATTCGGGGGTGATCTCTTCTCGTAGGTCCAGTCCATGGATATACGCCCCAATGGTGGGTGTTGCTTGTTCCAGAGTAAATGTCTTGAACTGTTGATCGTTGCCGCTCATGGTAGTTCCTTCCTTTGTTGGCGTGTAATACTGCGCCCGTCTCTGTCATCGGTGACTGATCCAGACGAGCTGTTCCTGTTGGGGAATGCTTGTGTCAACTCACTCCGAGTACGTGGGTGTGGCGACTTCATCAATGCCCGTCGCAGCGCTGGCTTCGCGGGCTCGCGATGCCTTGTTTTGGATGACCCGTCCAAGCGAAAGAGCGCAAATGATTGACACGGTTCCGGCGACGAAGACGTAAAGCGATGTTGAGACAGACGCATTTGTCGCAGCAAACAACGCACCGGCAATAAGGGGTGCAATGGCGCTGCCGAAGAGATTGCCGAGCGTAGTAGCCAAGGACAGTCCGCTATAACGCACCTTTGCGTCAAAGGCGGTGGAGAAGTATGCCGGCGTCAGAGCCCATGGGATGTATACGGCTACCGTTGCCGCAAAGTAGCACACGGCGATGAGGCCATAGGTGCCCCCGTCCAGCGCAAAATACAGCGGGAAGGCAACGATGACGATGAGCGCAAGACCCCACAGGTACACCCGTTGGCCGCCGAATTTGTCCGAGAGAGCACCTGCGAGCGGCGTAACCACGAAGCCAATAGCAGAAGTTACGATCACCAGGACCAACATCGACGTCGAATCCAGCTCGCCTGACTTCCCCGCGTAGACAAAGTTGTACACGGTGATCAGGTAGAAGAAGATTCCCGGTGCCAGGCTGGCGCCAGCCACAAGGAACACTTGTTTGGGGTGTGTCCGGAGTACTTCGACTACAGGTAGACGCACAACGCCGTGGTCAGCCTTGACTCGATTAAACTCCGGACTCTCCGCGACCT
This sequence comes from Paenarthrobacter sp. 10L420, assembly GCF_056395385.1. Lineage (NCBI taxonomy): Bacteria > Bacillati > Actinomycetota > Actinomycetes > Micrococcales > Micrococcaceae > Paenarthrobacter > Paenarthrobacter sp. 10L420. The sequence goes on along the minus strand of NZ_JBFTJK010000001.1, from coordinate 190,477 downwards.
TCATGCGAATAACCAGGCCAGTGATAACCAGTACGGCACTGAGGAGGAACGGAACCCGCCACCCCCAGGCCATGAACAGGTCTTCGGACATCGACTCCAGGGGTATGTACAACGTCATGGCCAGGATCAGCCCGACTGCAACGCCTGCCTGCGGCCAGCTACCGAAATAGCCCCGCCGACCCTTGGGTGAATGTTCGGTAGCCATCAGCACGGCGCCACCCCACTCGCCGCCGAGTGCGAACCCTTGAGTCAGCCGCAGCACCACCAGTAGAACGGGGGCGAACACGCCTATCGCGTCATATGTGGGCAACAGTCCAATCGCTACCGTGGCGATGCCCATGATCAGGATGGTGAGGACCATCATTGGCTTTCGGCCCGCCCTGTCACCGAAGTGACCGAAGACGATGGCCCCAATAGGACGGGCGACGAAACCGGCCGCGAAAGTAGAGAACGCAAGCAGGGTCCCGGTTGTAGGGTCGAAGCCAGGGAAGAAGAGCTGGTTGAAAACGAGCACCGCCGCGGTGCTGTAGATAAAGAAGTCGTACCACTCGATAGTCGTGCCGATGAGGCTCGCGAATGCGACCTTCCTCGGAGAACTCGCGCCCGATGGTTGTGCGACCACTGCACTCATATTGTGCCTCCAGGTAATTTTGCGAACATTCGGCCCCGCTGTGCGTGGACCGTGGTGATCAGGGCTGCCTAAGGCACCTGTCTCAGAATGAGCTTTGAAGTGATGCAGATTACTTCAGTAGTAATTATCTTATTACTGAGATGCTTTGTGCGCAAGATCTCATTTTTGATGGATCGATGCGGCTGTGGGTGCCATCAGGCCCCTTGCAATGTGTTCGAGAATTTCCTGGATGCCTCGGATGTCCCGAAGGAATGGAGTGCGGACAACGCTGCTGATCACGTGCAGGGCCGCTTTCACCCTCGTCCTGACCACCTCTTGATCTGCTCCCGGGTAAACGTCCTCCACCAGCGAGGCCAGATCGGTGACGTAGTCGCCCTGCGCCTCCATCAAGTTCTGCAAGTCCCGTTCGGGAAGGTGCGGACGTTCGGACACGGCCAATTGCAGGAATTCCGGGCTGCCCAACGAGAACGAAATGTACGAGGAAACGGTGCGCTGGAGTGCCTCAGCTGCGTCAGCGGCTTCGGAGAGAGCCCGCCACATGTCCATCCACCGCACTTCTTTGGCACGATGCAGTGCTGCGGCAAGCATTTCCGCCTTGCTGTCGAAGTGGCGGTAAATGCTGGGACCTGCGACTCCAATTTCGGCGCCGATGTCGTCAAGACTCACGGCTTCAAACCCAAACGCGGCGAACTGTCGGATTGAGGCAGCCAGCAGTGCCTCACGGCGGCTTCGGGGCATGGCAATCGACGCGCGCCGGTGATTCCCGGACGCTTCAATCGGGGGCAAGGGCATGACGAGTACTGTGCGGGCGAGCGTGGCCAACTCGAATTCTTCATCCACCCGCGAGAGCCGGTTAGGGTTCAACGAAACGCTGATCATCACAGCAAACATGGCCCAAGCCCTCAGGTCGGCCTCGGAAGTGGGCACTGCATCGCTGCCGGACTGCAGTTTGCTGCTGATGGCGAACTTGATGCCGCTGGCAATATCGAAGCGGATGGCAGGCGGGAGATGGCGGGATTCACGCTCCCACAGCACGCCGTTTTCCCGGTGCTCCAGAAGTGCCCGACCCAGAGCCGTGATCAACTGTTCGAGGTCGCCGTCGGGAGTCTGGGTAATGCTATCCAAAAAGGGCTGGAGGCTGGCCACCACTGCCTCGCGAAGCAGCTCGCCCTTGCTCGGGAAATGTCGGTAGAGGGCGGATGGCTGAACCGCCATGGCTTTAGCCACATCGGTCATGCTGACTTGCGCGTATCCCTTCTGCGCGAAGAGGTCACCCGCCGCAGCAAGTATGAGCGCGCGCCGGTTCCTCGGCCTGGTGCCGCGCTCCGGGGCGGTGGAGGACTTATTCATGTTCTTAAGATTAGTCAGATTCACTTATTGCGCAATAGCCCGCGGCGTGCCAGAGTTTAAGAACAACCTGCGAAACACTGCGCTTCACTTACCCATAAGCCAGTTGCCGCAAGATAGCAGTGCCTCACCCTAGCGGGAAACGTGATGGTTCCCGCAAATGCGAGCACCGGCCGGAGCATCCCGGCGGCCGATGCGTATTCACTTACGGGACGCCAACTGTGTGTTAGACCCAGAGAAAATCGGCGCTGGGCCCAGAGAAACACTTCCCGTAACCCAGAGCACCGTCCCTACCAATGCACCGTCCCGTGACAAAGGAGTCCCACATGAAACGACGTGCAATAGTCGCTGTTGCTGCACTTTGCAGCTTCGCAGCCCTGACTGGCTGCAGCACCGGGAATGACGCCCCCAATGCCTACGCCGTTAAGACGGACATTCCGACGGCAGCAGCGATGGATCCGGCAATCCTCGACGCCGCCGTCAAGGAAGGCTCGCTGCTGGTTTACGGCGAGGCGAATGAGGCGTCCATGAAGCCGGTCCTGACTGCTTTCCAAAACCAGTATCCGGATATCAAGACCAGCTACATAAGCCTGGGTGGAACCGAAAGCTTCCAGCGGTACCTCAACGAGAAGGCCACTGGCGGAAAGACCGCGGACGTCATCGTCAGCCTCCAAGGCGCGAACTTCCTGGATCTGGTGAAGCGTGGTGACATCCAGGACTTCACACCACCCGCCGCCGCGCCGCTGCCGGCCTTCGCGAAACTCGCCCCCGGGGTCTTCGCAATGGAACTGAACCCGGTCATGGCACTGATTAACACCACCCTCCTGCCAGAATCGGAACAACCCGATTCCCTTGAAGCACTCGCCAAGATGTCCAGTGACCCTAAACTCACAGGGAAGATCGTCACGTATGACGGCACTACGGAGTTTGGCTACACGGTTAATCACGCCTACATAGCCAAGGCGGGAGAGGCCGGATGGAAAGTCCTGGAGCAACTCGGACAAAACACCAAGGTCGAAGCCAGTGCAGGGCCCATGTACAACAAACTCCTGCAGGGCGAGTACACCATGTCCTATTTCCAGTCCGGCGCGACCCGGCCACTCATCACAGGCGCTGCCGCGAAAGTGCTGAACTATAAGTTCTTCGCAGACGGAACACCCTTCATGCCCCGCGGTGCCGGAGCGACCACCGGAGGCAAGTCACCCAACGCGGCCAAAGTGTTTGTGAATTTCCTGATTGACAAGGCGGGCCAAACGGCCGGTTGCGCCGGCGGGTTCGCACCCTACCTGGACGGGGTGGACTGCCCGGTGAACCTGGCCAAGGTAACTGCGCAGTTGGGTGCGGAGAACATCAACATTGCCAAGTGGGATGAGGCCCTGGTGAACGATGCACCGGCCTTCAAAAATCGCTGGAAAGAAGCATTCGGGCGATGAGCAGCTCCACACTTACCCACCCCAAAACCCCGTCACCGCCGCCCGGTACAGGCAACCTCAAGCGGGCATGGCTGCCGGAGAAAGTCATCCACTACGGTGTCTGGATCCTCGCAGTCCTGCTGATCCTCGGCCCGATCGTGCCGATCCTCTGGTCATCAATCTGGTCCACGCCGCTATACGAGAGCGACGGCAGCGCCACCCTGGACAACTTCCAAAAACTGGCGACTGATCCCCTCTGGTGGTCCGCTGTCGCCAACAGCCTGCAGTTCGCACTTTTCGCCACCCTCGGCTCTGTTGTGGTTGGAACCACGGTGGCCTTGCTGGTAGCCCGCACCGACCTCCCGTTGCGGAGGATCTATTCAGCCTTGATTGTCCTGCCCTTGGTCCTGCCTGGGCTGGTGCTCATCGTTGGGTGGCAGTCGATGTGGTCAAAGAACGGATATGCCACCCATTTGCTTGAAGAGTACTCGCCGTTCACTGTTCCCTTTGACCTCTACAGTGTTGCGGGAATGGTGGTCATGGGTACGGTCCTTGGCTCGCCGGTGGTCTACCTTTTTGCCCGCGGGACGCTGTCCTCAGGCGATTCGACACTCGAGGAAGCCGCACGCTGCGCTGGCGCCAGTCCACTCCGCGCCTTGCTCTCGGTGACTCTGCCGTTGCTGCGCCCGGCATTGCTGAACTCCGGATTGTTGGTCTTCGCGTTGGCGCTGGAAACACTGGGGATCCCCCTCATCCTTGGTACTTCAAAGAACATCAACATGATGTCCACCTACCTGTACAGGCAGTGGACCGGAAGCGCCGACGCCGGTGGAGGAGTCCTGCCCGCTGGCGCCGTCATGTTGTTGCTCGCCGTCACTCTGCTGCTGTTGCTGCGCAATCGCCTGGCCGGCGACCTCGCCGCTTTACCACCACCGGTGGAAAGTCATCCAGACCGGCGAACGTTGTTAAATTGGGCCCCCTCGGCTGGCTGCTCTCCGCTGTCATAGGAGTTGTCCTGGGCTGTGCAACCCTGGTGCCGCTCAGCGGGGTGGTTCTCGCCTCTGTCACCGCCCTTCTGACGCCGGCAATCAACCCGTTCAGCGTTCTGACACTGGACAACTTCTCAGCGATCTTAACCAACCCGCTCTACACCGGAGCGATCGGCAACAGCTTGTTGATTGCCACAGTTGGCGCCGCCATTGCCACCGCTTGCATCGCGGTCATCGCATTGGTTGCCCACCGTTCCAACTTTCGGTTCCGCGGATCCTTGGAGCACATCGTGCTGTATCCCCGGGCCGTCCCGGGCTTGATCACCGGCATGGCCTTCTTCTGGACGTTTGCCATCCTGGACCGCTCCGGAACCTTCAGAGCTACACTTTGGGCGGTCGGAATCGCCTTCGGGGTCCGCGCACTCGCCATGGGCTATGCCGCGTTCTATCCATCGCTTGCCGCGCTGGGTGCGGACCTGGACCGCGCCGCACGCTCGGCCGGGGCGGATTGGTGGACGGCGATGCGCACCATCATTCTCAGCCTGCTGAGGCCTGCCATGGGCATCTCATTCGTCCTGTTGTTTGTAGCAATGCTCAATGAGGCCGACGCCGCAGTTTTCCTGGTAACCCCCGAAACCCAGGTCTTGGGACTGGCAATGCTTCAAATTGCAGCAAATGGCCTCGGCGGCACCGTCGCCGCCCTCGGAGTCATCCAACTCGTCATCACCGCAGCTGTCCTGGGCGCAGGACGCATTCTGTTTGGAGTTCGCCCTCATGCCTGATCTGGTCATTACCAATCTCACCAAGAAGTTTGGCCGTCTGACGGTCCTGGACAACGTGTCGGTGACCGCTTCCGACGGGCAGATCCTGACGTTGCTTGGCCCAAGCGGCTGCGGCAAGTCCACAACGCTTTGGTCCATCGCAGGACTGCTGAAGCCCGACGGCGGCAGCATCGTTGTGGGCGAGCAGACCTTGTTCAACCATGATTCCTCCGCATTCCTGCCGCCGGAACGCCGTGATTGCGGCGTTGTTTTCCAGTCCTACGCTGTGTGGCCGCACATGAAGGTCCGCGACAACGTGGGCTATCCGCTGCGGCTCCGACGCTACAAGTCCGAGGCACTCCGCCGACGTGTGGACGAAGTGCTTGAGCTGGTTGACCTTTCCGATCAGGCAGACCGCTATCCACATCAGCTCTCCGGTGGCCAGCAGCAACGAGTGGCGCTGGCGCGCGCGTTGGCATTCCCTCCGCGCCTGCTGCTCCTGGACGAGCCGTTTTCCAATCTTGATGCCAAGCTGCGCGAACGTACGCGCGACTGGTTGCTTCAGTTACAACGCAAAATCGGCGTCACCACGGTTTTCGTAACGCACGATCAAGACGAAGCACTGGCAATGAGCGACAAGATTGCGGTCATGTCAGCCGGAGCCGTGCGCCAAATTGGTACGCCGGAGCAGATCTACAATGATCCCGCCGATCTCTTCGTTGCTGACTTCGTTGGCACCAGCAACTTGCTGGAGGGGACAGTCATTGGCCGCTCAAAGGGGATCCTGACGATCAAGATCGACGGGTTGGACCAAGCGATCCACGTACCATCCTCAATTACTTCCGACGGCGTCGTGGTTGCCGTTCGTCCTGAAGCGCTGGCGTTGTTGCCTGATGATGCGTCCTCTGACGGCTACGAGATGACTGTCAACGGACCCGTCCTTGAGCGGTCCTATCATGGCCATCACTTCCGCTACACGGTGGGCGTCGGCGAGCAGGCCCTGGTGGTCGAAACCCGCGAGCGCACGGATTCCTCCCATGTACGTGTGGGCATTCCACGGGACGGCTACAAGTTGTTCCAACCCCGGACTGCTACGGCACCCAAGGCCGAACATTGATTCCGGTCGGGTCCAGCTACCCCATCAGGATCGATCTGTTCAGCGACACTATTACCCGGCCAACGGAGGCCATGCGGCAGGCCGTGGCAAACGCCGAGGTTGGGGATGAACAAAAGGGTGAAGACCCCTCCACCAACGAACTGATTGCCCTGACGCGGGAGCTTCTGGGCAAGGAGGAAGCGGTTTTCCTGCCATCAGGAACGATGTGCAACCAGATCGCCTATGCACTGCACTGCCGGCCCGGCGATGCGATTCTTGTTGATGACAGCGCCCATTCGCTGCGCCATGAGGAAACCGGGGCTCCCGCCTTGGCCGGAGCTATGTACAGGCCCATCAAGGCAGATCGTGGCGTCTTCTCTGTTGCCCAGCTTGAAGCGGCGCTCGGCCCGGAGGGAAGGTCATCGGCCCGGAATGCGGTGCTCTCCATTGAACAGCCATCCAACCTCGGAGGTGGCACGTGCTGGTCGCTGGAGGGCATCACATCAGTGACGAAGGTGGCGCGGGCTCATCGGATCAAAACCCACATGGATGGCGCCCGTCTGCTCAATGCGGTGGTGTCCACCGGCGTATCCGCCCACGATTTTTGTGCCCCGTTTGACTCAGTCTGGCTGGACCTCAGCAAAGGCCTGGGCGCTCCCATGGGAGCGGTGCTGGCCGGCGACGCTGATTTCATCAATGAGGCGTGGCGGCTCAAGCAACGGTGGGGTGGTTCCATGCGTCAATCAGGCATTGTGGCAGCAGCGGGTACTTTTGCCCTCCGCAATAACGTGGACAGGCTGGCAGATGATCATGCGAATGCCCGCCTGCTGGCCGAGTTGCTTGCCGTCCACCCTCACATTTCGATCGACCCACTGGCAGTTCAGACAAATATTGTCCTCTTTGACCTGGTCGACTTCCCCGTCACGGCTGCGGTGCTGGTGGACCGCCTGCTTCAGGAGAGCGGGATCCGGATGGGCGCTTTTGGCCCGTCCACGATTCGTGCCGTCACGCATCTCGACGTTGACATGGAAGACGTACGCCTCGCCGCTGGCGCGCTCAGGGAGTTGCTGGACGAAACCTACTCGATGCACGTAAGCACAAGGAGCAACTAACATGACCATCACTTTTGATGTGACGGACCGTCCCGTACCGTACAGCGTCAGCCGGGCCGCCCGGACAGGTGACGACGTCACCGTGCTTCTCAATGCGCGTGTTGTTGATCCCGAGTCGGGTACCTCTGGTTCCCTGAGCGATGTGTGGCTCCAGGCAGGGCAAATCTCCCGTATTAGTCCTGCCGGCAGTGAGCCCGGCATGGGCAGCGTCCTGGATCTTAAGGGCAGCTTTGTGGCTCCCGGGCTGATGGATGCCCATGTTCACCTGGCCTTCGATGGTGGCGATGACCCGAGGGGAACCTATCAGGGCAGCAGCGATGAAGAGATCATTGCGCAGGTTGTGGCGAATGCGCGGATTGCGCTTCGTGCCGGGACAACCACTGTGCGGGACTGTGGGACACCCCGGCACCTGCTGGCCCCCATGAGGGCAGCTCTCGGTATGGTGTCGGACGTCGCCACGGTGGTTCATTGCGGTGCGCCAATCTGCCGAGTGGGCGGGCACGGTCACGACATGGGCGCAGAGGTACGAACCCGTGAGGACATCGAGACCATCATCGCCGAACAGCACGCGGCCGGCGCCACGTGGATCAAGGTCATGGCCAGCGGCGGCGGCTTTACTCCCGGAACCAGTCCGAGCGTCTTTGAATTCGACCCCACGCTGCTCCGTGAAGCAGTGGCCATCGCCGGCTCGTACGGCATGAGGACTGCAGCCCATGCCCATGCCAGTTCCTCGATGGCCGCGTGCATCAAGGCGGGCGTGCACTCGTTGGAACACGCCTCCATGCTGGGGCCGGATGAGCAGTGTGCGCCCGATCGCGAGCTGTTGCACAGGGCGGCCGATGCCGGGATCCACATTGTGCCGACCGTCGTCGTAGCGGACATCGTCTCCCGGCAATTGCGGGAGGGTCACCAAGTCCTGTCCAACCCGCAGGATCGCAATGTGGTGGCGCGATTGGAATCGCGGTTCACAAACGTGACTGAGTTCCTCCACTCCGGCGTGTCGATCGTGGCGGGGACGGACGCAGGCCCTGCGCACGTCACCTTTGATCTCATTGCCCGCGAGTTGGAACGCTATGTCGACGCCGGACTGGCAGCACAGCATGCACTGCAGTCTGCAACGTGTGAAGCCGCCGACATGCTCGGGTTGGAGGCGCAAGCGGGTCGCATCCGGCCCGGCCTGTGGGCCGACCTCATCGTCACGGCGGCGGACCCCATGCAGGACATCAGCACTCTCGCAACGCCGCTTGGAGTCCTCAAGCGCGGACTACTGATCACACAGTAGCCACCCGACACTGACCAACCAACACTCTCCCTAAGGCATGCAATGAACCTGATCCATGTCAGCGATAACCTGGAGGCGAAGACCGCCTCGACCTTCGAAGACCACCCCCAACTGGACGCACTTGCTGCGATCGAACGCCGCGTTCTGTGGCTTGCGACATCCATGATCCACCACGCAAACAAGGTGCGGCCGAACCCGTCCGGCATCAAGGTAGGCGGGCATCAGGCCTCGAGTGCCTCCATTGCCACGATCATGACCTCGCTCTGGTTCGGGCAGCTTCGCGCCGAAGACCGCGTCTCGGTGAAGCCCCACGCCTCGCCGGTGCTCCACAGCATCAACTATCTGCTGGGTAGCCTGGATGAAAAGTACCTCACAACGCTGCGCGAGTTCGGTGGGCTGCAGAGCTACCCCAGCCGCGCAAAGGACCCGGATCCCGTTGACTACTCCACCGGCTCCGTCGGCATCGGGGCCACCGCGCCAATCTGGGGTGCCATTTCGCGGCGATACATCGAGACCGTGAGCGGTACACCGAACCGTGGGCGCCAGTACTCGCTCGTCGGCGACGCTGAACTGGACGAGGGCGCCATCTGGGAGGCCGTGCTGGACTCGAACGTTGCGGATCTTGGTGAGATCGTCTGGATCGTGGACCTGAACAGGCAGTCCCTTGACCGGGTGGTGCCAAACATTGCCGCGGGCAAGATTGAACGTCTCTTCGAGGCAGCTGGCTGGCAGGTCATCACCGTACGGTTTGGGCATCTCCTGGAGAGCCTCATGGCCAGGACAGGAGGCGCCGCGCTCCGGAAGCGCATTGTTGAGATGTCCAACCCGGAATACCAACGGCTGCTGCGCTGCTCCGCCGAAGAACTGCGCAACAGGCTCCCTGGTGAGGGCGCAAGGGGTGCGGCCATCGCGGAACTTATTGCCGGCGTCGAGGACCAGACCCTGACCCGGGCCATCAGGAACCTGGGCGGGCACGATCTTGCCGCGTTGCGCGAGGCCTACTCCCGGATCGATGACACCCGTCCCACGGTCATCATTGCTTACACCGTCAAGGGCAACGGACTGCCCACCGAGGGCCATCCGCAGAACCACTCTTCGCTCCTCACTGTCGATCAATACCGCCAGCTGGCAGAAAAACTGGACGAGAACCCGGACGCACCATGGGCGCGGTTCGATCCCGTAAGCAGCGAGGGTCAGCTGGTACGGACCACAGCGGAAACCCTGCGCCGCACGGTTGAACCTGCGGTTGCCCCGCCCGCAGTACCGGCAGATTTCGGCAGAACGCCCTCGGGAACAGGCACCACACAGGCAGCCCTGGGCCGCACTTTGCTGGACGTCACCCGTGCGGCGCCCGCCGTCGCCCGTCGATTGGTGACGGTCAGCCCGGACGTGAGTTCCAGCACCAACCTCGCCGGTTGGCTGAACAAGGTGGGTGTGTGGTCAGTGGAAGAGCGCCCCGACTGGTTCAGCGACGACACCGAGACCGTCATGCACTGGCGGGAAAAGCCCACGGGGCAGCACATCGAACTTGGCATAGCCGAGGTAAACCTTGTCAGCCTCCTCGGCGAGCTCGGCGCAACCTGGAGCCGCTGGGGCCAGCCGCTGTTCCCGATCGGAGTGCTCTATGACCCGTTCGTTGAGCGAGCCTTGGAACCATGGTCCTACGGCATCTACGCCGGCGGCCAGTCGATCCTGGTAGGTACGCCGTCGGGCGTTACGCTTGCCCCCGAAGGCGGTGCGCACCAGTCCATCAAGACGCCGTCCATCGGCCTGGAACAGCCCGGCTGCACCAGCTACGAACCAGCCTTCGCCATCGACGTCGAGTGGACGCTGCTCGCCTCCGTGTCCCAACTCGGGAGACCGGGCGGCAAATCCGCCTACCTGCGGCTCTCCACAAAACCCATCGACCAACAACTGGCTGCCGTCCCGGAAGATCCAGCCGCGCGTGAGCGTCGCCGTCGCCAAGTGGTCGCGGGTGGCTACATGCTCCGCGCGGCGGCGACACCGTGCGCGACAATCGTCGCCATGGGCGCCATGGTCCCGGAAGCGGTTGTGGCCTCCGAGCGACTCGCCGCCCAAGGCACCCCCGTGGACGTCATATGCGTCACGAGCCCAGGCCTGCTCTACGACGCCCTGCAAGGCCGCAATGGGCAGAACCCGGACGCGCCGTCCTGGATCCTGGACCAAATCCTGCCGTCAGGGCGCGCCGTCCCCATGGTCACCGTGCTCGACGGCCACCCCCACACACTCGCGTTCCTCGCCGGTGTGCATCAAGTCAAAAGCCGCAACCTCGGCGTAGACACTTTCGGCCAGGCTGGAGGCCTCGAGGACGTCTACCGCTACCACGGGATCGACACCGACAGCATCGTCCGCGCTGTCCTGGATTTGGTCCAATGACAGGGGCTCGGGATCACCCCTTGAAAACCGGCGCCCGCTTCTCCTGGAAAGCCCGGAAACCCTCGGCGTAATCCTCGGTCTTGCAGAGGCGGGCCTGCTCAGTGTTTTCCTCGGCCATGGATGCCCAGAGGCCAAGTCGCTGATCGCGGATGTGGGCCACGAGTTCCTTGGAGGCCTTGAAAGCCTCAGTGGCTCCGGTAGCCACCCGTTCGACGATCGCTCGCGTCATGGCAAGCAACGCATCATCGGGCATCGCACGGCTGAACATTCCCCGTTCAACGGCCTCGGAGCCAGAGATCAGATCGGCTGTGTAGATCAGATCCAGTGTGCGATGCATGCCCAGACGCTCAGTGAAGTACCAGTGCCCGCCGGAATCCAGGGTGGCGCCCAGCTTGGCGAAAGGTGAACCAAATTTGGCATTCTCCCCCACGTACACCACGTCCGTGGCCAACAGCAGTCCGAGACCGACACCCAGGCAGGCACCATGCGCAGCGGCAAAAGTGGGTGCCGGGAATGCGGCCATCTTCTTCAGGAGCGGCTCCACCAGCCCACCGAGATACGCCTGCGCGTCATCGGTTTCGGGGGTAACGCCGGCAATGTCGCGGCCGGCGCAGAAGGCTCGCCCCTCTCCGCGAAGCAGCAGCGCCCGCACCTCACCCCGTGAGCCGGCGGCAGCGGCGTCGTCGTACGCCTTATCCAGTTCCGCGAGCGCGTCCTCGTTGAGCGAGTTCAGCTTTTCGGGGGCATTGAGGACAATTTCGGCAATGCCGTTGGCAATGGAGAGCTCGATCATGGGGACTCCTTAGACGTCGAAGTCGACGGTAACTTCTTCGCTCGTGGGGTGGGACTGGCAGGTGAGGACGTAGCCCTTATCCAGCTCGTCCTGCTCGAGGGCGTAGTTCTCATCCATGGACACCGTACCCGTCACCAGCTTGGCGCGGCAGGTGCCGCAGACCCCGCCCGCACACGCGAACGGAACATCGGGGCGGACACGAAGGGCAGCGTTGAGGATGGACTCGCGGGCATGCGTGGGACTCGCCACCTCGCCCGTCAAGCCGTCCAGCTTGAACGTGATCTTGTAGGTTTCCTTCGACTCGTCCTCCACAACGGGACGGCCGGCATTGCCCTCAGGGCGGTCAGGACGACCAGTGGTGAACAGCTCGAAACGAACGTGCTCGGGCTTCACACCACGGGCAGCGAGTGTGTCGCGGCACAGTTGGACCAGCTCGAACGGCCCACACAGGAACCACTCGTCCACATCCTCGGAATGGATGGCACTGCTCAGCAACGCCTGCAGCTTCTCGGAATCGATGCGGCCGGTCATCAGCGGCGCGATCCGCTGCTCGCGGGACAACACGTGGTGCAGCGCCAGGCGCGAAGGGTACTTGTCCTTCAGGTCCGCCAGTTCCTCCAGGAACATGACGTCCATGGCGGCTTTGTTGGCGTAGATCAGGTCAAAAGTGGTCTCAGGGTTGGCGGCCAGCAGTGTCCGGGCAATCGCGATCACGGGCGTGATGCCCGAGCCTGCAGCGATCGCAACGAAGTTCCCGGGCTCTCCCGCCAACTCCTCGGGGTGGTTCATGGAGTTCATGACGTTGTGCTGGACCGCCGAGCCGTCCTTGCCGTGCCGCGAAATGAACGCACCCTGTGGGCTCATCACGTCCAGGATGTCGCCGGCTTTTAGCTCGGCGTTGGCCCACGTGGAGAAAGTGCCGCCAAGGTCCTTTTTGATGGCCACCCGGATCTCGCTGCTGCCGTCCGCGAAACTGCGCGGCTCTGCGCAGATCGAGTAGCTGCGGCGGACCTCGTGCTGCTCACCATTCTCGTCCGGCAGCGTGGTGCGGAGCGCGACGTACTGGCCAGGAAGGTAGTCGTACTGACCGGCCAGCTCGGCGGGAACAGCGAACGTCACCTCGATTGCGTCGTCCGTAAGGCGCCGGACTTCCGAGACGGTCAGGGAATGGAAAGACGCACGACGGCGGCTGGCCGTCTGGGTTTCGGTGGTCATGGAATTCCTTAGAGGACTTTGAAGTAGTCGAACGGTTCCTTGCAGTCCTGGCAGACGAACAACGCCTTGCAGGACGTGGAACCAAAGCGGGTCAGCTCCTTGGTGTTCAACGACGAACACTGCGGGCATTTCACAGCCAGATTCAAACGAACGGGACCGGAGTGGCCGCCGGCTTTTGAATGGCCACTTGGAGGGGCGATCCCGTACTCCTGCAGCTTGGCCTTGCCGGACTCGGTCATCCAGTCCGTAGTCCAGGCCGGGGAGAGCACCAGGTTGACGTGCACACTCGCGTAGCCCTCCTTTTCGAAGGCCTTCCGCACGTCGTCAGCAATCGCGTCCATCGCCGGGCAGCCCGAGTACGTGGGCGTGATGGTGACCTCGACGGCGGTACGTGAGGTGCCGCCGTCGTCCGCCTTGACTGTGTGCTGCTGCGTATCAGTCGCCTCGACGACGTGGACGCCGCGAAGAATGCCGAGGTCCTCGATGGTGAGGACCGGGATCTCCGGATCGCAGACCGTGGACGCAATGTCCCAGGCCCGCTGCTCTTGTGTCCGCATCTGCGTCCCTGACAGGCTCGTCATGGTGGTCACCAGCTCGCGCCGGGGTGTTCGCGGGCCAGGACCTGCATCTCAGCGAGGATGTAACCCAGGAACTCGGAGTGCTTGCCGCGACGGCCGCCACCGAGTGCTTGCGGTACGGCGGGGATGTCCAATTCGGCTTCGGCCATGATCTCGCCGGTGAGCCGATCGAACGCAGCGCGCAGGCTAGAGGGCTGAACAGTCACGCCAGCCTCACCCAGGCGTGTAGTGAGCTCATCGTCCTCGAAGAGTTCGTCCACATAGGGCCATACGAGCGTGAAGCCCTGGATGATGCGGGCGCGGGATTCGTCCGTTCCGCCAGCCAGGCGCAGTACCCACTGGGCGCTGTGGTCGCGGTGGTAATCCACTTCCTTCACGGCCTTCGCGGAGATGGCAGCGAGGGTGGGATCAGTGGACTCCATGAGCTGCGTGTAGAGCTCGTACTGGTAGTAGCTGACGATGAACTGGCGAGCGATGGTCACCGCGAAGTCCCCGTTGGGCTGCTCGAAAAGGTGTGCAGAACGGAATTCGTGCTCGCGGCGGAAGTACGCGAGATCGTCCTCGGACTTGTCCCAGGCGGCACCGGCGTAGGTCAGGAACGAGCGCGCGTGGCCCAACTGGTCCAGCGCAATGTTGCCGAGTGCTATGTCTTCCTCGAGCTCCGGAGCACGGGAAATCCAGTGGCCCAGGCGCTGGGCCAGGATCAGTCCGTCGTCGCCGATCCTCAGGGCAAACTCGGCAACGTCCTCGCTCGGCTTGACCTGTCCACGCCGTACTTCAAGGGCGATGTCCTCCGGACGGAGGGCGTTGCCCGGCGTGATGCGGGTGGCGCTGGCTGAACCGTCGCCGGAAGCTCCCGCTCCGCGGACGCCCACGGAGATATCGCCGTGGCCTTCAATAGCGAAGTCAGTGTCTTTATCAGTCATCACAGGTGCTTCACGCCTTCGCTCTTGGTGTAATACGTTGCGTGGCGGTAGTCCTTGCCCTGCGGCGATTCGAAGAAGGCACCCTTGGAATCCGGATCGCTGGAGGTGATGGCATCGGCTGGGACAACCCAGATGGAGACCCCTTCGTTGCGGCGCGTGTAAAGATCGCGTGCATTCCTGAGGGCCATGGCGGCATCAGGAGCATGCAAAGATCCTGCGTGTACGTGCGACAGGCCCCGACTGGAGCGCACGAACACTTCCCAGAGGGACCACGGGGTCTCGTGGTGCTGTTCAGTGGCGGCTGCGACTTTGGGCGCCTCGCGCTTGATCTCGCTGGCCGAGCTTGCCGGTTCTTCCGGGTTACCGTGGGGAGCCATTATGCTGCGTTCACTTTCTCTGCTTGCTTGCGGGCGTAGGCAACGGCGGCTTCGCGAACCCAGGCACCGTTTTCGTGTGCCTCGCGGCGGCGCTCGACGCGCTGCGAGTTGCAGGGGCCGCGGCCGGCCAGGACTTCCTTGAACTCGTTCCAGTCCAGGGGTCCGTGCTCCCACTTCTTGGTTTCTTCGTTGAAACGGATGTCCTTGTCAGGCAGGGCCAGGCCGAGGACCTTGACCTGCTCCACCATCATGCCGACGAACCGGCTGCGCAGTTCATCGTTGCTGAACCGCTTGATGTTCCAGGCCATGGACTGCTTGGAGTTGGGTGAGTCATCATCCGGCGGGCCGAACATCATCAGCGATGGCGCGTACCACCGGTTCACTGCTTCCTGGGCCATCTGCTTCTGCGCAGGCGTGCCGTTGGAAAGTTCCAGCAGGATCTCAAAACCCTGGCGCTGGTGGAAGGACTCTTCCTTGCAGATGCGCACCATTGCGCGCCCGTAAGGACCGTAGGAGGCGCGGCACAGGGGCACCTGGTTGCAAATGGCGGCGCCATCCACAAGCCAACCGATGGCTCCCATATCCGCCCAGGAAATCGCCGGGTAGTTGAAGATCGACGAGTACCGGGCTTTGCCGGCAATGAGGTCTTCCATCATCTTGTCCCGGGTCTGCCCCAGGGTCTCAGCTGCCGAGTAGAGGTACAGGCCGTGGCCTGCCTCGTCCTGGACCTTGGCCATGAGGATGGACTTGCGCTTCAGGCTCGGAGCGCGGGTGATCCAGTTGGCTTCCGGCTGCATGCCGATGATTTCCGAGTGCGCGTGCTGCGAGATCTGACGCAGCAAAGTCTTGCGGTAAGCCTCCGGCATCCAGTCGCGCGGTTCGATGCGCGAGTCTTCCGAGATGATGCGATCAAAGTATGCCTTCCCGGCTGCCTCCCGCTCCTGCTCTTCCGGGGACAGCTCAGCGGGCACTGATTGCAGATTCTGCGATGCCATGGTTGCTCCTAATAAATTACCGACCGTTCGTTCAGAATATGCGGAGCGGGCGTTTTCAGTCAAGCGTTCGGTTCTCGTTGAAGACCCGTTGAGCAGCATGGGTGCAGCTGGGCGTTGTGACAAGGTGGTCTTTGCTGCCCGTGTTAACTTGGGATGGGACCTGAGCCGTCCAAAGCCCCCGCAAGAAAAGAGCCTCACGTGGAATCGCCCCAGCCCTTTAGGATCCTCACCGTCTGCACAGGGAACATTTGCCGCTCCCCTGTGGCAGAACGGCTGCTGCAGGCGGGGCTGAACCACGCAAGCCCAGGATCATTCGAGGTTCGCAGCGCCGGCACCCGCGCCATGGTCGGAGAGCCGATTCAGCCCCTGTCGGCCAAGATGATCAGCACCTTCCGTGGCAGCCCCGACAACTTCGCTGCCAGGCAGCTCAACCAGAAGATCCTGCGGGAAACCGACCTCGTGCTTGCCATGACGTCCAGGCACCGGGGCGAAGTTCTTCAGCTGGATGCTTCTCTGCTAAAGCGAACGTTCACTATCCGTGAATTTGCCAGGATGCTTGCCGTCCTGGAGGCCCGTGGCGATCTTGTTCCGGAGGGCGACATCGTGGAATTCTGGCGGGCTCTTCCGGCCCGGGCCGCTTCCGTACGCCATCTGGCCCTGCCAGCCGATCCCACCGATAACGACGTCGTAGACCCCTACCGACGAGCGGAAGAGGTCTACAACCAGATGGAGGATGAGCTGGCCCCGGCCATCCTGGGCATACTCCGGTTTGCGCGTCTGACGGCCCCGGCCTAGTTAGCTGTCTTTCCAGTTAGGTCGGACTAGTTAAGCCCAATCACTAACATCTGGCTCGTGCCGGGGATGCACGTCTGCAGGACAACTGCCGGGAAGCCGCCGAAGACAGCCGCTACGTTGTTGGTTGTTCCGGGATTGGGCACTTGTCCCCTTCCGGTCACTGTGTACGTGCCGTAGCCCGGGATGTTAACCGTTTGTCCCACACCGATGCCGGAGAAGCGTGCCCAACCTCCACAGAAGTCGTGCTCGGTGATGAACAATGCGTAGCCATCCGTGGGAGTGAAGTGGATGGGCCCAATGCAAGCGTCCACCAGGCTCTGGCCTCCGGATCCAGCCACGTAGATCGTCCAACCTGCGGCTACTGGAGCAGCAGCTTGCGCTGGAGCAGCCTGCGCAGGGGCCGCCTGGGCGGGGGCGGCAGCGGGTGCTGGTGCCGGCGCCGGATTGATGAGCGGAACAGCTGGTCCAGTAAGTTTCAGCACTTGCCCGGGCACGATGACCGAGTAGCCGCTCAGGCCATTGGCAGCCAGCATGTCATTCATGTTCACGCCGAACCGTGCAGCTATGGAGCCCACGGTATCTCCGCTGGCAACCGTATAAAGGTTGGTATCCACAGCTGGCGGCGCTGGTTCGGCCGGCGCAGCCGGTGCAGGTTCTGCAGGCGGCGCCGCCGCTGGCACCGCCGGTTCGACGGCGGGAACCTTGGCTTCGGCTGCAGGCGCCACTGCTGCTTCACTCGCGGCGGCCGTGGCCGGGTTGGAGTCTGTGGCCTGGTTGGAGTCAGTGGCCTGGGGAGCCGCCAGTTGTTCATTGGACACCGTTTGGCCCATATCAGCGGCGGGGTTGTTTGCCTGTGAAAGAACCCCAAAAATCAAAGGGATTAGCCCTATGACAACAATGATGGCAATTGCGATCAGAAGGACTTTATTCTTGCGAGACCCAAGCAGCAGGGTACCGCCGGGCGCGCTCTTTGACAGAGTCGTTTGAAGCTCGTCATGATAAATGTTCATTGGGTATCCCAGAATCCAAGGCGTCGGTCTGAGCACGCAGAAGTCCCATGGGAGGGGCGTATGCGATAGCGCAGAAATGTTGTGGGGAGCACCACTCGTCACGTGCGAGGGAGCGAACCACCGCTGAGCCGGCGGAACAGAATTTCAGAAACCCTAGGGAACTTAATGCTAGGAATTGGCCATTGGCACCGCACGAGTAACAGATACTCGTCTTTTTCTCCGGAGTCCGGGAATTGCACTAAGTAGTACGCATCTTTTCCGGAACACACCACTTGCCTTGATCTTTTCCTGAGCAAGTGCTGATGGATTGCAGGAGTGGTTCTTGATCCTGGCCCGGCACAGTGTTTCTTGTCAGCCACTCAGGGCCGGCACATGAAACGGCCGGCCGGCAGCGGTGGCCTCCCGAAAGGACACCGATTCCCATGGCCATCAGCCTCAAGACCACCTCCGGCAAGGTCCTCGCTTCCGTCGCACTGCTCGGCACCGCAGCCGCGGTCGCCGGCATGGGAACCTACGGCGCGTTCACTTCCTCCACCTCGGCCAGCCAGCAAGTCACCGCCGGCACCGTCACCATCGCCCTGGGCACCGGAGCGAACAACACCCTCAACGTCCCCGTCGCGGGCCTGCTGCCCGGAGACAAAGTCGAAAAGCTCGTCACCTTGGCAAACACCGGCAACTCGGACCTGAACAACGTCACCCTCACCACCTCCGCCGGGGCCACCGCCTCACTGCTCACCACAGATGTGACCAACGGCCTGCAGCTGACCATCGAGAACTGCTCGGTCGCCTGGACCGGCGCCGCAGCCCCCTACACCTGCTCCGGGACCAAGACCACGGTCATGGCCGCCGCCCCGGTGATCACCGCGAACAAGGTCCTGAACAACCTGACCGCCCTCACCTCGGCCAAAACCGACTACCTCAAGGTCACCACCGCGTTCCCCACCACGGCCAACGACACCTTCCAAGGCGCCACCAGCACCATCGCCTTCGCCTTCACCGGCACCCAGCGCACCGAAACCATCAAGTAGCACCAGGCCTTGTAACACGAGGCCTGTAACACCAGAGCAAGCATCACCACCTCAAGCACCACCACAGAGCCCCGCCGGGCCTGGTCGGGCGCCCCCCTGCCCGATCAGGCCCGCCGGCATGCCTGGCTCGTCTGCTGCTCAAATTGTGTTGGATCATTCGAACCTTGATCAGCAGCCAGTCCGCGCCGTACCGGGGCGGGAGTTGTGTGGACTTGTCTGCCAGTCGGGATGATCCAGCAGAATCCTTCACCTCAGGCTCACCCGCTGTTCACGACGCCCCGAAACAGTGGAACCATGACTGATCTCTCGCGCCGCACCCTCGTCAAAACATCTTTAACCGGCTTGGCATTGGCTGGCCTCGCAACCGGTACCGCTGCACCTGCACCCGCCGCCATCCCCCTGGTCCGCAAACGCCTCACACTCCCCACAGGAATCGCCACCGGCGATGTCACCGCGGATTCGGCAGTCCTCTGGTCACGCGCCTCGGGCCCAGGGCGACTCACCGCCCGCCTGCAAGCAGTGGACAGCGCGGGCGAAATCCTGCGGGGACGATATGGATTCAGCCGAACCATCCAGGGACCGCTCGCTACTGAAGCCAGCGACTTCACCGCCAAGATCCACGCCAAAGGACTTCCTGCGGGAACCCGCTTCGCCCTTGAACTTAACTTCGAGGACGAGAACGGACTTGGCGAGGCAGTCACGGGGACGTTCACCACAGCGCCCGGCTCATCGGTAAACAACAGTGCCGGGAACGGCGATCCTGAAGACGAGCGCGAAGGCCGCAAGCCGTCGTCGTCATCGCAGTCCTTCGTGTGGACCGGCGACACCGCCGGGCAGGGCTGGGGCATCAATGAGGAAATCGGCGGCATGCGCGGCTACAAAGCAATGCACGCAACGCGCCCGGACTTCTTCATCCACTCGGGGGACACCATCTACGCCGACGGCCCCATCGCCACCACGGTCACCGAGAAGGACGGTCACGTATGGCGGAATATCGTCACCGAAGAAGTCTCCAAGGTTGCCGAAACCCTTAAGGAATACCGGGGCCGGCACCGTTACAACTCCCTGGATGCCAACATGCGGGCCATGTTCGCCGAGGTCCCCGTGATCGCCCAATGGGATGACCACGAGACACACAACAACTGGTATCCCGGCCAGATCCTGGACGACGCCCGCTACACCGAACGCAACGTCAACGTCCTCGCCGCCCGCGGCCGGCAGGCCTGGCAGGAGAACATGCCGATCTCAGACTCCGCGGCGTTATGGCGCCCGGGAACGTTCGACGCCGGCCAGTACCAACCTGCGCGCATCTACCGGAAGATTTCGCGCGGCCCGCAGCTGGACATCTTCTGCCTGGACATGAGGACCTACAAGTCCCCCAACACCGATGGCAAAGAACCGTACGACACCAACATCCTCGGCCAGGAGCAGGTGGATTGGCTGATCAAGGAAGTACGCCAGTCAAAGGCAACGTGGAAGGTGATCGCAGCTGACCTGCCACTGGGCATCATCGTGCCCGATGGTCCGGTGAACCAAGAGAGCCTC
This sequence comes from Paenarthrobacter sp. 10L420, assembly GCF_056395385.1. Classification (NCBI taxonomy): domain Bacteria; kingdom Bacillati; phylum Actinomycetota; class Actinomycetes; order Micrococcales; family Micrococcaceae; genus Paenarthrobacter; species Paenarthrobacter sp. 10L420. The sequence goes on along the minus strand of NZ_JBFTJK010000001.1, from coordinate 170,188 downwards.
TCCAACCGGGATAACGGTGCTCCGCTGGGACGCGAACTGGAAATCGCCGGCGTGCTGAGCGCTTTCAAGCGGGACGGCGTCAAGAACACTGTGTGGCTGACGGCGGACGTGCACTACTGCGCAGCCCATCACTACTCCCCCGAACGAGCGTCTTTCACCGATTTCGATCCCTTCTGGGAGTTCGTGGCTGGCCCCATCAACGCTGGCTCGTTCGGACCCAACGACATGGATGGAACGTTTGGGCCGGAAGTGGTGTTCGCCAAGGCTGGTCGCTTCCCGGGCGAATCTCCGCGCGATGGCGAGAACCAATATTTCGGGCACGTGGATCTTGCCGCCGACAGCACCTTCACCGTAAGCCTCCGCAACGCCAATGGGGCTGTGCTGTTCTCGAAGACCCTCATCCCTCAGCGCTGACCCATGTGAGTCGCAGCAGAGCGCGTTATGAGCTCTCAAAACGCGCACTGCTGCGACTTAGATGGGGTCTCACAGGACGATAGAGTCTCACGGGACGTCACCTTTGTGTGTTGCCGGTCACTTTAGCACACTTTCGGCGTATGCTCTCCTCAGCGCAAAGGCAAGATGCGTTGTTCGCTTTTGGTGGGGCCACTTTCGAAGGCAGGGGTTCAGTGGCAGGAGTGAAGCACGAGGTTCTTCCGGTGCGCTCGTGGGCGCGCCAGGGCATGCCGCTTTACCTGGTTGCAGTCGGATTGTGCACCGTCCTTTTGGCCGTGGGGTTCGGAAGCGGTATCGGCACACCCACAGCTCAGCTGGCAGGCGACTTTGCGATCCTTATCGCCGCCCTGACTGCGCTGATGACACACACACGCGCGGCTCTACAGGGACACGGCAATACAAAAGCCCGTTGGTTCGTGGTTGCCGGTTTGGCTCTCTGGTCCTGCGGGCAAGCACTCTGGACCTTCAACGGCATAGTGCTGGACCACGCCTACCCCTTCCCCTCGGCCTCGGACATCGGATTCGTCGGCTATGCGCTGCCGGTCGCCGTCGGGCTTGTCCTGCTTTCCAAGGGCGACAGTGTCCGCATGTCGGTTGTGCGCACTGTCCTGGATGTCGGAACGGTGGCCAGCGCGGTTCTCTTCATGGCTTGGGGTGCAGTCCTGGGGCCACTGATTCAGACAGGCAATGAGGACGCCCTGGCTTTCCTCACCACGCTGGCCTACCCTTTCGCGGACGTGGTAATGGTCTCGCTGGTGATCGTGCTGACCATGCGTGCCGCCCGTGGGCGGCGCCTTCCGTGGCTGTGCCTGGGCTTGGGCTTCCTGGTGCTCGCGTTGACTGACCTGACCTACGTCCGGCTTACCGCCGAAGGCGTCACAGGTGTGACCGGATCCCCCTTGGCACTTGGCTGGGTAGCAGCTTTCCTGCTCGTCGGGTTCAGCCCCCTGGCTCCAGAGGCCAGCAGCAGCAAAAAAGACGGACGCACATACGCTGCGGCCTTGGAACTCCTCCCCTATATTCCCGTTTTCTCCGCCGTCCTTTTCAACCGCAGCCGGGCCGTCAACCTGGGAGACCCGATCCTGCTGATCACGGGCATTTTGGTCCTGGTGTTTGTCATCGTGCGGCAGGTACTGATCGTCGTCGAGAATGTGAGCCTTACGCGGGACCTGGAGTCCAAGGTGGCTGCCCGTACAGCCGAGCTTGAGGGCTTGGGAGCGATCGTGAACTCCTCCGGTGACGCCATCATTGGCAAGACGCCTGAGGGCGAGATCCTCAGTTGGAACCCGGGGGCTGAGCGGATTTTCGGCTACACGGCAGAGCAGGCCATAGGCAAGAACAGCGACTTCTTTATCCCCGGGGAATTGCGGGAAGCAGAACACGAGGCCCTGCGGACAACTGCCGAAAGCGGTGCAGTTCAGAACTTTGAGACGCTCCGCAAGCGAGGTGACGGCGCCATCATTCCCGTTTCCGTGACGCTCTCCCCTGTACGCAACGAGTCCGGTATCTGGGGCGTGGCCACTATTTCCCGGGACATCACGGAACGGAAAGCTGCTGAAGCCGAGCTCCTGGCTGCCCGGGAAGCGGCCTTGGAATCGAGCAGGCTCAAGTCCGAGTTCCTGGCCACCATGAGCCACGAGATCAGGACTCCCCTGAACGCCGTGATCGGCCTGACGTCGCTCATGTTGGACACGCGCCTGAACGAGGTCCAACGGCAGTACGCCCAGGGAGTTAAAGGCGCCGGCGAGGTTCTGCTGACGCTGATCAATGACATCCTGGACTTCTCCAAGCTGGAAGCCGGGAAGGTGGATCTGGACATCACGGCCTTCGATCCGCGGGCGTTGGTGGAGGAGGTTGCCGGGCTGGTTGCCGAACAAGCCCAAAGCAAGGATCTTGAGCTGATCTCCTACTGCCACCCCAACGTGCCGGAACGGCTCATGGGCGACTCCGGGCGGATCCGCCAGATCCTGCTGAATCTGTCATCCAACGCAGTCAAGTTCACCCCATCCGGCGAGGTGGAGATCCAGGTCTCCGTGGTCAACCAGGATTCAAACAAAGCCTCCCTGCGGTTTGAAGTCCGCGACACGGGAATCGGCATCAGCGCCGAAGACCACCACCGGTTGTTCGAATCCTTCGCCCAGGCAGATGCCTCCACCACCCGCCGTTACGGCGGCACGGGCCTCGGCTTGGCCATCTCGCGGCGACTGACCGAAGTCATGGGCGGCGAAATCGGACTCGACAGCGAAATGGGAGTAGGCAGCAAATTCTGGTTTGTCCTGGAACTGCCTGTCGGCCCACCCGCCACGGACACCGGGCTCCTGCCCGCCTCGCTCGCGGGCCAAAAGGTCCTGGTGGTGGACGACAACGCCACCAACCGCTTGGTACTGGAGACACAGCTCGCAAGCTGGGGAATGCAGCCGGTGGCAGTCGCAGATGCGCGCACCGCCATGGACGAATACCGGCTGGCTGTTTCCGACCACCACCCTTACGACATCGCCGTCGTGGACATGTGCATGCCCGACGTCGACGGCCTGGAACTGGCCCGCCAAATCAAGGAAGAAAGCAACGGCTCGGGCGGCCCGGGGATCATTCTCCTGACCTCCACCATGCAAGTGGACAAGGCCGATCTCACGTCCGCGGGAATCCGCGAGTACCTCACCAAGCCCGTACGGAGCTCCGAGTTCTACAACCGGCTCCTGCGGCTCCTGGCCACGAAAACAATGGGCAAGCCAGCGCCCCTTGGAACGCAGCCCGAGCTGCCGCCCCGGGACCCGGAACTCCGCCTCGGCAAACTCCTGGTGGCTGAAGACAATGAGGTCAATCAGCTGGTGGCCCGCGGGATGGCGAACAGGCTCGGCTACGAAGTAGACATCGTCGACGACGGCGCGCAAGCCGTTGCTGCGACACTCACCGGAAACTACGCTGCCGTTCTTATGGACTGCCACATGCCGGTGATGGATGGTTTTGAGGCGACAAAGACGATTCGTTCCCGGGATGCCAAAACCGTGAGGATCCCCATCATTGCCATGACGGCCGGGGCCCTGAACGAGGACCGCGAGCGCTGTTTTGCCGCCGGCATGGACGATTACATCAGTAAACCTGTGGATCTGGACAAGCTCCGCGACATCTTGGCCCGGTGGGTGCCGCAGGAACGGTTGGAGCCCCAGCTGCAGGTGGCGGAAGCACCGCCGTCGACCGCTGTTGTTTTGGACGCTTCCGAGTCCGGCCACGCTGCCGAGCCCGACGACGCCGGCAGTACCGTCCTGGACGAGGACAGGCTGCAGATTCTGCGTGAACTTGGGCCGGCGGACGGTATGGGCCTGCTGCCCGAAGCCATCAGGGCCTTCCGCGAGGAAGCCCAGCGTTCCCAGGAGACGCTGCGTTCGGCCTTGGAGAGCGGGCAGGCCAACGCGGTGGAGGCCGCAGCCCACAAACTCGCGGGGGCCGCGGCCAACATCGGCGCTACAGGCGCCGCCACCTTGGCCAAGGACTTGGAACGGCTGGGCCGTGAGGCGGGCCCGGATGTTGCAGCAGATGGAACGCCCGTACTTGATCAACTGAATTCGGAACTCGCACGGGTGGATGGGGCACTCGCGCGCACACTATTGGGAGCCCCATGAAAGTATTAATCGCCGACGACGACCAGATTTCCCGGATGATCACCAAGGCCGCCGTCGAGCAATCCGGTCATGACTGCATCGTGGCAGTGGATGGCGACTCGGCCTGGGATCTTTACCAAGCCCATGCTCCCTCGGCCGTGGTGACGGACCTGATGATGCCGGGCCTGAACGGCTTGGATCTTTGCCGGGCGATCCGCGAGCGCGAGCAGGACACCTACACGTACGTGATCCTGGTGACCTCCCATGGTTCGCGAAAGGACGTCCTCGCGGGCATGGAGGCCGGCGCAGACGATTACGTCACCAAACCGCTGGACCCCTTCAACCTGCACATTCGTCTGCTTGCCGCGCAACGCATCACCTCGCTGCACGCAGACCTCGCAAAGTATCGAACGGCGCTGACAAAACAGGCCCGCACCGACCCCCTGACCAAGCTGAACAACAGGCTCAAGCTGACCGAAGACCTGGGACAACTGCACAGCAGAAGTGACCGCTACTCGCGGGATTATTGTCTGGCGATGGTGGATGTGGACAACTTCAAGAGCTACAACGATATTTACGGCCACCAGGCAGGAGACGCCGCACTGGTGGCCATCGCTTCGACCCTTGCTGGCGAGGTCCGTCAGTCCGACGGCGTGTACAGGTTCGGCGGCGAGGAGTTCCTCCTGGTCCTTCGGGAGCAGACGGCCACTGGCGCCGAAGTGGTCATGGAGCGGATTCGGGCAGCTGTTCATGCGCTTCAGATCGAGCACTCCGGGGACCCCGACGGCATACTCACCATCAGCGCGGGTGTCTCGGCATTCGCTGATGGGCACCGCGCCGGGACGGAGCAGTTGCTGCGCGAAGCGGACCTTGCTCTGTACGCGGCAAAGGCATCCGGCCGGAACCGCGTCACGTTGGCCAGCACGCTTTCGCAGGGCGTGGACTAAGCATCTGGGCGCTCTGAGCGAAATCGCTGGTTCCTTGTCAGAGGCCGTCTATAGAGTTGCCGTATGAGCCACACTTCCTCCGCGCCTGCCGCTGTCCCTGCCTACGGTTCAGCGCCGCAGCCGCCTGTTGCCAAACGTGTCCCCAGCCGCCGCGAACATCACGGCGACGTCTTTGTGGACAACTACGAGTGGCTCCGGGACAAGGAATCTGCCGAGGTAGTGGAGCACCTCAAGGCAGAGAACGCCTATCAGGAGGCTGTCACCGCGCATCAGGCACCGCTCCGGGAAGCAATCTTCCAGGAGATCAAGGGCCGCACCCAGGAAACTGATCTGTCCGTACCCAGCCGCAAGGATGGCTGGTGGTATTACAGCCGTTCAGTGGAGGGCAAGGAATACAGCATCCATTGCCGCGTGGTGGCGCGGAACACTGGTGACCCCGTAACTGACTGGACTCCGCCATCCGTTGAGCCGGGCGTGGAGATCCCGGGCGAGCAGGTGCTTTTGGACGGAAACGTGGAAGCCGAGGGCCAGCCTTTCTTCAGCATCGGTGGCGCTGCCGTGACCATCGACGGCAACCTTTACGCATACGCGGTGGATAACTCCGGCGACGAACGATTCACACTGCGGATCAAGGACCTCCGGACGGGCGAACTCCTGCCGGACGTCATCGAGAACATCTTCTATGGCGTGGCGTTCTCCCCCGACGGCACCCGTATCTTCTACACCGTGGTGGACGATTCCTGGCGTCCCTACCAGGTCAAGTCACACGTCTTGGGCACGCCGGTTGCCGAAGATGAGGTTCTTTACCAGGAGGACGACGCCGCGATGTGGTTGGGCTTCGATCTCGCCTCTGACCGCCGCCACCTTGTGCTGAGCATCGGCTGCTCCGAGTTCAGCGAGACCCGGCTGCTCCGTTTTGATGATTACGACGCCGGGCTCAGCACGGTCATTCCCCGCGAGGAACACATTCTTTATGAGGCCGAGCCCTTCCTCCTGGCTGGCAAGGAGACCCTGCTCCTGACCCACAACAAGGACGCCATCAACTCGATGGTGAGCCTGGTTGACCCGTTCGAGCTCACCAAGCCGCTGGCAGAGCAGCACTGGCGGACAGTCGTCGAGCATTCCGACGACGTCCGCGTCAACGGCGCGGGCGTCACGTCCACGCACCTCGTGCTGTCCATCCGGAAGGACACCATTGAGCGTGTTCAGGTGCTGCCACTCGCAGGCCTGGGCACCCCGGAGCAGGCCGCGCCCGTGGAGCCGGCCTTCGACGAAGAGCTCTATACGGCCGGCGTTTCCAGCTCCGACTACGAGGCCCCCGTGATCCGCATGGGCTACACCTCCTACTTCACACCGTCGCGCGTCTATGACTTCGTTCTGCCCACTCCTGAGCTGTCATCAGGCCAGCTGCTGCTGCGCAAGGAAAGTCCCGTCCTGGGCGGTTACTCCGGCGAGGATTACGTGGCCACCCGTGAGTGGGCAACCGCCGACGACGGCACCCGGATTCCGCTGTCAGTGCTGCGCCACAGTTCGGTACAGCAGGACGGCACGGCGGCTGGCTTGGTGTACGGCTATGGCTCCTATGAGATGAGCATGGACCCGGGCTTCGGCGTTGCCCGTTTGTCACTGTTGGACCGCGGGATCGTCATGGTCATTGCGCACATCCGCGGCGGTGGTGAGCTGGGCCGTCACTGGTACGACGACGGGAAGAAGTTCAGCAAGAAGAACACTTTCACGGACTTCATCGCGGCCACCGACTGGCTGGCTGGCTCCGGCTGGGTGGACCCCTCCCGGATTGCTGCCATGGGTGGTTCCGCCGGCGGCCTGCTCATGGGTGCCATCGCCAACATGGCTCCGGAAAAGTACGCGGCAGTGGTGGCTCAGGTGCCGTTTGTGGATCCATTGACCAGCATCCTGGATCCCGAGCTTCCCTTGTCGGCCTTGGAATGGGAAGAGTGGGGCAACCCCATCACCGATCCCGCGGCCTATGCCTACATGAAGTCCTACACTCCATACGAGAACGTACGGAGCGTGCCCTACCCCAAGATCGCAGCCGTGACTTCCTTCAACGACACCCGGGTTCTGTACGTGGAACCGGCCAAGTGGGTGCAGGCACTGCGTTCGGCAACCACGGGCTCCGAACCGATCGTCATGAAGATCGAGATGGACGGCGGCCACGGCGGAGCGTCCGGTCGGTACGTGCAGTGGCGCGAGAGGGCTTGGGACTACGCGTTTGTTGCCGACTCGCTGGGTGCCACGGAATTGCTTCCAGGAGCGGGGCTCAAGTAGCGGTGGAACGGGAACATGAGGCGCTGCGCTTGGCCGCGGGTCTCGTTGCCGCATCGCTTGCTCCTGGCGCTTTGAGTTTCGCTGAAAGGCTTCTCGTTCCGTTCCCTTGGCTGGGTTTCCTTCCGCATAGCCGCTTCCGGATACACACCCGATGACCAGCTTGACTGGCTGGACGAGACAGAAGCCGTCGACGATCCCCGAGCCAGCGAGTGACGCCGAGGAAGGAAGCAGTCCCTCGCCCACTGCGCCGCTCCGAACAAGAAATCATCTTTGGAACGACAAACGCCCGAAAGGGCTGGATTGACGTTCTCGCTGTGCAACGAAACATCGTCGCACAGGCTTGGGAACGGCTTACTTCCGACCGCGTGAATCGTTTGCTGCTGAGGATGGAGTAGGCGTCGAGGTAGTCACGGGCGTAGCCGCGGGAGTAGACGGCGAGCAGTTTCGATGCGACTGAATCTTTCAGTGACAGCACGGGTCCGACGTCCACGATTGCGGGTTTGTTCTCCCACCAGTCCAAACCGAGATCAATCACGACCGTCGCATCGTCCTTGGCCACCGTCAGGCTGGCGAACTCCTCGTATTGGCGGGTGATCTCCACTGAGTATCCAGCACCGACAAGTGCGTAGGTGATTTTGTCCACGGCGGCCGCGAAGGTCTCGGGAGTATGCCAGCGGTGCTGGGCGAACAGTCAATGTCCTCTGACATTCTGTCGATCACGCCGTGTTCGACAAGTGCCTGTGCACCGGCGAGGATGAACCCGTCCGTGGCAAGAACAGAGAAGGCTATTTCCGTTGCTACGCGTTGAGCGTCGTCCATCCAGGATGTTCCTTGCTTTCGCGGTGTATGGGCAGCTGGGGAAAGGCGTCATTCCATAGCTGCCGGCACCGAGCGGGCAATCGCATGGAAGGCCACAAAGCAACCAGCCTGTCGGGGTTGATGATCCGGGCCATCTCTTCAGCGGATCCTGAGTTCTGCAGTGTCAGCTGGTAGAGCGTCCTGCAGCTGGCGTCATCGCCGACGTCATAGCGACGCTCTGGGCCCCAGTCCAAGTGGATGGGCAGTACCACATCACCGGATGCTGGCCCTTTCAGGTCTTCCAGTGAATCAGGGACGAGGTAGACCAGGGAGTCGGCGATAGTGTGTCTGACCTCCGGTCCATATACGTACTCTCGCAGTCCGGCACGGACACGTTCAGCGACTGTGGTCCCTTCCCGGGCCGCTTTGGCGTGTGCCTGGTTCCATAGCTCGTCCTCAACACGGACCGAACGCCTGGGCGTGCCTGCCGACATTGTTGACCTTCTTCCAAGGGGCTTCCGTCCCATCTTACAAGGTGTCATGACACCTTGTAAGCCCATGAGCCCTCCAACGTTGTGCAGATAGCTGGCATAGTTGGCCGGGCTCAAGTAGCGGTTAGTGCCGGACGAGCATGCTGATCCACATCCCGGCGAGCCAGTCCGAGAACCGTTCGTCGCTCCATCCGCGCTGGCCCACGAACCGGGTCCAGAGTGTGCCGTCCATGGTCGCGAACAGCACGTCGCGACATTCCTCCTCTGTGACGCCAAGCTGCCCGGTGGCGCCGGCGGCCTGTGCGTAACGCGTCGCCACATCCAAACGACGGTCGGCCCATTCGTTGAGCATGGCGACGGCGTCGGGCTCGCTCGCGGCTGCTCCTGTGAGCGCCTCAAGGAGAGGGGCAATCCGCCGATTGCTCGCGCTCACGAATGCGGCGTGGCGTCGGATCCTGGCTGGCAGGTCCGGTTCGGTCAGGATGGCCTGCATTTCGGCCCTGTCATAGAGGGTCACGTCCGCCTCGTCGCCGCGGAAATCGACATACCAAACGTGCCGGAGCAGCGCGGCTTTCGTGCGGAACGTCGCGTAGACAGTTTCGACGGCGACGCCGGCCCGTTCAGCGACCTGCTTGACCGTGGTTTGCCCGTATCCCTGCGAGATAAACAGCTCGTTCGCCGCCGCGATGATGCTTCGCCGTGTTTCCGCAGCCTGCTGTTGGCGGCGGGTGGAATCGTACGACCTCTTGATTTTTGCGCCCATTGGGTACAGTATAACAGTATTCAAAACAGTCTCACTGTAATGGAGTTGGTCATGTCTACTGAGACCGATGCTTTCCTCACTGAAATAGTTCCCCAACAACAGGCCGCGGACAGTGCAATCCACGACGGCGACGCCGGCCCGCGCCTCGCGCTGTGGTCCAAGAAGGACCCGCTGACGCTCTTCGGTGCGAGCCTCAGCGGCAGCGGCCGGGCAGAGCTTGAGCCCATGTTCCACAACGTCGCCTCGTGGTTTTCGCACTCGGATTCGTTCGATCTTGAGATCATCGCGGCCGGAGTAAGCGAGGACCTCGCCTACACGGTCGGCTACGAGCACAGCATCACCACCGTTGAGGGCACTCCCCGGAAATACAGTTTGCGGGTGACCCACGTCTACCGTCGTGAAGACGGCGCCTGGCGGATAGTGCATCGTCACGCGGATTTTCCAACGGCAGAGGCCAGCGTTCCGTTGCCCCTTGGTCGGGCTGATCCAATGACGGGCGAGCGGCCGGTCATGGTTAAGGAGACCGAGGCCTTCCTCGCAGAGATCCTGCCGAAGCAGCGGGACATGACTGTGGCCCTGCACAAGGGCGACGTAACATCCCGCATCGCTTTGTGGTCGCACACTGACCCCACCACCCTGTTCGGTGCGCACATCTCCGGAGTGGGTTGGAACGATCTGGAGCCCAAGTTTCGCCAGGAAGCCCGACGGTTCGAAGGCGCCACCGGGTTCGAGTTCGAGGTTGTCGCGGCCGCTGCCAGCGGAAGCCTCGCATACATCGTTGGGTTGGAGCACAGCCACGCCGTTGTTGATGGGGTCCCGGCCGACTACACGATGCGAACAACGCACGTCTACCGCCGCGAGGACGGCGCCTGGCGGATCGTTCACCGGCACTCGGACCTTATCCCAGTTCAACGGTCCCGGTGACCACAGTGCCACTCCTGGTGTTCACGGGCGCGGAACCTGGTGCTGGCGGCGCGGACCTTAGTCCTGGCTGGCGCTGACCTTAGAGTTAGCGGGCGCGGAGCAAGGCGAAGTATCCCGGAATGAGATCCGGGTCGGACGGGTTGCTCAGCGGCCGGGTCTCGATACTCGTCGCACCCTCCTCCAAAAGGTTCCACTCCGCCGTCGGGAACGCCTTGGCGCGCTGGGCGGCGCCGAAGCGGCCCGGCATCGGCAAGCCCTTGATGGCCCACTCCAACGGGGCAGGAATGGAGTCGCGGGTGGCTCCGAGGTGGCTGACGTAATCCACGGGGGTGCCCGGAAAGTTGGTTTCGGCCAGGAAAACGCTGCCGCGGGTCCCGACGACGGGCAGCAGGTTTGCGGCCAGAGCTGCCCTTCCTTTGGAATCGAGGACGTGCAGTACGCCCCGGATGAACACGTTGGCATCGCCTGCCCAGCCCGCAGCTTCAAGGGCCGTCACGACAGTCCGCGCGGCGTCAGGTGCCGTCATATCGCACACGGCGAATGACGCCGTCGTGACGTCCGCTGACTCTTGCCGGGCGCGATCTACGGCGTTCGCGGAGTAATCGAGCCCTAGCGCGTGCGGGAAATGATCGGCCAGCAGACGGGTGAAGCTGCCGTTGCCACACCCCACGTCCACCACGGGAAGGGACTGATCCATCCGGGCGAATTTGGGCAGGTAACCCTCAAGTTCATGAGAGCTGCCCGAATCCCACAACACATCCCCGGCGGCCCCGGTGGTCCGGACGCTGCCCCAATAGCGATCCCACGCCGTAAGCGGGTCCTTGGGCGCGGCCGAGGAAAGCCTGATCAGGCGGGGAATCAGCAGATATTTCCGGAGCGCGGAGAGCATGCTCCAAATATATGTGGCGCTATTGCTCTTTCAGCCAAAGCAGGGCTTCTGTTTCTGAAGTAAAGAACCTCGTGGGGCATGGGGGTTTCATGATGCCAATGAAGAAGTTGGCGATGACCCGGTCCACGGGGGACGAACCCCAGAGGGCGATACTTGAGGCCTGGCAGGGTTTGGCGAACACTGAACGGGCGCCCCGGGTGACGTCAGCCGTGGTAGCCATATCCACGATCATCGGGTGGCGCGCTTCGCCGCAGATCTCGTTGACCCGATCCATCGCCCTTTGCGCGTCCGCCTCCTGGATCCTGGATCCGCGCGGCCACGTTAGCCGTAGGATTCCTGTGTCTTCGAGTTCCAGCTCGAACGTCACCTCTTGGTGGTCCTGCGGTGTGGCTGGCTGGTTCACAGATCTCCTTGGCATTTCCATACGGACGGCAGGAGGACCAAGCCTCCCCCTGGGCTTTCACCCTCTAGGCTGTCGAATCGGGCGCCGAATGTAAAGGCTATCTTCCCCGACGCAATGCCTTCCCCGGCGACGCAAATGAGCATCAAATGCCCCTGCAGGGCCGAAGCCCGCGGTGGCGCTGATAGTGTGTTGCCAAATCTGGAATTACGGTGGAACGAACGTTGTAACGGAGGGGGCTCAGTGGGTAAGAACGGGGCCGATGTGCAGCACGTTTCCCGCTCCGCCTTCGTGGCGGATTCAGACGCTGATCGTTTGGCCTTAACAAAGGCTGCGCTCAAGGCCGCAGGGTTCGAAGTTTTCGCCGCTGCAGACACCGCTTCCATGGCCGCGCGGCTGGAAGCCGGTATTCCCGCTGTAGTGGTGTTGGAAAACTCCCTGGCACATGGTCTTCGCAGTCCTGGTGTTCCTGTGTTGCTGCTCCTCAACGCCGGTGAATCCGTGGACCTGGAAGAAGCCCAAGCGTGGGGCGTCGTGGACTATGTGATCAACCCGGTGCGTGCCGATGAACTTGTTTACCGCGTTGAAACCTTGATCGGCAGGTCCCGGGAGCGTGCACGGTCCCGGGGAGAGGTAGAAGCCCTCAGGGAGAGCCTCCGGAACGTCTCATCCGCCATCCGGCAAACCAACGATCCCCAACTGATTGCCGACCACGTGGTGAGAGGTTTCGGCGAAGCCCTCGGCATGGACCACGTTTGGTTTGCTACCTTCCGGGACGAACGCGTTCCCTCAATCCGTGCCCAATGGAACCGCCCGGGCACGCCGATGCTTCCCGCCAGGTTGGGCGAGAGCGAGAACCTGATCGTAGAGGCAGCCAACAGGCTATGGGCCGAAGCTGACGTTCTTGCTGTGACCGATCACCGAACGCAACCGGAATCCAGGATTACCCAAGCGCTGAAGGACTGGTCCTGCGAGCTCAACCCGGTCTCGTCAGTTTTGCTGCCTGTCGGCGAAGGTGGTGCGGCCTTAGGCATCATCCTCCTCAGCACGGTGGAGGAACGGCACGATTGGACCCGGCCTGAGATCGCATTGATGCAGCACGTGGCCGGCAATGTGGCGCACGGACTCATTCAGGGCCACCTCATCAGCGCCCAGCAACGGGTACTGCACCAGCTCAGGCAGTTGGACAAGGCCAAAACTGACTTCCTGGCAACCGTCAACCATGAACTCCGGACCCCCCTGACCTCGATCACGGCCTACCTGGACATGATCAGGGATGGTTCGGGCGGCCCGGTTCCTGAGGGCATCAGCAAGATGCTGGACGTGATCGCAAGGAACTCCGACAGGCTCCGCCGGCTCATCGAGGACATGTTGACGGTGTCCATGCAGGACGGAAGCAACCTGGACCTCAAACCTGTGGACATCGCCAAGCTTCTCCAAGTAGTGGTGGCCACGCTGCGGCCTTTGGCCGAGTCACGGCACGTCGCTGTGTCCTTCACTGAGGGAACCGAGGACGTGGAGGTCACCGCCGATGAAGCCAAGCTGGAACAGGTCTTCACCAACATCGTGGCCAATGCCATCAAGTTCACCCCGGCAGGTGGACGGGTGGGCATCACGAGTTCGATGTTCGCATCGGCAGACGGTGGCCGTGCAGCACTGGTCAAAGTGGCGGACACAGGCTTGGGCATCCCCGAACACGATCTTCCCCACATCTTCACGCGGTTCTACCGTGCCTCCAACGCCACGGCAGCTGCTGTTCCCGGAAGCGGTCTGGGGCTGGCGATCGCCCAGGACATCATCAGCCGCCATATGGGACGGATGATCTTCGACTCAAAGCTGGGGTCCGGGACTACGGTGTCCGTTGAATTGCCGGTTGGTGGTCCGTAACGGCGGCTTTGGTGGCCCCCGAAGGGCCCCGTTTAGTGGTCGGTAGCGGCCACTTGACGCCCCCAAATAATCAGTTGACTGCCCCCTCCTTGGCACTTGACGCCCTCATGGCGTCCTGTCCCCGTCCATGACACGCTGGTCAATGGCTGCCCTGAAAGCTGACCCGCAAAGTCACTAATCTGCGACACAATCCGCAACAAAACTGATGCCCCGAGCAAAAGCCCAGGGCATCAGTTTGAGTCATCTGGCCTTGAGAGGCGCTCCCCCAATTTAGTTCGGCCACCAACCTATGGTGGTGGTATTCGTTTTGGTGGTTGTGCTGTTCGGCCACCAGCCGATTGCCGTACTGTTGGTATCCTGCGAAGGCTCGGCGTTAGCCGGAGCAGCCAGCCCCGTTACTGCCAGAACTGCTGCCATGAGCAGTGTTGCCGCAAATTTCTTCATCCGCTGTGCCCTTTCATACTGATGCGAATTACCGGTGTGACTTGAAAAAGGTCACGAGGCAAACTATACGAGCTTTTCTTCGCTATGGACATGGATAATGGGCACATGCAGAGTCCACAATTAACGCCTCATCTTGTAGCCGGACTCAATGCGCGCGCCAAATGGAAAGAACGTCACTTTGACGAGGCCTTTCGGTTAGCCGGTGAAGCTGCACATCTTGCCATTGATGCCGGCGATGAACTGTCTTGGTGGAACATGCGTTACTTGCAGGCGGAATGCCTCCGGGACCAAGGCCGGATCGAGGAATATCTGGCATTGGCACGGGAACTGAATGATCACGAACTCACGGCCTCCTCGCCTGAGCTTGGCGCCAAAGCCGGGACCATGGTTGCCGTTGCCCTCCAGGGTCTGGGGCGTCTGGCCGAGGCCGCCGCCATGGCTGCGGATGCCGCCAAACTGGCTGCCCGGGACGCGGACTTGGTGTATGTGCAGATCCTGGCGCAGCGTGCGCTCATTGCCTCCCTTGCCGAAAGCCGGCTGCTGGACGATGCCTGGCGTGAATGCTTGGAGCTGGAATCCCTGCTTACCGAAGACATCGACGAAGACACAGCGGGCAAGGGCTATTGGGTGATCGGGAACGTTGCCTTCCTGGCAAACCGGGTTGAAGATGGCAGCCGGTACCACGATCTTGCTTCCGAACGGCTGTCCCCATCCAAGGACGTGGACTTGTGGGCACGCTTCAATCGCGCCTCGGCGGAAATGCGGCTTCAGGCCCGGCTGAGTGATGCCGCTACCCTGCGATGCATCGAGAGGGCCGAGCTCGCCACAGACATCGTGGGCGGTTCCGAGCGGGACCATTTGGAAATGTCCCTGGTCCGCGCCCACTGGAACTATCTCAACGGCGATATGCAGGAAGCCCTCACCATCCTTGAGCCCTTGTGTGCCCGGTCTTCCATCCTCGCCACCCAAACCTCTGCAGAGTCGCACTTCCTCTTGGCCAGGACTTTGCTCGCACTGGGCCGGCGGGAAGAAGCCGTCGCGACTTTCAGCGAAACCGCAAACCTTTTCGATCAGGCCGCCCTCCCTGATCGCAGCTCGGCCGTTCGTGCGTACCTCCGGGATATGGTTGATCAGCGAGGCGAACCGCACGGGGAGTGACCATGTCCGAGGAAAACTCGAATGCCGCACCAGATCCACGTCTGGGATTGCTGCTGGACGGCATCGTCAGGCTTGCCGCGGGAGACCTGAACACCAGGATTGAAATCTCCGATGCCCGCGACGAGATCGACGCCGTGATCATGGGCACCAACCTCCTTGCCGAGGACCTCCAGATTATCTATGAAGAGCTGGAGCAGCGCGTGGCAGACCGCACACGGCAGCTGCACGAGGCCCACCGCGAAATGCAGCACATGGCCATGACGGATCCCCTCACAGGCCTTCACAACCGCTCTGCCTTCTCCACCGCGCTCGCGGAATCCCAGGCCAGGGGCCCCAATGGCAATCAACGGCCGGCCATCCTGCTGATGGACATGAACGGCTTCAAGGGCGTCAATGACTCCCTGGGCCACACCATCGGAGACAAAGTGCTGGAAACGGTGGCAGCCCGCATCAGTGCTGCCGTCCGCGAGGAGGACATGGTTGCCCGCATGGGCGGCGACGAATTCGCAATCCTGCTGCAGGAAGTTACCCCGGCGAAGGCGGCGTCCATCGGTAATCGGATCCTGGCTGCATTGGACGGGACCATGGAGATCGACGGCCAACACGTACGGTGCGGCGCCAGCATGGGCCTTCGGATGGCAGATCCCGGCAAGAGTGCCGAGGAACTGATGATGGAAGCGGACATCGCCATGTACGAATCCAAGGCTGATGGTCGCGGCAAATTGAAGGTCTTTGATACCGACATGCTCCTTGCCCGGCAGTTGCGCAACCAACTCGTGGGTGAGCTCAAAGAAGCGATCGCCGGTTCGCAGCTGGTGCTCTACTACCAGCCCATCATTCGCTTGGACACCCGCGGAATTGAAGGCGTCGAGGCCCTGGTCCGTTGGAAACACCCCACCCGCGGCATGATCATGCCGGATGAGTTCATTCCCATTGCCGAGGAAACGGGAATGATCTCCGATCTGGGCGGGTGGGTGCTGCGCACCGCCGTCGAGCAATTGCAGCGATGGCGCAGCGACCCCCTCACGGGGCGCCACGACTTCAACATGCGCATCAACGTGTCCGCCGCTGACCTCCAGCGTTTGGAGTTCGTGGAGGACGTACGCGAAGCCCTGACTTCGGCCGGGCTGGACCCGTCGCTGCTGGTTCTGGAGCTGACCGAAAGCGCCGTCATTCAAGGGAACGACCTTGACCGGTACACGCTGAACAGTCTTCGGCGGCTGGGTGTCGAGATGGAGATCGACGATTTCGGCACCGGATACTCCTCCATCGATTACCTCCGCCGCTTGCCCGTGCACGCCGTCAAGGTGGACAGAACGCTCCTCACGGCCCTCGGCAGCGATCCCGCACAGCCCGCCCTCCTCGCGGCAGTCCTGCAGCTCATACGTGCGTGCGGCCTCGGTGCTGTGTGGGAGGGAATCGAAACAGCGGAGCAGGCAGACTTCCTGCTCAGCATTGGGTGCACCAGCGGGCAGGGCTACTACTTCAGCCGGCCACTGCCGGAGGCACAACTGACCGAACAGCTGAGGCACCACAAGACCTGGCCGATCCAGGATTAAACGCGCGACGGCGGTGGGCTGGCTTTGGCGTGCACCACGAGTTGGCCGGGACGTCAAGATCCCGCTTGGCGCGCCCGCCATTCGGAGTCGAGGATCGCATAAATGTTCTCGGTGGCCCACTGGCCTTTGTAGTGCCAGTTGTCCACCAGGGTAGCCTCCAAGCGCATGCCTAGGCGTTTGCATATACCGGCGGAGCCAGTGTTGAGCGCATCGAGTTTCGCGTCTATGCGGTGGAAGTTCAACTGGCCGAATGCCAATTTCATGACAGCCTCAGCCGCCTCCGTCGCTATTCCCTGGCCCCTGCCCTCGGGGTGGAGGATCCAGCCAAGCTCAGCCTGGCCTGTTCCCTCCAGCCATTTCAGGACGATCTCACCCATAAGTCCCGGACGGTCCTGGCGTTCAATGGCGAGGCAGGCCCAGTCGCCTTCATGCTTGAAGTGTGCATTCGCATAGCGGCCCAGAACCTCCATGGACTGCGTCTTGGTCAGTTCATTGCGGAACAGATATCGGGCGGTCTCCGGCAGCGACTGATAAGCGTGGAACCGGTCCAGGTCCTCGGCCTCGAAACGCCGCAGTATGAGTCGTTCGGTCATGATCGGAAGCTCAATTTCGGGCATGTCTTCGAGGCTACTAGGCGCGTCCAAATCCTCGCCCAAGCTTTGTCCAGTCTTGACAGTTGGCCCGATCTGGGATTACCTAATGAACATTCGGTAAATAAAGCTGGAGGCAATGACGCATGGTTGAAACAACCCTCTCCGGTGCAACGCACCACATCCTGACGAACGACTACGCGTCTGAATGGATGGGCATTGAGGTCCTTAAGATCGACGACGGCCATGCCACCATCCGCATGCACCTCCGCCAGGAAATGCTCAATGGATTCGGAATGGCCCATGGCGGAATGATCTTCGCCTTCGCGGACACCGCCTTCGCACTGGCCTGCAACCCGGCCAACCCCACGCCAAAGCAAGCTGCCAACATCACGGTGGCGTCCGGCGTCGACATCAACTTCATCAAGCCGGCGTTCGAAGGCCAGGTGATTACCGCCGTCGCAAACCGTCGCGCGAGTACCGGCCGCAGCGGCCTCTACGACATCCAGATCTACGCGGCTTCACCAGGCGCCGCGGGCGCCACCCCCGATCCAGATCCCGGAGAACTCATTGCAGAGTTCCGGGGCCGCAGCCGCACCATCTCCAAGAAGTAGGAACTCCAGATGACCCAGAACACCGTCGCCGCGCCCGCGTCGTCCACCTCCGAGGCAACCGCGCCCGTCCTGGACCGCGAAGAAACGATGTCCCGCGACGAGCTTGAAGCACTCCAGCTCAACCGTCTGCAGCACACCGTGGCTTATGCCTACGATCGCGTGCCGCTGTACAAGCGCAAGTTCGATGAAGCAGGCGTGCACCCGACCGACCTCCGCGAGTTGAGCGACCTCGGCAAGTTCCCGTACACCACCAAGGAAGACCTCCGGCTGGAGTATCCGTTTGGCATGTTCGCGGTCCCGCAGCACGAGGTTGCCCGCATCCACGCGAGCTCCGGCACCACCGGCCGCCCCACCGTGGTGGGCTACACCAAGAACGACCTCGCCAACTGGGCAACCCTGGTGGCCCGTTGCCTGCGCGCCTCCGGCGTCCGTCCTGGAATGAAGGTCCACAACGCCTATGGTTATGGTCTCTTTACCGGCGGCCTCGGCGCCCATGCCGGCGCCGAAGCGCTGGGCTGCACGGTCATCCCGATGTCCGGCGGCCAGACCGAACGCCAGATCCAGCTCATCCAGGACTTCAAGCCGGACGCCATCCTGGCCACGCCCACGTACCTGCTGACGATCGCCGACGCCATGGCCCACCAGGGCATCGACCCCACGTCCACCTCGCTGAAGTACGCCGTGCTTGGCGCCGAGCCGTGGACCGAAGAGATGCGCCACGAACTCGAAACCACCATGAACATCAAGGCCTGCGACATCTACGGGCTCTCCGAAGTCATGGGCCCGGGCGTCGCTGGCGAAGCTGTTGAAACGCAAGACGGCTGCCACATCTGGGAAGACCATTTCCGGCCCGAAATCATCGATCCCTTTGATCACTCGACAGTCCTCGGCGACGGTGAACCGGGTGAATTGGTCTTCACGTCGCTGACCAAGGAAGCACTGCCGATCATCCGCTACCGCACCAAGGACCTGACCCGCCTGCTCCCTGGAACCGCTCGCCCGGCACACCGCCGGATGGGCCGCATCACCGGCCGAAGCGACGACATGATCATCCTGCGCGGCGTCAACCTCTTCCCCTCCCAGATCGAGGAAATCGCCCTGCGCATCCCCGAACTCAGCCCGCACTTCCAGCTCGAAATCACCCGCCCCGAGGGCAAGCGCATGGATTCGCTGACCGTGAAAATCGAACGGCGGGAAAACGTCCCCGCAGAGTCAAGCACGACGGCGGCCCGTACTTTGCGCGAGCAGATCAAGATTCACGTGGGGTCTTCTTGCGTAGTTGACGTTGTGGAGCCCGGTTCCCTCGAGCGTTCCAACGGGAAGCTCCGCCGGATCTACGACATGCGGCCGAAGGGCTGACATGCGGCGTCGCTGAACGGCAGCCCGTCTAGAGATCGTGAGAAAATGCCACCATGCCTACTGAGACAACCACCAAGCGCGGACGGCCCGGTTACGACCAGCAGTCGGTGCTCCGCATCGCCGTCGACGTCTTCAACCGCCACGGGTACGATGCTACGTCCATGGGCATCCTGGCCGAGAACCTCGGGATCTCCAAGTCAGCCATCTACCACCACGTGCCGTCCAAGGGCGATCTGCTGAAGCTCGCCCTGGACCACGCCCTCGGCGGCTTGGAGGCCATCCTGGACGAGCCTGCCGCCACCTCCGGGGCGGCAGATGCTCGGCTGGAGTTCGTGCTTCGGCAAACCATTGCGGTGCTGGTGGACAGGCTGCCATTCGTCACATTGCTGTTGCGCCTGCGCGGAAATACCGAGATCGAACGCGACGCGCTGGAACGTCGCCGCGCCTTCGACCACAAGGTTGCCGCGCTCATCGCCGCTGCCCGGCAGGACGGCTCCCTGCGCCAGGACATCGATCCCCGCACGGTCACACGGCTCCTGTTCGGCACCATCAACTCGATCGTGGAGTGGTACAAGCCAGGCGGCTCCCTCTCCCCCGAGAAACTTGCCGACGACGTCATCACCATGGCCTTCGACGGCCTCCACACCGCCGCCTGACCCTCTCTCACTTCCTGACCGGTTTCCCCTGGATGCTCTCTCACATCCGGACCGGTTTCCCCGTTTCCTCTCTCGCCCTTTGTCGCCGGGCCGTGGCGGCGAGGCGGAAAAACACTGCGATTGATTTCGCCGCGACCAGCACAACGGCAGTCGTCACGATCGCGAGCACTCCAATCGTCATAGCCTCCCAGGCAGCCGGTCTGCCCAAGTGCAACCACGTGATGGCAAGTGCGGCAACACTTGCCAAGGGGAACGTGAACGACCAGAAGCCCAGCGAGAACGGCAAGGCCCGATAGCGCCGCAATAGTGTGAGCTGGATCAAAACCATTAACACCGTTATGGCCGTCAACCCCTCGAACATATAGTCTGGTCGACCCCCCGAAATGGCAAGCCACGCGGCCGCCGCAACCGCCGGCGGAGCGATCATGATTGCCAAGGTCGGAGTAAGCGAGTCCGGCATCGTAGGCCGAAGCGCGAGTCGCAGGAAGAAAAACACAGAGATCACGAGCCAGAAGAAGAGGCCGACGGCGAAACTTCCGACGGCGAGCCAGTCAAGTCCCGTCTGTCTTGCGGTGAGCGCACCCACAAAAC
This sequence comes from Paenarthrobacter sp. 10L420, assembly GCF_056395385.1. NCBI lineage: Bacteria > Bacillati > Actinomycetota > Actinomycetes > Micrococcales > Micrococcaceae > Paenarthrobacter > Paenarthrobacter sp. 10L420. The sequence continues at coordinate 149,777 of NZ_JBFTJK010000001.1, read as the reverse complement.
CTGCCGCGCTGGTGGGGAGGAAGTAGCCGCCATGTACGGATTCAAGTGGCAACTCGCCGCGCATCCAGAAGTTCAAAATCCATGCGGCGAACGCGGCTGCAACGGCAATGGAAACACCGGTCACAATGGTTCCGGCTAAAGGAATGGTGCGGTGCAGCCCCGCCCCAATCAACATGGCTGCAATCGGAAGCAAGGCGGCGAGCGGGCCCTGCGCGAAGTGCTTGAGCTGATCAGAGAGCGACTGTTCCGTGCGCCTCCCGCGATGGACGTGCACCGCGATGGTCCAAAGCCAGGCAATGGCGGCGATCACCCAGAATGCTTGCGCAAGTTCGATCGGGGCTTGGAAGGACGAGGTCGCCGCCGACCAAACCTGTGCGAGGCCAGCCAAACCAAGCGGTATAGCGAGCGTATTCAGGGGGACGCGGGTACGAGGGGAAGGCGCTGAGGCGGTCTTCTCCAAGGGCGGATGTATAGACAATGGGTTCCCGTTTCTAACAACGTAGAGGGTCGGACAAGTGCTCAACAGCGGTTTTTGACCTAGAAGTACAATATCATGGGCGCTACGCTGTTCCCATGGGTAGACCGATGCAATTTGAGGCTGGTGAGGCTGTCAACAGAGCGATGGACTTGTTCTGGCGCCAAGGGTATGCCGGCACAACGCCGCAGGAGTTGGCCACCGAGCTGGGAATCGGCAAGGGCAGCCTGTACAACACGTTTGAGAGCAAACATGCCTTGTTTCTGCGTGCCCTTCGGCGCTACAGCGAGGCCAGAGTCGAGTACCTAACGGGCATGTTTGTAGCTCCCGGACCAATCCGACCGCGTCTCAAACAGGCACTCATGGCACTGGCCGGCGTGGGCGAGCATCAACGCGGTTGTGTCATGGTCAATGCTGCGGCGGAGCTCGGCGCAGCCGACGCCGAGGTGAATCAGATTGCGAACGAGATGTTCTCTCAGATCGAAGCTGTGTTCAGGCAGGCAATCGTGCAAGGACAAGCGTCTGGAGAATTCCGCACCGGTCAGGTCCCCGAAACTGTCGCCAGCCAACTCGTTGCTTCCGTCATCGGGCTAAGCGTCTTGGTCAAAACAGGCGGGCCCGCCGAGAGGTTCAGCAACATTATCGACGGACTCATTGACGGACTGTGACGACTACCGGAAGGTTTCCGACTGGCGTTTGCTATGCCGGATCTGCAAGGGGTTCGATGCCAGCCGCAACAGCGACTTCACGGTAGGCGTCGGCGAGATCAGCAAGGCTCGCGTGCCTGTTCAAGCCACTTGGATTCGGGAGCACCCAAACCGGGGCACCTCCAAGCGAATCGGGCTGTCGTCCCCAGGGCGCCCGCGGCCGGGCGAAAGCAGTCCGGTAGGCGCTGATTCCCAAAACCGCCACCATTGCTGGGGCGATAAGTTCAACTCGCGCAGATAGTGCCTTGGCTCCGGCAAGGAGTTGCTCGGGCGTGAGTTCATCCGCGCGCGCCGAAGCTCCCGCAACTATGGACGTGATTCCAACGCCCCGGTCCAGCAGATGGTTGAGGTCTTCGCGACGGAAACCTGCCGAGGCATCTATCCGGCGATCGACGATGCCGGCACGGAATAGCGCTGGATAGAATCGATTGCTGCCGCCACCGAAATGCGCCTGTACTGCAACAGCACGCAGGCCAGGATTGATGCCGACGAACAGGAGCCTCGTCTGGTCCGAAACCAAATCGGGCAGGGTTCGGCCCCGAAACGCATCAAGCGCAGACCTGCTAAATCCCATCGTTCAACCTTAGGACATGATTCGTAGGATCCTTCCGGAGCCGCCCAGCGTAAAATTTTCAGCGTAGGAGGTGGCCAAATGCATCTAGCCCTTAACACAGCCACAACCGTCCTGCCTGTCGATGACCTGAGCCGCGCACGAGAGTTCTACGCTGAAAAGCTCGGCCTTCCGCATCGCGGCAGGACCTGGGATGGAAATGATCTATTTGGCAACGACGGCGGCCCCATGCTGCAGTTGTTGCCGGTCACGGACGGTAAGCACTCTGGTCATACCGCCCTGAGCTTTGAGGTCGAGAACATCGAGCGAACTGTTGCGGAGATGGAGGCCCAAGGCGTCAAGTTCCAGGACTACGACGAGCCTGATCTCAAGACCGATAACCACATTTGCACCACGGACGCCGAGAAGTGCGCTTGGTTCATGGATACCGAGAACAATGTTCTGTGCATCCACGAGACCCTTGGCCAACAGGCCGAATACCAGCTGTAACCGTCCCCTTAAGGCAAAGCGCGTCCCCCTGGTGGGGACGCGCTTCGTTGTTATGTGAGAGAACAACCGGCCCAGGGCACGATGATGTGAGAGAAGATCCGGTAAAAACGGTCGGGATGTGAGAGAAGGTTACTTCTCCACGAGGGTCAGAACATCGTAGGTGGCTACGATTTCGTCGTTCTGGTTGGTGAGAACCGCGTCCCAGGCAACCTCGCCATATTCGTCAGTCTCACGCGGTGTGATCTTCTTGGCGGTCAACGTGACGCGGATGGAGTCGCCGGCTGCCACGGGCGTGATGAAACGCAGGTTCTCCAAGCCGTAGTTGGCCAGCACAGGACCCGGCGCGGGCTCCACGAATAACCCGGCAGCCCAGCTCAGGAGCAGGTAGCCGTGCGCGACGATGCCCGGGAAGAACGGGTTGGCCTCGGCTGCTTCCTGATTGGTGTGTGCATAGAACGTATCGCCAGTGGAGTTAGCGAAGGCCGTGATGTCCTCGAGGGTCACCTGGCGCAGATCGGAGCGAACGGCGTCGCCGATCCTCAGCGTCGAGAGGTGCTTCCGGAAGGGGTGCTCACCTTCGGTTTCCACGGTGAAATTGCGGTCGGCGCCCGTGTGCCACTGACCGGTAACGGCGGTGAGCATGTTCGGCGAGCCCTGGATGGCGGTGCGCTGCATGTGGTGCAGGACCGAGCGGATACCGCCCAGCTCCTCGCCGCCACCTGCGCGGCCAGGACCACCGTGGACCAGGTGAGGTACGGGTGAGCCGTGTCCGGTGGAGGACCGCGCGTCCTCGCGGTTGAGTATGTGGACGCGGCCGTGATGCGCTGCGATTCCGAGCACCAGCTCCTGCGCCACCGAAGGATCGTTGGTGCACACGGACGCCACCAATGAACCCGAGCCTCGGGCTGCGAGGCGGATGGCATCGGCAAGATCCGAGTATCCGATCACCGAGGAGACGGGGCCGAAAGCTTCAAGGGAGTGGACTTCTTCGGCTTCCGCGTCGGCCCAGTTGAGGAGTACGGGAGACATGAAAGCCCCGTCTTCCACGACACCCACGGTGCCCCCGACCGAGGTGACCGACGGCGAATCGAGGGACCCGTACGCAAGCTCACCACCGGCGTCGAGCATTGACTGGACGGCCGCGCGGACGTCGGCGAGCTGCTCCAGCGAAGCCAGGGCGCCCATGGTGACGCCCTCGGCGCGAGGATCACCAACCACCACACGCTCGTTAATGCGCGCACCAATGGCCGCAGAGACGTCGGAAATCAACTCCTGCGGGACGATCACACGGCGGATGGCGGTGCACTTCTGGCCGGCTTTGACAGTCATTTCGGTGACGACGGCCCGGACAAACGCGTCGAATTCCGGAGTGCCGGGAACAGCGTCCGGTCCAAGGATCGCGGCGTTCAGGGAGTCGGTCTCACAGGTGAAGCGAACGCCACCCTGGACCACGTTGTGGTGGGCCTTCAGCGAATTCGCGGTAGACGCCGAACCCGTGAAGGAGACGAGGTCGCGGAAATCCAGTTCGTCCAGGATGGTCCGGGCGGAGCCGGAAATCAGCTGAAGGGAGCCCGCGGGCAGGATGCCGGACTCGACGATCGCCTTGACCGCGGCGGCCGCAACGTAGCCCGTGGGCGTGGCCGGCTTGACGATGGTGGGAACGCCCGCGAGGAATGCGGGCGCGAACTTCTCCAGCATGCCCCAGACCGGGAAGTTGAAGGCGTTGATCTGCACCGCGACGCCGGGGATGCGGGTGTAGATGTGCTCGCCGGCAAACGAACCATCCTTGGACAGCACCTCCATCGGCCCATCCACCACAACCTGCGAGTTGGGCAGTTCACGGCGACCCTTGGACCCAAACGTGAAGAGAACGCCGATGCCGCCGTCGATGTCGATCATGTTGTCGATCTTGGTGGCGCCGGACTGCGACGAGGACTCGTACAGCTCTTCACGTCGGCCGTTGAGGTACATGGCAAGCTCTTTGAGCTTGAGCGCACGCTGGTGGAAGGTCAGCTTTCCAAGTTCCGTTTGGCCTGTGGTGCGGCCGTAATTTACGACGGCGGCAAAGTCCAGTCCGTCAGTGCTGACGTTGGCCAGGACTTCTCCGGTGCTGGCATCACGGACCGGGACGGTTTTGGCGTCAGGAGCCGGCGTCCACCAGGCATCCTGGACGTAGCTGGGGACGGTTGCAACGGCTGTGGTTTCCGGGGCGACTGCGGTAGTGGTCATCGTCGACGGGTCCTTCCAAGGCACGTGAAATCGGCTCGGTCATTGGGTCTGCGGGACCGCAAACATTACTGACCGGCCGTTCGGTAATATATACAGGGTACATGAATGCCCGGAGGAGTGCAGCAGCAATTTCGTCGTTCTCTCACATCCCACCCGATTCCCACCGATCCTCTCTCACATCCCGCCCGATTCCGGCCATCGTTCTCTCACATCACCGCAGCTTGGCGCGGATCGCCTCCACTTCCGCGCCCGTGACACCATTCCGCGCCAGGAAGGACTCGACGTCCAGAGAACCAAGGAACACCTTCACGCCTGCCCGCTTCTGCTCCAGCCAGGCCTCAAACTCCGCGTCGGAAAGGTAGGGATCATGCGCATGCGGTGCCCCGTGGGTGCGGTGTCGCTCATTGATCCCCCGTGCCGCAAGTTCGTAGCCGCGCAGGATTTCGTCGTCGCCAAGACCGGCCAAGCGTTGCAACATGAGTGCGATCACCCCGCTGCGATCCCGGCCCGCCGAGCAGTGAATCACAACCTTGCCTGGCGAGGCGGCAATAGCCTTGAAGACGGCCGCAATCTTCTCCCCAAATAGCCTCACATAGTCGCCGTACCGCGACGGGTCCTTCAGGTACGGGCCGAAGAGCTCGCCGAAATCGCTATGGTCGGGGTCCTCCGTGGGGCAATGCACGACGTCGATGCTGGCCTTCACGTCGTCCGGCACCTTGGGATCGGTGTCGCGTTGCCGCCGCTCGCCCGAGGCGCGCAAATCGATGATAGTGCGGATGCCGTCGTCGTACATTTGGTGCCAACCGGCTGCGGTTACCCACTCGTGGCGACCCATTCTGTACACGTCCCCCGCGACCCGCCAGGCGTTCACGGCGCCATCCCAGTGGACGCCTAACTGCGGTGCTGTCCCGTCCATAGGAGCCAGCTAAGCACATTCGCCTGCAGTGATGTGAGAGAACATCCGCCCAAAGGCGACAGGAAATGAGAGAAGATCGGCCGAAAGGGCGGTGGATGTGAGAGCGGATCAGAAGGGGGTATTGCGCGGGGCGAGTGACTCATGTCATACTCGTTCTCGATGCGCATCGACGATACGTATCGACGACAAGCAAACCGTTCAGCAGAGAGCGCGAGGAGGCCAGGACATGCCCACCAGCAAGGACGTTGCCCAGGCCGCCGGCGTTGCACAGAGCACGGTTTCCTATGTTCTTAGTGGCAAGCGACCCATCTCCGAGAAAACGCGGAAAAAGGTGGAAGACGCCATCCAGCAGCTGACCTACCAGCCAAATGCCGGAGCCCGAGCGCTTGCCAGCCGCAGGACCCGCGTGATCGGCCTCGTCATCCCTTTCATCCCTGAGTTGCACATGGCTTCGATCATGGAGTTCGTCTCCGTGATCGCCAACACCGCCCGCCTCTATGACCACGACATCCTGCTGGTCACCGAGGATGAGGGGGCACCCGGACTGCAGCGTGTGGTGGGCCAGCAGATCTGCGACGGCCTGATCCTGATGCAGGTGGAAGGCGACGACGAACGGCTCCCGGTAGTCCGCAGCCTCCACGTCCCCGTGGTGCTGATCGGCATCCCACATGATCCTTCCGGATTGGTTTGCATTGACGCGGACTTCGAAATGGCCGGCGAACAATGCGTCCAGGACCTTGCGGCAGCAGGACATGCGGTGATCTCAGTGATCGACTGGCAGCCGGAGGTTGTCGATCGCCACGTGAACTACGTGGAACGCTTCATGTCCGGCACCAACAAGGCCGCGGAGACCCTCGGCGTCAAGGTGCTGCACCTTCCCGGAGGAACGGACCGCGAGGTGATCGCGGAATCCGTGGACAAAGCCTTGGCGGAGACCACTGGAATACCTGCGTTTATCGCTCCGGACGGCACCGTTCAGGACGTTCTTCGACGGGTTCTGACCAGTCGGGGCCTGACTCCCGGGAAGGATGTCTCCGTCATCGGCAGCGCCTCCCCCACCCTGGCTGAGCTTCAGCCCATCCCGCTTTCCACCATTGACCTCCGCCCGGCCGAAGTATCCCGCCGTACGGTGAAGATTATTTGCGATCTCCTCGAAGCCGAAAACCAGGGACCAACCGAATCCCTGGAATTGGTACCCACGGTCATTACGCACCGTGCCAGCACGCTCCGTCCACCCCACGGCAGCTAGACCCTCTCCGCAGCACCTGCATCCCATCCGTTTCCGAATTCATCGATACGCATCGTCGATACGTATCGACAATCTCGTCCCCGATAAAAGCCACTCCCAGAAAAAAGGAACAGACAATGAAGTCAGCACAAAGGACAACCCGTCGTCCTCTTGCCCTCGCCGTCGCTGCGTTGGTCGGCCTGCCCCTGGCCCTCTCAGCCTGCGGGACCTCCCCCGCAGCTTCGTCGTCGGAGGCCGTCAAAGAAATCTCCGTGATGGACTACTACAACAACGAGCCGGACAAGTCCTTCATCGGCGACGCCCTGACCAAGTGCGGCACCCAGGCAGGTGTGACCATCAAGCGGGAGACCGTCCCGGGCAAGTCCCTGATCTCCAAGGTGCTCCAGCAGTCCTCCTCCAAAACGCTTCCGGACGTGCTCATGCTGGACAATCCGGACCTGCAGCAGGTTGCCGCCACGGGCGCTTTGGCTCCCTTGTCAGACTTCAAGATCAGCACGGATAACTTCGCAGAGGGTGTCCTGAGCGCAGGCACCTACAAGGACAAGGTCTATGGCCTGGCTCCCACCGTGAACACCATTGCCCTGTTCTACAACAAGGACATCCTGGACAAGGCTGGAGTAACCCCGCCCACCACCTGGGATGAGCTGAAGGCAGCCTCCGCCAAGCTCACCGCCGGCGACCAGTACGGGCTCGCGTTCAACGCCAACCCCACTTATGAAGGCACCTGGCAGTTCCTCCCGGTCATGTGGTCCAACGGCGGTGACGAGAAGAAGATCGACACCAAGGAGACCGAGCAGGCACTCCAGCTCTGGACAGACCTGGTCAAGAGCGGCTCCGTCTCTTCCTCCGCCCTGAACTGGACCCAGGCCGATGTAAAGGACCAGTTCATGGCCGGCAAAGCAGCCATGATGGTCAACGGCCCGTGGCAGATCCCGGCCCTGGATAAGCAGCCCACTCTGCAGTACGGCGTCGTAAAGATCCCCGTCCGTGAAGCCGGCCAGACGTCCGTTGCGCCGCTGGGTGGCGAAGTTTGGACGGTCCCCCAGACCGGCAACAAGGCACGCCAGGCCAAGGCCGCGGAAGTGGTTGCCTGCCTGAACAGTGACGAGAACCAGATGGCGATGGCCAAGGTCCGCAACACGATTCCTTCCAAAACCACGTTGGCGGAGAAGTTCGCCACCGAAAACCCCAAGCTCGCTACGTTCACTGAGCTGATCAAGACTGCCCGCGCCCGCACCGGCGAGCTGGGTGCAGAATGGCCGGCACAGGCAACCAAGATCTACACCGCCATCCAGACAGCCCTGACCGGTAACGCCTCGCCGGCAGATGCCCTCAAGCAAGCGCAAGGCCAGTAAGCAGCCAGCCATGTCATTGACAACAGATTTGTCGCAAACAGCGGCAGGTTCCACCGGAAAGGCCGCGGGAAAGGCCACGCGCAAGCATGGCCGCCCGGCAGGCTCGCCTACAGAAGCGCAGACACCACGACGGCGCACCCGCCAACGCCGCGAGCGCATCTTCCAGTGGCTCTTCTTGGTTCCTGCCGTGGTCTACATGGCACTGTTCTTCGGCTACCCCGTGGTCAAGAACGTCGTCATGAGTTTCCAGGACTACACCACGGCTACGTTCTTCACCGGAGAAGCCCCGTGGGTAGGGCTGGCCAACTACGTAACTGTATTGTCGTCGTCGTTGTTTTCCACCTCACTGCTGAACACCGCGCTGTTCACGGTGGGTTCCATCCTGGGCCAGTTCGTGATCGGGCTGGCGTTGGCGATCTTCTTCCAACGCAAGTTCCCGCTCAACGGAATCCTGCGCTCGCTGCTCCTGCTGCCTTGGCTACTGCCGCTGATTGTCTCGAGTGCCGTGTGGCGTTGGATCCTGGACAAGGACAGCGGAGCTCTCAACCGTTTCCTGGGCGATCTGGGCGTCATCAACACGGGCGTTCCGTGGCTGACCAGTACCTCGTTGGCTTTGATCGCTGTGGTGGGAGTGAACATCTGGATTGGCATCCCGTTCAATCTGACCATCCTCTACGGGGGCCTGCAGGAGATCCCGGACGAGCTTTACGAGGCCGGGTCCCTGGATGGCGCCACAGGTTGGAAGGCGTTCCGGCATATCACCTGGCCAATGCTCCGTCCCGTGGTGAGCGTGGTGCTGGTGCTCGGCGTCGTCTACACGCTGAAGGTGCTGGACATCATCCTGGGCCTGACCAACGGTGGCCCGGCGAACTCGACCCAGACCATCGCTACCCAGTCCTACGACCTCTCCTTCCACGAATTCAAATTCGGCGAAGGCGCGGCCCTGGGCAACGTGCTGGTGATCATTTCCCTGGTGTTCGCGGTCCTGTACCTGCGGGCAAGCCGACGTGCTGTGGATGAGTGAGGAAACCATGACAACCGTACTGAAAGCACCCACACTCCGGCCCAGCAGGGCAAAGGCGCCGGCAGGAAACCGCAAGAACTGGGGCTACACGGCGCTGGCCATCTTCTTCCTGGCCATCATGCTGTTCCCGGTCTACTGGATGATCAACGCCTCCCTGCAGCCCAACGGCACTACCTTGGAAACCTCGTGGCTGCCCTTGAAGCCCGACTTCACCGGCTATGCCACAGCCATCAGTGAGCAAGCCGGGAACCTCGGCACGAGCCTGATCATCTCTCTGGGCAGTGTGGCATTGAGCCTGGCAATCGCTGCCCCGGCGGCCTACGCGCTGGCCTATTTCAAGGTTCGCGGCGCAGGAGTTGTCCTCTTCGCGATCCTCATCAGCCAGATGATCCCGGGCATCGTGGTGGCCAACGCCCTCTACACGGCCTACAACGATCTTGGGCTGCTCAACTCCATTCCAGGCCTGATCCTCGCGGACTCGGCACACGGAATTCCGTTCGCCATCCTCATCATCCGGGCGTTCATGAACGGCATGCCGTCGTCCGTGATCGAGGCAGCGCGGGTGGACGGTGCGGGGCACGTCCGGGCGTTCTGGTCGATCGTGATTCCGCTGAGTCGGAACTCGCTGATCACCGCGGGCCTCTTTACGTTCCTGTTCGCCTGGAGCGACTTCCTGTTCGCCCTGACCCTGACCACCACGGAAGCGGTCCGCCCCGTCACCCTGGGCATCTTCCAGTACATCGGCGCCTACGTGAACGACTGGAGTTCAGTGATGGCGACGGCGGTACTCGCCTCCATCCCGGCCATCGTCTTGTTGGTCGCGGCCCAAAAATACATCGCCGCTGGCACCACCGGCGGCGCGGTCAAGTAGACCCTCACTCATCAGAAGGAAAAATCATGCCTGAAACAAGCAAGCCCATCCGCGTCACCGTTTGGAGCGAAAACCGTCACGAGAAGCGGGACGAACTCGTGGCACGCCTGTACCCGGAAGGAATGCACGGCGCAGTTAAGGCGGGCATCGAGGAGAACCTGGGTTCCGGCGTCGAGGTTCGCACCGCGACCCTGGACGAACCCGAGCATGGCCTCACGGAGGAAGTCCTCGCCAACACGGACGTCCTCACCTGGTGGGGGCACATGTCCCACGCCGACGTTGAGGACGAAATCGTGGAGCGCGTCCACCGCCACGTGCTCGCGGGCATGGGCCTGATTGTGCTGCACTCCGGGCACTGGTCCAAGATCTTCACCAAGCTCATGGGCACTAGCTGCACCCTGCGCTGGCGCTCCGAACACGACCGCGAACTCGTCTGGACAGTGGACCCGACCCACCCCATCGCCAAGGGCGTGCCGCACCCCATCGTGATCCCTGAGCAGGAAATGTACGGCGAATTCTTCGATATCCCCACGCCGGAGGAACTGGTGTTCATCAGCTCGTTCAGCGGAGGCGAAGTGTTCCGTTCGGGCTGCACGTTCCGGCGCGGACACGGCAAGATCTTCTTCTTCAGCCCCGGCGACCAGGACTACCCCGTCTATCAGCACAAAGACATCCGCCGGGTCATCGCCAACGCCGTCGAATGGGCCGTCACTGACCGTCCCGAGCGCGCCGTCCCTGAGCTGCTTCGCTACGAAACCAACGACTTCTTCAACGGCAAGAGCTACCAAGGAGCAAACGCGTGAGCACGCCTTTCGCCATCATCCCCGACGACGGCACTCCCCTTCGCGTCGTAGTGGTCGGCGCCGGGGGCATGGGCCGCGCCTGGCTTCGAACCGTTGAGTCGTCACCGTTGGTGGAACTTGTGGGCATCGTGGATCTGGATCTCGCCACCGCCGCCGAGGCTGCAGCTTCGCTCGGCCGTCCAGACCTTCCGGTGGGTGCCGGCACAGCGGCGCTGGCGTCCGACGTCGGAGCCCAGGCGATCATCAACGTCACCGTTCCTGCCGCGCATCATCCGGTCACTACCGAGGCACTCGCTGCGGGCCTGCCGGTCCTTGGCGAAAAGCCCGTGGCCTCCACAGTGTCGCAAGGGCTTTCCCTGGCAGCCGCGGCTGAGCTTCACGGCCAGCTGTTCATGGTCAGCCAGTCCAGGCGCTACAACCGGCAGCTCTTCGAAGCCAAGCGGCTATCTTCAGCGGTGGGTGCTGTTGGCATCGTCTCTGCCGAGTTCTTCAAGGCGCCGCACTTTGGCGGATTCCGCGATGCCATGGACCACCCCCTGCTGCTGGACATGGCGATCCATCAATTCGACATGGCCCGATTCCTGCTCGACGCCGATCCCGTCTCTGTTTTCTGCGAGGAGTACAACCCCTCGTGGAGTTGGTACCGCGGTGATGCCGGGGCCACGGCCGTTTTCGAAATGACCGGCGGCGAGCGCTTCGTGTTCAACGGAAGCTGGTGCAGCCCGGGCCAGGAAACCTCGTGGAACGCCTCGTGGCGGATCAGCGGCGAGCACGGCACCGTCTTGTGGGATGGCGACAATGAGCCTGTTTCCTCTGTTCCTGTTTCCGGCGATGCTGGCAGTTCTGAGGATCCTGGCCAGGAAATTGCTGGTTCCCTGCGCGACTTTGTATCTGCAGTCCGCACGGGAAGCACCCCGATGGGGCAGGTGCACCAAAACATCATGAGCCTGGCCATGGTGGAGGCGGCCATCCTGAGTGCGGCCAACGGCACCCGGGTTTCCGTGGACACGCTGCTTGAGGACTCGTACCAACAGGCACTCCTTGCCGAGCGGGACCCGGCCGTGTTGGAAGTTTTGAAGTCCTGGACCTCGGTTCGGAGTGCGCTTGCGGGGGGCAGTGCGCTTGCGGGGGAAGGCGTTCGGCTGTGACTCGGAAGCTGCGGGTGGGCATGGTGGGCTACTCCTTCATGGGTGCCGTCCACTCGCATGCCTGGCGAACGGCGCCGCGCTTCTTCGATCTCCCACTTGCGCCCAAGCTGACGGCGCTGGCTGGCCGAAATGCTTCTGCTGCTCAGGCGGCTGCGGCCAAGCTCGGTTGGGATTCCGTGGAGAGCGACTGGCGTCGCCTGATCGAGCGCGGTGACATTGACCTGATCGACATCTGTTCCCCGGGCAACACGCACGCCGAGATTGCGATCGCTGCCCTGGAAGCCGGCAAACACGTGCTGTGCGAGAAACCCTTGGCCAACAGTGTGGCTGAGGCTGAGAAGATGACTGCTGTGGCATCCTCGGCCGCCGAGCGGGGCGTGTACTCGATGTGCGGGTTCACATACCGGCGAACTCCTGCACTGGCCCTTGCCAAGCGGATGGTGGACGACGGCCGGTTGGGCGAGCTCCGCCACGTCAGGGCACAGTATCTCCAGGATTGGTTGGCGGATGCGGACGCGCCCCTGACATGGCGGCTGGACAAGTCAAAGTCCGGCTCTGGCTCACTCGGTGATATCGGCGCCCACAGTATCGACGCCGCACAGTGGATCACCGGGTCCAACATCACAGGGGTTTCAGCCCTTATGGAGACGTTCGTGAAGGAGCGGCCAATCGGCGGTGACTTCGTTGGGCTCGGCGGGCACGGTGGTGCAGGCGGTCCGCGCGGTCCGGTAACTGTCGACGACGCCGCGATCTTTACGGCCCGTTTCGGCGGAAAGACGCGCGACGGCGGTGACCCCGCCATAGCGGGTGGCAGCACGACCGCCGTCGAGCGTTCCACCCTCGGCGGCCCGATCGGCGTGTTCGAGGCGACGCGGTTTGCCCTGGGACGGAAGAACGCGATGCGGCTGGAACTCAACGGCACGCTCGGCTCGTTGGCTTTCGACTTCGAGGACATGAACTCACTGTCCTTCTACGATGCCTCCGACGAGGACGCCGGTTTCCGGCGGGTCATCGTGACGGAGCCATCGCACCCCTACGTCGGGAACTGGTGGCCCACCGGGCATGGCCTGGGCTACGAGCACGGATTCATACATCAGGTGGTGGACCTCGTGAACGCCATCGCTGAGGATCGCGAGCCGGAGCCATCGTTCGCAGATGCTTTGCAGGTCCAGAAGGTGCTGGCCGCAGTGGAGGCCAGCGCGGAGGCCGAGAGCCGCTGGCAGAAGGTTTGAGATTGCGTCCGGCCTGCATGAACGTTGCAAACCCGCTGTTTCGTTGTTGGGCAACAACGAAACAGCGGGCCGGCAACGTCCTAGTGGTCTAACGCTTGGCGAGTTGAGCGGGTTTGACGGCGGACAGCAGGGCTGCAGCGTATGCCAGATGCCCTGCTACGTTCGGATGGAAGTTGGCGTCGGGCAGCCGATCAAACGGGGGCACGGGAGCCAGGACCATCACAAGCCACGGATCTGCAGAATTCGCTGCATGCCCGAGGAACTTCTTGGTGACATCGATGAACACGGCGTTCGTTTGGCTCTCGGCGGCCGCCTTGGCAATAGTCGCGTTGAGCGCATCAATGGCCCTGTTCACTTGGACTTGGTTCGCCGGTGGGATCACTGGGAGGCCGTTGACGGGATCAAAGAGCCGTGGATAGCCCAAGACAGCGATGGTCGCCCCAGGCGCAGAGGCTCGGATCATCTGGTAGATGATCTCAAGTCCGGCCTCGGTCGCAGGAAGATTGGCGATGATCGCGTTGACCGTGGCCTCACAAAGCTGTGTATCCGGCGTAGAGCAGTTCTGAAGCGCGAGGAGGCTGCCAGCATCGACAGCACCAGCAGTAATGCTCACCAGGCCGGCATTACCCAACGCAGATTGCCCTTCAGCGCTGGTGATCTGCTGAAATACGGACGGCGTCATTCCGTCATAGAGGGGTGGCACCGGGAACAGCACGGCTCCGTGACACGCCAAGTTCGCCAACAAGGTGACCCGCCCTGTCGCGGCGACATCGTCGACGTAACCCGGATGACTCTGCCAACAAGCTACCGGTGGACGGTACAAGTCCCCCGCACCAGTCCCCGCCGTGTATGAATCACCGAGCGCCACATACGTGACAGGTGGCGGCGGTGCGGCGGTGGCCGGACTGGCCGTGAATCCCAGGGTGAGTGCCAGGGCGGCGAGTCCGCCTGCAAAAGCCAAGTGCCGGCGTCGTGCTCGATGAGTTGCCATGATGCTTCCCCTTCATACTGCTCTTTTGGGGCTCCGGTGGTCCGACAAACAGGATCACTTCGCGGCACGCCCACCCGTCGGCCGCGTACGGGGCAATGTGTTGGCCAGATTACGCCCGGCAGGCAACGCGGTACAGACCTTGTGGCTAGCCTATTTTTCGGCTTCCACGTTCTTGAGCAGCTATATGCCGTACCTTGCCAGCCTGAACTCCAAGCCGTTCCGCACCGCCGGCCATTCGTGTTCCAGTATGGAGAACACCACGGTGTCGCGGAGGGTGCCGTCCTTGCTGCGCGAGTGATTCCGGAGCACACCGTCCTGCTTTGCGCCGAGGCGGGCGATCGCGTCGCGGGACTGGTGGTTGAGCCAGTGCGTGCGGAACTCGACGGCGGGGCAGCCAAGGGTCTCAAAGGCATGCCGAAGGAGCAGCAGTTTGGAGTCGGGGTTGGTGCCCGTGCCGTGGACGGACGCCGCGTTCCAAGTCGAGCCGATCTCAACGCGCGGGGTGGCGGCGTCGATGTTCATGTACGTCGTCATCCCGATGACCTTGCCCGTGCTGTTGAGCCTGGTAGCGAAGGGCACCATGGAACCTTCGGTTTGCAGGCCCAGCCGCCGCTCAATCTCGGCAGCCATACCGTCCGGGGCGGGTACGGAGGTGTACCAGAGCTTCCAGAGTTCACCGTCCTTGGCCGCCTCCACAAGGTCGTCGTGGTGATCTGGCCGCAAGGGTTCAAGGGTCACGAATTTGCCGGTCAGGGTAACGGGTTCAATCGAGTTCACCCGGTTAGCCTAACCCGCCCCGGGCTTCAGTCGTTCCAGTCGAAGAAGCCCTTGCCCGTTTTGCGGCCAAGCTCCCCGCGGGCCACCTTGTCCCTCAGGATTTGCGGCGGAGCGAAGCGGTCACCCAGCGTGGAATGCAAGTACTCCGCGATACCCAGACGAACATCCAAGCCCACGATATCCGTGGTCTTGAGCGGCCCGGTAGGGTGCTTGTACCCAAGGACCATCGCGGCGTCGATGTCCTCCGCTGAAGCCACGCCCTCTTCAACCATGCGCATCGCCTCCAAGGCAATAGCGACGCCCAGCCTTGAAGACGCAAAGCCCGGCGCGTCATTAACGACGACGGCGGTCTTGCCGAGTACCTCGGTCCAGTTCTTCGCCGCTTGGGCGAGTTCGGGCGAGGTCTCTTTGGCCAGCACCACTTCGATGAGGGTGGAGGCGGGCACCGGGTTAAAGAAGTGCAGGCCGATGAAGTTGGCTGGCCTGCGGAGTTCATTCGCCAATCCCGTGACGGACAACGACGACGTGTTCGAGGCCAGGAACGCATCAGCGGAAAGGTGGTCTTCCACCGCTTTCAACGCGGCGACCTTGAGATCGTAATCCTCGGGCACAGCTTCTACCACCAGGCCGCAGTGAATGAAGGATTCGTAGTCCGTCGACGTGCTGAACCGGGCCATGGCTTCGGCAGGGGTTTCGCCCAGGGTGCCGCGGGCAGCGGACTTGACAACCGCATCAGCTACCCGGCCCTGCGCTCCGGCGGCTGCCTCATGATCCCGCTCCACCACGATCACGGTAGCGCCATTGGTCAGGAACGCGTGCGCGATGCCTGCACCCATCCGGCCACCACCAAGAACTCCAACAACGTGGGGAATCGCGGGAACTGCTGTCATTTCTGGGTCCTGTCGTCGTTGGCAGTCGTGGATGAGCTGGCGGCCTTCGCCGATTTCTTATCCAGGAAAGCCTGCATCCTGTCGAATTTGGCCTGGGATTCGAAGAGAATCCCCTGGGCAAGGGTGTCGATCAGTGGGTGTGCTTCGGCAGGAGCGTGGAACACCGACTTGGTAATGCGGACCGCAAGGGGGTCCTGGCGGCCGATCCTGTCAGCGAGGTTGTGCGCGGCCTCCATGAGCTCAGGGGCCTCGTGAATCTCGGTGATCAAGCTGATTCGCAGCGCTTCCTCGGCCCGCAACACGGCGCCGGCGAGGAGAATTTCCTTGGCCTTCGGCTCCCCCACCAGCTCCCTGAGCCGCCAACTGGCGCCGGCTGCAGCAAGGATTCCCAGCCCTGTTTCGGGGTTGCCAATCCGGACACTGGGGGTCCCGATGCGGAAGTCTGCCGCATAGGCAAGCTCCGCACCGCCACCCAGGCAATAGCCGTCCAGCGCTGCGATGACGGGCATGGGCAGCTTGGCGATGCGTATGAAGATGGTTGAGTTGATCCCCCGCAGTGCGTCGTCGCGGCGGCGTTCCCGGAGCTGTCCAATATCCGCGCCCGAGGCGAAGACGCCGTCCGTGCCCGCGATGATCAGGACCTTGGGGTTGCGCTCCAGTTCGGCGCAGATGAGGTGAAGCTCGTCCACCATGGTTTGGTCGATCGCGTTGCGTACTTCGGGACGGTTGAGAAGAACAGTGAGCCTGTCGTCGCGTTCCTCGAGGAGAAGGGTGCTGAAGTCTTCCTGGTTCAGTGCCATTTACACGCCTTCCAGCAGCATTGCCGTGCCCTGGCCGACACCGATGCACATCGTGGCGAGGCCAAGTTTCGGTCCGTTGTTGCTGGCAAGCTCGCGCTCCATGCGGCCAAGAAGGGTAATGGCCAGACGTGACCCGCTGGAACCCAGCGGGTGCCCCAAACTGATGGCACCGCCGTCGTTGTTGACGATTCCCGGGTCCAGCCCCAGGCGCCGCATGCTGGCAAGGGACTGTGTGGCAAAAGCTTCGTTGAGTTCCACTGCACCGAGCTGGTCCACGGAAAGGCCGGTGCGGGCAAGGACCTTCTGCGTTGCAGGGACAGGACCGATGCCCATGATTTCCGGCTCACAGCCCGCGGAAGCACCGTCGATGATGCGGGCGCGAGGCGTGAGGCCGAACTTCTTGATGGCGGCCTCGGAGGCGACGATGATCGCGGAGGCGCCGTCGTTGAGGCTGGAGGAGTTGCCTGCCGTGACCACGGAGCCACCGGGGACTACCGGCCGAAGCCCAGCCAGCACATCCATGGTGGTGCCTTCGCGGGGACCTTCATCCGTGTCCACCACGGTCTCGGACTTGCGGGTCTTGACGGTGACCGGAACGATTTCGTCCTTGAACCGGCCGCCTGCAATGGCTGCCAACGCTAGCTCGTGCGAGCGGACAGCGAAAGCGTCTGCGTCCTCGCGGGAGATGTTGTCCACACGGCCCACTTCCTCGGCCGTTTCAGGCATGGAGTAGGTCATCTTGCCGCCACGGGAGAGCTCGCCCTTGGTGAAGAGTGGGTTGACGAAGCGCCAGCCGATGGACGTATCGAAGATCTGGCCCGGCTTGGCGAATGCAGCGGTGGGCTTCTCCTGGACCCAGGGTGCCCGGCTCATGGATTCGACGCCGCCGGCCACCACGATGTCCGCGGCGCCGGACTTGATCATCTGGCTGGCCATGATGATGGCGCTCAGGCCCGAGGCACAAAGCCTGTTCACGGTGATGCCCGGAATGTGGAGGGGAAGTCCCGCGAGGATGGTCGCCATGCGTGCGACGTTGCGGTTCTCCTCTCCAGCGCCGTTGGCGTTGCCGAGGATTACCTCATCAATGGAGTCAGGATCGACGCCGGCACGCGCCACTGCTTCACGGACCACCAGCGCGGCGAGGTCGTCAGGACGGACGGAGGACAATGCCCCGCCGTAACGACCAACCGGCGTCCGTGCGCCGCCAACAAGAAAAGCCTCGACCATGAGAACATCCTTCGCGAAGTGAAAGGGACCGGTGCGGAATAATATACCGACCGTTCGTTCTATAAAGATTACACGGCCTGCCCTCCGGGTCAACAGATGAAGTCATCTCCGCGCCGTCCAGTCAGTGCTTCAGACCACCCGGATACCCAAATGACCAGCCAATAGGGGGGCCATGAGACTCAACTGGTAATCGTCGATAACAACTCCGGCGAGTCCCGCCAACCCGTTGATACTCCGGAACTCCGAGCTCCGCAGGTCCACGTCCTTGAGCTTGGCGCCGGTGACATCCAAGGTGCCGATAGTGCAGTTCTTCAACGACACCCGTGTCCCGGTGCAGCCGCCAAGATCGAGCTCGTTGATGATGCAATCTGAAATCTGGACGTCCATCAGCTTTGAACCCCGCAGGTTCACGTAGTCCAACTTGCCGCCCTCGATCCGCACCGAACGCCACGTGCCCTCGTACAGCTCGGCTGATCCCCACCTGGGATTGCTGATCTCCACGTCCTGCCAGGAAGTCCGGGCGGCTGTGAAGACTGGAGCATATGGCTCGGCCAGGATGCACTCCCGGAACGTGGCGCCGCGCAGCTGAGCCTCGTTGAAGGAGACTCCCGTGAACTCACACTCGATAAAGTCAGCACCGCTCAGCTCCTCCCCATCGGCGGAAACGCGGGTAAACCTGATGCCGTCATAGCGTTCGCCACGCTGGAAGTCCGGGGCGTCGTCGTCGCGCAGTTCTTCCAACCGCACTGGCGAGATCTTGGGGGCCGCCACCTTTGCAGCCGCCATCAGAGGGATTCCGCCTTTGCAGCGATCTCGGCAAGGTCCTTGCCCAGGGCTTTCCGGGTGATGCTCATGCCGATCTTGCCGAACAAGGCCATGGCGACTTTGCTGAGGAGCGTGGGTTTGAGGACCTCGGCGCCGAATGTCAGCGTAAGGTCAGTGCCGGCGTCGCGCCCTGCCAGGTTAAAGCGCGTGGTGTAATCGGCGCCGCCCTGAAGTGCTTTGACCGTGGTACTGCGGGGTGGATCCACCTCCAACACCCACATCTCCACGGTTTCCTGCCTGCCCATCATGGTCCGTGTTTCCTTCCAGCGTGTGCCTTCCCCATAGGGACCCTCGCTGAGCATCTGGATTGCGTTGATACCCGATAGGGTCCCGGCCGAGCCTGGAATGTCCGAGAGGACCGCCCAAACTTTCTCCGGGCTGGCGTTGATGTGCTGCGTCAGGGTGGTGGTGTGATCCATACATCGAGCCTAGTCCGGGGCACTGACACTCCCAACTGACTGGCGCTGTGTGGGGCCTGCTCTGCGGCCCACATGCGCCAAAAACACGACCAACGGGCCCCACAACGCGAACGGCGGGCGCCCCGCAAAGGAGGCACCCGCCGTCGAGCGTTACGAGTGAAGCGTTAGCTGAACAGCTCGCTCTTCGGCTCGTTGTTCTTGACCTTCTGCCAGCCAAGCCACAGGACCAGGGCGAAGAACGGGATGGTCGCCAGGGTCCAGAGACCCAGGAGGAAGACCTCGCCGGTTGCCTTATCCGTCATGGTGTCGAAGCCGATCAGAATGGTGATGGCCAGCAGCGCAATGAGGCCCAACCAGCTGGTCCACGGTGAACCGGGCATCGGCAGGCTGGAGACGTTGCCGCGCTTCTTCCGCAGGGCAATCTGGCTCGCGAAGATGGAACCCCAGGTGAAGATCACACCAATGGAGGCCGTGTTCAGCGCGAGGTCGAACGCGTGCGAGCCGCCCAGCCAGATGTTGAGCAGGATGCCCACCAGGTAGACGCCGCCGATCGCCAGGATGGCTGCATACGGCACGTGGCGGGAGGACATTTTGGTAAGCCACTGCGGGGCGTGACCGTTGTTTGCCATGGTCCGGAAGATGCGGCCGATCGAGTACAGGCCCGAGTTGCAGGAGGACAGCGCGGCGGTGATGACGATCATGTTCATGACGTCGCCCATCCAGCCGAGGCCCATCTGGCCGAACACGGTTACGAACGGCGAGGTGCCCGCCTTGTACTGGTCCGACGGCAGCAGCATCGCAAGGAGCATCACGGAACCGACGTAGAAGACAATAATGCGGATCACGACGGCGCGGATCGCCTTGGGAACTTCACGTTCCGGGTTCTGCATCTCACCAGCGGTAATACCGACGAGTTCGATCGCGTTGTAGGCGAAGATCACTGCGTTGAGGACCAGGATCATGACCAGGCCGCCCTTGGGGAACATGCCGCCGTCGTCGTGGAACAGGTTGCCTACCGAAGCGTGGCCGGTGCCCACCTGCGCGTTGGTGACAACCATGAAGGTGCCAACTGCCAGGAAGATCAGGATGGCTGCGACCTTGAGGCAGGAGGCCCAGAATTCGAACTCGCCGAAGGCCTTGACGCTGAACAGGTTCACGGCCACCAGCAGCACCAGCGCTGCAATGGCGGAGAGTTCAACGGGAACGTTGGGGAAGAAGAACTGGAAGTACAGGCCGATCGCGATGAGCTCGGCAATGCCTGTCATGGCCCAGTTGATGAAGTACATCCAGCCTGAAAGGAAGGCGCCCTTCTTGCCGAACATTTCGCCGGCGTAGCTCACGAACGAGCCCGAGGTCTGGCGGTACATGATGAGTTCGCCGAGGGCGCGCATCAGCAGGTAAGCGATGACGCCGGCGATTGCGTAGGAGAAGATCAGGGCCGGGCCGGTGGAGGCCAGGCGGCCGCCGGCGCCCATGAACAGGCCGACGCCGATTGCGCCACCCATGGCGATCATGGTGACGTGGCGCCGACTCAGGGTCTTCTGGTATCCCTCAGCGCTGAGGGTTGAATCGACGGCGGTGGGTGTGGCCGTCGGGTTCTGGAGATCTGTGGGGGTACTTTGCGGCACAGCTATTCCTTGTGGGTTGGGGTATTGCTGTAGGTGTTTTGCGCCCATGCCGGAACATGGGCACCTTTGCCACACAAAATTCGAGCTTTCCTCGTTGGAGGACCCCGAAGTGTGACAAAGAACGCAGAACGCCGAACGTTCGCGCAACCCGTCTATCTTACGGGATTAACGGGAATGCCCGTGACGCAGGCAACAGCACCCACCCTGAACAGACCAACGCGGAGTCACTTATGGCCCATGTTGGCCGCCCAAAGGGGCCATAAGTGACCACGCGTTGCTTTAAGGAATGACGACGATGTTTTGCCCCTCATCTGCGAAAACTTCGTACGTCCGCAGAGGCTTCGCACCCGTGGTGGAACATCCGGTTTCCAGCTCAAACGAGTGCTGGTGGAGTGGGCACATCACCACACGCTGATCAATGGTTCCGTCCGCGAGGGGGCCTCCTTTGTGGGGGCACACCGCAGAGACAGCCCGCAAAGTCCCATCCCGTAGCCGGAAAACCGCAACCTGCTCGCCGTCGATCCCGAACGCCCTGCCTTCGCCGAACGGAATTTGGTCCACCGGCCCTACGACGTGTGGAATCTTCATCGGACCGGCACCTGCGGGAGCACCGTCAAGGGCAGCGAGGTCCGGAACTGTCCGGGCGTGAGCGGATCATCGCGCTCACTCCACGGATCCACGTAGTTGTCCACGGACTCCTGCATCGCCGCATCCAGGCGGGCGGCGATGCCCTCGGAGTCATCCAGGATGACGCTGCGAAGATGCTCAATCCCTACCCGGGGAACAAACGCGTATGTCCGTTCCAACCAGTTCGCGTTTTCCCGGTAGTACTGCATGAAACGACCCGCCAGGAGCGTGACTTCCTCGGGCGTATCCACCGTGACCAGTAGATCGCCCTTACGGATGTGGGCGCCGGCCGCTCCCCCAATGTAGATCTCCCAGCGGCCGCCCTCCACCGCCACGACCCCAACGTCCTTCACCAAGGATTCTGCACAGTTCCGTGGACATCCGGAGACCGCGAGTTTCAGTTTTGCCGGCGACTCAATTCCCTGGAATCGAGACTCAAGGGAGATCCCCAAACCAGTGGAATCACCCGTCCCAAAGCGGCAGTAGTCCTTTCCCACGCAGGTCTTCACAGTGCGGAAACTCTTGCCGTACGCATAGCCGGACGGCATGTCCAGATCAGCCCAGACTGTGGGGAGGTCTTCCTTGGCCACGCCCAGGAGGTCAATGCGTTGCCCACCGGTCAGCTTGATCATGGGAATGTTGTGCTTCTCCGCGACGTCGGCGATCCTCCGGAGCTGCTGCACGGATGTCACGCCGCCCTTCATTTGGGGCACCACGGAGAATGTGCCATCGCGCTGGATGTTGGCATGCACGCGGTCATTGATGAAGCGGGCGTCGCGCTCGTCAATGTACTTCTCTGCCAACATCATTTTCATGAGCGAGGCCAGACCCATCTTGGACTTGGCGTCCTCGGCGCTGTCTGGAGCCAAGGCCGCGAAAACCTGTGAAACCGAGCGCAGCCCAAGCTCCCGGATCCGGGACATCAACGTAGCTTTGTCCAAGGGAATCCCGGGGACGTAGTAGCTGGCTGCGGGGTCTTCTTCTACGGCACCGTCGGCCGCCCACTCCACCACCTGTGCGACCAGCAACTTGCACGAACCACACCCCTTGCCGGCCCGGGTGGCGTCCATGGCGGCTGGTACGGAGCGGCACCCACCCTGTACAGCCGAGACGAGTGCCCCTTTGGAGACTCCATTGCAGTTGCAGACCTGGGCAGAGTCAGCCAGTTCCGCAACACCTTCCTCCTCCGAAGGCGAACCGAGATCGAACATCAGCGAGAGCCGCTCCTCCGGCAAGGGCAGTCCCTGGTCAAAAGCCTGGGTCAAGTAAGCAACCTTGCGGCTGTCACCAAGGAGGGTAGCGCCCACCATCTTGTTGTCCCGGATGACGATCGACTTGAACACGCCCCGGCTCGGTTCCGAGAAAACAATGTGCTCATCCGTGTCGAGTTCCGGGCCCGGCAGGCCCATGGAAGCGACGTCGACGCCGGCCACCTTCAGTTTTGTGGCGGTCCGGGAGCCAAGATAGACCGATGAACGATCCACGCCGGTGAGCTGGTCCGCCAGAACGGCAGCCTGCTCCCACAGCGGAGCCACCAGCCCATAAACCTCGCCCCGGTGCTGCACGCACTCCCCCACGGCATAAATGTCTTCTTCGTCCATGACACGCAGGTGGTCGTCCACCACGATGGCCCGTTCCACCGCCAGCCCACTCACCACGGCGACATCCACGTTTGGCCGGATGCCGGCTGTAACAACCACCATGTCGCAGCCCAGCTCAGTCTCATCGCGAAGTCGCACCCCGGTGATCCGGTCCTTGCCCAGCACGGCGGTGGTCCGGCTTCCGGTGTGGACCTCGATGCCCAGCGCCTGGACGCTTCGCCGCAGTATTGCGCCGCCGTCGGGCCCTAATTGAGCATTCATGAGGTGGCCGCCCGAGTGGACCACCGCCACGTCAAGGCCGTAGGCCTGCAACCCGCGGGCCGCCTCCAGCCCGAGCAATCCACCGCCAATTACTACGGCTCGGCGATGATGCTCATGCTGGGCGAACTGGACCATCTTGCGCGTATCGTCCATGGTCCGGAACGTGAAGACCCCGTGGCGCACTGATCCGCTGGGTGTGTACAGGCCATCCATCGGCGGAAGGAACGAGTGGCTTCCGGTGGCGATGATCAGGACATCGTACGGAACCACCCTGCCATCGGCCGCGAAGACGTGTTTGCTGTACTTATCTATGCGCTCCACCCGCACCCCGGCGTGCAGGGTGATGTTGTTTTCCTGGTACCAAGAAAGGGCGTTGAGGAAGATGTCCGCCTCGCTTTCCTCACCGGACAGCACGTGGCTCAGCATGATGCGGTTGTAGTTCCCATACGGCTCATCGCCGAACATAGTGATCTCGAAAGCGTCTCCACCGGCGCGGGCGAGGATTTCCTCAACAGTGCGGGCACCGGCCATGCCGTTGCCGATGACCACCAGTCGCCTGGCCATCAGTGCTCCACCATGCCCAGGTCCACCACCACGGAACCGCGGACACCAGCTGGCGCGGCGATGAACAACTCGATCATCGAGCCGCCCTCGATATCTTCCACAACCCTTAGCGGGACGTGTACATCGCCTTTTGCTCCGATGGGGAAGTACCGCATCGGAACGCCGTCCCGCATGAGGACAACCGCGATGAGTTCGGAACTGGAGTTGCCGCCGCGGAAGTAGAGAGTCTGGTTCACGACGCCGTCCGGGACAAAGTGCGCGAGCTCGCTGTGGAGGGGAACCGGCTTTTCCATACCGATGCCGTCAAACGGGAAAATGCCCTGGAGGAAGAGGTTCTTGGAAATCACGGAA
Source organism: Paenarthrobacter sp. 10L420 (assembly GCF_056395385.1). Lineage (NCBI taxonomy): Bacteria > Bacillati > Actinomycetota > Actinomycetes > Micrococcales > Micrococcaceae > Paenarthrobacter > Paenarthrobacter sp. 10L420. Next base: position 125,747 of record NZ_JBFTJK010000001.1, on the reverse strand, counting down.
AGATCCTTTCGGCCGGCTTCCTTCCATGGTGCTCCAGCGTTGTTTCAGGACGCTTGATACCGTGTTTCCAAATTCAGGACAGAGCGTAACGATCCCTTTGCGAACAACTCACCCCGGCGGCAACGACCTACAGCAACTCGCCATCCTGCATTCCATAACGGACCCAGCTACCCACCGAGCCCGCCGCGGCGCACCGGTCGAACCACTCCCCCAGCGCGCGGTCGTGGCTCACGATGACCAGTGTCCCTGAGAAGTCTGCGAGCGCGGCTTCCAACTGTTCCACGAGCACCGGCGCGAGGTGGTTGGTGGGTTCGTCCACGATCATGGTCTCGTAGCTTCCCAGAAGCAGCCTGGCCAGGGCGAGCCGGCGTTGCTGCCCGGCCGAGAGGCTACCCACGGGAACGTGAAATTCAGCAGGCCGGAACAAGCCCAGGCGGAGCAGGGCCTCGGCGTGTTCGTCAATGCTTCCGCCCAGTCCAGCGGCAAACGCCGGAAGCAGCCGGAGGCCTGGACGGGGCGGAACGTCGAGTTCCTGCTGCAAATACCCCACAGTGCCCTGAACGGCCAAGGTGCCGCTGGCGGGCTCAAGCGTCCCGGCGAGCACCGAGACCAGGGTTGATTTTCCTGCTCCGTTGGGTCCGGTGATGAGGATCTTTTCCCCGGTTTCAACGCGCAGGTCAGTCGCTTTGAGGCGACCGGGCACGCTGATGCCGCGTGCTTCGATGGCCGGTCCAGCGGTCTCCTCCACGTGAAGGTCCAGCTGTGCGGCGAGCTTGAGCGGCACGGGTGGCCGGTCAATGGGATTCTCTTCGAGCCGGCGCAGGCGTTCCTGGGCGTTCCGCACTTTGCTGGTGGCTGCGCCCTGCCAGGTGCCCTTTTTGAAGCCGGTTGCAAATTTGTCGTTGTCGCGCACCCGCCCGTAGCCCATGCCGCCCGAAACCGTGGCGGCCTGGAACCGCTCGGCGGCCATGGCGTCGAGCCATTCGTCGTATTGCTGCACCCAACGGGCACGCTGTGCGGCTTTCTCACGCAAGTAGCCTTCATAGCCGTTGCCGTAGCGATTGACGGACCGGCGTTCGGCATCGACTTCGATGACTGTGCTGGCTACCTTCCGCAGCAGGACACGGTCGTGCGAAACCACCACCACGGTGCCTCGGTGCGCAGCCAATCTCGATTCGAGCCAGGCCGTGCCGTTCGCGTCGAGGTGGTTGGTGGGCTCGTCCAGGAGCAGGGCTTCGGCAGGATCGGCCAGCAGGCACGCGAGGGCAACGCGCTCCTGCTCGCCGCCGGACAAAGATCCAAGCGTTCGACGTCGGTCCAAGCCTCCCAGCCCCAGGCGATCAAGCGCTGCTTCCACCCGGGATTCGGCAGCATACCCTTCACGGAGTTGGTACTGGGTCTGCAGGCTTCCGTAGAGCTCCAGGGTTTCGGGGTCGGCATCCGCCAAGTCCCGCTCCAGTTCAGTGATGCCGGCCTCGAGCGAACGCAACGCGGTAAGCGACGCGTCAATGGCGTCCCCCACAGTGAGCGAGGCCGGAAGTCCGTGTGTCTGGGCGAGGTAACCCACGCGGTAGCCGGAACTCCCTGCCAAACCTGCCGTGCCGTCGTCGGGCGTTTCCACGCCGGCCAGCAGGCGAAGAAGGGTCGATTTCCCCGCCCCGTTTTCTCCCACAATGGCTACGTGTTCGCCGTGATCGATAGTGAGGTCAACGCCGTGGAAAAGTTCTCGGTCCCCATAACCGTGGGAAACGCCGGAAAGGTGAAGGTTGTCAGTCAAGAGGTGTCCTCGCAAAGTCCGCAGTGAATGGCAGGGAACCGCTGAGGGCACTGCCGTAGTGGGTACTGGGGATGCAGCCGGATGGAAGGGCTGCGCTCAAGACTTCATCGGTCCAGACTGCCCGGGGAACGAGGGCGCGTCAAGTTTCAGGCTGGAGCGATTGCCCGCTTCCTCAGGCCCCCTGGCACGCGCGCACCATTCCACCCGCAAAGATAGTCTGGTCATATGGGCACCATTTCGACGCGGACGAGGCTTTACCGGTTCAATGCCCTGGACGCCGTGGCCGTCGCTGCCTATCTGGGATTCACGATCTACTTCACGTTTGCGGGCGAATCCGTGGAGCGAATGATGCTCCAGCTTTTTTCAGACCCTGCCACAGCCTCGTATGCCGTTAACGCACTCTTCTATGCCGTCGTCGGGGTTTTCGCCCTGGCATCCGCCTGGCGCATAGTCGGCCGTGACGTCAAGATCCTGGGCACCCGCCCTTGGTTCACTCTTGGCATGGTCCCCCTTGCCGTGGTGGTCATGCTGATCGTCACGGCACTCCTGGTTGCGGCTACCGGTACTGCGCAGACTTCCGAAAACCAGTTGGGCATCCAAGGCCTCCTTCAGCGTGTGCCGGCCTGGCTCATGGTGCCGCTGCTGGTGGTCCTGGGGCCGTTCGTAGAGGAGTACTTGTTCCGGCACCTGCTGATCGGCAAGCTGTCGCAGTACGTGAACATCTGGATTTGCTGTGCCATTTCGGTGGGAGTTTTCGCATCGATCCACGTGGTGGGCAGGGAGGGTCTGGTGTTGCCGGCCCTTGCGCCTTATCTCGGCATGGCCCTGGTGCTGGTGGCGGTCTATGTGTGGACGGGAAAGAACCTGATGTTCTCCTACTTCGTCCACGCCGCCAAGAACCTGCTGGCCGTGGTGCTCATCTATGCGATCCCGCCGGACTTCCTCCCCCACTAGCAACAGGGGCATGCGGAGACACGAGTTCTGCATCAGGCAAGGCCATTACTAGACTCGGACTGTGAACAACCAACTCCCTGCCAAGGTTTCCGACATCTTTGACCCCTCGCGCTGGCGCACCGTTTCCGGCTTCGAGGACTTCAAGGACATGACGTACCACCGGCAGGTTGAGCGTTCCACGGACGGGACGGTCAAGGATCTCCCCACTGTCCGCATCGCGTTTAACCGCCCCGAAGTGCGCAACGCGTTCCGTCCGGGCACTGTGGACGAGCTTTACCGGGCCATGGACCACGCCCGCATGACCCCTGATGTCGCCACCGTGCTGCTCACGGGCAACGGACCGTCGGAAAAGGATGGCGGGCACTCGTTCTGTTCGGGCGGCGACCAGCGGATCCGAGGCCGGGACGGCTACCGCTACGCCGAGGGTGATACCCAGGAGACCATCGACCCCGCCCGCGCCGGCCGGCTTCACATCCTGGAAGTCCAGCGCCTGATGCGGACCATGCCCAAGGTGGTCATCGCCGTCGTCAATGGTTGGGCAGCGGGCGGCGGACATTCCCTCCACGTGGTCAGCGACCTCACCATCGCCTCGCGCGAGCACGGCAAGTTCAAGCAGACCGATGCCACGGTGGGAAGTTTCGACGCCGGATACGGGTCTGCGCTGCTGGCCCGCCAGATAGGGCAGAAAGCCGCGCGGGAGATCTTCTTCCTGGCCCGCGAATACTCGGCTGAGGACATGGTCCGGATGGGAGCCGTGAACGAGGCCGTGGACCACGCGCGGTTGGAGGAAGTCGCGCTGGAGTACGCGGCTGATATCGCCCGCCAGTCCCCCCAGGCCATCCGCATGCTGAAGTTCGCCTTCAACCTGGCCGACGACGGCCTGGCCGGGCAGCAGGTCTTCGCCGGTGAAGCCACGCGGCTGGCCTACATGACGGACGAGGCCGTGGAGGGCAAGGAAGCCTTCCTCCAGAAACGCGACCCCGACTGGTCCAACTTCCCCTACTACTTCTAGGACATCCCTGTGGACATCGATCCCGTACTCAAAGCACTGGCCGCTGCCCTGCATGGCGAGGGTCCCGCCGTCGAAATTGTGGTTCACGAGGACGGACGGCCGGAAGCCGTTCCGGTAGAGACCGGCGTGGAAGAGGCTGCAGTGGTGGTCCGCACCTCCGGCTCCACCGGGACGCCCAAGGCGACTGTCCTCACTGTGGATGCCCTGGCTGCGTCCTCTGTGGCCACGGCCATGGCATTGCGCGGCGAAGGCCAGTGGCTGCTCGCGCTCCCCCTTCAGTACGTGGCTGGCGTGCAGGTCCTGGTTCGCTCCCTCTACGCCGGGACGCGGCCCTGGGTGATGGATCAGTCGAACGGCTTCACGCCTGAGGCATTCACGGCTGCCGCCGAGGAACTGACGGACAAGATCCGCTTCACCTCGCTGGTACCCACCCAGCTGCAGCGGCTCCTGGACTCACCCGCCCCGGAAACCCTTGCCGTGCTGCGCCGCTTCAATGCCATCCTGCTGGGCGGCGCGCCGGCTTCGTCCGAGCTGCTGGCGCAGGCCCACGCGGAGGGACTCCACGTTGTCACCACGTACGGCTCGGCCGAGACGTGCGGCGGGTGCGTGTACGACGGCGAACCGCTGGACGGCGTCGAGGTCCGCATTGGCGATGGTGAGCTGGAAGGACGCATCCTGCTAGGTGGCGAGACGGTGGCGGCAGGCTACCTTGACGCGCCGCGCGCCACGAAGGCCGCGTTCTTCGAGGAGGACGGCATGCGCTGGTACGTCACCGGCGACCTCGGTGAAGTTACCGGCGACGGCAAGCTCACCGTTCTGGGCCGTGCCGACGACGTCATCATCACCGGCGGCGTCAAAGCCTCCGCCGCGTACATCCAAAGCAAGCTGGAAGAGCTCGACGGCGTCAGCGCGGCTTTCGTTGCAGGCGTCCCGTCTCGTGAATGGGGCCAGGCCGTGGCAGCTTACGTGGCCATGACCGATCCATCGCCGGAAGGCCTGAAGGGGTTCACGGCCCGTCGCGAAGCGGCGTTGGGGGTTTTGGCCCCCAAGACTGTGGTTGCCGATAAGGAATTGCCGATGCTGCCCAACGGAAAACCGGACAGGCTGGCCATGATCGACCAGCTATCCGCCGCGCATCAGGGACAATAGAGAGGTTCTGTCCTCATGACTCCGACTAAAGATCAACGCGAAACACACGAGGTACTGCACGTGGCGACAGCTGCACAATGGATTCAAGGAGCCCGGCTCCGCACACTGCCCGCGGCAATCGCGCCGGTACTGATCGGTTCGGCAGCGGCGTTTGAGCTCCATGCTTTCCGGCTGCCGAATGCGATCCTCGCGGCGCTCGTGGCGCTCCTTCTCCAAGTCGGCGTCAATTACGCCAATGACTACTCGGACGGCATCCGTGGGACCGACGAGGACCGCGTGGGGCCGCTGCGCCTGGTTGGTTCGGGACTCGCCAAGCCGGAGCAAGTGAAGTGGGCGGCCTTCGGATTGTTCGGCGCCGCCATGGTGTGCGGGCTGATCCTGGTCATCATTACCCAGACCTGGTGGCTGATCCTGGTGGGCCTTGGTTGCGTCCTGGCAGCCTGGGGCTACACGGGCGGCAAGAATCCTTACGGCTACCTTGGCCTGGGCGACGTCTTCGTCTTCGTGTTCTTCGGGCTGGTGGCAACGCTTGGCACCACGTACACCCAAGCCGGGCAGGTCAGCCTTGCTGCCGTCATTGGCGCGATCGGTACGGGACTCATCGCCTGCGCCCTGCTCATGGCCAACAACGTCCGGGACATTCCCACGGACACGGCCGCAGGAAAACGCACTTTGGCCGTGCGGCTTGGAGACAGGCACGCCCGCGAGAGCTACGTGTTGATGCTGGCCGTCGCCATCCTGCTGGTGATTGTGCTGGCGCCCACCAAGCCTTGGATGTTGATCGTTCTCCTGCTGATTCCGGCGTGCCTGATGCCTGCCTGGCTCATGGTCAACGGCAAGAAGCGCAAGAGCCTCATTCCCGTGCTCAAGCAGACCGGCCTGATCAACCTCGGCTACAGCCTGCTGTTCTCGCTCGGCCTGATTCTGAGCCGCGGCTTCTAGGTTCCCTACTTGGAACCTTGTCCTACTTGGAACCCGGGCGTTTGTCGTTGTTGACGGCGATATCCGGGTTCTGCTCCACGAGGCTATCCTCTGCCTCGGCGTCCTCAACCTCGCCAGCGGTGCGGATGGGCTTGGCCCGTCCGGAAAAGCGTTCCCGCATGGCCGCAGTGGCGGCGTCGCGTTGTTTCTGGAAGAAGAGGTAACTGATGGCGAACGCGATCAGTCCCGCGAAGACCACGGCCAGGATCCAGCCCACCTGCAAAAAGGCGAACAGGATGAACAGCGGCACGAACAGCGCCAAACGGATGAGGGAATACTTCAGGAAAGCCACTATCCAAGTTTAGCCGTCCGGATGGTTGCACTCTGATCACAGCCGGAACGGGGCGTCCAGTGAATGCCTTCCGGCGACTAGACTTGGTGCATGCTCCGGGTTGTTGGCGTCGTCGTCGTCCTTGTTATCTTCGTCTACGCCCTCGTGGACGTGATACGTACCGATGGCAGGTTCACACGCGGCATCTCCAAGCCCGCTTGGATCGTCGTCATGATCCTCCTGCCCCTCTTGGGTGCCGTCCTCTGGTTCATCTTCGGGCGGCCCTACGGCAAGCCCTCTGCGCAGCCCATCCGCCGCCACCCTACCGCCCCGGATGATGATCCCGAGTTCCTCCGCAACCTGGAAACCCGCCGCCGGAACACCGCCGAAGAAGAGCGCCTCAAGAAGCTCAAGGCAGAGCTCGAAGCCAAGGAACGGAAGCTCAAAGGTGCTGATGGCGCCGAGGGCAGCCAGGGTAATAAGGCCCCCGGGTACAAGTCCGGCGATGCCAAACGCGGGGAGCCGGATACCCATGGCACCGACGAACTGAAGTAGGGAACATGGCCCAGCAAGCTGATGGATCACGGCAGTCATTTACTTCCGCATCCCCCAGCGGCGGGCCACCGATTCTTGCACATCCACCCATTGACGACGTCGTGCGGCCACCAGGTCCAGCACTGCTGTCCAGAATCTTGTGGGTAGCCAGCTTTGTCGCAGGAGTCGCAGTAGTCATCACCAGTCTCCTCGCCCGCGACTCGCACCTGGACCGCCTGAAGGGTGTTATCGCAGGCAAGCTCCCCGATGGTGACGCCCTGGCAGTCGAGGGTGCAACCGCCGTCGTGTTCCTCGGAAGCCTGGCCATGCTTGCCCTGGTGGTCGCGATGGAAGCGGTCCTGCTGGCTGTGGCCTTCAAGCGCCGCAGCTGGGCGCGGTGGCTGCTTGCACCGCTGATCCTCCTGCACGCCGTGGTCACCGTAATCACCGCAGATTACGTCGTAGCCCCGGGAGGCGCGGGCGTCCTGTCCACCGTGCTGCTTGCCGTCCAGTACGTCTTGGCTGCGGCCGGCCTGATCCTTTTGTTTCTGCCCTCCACCACGGCATGGTTGCTCAGCGGACGCCGACGCGCGACGGAAATCTAACCGCGCCCACTGTGGCTGAACGCCAGCGAGGGGGTCGGCCTCGAAAGTGTCGTGCTCAGAGCCCGGAGTATGAGTGCAGGCCGTTGAAAACGGTGTTGACGAGTGTGAAGTTGATGATCACGCACGCGTAGCCAACGATCGACAACCACGCTGCGCGGGTTCCCGTCCAACCGCGTGTAGCCCGTGCGTGAAGGTAGCCTGCGTAGACCACCCAAATAACGAACGTCCACACTTCCTTGGGGTCCCAGCCCCAGAACCTGCCCCAGGCCTTCTCAGCCCAGATGGCACCGAACATGAGGGTGAACGTCCAGCCGATGAAAGCGATCGCGTTGATGCGGTAGGACAGGTTTTCCAGGCTCAGCGCGTTTGGAACCACCCGCATGAAGCCAAGCTTGTCAGCGCGGCCGGCGGCCAGGTTCTTCTGCCGGTACGACTGGACCAACTGCAGCGCGGACATGGCGAACGTCAAGGTAAACAGGGCCGAAGAGAGCACCGCGATGGAAACGTGGATGATCAGCCAGTAACTCTGGAGAGCCGGAACGAGGTGGCCCACCGGCGTCCAGAAGGACACCGAGGCAGCCACCAGCATGATGATGGCCAACCCGATGACGAACGTACCCAGGAACCGCAGGTCACGGCGGATGAGCACGATGAGGAAAACGGCCACGGCTACGAATGCGCCGGTGGTGAGGAACTCGTACATATTGCCCCACGGCACCCGGCCTGCGCCCAGTGCACGCGTCACAACGCCCGCGCCATGAATGAGCACGGCCAGTACTGTGAGTGCCACAGCCACCCGCGCGGGCACACGGCGTTCGGCGCCGTACTTCATGTCGCCTGCCGCGGTGCCACCCTCAACGGTGAGGCCCGACGTCGGACGCTCGGCGCGGCCAGCCGGCCCACCGGCGTCGGGCCCTCCCAGGCTTCCGTTGGCACGACCAGCCGCCACCGCGACCTTCTGCGCTGGAGCGCTGGCAGCCGCCTTCGCGTCGATGGCACGCAGCGCCTTGCTGCTCTTGGCGAGGTCCCAGGCAAACGCAATGAACGCCACGGTGTACGTGCCGGCGGCCAACAGCATGAACAGCTCGCTGTACTGGCCCAGGGTTTCGTTGATGACGGGCATTACTGGTCCTTCGAGGTTGGGGAAGAGACTGTGGGGGTTGGTGCCGGCGTATCGGAGTCAGTGGGGATCTGCCATTCCCGGGCAAAGAGCTCGCGGAGGGCTGCTGCTTCGCCCGCGAGTCGGTGGTCTTCGCCTCGGGCCAGCAGGCCGTATTCCACCATGGTGCGACCGTCCTGGTGCGTTCCGGTGCGGACCCAGACGCGGCGGCGGTTAACGTAGAGCGAAGTGACCAGGCCGGCAACGGCCAGGAGGCCGAAAATCAAGGCGTACAGCTGCCCTGGGTTGTGGTGGACGTCCACGCCAATGTACTTCTTCACGCCGTCGAAGCTGATGCTGCCTTTGCCGTCCGGGAGTGTTTTCGTCATCCCTGGGGCCAGCGTGATTCCGCCGGCTTCAAGCTTTCGGCCGTTGAGCTGTTGGAGGTCCCTGACGTCCAGCTCGAACACGTTCTGGGGAACGCCCTTGTCCAGGCCGAGGTCACCGTAGTAGGAATCCAGGCTCAATTGAGGGTTGAAGAGTTCGGGACTTGCGCTGAAGGAGATGCCATTTTCGGACTTGAAGGCCGTGGGCAGGAAGAACCCTTGGAACGCCAGCTGGTCCGGTTTGCCATCCGGCACCTTGATGACCACGGATGAGTAGTAGTTATCGCCCTGGACCTTGGCCGTGACCGGCCCCTGGAAAGCAATGTTGCCCTCGCCGTCGCGGACAGTCACCACGGGTGCGTAGCCGTTTCCGGTGAGGTAGAGGCTGGTGCCACCCAGTGAAATGGGATCGTTGACCTTGAGGGTTTCCTTCTTCGCCGGCGAATCCGGATTTTCCTTGGTGGTGACCTCGGCCGTGTAGTCGATGGGCTGGCCGATCTTTTTGGGCGACTCGCGATCGAAGGTGGCCTCAAACTTGTCCAACTGAATGGAGTAGGGCTGGAGCCAGCTGCTTTGGAAGTTGGTGCCCGGGGTGAATTGGTCGTAACCCACCAGGGTGTTAACGAACGTCTCACCTTCCACAAGGATCCGCTGGCCGCTGTACCCGAAAAGGCCGCCGATCGCCACGGAAACCAACACGCCGATCAGCGAAGTGTGGAACACCAGGTTCCCGACTTCCTTCAGGAAGCCGCGCTCGGCACCCAAGGACGGGAGGTCGCCGTCGACGTCCCTGACCTCCACGCGGTAGCCGCGCTTCTTGAGCAGTCCAGCGGCGTCGTTGATAGCCTTCGACGCCGGGATCCCGGCGTCGGCGGGCAGCGCCAGCGTGCCGTACTCCGGCAAGCGCGAAAGGCGCTTGGGCGTGCGCGGTGGCTGCGACTTCATCGCTTTGTAATGGGCGATGGCACGTGGGGTGACGCAGCCAATCAGGGAGATGAACAGCAGGATGTAGATGGCCGAGAACCAGGCCGACGAGTAGACGTCGTAGAGCTGGAGGGCATCGAGAAGCTGCCCGTAGGAGGGGTTGTCCTTGATGTACTGGGTGACAACCGCAGGATTCGCTGCGCGCTGCGGGAACAGGGACCCCGGCACCGCGCCCACAGCCAACAGGAGGAGCAGGAACAACGCCGTCCGCATGCTCGTCAACTGGGTCCAGGCCCACCGAAGCATGCCCAGGATACCGAGGGACGGCAGCGCGACCTCGGACTTGGCCTTTTGCAGTTTCCCTTCCGCTGTGGTCGTGCCTTCAGCGGCTGGTGACTTCTTCTTGGCTTTCACGGACTCGCTCATCAGATTGGCAACTTCACATCGGTTTGGAACCAGTACTGCAACTCGGTCACCCAGGTTCCCCACACGCCGGTGGCCATCAGGATGCCGAGCAAAATCAGGATGCCTCCGCCAAACCGCTGGATCGCCAGACGGTGTGTCCGGAAGAAGGACATAACGCCCATGCCCCGCCGGACGGCAAGTGCGATCAGGAGGAACGGGATACCCAGGCCAAGGCTGTAAACGAAGGCCAAAAGCGCACCCTTTGCCGCCGACGATCCGCCGGACAAGCTCAGCAACTGTACCGCGGAGTATGTGGGCCCGATACATGGAGCCCAACCCAGGCCGAACGTCAGCCCCAGGAGCGGCGCGCCCCAAAGACCGGCAGGAGGCTTGGCATGAATTTTGGCGTCCCGCTGCAGCCAACCAAAGCCACCCATGAAGACGATGCCCATGAGGATGACCAGAATGCCCAGCAGTTGGGTGATCCAGGCGTTTTGCGGGCCAGTCAGGAGGGTCCCGAGCTGGCCAAACGCACCGCCCAGGAGGACGAAGATTACCGAGAAGCCCAAGACGAACAGTCCAATACCTGCCAGCATGCGGCCCCGGCGCTGCTTTTGGAGGTCGACGCCGGTCAGTCCAGTGACGTAGCCAAGGTAACCGGGGACCAGCGGCAGGACGCACGGCGAAAGGAACGAGACGAGTCCGGCCAGCAGCGCAACCGGCACGGCAAGCAGTAAGGATCCATTCAGGATCGTCTCGGCGAAAGGACTGTTCATCGGTACTACTCAGCCACTGCGGACGTAATGAGGGCCTTCAAAGTGCTCTTCTCAATTTCACCGAGGACACGGGAGGCAACTTTGCCCTCCTTGTCCAAGACCAGCGTGGTGGGCACGGCACCCGGAGGAACGATTCCGGACACGGACAGGAGCACGGCACCGTCTTTGTCGTTGAAGCTCGGGTAGGTGAGGTTGAAGGTCTTGTCGAAGGCCTCCGCAGTCGCTTTCTCGTCACGCAGGTTAACGCCGAAGAATTGAACGCCTTGGTCCTTGAACTCCTGGTGCAGGGCCTCAAGCTGGGGAGCTTCGACGCGACAGGGGGCACAGGCCGCGAACCAGAAGTTCAAGACCGTGACCTTGCCCTTGAGGTCTTCGGGCTTGACCGTGTCTCCGTTGAAGAGTGTGCCCTTGAGTGCCACGGGTGCAGCGCGGTCCGCTTTGGCGAATTCGGTGACGGAGCCATCCCCGGCTACATAGTTCTTGTTATCGCCTTTTCGGGCTTGCTCTGCGAGGGAGTCCTTCTGGGCGCAGGCTGACAGGCCCATGGTAAGTCCTGCCAACAGGACACCACCGGCTGTGAGCACGCCGCGGCGCGAGAGGTTGTTATCCATCTATCTACGCCCCCGGGGTGCTTGCTGCACCGGGAAGGAGCACCGCAGCAGGTTCGCTGTATTCGACCCGCACAATCTTGCCGTCGCCGTCCAGGGTCAGGGATGTCAGGGAGGTCAAGGTGCATTCACGCTTACGGGGGTCGTGCGCCAGCCGGCGGCCCTCGGCGGACAGACGGGTGGACCAGATGGGAAGCTGATGGCTGACAAGGATCGCCTCAGCGCCGTCGCCACCCAGTTCGATCGCCTTGACGCGCGCGTCCTCAACGGCAGCCAGGACCCGCGCGGCTTGCTCTTTATAGGGCTCGCCCCAGGACGGGCGCAGGGGGTTCCGGAAATAGAACCAGTGCTTGGGCTTCAAGAATTCGCTGCGGGTGGGGTGGAGTCCCTGGAAGTGGTTCTCCGCTTCGATGATCCTCGGGTCCGTATGGATCTCGAGATGGAGGGCCTCCGCAGTGGGCATGGCCGTTTCCTGGGCGCGCGTCAGCGGCGAAGCTACCAGGTGGACAATCCTGGCACCCTCGCTTGCGCGGACGGCGAAGTGCTCAGCCAGCATGCGTGCCATCTCCCGGCCCCGCTCGGAGAGATGGAATTCAGGCAGCCGGCCATAGAGGACGCCATCGGGATTATGGACCTCGCCATGGCGAAGCAGATGGACAGTTGCTTGGGGCATGTTTACCAGTTTCTCAAAGAAGCGGGGCGATCCGAAATCTTCTACCGCTAGTAGAACTCAAAGTTTTCCAGAAATGTTCCGTGGAGTTGGAATAAAAGATGCATATGCATGTTTATACTAGACACGAAGCTCGGTTGATGTTTCAAGTAAATGCATCAACCAGTCGACCGGGCAAGCCAGCGGTACCTTCCACTACATACAGGAGCAACATCATGATGACCCTTCCCGCCAACGTCACCACCGGCATCTGGACCCTCGACGCTTCCCACAGCGAGATCGGCTTCACCGTCCGCCACGCAGGCATCAGCAAGGTCCGCGGCGTCTTCAAGGATGCCGACGCCACCCTCGAAGTTGGCGAGACGCTGACCGACTCGAAGGTCAACGCAACCATCCGGACCGCCAGCTTTGACTCCGGAGACGTCAACCGCGACGGCCACGTCAAGGGCGAAGACTTCTTCGATGTGGAGAAGTACCCGGAGATCACCTTCATCTCCCGCCATGTCAAGGCAAACGGCGATGGCTTCGATCTTGTGGGCGATCTCACCATTAAGGGCGTGACCAAGGAAGTTTCCATCGAAACCGAATTCAACGGCGTGGCAGTGGATCCCTTCGGCAACACCCGTGCAGGCGTCTCCGGCGAAACCACCATCAGCCGCAAGGACTTCGGCCTCACCTGGAACGCAGTGCTTGAGGCTGGCGGCGTGCTGGTCAGCGACAAGGTTGTCATCAACCTGGAACTCGCGTTCATCGCACCGGCAGCTGCCTGACTCCCAGGCAGTTTCCTCAGCAGCTTCCACGGGAGTTTGCAAGGCAGTCCCGAGCAAACGGCGCCCCACCACAGTTCCGCTGTGGGGGCGCCGTTTCGCGTACTCAGAAGTCACCCTGCGATTATTCGGCAAACAGCCTGTAGTTAGCTGCGATGTAGCTCCGAATTTCCTATGCATCCTTCAACCTGCGGTCTAAAGTGATGCCATGAGTAACCCAGATGAAGCACCAGAGCCTCAGCAGCCCGGCGCCCAGCCTCCGCAGCCCGGCAACGTTCCTCCTGCGGGTTACCAACCGCCGCAGGGCTACCAACCACCCCAGGGCTACCAGCCGCCGTCGCAACCTGGCCAGTATTCGCAACCTGGCCAGTATTCGCAACCGGGACCGGGTCAGCCGGGGCAACCAGGACAGCCGGGTGGTTTCCACTTCGAAATGCCCACCGACGGACCCCGCAACTTCAATGACGTCCTTCCGCAAGGTGGTTTCTCGGGCCTCTTCAAGACCATGGGCCTGCCCACCGAGCTGAAAGTGTCCTATTTCATTTGGGTGATCTCCGGACTCCTGGGCCTCCTCTTTGGCCTCATTGGGCTTTTCGCCATCATCGCGGCCTTCGCGTTCATGCCAGGGGTTGCCGCACTCCTTCTGGTTCTCCTGATCATCAGCCTTGCTGTTGCAGCCGCCCAGATAGTGCTGGCCATGAAGATGAAGGAAGGGAAGGAATGGGCACGCCTTGCCCTCACCATCCTTGCCGCGGTTTCGCTGTTGCTCGCCATCTTTGGCTCCATCAACGCCGGCGGACCCGGTGCAGGCCTGGGTGGCAACTGGTTTGGCTTCCTGGTCAGCGCGGTGGCCGTTGTGCTGATGTGGTTGCCGAACTCGCAGTTGTGGTTCAAGGCAGTAAAGGGCGCCGTCTAACCCCCTGAAGTACCGCCGTCGGGCTCGCATCCGAGCCACCCTGACAGGTGTACAAGGCCGTGGTGGTCCGTTGGGCCACCACGGCTTTCATCATGAAGGCGTACGCCATCGTGATGATTTCACCGCCAAGCAGCAAATTCCTGCGTGTGATCATCCGCAGCGCCGGATCCCGGAGGTACGGTGGAAGCAGAATCAGGCTGGGGGCAGGGTCTTTTTGCTGATCCCGGCAGCCGCACCAGCAGTCGAACAAGCAAAGGAATGCCATGAGCAACCCTCCATACCCGCCGTCCAACACGGGGGACGCCAATTCGGGCGACGCGAACAAGGGCGATGCCAACAAGCCTGAGCAGCCGGGCCAGCCATCCACGCCCCAGTATGGTCAGCAGGCACCGCAGTACGGTCAGCAGACTCCCCAATATGGCCAGCAGCCGAGCGCTCCACAGTACGGTCAGCAGTCCCCGGGCGCACCCCAGTACGGTCAGCCCCCGGCTCCCCAGTACGGCCAACAGACTCCCCAGTACGGCCAGCAGTCGCCACAGTTTGGTCAGCAGTCCCCGTACGGCCAGCAGCCTTCTCCCTATGGTCAGCAGGCCCCGCAATATGGCCAGGACACCAACTGGCCCAGCCAGCAGCCAGGACCCACTACGGTTCCGCAGCTGGTCAACATCTCCTTCTGGATGATTATCGCAGCGGGCATCCTGTCTGCCATCAGCTCGCTGATCCTGGCCACCACGGGCTCGGATGCCTTCATCAATTCGATGCTCCAGCAGGCGGCACAGCAGGGCACTGAATTCCCGGAAGGCTCCATCGAAGGCATGCGTGGCGGCATTGTCGTCGCCGCGATCATTGGGGCCATCGTGTCCCTGGGCCTCTACGCATTGGTTGCATTCCCGGTCCGCAAGGGCAAGAACTGGGCCAGGATCCTGGGCACGGTCTTCGCGGCGATCTCTGTCCTTGGCCTCGCCGGACTATTCCAGTTCGGTGCCACGTACGGCATCCTGCAGCTCTTGGTGATCCTGCTGGGAGTTGCCGCAATCGTCCTGCTGTACCTGCCGGCGTCGGCTCCGTACTTCCGCAAGCCGCAGCCGTTCGGCAACCCTTACCAGAACCCTTACGGCCGCTAAGCCGACAAGCTTTCTATAACAACTCAACGGGCGCGGACCCGGTACGGCTA
Source organism: Paenarthrobacter sp. 10L420 (assembly GCF_056395385.1). NCBI lineage: Bacteria > Bacillati > Actinomycetota > Actinomycetes > Micrococcales > Micrococcaceae > Paenarthrobacter > Paenarthrobacter sp. 10L420. Next base: position 110,739 of record NZ_JBFTJK010000001.1, on the reverse strand, counting down.
GACAGCCTGACCCGGTGTTTGCGCCCGTTGTGCGTGGTAGGCCAGGATCTGCAGCTCAGTGGCCATGTCCACCTTGCGGAGGTTCACGTGCGGCGGAACCTGCAGGAGAACCGGAGCAAAGCTCAAGATGCTCCGGATCCCTGCAGCGATGACGCGATCACAAACTGCCTGGGCAACGGTGGCCGGCAAAGCCAGCACCACCATATTGGTGTGGGTGCGTTCCAGGACGCGTTCAAGTTCCGCTGAATCGCTGACCCGCAACCAACCCACCTCGTTGCCGATCACCATGGGGTCTGCGTCGAAAATAGCTACGACGTCGAAACCTCTGGATTCGAAGCCGCCGTACCGCGCCAGCGCCTTGCCGAGGTTACCGGCACCGACAATTGCGACCTTCCAGTCGTGCGTCAGGCCAAGTGCTGCGGCAATGTGACGGCTCAGGTACTGGACTTCATAGCCCACCCCGCGGGTCCCGTACGAGCCGACGTAGGAGAGGTCTTTGCGAAGCGTGGAGGAGCTGACGCCTGAAGCCTCGGCCAACGCGTCCGATGACACACGTTCCACGCCTTCTGCCAGGAGGGAGTTGAGCGCGCGCAAATAGAGGGTCATCCGGGCCACAGCCGCGGGCGGGATCTGCTTGGCGGCAGGTTCGTTGTCCCCGCTTGTTGCCCCCGGGGACGGTTCCAGCGCAGTCACGGTTTTCTCCATTGCGTCGCTTGTTGTTCCACTCTATGGCCCTTGGCCGGACTCAACAAAAGCCCGTACTTCCGGGTTCCTCAGCCTTCAAGGACTCTTTTCAAAGTACGGGTCAGGCGCTGCTCGTCGATCTTCCAAAAATCGCGTTGGATCCCATCCACCAGCACCACGGGAATTTCCTCCGCGTAACGCTCCTGCAGTTCCGCGTTACCGTCGATTCCCTGCTCGGTCCACTGGACGCCCAGTCCCGACGTAACGCGCTCGACGGCGGCACGCGCCTCCGTGCACAGGTGGCAGTCAGCTTTGGTGAGGAGAACGACGTCGGGAATAGCCATGACACAACGGTAACCGCCCCAACCCTCTCTCACATCCTGACCGCTTTCCCACCGATGCTCTCTCACATCCTGACCGCTTTCCCACCGATGCTCTCTCACATCCTGACCGGTTTCCACCAACGCTCTCTCAAATCCCGACCGGTTCCCACCGAAGCTCTTGCACATCCCACGGGGTAGCCCCACCGTGCGCCCTCAACGCCGGGGCCTGGCGATTGACTAGACTCAAGGCATGCCCGACGAGAAGAACGCCGCTGTGGTCGCCGACGCCAAGGTTCCGCAGCACACCGGCGAAGCCGCTTTCTTCGACGTCGACAACACTTTGATGAAGGGCGCCAGCCTCTTCCATGTGGCCCGCAAGATGTACGAACGCAAGGCCTTCACGCTGTCCCAGGCGGCTGGCTTCGCGTGGAAGCAGTTCAAGTTTGTAATGCGCGGCGAGAACATGGACGACGTCCATGCCGTGCGCGACTCAGCCCTGACGTTGGCCGCCGGGATCACTGTGGAGGACATCAAAGCCCTGGGCGAAGAAGTTTATGACGAAATGATCGAGTCCCGGATCTGGCCTGGAACCAAAGCGCTCGCCGAGCAACACCTCCGTGTAGGCCGGAGGGTATGGCTGGTGACGGCGACCCCTATTGAGGTTGCCACCGTCATCTCCACAAGGTTGGGCCTGACCGGCGCGCTGGGAACCGTCGGCGAAGTCCATGACGGAATGTATACCGGCAAGCTTGTCGGTGACATTCTGCACGGCCCGGCCAAAGCCATCGCGGTCCAACTCATAGCTGACCAAGAAGGCTTGGACTTGGACCACTGCTGGGCTTACAGCGACTCCGCCAATGACATCCCCCTGCTCACTATGGTGGGCCACCCCGTGGTGATCAACCCCGATTCGAAGCTCCGCCGGCATGCCCGCGACAACAACTGGCCGGTCTACGATTTCCGATCCGGTCGCCGTGCAGCAACCTTGGGGCTGAAGGCTGCCACCGTGGGCGGTGCCATCTATGGGCTGTGGCGTGGATTCTCAAAGTTCCGCGGGCCCCGCTAGCCGATCCTCTCTCACATCCTCACGCGTTTCCACCGTTCCTCTCCCACATCCCCACGCGTTTCCAGCGTTCCTCTCCCACATCCTCTGGTACTGCTGGCCTACCTGTGGATAACTTCTGCACGCTTAGCGGCTTCCAAGGAACAATGCGGGTATGCAGAATTCGTTACTCAACCAATCCAGCCCGCTCTTGGGACCTTTCAGCCTGAACGACGCCAAGGCAGCGGGCATCGATCCTTCAGACATTTGGCGCAGCAGTAGCATCGTTCCTGTGAGCCGGGGCTTGTATCGGCCGACGGATTGGGATTTCGACCTCTCGTCAGCTGCCCGTTCCCTCTCGTCAGCCAGCCCTGGCGCTTGGATCTCCCATACAACGGCAGCCAGGCTCCATGGTTTTGTCTTGCCGGCGTGGCTATCGGATTCAAATGAATTGCATTTGAGCAAACCGCGACGTCTGCCGTCGGTCCGGCGCAAAGGCATCATAGGGCACACTGAAACGCTCTTCGAGGGAGAAATTGAGCAAGTCCAAGGGATTTGGATGAGCACTCGAGCTAGAACATGGCTGGACTTGGCGCGTCGTCTCCCCCTTCATGACCTCGTATGCGTGGCAGACCAGTTGATTCGCATTCCACGGCTGAATCTTGAAGGGCGCGATACACCGTTCGCCACTGCCGAAGGGCTTCGGAGCATGGTCGAACGGCACAAGAACCGTCAGGGCGTAGTCCGGGCACGGGAAGCCCTGGACCTCATGCGCGTCGGGGCCGACTCAGCTCCAGAGACTTTGCTTCGTTTAGCCATGCTCGATGCCAACTTGCCCGAGCCTCAGCTCCAGGTGATGCTCCGCGCGGACGACCCGTTCTCGCCGTCAGCAGACTTGGGTTTCAAGAGCCGTCGCCTCGCGATCCAGTACGACGGCGGCCATCACCTTGAGGAGGAACAGATCCATAGCGATCGGCGCAGGGATAAGGCATTTAGAGCAGCGGGGTGGACTGTCCTCGTTTTCGGAAAAGAGGACCTGGCGGACAACTTTGGCAACGCCGTTCTGCAGATCAAGCGGGCGCTACGGACTGCATGGATGGACCCATCCGTTGCATCCGGGTTTGTCAAGAACGCGACGTGAGAGAACATCCCGCCAGAAGTGTCCCGACGTGAAAGAACGTCCGGCCAGAAGCGCCACGACGTGAGAGAACATCCGGCCAGAAGCGTCAGGACATGAGAAAACATCCGGGCACAAGCGTCGGGATGTGAGAGAGCAAAAATGCCCGCCGCCTTGGAAGGCAACGGGCATTCACGCTTGGTGAAGTATCTCTACTTCTTATTGCGGCGCTGGTGGCGAGTCTTGCGAAGCAGCTTGCGGTGCTTCTTCTTGGCCATACGCTTGCGGCGCTTCTTAATAACTGAACCCACGAAAGTTCCTTACAAACTAGATGAAGGTCCTGTCTGTTGGAACGGATCCGCGGACTAGCAGCAGACAGTACAACTGACAGATTCTTACATTGACGTAAAACGTTCCTTAACAGAGTACCGCTTCAAAGGGGCACCCCGTGACCACGGTCCGCGGGACGGACCCCGGCGCCCTCAGGCGGTCTCCGATTGTCCGTCGACCACAGCACCCTTGAGGTACTGGGCCACGGCCTCCTCAGGCACGCGGAAGGAACGGCCAAACCTGACGGCAGGCATTTCCCCTGAGTGGACCAGGCGATACACAGTCATTTTGGAAACGCGCAGGACATCGGCTACTTCAGCCACAGTCATGAAACGCGCATTCGAGAAGTTAGTCTCCGCGGACATTTCCCATATTCCTTTGCTCTCAGCTGGACAGGACACCCCCAGTAGAACGGTGTGCCGATGCTGAGCCATCAAACAACCATGTGCTAGATACTCTAGAGGCTGAAGTGACCAATGTGAAAGCATTTCCGCTAAGTGGGACTGTACTCCCTGGCTACTCCCCCGAGACCAGCCGGCGCTTCCGGGCAGACGCAGCGAGCTGTTCCAGCACCGAGGCCGTGACGTCCCATTCCATGCAGGCATCCGTAACGCTCTGGCCGTAAACGAGCTCCTGCTCCCCTGCGAGCTGCTTGGCCACATCCAGGTTCTGCGCCCCTCCCACGAGGAAGCTCTCCAGCATGACGCCACCAATCGGTGAGGTGTCCCCCGCCTCAAGCTGCGCACCGATTTCCAAGGCAACTTCAGCCTGGCGGTGGTGGCTCTTTCCACTGTTGGCGTGGCTGGCGTCGACGATCAGGCGCGGGTTCAGGCCCTTCGCAGCCAACTTGGACGAAGCCGCAGCGACATCTTCCTGCGAGTAGTTGGGGCCCTTGCGCCCGCCGCGCAGGATCACGTGGGTGTCCGGGTTTCCGGACGTCGCCACGAGAGCCGCGCGGCCGTCGTCGTCGATTCCCAGGAAGGCTTGTTCAGCGGCAGACGCGCCGCAGGCATCGATGGCTACCTGGAGGTCGCCGTCGGTGCCGTTCTTGAAGCCGATGGGCATGGACAGCCCGGAGGCGAGCTGACGGTGGATCTGGCTTTCGGTGGTGCGGGCGCCGATCGCACCCCAGGAGACGAGGTCGGCCATGTACTGCGGGCTGATGGGCTCGAGGAATTCGGTCGCGGTGGGCAGTCCCAGCGCGGTGACCTCCTTGAGGAAGCCGCGGGCTGCCCGCAGGCCGGCGGCAATATCGTGGCTGCCGTCCAAGTGGGGATCGTTGATGAGGCCCTTCCAGCCGACTGTAGTGCGGGGCTTCTCGAAGTACGTCCGCATGACGATCAGCAGGTCTTCCTTGTGCTTCTCCGCCTGGCTGACCAGCCGACGCGCGTATTCCAGACCGGCCTTGGGATCGTGGATGGAGCAAGGCCCGACGATTACCAGCAGGCGGTCGTCCACGCCGTCCATGATGGCCCGGACTTCATCTCGGCCACGGTCGACGACGGCAGCTGAGTGGGCGTCCAGCGGCAACTCGGCGATGAGGTCCTGAGGGGCCGGAAGCGGCTCGAAGCGGGCCACGCGCAAGTTGGAGGTGGCGGGCTGGGAAGCTTTCCCGGCAGCGGGGAGTGCCTCGTTATCGAGTGTCTCGGTGGATTCTGCAGCGATGCTGGTCATTTCTGGGTCCTGTTCCGGATGCGGAGCGGGCCCCTTTTCAGAACCCGCCGGATATGGCGAAGGGCAGAGAATAATCTCTGCCCTGCTGGCTCTGAAGGAAAGTTGGATGCGTGTCAGTTAGACGCGGGCCCCTCCAGAGCCAACGAAAAATACGCATACCAACGGTTAGTCATAGCCACACCATAACCGCGGTTCGTCAAACCGGGCAAATCGAGTCCGTCATGATGACAAAAGTTTGCGAAGGAACTGGAGCTGCTTGATCCAGTGGTGTTCCTGGCCGCCTTCGTGGTTGTTGAAGCGGTAGACCTCGATGTCCTTGACAGGTGCACCTCCCGAAAGGCCGTAGTTGTTAAAGCTCGCAAACACTGTTGACGGCGGGCAAATATCGTCCATTTGGGCCGCTGAGAAGAGTGCGGGCACTGTGGCTGCCCGGCCGAGATGGACGCCATCGAAGTAGTTCAGCACGGCAAGCATGGGCTCATACTTGTCGCGGTGCCGTCCGAGGAAGCCGGCAATTTCCGGGTATGGCCCGCGCGGCGCGATGTCGATCGCACGGGGAAAGTCCTGCAGGAACGGGACGTCGGGCAGCGCGGCGATCACGCCGTCGAGCCTTCCAGCGACCAGCCCGGCGGCCGCCACCGTGATGCCACCACCTTGGCTGATTCCGGCGAGCACCACTTTGGAAGGGTCGACGGCGGGATGGTTCTGCGCCGCTTCTACCGCACGGAAGGCGTCCACGTAGACCCGGCGGAAGTAGTAATCGTCCTGATGGTCAGCTCCCCGGGTCATCAGGCCTGCATAGTTGATGCCGCCGGCTGATGGATGCGGATCCGGCGTGTCACCGGATACGCCCCCGTAACCCTGGCCGCGGGTGTCCATGATGAAGTGGGCGTATCCAGCCTGCGCCCACCGCGTGTTCTGGTTGACCAGTCCGCGTCCACCGGAGTATCCGATGTACTCCACCACGACGGGGAGCTGCTGCCCCGCTTCAAGGTGCGACGGAACGTGGAGCCAGCCCTTGATGCGGTCCCCACCGAAGCCGGAGTACGTGACATCGAAGGTGTCGATGACGCTGAGGTAGTTGTCAACGGGCTCGAACACAGCATTCAGCGGCAAGGCCCGGGCCTCAGTGATGGTGCGGTCCCAGAAAGCGTCGAAATCAGCAGGAGGAACTGCGCTGGAGGTGTAGTTACGGAGCTGTTCCAGGGGCAGGTCAAAGAGAGGCATGAGGACATCCTATGTAATCGGAGTGTGTCGCCCGTCACGGGAACGGGAAGCTAAAGAGGTGTGATGGAGAGGTTCCGGTACGCCGCCCGCAAAGGGGCCATCTGGCGGATTCCGAAGTAGCCGCCGCCCAGGGGTTCCTGACTGGTGTCCACCCAGTCAAACAAGGGCAAGCCATTGATCGAAAAGGCCACGCGAGGACCATCTTTGATGACTTCCATCCGATAAAAACCCTCCGCGTCTTCGGCTGGAGGAAGCGGGTCTGCCCCTTGCGCCACCAGTTCGAAGCCGGAACTTTTGCGCAGGTTGCACGTCCGGAAGGCCCGCTCGGCGGTGTATTTGTGGCGGAAGTAAGAGATGTGGAGCGCGTCCATATCCCCTGAGTGGTACTGCGGGTAGAAGCCCGTGCGCTGAGCCAACTCGGAAGAGAACAGATCCTCGCCCCCGTGCCCCCGCGCAGAGAAGAAGACCATGGCCAGGCCTGGCTCCTCAAGCGGAAGGAACTCCCACCTGATCCTGACGTGGTCCGGGAGTTCCTCGGGGCACCAGAGAGTCCAGTGGGCGTGATCTCCGTGTTCCTCGGGATCGAGGGAACCGGAAAGGAGCAGGGCTGTGCTTTCTGCGGGAGCCGGCCCCGAACTGCCGGTTCCCTCCGGGACCAAGGCCGGCCCGCCGTCGTCGTACATTTCCAACTGAACCGGCCCCTCCGCGATCCAACCAGCGATATCCGAGGGACCTCGTAAAGGGTTGGAATACATCAGGCCTTCGCCCCCAGGTTGAGGGTGGCCACCAGTCCGTAGCCGAGGGACTCAAGCTGCTCCGCGACGAAACCGGCAATCCGCTTGGCCCCTTTCTCGTGGAAGTGTGTGTTGTCCTCAAGGCCGCCAGCCCAGTACGCATGCTCCCCAGGAGCAAAGTGGAAGAACAACTCCTTGGAACCCTCCGCCCCCAGCTCCTGGTACAGCGCGCGGGTCCATTCATTGAGGTCGATGAGATCCAAGCCAAGCTCAACCGCCAACTCGCGAACCACCAGAGGGTATTCGCCTAGGGTGACGTCGAGGCGTCCGTCCGTGAAATGCCGGCGCTCCACCGGCGTGCACAGAAGGGGAATGCCGCCCTTGGAACGGACGTCGGCCACCATTGCCTTCAGATTGTCGGCGTAGCCCGTCCGGGCAGCGAGATGGGCGCGCTTTTGGTCGTTGTGCCCGAACTGGATCAGCACGAGATCGCCCTTCACGGTCTGGCCCAGCAGCTGATACCAGAGGCCTTCATCGCGGAACGACTCCGTCGTGGCACCGCCCTTGGCATAGTTATGGACCGCAGCCCACCAATAGGTTTCGGGCGCGAGGTGGGCTCCCCAACCGCTCATCGGGTACTCGTAACTGGGGCAGGCTGCCACGGTGGAGTCGCCCGCGAGAAGGACTTTCATGATTTTCCTTTCGTCAGCCGAAGCCTTTAACCCTTAACCGAACCGATCAGCATTCCCTTGGCAAAGTGCTTCTGCAGGAAGGGATAGAAGATGAGGATGGGCAGGGTTGCCACCACGATCACGGCGAACTTGATGCCTTGCTCGGGCGGGATGTACGACGGATCCACATTGCCGGTGCCAAGGAGATCCGAGGCCGCCGTGACCTGGCGCAGGTACATCTGCAGGGTCCACATGTTGTTATCGCTCAGGTAAAGCAAGGGAGACATGAAGTCGTTCCAAATACCCACGGCATAAAACAGTGCAAACGTGGCCAGCACCGGCTTGGACAGCGGCAGCAGGATCCGCCAGAGGATGCCGATCTCGGTGGCGCCATCCATCTTGGCCGATTCCTCGAGTTCGGCCGGGAGTTCCTGGAAGAAGTTCTTGATGATGATCAGGCTGAAGGGGTTGATGGCCGCAGGCAGGATGAGCGCCCAGTAACTGTTCAGCAGGCCCAGGTCCTTCACCAGCAGGAACGTTGGAATCATGCCGCCTGAGAAGACCATGGCAAAAACCACCAGGGACAGGATCAGTTTCCGGCCACGAAGTCCACGTTTCGCCAGCGGGTAGGCCATCGTAACCGTGAGAACCAACTGCACCAAGGTCCCGACCAGCGTGACCAGCACGGTGGTGATCAGGGCCCGGGTAAAGGACGGCGTGGAGAAAATGTATTCATACGCCCCCAGCGTGAACTGCTCGGGCCAGACGAAGAACGCCCGCCGGGTAATTTCCGCTTCGTTGGCGAAGGATCCTGCCAGGACGTAGACGAAGGGCAACAGGGTGATGATGCCGATCAGCGTGAGGAAGACGTAGTTGGCGGCATCGAAAATCCGCCCGCCGCGCGTGTTGTGAATCTTCATTAGAAAAGTCCGCTCTGGTTGAACCGCTTGGACAGCCAGTTGGTGCCGAAGATCAGTACGATGCCCACCAAGGACTTGAAAAGCCCGACGGCGGTGCTGTAGCTGTAGGCGCCTTGTGTGATGCCTACGAAGTACACGTAGGTATCGAAGACGTCGGCCACGCTGCGGTTGAGTGCGTTGGTCATGAGGTAGATCTGCTCAAAGCCGGTGTTGAGCATCTGCCCGATGGCCAGGATGAGCATCACGATGATCGTGGACCGGATGCCCGGCAAGGTGATGTGCCAGACGCGCCGGAACCTGCCGGCGCCGTCGATGATTGCGGCCTCGTACTGGTCCTGGTCCACGGTGGCCAGTGCCGCCAGGAAGATGATGGTTCCCCAACCGGTGTTCTTCCAGATCTCCTGAAGCACAATCAGCGGCCGGAACCAGTTCGGATCGGACAGGATATCCACGTTGGTGCCGAACAATCCGTTGACGAACTGGAACAACGGTCCGATGTCCAGGGCGAAGAGCAGGAAGCTCAGCGACGCCACGATAGTCCATGACAGGAAGTGCGGGATGTAGACGAGCGTCTGGACCGTCCGCTTCAGTACCGAAAGCCGGACTTCGTTAAGCAGCAATGCCAGGACGATGGTCAGCGGAAAGGCGATCCCCAGGTTCAGGAACGCCAGGATCAGTGTATTGCCCAGCAACCTCGGAAAGTCGGGGTTGGCAAAGAAGTCGGTGAAGTTCGTCAGACCCACCCAAGGACTGCCGTTGACGCCCAGGAACGGAACGTAGTCCTTGAAGGCGATGGAAACACCGTACATGGGACCGTACCGGAACACTGCGAAGTACACGACGCCGGGCAGGAGCAGCAGATACAACCATTTGTAATGCGCGAAGTGGACTGCAAAGCTGCGTCGCCGCGCCGGGGCGGGCGGCTTGCTGGCCGCCCGCTCCGGGGCTTTGGCTTCGACGACCGGGGCGGTCACTTCTTGGTGTCCTGCCACAGCTTGTTTATTTCTTCTTTGACCTTGTCACCGCCGCTGGTGTTCCACAGCTTGATGGCATCCTTTAAGCCCTGCTCGTCCAGCTGCCCAGCCAGGTACTTAATGCGGGCGTCGGCCACGATGTTGTCCAGTTGCGCACCCTTGGCGACATACGTGGGGGAGACGAAGGCCGCGGCCGGGTTGTACACGGCACTCTTGAGGTCGTTTGCCATCACTGCGACGCGGTCGTCAAAGACCTTCTGCTCGTACTCGGACGCCTGCTTCACTGGGTAGAAGTTGTTCCCCGTGACGTTGGTTCCGAGTTGCGCGTAGCTCTTGATGTCGGTGTTGACTACCTTGCCCTCCGGCGTTTCCGGCTTGATGGTGGCCGCCAGGCCTTCCTCAACCGTGAAGTTGACGCCCTCGATGCCGTTGTTCATCAGGACGGCAACTTCCTTGCTGTTGAGTTTGTCCAAGAACGTCAGGACGTTCTTCAGGTCGGCTTCGGTTTTGACGCTGGACTTGGGGATGGCAAGGAAGCCTGAGTAGCCGTCGGTCGGGTGGGCATGCAGTTGACCGTCCGGGCCCTTCAGGCTGCCTACGAAGCCCACTTTGTTCTGGAAGTCGCTCGGGTTGGCCTGCTTGAAAAGGTTGATCAGCACGCTGACCCGCGAGTCGACGTCGACAATAATGCCGCCCTTGCCATTAAAGAAGGGCTCGTTCCACTTGGTGGGATCGAAGGTGGCGAAGTCGGGGTTGATGAGCTTCTCGTCAACCATCTTCTTGATGAAGCGATCGGCCTCCAGGAATTCATCGGTTTCGAAGCTCGGCACCAGCTTGCCGTCCCGCTCGGTCCAGCGGTTTCCGGCGCCGAACCAGGTCTCGATCATGTCATAGGGGCTGTTGGTGCCCAGCGCGCCCCATTTGGGAATCGTGATGCCGTAAGTATCGTTCTGGCCGTTGCCATCCGGATCCTGCTCGGTGAATGCCTTGGCCACCTTGTACAGGTCTTCTGTGGTCTGCGGCGCCTTCAGGCCCAACTTGTCCAGCCAATCCTGGCGGAACATCACGGCGGCGCGGATCGGATTACGAGCCCGGAAAACCCCGTAAACCTTGCCGTTGACGCTGGCGTTTTGCTGGACTTCGGGGAACGTGGTCTTGAGGTTCGGGTAGTCCTTGAGTTTATCGGTGAGGTCCCAGAAAGCTCCGGCTTCGGCGTTCTTGACGAAGCCCGGCGACTTGCCCTGGACCACCAGGACGTGCGGGATGTCGGAGGAGGCCAAGGTGATATTCATCTTGTCCTCGTAGGAGGCATTGGGCGCCCACGAGATGTTGATGTCCTTGCCCGTCAGCTCCTCAAGCTTCTTCTGCACAGCGCCATCGGGCGAGGGCGGCTGCGCCTCCAGGAAGGGTGCCATGATCTTGACGGTTGAGAGGTCCGACGCCGGCGCTTCGCCACCGCAGCCGGTCAGGGCCAAGGCGGCAGAGACGACGAAGGCGGCCGCCAGCATTGGTTTTCTACGGAACATTTCCTACTCCACTTCTTCGGGGTTGTTGTCGATCGACGATTCCGGGGACACGCCAGGGAAGCACTTCAGGCTCCACAGGTGCTGCCCGTTCTCGTCTTGATACGTTTCATTAGTGCTCTCGCCAAGGGAATCTGCGCCCGGTTCGGGGCACCCTTGGACAAGTTCGGCATGCCCTTGGATGTCAAGGGAACGATGGAGGATGTGGCGGCCGCCCGCGGGCAGGCCTTGGCGGTCGATCTCAGGCAAGGCTGGTCTCCTTGGCAGTGGAAGGGGTGGTCGAGGTGGTGGTTGCGCGACTTGAAGCTGCAACTGCTGCCGCATGGCCCGCTTCCTTGGCAAACATGGCGTCGTCATTGGCAGTAAAGAACCTGTCGCACAACCAGCCGGTGAGATAGAGCCAGCCGCCAACGGCAAAGAAGGGCACCAGTCCCGGAAGCGAGCGGCAGGCGAATACGGCGGCCGCCGTCACAAACAGGAGGATGACGGTCCCCGCGAGGTGGCGCATGGCAAAACGGGAAGACATCAGAAAGTACTGCGGAATCGTGAGCTCGTACCTGGCAAACATGGGAAAGAGGTAGCACAACGTTCCGGCCGCAAAGAGGACAGCCAGGAGGATCGCGGCCGACGCGACTTGCGAAGCCAGATCCCAGCCGGCAGAAAAGTAGCCCCAGTTCAGGACAAGGGACGCGGCAACTACCAAGACGGGAACGCCGAGGGCATTGCCCTTCCCAAAGTTCTTGAAGTACTCCTTGGCATAGCGGCGCATCAAAGGCACGGCATTTCCCTGCACCTTTTCACGGATCAGGATTTGGGCCGCAGCGGTACTGGGCCCGGCTCCCAGCACCACGCCACCCAGCAGTGTGAAGACGATCCACAGCATATTCAGGCAGGCGATCCATAGGAGTGTGTCGAAGAACGTGTAGGCCCGAAAGCCAAATCCCCCAGAAGTCATGGCACTCCCTTTCTCCATCGTTGCAGAACTGATCCATTTATCTGGCGCCGACGATTATCCTCGGCTCTCCCCGCGGTCACCGATGCCAGCCAGTGCGGACTTGGCCAAGTGCGCCACGTCACAAGTAAACGGTTTCACCGAAATTTAGACTGAGGAACTGCTTCCAGTCAAGGCTCTTCTTGAATCGTTACATTCAAGGCCGGGGATTCAGTAGACTCGGAGAATGGATTTTGGGAAAGCGCTTGCCGGTTGTAGCTTTCGAGGTATAGCCTGAACCGCCGGACGATTCGACGAATACTTTGCCGACGACGTCGTCGGATCGTCCCCAGCAGTTGCCAGCCAGCAGAGGAGAATCATGGAAACCACTTCCGCCGGGTCCGCCAAAAGTCCCAGCACCCTCAGGACTGCACCTGCAAGGATCGCTCTGGTAGGCGTTCATGGCTTCGGCGCCCATCACCTTCACAACCTGGAAAGGCTCAGGTCCGAGGGCGTGGTGGATCTCGTTGCGGTCGCAGACCCGAGTCCCCCGGCCCCAGGCACGCTGCTGCCTTCCACGGCCGTCCACTCCGATCTGGATGAGTTGCTTGCCGGGGGCCATCGGCCGGACGTGATCATAGTGGCAACTCCCATCCAGACACACGCCCCGTTGGCTCTTTCTGTGCTGGCTTCTTCGGCCCATCTGTATCTCGAAAAGCCTCCCGTCGCCTCCATGAGCGACTTCATCCGGCTACAAGAGGCCGCGGCGACAGCTGGCCGCAGCGTACAAATCGGCTTCCAAAGCCTGGGCTCCCATGCACTCACCGCACTGGAAAGACTGGCTAACGGGCAAGTTTCGGCAGACCTCCCCAGCATTGGGACGCTCAAAGGCATCACGGCCACAGGGCGCTGGGTCCGCGACCGCGCCTATTTCAAACGCTCGCGCTGGGCTGGAAGGCGAAGCCTCGACGGAATTGACGTAGTGGATGGCGTCGCCACCAATCCCTTGGCCCATTCAATCGCGACAGCCCTCCGGATCGCCGGAGCCCGAACTGCAAAAGACCTGGCCACCGTGGAGACGGATCTCTACCGAGCCAACGACATCGAGGCGGACGATACCTCCGTGATTCGGATGCGGACAGTGGACGGGCTGCCCATCACCTGCGCCCTGACGCTATGCGCCACCGAATCAGTGGAACCCTACGTCACGCTGCACGGGACAGAAGGAACGGCTGTTTTCCACTACACCGAAGACCACGTCACCGTCCGTACCGAAGCGGGCGAAACAACGCACACGTTTGGACGTGACGACCTCACCGAAAACCTGCTCCAGCATTTGTCCCAAGGCACTCCGTTGCGGAGTCCCCTGGATGAAAGCGGTGCGTTCATGCGTGTGCTGGAAGCCATCCGCACCGCCGAGGCGCCCGCACTCATTCCGCCGCAATACGTGGAATGGGTAGGCGAAGGCGAACAAGCGCATGCCGTAATTCATGGGATAGAGGAAATCCTGGAGCGGGCAACCAGGGCGCACGCCACCTTCTCCGAGCTCGGGCTTCCGTGGGCACGGAAGAACACTGCCGCCGCTGAGCCCCTTTTCGCCACTCATGCTGATTCTCCCACTGCAGACTTCCGCGCTGGCGACACCTTGGAGCCGGAGCTCTCGCCGCGGCCGTATCTCCACCCGGTTGCCACACCGTCAGGGATTGCAGTGACGGAACATCTGCCTGTGGACCACGTGTGGCACCTCGGCGCCGGGTTCGCCCTCCAGGATGTCAACGGCAGCAACTTCTGGGGTGGCCGCAGCTATCGGCGTGCGGCTGGCAGATATGAAGATCTCAGAGACCACGGCCGGATCGAGGTCCACGGCCTGCGCCGCGAAGAGGACAAAACCACGCTGGACCTCCACTGGCTCGCGGCCGACGGCGGACTCCTCCTCGAAGAGCAACGGAGCTACCAGCGAACGCATCTGGACCCCAACACCTGGCGACTCGATATCCAAACGGAACTTACCGCCGTCGTGGATGTTTCATTGGGCAGTCCTGGTTCCCACGGCGCCGCCGGCAGTGGTTACGGCGGCTTCTTCTGGCGCCTCCCCGGCAACGATTCCCCGCGCGTCTTCTCCTCCACTGCGGAAGGCGAGTCTGCGGTGCATGGTTCGGTTGCGCCGTGGCTTGCCTGGACAGGAGAGTTCGACGGCGGCCCGGCCACTTTGGTGTTTGCCGCACCTGCCGAATCGACGGACCCGTGGTTTGTTCGCTGCAGTGAGTACCCTGCCGTGGGTTCTGCCTTGGCTTGGGACACTGCCGTTGAGCTGGCTGCAGGCACGTCACTCACCCGCACAAACACGGTCTGGATCAGCGATGGAAACCTGAGCGTGGAGGCTATCGAGGAGTTGGTTGCCGGACGTTGAGCGGGTTCGTGGTGTCGCTTAGCAAACTCGCATAGCCGATTTTTTCGGAAGGCATTGTCCGAGGCCTTATATTGTCGTACCCCTCCGGAAGAGTGTTGGTATGGATCGGATTCGGGCAATGCAAGCACGCACGGTGGTCTCGGGTGTGCCCTTGCCTGCGACTGCGATTTCCAGCGGCTCTGGGTCCGAGGGCTCTGACGTTGGGGAGTTCCTCGCCAGATTGGGCTCCTTCCGCATCCGTGCAGGCAGTGCTGCTTTGATTGATCAGATTCGTGGTTTGGAGGACGTGAAGTCAGCGATCGCGGCTTTGCAGGCGCGGGCGTCGGTGGCGTTTGACCTGGCGCAGCGCCACGAACAAGCCGCCACTGGTACGCCAGCCTCGGAGCGTGGTCAGGGTGTGGGCGCGCAGATCGCACTGGCCCGGCGCGAATCACCGAACAAAGGGTCCCGGCTCCTTGGATTGGCCAAAGCACTGGTGTCGGAAATGCCGCGCACCATGGCCGCCCTGGAAACCGGACACCTGAACGAATGGCGGGCCACTCTGCTGGTGAAGGAAACAGCGTGCCTGTCCGTCGAAGACCGGGCAGCCGTCGATGAGGAACTCGCCCCCGACACCGGAACCTTCGACGGCGCCGGAGACAAAACCATCATCGCCGCCGCACGAGCCGCCGCCTACCGTCGTGACCCCCGTTCCGTGACCCAACGCGCAGCCCATGCCGCGTCCGAGCGGCACGTCAGCCTCCGCCCGGCCCCGGACACCATGACCATCCTCACCGCACTGCTCCCCGTCGCCCAAGGCGTCGCCGCCTACGCCGCGCTCACCCGTCATGCTGACTCGGCCCGCTCCGGCGGGGACACCCGGAACCGGGGCCAGGTCATGGCGGACACCCTCGTCGAACGCCTCACCGGCACCCCCGGCGGGATCAGCGGGATTGATCTGCAGCTCGTCATGACCGACCGCACCCTCTTCCAAGGCAACAGCGAACCAGCCCGGCTTCAGGGCTACGGAATCGTCCCCGCAGGGTGGGCCAGGACGCTCATCGCCGGAGGCAGCAACCAGACGAACGGAGCACCCGGGGCCGTCCAGACGGACGGGGAGTCGCGAATCAATGGTAAGAGCGGAACCAGCGGCGAGGCCGGGGTTGTGGGAAAGGCCGGGACCGACAACCAAGCGGAATCCGGGCAGGCCAACTCGGGTATGAAATGCATGGATCGCGAGGACCTTAGGGTCTTGCTTCGCCGTCTATACACAGCACCAGCCAGTGGTGAACTGCTGGCCATGGATTCCAAAGCCCGACTCTTCCCACCCGGGATGCGGCGCTTCATCGAAACCCGCGACGACACCTGCCGCACCCCCTACTGCGACGCGCCCATCCGCCACATAGATCACATCGTCCCCTGGCACAACGGCGGTGCCACGAGCCTGGCCAACGGCGCGGGGCTCTGCGAAGCCTGCAACCACACCAAAGAAAACCCCCACTGGAACGTGAAAACAATCCCTGGCGGGCGACATGAACTGGAAGTCAGCACTCCCACAGGACACAGCTACCAATCCAAAGCCCCACCCCTGCCAGGGCATCCGCCCGCCCCAGCCACGCCTGTCGCACGGGCAACGCACGTCGCACCGCCGTCTGCCGCAACGTGGTTCCCAGCATCGGCCTCACTTTGGGAGAGCTTCTTACTGCAGCGCCGGCCCAGCACCTTAACGAGCCCAGTACCTTAACGGGCTCGGTCAAAACTCCGCTTTCGGCCCAGCAACCAAAGAAGGAACCCAATCATGAACGCCGAAGCCATACCCAACGCGCCCGTGACCATCAGTGCCGCCCGTACCCCGAAATCTTCCGTGAGCCAGCCGGCGAGCAAGCCTCCCAAGGCATGCCCACCCAACAGAAGCGGAAAGTAGAGGGCCAAGACTCTCCCACGCACGCTGGCGCCAGCTTCGAGTTGGACGCTGGTGGCCGCGCTGGTGAGGAACATGAGAGTCATGAAGCCAACCACCACGAGCATGGCCACGAACAATTCCTGGGTGGGCATCAGCGAGGCAATGAGCTGCGTGAGCCCGAAGAGTCCTGCGCTACCCACGATCCCCTTGCGACCCAGGTGCTTGATCCGGGCAGCAAGGAGAGCGCCAGCCAAAGCTCCTAAGGCGCTGACCATATTGAAGAGCCCGAATCCGGCAGGACCGCTGTGCCACACGCGGTCAGCGAACGCGGCAAGGACCACGGGACCGTTCATGCCGAACGCTCCCAAGAGACCCGCCAACAGCATGATGAGCAGAAGCTGCGGCCGCGCGCTCACGTACCTGAAGCCAGCCAGGATTTGTCCACGCCTATCCCGCGGCGAGCAATCAGGGTCGTGTGCGTGATGAAGCTCAGCTGGCCGAATAATAGCGATCATCACCAATACGGCCACCCCGATCCCCGCATTCGTAGCAAATGCAGCGGCCGGGCCAGCTTGGGCAATGACGACTCCGGCCAGGGCGGGACCGAGCATGGCACCTAGTTGACCTATGGCACTGTTTAGGCCGATAGCGGCGGGTAGCCCGGCATCGCCTACTACCTCATTGACGAAGACTTGCCGGGCGGGCCCATCAATAGAGCTGGTGATGCCCAAAGCAATGCAGGAGCCGTAGACAACCCACACGTCCGTGCCGCCCATCGCATTCCAAACGGCCAGTCCAGCCGCCAGTAGTGCAGCAACGGACTGGCACACCATGAGGATTCGGCGCTTCGGAAAGAGATCCACCAACACACCGCTGATAGGACCAACCACCAGCATCGGCAGGAATTGAAGTGCAACAGCCAACCCCACAGCGGCCGGGCTTCCGGTGAGCTGCAGGACAAGCCAGTCCTGGGCGAGTCGTTGCATCCACACTCCGCCGCTGCCGACGAGCGAAAGCGTTACGAAGATCCGGTAATTATGGTGCCGGAGCGGGTAATACCAAGTCTCTGTGGAGCGACTAATGGCTGCTTTGGTGGAAGACCCGGATTGGGGGCGCGGTGACACAGTGTGATCGGCTCGATTCAGCAGGTTGTCGGATCCTCAGTCAGTCTTGGGCGCGGCTGGCGGCCCGGATCTTGACGGCAGCAGCGGCAAGAATCAGCATGCCGGGAACAATCACGAAGAGCGCCTGCAGCATCCACACGAAAACGACTGCCACGAAAAGGGCCCCGAGGAGCAACAGCGAACCGCTCCAATCACGGAACGAATCAGCCTTGGCTTGGGAGTAGGCAAGCCGCCACTGCTGCTGTGGACCGGGAAGATCCACGGACTTCCGGCCGGCGTCGCCGTCCCAGATCACTCCGCCGCTCCAGTTGCCGGCAATCCTGAGCAGGAGCACGGCGGCTGCGGCCGCCAGAATCAAGGTCGCCGGCAGAATCAGTGCCCGCCCGGGCAATTGACCCACCAGTGCGAGCAACAGGTTAAGGACAATCACGACGGCGGCTGCCGCCGTCGTGATTCCGATCTTCCAACTGCCGGGAAGCGCACGGCGGAAGTTGCCCCAAAGGCTCCGAAGGGAGTCATCCCTTCCGCTGAGGTGCCGCTCAAGATGTGCGACGCCGGCAGCATAGGCAGCCGGCGCCGTCACCAAGGGGACGGACAGGAGGAGCACAACGACTCCGGCGAGGATCGTCTCGGAGAAGAGGCCAAAGCGGTTGACCGAAATGGCCTGCCTATCCGAAGAGGACTTTCCTGTAGTGTCCACGATGCTCATTTTCTTTTTCCGTCTTCCGTGTCTGTCAGCCCTTGAGGCCCTGTGTTGAAACGCCTTCGACGATGTAGCGCTGGAAGACGAGGAAGAAGACCAACACGGGCAGGAGCGCAAGAACGGACATCGCGATCATCGCTCCGTAATCCGAGCTCTGGGTCTGGTCCACGAAGAGCCGCAAAGCCAGTGGCAGCGGGTACTTTTCGGGGGTGTTCAGGTACAGCAGCGGGCCCAGGAAGTCGTTCCAGCTCCAGATGAAGGAGAAGATCGACGTCGAGATCAATGCCGGCTTCATGAGCGGGAGCATGATGGACCCGAAGATGCGGACGTGTCCGGCGCCGTCGATGCGGGCAGCCTCGTCCAGTTCGGCCGGGAGGCCGCGCATGAACTGGACCATCAGGAAGACGAAGAACGCGTCGGCGGCCAGGAACTTGCCGATCAACAGCGGCACATAGGTGTCCACCAGACCAAGCTGCTGGAACACGATGTACTGCGGGATGATCACCACGTGGAACGGGAGCAGCAAGGTGGCAATCATCATGCCGAAGAAGATTCCGCGGCCGGGGAAGTTGATGCGGGCAAAAGCGTACGCCGAGACGCTCGCTGAAAGGACGGTGCCGACTACTGCGCCCACGGCCAGAATCAGGGAGTTGGTGAAGAACGTCAGCGTGGACACCCCGCCGATGCCGTCCATGGCTGTGACGAAGTTGTCGAAGCTGAAGTTGTTGGACCACAGCTGGGTAGTGGAACCACCGATTTCGGAGTTCGGTTTGAAGGACGAGACCACCATCCACAGAGCCGGGTAGAGAACTACCCCAACAAGCGCCAACGCAACGATGTGGAAGATGATGCTTTTGATGCGTTTGACCGTGCCCGACTCGGACTTCGGGTTGTACTCCGGGGCCGGCATGCCGGACGTGGACTGGGTGGGGGTTGCCATGGTTGTCATTTTGAATCACCGCTGTAGTGGACCCAGGACTTGGAGGTCTTGAAGAAGATCAGCGTGATGATGCCGACCACGATCACCAGGAGCCAGGCCATGGCCGAGGCGTAGCCCATCCGGAAGTCGCTGAAACCGCGCAAGTACAGGTAGAGGGTGTAGAAGAGGGTGGAGCCTGCGGGGCCGCCTTCACCATTGGAGATGATGTAGGCCGAGGCGAAGATCTGGAACGCGTGAATGGTTTCCATCAGCAAGTTGAAGAAAATCACGGGCGAAAGCATGGGCCAGGTGATGTTGAAGAACTTACGGACCGGACCGGCGCCGTCCATCGAGGCTGCCTCGTAGAGGTCGGCAGGAATCTGCTTGAGTCCGGCCAGGAAAATCACCATTGGGGCGCCGAACTGCCACACCGTCAGGAGGATCATCATGGGCATCGTCATGGACGGGTTGCCCACCCAGCCGCCGAGGTCGATGCCGAAGAAGGACAGGCCCTCATCCACAGGGCCGGAATCGCCGAACATCGCCTTCCAGACGATTGCGATGGACACGGACGCGCCGATCAAAGAGGGAGCGTAGAACGCGGAACGGTAGAACCCCTGTCCCTTTCGCTTGCTGTTCAGCAGCATGGCGATCGCCAGCGCAGCAGCGAGCTTCAGAGGGGTGCCGAACACTACGTAGCTCAGGGTTACGCCCACTGACTGAAGGAAACGTTCGTCCTGGAAGAGCGTGGCGTAGTTGTCCAGGCCTATCCACTTGGGGGCATCGAAGAGGTTGTAGTTGGTGAAGGAGAGGTACAGCGAGGAAATCATCGGACCCATGGTCAGGGCAATGAATCCGAGCAGCCAAGGCAGCAGGAAGGTGTAGCCGGCGCGGGCGTCCGCCCCTCGACGCCGCGATGTACGCGGCTGCGAGGAAGCGGACGACTGGGAGCGCCTGCTCAGGGTTGGGGTTTGAGTCACGAGATCAGTCCGTCGGTTGGAACGCCTGGATCAGACACGAATGTCTGCTCAGGCATTCTGCTTGATGAGGTCTTCGGCTTCTTTGAACCACGCGTCTGCGGCGCCGTCGATGGTGAGTTTGCCGTAATTGAGGTCAGAGCTGACGCGCTTGAAAGAGGATTCAAGCGTGCCGAAACCGACGATGGGCGGCTCCGGAGCATCCTTGAGGTACTTTTCGATGGACTTTTCGTAGTCCACAACCAGCTTGTCTGTGCCTTCAAAGGTGGTTCCGTCGCGCTGGGTCTTGGATGCCGGAACACCACGGGAGGTCTTGAAGATCTGGCCTACCTCGGGATCGTTGACCATGAAGTCGATGAAACGGGCAGCAGCATCCTTGTACTTGGTCTTGGCGCTGGCCACCATCAGCATTGAGGGCTTGAGAAAGAGTCCCAGGTTGTCCGAGTTATCGGAAGGAACCGGCACCAGCTTGAGTTCCTTGGCGCCGCTATCGCCGAGGTAACCGGCCATGAAGTTGTCCCACGTGACTTCCGTGGCAGTGACGTTTGAGCCGAACGGGGACTTCGGCAGCAGCTGCGTCGTCTTGTCTTCGCCAACGATCGCCGGGGTTCCGCGAAGCTGGGCGGTGGTGTTCCACCACTTCTTCAGGTCGTCCTTGGAGAAGCCCAGCTTGCCTTCATCCGTGAAGGCCTGAATGTTGTTTTGGCGCAACCAGATGTTGAACATCCACCAAACACCGGTGTAGTCGGTGCCGCCAAACAACGTTCCGTTGCCCTTCTGGCCCACCTCAGCAAGGAAAGAGTTGAACTCCTTGTAGTTCCACGTTCCGTCAGGCTCAGCGATGCCCATGGCCTTGAGCTTGGCGGGATCGTAGTAGACAGCGAATGCATTGGTGCTGGTGGGTATGCCGTAGGTCTTGCCGCGGATCTGGCCCGAAGGCAGGAGGGACTTATCGAAGGCATCGGTGTTGATTTTTACGGTGCCCAGGTCCAGCAGCTGGTTCCGCTGGCCGTAGTCGCGCAGGTAGGACAAGTCCCACTGCATGACGTCCGGCAAACCACCACCAGCGGCTTCCGTGGCTCGCTTCTGCCAGTATCCAGCGAAGTCAGTGAAGTTTCCGTTGACCTTGACATCCGGATTCTTGGACTCGAAGAGTGCAATCGCCTTGCGGGTGCGCTCGGCACGGTCGTCGTTGCCCCACCAGGTGTACGTGATGGTCACAGGGTTCTCGGCTGAACCCGCCTTGCCGGACGACGAAGACTGGCCGCAGGCGGACAGGAATGCCGCAGATGCAGTGCCAAGGGCAACCGTGGTGAGGAAATTCCTTCTATTGATCATGAGAGCCTCCTTGCTCAGTTGGTGCAAGCCTTTCGGTTCCCCACCAGGGAGAGTGACGGCGCTTACACTCGTTCTGAATCGATACAATATCCCCTATCGAGGATCTGGGCAAGCGTTTTCCAAGATCCTCGCCTAACCTGATAACAGTCAAGCTCCAGAGTTATCCCGCACTGCCGAACCTGACAAAGGAGTCACTTTGCCCTCCCCTGAACTTTCCCGAGACGCATCCAAGCGCCCATCCGAAAGCCCATCCGAAAGCCCCTCCGGAGCGCCCTCTGTATGGAACAGCATCAACGGCCTCGCCTACGGCGGCGACTACAACCCTGAGCAATGGCCGGAAGACGTCCGCCGTGAAGACATCGAGCTCATGAAGGAGGCGGGGGTCAATTTCCTGAGCGTCGCCATCTTCTCCTGGGGCCTGCTGGAACCCGTGGAAGGCCAGTACGATTTCGACTGGCTGGACGACGTCATGGACAACCTCCAGGAAGCGGGCATCAAGGTGGCACTGGCTACGGCTACGGCATCACCGCCCGCCTGGCTGGCCAGGAAACACCCGGAAATCCTGCCGGTGACAGCGGAAGGAACAAGGCTGGAACGCGGCTCGCGGCGCCACTACACGCCGTCGTCCTCGGTGTACCGCAGGTACGCAACCACCATGACGCGGGTCATCGCCGAACGCTACCGGAACCACCCGGCGCTGGCACTGTGGCACGTGGACAACGAGCTCGGCTGCCATGTTGGCGAGTTCTACGGAGAAGAGGACGCGGCCGCATTCCGGGCCTGGCTTGAGCGCCGGTACGGATCCATTGAGGCACTCAACGAGGCTTGGGGAACGGCTTTCTGGTCCCAGCACTACGCTTCATTCGAGGAAATCATCCCGCCCGGAGCCGCCCCCACCACGCTTAACCCCGGGCAGCAGTTGGACTTTGCACGCTTCAATTCATGGGCGTTCATCGATTACTACCGCGCCCTGCTGGCGGTTATCCGCGAGGTCACGCCGAACATCCCCGCCACCACTAACTTCATGGTTTCCAGCGCCACCAAAACCCTGGACTACTTCGATTGGTCCAAGGACATGGATGTGATCGCGAACGACCATTACCTGGTGGCTGCCGATCCTGAACGGGAGATCGAACTTGCCTTCAGCGCGGACCTCACGCGCGGCGTGGCCGGCGGCGAGCCGTGGATCCTGATGGAACATTCCACGTCTGCGGTCAACTGGCAGCCCCATAACCAGCCAAAAATGCCCGGGGAAATGCTCCGCAACTCCCTGACGCATGTGGCCCGCGGCGCCGACGCCGTCATGTTCTTTCAGTGGCGCCAAAGCAAGGCCGGATCTGAAAAATTCCACTCGGCCATGGTTCCGCACGGCGGACGGGACACACAGGTCTGGCGCAACGTGGTGGAGCTCGGCGATGCCCTGTCCAAGGTGGAATCCGTGAAGGGTTCCCGTGTGGAATCGCGGGTTGCTTTCGTCTTTGATTACGAAGCATGGTGGGCCTCCGAGCTGGATTCGCACCCAAGCCACGACGTGAAGTACCTGGAAACCATGCGCGCCTTCCACCGTTCCCTCTACCTGCGTGGCGTCACTGCGGACTTCGTCCACCCCTCCGACGACCTCTCCGGCTACGATCTCATTCTGGTCTGCACCCTCTACGCCGTGACGGACGCTGCCGCCGCCTCGATCGCTGCCGCAGCAGAGCGTGGTGCAACGGTCCTCATCAGCTACTTCAGCGGCATCGTGGATGAGCTGGACCACGTTCGGTTGGGTGGCTACCCGGGTGTTTTCCGCGAATTGCTGGGTATCCGAACCGAGGAATTCCACCCGCTTTTCCCGGGCAGCACACTCACACTCAGCGATGGAACAGTTGGTTCCTTGTGGAGCGAGCACGTTCACGTGGCTGAGTCTGGGCCGGCCGAAGTTCTGGCAACCTTTACGGACTACCCGCTCGACGGCGTCCCTGCCCTCACGCGCAGATCCACCGGCACGGGGGCGGCTTGGTACCTCGCCACACTCCCCGACGCCGACGGCATCGATTCACTGACTGCCCGACTTTTGGAGGAGTCTGGGGTGACGTCCGTTGCACAGGCTTCTGCCGGCGTCGAACTCGTCCGACGGCGATCCGCGGACGGCCGCAGCTTCCTCTTCGCCATCAACCACACTCGGGATGACGTGACCGTGAAGGCCGACGGCGACGAACTGCTAAGCGGAGCACGCTTCGGCGGCGTGGTCCCCGCCGGAGCCGTGGCAGTTATCGCAGAGGACTAACCGAAGCAGATAGCGCCAACGCAAAAACCGCGCCCCGGGCGGATCACGAATGATTCGCCCGGGACGCGGTTCTTTGATGCATTGATGCCGGAAGCTAGGCTCCGATCGCGGACTTCATCTCGTCCACGGCCTTCTTACCGGCTTCCTCGGTGGAGAGCCTGTTGAACAGGACTTCCGAGGAGTAGCGCTTGATGATTTCCTGAATGGCACCTGCACCCTTGGGCGGTGCGGCCGGAGCTTCACCGAGCTCGGGCTGGATCTCACTGATGAAGTTGACCACCTTGGTGTCCGCCGTCGCCAGTTTGGGAGCGATTGCATCGCGGACGTCCGAGTTGGGGTAAACGCCGCGGTCAGCCAGCAGAATTTCGCCGGCCTTGACGTTGTTCGTCAGGAAGTCGATGAACTTGGCCGTCTCTTCAGGGTGCTTGGTCCTGGAGGATGCTGACCAGAACTGGGAAGCCTTGTACCAAAGCTTCGTATCAGTGGCCTTGCCCGTCTTGGAGGGGAAACGAAGGATCTGCAGTTCGCCGCCCGCAGCTTTCTCGAGCGCCGGCAACTGGTTGGACCACCAGAACGCCATGCCGTTCTTGCCGGTTGCCAGGCCACTCTGATCCAGTGGAGCAGCCTCGGCCTCAACAATTTCCGATGCCGACGGAACAGCCTTTTTCTCGCTGAGTTCCTTCAGGAAGTCCCAGTAGCCTGCGACGTCCGAGGGCTCGAAACCAAGCTTGCCGTCCTGGGTATAGAGTGACTTGCCGTTCTGACGCAGCCACACACCCAGGGACGCCTCATCGGTACCGTATGCAGCAGCCCCGTAGGTTCCCTTGGGAGAGTTGGCCGTGACCTCCGCGGCAATGCGCTCGAAGTCTTCCCACGTCCAGGTCTTGTCGTCCGGAAGAGCGACGCCCGCAGCCTTGAAAACAGCCGGGTTCGCGAGGATGGTGGCAGCGTTGATGCCTGCTGCAATACCAGTGAGTCCCTTGGAACCCTTGCCAGCATTCAGCGCGGCTTCGTCCAGCTTGGACGTGTCGATCTTGTACTTGGACAGATCCAGGAGCGCTCCACGAGTGGAGTACTCGGTGATGTACTTTTCGTCCATCTGGATGATATCCGGAGCGTCGTTGGCAGCAACCTGGGTGGCCAGCTTGTCCCAGTAGCCACTCCAGTCGCCATATTCGGCCTTGATCTTGATGTTGGGATTCTCGGCTTCAAAAGCCGCGATGGCTTGCTGCGTCAATTGCGCACGCTTGTCGCCGCCCCACCAGGAAAAGCGGAGTTCCACCTTGCCGTCGGCACTCTTTTGTTCTGCCCCACTGCCGCATGCGCTGAGCGCCAGAACGGCAGCAGCTGTGGCAGCGATGATTGCGGAGGCGCGAAGCCGCCGCTTGGACCGCTTGGCCTTGGGTTCCGATGCGCGGGCTTTGGAAGAACCTGCGGAAGCACCTGCAGGGGCGATTCCTTCACCCTTTGGAAATACCGGCACTGTTGTCTCCGATCCTCTTTGATCTTGATACGAATGAGAAAGCGTTTTCTTGCGTGGGTTTTATGCTACAAGTCACAATCTTGTATGACAAGATCCCAGCTTGTATTACTTGTCGGGCGGAAGCCCTGGACTTCCACTCAGTACGTCGACGTCCTATTTGATGCCGGTGGTTGCGATGCCTTTGATGAGGAACCGCTGGCCGAACAGGAAGACAAGGAACACAGGGAACAGGGACACGATGGACATCGCGAAGAGCGATCCCCAACTCGTGGCGGACTGCGAATCAACGAAAGCGCGAAGCGCTACGGGGACCGTAAACATGTCCGGATCAGTGAGGTAGATAAGTGCACCGAAGAAGTCGTTCCACGTCCAGATGAAAGTGAAGATCGTGGTGGTGGCGAGGGCCGGAACCATGAGAGGAAGTATGACCCGGAGGAAAATCCTCGGGTGGCCGGCGCCGTCAATGCGGGCAGCCTCATCCAATTCCTTCGGAATGCCACGGATGAACTGGACCATGAGGAACACAAAGAACGCGTCCGTGGCCAGGAGCTTTGGCACGATGAGCGGCCAGAAGGTGTTCACCCAACCGATCTGCGAAAACAGGATGTACTGCGGCACGATCACAACATGGAATGGCAGCATGATGGTCAGCAGCATGATTCCGAAGAATAGCTTTTTGCCACTGAACTGCAGCCGGGCGAAGGCATAGGCGGCCATGGAGCACGAGATCAGGTTTCCGAGGATCGAGCCAAGTACGACGATGGCGGAGTTGATCATGTAATGCCCGAAGGGGTGCGTCAGCGCAGACCAACCATCGGTGTAGTTGCTCATTTCCAGGTTATTCAGCCAAAGGCCGGGTTCGCGGAAGATGAGGTCATTGGGCCGCAGCGAGGAAACAACCATCCACAGCAGCGGGTAGATCATGATCCCGCCAACGAGGATCAAGATGGCGTGCTTGATGAGTCCCTTGATGCGGGCGTTCCGGCTGAAAGCCAGGCTTCCTGGCGATTCACGGCGGCGCGGGCTTTTGCTGGTCTTGCTGCTTTGGCTCTCAGCGGCGGCGGGGAGGGTCTGGATTTTAGTCATCGTAGAACACCCAATACTTTGAAGCGATGAAATTGATGGCAGTGAAGGCGCCGATAATGACCAGCAGGAACCAGGCCATCGCGGAGGCGTAGCCCATATCGAACTGACCGAAGCCCTTCTGGTACAGGTACAGCGTGAAGAACATGGTGGAGTCGGACGGTCCGCCGTTGCCGCCAGAGACGATAAACGCCTGCGTGAATGACTGGAACGAACCAATGATTTGCAGCACCAGGTTGAAGAAGATGATGGGGCTCAGCATCGGCAGCGTGATCCGCCAGAACTTCTGCAAGGTGGTGGCGCCGTCAACTTCGGCGGCCTCGTAGTACATGTTCGGGATCTGGCGCAGGCCCGCCAGGAAGATGATCATGGGGCTGCCGAACGTCCAGACGTGCAGCAGGATGATGGAGCCGAGCGCCGTGTTGGGATCCGAGATCCAGCCAGGCCCCTGGATGCCGATCATGGCGAGGACCTGGTTCACAAGGCCGGTGGTGCCGAAGATCTGCTTCCAAAGAATCGCAACAGCCACAGATCCGCCCAGCAACGACGGCAAGTAGAAGATGGAGCGGTAGAACGGAAGGCCACGAAGCCCTTTGTCCAGGACCAGCGCGATCACCAGGGCCACAGCCAGTTGGAGCGGCACGCCTACCAGCACATACGTGAAGGTGACGCGCAGGGAATTATGCAGGCGGGCATCGCCGAACATACGGACGAAGTTGTCGATTCCCACCCATTGCGGTGGTTGCAGAAGGTTGTAGTCCGTGAAGGACAGATACAACGACATCAGCATCGGACCCACGGTTATGACCACGAGGCCGATCAGCCACGGAAGCAGGAAAACATAGGCGGCCTTGTTGTCGCGGCCGTTCGCTTTCTTCTCCTCCTTGGTCATGGGCCCCTTGCGGCGGGACATTGTGGAGAGTTCGCCGATGGCGCTCATCGCTTCCCTCCTGCCTGACCGCGAACGCCTTTCGGCGTCCCCGTGTGTTCATAAGCGGCCATGTGGTCTCCTTTGGTCATCGTGGCCATCCACGGAGTACGAGTGTGGTTGATGCTTGCCTTCCGGGACGCCGCCGTTCTCTTGGCGGTACCCCTTGACTCACCGGGATACGGGTCCTGGTAATCAGCGGCTCCGTACCAAAGTAAACGCTTTCTTGACCCATGTACAGCCTTTTGCTAATTTTTGAGAAAGCGTTTTCTGACGAAGCCGCCCAGACCCGTTTACACGCGACCCGTTTACACACACCAAGAAGTCCGGCGTGCGCTTTCGCGCATCATCCGCACCGAAAAGGCAGGACACCATTGTTCCCCAAGCACGGCGACTGCCATGACCACTGCTGACATAGCCGCAGCGCCCACCCGCCCCAGCGCTCTTGAGCGCTACGAGGATTGGCCCGCTTACGTTGCCCGGCATCCCTTCGCGGCAGCCTCACCAAGTGCCCAGCAGCTTGCCGACACACTCGGAGTTCCGGCTATTGGCCCGGCTCCTGAATACAGCGTGGACTCGGAAACCGAACACGACGGCGTCATCACCTCCCGCCTGTCGTGGCAGCTTGGATTCGGGTCAAGAACCTCGGCTTGGTTCGTGCGGCCGGCTGGCTCCATAGGCCCGCTGCCCGGGATACTGGCTCTTCACTGCCACGGTGGGATCAAATCCCATGGCGCGGAGCGGCTGGTGCTACTTCCACAAGACAATGAGAACGACGCCGACGCCACCACTGCGGCCGGGTTCGATCCGGTGCCGGCCGAGTTGCGGGAAAAGCTGTACGGTGGGCGGCCGTTCGCTACGTGGCTTGCGCAGCAGGGCTTCGCGGTCCTGGCGCACGACGCCTTCATGTGGGGCAGTCGCCGCTTCGGACTCGAACCCCTGCCCTGGCGGACGGCCCACGCCGTCAACGGCCAGCAGGCACTGTGGCGGGAGCCCGGCGTCGAACCTTCCGCGGCGGATCTTTACAACGCAGCAGCGGCAGACCACGAACAAACTGTGGCGAAGGCCGCAATCCTCTTGGGCACCAGCATCGCGGGGACAGTCGCGCATGACGACGTCGCGGCTCTGGGCATCCTGGCGGCCCTCCCCGGAGTCGATGCGGAACGCCTTGGATGCATTGGATTTTCAGGTGGAGGCGGCCGGGCCATGGTGCTCGCTGCACTGAGTCCCCTGGTCCGAAGTTACGTGGTCACGTGCATGATGACCACCTTCGCCTCACTCCTCCCCGCCTACCTCGATGCACATTCCTGGTTGCTCCACTCCCCTGGCCTGTCAAAGCTGGGGGATTGGCCCGATCTGGTGGTGCGTTCAACTGCCGGAGCTGTCCTGGTCCAGTACGCACTTGCCGACGAACTGTTTCCAGAGGCAGGAATGCGCGACGCCGATGCCCACCTTTCGCAGCGGATGCCGGCTGGGCGGTACACAGGCAGCTTTTGGCCCGAGCCCCACGTTTTCTCCACTGCCATGCAGGAAGAGGCGGCAGCATTCCTCTCCTCCAACCTCCGGGCAAAACCCCATCGTTTCCCCACAACTGATCCCGCTAGGACAGCACTATGACTTCGCCCTCAACGGCCGCCGGCACCAACGTGGCCATTCCCAACCAACTGCCCCGGGTAGCACTCGTTGGCGTTCACGGATTCGGCGAAAGGCACCTTGACAACCTCCGTCGGCTTGGTTCTGCCGGAATGCTTGAACTAGTAGCTGTTGCCGATCCAATGCCGCCGGCCCAGGACCAGTTGCCTCCTGAGGTGGGCGTCTACAGTTCCCTGGAGGAGCTGCTGGCTGCGGGAAGAGCCCCCGACGTCGTCATCATTTCCACCCCTATCCAAACCCACGCCCCGCTGGCCCTCACAGCGCTCGGGGCAGGCGCCAACGTTTACCTCGAAAAGCCTCCCGTGGCTTCCATGGCGCAATACGAAAGCGTGCTTGCAGCGGCGGCGAGCGCCGGGCGGCTGGTTCAAGTCGGTTTCCAGAGCCTTGGTTCGCACGCCCTTCCCGCCATTGAAAAGTTTGTGGCCTCGGGAGAAATCGGCGAGGTCCGCGGCATCAGCGCCACCGGTCTATGGCTCCGGACCAAGGGCTACTTCAAACGCTCCCGCTGGGCCGGTAAGCGAAGCCTGAACGGCACGGATGTGGTGGACGGCGTGGCGACGAACGCCTTGGCACACGCTGTGGCTACTGGGCTGCGACTCGCAGGTGCCAGGACCCTTGCCGACGTCGAATTGGTCGAAACCGACCTATACCGTGCGAATGACACCGAGAGCGATGACACCTCCGTGATCAGGGTCCGGACCGCGACAGGCACTGTGCTGACGTGTGCCTTGACGTTGTGCGCACCAGTGCAGTCAGCGCCATCGGTGACCATCTACGGCACACTCGGGCAGATCAGGCTTTCCTACACGGAAGACAGTGTGGAGGTCACCACTCCCAGCGGGGTCCGGACTGAGACTTTCGGGCGGACGGACCTGTTGGAAAACCTCTTGTCAGCACGGACCGAACAAGATCTGCTGAGCCCCCTGAGTGGAGCCGGCGCCTACATGTCCGTGCTGGAAGCGGTACGAACCTCGGACGCACCCACGCTCATCCATCCAGACCATGTGACATGGCTGGGTGACGGCGACGACGCCCATGCCGTGGTGCAGGGCATCGACTCGTGGATCCGACGCGCTACGTTGGGCCAGGCCACGTTCGCGGAACTCGGGGCGCCGTGGGCGGCGAGTACCGCTGGATCAGCCCAGCCAGAACTGAAGGTCAACGGCACAGCCGTCGCCACCGTCCGGGACGGCTCCCACATCCGGCCAACTTCCTCTCCGCGCCCATACCTCCACCCCATCCGAACCCTTGCCGGCACGGTCGTAAGTGACCACATCCCGGAGGACCATGTGTGGCACCTTGGGGCAGGGGTCGCAATCCAGGACGTGGACGGTATCAATTTCTGGGGTGGCCGGACCTACACCCGCGACGCCGGAGCTTACGTCTGGCGCAAGGACCACGGCCGCGTGGTCCTTGAGTCTGCCGAGCACAGGGATAGCGCCGACCACGGAGATGGCGCCGTACACAGGGATGGCGAGCGGCACGAACTGTTGAGCTGGGTGGGCCCTGACGGTACCCCTGTCCTCCGCGAACAGCGCGGGTGGCGCTGGGCCGCCGTCGGGGATTCCGTCTGGCAGCTGACGCTGGACTTCAGGCTCGAATCCGCCACGGGACGCCCCGTGTTGCTGGGCAGCCCGGGTTCCAACGGAAGAGCGGAGGGCGGTTACGGCGGCTTCTTCTGGCGCCTGCCAAGGGTCAGCGATGCGACCATCTGGACCCCTGATTCGCGCGGTGAAGATGCGGTCCATGGCAGCGTAGCGCCCTGGCTGGCTTGGTCAGGAACTTTCGACGCCGTAACGGGTGGCGGTCATACTGCAGGCGATCCGGGTCTGGGCCATCCGGCCACGCTCGTCTTCCTTGCGTCGCCTCAAGCGCCGGACCCCTGGTTCGTTCGGCACTCGGGCTATCCGGGTGTGGGGCTGTCCCTGGCATGGGAGTCGCCGGTGGCCGCAGAACCCGGCCGCCCTGTGCATCGCACGGTCAGGGTGCTCATTGCCGACGGCTTCCTTGCCACTCAAGACATTGAACAGCTCATTTCAACCCAGGGGGACCCAGCATGACCGCTCCGACTCAATTAACGCCGGCTCTGGCTGCCGTCACTGTGCCCGGCAATGCCGCCGACCGTGTGGTGAAACGCCGCCGCATCCTGGACATCCTGGACCACTCGGGTCGCGACTCGCTTCTGCTCACCAGCAACACGGCGCTCACCTGGTACCTGGACGGCAGCCGGGTCCACATCAGTCTGGCCGGCGATCCCATTGCCGCCCTCTTGGTGGATCGAACCGGGGATCACCTGGTGACGTTCAACAACGAAGCCGGCCGGATCGAGGCAGAGGAACTTCCCGAGGGCGTCAACCTGCACAGTATTCCGTGGCACGGCCAACTGCATGCCTCTGCGGCCGGGCTGGCCGACGATGGAAACCCGCTGATGGAAGCCGCTGTCACCGCCGAACTTCGCGCAGCCCGGCAGCAGCTCCTGCCCGCGGAGACAGCCCGCTATGCCGAGCTCTCCGCCGATGCCGCAGCTGCCATGACGGATGTCCTCACAGGTGCAACGCCGGAAACCACAGAGTTTCAGCTCGTCTCCGAGCTGGCCGCGCGGATTGTGGCGGTGGGTGCAGAGCCGCTTGTCCTGCTCTGCAATGGTGCTTCACGCAGCGACTTCCGCCATCCACTCGCCACGCATTCCCCCATTGGCCGCAGGGCCATGGCAGTAGTGTGTGCCCGGCGTCATGGCTTGGTGGCCAACGTGACCCGTTGGGTAGCGTTCGACGCCGGCACTCACCTGGAGCTCGACGCCGAATCCCGCATCGCAGCAGTTGAAGCGGACGTATTCCGTGCCACCGTGCCGGGTGCCAAGCTCAATGAGGTCTTCGCTGGTATCCAGGATGCCTATGTGCGTCATGGTTTTGGTCCCGAGCAATGGACAATGCATCACCAGGGTGGTCCTGCAGGTTATGCGGGCCGTGATCCTCGGGTCACTGCAGACGTGACGGACAGAATCGTCGTCAACCAGCCCTTCACGTGGAACCCCTCCGGACCAGGCGTGAAAATCGAAGACACGGTCCTGCTCACGGATTCCGGCCTGCGCGTCCTGACCACTGACGACCGTTGGCCAACCACGGAAGTGGACGGCCGCCGTCGTCCGATCACCCTGCGGCCGTAAGCTGCACCAAACCCCAACCAACGCGAGGGGGCGGGGTCACCGTGATGGTGGCCCCGCCCCTTTTGTCCGCCCCTACCCAACTAGGTCGCAGTTAAGCGCGTTTTGAGGGGGCGAAGAACGCGCTTAACTGCTACTTAGTTGGGTGCGTGCGGGGAGGTGTTAGCTGAGTGTTAGCACGCCGTCCACCCGACGCGGGATGCCCAACGGGTTCGACTCGCGCAGGGCCGGGTGCAGGATGTTGTCCGGCGCGTCCTGGTAAGCCACCGGACGCTGGAAGCGGCGGACCGCGGTGGCGCCCACGGAGGTGAACAGCGATGTCGTGGCGGGGTACGGTCCTCCGTGCTGCTGCGACCAATTCACGGCAACGCCAGTGGGCCAACCATCGAACAGGACCCGCCCGGCGAGCTCACTCAGCTGCTCCACGAGCGCCGAAACGTCCTCACCCGGCTGCGCATGGACAGTGGCGGTGAGGCTGCCCGGAACCTTGGCCAGGGCTTGGGAAAGCTCTTCATCATTGGCGTACTCAATGAGGAGCGTGGTGGGCCCGAAGCACTCTTCCAGCAACTCATCAGGACGCTCCAGCACGTTGGCGGCGCTTGTGGAGAACACCACCGGCGCGGCGCCGTCGGCCAGGCTGTCCTGATCCACAGTGCCACTCACCACCGAAACACCCGGCTGCTCCGCAACACTGCGCAGGCCGTAAGGGTAGGCCTCCGCGATCCGCTCAGTCAGCATGGCCGCGGTCGGCTTGTCCTTACTTGCCTCTGCTACCTGGGCAGCGAACTCGGTGCCAGCGGGGATAAAGACCAGCCCGGGCTTGGTGCAGAACTGCCCCGCGCCCTGGGTGAAGGAACCAGCCAGGCCTGCCGCAAGTTCGTGGCCGCGGTCGGCCAGGGCAGCATCAGTGATAACCACCGGGTTCAGGCTGCCCAGCTCGCCGTAGAAGGGAATCGGCTCCGGGCGGGACGTTGCGAGGTCGAACAGCGCGCGGCCGCCAGGGATGGAACCGGTGAAGCCCACGGCCTTGATCGCGGGATCCTGCACCAGGGCGGTACCTGCCTCGCGTCCGCTCACGAGGGCGAAGATTCCGTCCGGAGCGCCGGCACTGGCCAGGGCTTCGGTCACGATCTCGGCAGTCCGCTGGGACAAGCGGAGGTGGCCGGAATGGGCTTTGACGATCACCGGGCAACCGACAGCGAGCGCCGATGCGGTGTCGCCACCGGCCACCGAGAACGCGAACGGGAAGTTCGACGCCGAGAACACGGCCACCGGTCCAATCGGACGCAGGATGCGGCGCAGGTCAGGCTTGAGCGGGGTGGCGGCAGGATCCGCGTGGTCGATGACGGCCTCCAAGTACGAGCCCTCCGTGACGACCTTCGCGAACAGCCGGAGTTGGCCGCTGGTCCGGGCTACCTCTCCGGTGAGCCGAACCGTACCAAGGCTGGTTTCGGAGTCAGCTATGGACACCAGTTCCGTCACGTTGGCGTCCAGGGCGTCGGCGACGGCGGTCAGCCAGGCCGCGCGCTCGGCGTCGGACGCTGCGGCGGTCACCTTGAAGGCTGCGGCGGCAGCGGCCGTCACCGCGGTCAGGTCAAGAGTTGCTGTACTCAATGTGGTTTCCTTTACTCTCAGGGTCGGAGCTGCTCTCAAGGACGGAGCTCTCACGTGCGGTCGGATTCGCGGCAAAGTCGAAGCCAAGGCCTGGACGGCCTACGGAGCTGAGCCTGCTGTTGCGGATTCGGATGGGAGACGGCTCAGCGAGGATGCCGAGCTGCTCAAAGGAAGCGTCTTCCACGTCCTCCACGCTCACGGCCTCAGCCAGGGTGAGCGCCAACTGCCCGGAGAGCTCCGGAAGCAGGTGCGGAGCCACCCTGATGCTGTTGGCGCGGGCCAACTCAACGATCCTGCGGAATGGCGTAATGCCGCCCACGCGGACAATGTTGGGTTGGATGATATCCACGGCTTCGGCTTCGATGAAGTCGCGGAAACGGTAGATGGTGTGGACATTCTCGCCCAGCGCGATGGGCACTGGAGAGTGTTTACGCAGGCGCCGGTAAGCCCAGAGATCGTCAGCGCGGATTGGTTCTTCCAGCCATTCCAGTCCGTACTCCCCCAAAACGTCCAAAGCACGGAAGGTGTGGGCCAGGTCCCAGCGTTGGTTGGCGTCAATCATGAGCAGACGGTCCGGGCCGATGACCTGCCGCACTGCGGCAACCCGTTCAGCATCCTCGCGTAGCTCAGGCTTTCCCACCTTGATCTTCACAGCCTTATGACCAGCGGCAACCCAACGCTGTGCCTGCTCCACGAGTTGTTCCAAGGAGTAGTGCAGGTTCACGCCCGAGCCATAGACCTCCACCGATTCCTGGCGTTGACCCAGAAGAGCAGTGACGGAGGTGTCGGACTGACGTGCCTTGAGGTCCCACAGCGCGAGGTCCACGCCGGCCATGGCGATAGTGGTCAGGCCTCCCCCACCTGCCTCGTGCAGGCGCTTCCACAGCTGGTCCCACACCGTTTCCGGATTAGGCTCCAGGCCAAGGATGAAGGGGGCGATGTCGTGGTCCAGGAGGGCTTTGACTGCCTGGGGACCAATAGTAGGTGTCCACGAGAAACCATGGCCCACGCCGCCGTCGTCAGTGGTCAGCTCGGTGACGATCACATGGTTCTCGGGCGCTTCAGCACCCCAACTGCGCAGCAGCGGAACCGTGATCAACCGCGTGGTGAGCCCCGTAATGCGCGCTGTCATCAGCTGACGGCCAGCTCGTGGCCCTTGGCCAGGATCGATTTGAGCTCCAACAGTTGTTCGTCTGTGGGGTCGACCAACGGCGGGCGAACAGGGCCTACCGGCAAACCGGCCAGGCGCAGGCCCGCCTTGACGAGCGAAACGCCGAAGCCGGGAGTCTGGTCCCGAAGTCTCACGAGGGGGGCGTAGAAGCCCTCAAGGAGTGCGTTTCGGCGGTCTTCATCACCAGAGACGTAGGCGTCGTAATAGGCCTTTGCGATCTCCGGAGCCATGGCAAAGGCAGCAGAGGAATAGAGCGGGATCCCGAGGCCACGGTAGGCGCCCTGTGTCAGCTCTGCCGTGAGGAGTCCGTTGAAGAGTGCGAAGTCGGTTCGGCCGCTGGCGTTGATGGCGGATACGATTTCCTGCGCCAGGCCGACGTCCCCGATCCCATCCTTGAAGCCGATGACTTTGGGGTTCGCAGTAAGACGGGTCATGGCTGCGGCAGTGAACTTCGCCGTTCCCCGGTGATACACGATCACTGGCAGGCTACTGGCTGCGGCGATGGCCTCGACGTAAGCAACGACGCCGTCTGTTGGCCCTGTTACGAGGTACGGCGGGAGAACCAGCAAGGCGTCAGCGCCTGCCTCCTCGGCAACCTTGGCGGCAGCAAGGGCGTGGCCCAGCGGGCCGCCGGCGCCTGCGACTACCGGGACAGCTCCGGCAACAGCTTCGACGGCGGCAGTCACCACGGTCCGGATCTCCTCCAGGGAGAGGGCATGGAATTCACCCGTGCCGCACGCGGGGAACACACCTCCGGGGCCAAAAGGAAGGCGTGACGTGATGTGCTCCTTCAGGAGTGCTACGTCCACCGAGCCGTCTTCGGCAAAGGGTGTGACGGGGAAAAACAGTACGCCGTCGAAGTTCATGGTGTCTCCTTGGTTGCTCCTGCCGGGACCAGGCCGGCAGGATTCTCGTCGTCGAGTAGTGCTTGGTCTGATGCTGCTGAATCTGCGCCTTCGTAGGGCGGCGTAAGTTCGGTACGCCAGCTGCGCTTGGGCTCCCAGCCAAGCAGCTCACGCGCTTTCCCCACCGAGAACGCCGGGCTGGTGCCGGTCAGGTGTTCGGTGAGCGGGGCGCTGCCGGGCAGGAAACGCGGGAACAGCTCAGCGAGCGGGGAAGTGGCCAAGGCATCCTTGGCTCCGACGAAGAACACCTGGCCGTTGGGGATGGTGTCCATCTTTTCCAACAGGACGTCCAGGAATTCTGCTACGTCCCGGGCGTCAACGTAGTTGAACAACGCGGGGGCGGACAGGGCCGGATCGGCAAGGCGTTCGCGGACCGTGTGTCCCTGCTGCGTGGGAGCGCCTTGCCACTCTTCCGGGGAGATGACAAAGCAGGGCCGGAATGCCGCGTACCGGATTTTGTTGCCTTGCGCCGCGGCAAACATCTGCACTGTTTGTTCGGCGATCAGCTTGGAAAATGCGTACGCATTCCAGGGCTTGGGTGGCGTCTGCTCGTCCAAGGGGAACGACGGCGGCATCCAACCGGCGGGTGAGCCGTAGCCCAGGGCGGTGGGGCTGCTTGCCGTAATAATCTTGGGAATACCCGCGTCAGTGGCTGCACTGATCACCGCGTAGGCGAGCCGGGTATTGGTACTGAAGATGACTTCCTCAGGCGCGCTGAAAGGTACGGCGATAGCAGCGAGGTGGATGACGGCGTCGGGGTTTGTTTCCCGGAAAAGCCGCTCCGCTTCTCCCGGGGCCATAAGGTCTGCCGTGTACTGCACGGCATTGGCCGGCAGTTGCTCGGCCGGGACGGCATCGCGATCAACCGAGACCACCTCGTGGCCGGCCTGGGCGAGTCCGGTCACGACGCTGCGGCCAAGGCGGCCCGAACCGCCGGTGACGAAAATCCTGCTCATGGTGTTGTCCTTGTGTAAGTGGCGTGCCGCTAGGCCTGGCCGCGGCTGAGATCGACGCCGAGGCCAAGCTCGCTGATGCGGACAGGGAGTTCAGTGTCCAGGGACTGGTTGCCGGCGATGCCGACTGAGACGGAACGGAGGCCATCGATGTACCCCGAGGGTCGACCCAAAGGGTCCACGCCGGGTCCATTGAAGAGGTCTGAGAGCAGCAGGTTGTCGCCGCCTCCGTGGCCTCCCTCGCCGTTGACGATCGGGACCTCGTAGGCCGCCTCCCAGTGGCGCTGGACCACCAGACGCTCCCCGTTTCGTCGAACGGCGTCCTCTTCCTCGACAGGCGTGGCACTGGGGTCCACCACGGTCTTCTTGTCAGTGCTGAATTGGACCGCTGCGCGCTCAACCACCTCGAGTTCGGCCCGGCCTTCCGTACCGTTGACGCTAACCCGGTAGCCTTCCCACGGGCTGTGGGCGTTCAGCGAGTAGCTCAACGTGGGGCCGCCCTGGTAGTCCACCACGAGGGCCAGGTTGTCCTCGATGGTGATGCCTTCAGTGAAGACGTCCTGGTCCCTGAGGTAGCCGTCGAACTTTTCATTGTCGTAGTACAGGGCTTTCAGGCGTTCGTCCTCGCGCATGTCCAGGCGGAACGGATCACGCGCCAGGCCATCAACTGTGCCGCGTTCGGGGCGGGCACCAAGACCGCGCTCGGCAGCATTCTTGTCGCCGTAGAAGCGGAGCCCACCGGAGGCGAAAACGCGCTCGGGGACATCATTGATCCACCAGTTGACGAGGTCGAAGTGGTGCGAGGCCTTGTGGATCAGCAGGCCACCGGAGTTCTTCTTCTCACGGTGCCAGCGGCGGAAATAATCCGCGCCGTGCACCGTGTCCAGCACCCACGTGAAGTCGATGGAGGTGACCTTGCCGATCACGCCGTTCTGGATGATCTCCTTCAGCGCGGTGTTGCGCGGCGAATAACGGTAATTGAACGTAACAACGACGTTCCGTTCGGTTTCCGCCACGGCAGCGGTAATGCGGCGGCAGCCCTCAACGTCAATGGTCAGGGGCTTTTCAACCACGACGTCGGCACCCGCCTCGAGTGCCTCGACGATGTAGTCCGCGTGGGTGTAGTCCGGCGTCGTGACGATGACGCGTTCGATGCCGTTGCCCTGGATGAACTCGGTCAGCTTGGCTGGCTCGAAGTATGCCACCGGCTCTGTCCCGCCGAGTTCCTTGATGAGTTCCTGGTAAAAATCCACGCGGCCCTGGTTCACGTCCGACAACGCGACGAGCTCAGCTACGTCAGCGTGCTGTCCATAGATCGCGCGAATGTACATTTCAGAACGGCCGCCGGTGCCGATAAGGGCCATGCGGGTCCGATGACGATCAGCGTTTCCGGTGGCGGATGCGGATGTGTCTGCCCCGGGTGAATGGGTCTCGGCGGTGTCGACGTTGACCATGGAAATGCCCCTTTCAAAAGGCAGAGTGAACCGCTTGACGGCCCGGCGTGAACTGGGAAGAATCATGAGAAAGCGTTTTCTCAGAGCGTTATAAGCTTTGTATCAAGACTCTGGCGGTTCCGTCAACCATTGCCCCAACGCAGGGGCAGCACGCGGACTGCCAACCGGAAGGGGCAACATGGCACGGAGGAACACCAATCGGCGGGTTGGCATAGCCGATGTCGCGGAGAAAGCAGGCGTCTCGCACGCCACAGTGTCCCGCGTCATGAACGGTAACGCCGCCGTGGATCCCGGCATCGCCGCCCGCGTCAGGGCTGCAGCGGCCGAACTCAAATATCAACCCAACCCCGTCGGACGAAGCCTGGCCTTGGGCAAGACCGACACCATCGGCATTGTTGTCCCGGACCTGGCCAACCCCACATTCCAGGCCATTCTCCGCGGACTAAGCATTGCGGCAGCCCAGGACGGGTACCGCGTTCTGATCGCAGATTCCTCCGAAGTAACCAGCGAGGAAGCAATCCTTGCCGGAGAAGCCCGCCGCCGCTGCGATGGTGTGGTGCTTTGCGCACCCCGTATGGGCGATGCCGAACTCGAAGAGCTCGCACCCACCCTGCATCCACTGGTTCTGATCAACCGCACCACGGTGGCAACCAACACTCCAAGTCTCAGCGTGGACTACGGCCAAGGCATCCAGGAACTGGCACAGCACCTGGTGACCCTGGGTCACCGGCGTCTGGCCTTCCTCTCCGGCCCGGAGCACAGCGCATCCAACCGCCAGCGCTTGGTGGGCCTGGAGCAATTCCGGAAGGAACACCCGGAAATTGAACTCCAAATGCTCCCCGGCGGATCCAACTTCGACTCCGGACATGAATCCACCGAGGCCATCATCGCCAGTGGTGCAACGGGCATCCTGGCCTTCAATGACCTCGTCGCCATGGGTTTGCTCAGCGGTCTCCACGAGCGGGGGGTGCGGGTTCCGGAGGACATCTCGGTAACGGGGTTCGATGACATCCCGTTCGCCAAGTACACCACTCCCCCGCTGACCACGGCCGCCGTTCCCATCAATGAACTTGGGAGCCTGGCCTGGCGGCGGATGCGGGAGCAGATCCAGCAAGCCGGAGAATCCACCACGCAAGCCCAGGATGAGTTCTCGCCGCGGATGGAAATCCGCAAGAGCACCGCGGCCCCGGCCTTGAAGCCCGCCTAGAAATGCAACGCGGGGTCACTTATGGCCCATCCAGAAGCCCAACATGGGCCACAAGTGACCCCGCGTTGTTCTATTCCCCGGCAGGCTGCGAGCCCACTCCGGCTTCCTTGTAGAAACCCTGGATGTGGGCGGCCACAAGGTCTGCTGCCCGGCCGCCGTCGTTCGCGTTGACGGCTGCCAATATCGCGTGGTGTTCCGCCCGAAGCCTGTCCGAGGTGGCCTTCCAGTCAGGCAGGTTTCCGGTGAGTTTCCCGGCGTAGTTTTCAATGGCGCCACGCAATGACGCCATCATGGCACTGACCACGGTGTTCCCGGCAGCCTGTGCCAGTGCCACGTGGAACCGGGCGTCAAGCGCCAGGAACGTCTCAATA
Source organism: Paenarthrobacter sp. 10L420 (assembly GCF_056395385.1). Lineage (NCBI taxonomy): Bacteria > Bacillati > Actinomycetota > Actinomycetes > Micrococcales > Micrococcaceae > Paenarthrobacter > Paenarthrobacter sp. 10L420. The sequence continues at coordinate 70,982 of NZ_JBFTJK010000001.1, read as the reverse complement.
TCCGGGCTGTTGTCCATTTGCTCGAGCAAGGCCGCAGCCTCGTCGAGCGCGGGGGCACCAACCTTTGCCCGCGCAGCCGCCCAGGATTCGAGCAACACCCTCGTCTCCACGATGTCGGCCACGGGAAGGTGTCGCGTTGCCACGTGGAGGCGGAGCGTCGAGCCCAGTGCCGAGCCGGGCTCGGCGATCACTACCGTTCCCGCGTCCTTGCCCGAACCAACTCCCGCGCGCACCACACCCATTGCTTCAAGGATCCGCACAGCTTCCCGCACGGATGTCCTGGATACCTGCAGCTGCTCGGCCATGGCCCGTTCTCCGGGGAGGCGTCCGCCGAGGGCGAGGTCGCCGTCGGATAGTTGCTTTTCTATCCACTGCAGGACTAGTTCGTGGGTACGCATACGGGAATACTAGTTGATGTGGTCCAACCACATGGCTTAGAGTGTGGTTAGACCACAGTGGTAGGACCACAGAATTTCAAGGGAGAACCGCATGACCGACACCCTCGATCCGAAGATCACAGCCGCTCCGGCCAATGCCGGCAGCGACGAGAACGTCAGCCGGCCGCCGCAGCCGACCCCCGCCGTCGTGCAACCTCCGGCACTGAAGCGACGCATACCCAAAGTGTCCGATCTGGCCCCGCTGATGCAGTTCAAGAAGCCGGAATTCAGCAAGGCCGCCCGTCTCAAGCGCGCCAGCACCATCTGGGAGCTGCGCGAGATCGCCAAGCGTCGCACGCCACAAGCACCTTTCGACTACACGGACGGTGCCGCGGAGGAAGAAATCACACTGCGCCGCGCGCGCCAGGCGTTCCAGGACATCGAATTCCGCCCCGGGATCCTTCGTGATGTTTCCAGGATTGACCTTCGCACCGACATTTTGGGGAAGGAATCGCGCCTCCCCTTCGGCATCGCGCCCACCGGGTTCACCCGCATGATGCAGTCGGAGGGCGAATACGCTGGTTCGCAGGCCGCAGAAGCCGCGGGTATTCCCTACACGCTCTCAACCATGGGCACTGCTTCGATCGAGGACGTTGCTACAGCCGCTCCGAACGGCCGCAACTGGTTCCAGCTGTACCTGTGGACCGACCGCGACCGCTCACTGGAGTTGATCGAGCGCGCCGCCAAAGCAGGCAACGATACCCTTATGGTGACCGTGGACACCGCTGTAGCCGGGGCTCGGTTGAGGGATGTACGTAACGGCATGACCATCCCGCCGGCACTGACGCTCAAGACCGTCCTGGATGCGTCCTACCGACCCGCCTGGTGGTTCAACTTCCTGACCCATGAACCGCTGACCTTCGCGTCCCTGTCGCGCTACACCGGCACGGTGGCGGACCTGATCAACTCAATGTTCGACCCCACGCTGACCTACGAGGACCTGGACTGGTTGCGTGAAACCTGGAAGGGCAAGCTCGTGGTCAAGGGCATCCAGACTGTGGAGGATGCCCGTAAAGTGGTGGACCATGGCGCTGATGGCATCGTCCTGTCCAACCATGGCGGCCGCCAACTGGACCGCGCACCCATCCCGTTCCACCTGCTTCCCGAGGTTACTTCGGCGCTGAAGGCTGACAACAGCAAGGCTGCCGTCATGCTGGACACAGGCATCATGAGCGGCGCTGACATCGTGGCAGCTCTCGCCTTGGGGGCAGACTTTGCCTTGATCGGACGGGCTTACCTCTACGGACTCATGGCCGGCGGACGCGAAGGCGTGGACCGCACCATCCAGATCCTCGAGAAGGACATGACCCGGACCATGGCGCTGCTGGGCGTCAGCAAAGTCTCGGACCTGAACCCGGACCACGTGCGGCTGCTTCAGCACTAGCGACCCCATGTACGGGACAGCACCTGTCGCTATGAGCGTTCATAGCGACAGGTGCTGTCCCCCAGTTGGGTAAGGGTGCGCTAGATCAGGCCCTGCGCCAGCATGGCGTCGGCTACCTTGACGAAGCCGCCGATGTTGGCGCCCACCACGTAGTTACCAGGCGAACCATACTCTTCGGCGGTTGCTGCGCAGCGGTCGTGGATGCCCACCATGATCTCGGTAAGCCGCTGTTCCGTGTGCTCGAACGACCACGAATCACGGCTGGCGTTCTGCTGCATTTCCAGTGCGGACGTAGCAACACCTCCAGCGTTGGCGGCTTTGCCCGGCCCGAACAGAATGCCAGCCTCCTGAAACACTGACACGGCCGACCGTGTGGAGGGCATGTTGGCCCCCTCGGCCACAGCGATCAGGCCGTTGCTGACCAACTTGGCGGCAGCATCGCCGTCGAGCTCGTTCTGGGTGGCGCAAGGCAGCGCGACCGTACCGTTCACGTCCCACACCGAGCCACCCGCTACGTAGTTGGATCCGGGCCGTCGAAGCGCGTATTCCGTTAGCCGGGCGCGTTCCACTTCCTTGATGTCGCGCAAAAGCCCGACGTCGATCCCAGCCTCGTCCACGATGTAACCGGACGAGTCGGAACAGGCCACCACAGTTGCACCGAGCGACTGCGCTTTGGCAATCGCATTGATGGCTACATTTCCGGAACCGGACACCACAACACGTTGGCCGTCGAAGGAAGTGCCGCGGGTCTTGAGCATCTCCTGGGCAAAGATCACCGTGCCATAGCCCGTGGCTTCCGGCCGGACCAACGAGCCACCCCAGGAAATCCCTTTGCCGGTGAGGACCCCGGATTCGTAGCGGTTGGTGATGCGCTTGTACTGGCCGAAAAGGAAGCCGATCTCGCGTCCACCAACGCCGATGTCGCCAGCAGGGACGTCCGTGTACTCACCAATATGACGATAGAGCTCAGTCATAAACGACTGGCAGAACCGCATGATCTCGGCATCCGAGCGCCCGCGGGGATCGAAGTCGGAACCGCCTTTGCCACCACCGATCGGCATGCCTGTGAGGGCATTCTTGAAGATCTGCTCAAAGCCGAGAAACTTGACGATGCCAAGATAAACGGAGGGATGGAACCGCAGCCCACCTTTGTAGGGACCGAGCGCGGAGTTGAACTCCACCCGAAAACCGCGGTTTACGTGGACCCTGCCAGCGTCGTCGGTCCACGGTACGCGGAAGATGATCTGCCGCTCAGGTTCGCAAAGACGCTCCAGGACGGCACCTTCCAGAAATTCGGGGTGCCGATCGTGAACCGGCCCCAGGCTTTCGAAGACCTCGGTGACAGCCTGGTGGAACTCCTTCTCGCCTGGATTCCGCGCCAACACGGTGTCCCTGACAGCTTCGAGCCTCGAATCCATGCGTCTTCCTATCCCTCAGTGCGCCGGCCGGCGGCGAGACGATTCAGTCCCGCTCATGGTTGCACCGATGGACGTAGGATCTCCATCCGATGGGATTGTGACCTTCGGCCCGGAGTTAACACAACTGTAGAAAATCCGCGCAAACGCAAGGAAACCTGACCTTAATGAAACCTCACAAGGTGTCCAAGATCACGTTGGATTGCTTGGATATAGCGCACTAGCGCTTGCGACCGAACTTCGGGAGGTTCGGAAGGTTCGGGAGGTTAGCCAGCAGGTCCGCGGCTTTAGTGGCAGCGCGGCCAACAGTCCGGCCGATCTGCTGCGGGACGGTATCGTCCGATGCGAGTTCCAGCGAGACGGGCATCCCATCTGAGTGGACTTTCACGGCCTTGCTAACGGCGTCTGCACGAGTTTCGATGACATCCGGCACAGCGGGTTCCACAAGCGAAGCAACTTCAGCAGAAGCCACCGTTTGAGGGGCTGCTTCCACGGACTGTCCGACGGCGGCAGCAGCCGAGGGTCCGACGTCGAACGTTTCCAGCCACGTGGCTACGCCCGCCAGCGGTTTCGGGTTCAGCGCGTAGTAGCGCTTCTGCCCCTGGGCACGCATGCTGACGAGGTCAGCCTCGCGGAGCACCTTCAGATGCTTGGAGATAGTGGGCTGGCTTGCAGCCAGTTCTTCCACCAGTTCGCCTACAGCTTTATCCCCAGAGCGGAGTGAAACCAGGATGTCGCGCCTGGTTGCCTCAGCTATGACGGCAAATACGTCGTCAGTCACCATGCCTCCCACCCTAGCGACATATACGCCAAATGGCATCCCTGTTTCGTGCCGCGACTCCGCCGGATCGTTGACCCTATCAAGAGCCGATGCTAAAACGGACTCACGGTCCGTCCGGGCTCCCAGGCCCCGGCCGCCAAAAGCACGGGGTGCGGGCAATGACTGATTTCCTTCGGCGGCAAATCTTCAACATCATCGCCGGGGTGTTCCTTGCCGTATTCGTCTTCGTGTGGAGTGCCGTGCTCCTCCGGGTCGGCACCTGGGTTCCAACCGGTGGGTTGAGCGCCCCTGAGCTGAACGGAGCGTTGGTTACCGCGGCGGGAGTCCTCGCAACGTCCCTGAGTTCGCTTACGGCATCTGCACTCGGGTTCACTATCTCGGAGGTTAAGCGGGACAACACGAACGCTGGCGAATCCGGTCCCCTCGTCAGCCCGGCGGAGGTTGCCCTGCGTTTATCGGGACGGGTGATATTCGCGATCATGGTTTACATCACCATGGGCTTGCTGGTCCTGGTGCTATGGCTGTTCAAGGGCCAGGCGTCCACGGACCTCATCGGAGCCTTTGCGTTGTCCTTGCTGGGCTGGCTCGTGGGTGCGGCGGGCGTGGTCTTCCAGACGGAGAAGTCCGAGCCATAGCTGGTGAGTCCGGCTAATCGAACCAGGGATCCAACCCGTACAAAGGGAAGATCTCCTTGCGTGTGGCAATGACCGTGCGGTCCACCTCGTCCGCTGGGTCGTATCCAACTTCCCAAGAGCGCCACCAAACATCCACGTCATCGCTCATCGACTCCGGAGCCCATACGCCGTAAGTTTCCCTGACATAATTACGCCACGCTTCTGGCACAGGGGTGCTCAAGGGCACCGGCCGCTGTGTCACCATCCCGATCAGATGGCTCCAGGCACGGGGCACAACACCCGTAACGTCGTAGCCGCCCCCGCCTGTGGCGATCCAGCGGTTATCGCAGTATCTGGCGGCGAGGCTCGCCACGGCGCTGGCCGCCTCACGCTGCCCGTCCACGCTGAGGTTGAGGTGCGTCAATGGATCCAGGCGGTGCGAGTCGCAGCCATGCTGGCTGACAATCACCTCGGGATTGAAGGCGGCAACCAGCTGCGGTACCACCGCATGGAAGGCGCGAAGCCACGCGGCATCTCCGGTGAACGCCGGCAACGCGACGTTGACAACCGTGCCCTGCGCATCAGGGCCACCGGTTTCATTGGCAAAACCCGTTCCCGGAAAGAGGGTAAGACCGGACTCATGCAGGGAAATCGTCATGACGCGGGGGTCATTCCAAAAAATGCTTTGCGTTCCGTCGCCGTGGTGGGCGTCGACGTCGATGCTGACGACGCGCTGCACGCCGCCATCCAGCAGCCGTTGGATGGCAATCGCGACGTCGTTGTAGACGCAAAAACCGCTGGCGCGGTCACGTGCTGCATGGTGCATTCCGCCACTGAAATTCACGGCACGGACGGCGTTGCCGGACAGAATGGATTCCGCAGCGAGCAAAGAGCCACCGGCGAGCCGGGCGCTGGCCTCATGCATACCGGCGAACGCAGGATCATCCTCCGTCCCAAGACCCCGCCCTTCCTCCGGCAGGCCAGGATTCTCGCTCACCCGGCGGACAGCCTCCACATAGTCGGCGCTGTGCACCGAGCAAAGTTCGACGTCGGTGGCCAGCTCCGGCGCCTCCACCGCCACATGGCTGTGGTTGAAAAGACCAAGGGATTCCGCGAGCCTCGCCGTTAACTCCAGGCGCTGCGGGGCCATAGGATGGCTGGGACCAAAGTTGTAAGCAGTCATGGCTGGATCCCACACCACCGTCGTTGGCAGTGCGGATCGCGTAATGCTGGAAGCGGTTGTTCCAAGCCTGGAGTTCATCCAGAACAGGCTACCTGAGGCCGCGCTGCACTACCGCCCGGTTACGCCGCAGGAATAGTGGTTTACTACTCAGGAAAGCATGTTCAACCGAGGAAGAACCCCATGTCTCAAAGCCAGTCGCGCTCCGTGAGCCCGGCCAACTGGCAACCCGGCCAGCAGGAACGTGAAGGTCTGTGGATTTTCACGCGTGCGCGCGACTTCATCGACAACATCGCCAACACGTCCCCGGCCCGTCTGGCACTGGTCGCTTTCGCCTCGGTGATCCTGCTCTTCACAGGCTTGTTGTCTTTGCCATTTTCCTCGGCGTCGGGCGAACCTACTCCTCTTCACCAGGCCATGTTCACGGCAGTTTCCAGTGTCTGTGTTACGGGCCTGACCGTGGTTTCCACCGCCACCCACTGGTCCTTCCTCGGCCAGCTCATTATTTTGGTGGGCATCTTTGTGGGCGGCCTTGGCACCCTGACCCTGGCTTCACTATTGGCGCTCATGGTCAGCAAGCGGCTTGGTGTCCGCGGCAAGCTCATCGCCCAGGAAGCCATGAACAACGCCGGCAGGCTTGGTGAAGTGGGTACGCTGCTCCGCATCGTCATCGTGACCTCCGTGGTGATCGAAGGCGCGCTTGCCCTTGCGCTGATCCCCCGCTTCATGCTCCTCGGAGAGCCCTTCTGGCAGTCGGTTTGGCACGGAGTCTTCTACTCGATCTCGTCCTTCAACAATGCCGGATTTACGCCGCACTCGGACGGCATCGTCCCCTACGAGACCGACCTCTGGATCCTCGTACCACTCATGCTGGGCGTGTTCCTCGGCAGCCTCGGCTTCCCCGTAGTGATGGTCCTCCAACAGAACGGCCTGAACTGGAAGAAGTGGAACCTCCACACCAAGATCACCATCCAGGTGTCCTTCATCCTGCTGCTCGCCGGCACAGTCCTGTGGGCGCTCATGGAATGGGACAACGTGCGGACCATCGCGCACATGGACCTGGGCGACAAGCTCATCCATTCCCTCTTTGCTTCCGTGATGACGCGCTCAGGCGGATTCAACCTGGTGGACCAAAACCACATGGAATCCACCACCATGCTCCTCACCGATGCCCTCATGTTTGCCGGCGGCGGCTCGGCGTCCACGGCCGGCGGCATCAAGGTGACCACCATCGCCGTCATGTTCCTCGCCATCGTCGCCGAGGCCCGTGGCGATGCCGACGTGAAGGTCTACGGCCGCACGATTCCCCAAGGCACCATGCGGGTGGCGATTTCCGTGATCGTTGCCGGTGCCACCCTTGTCTCGGTCGCGGCATTCCTGCTGCTCTCCATCAGCGGCGCAACACTGGACAGAGTGCTCTTTGAAACCATCTCCGCCTTTGCCACCGTGGGACTGAGCACCAACCTCAGCGCCGAGCTGCCGCCGTCGGGCGTTTACGTCCTGACCGTACTCATGTTCGCAGGCCGTGTGGGCACCGTAACCCTCGCTGCCGGCCTGGCCTTGCGCCAGCGCAGCCAGCTGTACCACTACCCGGAAGAGAGGCCAATCATTGGCTAGTACCACAGGGGCGCCCAACCGTCCCGCCCACAACGCACCAGTGCTGGTCATTGGCCTTGGCCGGTTCGGGTCGGCCACAGCCGAGCAATTGGTCAAGCAAGGCCGGGAAGTCCTGGCGATTGAACGTGACCGCACCCTGGTCCAGAAATGGGCGCCCGTGCTCACCCACGTGGTGGAGGCCGACGCCACCAACATCGATGCCCTGCGCCAGCTGGGGGCCCAGGAGTTCAGCTCCGCCGTGGTAGGCGTGGGCACGTCCATCGAGTCCTCGGTACTCATCACCGTGAACCTGGTGGACCTGGGCATCCAACACCTCTGGGTCAAAGCGATCACCCCATCCCACGGCAAGATCCTCAGCCGGATCGGCGCAAACCACGTGATCTACCCGGAAGCCGACGCCGGCGTCCGTGCCGCGCACCTGGTCTCAGGGCGCATGCTGGACTTCATCGAGTTCGACGACGACTACGCGATCGTCAAGATGTATCCGCCCAAGGAGACCGTGGGCTTCACCCTGGAAGAATCCAAGGTGCGCTCCAAATACGGCGTGACGATCGTCGGCGTGAAGACTCCCGGCGAGGACTTCACGTATGCGCGGCCGGAAACCAAGGTGTCCGGCCACGACATGTTGATCGTGTCCGGACACGTCGACCTCCTGGAGCGCTTCGCAGCGCGACCGTAGGTGCGGTTGGGGATCAGCCCAGCTGCTTGGTGATCTCCGCCGCCCGGGTAGCAGCTGCACGGGCTCCTTCGGCAATGATCCTGGGGATCCCGCCGTCGTCGAATGCTGCGATAGCCCGCTCGGTGGTTCCGTTGGGGCTGGTTACGGCAACTCGAAGTGCGGTGGGGTCCGCACCCGGTTCCGCCAGCATGAAACCGGCGCCCGCCACCGTTTCGCGGGCCAGCATGACCGACAGTTCGGCGTCCAACCCCAGCTCAACACCCGCAGCGGCCATGGCCTCAGCCAAATAGAACGCGTAGGCCGGGCCGGATCCACTGATGGCGGACAAAGCGTCCACTTGTTCCTCGGGCACCTCCACGACTTTGCCGGCACCTGCCAGCGCTGCCTTCACCTTCTCCAGCTGTTCGGGCGTGCAGTGCGTTCCGGGCGAGACAGATACGACGCCGCGCCCCAGCTTTGCGGGTGTGTTCGGCATGGTGCGGATCACCGGCTGCCCCTCTGGAAGGGCGGCCTCAAGCTGTGCGATGGAGACCGCAGCTGCCACGCTTACAACAACGGTGTCCTTCGCGAGTGCCGGGCTGATTTCCCGTGCAAGGTCTGTAATGCCAATTGGTTTGACGCCAAGGATGACTATGCCGGAACCTTTGCTTGCAAGCTTGTTGTTGTCCGGCTCTTCCTCGCCGGCGATCGCCATAACGCCGTACCGCTGCGCAAGCTCTTCTGCACGCTCGGCACGTCGGACAGTGGCGACGACATCAGATGGGTCAGTTCCGGCGGCAAGGAGACCGGCCAGAATTGCCTCGTTCATGGATCCACAGCCAAGGAATGCGATTCGGTTGCTCATTGCACCATCATGGCAGTTTGCCCATGGAGGGGTCGAACGCTGTCCGGATTCCCAGCTTGTTCCCAAGAATATTGCAGGCAGCACCCAACCTTGGTCCGTAACTTAGTAGTTACCTCATTGAGGGTGCGAGTGATGAGGCGGGCATGGGGATGTCCGCCAACAGCACCGGTGGCCGGGGCGGGTTTTCCCCCATTTCCCGATTCGGCCGCCGGTGCTTTCGCTTTTAATTGCGCTGGCTACTAATTATCGTGTGAGCGCACCAGCGGGATGCTGAGGTGCTGCCGCGCGAAACGAAGCGTCTCCGCCAACATTTCTTCGCGCTCGCCCGCCACTTTGGCCTTGCGGGTTGAAATCTCCGCCACTACAACACCATTGAAGCCGTTGGACGCAAGGTGTTGCAGGGCATCGGCACACTGCTGTGTCCCTGTGCCCGGCACCAAGTGCTCGTCTTTTCCCGAACCCGAACCGTCCGTGAGGTGAACGTGGCGGAGCTTGCTGCCCAGTGCTTGGATTGCTTCCAAACTGTTCGCCCCCGCAGTTGCAGCATGCGAGAAGTCCCAGGTGACGTCGTCGTAATCCTGTCCCAACGGATCCCAGTGCGGAAGGTAGGCAACAGCCTCCCGTCCGCGGACGCGCCACGGGTACATGTTCTCCACCGCGATGTGCACTTGGTACATCGCCGCGATCTCCCGAACACCCGCGGCGAAGTTCTCGGCATAGTTCGACTGCCAGCGGAATGGCGGATGGACCACCACGGTGTCGCAGCCAACTTCCCTGGCCATCTGGCACGACTTCTCGATCTTGTTCCATGCAGCTCCCCAGACTTGCTGGGTGAGCAGCAAAGTGGGCGCGTGAATAGAGACAATCTCTTGGTGGTAGCGATGGCTCAGCTGGATGAGGGCGTCAGGATTCTGGCTCACGGCGTTGTTGGTGACCATGACCTCAACGCCTTCATAGCCAAGGTCCTGGGCAACCGCGAAAGCATCATGGACGCTCAGCGGATAAACGGACGCACTGGACAGCGCCACCGGGATGTGGCGGTTATTTGCAAAGGGCTCGACGTCGGTACTCATCTCAGGAAGCCAGCCCGCCTGCAGCAGGTGCCGGGATTGGTGCAGGGGCAGGGTTGTTCACCGGCACTGTGTTCAGCGGCACCGGGAACTCCTCAAAGCTGGGCTGGGGCTCGTCGTTGTCCGTCGTCTTGTCGCCTTCCTTGACTGCTTTTTTCTTGGACTTGTCCTTCTTGCGCTTCCCGACGTGTGGGGCGGGATCCACTGCGTCCTCGAAGACCAACTGGTCCAGGCGGCGAAGGATCAGCCCTTCACGCAGAGCCCACGGACAAATTTCCATTTTAGGGAATTCGAAGAGTTCCAACGCGGCTTCTGCAACCAGAGCCCCGGCCAGCAACTGGCGGGCGCGCGCATCTGAAACGCCGGGGAGGTACAACCGGTCCTCAACCTTCATGGCGGATATGCGCTGGGCCCACAAGCCAAGATCGGCGGCGTGGAGTTCCCGTTTTACATAAGGACCGGCTCCGCTGGGGGCAGCACCGGCGATCCGGGCAAGGGAGCGGAACGTCTTGGAGGTCCCTGCCACCAGGTTGGCGCGGCCGAGCTCGTGAAAGTTGCGGACAACAGGTTTGAGGGTAGAGCGGATGTACCGCCTCAACTCCTTGACGCTCTTCGCGCTGGGTGGATCTTCGTGGAGCCAATCCCGCGTCAGCCTGCTGGCTCCCAAGGGAACGGATGTAGCGAATTCCGGGAGTTCGTCCGTGCCATACGCCATTTCGAAGGATCCACCGCCAATGTCCAGATCCAGAATCGGGCCGGCGCCCCAGCCGTACCAACGACGAACGGCAAAGAAGGTCATCGACGCTTCTTCGCTGCCAGTGAGCTCCTGTAGCGTCACCGTGGTCTCGTGTTTGACCCGGGCCAGGACCTCGGCTCCGTTGGTTGCCTCACGGATCGCCGAGGTACAAAACGCGAGCAAATCCTCAGCCTTGTGGCGGGCTGCGAATTCCCACGCCTCCAGGACGAACTCAATCAGCTCAGTCTGTCCGGCATCGTTGATGTTGCCATCACCGTCGAGGTATTGCACCAGGGAAAGTGGCCGTTTGTGGGAGGCAAAAGCCACTGGGCGGGCGCCGGGATGGGCATCCACGAGCAGCAGGTGGACGGTGTTTGAACCGATATCGAGAACGCCAAGACGCATTCTGCCATTATTCACCGATTCGAAGCCGGGGAAGCAACTTGGCGTCCACGTTTCGCTGGCAGGCGGACGTCCCGTGCCCAGGATGCCAGCTATTCCGTTGGCTCCCCTGCTTCGTCTGCCCGTTTGAAGTCGCGGCGGATGTTGGCGATCCCTTCAGGATCGATTTCGAAGCCATATTCGCTTCCGGGGTTAATGACCATGCCCAGTTCGTCGCCGATGTTGCCAAGGATCGCTGAACCCATGGTCCCCAGAATGTGCGGAGCGGCTTCCAGGAAACGCTCGTCCACGCGGCTCGGGTGGCTGAACACCGCCAGAACGGGCTGTCCGTCGGCGTTCGAAAGGACCAATGGCTCCACTGCAGAATCCGGTCCATCCACTGCTTCGGAACTGATGAGATAGACCTCGTTGTTCAGGAAAGCAAGGATGACGTCCACCGGGTTGGCGTCCGGCTGTTCAGCCAAGGCGAGCTTCGCTTCGAGGTCGTTCAGGGGTCCGTTGTCCGGTGAAGCCGTCTGTTCAGTCATGCTTCTACTCGACCACGATGCCGTCCGGGACGCAATTCGCTTGCTTCCCGGACGGCATCCTGTCTTGCTGCTGCTTTACTTTTTGGCTGTTGCCTTCTTGGCTGGCGCCTTGCGGGTAGTGGTCCGCTTGACGGGGCCCTTGGCCCGCTTCTCGGCGAGAAGTTCGACGGCGCGTTCCCGGGTCAGTTCCTCAAGGGAGGTTGAGCGCGGGACCGTGATGTTCGTGACGCCATCAGTGATATACGGACCGAAACGGCCCTCCTTCACGACGATGTTCTTCTCCGACACGGGGTCCGGGCCAAACTCGGCCAGTGGGGGCACGGCGGCCCGGGCACCACGCTGCTTGGGCTGGGAGTAGATCTCCAAGGCCTGTTCCAGGGTGATAGTGAAGATTTCTTCTTCGGATCCGATGGAACGGGAGTCCGTACCCTTCTTCAGGTAAGGTCCGAACCGTCCGTTCTGGACGGTGATGACATTTCCTTCAGCGTCCTCGCCAAGCACCCGTGGCAGGCTCATGAGCTGCAGGGCCTCATCCAGGGTGACGCTGTCCACGGTCATGGACTTGAACAGCGAACCTGTGCGTGGCTTGGCTTTCACAGGCTTCTTTGGAGGCTTGGGCTTGCCGTTCTTGTAGTACTCAACAGGCTGGTTTGCCAGTTGTTCCTCGGTCATCTCGGGGATGATCTCGGTGACATAGGCGCCGTAACGGCCGTTCTTGGCAACCACGGTATGGCCGGTGTGTGGATCGGTTCCCAGGACACGTTCCTCGGGAGCAGCAGTTTCCATGAGCTCGATTGCCTTGGCGGCTGTCAACTCATCCGGTGCGAGTTCCTCCGGGACGTTGGCCCGCGCGGACTCCACCACTTCACCGGTCTTCTCATCAACGGTGGGGATGCTGCTTTCCAGGTACGGTCCGAACTTACCCACACGCAGGGTGATGCCCTCGGCTATGGGGACGGAGTTGATCTCCCGGGCGTCAATTTCGCCGAGGTTGTTCACGATGCTCAACAGCCCGGGATCAGCGTCTTCACCATAGTAGAAGTGCTTCAGCCATGCTGCGCCCACGGCTTGGCCGTTGGCGATCTTGTCCAGATCGCCTTCCATGTCGGCGGTGAACTCGTAGTCGACATAATCCGTGAAGTGCTGCTCAAGCAAACGAATCACCGAGAAAGCGATCCAGCTGGGAACCAAGGCAGAACCTTGTTTGCGGACATAACCGCGATCCTGGATGGTGGAAATCGTGGAGGCATACGTCGATGGACGGCCGATGCCCTTCTTTTCCAGCTCAGCAGTCAGCGACGCTTCCGTGTACCGCGGAGGCGGTGAAGTCTCGTGCCCCACGGCCACGATGTCCGAGGCCGTCAGGGAGTCATCCTTGGCCACGTTGGGGAGGCGGCGCGCTTCATCGGAGTCGTCATCTCCGCGGCTCTCATCCTTGCCCTCCTCATAAGCGGCGAGGAAGCCGGGGAAGGTGATGACGGTACCTGAGGCCGAGAATTCAGCGTCGCGTCCGTCGGCTGCTACTGCACCGAGGCGGATGGTGGCTGTGGAGCCCTTGGCGTCGGCCATCTGGGATGCGACCGTGCGCTTCCAGATGAGCTCGTACAACCGGAATTCGTCGCCGCTGAGCTGCTTGGCCACCTGGGCGGGAGTGCGGAACGAGTCACCTGCGGGGCGGATGGCCTCGTGGGCCTCTTGCGCATTTGCAGCTTTGTTGGCGTATACGCGTGGGCTTTGGGGCACGTACTCGGGGCCGTAGAGCTCCGCGGCCTGGCGGCGGGCTGCTGTGACAGCTTCATCGCTCAAGGCAGAGGAGTCTGTACGCATATAAGTGATGTAGCCGTTTTCGTACAGGCGCTGGGCGACCTGCATGGTGCTCTTCGAGGAGAACCTGAGCTTACGGCCCGCTTCCTGCTGCAGCGTGGAGGTGGTGAACGGTGCGGCAGGGCGACGGGTGTACGGCTTGGTATCTACAGAGCGAACGCGGAAATCGGCGTTCTGCAGACCTGCGGCCAAGGACGTTGCGAGTTCCTCGTTGAGGTGCACCACGTTGGAGGATGTGAGCTGGCCATTGTCGTTAAAGTCACGACCACTGGCCACCTTGGAACCGTCCACCGCGGCAAGCTTTGCCTTGAAGGATCCCGAGTCGGCTCCGAACTGTCCGGTCAGGTCCCAGTAGGAAGCGGCCCGGAAAGCCATACGTTCGCGTTCGCGGTCAACCACCATGCGGGTAACCACGGACTGCACACGTCCCGCGGAGAGTCCCCTGGCAACCTTGCGCCACAGAACCGGGGAGATTTCGTAGCCGTAGAGCCGGTCCAGGATACGCCGGGTCTCCTGGGCATCAACCAGGGCGGTATCGACGTCCCGCAGGTTATCCATGGCACGGTGAATCGCCTCCTTGGTGATTTCACCGAAAGTCATGCGATACACGGGAACTTTGGGTTTCAGGACCTCAAGCAGGTGCCACGCGATGGCTTCGCCCTCGCGGTCCCCATCGGTTGCGAGATATAGCGCGTCAGCGTCTTTCAGCTGGGCCTTGAGCTCGGCGACCTTCTTCTTCTTGTCCGGCGATACGACGTAGTACGGCTTGAAGTCGTTTTCGATGTCGACGGCGAACTTACCCAGCGAGGTCTTCTTCAGTTCTGCAGGGAGGTCCGATGGCTGCGGGAGATCCCGGATATGGCCGATGGAAGCCTCGACGATGAAGCCCTCGCCAAGATACTTGGCGATGGTCTTGCTCTTGGCCGGAGACTCCACGATCACGAGTTTCTTGCCGGTTTTTGCCTTGCTGGGCACGGTGCTCCTACAGAAAAAATGTGTAATTGGGCTGGTGCCCATATTGGCCTAGTTCACCATAGATTGCAGAATCCTGCGTTTTGGCGTGGAAATCCGGGGGGCTGGCCTGACCCCTAGTGCCCAGGTGCCATGCGGTCATCCGGGATCATTGACCACAGAGTAGCAACACGCTCGGCACCTTGCGGAATCCGGGTTGGGTCTTCGAGTTCGTACTCCCGCAGGACCTCCCGGATCCGCTCAGAAAGCTCCTTGCGCTGTTGGTTGGTTAAGTACAGCAAATTGCTCGCCAGCACCACCGACGCCGGTTCTTCCGCCGCTTCGCCACGCTGCCGGCGCTCCCCGCGGGCCTTGGCAAAAGCTGATGCCCTGCGTCGGAAGGCGTCCAGCTCAAGATCGACCACTGCGATCTCCGGGCTGGCCGCGCTGCCACCTGAAATCCGGAAATCAGTTCCAGCAGCCTTCCACCGGCGTTCCCTTGCATCGCCGGCATTTTCGGCCGGGGCTACGATCCCCCATTTTTGCAGTGCGCGAAGGTGGTAGCTCATGGCACTTGGGGTCAGGCCGGTACGGGCCGCGAGCTCAGTAGCCGTGTGGCTTACCTGCGTGGCGTAGAGCTCGGAGATGACTTCGAGACGGGCAGCGTGCGCCAAGGCGCGGATGGCCTTGGGATCGGTTATCTCAACCGTTTTCTCGGCCCTCTTGCGCCGGGGGGTATCGCCTGACGCCTGGGATGTCTCGTTGTTCGCAATCACTTCCTCAGTGTAATCACGGTCACTTGCCGCGGGCTTGGTGCGGAGTGGCCGCGGCGGCCGTGCACTGTTCATGCGGACGCCTCCGGCACGTCGGGAAGGAGGAAGCCATCCAGGACGAGATTCCGCACTTCGGCAAGAAGCCCTTCGCGGAAGGATCCTGAATCGAAGTCGTCTGTGCCTCCCAGGAGTGCTTCCAAGGCGCCGACGATCTGCCGTACGGATAATTCGCCATCACAAGCAGAAACAAAGCCCGCCAGCTCAGTGCTGAGCAGGTTTGTCCGACGAAGGCCGGCCCCCTGCCGGAGGAGGATCACGCCTGGATGCAGAGCCCCAGGACGCTGATGGCGCTCTTCGGTGACGTCCTCGGCCACTACAAGGTGTACTTCCGGCAAACTGCTGGCTGCAAGCCAGTCGGCGCGCTCCACGGCCGCGCCGAGGTGGGGCCCGATGGGTTGCTCAATGGGGTAGGTAATTTCCTCAAACCGGCTGACGCGTACTTCGTCTGAACTTTGTGGGCGGCGTAGCCAAATCATGCCAAAGCCGATTCCTTCGACATCCCTCGATCCGAAGTCCTCGAGGTACGCGGCGTACGACTCCTGGTAGTGGCTGCGGTCCCGGTTCTCCGAGGCGTCCTGCAGCCAGGTCTCGGCGTACTGCTCCGGGTTCAACTGCTCACGTTGAATGAACCAAACATCCAAACCCGAATCTTGGAGCCATGCGGAAGGCCGGTCATGCCACTGGGTCCCTTCGCGGATCTCCCAGTTGCCAAGCATCTGGGCTGTGCCGCCGGGTTCAAGGACATCGGCCAACGTTCGCGCCAACGATGCGACGATCTCGTCACCGGGCAGGCCGCCGTCCCGGTACGTAAATTGGTCAGCCGAGGACTCTCCTGTGCTACGCGGAGTAATGACAAAGGGCGGATTGGAGACGACGAGGCCGAAGCGCTCCCCTGCCACGGGTTCCAGGAGCGAGCCCAGGCGCAGGCTGACGCGCGCTTCCAGGTTGTTCGGATCCAGGTCCAGTTCCGCAGCGTTGAGGAGCAGATTGAAACGGGTGAAGGCGAGCGCTCTCTCGGAAATGTCGGTTGCCGTGACGTGTTCGCAATGATGCAACAAGTGGAACGTCTGGATGCCGCAGCCTGTCCCGAGATCCAGCGCACGATGCGTGTGCTGCCTGATGGTTGTTTGGACAAGGGTTGTTGATGCTCGCCCTATCCCCAGCACATGATCGTGCCTCAGAACCCCTGCTTGTTGGTGGGCAGCGAGATCGCTGGCCACCCAAAGCTCCGCTCCCCCGCTGCCATCTTCATTGGCCTCCCAGCCGTAGGGGCGTAGATCCACCTTGGCCGTGGCAACGCCGGCCTCCAGGGTCACGAGTCCGAGCCGGGCGAGGCCTTGGGCGCCGATGGTGGGGAGCGCAAAGTCAACATCGGGCTGGGTCTGTGGGACAGCAAGCAACCACAGCCGCACTATGACGGACAGCGCACGTGTGGTTTCCACGCCGCTCTTGGACAAGCGTTCGCTCACCAACAACGCTGGAATGATCTGGTCCCTGTTCAGTGCGGCATAGGCGGATTCCCCCAGAAGCTCCGCCACGCCGTCGACCGTGTATGAGATGGCGCGAAGGTCAGAGGCGAGCGACACCAGGAGCTCCGGGTGGTCGCTGCGTGGGGCGTCGTCAGTATTGCCAACGGTAAATATTTCGGGGGTTTGAGTCACATTGCAAGTCTATGGGGGCTGCTTCATGGCAGGCGTTCGTGGTTTGGGCTATGTGGACAAAACCTTGCTGTGGGACCCGGTAGCGTGGAAGCATGCTCAACCTCTCCTCCACAAGGCGCCGCGCAGGCCTTGTTGTCATTGCTGCGGGGACGCTGCTGGCGGCCACAGCCTGCCAGGGTCCGGTCAGCGTCGAACATGCCGATGTACCGGCATGGAAAGACAAGATTCTTCCCACAGCCAGCACCGTGACGTTGGAGGATTCCGGCAAGATCCTGAACCGGGACCCCTTGGTTAAGGACTCACCCAGCGTTCCTGCGGGGAATTACACACTCATGATGGCTTGTGATGGAGGAGGGAAGGTGTTCTTCGCCGTCTCTTCCGGAGGAAAGCAAATTGCCGACGCGGGAGCTGCCTGCAACGGCAGCCTTGAAATGGTGAAGATAAAGGTCCCCGCCACCGCCGCTCTTAGTATCTCCACGAGCAGTGTGGATGCCCCGCTGATCTTTGCGTACCAGCTGGTACCCAGCGCTAATTAAACCCCTTCCGCAGCCCTATGGCGGGCCTCCGGGCAAGCGTAAAGTCACCATATGGGCAGCAAGGTGGCTGGCTCGGTTATGTCTAGACGGCTGGCAAGTGCCGCCGTCGGACTCTTGCTCGTGCTGTGTAGCGCGCTGACGGCGTGCGAGTACACCTATGACGACGGCGGGCGTGCCGATTCCAGCCCCACAGACACTACCGGCAGCAATGTCGTGCTTCCTCCCGACCCAGCCTTGGAGCAAACCGTTACGGGTGAGGCCCTGAAAGAGTGGGCCAAGGCGGCCTTGCCGGAATCGCAGGGGCAATCGTTCTATTCCAGCAGCGGATTCCTGAACTCCGGCGAGTCCAGAACTGAACAGACCGTGCAGTTGCCCGGCGGAACGTATGCCGTGACACTGGCGTGCCGAGGCACTCGACGCGTTTCATTCGCAGTCAGCGTGGGCGAGACGGCTTTGGTTGACCTGACCTTGGGATGCGCCAATGCCCGGGTGAGCGTGGTGCAGTTGGAAAAGGACGCCATCCTGGCCATCACTGTGGGTGCCAGATCCGACGCGAATTTCGCCTACCGGGTCAGCAGGCTCTGATTGAGTTGCGCCTCAGGCGGCTTCACAGCCTCCGGGGCAGCGAAGGGTTTCAGGACTTGAGGCACATTCTGCACAGTAGAGGGTCAGTGTCCGGCAGCTCAGGTTGGAACAATTCTCGAACTTGTTGGTGGGCGCGGCGCAGCGGACGCACTCTCCAATCGTCTTTGCTTCGTCGCTGAACTCCACGTGCATGCGTTTGTCGAAAACGTAGAGCGAGCCCTCCCAGAGGCCCTTGTCCTTGAAGGTTTCGCCGTAGCGAACGATCCCGCCGTCGAGCTGGTAAACCTCTTTGAAACCACGGTTGACCATCAGGCTGGAGAGCACCTCGCAGCGGATGCCGCCCGTGCAGTAAGTGACAATGGGCTTGTCCTTGAGGGCGTCATACTTGCCGGATTCCAGTTCCGTGATGAAGTCATGTGTAGTGGCGACGTCCGGAACGATGGCGTCCTTGAACTTGCCGATCTGCGCCTCGAAGGCATTGCGGCCATCGAAGAACACCACCTCTTCCCCGTCCGCTTTCTTTGCGTCCACCAGGGAATGAAGTTCTTCAGGCTGGAGATGCTTGCCTCCGCCCACCACGCCCTTTTCGTCGACCTTCAGTTCCCCGGGAGCCCCGAAGGAAACTATCTCGTCGCGGACCTTAACGCTGAGGCGGGGGAAATCGGCGGCCCCGCCCTCGGACCACTTGAAGTCGATGTCGTGGAAGCCCTTGTATTCGCGGGTGGTTTTCACGTATTGCTTCATGTTGTTGAGCTCGCCGCCAACTGTGGCGTTAATACCGTCCTTGGAGATCAGGATCCGGCCGGTGAGGCCCAATTTCTCGCAGAGGGCACGCTGCCACAGACGCACGGCGTCGGGGTCGGCGATCGGGGTAAAGCCATAGAAAAGTACGATCCGGTTTAAAGCCACTATTAAAGGGTACTGGGTGGACTAAAATCCTCTGCGCCTCGCTGACAGACCCACTGAAAACCTAGAGAGCATGGGTTCAGTTCCACGCGTCGAAGTCACAATTTCATAAGCACGGATTGTTCCTCTGACCGGACCCTGTTGCTTCCCCGGGCGCTGACATAGTCTCTCTACATGAGTCCAGACGCCTTGGTTGAAGACATCGCGCACCTCTTGGAAGTCTGGGTGGCCGGCTGGTCCGGCTGCCGGGGCTATGAGTCGCGTCAAGAGGGACGCTTCCCCGCCGCGCTGCGGGCCGACAAGACGGGTGACTGGGAGTATTTCGCCCACGATCCCTCCGATGAAGAGTTCGCCGCGCTGGCGGCTAAGACTGCCGAAGCCGAGACACGGATCCTGACCGTGCTGACCAACGACGTCCAGCGCTACAAGTACTTGGCCGAGCAGCACGGGCTGAATGTCACTTCCGCTTCACAAACGATGATGATCGTGGACATGGAAACCCAGGATTCCGAGGACCCCTGGCTCCCTGATGATGACCTCGAACTCGCTACCTCCGAAACCAACGGCGTCCATCATGCGGTGGTCCACTCGGGCGAGAACGTGGCCGCGAGCGGCCGGGTATACGTGGTCAACGGCACCGCGGTTTTCGACAAGATCGTTACTGAGCCTCAATTCCAGCGCCGCGGCCTTGGAAGTTTCATCATGAAGGCCCTCGCCGCCCAAGCGTTCGAGCACGATGTCCAGAACGGGCTTCTCCTGGCATCCTTGGACGGCCAAAAGCTTTACTCCCACCTTGGGTGGGATGTGGTGTGCCACGTTCTGATGATGTCCGTCAGCAGCAGTGAAGGTTCGGACCTCTCTGTAGCGTGAGGATGCTTGTTTAGCGGACCTTCGACGGCGGCCTCATCGGGTGCCGCGGTGGGCGTCGCCGTCCGCGCCGCAACAGAGTGACAGAATGATTTGGTGGCTGCACCGAATTCGCTGATCTCTTTGCTGGGCCGGAACCCGGACCCGGAGCAGTTGCGCCATGTCCACACCATCCCTGCGCGCAAGGCCGTCAACGAGCCGTGGCCCGAATGGGTGCACCCGGACATCGTCCAGGCCTACAGCTCGCTGGGCATCCACGAACCGTACCGACACCAGGTCCAAGCCGCCAACCTCGCCCAGGCAGGCCAGCATGTGGTGATCGCCACGGGCACCGCCTCAGGGAAATCGCTCGCCTACCAACTACCCGCACTGGATGCGATCCACCGCTCGGAGCTGAGGGTATTGTCCGAGCCCGGAAAGATCCACGACGACGGTGCCGTGACACTTTACTTGTCTCCCACGAAGGCCTTGGCGGCAGACCAGTTAGCTGCAATCCGTTCGCTGAAGCTCCCTACCGTTCGAGCAGAAACGTACGACGGCGACACCGACGTCGCGTCGCGCCGTTGGATCCGCGACCATGCCAATTTCATCCTGGCAAACCCGGACATGCTCCACTTCGGCATTCTGCCCAACCACACGTGGTGGGCGCGGTTCTTCCGCAGGCTGCGTTATGTGATCGTGGATGAGGCTCACAGTTACCGAGGCGTCTTCGGCTCGCACGTAGCCAACCTCATGAGGCGTCTTCGCCGGATCTGCGCCTACTACGGCGCCGGGACCTCCTTTCCTGAACCCGTATTCATCGCCGCTTCTGCCACAGCCTCCGAGCCCGGTGTCTCCTTCGGACGCCTCATCGGTGCTCCGGTCCGGGAAGTTTCCGAAGACTGTTCTCCGCATGGCTCTACGACCGTGGCGTTCTGGGAGCCTGCTTTGACGGACGTCAGGGGTGAAAACGGAGCCAAACAACGCCGGACTGCCGTGGCAGAAACAGCGGACATCCTGGCAAACCTTGTTTCCTCCCGGGTTCGGACCATTGCCTTTATCAAGTCCCGGCGCGGCGCCGAGTCGATTTCGTCGATCACCAAGCGACTGCTGGATGAGGTGGATCCCAGCTTGCCCAGCCGCGTGGCCGCCTACCGTTCCGGGTACCTTCCCGAAGAGCGGCGTGCCTTGGAAAAAGCGTTGCGGTCCGGACAGCTGCTGGGGGTTTCCAGTACCTCTGCCTTGGAACTCGGCATCGATATCTCCGGGCTTGACGCGGTTTTGGTTGCCGGTTGGCCAGGGACCAGGGCCTCGCTCTTCCAGCAGATTGGACGCGCAGGAAGGGCTGGTCAGGACGCCATAGCGGCGTTCGTGGCAAGCGACGACCCCTTGGATACATACCTTGTGAACCATCCGGAAGCTATCTTCGATGTGTCGGTCGAAGCCACAGTATTTGATCCGGGAAACCCGTACGTCCTGGGACCTCACCTGTGCGCGGCAGCAGCGGAGTTGCCAGTGGGCCCGGCTGAACTCGAACTCTTCGGGCCCACAGCGGAAGGCCTCCTCGACCGGCTGGTCTTGCAGGGATATCTCCGCAAACGCCCTGCGGGGTGGTTCTGGACCCATCCGGAGAGCGCAGCCGGCATGGTGAACCTGCGCGCTGACGGAGGTGGCCCTGTGAGCATCGTCGACGCCGAGACAGGTTCGCTTCTGGGGACGATGGACTCGCCGCAGACCCACTATCAGGCACATACCGGGGCGATCTACGTGCACCAGGGGGACAGCTACCTGGTGGAGGAACTCAACGAGGCGGACCACTGCGTCATGGTGAGGCGCGTGAACCCCGATTTTTACACCACGGCACGGGATGTAACGCAGATCGAAGTCCTGGAAACCTCGCGCTCGGTCCAATGGGGCGAGGTCACTGCGCACTTTGGGGACGTAAAGGTCACAACCCAAGTGGTTTCCTTCCAGCGCAAGGCATTGATATCGAACGAGATCCTGGGCGAGGAGCCGCTTGATCTCGGGGCCAGGGATTTGTTCACCAAGGCCGTATGGTTCGTTGTGGACAACAGGTCACTGCATGGTGCCGGCTTGGTGGAAGCGCAATTCCCCGGTGCATTGCATGCCGCAGAACACGCGGCGATCGGCCTCCTTCCGCTGGTGGCGTCCAGTGACCGTTGGGACATTGGCGGTGTCTCCACTGCCCTGCATGCCGACACTGGGGTACCGACGATCTTCGTCTACGACGGGCACCCTGGCGGCGCCGGATTTGCCGAGCGCGGCTTTGAAAAGGCCAAAGTCTGGCTGACAGCCACACGGGAGGCCATCAAAGCATGCGAATGCGAAGCCGGCTGCCCGTCCTGTGTCCAGTCGCCCAAATGCGGTAACAAGAACAACCCACTGGACAAGGCAGCCGCCATCACACTTCTGGATGTCCTCTTGAAAGACGCCATCTAGCTGCAACGGCTCCAAGCAACCCTGCGGCCCAGTCCGTTACTTGGCTAAGGAGGCGGCCCAGCGCGTGCCCTGCCTGTAGCCGTGCCGAAGAGGAACGGTTGTTCCAACTCGGTGGCGAGCTCCACGACGTCGCCCCCGACGACGTCGCAGGCGGTCAGTGTGGCACCCTGCTGTCCTGCAACGCTGGCCGCCACAGCACAGGGCTCACCCGAGGCTATTCCACGCGCTGCATCCGCCGCCGCGAGAGCTGCCAGATCTGCTGCCGACGCAGCCCGCGACGCCATAACCCCCGCTTGGGCAAGAAGTAGCAGCCCGCCAAGCAATGCAAGGACTGCGAACCCCAGTGACAGCGCCAGGACTGTGCCGGATCCTAGCTCAGGGTGTGACGCTACAGGAAGACCCTTCAGCGTTCGCCGCCATAGGCAGCGCACCCTCACAAGGGAATCCATGGGTTCGCCGCAACCCGTAAGGCGGTATCCCCCGGTGGCATGTTCCACTGTGATGCCACTTGCGTTGCCCCACCCACCAAGGCCCCCGGCATGTCATTCACGTCGCTCCGACCAGATGCCCCGGGTGTTTCACCGCGGGCCGACGCCGAAGCTGTGAGAGTCCATGGGATCAGTGAACCCAACGAGCCTGCTACCGCCGCGGAGGCTGTCACAGTCACCCAATCGCCGTCGCTTGCCACCCCCGCAGTTGCCCCCTCGCCCGCCATGCGCCTGACGATGCCCTGCACTTCGCCAGTACTCTCGCCCCGAGCAAGACCTCGAGCACCCGCCCTGGCCGCCTCCTCCAAACGAAGCTGAGTTATCCCCGCTGCACCGGCCGCCAGCAAGAAGGCGAACAGCAAAATCACCGCTGGCAGGGCAACTGCGAACTCAGCTGTTACCGCACCACGTTCGTTCTGCCTTGTGGACATTTTGATGGGCAGAGGCACCGCCTTGATTAGGAGAGGTACCGGCTTGATTGGGAGAGGTACTGGCGAGGTCATGGCAAGGACAACGCGGTGCGAACCAGATTGAGTAGGAATCCTCGAACTTCCTCGCTCCGCAGGATAACCACCAGCAGACCCGCCAGGCCCACGGCCGCGAGCGTTGCTATGGCGTATTCCGCTGTTGCCATGCCGCCTTCGGAGCCCATGAGCGGGGTTCGCCTGAGGCTCGTCTGCCTGAGAGGGGTCCGCCTGAGGGTGGTTTGGCTGGGGGTGGTTTGGATGGGGGTGGTTTGGCTGAAAGTGCCCTGCCTGGGAGGGGTCTGCTTGATGCTGCCCGGCTTCGCGCTGGCCTGCCGGCGAATCCTGCCGGGTGTACGACTGCGCAGGTAGTTGGTCCACTTGCTGATCCATGCTGTCCCAACCCGTTGGTTGTCCAACTGCTGGATTGCGGCCGGAGCGTGAGGTTCTACTCGGTTAAACAATTCGATCTCCAACTGCTCCATCCCATGCTCTTCAATCCCGAACTGCACACCCACGCGGTTGCCACTCTTGTGTTGTGGGGCCTCATCGTGGCCGCTGCCATGCCCGACGGATGCAAGACCAGCGGTATTTACTGCGAGCGCACGCGATGCGTTCCGTCGGTCAGACCGCCGGGCGTGGAGGGTGCTGGAGGGAGTTTCCATAGTATGTTTCCTTTCAGAAAAGTCGGCAGATCTGCCGGTTGAAATCGACTCTTCCCTGACTCCGGCCGACCCTGAAGCCCCTGGTTCCTCCAAGTGGATAAACCCCCGCGGGGACTGTTTGTGGAGGAAAAGAGCGGCCTGTGTGGAGGAAGAGAGTGTCCAGGCTGGAAGAATAGACTGGCCGGTTTGGAAGAAGGGACCTTGCCGCTCATGCGCTGATGACCTGCGGCTCATCCAGCGGGAAGCATGGCGATGAGGACGGGCACGATTCCCAGACAAATGAAGGCCGGCAAGGAGCAAAGGCCAAGCGGGACCACAAGCTTCACTCCCAGGGCGGCGGCTCGCTTCTCGGCGGCACGAAATTGCTCGCGGCGCTCCCTGGCCGCTTGGGCATAAAGAATCGAGGCCGAGGGCGCACCAGTCAATGCGGCGAAAGCCAGAGCGTCCTTCAAACGCGCTACTTCGGGCTGATGCCGGCTGGGGTTTCGCCAGGCAGCGTCCCAGTCCGCCCCCATGGCAAGCGCAGCGACGACGGGACGGAGATCCTGGCTGATTTTCGGTGTGGCGCTGTGGGAAATCAGTTCCAATGCCCGCCCTATCCCGGCACCTGCATCCAGCATGGAAGCTACGAGTTCAAGCATCATGGCCGTGTCCCGAAGGCCGTCCCCTGCAGTGGCGGTATCCAGCTGAAGGCTGAGATCATCCTTGGAGTTAGGGTCGTCCTTGGAGTTATGGGCCTCGACCAAACTTGCGTGCAGCCGGTCTCGAAACCCTGCCGGTCTGGCGAATCCGACAAAGGCTGCCAGAGCCAGTACTCCCACCAGAGCCAACAATTGAATTCCCAACATCATGTGGCCCCTACCGCCGAAGCGACGAGCCGGGAGGACCACACACGCCCTGCCACGGTCAGCAGAAGGCCAACGATCAGAGTGGCCACACCGAGGAAGTTACCCAGCAGGATTCCCAAGGGGTCCACCCCCAGGGCCATCCCCAGTACCAAGCCAAGTACCGGTAGCCAGGACAACAGCCTGACCGTGGCTTTGGGTCCAGCGAGGGCAGTTTGACGTGCCGCTTCAGAATCTTCCTCCGCTTCGAGTTGCGCTGCGAACCGGGTGAGGAGCTCTGCGAGTGGACAGCCGCTGGTTTCGGCTACATCCAGGCATGCAGCCAATTCCATCCAGATGCGGCGTTCTGTGCTTCCTCGGCCGGGATAGACCTTCGCGGAGGTGTTGCGAATTGCTTGTGCTGGTGAATTTCCAACGGCCGAGGCTGCCCGCGCTGAGGCCAGCACCCTGACCGATTCCACTGAGATTTTTGGAGCGGGTTGGTGGCCTCTGCTCCTGGACTTGGCGCCCAGGCCAGGCCCGGAGCTATGGACGAGCCATAACTCTTCCCAAAGCTGCAATTGTCCACGTCCTCCTCGCAAGAGGGCAGCGAGCTGCTGCACCAACACCACGAGGGACAAGGGTTCTATCTTTGCCCGCCACAGCCGGCCCCACGGCCCTTTGTCCGCTCCGGATGTTGCATGCTCTTTCCCAACACCGGTCCCACCCAGTGGTAAGGGCTTGGCGAGTCTTGCCCGCATTCGCCGCCTGCCAGCTTGGGGCGGCTTGAGCTGGAGCCATGCCGCCAGCGCCAGGGTTAGAACCAAGGCGGGGATCATAAGTCCAAGCCCAACGCTGTGAGTACATCCGAGCCGACGGATAAGCCCTGCAAAGATCCGCCCGCCTCGGCGGATGATCCGGGAGAAAGCCGTAAATTCAGCTCAGCCCAAGCAGGTCCATGCACCAGACCTTCGGGGCTCCATCGCAGTGCGGTCACCACTCGTTGGC
This sequence comes from Paenarthrobacter sp. 10L420, assembly GCF_056395385.1. NCBI lineage: Bacteria > Bacillati > Actinomycetota > Actinomycetes > Micrococcales > Micrococcaceae > Paenarthrobacter > Paenarthrobacter sp. 10L420. The sequence goes on along the minus strand of NZ_JBFTJK010000001.1, from coordinate 45,245 downwards.
CATCCAAGGAGTCAGTCAGCACACCGATTGAGCCTACTTTCCGCCCCAAAGGCGTCCGTTCCACGTGAATCACAACGTCCAATGCACTTGAGACCTGCAACCGCACGGCCTCGGCGTTCAACCCTGCGAGCGCGCCGAGGGCTGTCAACCGTGCCGGAACTGCTTCCGCCGTGTTGGCGTGGATTGTTCCTCCACCGCCTGTATGACCGGTATTGAGCGCGGTGAGCAACTCGCGGACCTCGGCACCCCGGCACTCCCCCACAATGAGCCGGTCCGGACGCATGCGCAGGGCTTGACGGACCAACTCGCCAAGGTCCAGCGCCCCACCTCCCTCAAGGTTTCCGTGGCGGGATTCAAGCGTGACCACATGAGGGTGGATCGGGTTGAGCTCAGCGGCATCCTCGATCAGGACCAAACGTTCGGACGGGTGGCAGAGCCCGAGCATGGTGGACAGGAGCGTTGTTTTCCCTGATCCGGTGGCACCACTGACAAGGAAGCTCAGGCGCCGCTCCACAATCGCGCGGAGAAGAGTCTCGATGTGCTGATCGAACATGCCAGCTTCGCGCAATTCAGCCATTGTGAAGGTTTCTTCGCGTCGAATTCGAATCGATAACAGAGTCCCCGCAGTTGATATCGGCGCCAGAACTGCGTGCACGCGATAGCCGCCTTTGAGCCTGACGTCCACGCAGGGAGAGCCGTCGTCCAACCGGCGACCACCTGCCGAAACCAGCCTTGCGGCCAGCGCCCTGACCTGCTGTTCAGAATCGAAATGCACCGGGGACCGTTCCAGGCCCCGTCCCCGGTCGAGCCAGACTGATTCGGGGCCATTGACAAAGATATCTGTGACCGAGGGATCGTGCGCAAGCTGTTGAAGGGGCCCTAGACCATTCAATTCCGCATTGATGGATTCCGCGGCTTCCAGTGCTCCCGAAGTACCCAACAGTTTGCCGCTGGCCTGCACGGCGGCGGCCACAGTCGAGGGTGTTACCGGCCCATTCCCGGCGAGGACGGACTCCCGGACCCTTTCGAGAAGCACGGAGTCCAACCGACGGCTCTGGCTGCGGCGCCCTCCCGTGAATGGTGTCCCTGTCCGTGACCATCCCGGGACACTTTTCTCCGACCGGCTCATTCACCAACGCCGTTCAAGTCCAGCACACCCCGGGCGAAGCGATTCACGGACTTGCGACGGCCCAGCTCAAGGAGCCGGCCGAGCTCGGTCCCTGCGGCCGCTCCTCGAATCTCCGGAAGAATCCCCAAGAGTGGCAGTCCCAACGACTCGGCAATGAGTTGAGCATCAACCGCCGAAGGGCCACCACCCCGGACCACCAACCCCGTGTCCAACGGTGGCAGCTCGTTGAGGATACGTGCCGCGGCAACAGCCGGTTTCAGGTGGGCTGTGGTCATCAACAGCATCTTCTCGCAGTCCCACGCAAAGGTTCGAAGGCATTCCTCACTGCGCCCAATGTCCACCACGACGAGTTCGAAACTTCGCCGCGCGGCATCCAGGACAGCGGCCACAGAACCGGCATCCGGCATGGTGAACGCTTCACGTGTACCCGGCCAAGACAGGAACGCGAAGCCACCGGCCACCGGCAGGGAGTCCCTGAATTGGACGGGATCGATGCTCCCCCGCGTTTCGGCGAAGTCCGGCCAGCGCAAGCCGGCCAGCTCTTGAACGGTGATTGCCAGTTCCAGGCCCCCACCCCAGGGATCCCCGTCCACCAGCATGGTGCTGATGCCGTGGCCCGCCGCTGCCTGGGCAAGCCAAATTGCCGTGGTGGAAGCTCCAGCCCCACCGCAGCCTCCAACAATCCCGATAACGAACCCGCCAGGTTCCGGCGAACCGGACACACTCAAGTACTCGGCCAACCAGTTTGCGGCCTCGGGAAGGACAGCTACGCGCTCTGCGCCCAGGGCAGCAGCAAGCCGCCACAAGCCGTCCCCCTCAACAGACCTGCCCAGTAAGACAGTGGGCGCCTGCCTTCGTGGCGGCAGCTCACGGATGTCGCTTCCCACCAGGACGACGTCGGCACCGTCCCAGCCGTGGATTGCCTCTCCGACGTCGGCGGCCAACTGGAGGCTGCCACCTGCCGCAGCAACAATCCTTCGCGCCTCCTCCTGAAGGTAGGCGTCGCCGGTGACGAGGAGGATATCGGCAGCTTCACGCGGCATCCACGAGTTGTCCGTGGTCTGCCCCAAAGGTTCGCTGCTGGACCGTCTGTGCCGAAGCTGTCGCTTGCTCATGAAGCCACTTTCCCGGCGTCGAAGCCTTGGACGTAAGCTCTCAAACGCCCCATGTGGAGAACCCAGCCCAACCAAGGAGTGTGGAGGAACAGTTGCTGTACTGCGACAGGGCAGAATGGACACATGTATTTGCTGCTCGCCGCCCATCCGGACGGCGCAGCCATACAAAGAGTTTCACCGTCCGGGAAGGCCACCACCGACGCGCGCGTCGTCACACGAGGTGAGTTGCCCGGCGTCGTCCGTGAAATGGAAAGCCAACGGCCCCGCTGGGTGTGGCATCGCGCGCAGGACTTCTACCCGGACCTCCTGGCGAACGGCGTGAAGCTGGAGCGCTGCCATGACCTCGCTCTCTGCGGAGCTATCCTGGCGCACTCCTCTTTCACGGCGCACACAGACTTCGCAAAGAACGCTGAAAAGCTCACGCAGGACGACGATTCAACGCCGCCGCGGGCGCTGCAGCCTCCACCACCACCCGCCGATCAGGGCGCACTCTTCGAGGACTTCACCCCGACGTCCAAGAGTCCGGGTCTCGCTGAACTGCGGGATGAGTTTGCTGCACAGCAGCATGCGATCGCCCAGGTCCCTGCAGAGGACCAACGGAAACAACGGCTGCAGTTGCTGCTCGCGGCTGAGTCCGCCTGTGCAATCGTGGCGGTGGAAATGCAACACGCCGGCGTTCCCTGGCGGGAAGAGGTGCACGAGCAGATCCTTGCCGACGTACTCGGTCCCCGTCCGCTCCTTGGCCACAGGCCCAGGGCACTTGAGATGCTGTGCAACGAGCTGCGGGAGATCCTCAAATCACCAAGCCTGAACCCGGACTCGCCACAGGACCTGATGCGCGCCCTTCATCGGAACGGCATCGAAGTCAAAAGCACCCGGCAATGGGAGCTCCAGGAGTCCAAACACCCCGCGATCCAGCCACTGCTTGCGTACAAGAAGCTCTCCCGCCTGCACACCGCGAATGGTTGGGCCTGGCTGGATGCCTGGGTTCAGGACGGCAGGTTCCATCCAGAGTACGTGGTGGGAGGCGTGGTCTCCGGCAGGTGGGCCTCACGTGGCGGCGGTGCCCTGCAGATTCCCCGGAATATCCGCGCGGCAGTACAAGCGGACCCTGGCCACAAGCTCATCGTCGCGGACGCCTCCCAACTGGAACCCCGCGTCCTTGTAGCACTCGCCCAGGACACAAAAATGGCGGAGGCCGCACGCGACAAAGATCTTTACGCCGGGATAGCAGCACAAGGCTTCGGCGGGGATCGATCCAAGGCGAAGGTTGCGCTGCTCGGGGCCATTTACGGCGCCACCACCGGCGAATCGGGCAGGCTCATGCCGCAGTTGGCCCGCACATATCCGCGAGCGGTGGGCTTCGTGGAGCAGGCAGCCAGGGAAGGTGAGGCAGGGCGGACCGTCACCACCCGTTTGGGACGAAGCAGCCCACCGCCGTCCCACGGCTGGTTGCGAAGCCAACAGTCCACCACCGCCGAGGAGCAGCGGCGAGCCGACAACCTGGCACGCTCCCGTGGCCGCTTCACGCGAAACTTCGTGGTCCAGGGTTCGGCCGCGGAATGGGCTTCCTGTTGGTTGGCGGAATTACGACGGCGGCTGCGGGCCTTGCATGCCGAAGGCTTACCCTCAGGGGAACTCGTCTTCTTCCTCCACGACGAAGTGATGGTCCATGCCCCGGATGAAGCCGTAGACGCCTGCATCCAGGCGATCGAGGAGTCCGCAAACGCAGCGAAAGAGCTTATGTTCGGCCGGATTCCAGTCGAATTCCCGGTGAGTGTCGCCGTCGTCGATTCTTACGACAAAGCGAAATAGGCACCTGCTTGTCCGCCCCGGCTGTCCGGAGGAAACTGGCCACGTGGGCTCGGACGTGCGTGATTCCGTGGATTCGTACATCGCTTTCCAACTAGCAGAGCTGGAGGGCTGCTTGCCGCTGGTCGGCGCGGCTGACCAGGAGGCCGTCCACGGCGCACGGCTGGCGCTTCGGCGGCTCCGTTCTGTCCTTTCATGCTACGAATCCGTTCTCCCTGACGTCCCGGAGGCCACGGGCCGGGATGTCCGGTGGCTGGCGCGTTCCCTCGGCGAAGCCCGCGACGCCTATGTTCTGTCCCAACGTTTGACGCTATGGCTGGACGCGTCAGAGGCTTGGTTGTCGCCGAACACACTCCATGAAGCCGTGAACGAGCTCCTGGCCAGCAGTAACGCAATGGCTATCCGGGTCGGGACCGGACGGAGATGGCAAGGAATCGTCAAGGCAACCCGGCAAGCCCTTCTTCCTGCAACTGCCGCTTTGGCGCCACGGGAAATTGACAACCATCCCAGCCTCCTCGAGGTGGCAGAACTCCTGCAGCCGCGTTGGGAGACGGTGCAGAAGAGTTTGGAAGCGGCGCAACGAAGCCTGGAAACGGACACCACACAGGCTGATGAAGCAGAGCGCAACGACGTGCTCCATGACGCGCGAAAGGACATCAAAGTGTTGCGGTACTCGGTGGAGGCGGCCCATGTCTTGGGCGCGGCTGCCACGGCGATCATCCAACCATCGATGGTCCTGCAGCGTCTCCTCGGGGAACAACACGACAGCGTGACTGGCCAAACATGGATAAAGAGCCTTGCGGAGATGTCCGGTGTGGAGTCCGTGGACGTCGAGGCCCTTCAAAGCATGGAACAGCGTCGGCTCGTCGAGACCGAAGCCGACCTCCGGGCAGCACTGCTCAGCTCCCTTATCCCCGAGCCTCGCCGGATACTGCTGCCTTAATGATTCGTCCCGTTCGCCGTAGACGGCGCAGCAGGCCGGATTGGCCAGCACTGCGGAGTAGCCGGCGCCCCAGATTAGCTGCCGCCTTCAGAACAAGCCAGTCACATCCCGCAGTGTGATGGTGCATGACAATTCCATGACCGGTACCCCAAAGTAACTTTCTTTCCCGGCGGCTTCTGGATACGTTCTCTAGGTGGGACCGGCACACCGGCCCACGACTGTTGCAAGGAAGCATCAAGGGGGACAGCACAAAAATGGCTGGCAGATTCGAAATTCTCAAAGACACCGACGGCTCGTACCGGTTTCGCCTTACCGCGGCGGACGGAACAGTTGTAGCGGAGTCGCCAACGTTCAAACATCTCAAGGGCGTGGTGGACGGCATAAATGCAGTGCGTGAAAACGCCGCAACGGGGCTGATCGTGGACCGTTCGACGGCGAACCGCAGGGCCGCCTGAAAGGCACCTGCGGCGGAGCTGCTAGAGCTCGATCTCGTACAGCTTGTCCTGGTCCCAGGGGACCGTCCAGCCCAGTTCGTCGAACAACCCGCTGAGTACCATCCCGGTAAAGCCCCAGACCACCAGTCCATTAACGGTGAAACCCGGACTGGAGAAAGTGCGGCCGAAGCGGGAAATAGTGGCGGTTACCCGGTTGATGGGGTCCAGGAGATCGCGAACCGGCACCCGGAAAACCTGGGCTGATTCGGCGTAGTCCACTACACGAACGGGCGAAGGCGAGTCCCACCAGGCTAGTACGGGTGTCACCCGGAAATTGCTGCGGATCAGCCCCAGCTCCGGGATGACGCCCAGCACCTTGACACCGCTGACATCCAGCCCGGTCTCTTCCACTGCCTCACGCAAGGCGGCAGACACCACGGAGTCATCCTCCGGATCCACGCTTCCGCCCGGAAATGCTACTTGGCCGGGGTGATCGTCCAGGGTGTGAGCACGTTCAAGCAGGAGAACGTCGAGATCCGCTGGCGCAAAGGGCCGTCCGGATTCGGCCGGGACGTTGTCCAGCACGCCAAAGAGCATGAGCACGGCTGCGGCTCGATTGGTTTCAGGCGTGACGGGCAACTTCGCCCAGTGGGAAGAATGCTGCTGCTCGCCGGCCTCAAAACGGGCTACTAATTTGGCGAGGTCCTCGAACGCGGTCACCCGGGCCTCCTCTGCGATTCCATCCGGATCTCCGCCGCCCTGTGCGTCTCGGCCAGCAACTTCTCCAACAGTGCCTCATTGCCCGGCGCGAGCTCATACTTCAACAACTTCGCTGCCTTAACGGGGTCGGTCTCGCCGTCGCCGTAGCTGGGACAGAGGCTGGCAACCGGGCACGCTCCGCAGGCGGGTTTCTTAGCGTGGCATATCCTCCGGCCGTGGAAAACCACGCGGTGCGAAAGCATGGTCCAGTCCCGCGGTTCAAAGAGTTCAGCGACGTCGAATTCGATCTTCACCGGATCATCGGATGCCGTCCATCCGAACCGGCGGGCCAGCCTCCCGAAGTGCGTATCCACGGTAATTCCGGGGATACCAAAAGCGTTCCCAAGGACCACGTTGGCTGTTTTCCGCCCAACGCCAGGCAGCGTTACAAGATCCTCGAGGCGACCTGGAACCTCGCCGTCGTACTCGTCCACCAAGCGGGTGCTAAGAGCCAGGACGTTCCTGGCCTTTGCCCTGAAAAAACCAGTGGGCTGCAGGATCGATTCCAGCTCAGCAGGGTCCGCTTCCGCCAGGGCACGGGCGTCCGGGTAGCGGGCAAACAGGATCTTGGTGACCTGGTTGACCAGTACATCGGTGGTCTGGGCTGAGAGGACTGTGGCCACCACAAGCTCAAACGGGTTCCGGAAATCCAGCTCGGCGTGAGCATAGGGGTATTTCTCAGCGAGGACCCTGTTGATCTTGCGTGCCCGGCGTTTCAAGGCCAGCACGGATCCCGCTTCAGCGATGGTCACAGCGTCCTTCTCAGCCGCGTTCGATGTTGCTGAGCTCCCGCAGGACCCCAACCTTGCCGTCGGTGTCCTGAACCAGGAATTCGTCGCCACGATCCTCAAGGGCCAGAACCCAACCGCCGGGCTCAATGGTGAAGGCCGGAGCGCCTGTCCGTTCGTCATAGGCAGTTCGGGGCTGTGCTACGGCAAACCAGAAGGCCTCATAGGCAGGAGAATCTTCCGAACGGCTGGACGGATCCACAGTGGCACCAATGGAGTCGCTCACAGAGCGCGTATCGGCGGACACGATGGGCGTGGCCATGGTGGCAGCCCATGCGCGCTCATTGGCGGGCTGCTGGGCTGCGGGCGTCTGGGCGGCGGGCTGGGGCGCTGCGGCTTGCGCAGGGGCGGGCTGCTGGGCGTGCTGGGTGGTGGCTGGAGCTTGCGTCGGCGACTGCGGTTCTGCCGGGTTGCCCACTACAACGTCGGGCTCGGCTGGTGACGGCTCTGCTGGCGAAGCCTGAGCTGGCGACCCGGATGCGGCCGGGGTGGCAGCGGTGGGCGAGGGACCAGTGGCGGGCGAGGGACCGGCGGCGGGGGCGGCAGCCTGGGGTTCCGCAGGAGGCGTGGAATCAGCCGAATGCACGACGGCGGGCCCACCAGTTGGGGCCGGAGCAGTTGGGGCCGGAGCAGTTGGGGCCGGAGCAGTTGGGGCCGGAGCAGTTGGGGTCGGAGCAACGGGGCCGGACGTGGCAGGCGGAGCGTAGGGGCTCGCACCGGCTGGCGGAGCATAGGGATGGACGCCAGCGGAACCCGCACCCTGTGGCTGATACGCGGAGGTCTGGAATCCCGGAGTCGAGGCGCCGCTGGCTGGCTTCGGCGCTTTGGGTTCCTTGGGAGGCTTCGGGGCAGCTGGTTTACGGGTGGGAATCGCGGCCTGGCGAGCAACGACGTGGGCCGGCGTTTCAGCGCGGCCCTTGAAATCAGCCGACAGGAAGGGCAGATGAGGGGCCAGAACGGTGGCCGCCAGCAAGCCAATGGAACCTACCAGGCCCAGCAGGACACTGCCGTTGAAGGAATCGGCGATCGTCAGGAAGAACAGCGGCACCGCGAATGCAGCCGACACGGAAGCGAACTGGTCAATCGACAGCGAGCCAACGCGGACAATGGTGCCGGGCTGCAGTCGGCGGGCAACGAAAAGCGCCACAACCACCACCGGCAGGATGATTCCCAGAAGAAGGAAGAACAGGTTGTCCAGGTTCCACAGGTTGTAACGGCCCCCGAACATCGGCAGCAGTGAGGCGATGAACATCAGGAGTACAGAACCGAAAACCGTGAGGTCACGAATGGTGAAAGGGCCGGCAACAGCCTCGTATTTGGTGGGTGCGCCTGAGGCGGACTTCGCAGCTGTGGGGGTGCCGGCGTCGTTCGCCTTTCCAGCCGCGGTGTCCGGTCCCGTCGGGTGTGAGTCGTGCGGGCCTGGGCTCAGCTGGTTCATCTATTTCTCCTTCGTACGGCGGCGCCTTGGACAGTCCGGACCGGTATTTTCCGCAGGTTTCCGCGGAAAACCGGGCACACCTGACGATGCGTCCCAAGACTTATTCAGCCTATGCCACGCCACTGACACTCTTCTAGCTGAAATCGGTCATGCTGCTCCGTCCACAGGGAACTCCAAGCTTCCTTACAGTCAACGAATGCCAAGTGTCGTCATGTAAGCGGTTCCTGACAACCAAAACAGCCATTCGTCGCCGAATCCGTACCGCTCGCTGAGCCATTTGTGACGACCCACACGTAGGACCTCCCAAAGCGATAATGTTGAAGGCGGACAATACTCTGCGGACCCTCCGCGGGACGCACTACGACGGCTCACGCCTGGAGTGCGGACTCAACCGGCGGCGTCCGCGCAGCAAAGATCGATGAATGATGAGGTTCACCATGTCCCAGGACACCACCGGATCCACGACCACCGCTGCAGCGTCGACGCCGCAGAACGGTCGGGCACCACACGTCGAGGCTCTCGAGAATTTGCTCCACGAGAACCGTAAGTTCCCGCCATCACCTGAGTTTGCCGCGAATGCCGTGGCTACCGCCGATGAATATAAAGAGGCCGAAGCGGACCGTCCCGCGTTTTGGGCGAAGCAAGCCCGCGAGCTGCTCAGCTGGGACAAGGACTTCACGCAAGCCCTGGATTGGTCGGATCCGCCGTTCGCCAAGTGGTTCGTCGGTGGCGAAGTCAACGCCGCGTACAACGCTCTGGACCGGCACGTGGAGAACGGTTTGGGCGACCGCGTTGCCATCTACTTCGAAGGCGAGCCGGGAGACACCCGCACGTACACGTACGCGCAGCTGACCGAGGAGGTCAAGAAGGCGGCGAACGCGTTCGAAGCCCTTGGCGTGGCAAAGGGAGACCGCGTGGCGGTGTACCTGCCGATGATTCCCGAGGCCGTCATCACGCTCCTCGCCTGCGCCAGAATCGGTGCTGTGCACTCAGTGGTGTTCGGTGGCTTCTCCGCCGACGCGCTCCGTTCCCGCATCGAGGACGCCGAAGCAAAGCTCGTGGTCACCGCCGACGGCACCTACCGCCGTGGCAAGCCCAGCCCCCTCAAGCCGGCCGTGGACGAAGCCCTCGCCAAAGAAGGACACACCGTCGAAAAGGTGGTTGTCGTCAAGCGCAACGGCGAGGACGTCAACTGGGTTGAGGGTCGCGACCTCTGGTGGAGCGAGACGGTAGACAAGGCCTCAACTGAGCACACCGCCGTCGGGCATGATTCCGAGCATCCGCTGTTTATCCTTTACACCTCCGGGACCACGGGCAAGCCCAAGGGCATCCTGCACACCACCGGCGGGTACCTCACCCAGACCGCATACACGCACAAAGTGGTCTTTGACCTTCACCCGGACACGGACGTGTACTGGTGCACGGCCGACGTCGGATGGGTCACCGGCCACTCCTACGTCGCCTATGCGCCGCTGATCAACGGCGCCAGCCAGGTCATGTACGAAGGCACCCCGGATTCCCCGCACCAAGGCCGTTGGTGGGAACTGGTGGAGAAGTACAAGGTCTCCATCTTCTACACCGCCCCCACCGCGATCCGCACCTTCATGAAATGGGGACGTGAGATCCCGGGCAAATACGATCTGTCCTCCATCCGCGTCCTGGGCTCCGTGGGTGAACCCATCAACCCCGAAGCATGGATGTGGTACCGCGACGTCATCGGCGGCAACGCCGGCAAGAACGGCGAACGCAAGGAAAACCCCGCACCGATCGTGGACACCTGGTGGCAGACCGAAACCGGGGCGCAGATGATCGCACCCCTGCCCGGCGTCACGGCCACCAAGCCCGGTTCGGCGCAGGTACCGCTGCCCGGCATCGCCGTGGACGTCGTGGACGAGAACGGCCAGTCCGTGGCCAACGGTGAAGGCGGCTACCTCGTGGTCCGCGAACCCTGGCCCTCCATGCTGCGCGGTATCTGGGGAGACCCGGAACGGTTCAAGGACACCTACTGGTCCCGGTTCGAGTCCATGTACTTCGCCGGGGACGGTGCCAAAAAAGACGAAGACGGAGATGTCTGGCTCCTGGGCCGCGTGGACGACGTCATGAACATCTCCGGCCACCGCCTCTCCACCACCGAAATCGAATCCGCCCTCGTCTCCCACCCCTCAGTGGCCGAAGCAGCCGTCGTCGGCGCCACCGACGAAACCACCGGACAAGCCATCGTCGCGTTCGTCATCCTCCGCGGTGACGCCGCAAACAACGGTGAAGAAACAATCCTGGAACTGCGGAACCACGTCGGCAAGGAAATCGGCCCCATCGCCAAACCGAAACAACTGCTCATCGTTCCGGAACTACCCAAAACACGCTCCGGCAAAATCGTCCGCCGCCTCCTCAAAGACATCGCAGAAGGCCGCGACACCGGCGACGCCACCACCCTGGCCGACCCCGGCATCATGAAACAAATCGCCGAATCCCTCAGGAAATAGCAATCACGACGGCGCCGCTCCCCTCCCAAGGTGAGCGGCGCCGTCGTGTGTTCAAAAGGATCGTGACGGCGCCGGGACTACATTTGCCACCCGGGAGCACCACTGCGTCCTAGACTGGAGCCAGAATCAGCCTCATGTTTGATGAGGCTCTCCAGAAAGGCCTTGATGCTTCAGGCAGCACGCCACTCCGCCATCATCGATGCCGTCCAGCGCGAGCGCGTTGTACGGGTGTCGGACCTCGCCCAGCTGCTGGGCGTCTCCCCCATGACCGTTCGGCGCGATATCGAAGCCCTCGAAGAAACCGGCCGCGTGGAGCGTATCCACGGCGGGGCCAAGCTTCCCGGCGATGCCAGCACCCACGAGCCTGGCTTTGAGCTCAAGTCCACGCAGCTGACCGCAGAAAAGCATGCCATTGCGGTCGAGGCTGCCTCGCTCGTCCATGAAGGCATGGCGATCGGGCTCAGTGCAGGAACCACCACGTGGGCGCTGGCGCAGGAGCTCGTCCATGGTCCCAGAATCACTGTGGTTACCAACTCCGTGCGGATTGCCGACCTCTTCCATCACGGGTCTTCGTCGGGGCCGGCCCGGTTCGGCTCCACCGTGATCCTGATTGGTGGCGAGCGCACGCCGTCGGACGCTTTGGTGGGGCCGATTGCGACGTCCTCGCTCAAGCAGCTTCATCTGGACGTCCTGTTCCTGGGTGTTCATGGCATGGACGCACAGGCAGGGTTCACCACTCCCAATCTGCTCGAGGCCGAAACGGACCGGGCGTTCATGGCATCAGCCCGCAGCACTGTGGTGCTGGCCGACTACAGCAAATGGGGTGTGGTGGGCATAGCATCCATTGCCCAGCTGGAGGAAGCCGACGAGCTCATCACGGACTCGAATCTGGGCGAGGATGCTCGCCGCGTACTCGCCGAGAATGTTGCGAAGCTGAGAATCGCGGACGTCCAGGCCAAGTAGGCTCTCATACCGCGGGTGGAGGCCGGTCCGCAGAGTTCAGCCGCCGGACTGACGCCTTGGCATAGGCCCGGCAGCCAAGCTGGATCCATGAACGCCATCCTCCATGCCCAGCACCTCACCAAGCACTATCCCGGCAGCGTCGCGCTGGATCACGTGGACTTCGCCGCAAATCCAGGCGAATCCATTGCCATCATCGGGCCGTCGGGTTCCGGTAAGACCACCCTTCTGCACTGCCTCGCCGGAATTTTGAGGCCCGACGCCGGTACGGTCACCTTGAGCTCGGCGGCCGGTCCGATCCGCTTGGATTCCCTCGCAGATGGGGCGCTTTCCCGTCTCCGCCGGGAGGAATTCGGGTTCGTTTTCCAGCAGGGCATGCTGCTGCCGGAACTGACTGCCGTTGAGAACGTGGCCTTGGCGCTGATGTTGAACGGCACCGATCGGACCACCTCCGAGGCCCGTGCCGCCGAGTGGCTGGCGGCCCTTGGCCTGGCCGGCATGGAACAGCGCAGGCTCGGTGAATTGTCTGGCGGGCAGGTCCAGAGGGTGGCCATCGCCCGAGCGCAGGTGACCGGGGCACGCATCGTCTTTGCGGACGAACCCACAGGTGCTCTTGACTCTGCTACCTCCAATGAAGTCCTTGACGTGTTGCTTCACTCCGTTGCAGCCAATGGTCGGACACTGCTGGTGGTTACGCACGATCCCACCGTGGCTGCACGCTGCCAACGCGTGGTGGAGCTGCGTGACGGCCGAATCGTGGCGGACACCGGCAGTGCTGTTTCCTCTTCAAGCCAGCCATCCACTCCCAGCCAGCCCTCCTCTCCCAGCCAGCCGGCTCCGGCCACTACCAATTTCAAGGGTGCGTTCAATGTCTAGCCTTGCCCTGGCCCTACGCCTCACCCCCTACCTCTCCCGAAGCAGCAGCCTTCGTCAAACCGGGCTGCACCAAACCAAACTGCGCGACGCCGGGTTGCCGATTCTCGCGTTCGGCACGGTCACGGCACTCCTGCTGACGGTGGCTGGCGGTTCCCAAGTCTTTTGGTCCTGGTCTGATGACATCGCAGGCACCTACCAGGCGCTGGCCGTCGTCGCGATGGTTTTGCTCGTCATACCGCTGCTGACGCTCGGTGCCTCGGCAGCGCGACTCGCCGCCCGCCGTCGTGATGACCGCCTGGCGTCACTTCGTCTCCTGGGGGCCAGTAGCACCACGGTCGTGTGGATGACGGTCATAGAGTCAACGGTCCTGGCGACAATCGGCGCGCTGGCCGGCGCCGGGCTGTATGCCTGCACGGCACCGTTTCTAGGGTTGATCCAGTTCCGGGGACAGGCGATAGGCGGCCATGCCTGGCTGTCCGTGCCCTCCATTCTGGGATGCATCCTCGCGGTCTGCATACTCGCCGCTGCGAGCGCTGCGCTTGGCCTCCGCAAGGTTGTGCTGACGCCGCTGGGCGTGCGGACCAGGCAAACGGCCGACGGCGCCCACTGGGTTCGCGGCCTCATTGCGGCCGTGGTGGTGGTCTTCGGAGTAATGGCCATGAGCATGCTGAGCAGCTTTGGCGCGTTTATGGTGATTATCACCGTGATGGGCGGCTGCTTCGGACTGGCGCTGCTGGCACTGAACCTGATGGGGCCGTGGGTCCTGCGGCTTCAGGCGTCATCGCAGCTCAAGACGGCAAAGAGGCCCGAGCAACTGCTCGCTGCACGGACAGTCCTGGAAAGTCCCAAGGAATCGTGGCGACAAGTTGGGGGCGTCGCCATGACCAGTTTTGTGGGAGTGTTCGTGGGCGTCGGCATGGCGGTAGCGGACACGATGGGCGGCAGCACGTCGGATGAAACCACGCTGCTCATGAGCGATATCAACACCGGCGTAATGATCACCCTGCTGGGCTCGTTCCTGATGGTGGCTTGTTCCGCCGGCGTAAACCAAGCCGCCGCCGTGCTCGACCATGCTTCGACCCTCGTGGCCTTGGACCGGGCAGGGATGCCGCAGAAACTCATGGTGGCTGCGCGGGTCAAGGCGGTGATGTCGCCGTTGCTCCTGGTGACAGGTATCTCTGCGGCAGCAGCAGCAGCGTTGGTTCTGCCACTCGCGGGTCCAGCCTTGTTGACCCGGCCCGTCGTGTTCCTGACCGTCGGGGGAGTTTTTGCGGCCGGTTTCCTGTTGGTCCGGCTCGCCCTGGCCGCGGGCACGGCCCAAATTAGCCAGGTAATCGCCCGGCCCGAGCGCTACGCCAGCATGGACTCGTAAACCCCCGGATGCTCTCTCACATCGGGGCCCTTTTTGACCGACGTTCTCTCACGTAAATGGAGGATGTGAGAGAACATCGGCAGTCAAACCGGCAGGATGTGAGAGAACGTTGAAAGGCTCACTTGCAGCCGCACGACTGGCGCACGATCAACTCCGTGGGCAGGATCCTGTGCTGCAGTGCCTCGCCCCGGCCCTCCCCCACAAGTGCCCGAACAGCCGCTTCAGCCATCTCCTCCACAGGTTGCGCCACGGTGGTCAACGCCGGCCAACTGTATTCGGAATCGAGGGAACCGTCGAAGGACACCAGGGCCATGTCGTCGGGAACGTTCAGGCCCGCCTCGTGGAGGGCGCGGAGAATTCCGATCGCCTGCATGTCGTTGCTGGCGAAGATTGCCGTAGGTCGGTTGGCCATGGCGAGGAAACGCTTGCCTACCTCGTAACCTCCCGGCCTGCTGAACTCCCCATGAAGCATGGGGCCATCCGGCAGTCCTGCCTCGCGCAAAGTTCTAAGCCAGCCCACTTCACGTCCGTCGAGCTGGTTGCCTGTGTTGGTTCCGATGGCGAGGCCAATGTTTGTGTGGCCGTGGCCTATGAGGTGCTCGACGGCGGCCCGGGCGCCTGCTTCGAGGTCCACACCTACACTGGTGAACCCTGGCGGCGAGCCAGCATTGTTCAGCAGCACCGACGGGATTTCCGAAGCTTCAAGGTCGGTCAGATCGGGATCGAACACGCAGCTCGCCAGGAACACTCCGTCCACTTGCCGTGCGGCCAGGTTGCGGATGTTTTGCCGCTCTTTGGCCAGGCTGCCGCCGGAGTTGGTGAGGACCATGCCGTAGCCAAGTTCAGCCGCAGCATCTTCAACGGCATGGGCGAGCTGCGAGAAAAAGGGGTTGGTATTGTCCGGAACAATCACGCCGACAGTTTCGCTTGACCCGAGCTTCAGAGCCCGGGCCGCAGCGTTGGGACGGTAGCCGAGGATGCGGATGGCGTCGCGCACTTTGGCTTCCGTCGCCGGGGCCACGTTCTTGGGCCCTCCGTTCACAACGTAACTCACGACGGCGGTACTCACCCCGGCGTACCGGGCCACGTCCTTGCGTGTAACCGGTCCGCGCGGGGTTTGTACTGCCGAAGTTGTCATGACGTAAATGCTAGCTACAAGGAGGGAGCGTCGCCGAAGTCCCGGATGGGAAGGCGTTCGCCGCCACGGAGGGCAGATTCGTGGGCTACGATTCCGGGCAAGGTGAAGCGGGCCGCGACCCAGGCGTTGACCGGCGGAAGCGTTCGGTTGTTGACCGCCGTGACAAAGTCATCCACGAGGAACTGGTGGCTGCCTTCGTGTCCGTTGGGCGCTCCGAGGAATTCCTCGGGAAGCCGTGATTGATCGTGGACCGGCGCCAGCCCGGAAATGAAGGCATCCCGGAGCTCCGGGGCCACGTCAGCCAACGATGGATCATCGGCTGACATCGTGGGCTTCGTCTCGACTTGTTCCGAGACGTCTTCCACCTTCGTTTTGTCCTGCCACACGGTGGTGGTTGCCAGCTGCTCGAAACTGGCTTCGGTGCCAAAGAAGCGGAAGCGGGATTCGCGGAGATGGGATGGATAGCCCACCCGGCGCATCTCATTGGTGCGCATCGCACCGCCGTCGTTCATTTCGAACAAGGCCGTGGCATTGGAGAAATCGTTGGCGAACATGCTGACGTCTTTATCGAAGACGCCATCTCCGCGATCGTCCTTGACCCCAATGCAGCTGACGCTGACAGCATGCGCCGGTACTGCGCCGAGGACCCCGCCGATAGCGTGCGTGGGATACAGCATGGGCGGATAGCTCGCCGTTTCCTTCCACCGTTCGCCGCCGCTGTACTGGTAGGCCTCGTAGAAACCCAGGTCCATGTCGTGGACGTAATCGCCTTCGGTGTAGAAGATCCGGCCAAACTTCCCGGCCGCGTGCTGTTGCCTGGCGAAGACTGTTGCGGGGTTGTAGTAGCTGGTCTCCCCCATGGCGTAAACAAGCTTGGTTTCACGCACGGCCTGGATGATCCGTTCGATTTCGGCTTCGGAGATCGCCATCGGGACGGCTGAATACACATGCTTGCCCGCGCGCAGCGCCCGCTCAACGAGAGGCCCGTGAGTCCACCGTTGCGTGAAGATGGCGACAGCATCGACGTCGGACTCCAGGAGTTCCTCAAAACTTCCCAACACTCCATCAAGGCCCCAGCGTTCCTGGGCCGCTGCGGCCCGCTCGGGTAGTTCATCCACCACGTAAACGGCATTGACGCCGGGGTGGAGTTTGAAGAGGTGCGCGAACTGGCTGCCGAACTGCCCGACACCTAGAACACCGATCGAAAACGTCATCGTTTGCCTTCCCTGAAGCTGACTTGGCAGCAGTTGTAGTGGCCCCTCACTGGGCTCGTTTGAGTCTTTCACTGCGATCTACACGAGTCAACAAATTGGACATAAACGAACAAATATTCCCAAAAAGCTTGCATCGTTCTGATCTACTCGTGTAGATTCTATCCCAGTTGTTACCCACATCACAGTCAGGAAAGGGTCGACGATGACCACGCTAACCAAGCAACCGGGCAACGCCTCACGGCGGTCAGCCAGGAATCTCCTGGGCCGGCAACCCCGCAAGCTGCAACCTGCCAAACGCAGCATGACAAGCCGCCTCGGTGACCTGAAGATCGCACTCTTCTTCATCTTCCCCGCCGTGATCGGCTTCGTGGCGTTCTTTCTGATCCCCACAATTCGCGGCATCTACCTCAGCTTCACTGAGTACAGCATCCTCGGCGAACCCACCTGGATTGGACTGGCGAACTACACGGCAATCTTCGGCGATGAACTGTTCTGGAACGCCATGGGAGTGACAATCCAGTACGTTGTCCTGAACATCGGCTTCCAGACGGTGATCGCGCTGGGACTCGCACTCCTGATGCACCGGGTGGCCAAATCCACGTTCATCCGGGGCGCACTCCTACTGCCCTTCCTGGTGGCCAACGTCATCGTCGCCCTGCTGTGGTTCTGGATGCTGGACTACCAGCTGGGCATCGTCAACGAGGTCATGAGCTGGGTGGGCCTCCCCCGCGTCGCCTTCTTCGGCAGTGAGCAATGGGCGATTCCCACCATCGCTTTCGTGAACGTTTGGCGACACATGGGTTACACGGCCCTGCTGATCTTCGCCGGCCTCCAGTCCATCCCCAACCACCTCTATGAGGTAGCAAACCTCGACGGCGCGTCCCCGGCCCGGACGTTCTGGAGCGTCACCATGCCGCTGCTCCGCCCGGTTTTGGTACTCGTGCTTGTGGTCACCGTGATCGGTTCCTTCCAGGTCTTTGACACTGTTGCGGTCACAACCAACGGTGGACCCGTCAACGCCTCGCGCGTGATCCAGATGTACATCTACCAAAAAGCTTTCGGCGAATCCGATTTCGGCTACGCCTCCGCATTGTCCGTGATCCTGTTCGTCATTCTCGCTCTGGTGGCCTTCGTGCAAATGAAGTTCCTCAAGGGCAACGAATCGGACCTGGACTAAGCCGGATTTGGAATAAGGAGAGCCGCCATGACTACTTCAACCGCACCTCGTAAGAATGTCTCCAGCCAGAACCCACCACGCACCACTTCGTCCCCAAAGAAGCCCATTAATTGGCGCCGGGTTGGCGCCTGGGTGCTGGTCGGCGTCGCCGTCGCCGTAACTATTGCCCCGTTCCTTTGGATGCTGCGGACGGCGCTATCCAGCAACAGCGCGTTGGCTTCCAACGCCGGAAACCTCCTGCCGGCCGACTTCAGCTGGGGCGCCTTCAAGCGCGTCCTCGGGCTGCAAACCACCGAAGAGGCGATCGCCGATGGCGGCTCCGGTGCCGCCATCAACTTCTGGCTGTACCTGCAAAACTCCATCATTTTCGCTACCGTCACGACAACCGGCCAGGTGTTCTTCAGCGCCATGGCGGCCTACGCCTTCGCCCGATTGCGCTGGCCTGGCAGGAATAAAGTGTTCGCCGTGTTCCTGACCACCATGATGGTTCCGCCGATCTTCACGGCGCTGCCCAACTTCCTCATGATCAAGAACCTCGGGCTGCTCAACACCATGGCCGGGATGTCCCTGCCGTTCCTGTTCATGACCCCGTTCGCCATCTTCTTCCTGCGCCAGTTCTTCCTCAGCATGTCCCGCGAGGTTGAGGAAGCGGCAATGCTCGACGGCGCCAAGCACCTGCGCATCTTCTTCCAGATTGTGCTTCCCAACGCCGCCGCCCCCATCGCCACCCTGGCGCTGCTGACCTTCATCGGGCAGTGGAACGAATACTTCTGGCCGCTGCTGGTGGGCCAGGACGAGAGCGTCCGGGTGCTCACCGTAGGCCTCAGCGTCTTCAAATCGCAGTCCCCGCAGGGCGCCCTCGACTGGTCCGGGCTCATGGCCGGAACTCTCGTCGCCGCGCTGCCCATCTTCCTTCTCTTCATCGCCTTCGGCAAGAAGGTCGTCAACTCCATCGGATTCTCCGGAATCAAGTAACCCGCACTCCCCAACGAAAGGTTCGTCATGAAGAAAACCCTCGGCGTCGCCGCTGCTGCCGCCGCCATCGCCCTGACAATGTCCGCCTGTGGTGGCTCCGCCCCTGCTTCCTCCGAGGCCAAGGGAGAAATCAACTACTGGCTGTGGGACGCCAACCAGCTCCCCGCGTACCAACAGTGCGCCAATGATTTCACCAAAGCCAACCCGGATATCAAGGTCAAGATCACCCAGCGAGGCTGGGACGACTACTGGACCACGCTGACCAACGGTTTCGTCGCAGGAACAGCGCCGGACGTTTTCACGGACCACCTGTCCAAGTACCCGGAGTACGCCGCGAAGAAGCAGCTTCTGCCCCTCGATGACGCTGTGGCAAAAGACGGAATCAAGCTTGATGCCTACACCAAGGGCCTCCCGGAGCTCTGGGTGGGCCAGGACGGCAAGCGCTATGGCCTGCCGAAGGACTGGGACACCGTAGGCCTGTTCTACAACAAGGCAATGACTGACGCGGCAGGGATCACCGCGGAGCAGATGGCCAACCTTGATTGGAACCCCAAGGACGGCGGCAGCTACGAAAAGACGATCGCGCACTTGACCGTGGACAAGAACGGCAAGCGCGGAGATGAAGCCGGTTTCGACAAGAACAACGTAGCCACCTACGGATTGGGCTTGACCGGCAGCGGCTCGGGCCAAGGCCAGACGGAGTGGAGCTTCCTCACGGCAACCACCGGCTGGACCGCCACTGACAAGAACCCGTGGGGCAGCAAGTTCAACTACGACGACCCCCGCTTCCAGGAAACCATCGCCTGGTGGGCCGGCCTGGTGGAAAAGGGCTACATGCCCAAGCTAGAGACCACTGTTGGAGCCAGCATGCCGGACAGCTTCGGTGCTGGAAAGGCTGCGATCAACAGCAACGGAGACTGGTTGATCGGCCAGTACAAGACCTACAAGGGCATCGATACCGCCGTTGCGCCGACGCCCAAGGGCCCCAACGGTCAGCGTGCCAGCATGTTCAATGGCTTGGCTGACTCCATTTGGGCCGGCACCAAGAACCCTGCCGCCAGCGTGAAGTGGGTGGAGTACCTCGGCTCGGCTGCTTGCCAGGACGTCGTAGCCAGCAAGGCCGTGGTCTTCCCGGCCATCACCAGCTCTTCCGAGATTGCCGCCAAGGCGTTCGCCGACAAGGGCACTGACGTTTCCGCCTTCACCACACATGTGAAGGAAGGCACCACGTTCCTGTTCCCGATCGCGGACAAGGCCGCAAAGGTGGACGGCATCATGAAGCCGGCCATGGATGCCGTGCTCTCCGGCAAGAAGCCTGCGTCTTCATTGACTGAAGCCAACAACCAGGTCAACGCCCTCTTCAAGTAAAACTTCCCGTTGTGAGGCCTGCTCTGCGCGCGTTCGTGCCCATTTGCACCGCCGAGTGGGCCTCACACCATCTTTTTGAAAGCGACTCACACCCATGCACCCGCTCCATCTCCGTTCCGCCGGTACCAGCCTGGTGATAAGTACTCACCGAGGAGAGGCCGAAATCTCCCACTGGGGAGCAGACCTGGGCGACGCCCTTCCGGACCTTTCCATCCTCAATGAGCCCATCCCGCCCTCCTCGATCGATGCCAACGTACCGGCCGGGCTCCTCCCCCAGGCCTCCTCCTCATGGCAGGGCCGAACAGGGTTGCGGGGACACAGGTTTACCGATGGCGTCCCCGGCTACGACTTCTCTGTACGCCTGCGGGTGGTGAACGCGACGGCGGACGGGTCGTCAGCGTCGATCGTTCAGTCAGATCCCGACGCCGGCATCACCGTCACGAGCAACCTCACCTTGCACCCAGGTGGTCTTTTGGAACTGCGGCACACAGTCACCAACGACGGCACGTCGCCTTTCCAGGTGGACGAATTGGCGACGATGCTCCCGGTGGCGCCGGACGCCGTCGAGCTTTTGGACCTTACTGGCCGTTGGTGCCGCGAACGGCACCCGCAACGCAGGGCCATCCAGCAAGGAACCTGGGTCCGCACTGGCCGGCACGGCCGTACGGGCCACGATTCCTCACTGCTGCTTGCGGCCGGAACCGCCGGCTTCGGCAACCGGCACGGCAAAGTCTGGGCCACACACTTGGCGTGGAGTGGAAACCACGAGCAATTCGCTGACAACGTGGCCGATGGCCGCACCATGATCGGCGGTTCCGAACTCCTGGGCCCCTCCGAAGTCGTGCTGCAATCCGGCGAAAGCTACACCACACCAGCATTGTTTGCCGCCTACTCCGAACGCGGCTTGGACGGAATCAGCGAAGCCTTCTACAGCTGGTTCCGGTCCCGCCCGCACCACGTGGATGTCGCTGGGAAGCCAAGGCCAGTTGTCCTCAACACCTGGGAAGCGGTGTACTTCGATCACAACCTGGAGACCTTGATCGAGCTGGCCGAGTCCGCCGCGGACCTGGGCGTTGAGCGGTTCGTGCTCGACGACGGGTGGTTCCGCGGACGCCGGGACGACCACGCAGGCCTCGGTGACTGGTACGTCGATGAGACCATCTGGCCTTCAGGCCTGACGCCCCTGATTGATGCGGTGACTTCCCGCGGAATGGAGTTTGGCCTCTGGGTTGAGCCGGAGATGGTGAACATTGATTCGGACATCGCCCGCGCGCATCCCGAGTGGATCGTTGGACCATCCGCCCTGTCCTTCAAGGACGGTGGCCGGCTCCCACTCGAATGGCGGCACCAGCACATCATCGACCTCGTGAACCCCGAGGCGTGGCAGTACATTTTTGACCGGATTGACGCCCTGCTTCGGGAAAACAACATCAGCTACCTCAAGTGGGACCAAAACCGGGACCTCGTGGAGCACGGCCATGCCGGCCGTTCGTCCGTGCATGAACAGACCCTTGCCGCTTACCGGCTCTTCGATGCCCTCCGTGCGGCGCACCCGGGTGTCGAGATCGAGAGTTGCTCCTCCGGCGGCGCCCGAGTGGACCTCGGGATCCTGGACCGCACTGACAGGATCTGGGCCTCGGACTGCAATGACGCCTTGGAGCGGCAAACCATCCAGCGCTGGACCGGAATGGTGGTCCCGCCGGAGCTGGTGGGCGGACATATTGGGCCCACGACGTCCCACACCACGGCGCGGACGCATGACTTGTCCTTCCGAGCCATCACGGCGCTGTTTGGGCATTTCGGCATGGAGTGGGACATCCGCGAAGTCCAGGGAGCTGAGCGCGAGGAACTCAAGCGCTTCATCAGCCTGTACAAGGAGCACCGCGGGTTGATCCACACTGGACGGATGGTGCGCGCAGATCTGGCGGACGAGTCGATGATGGTGCACGGGGTTGTCGCTGACTCTGTTGTTGACGATGCCACGCACGACGGCGGCATTGCAGTGGGTGCCACCGCAGCCCTTTTCGCCGTGGTCAAGACGCGGACCGGCTTCGCCGATCAGCCCGGGCGTGTAACCATTCCGGGGCTGAAAGCCTCCCGTTCCTACCGTGTGGAAGCGATCTTCCCCACACCGGCGGATGCTGATTACGGGCGCACGTTCATCGAGGCTCAGCCGGTCGCCTGGTTGGCCGATGGTGCGGTGGCAACGGGACGCTTCCTTGGCGAGGTGGGCCTTCCCATGCCCGTGCTGAACCCCGAGCACGCGCTTCTGCTGCGGTTCACTGCCCTCCAACCTTCTCTCACATCCTGACGGCTCCCGGGGATCCCTCTCTCACATCCACAGGGCTTCCCGGGAACCCTCTCTCACGTCCTGACGGCTTCCCGGGAACCCTCTCTCACGTCCGCTGCACTACACGGTTTCAGCCAGGTAATCGATGGCCAACTTGTAGCCAAGTACGCCCGCACCCACGATGATGGCGCTGCACACACCGGATAAGTAGGAGTGGTGCCGGAACTCTTCGCGCTGATGAACGTTGGTGATGTGCACTTCAACGGCGGGCAGCTGAACAGCGGCCAGGGCGTCACGAAGCGCCACTGACGTGTGTGTGAAGGCCCCGGCATTGATGACGATGCCCGCCGCGGTTCCGCGCGCTGCGTGGATAGCGTCGAGGAGATCCCCTTCGTGGTTGGACTGAACGCAGTCCACCGTGAAGCCATGGGCAGCCGCGGCTGACATGGCCAACTGCTCGACGTCCGCGAGCGTGGAAGTGCCGTACTTCTCGGGCTCCCTGGTGCCCAAAAGGTTAAGGTTCGGTCCGTTGATCACAAGAATGGTGCCGCGACCAGCTTCGGTGGCGGGGGTGGCTTCAGTCATGGCTCCCAATCTATTAGGCGGCGGGAGAATGTCCGGGAATTGCCGTCAAAGTTACTTGCGTGTGCACTGCCCGGGCGAAACAGGATTGCTAAGGCCCGGAGCTTGGGCAGCCACCGGCTGGATGTCCTCCATGGTGAGTGCAAACCCAAGTGCCGCATCAGTGGTGGTCTTGGCAAAGATCAAGCCGGCTACCTGCCCTTGCATGGTGAGCAGCGGCCCTCCCGAGTTACCGGGTTGGACGTCACCCGCAAGCTTGTAGACCGACTCGGGAGAAGGATTGCTGCCATAAATGTCAGGAACCAGGATGGTCGAAATCCCTTGGACAGTTGCTGGTTTGGACTGGAAAGGACCGCCGTGCGGGTAGCCCGCAAAAGCTGCGGGGCTGCCGGCTGCCAGGTCTGGACTCAGCTGCAGTGGATCCGATGAAAGTCCGTCTACGGCCAAAACCGCGATGTCCCGCTGGGAGTCGAAGTAGACCACCCGACCCGGCAACGCGCCGCCGTCGGGAATTTCCACGACCGGCTGCGACACGCCCGCGACAACGTGCGCATTGGTCACGACGCGCCCGGGCGACACGACAAATCCGGATCCGGTTTGGTTCTGGCCGCATTCAAAGGCCGTGCCGGCAATCTTCAGGACGGACTCGGCAGCGCGGTTCAGGGCAGGAGTGTCGGTGGACTCGTTGGGAATCGTAACCGGTGTGGATGGGCCGAAGCCCTCAATCAGCTTGGGAATACCGTCGCCGATCACCGTAGATCGCAATTGGGCCATAGTGGTTTTGACCGGCGTCGGCGTCAACGAATCGATGTATCGAATAACCCGCGACTCAGCCAACTGCTGCGAGACAAACGGCACGCCCAGCGAACTGATACTGAACGCCAACATGGACATCACCAGCGCCGCGACCACCACGCTGACCACGCCGCCAATCAACCGGTCGGCTGCGTGCAACGGCTTAATCCGCACCGCGTGGCGGACTTTTCGCCCGATCATGGTACCCAGCCCGTGGCCAAGCGCAATAAGCACGACGGCGGCACCCACCGTGGCGGTCAGCCTCCAACCGCTATCGCTCACCCAGCCGCTCACAACTGGAACAGCCATAAATGCAGCAATCGCGCCAACCACAAAACCGGCAATTCCGCCGAGTGTCACCAGGAAGCCACTGCGCAGGCCATAGATCAGGTAGGACAGCAGCATCAAGATCAATGCCAAATCCAAAATCGTCAAGCCAAACACCAATGCTCCTTGTGACCGGGTAGCGCCAATTGTAGTTGGGCACCCTGACAAGAAACCGTTAGTCCCATCACGATACGGGTGCGCTCCGAGCGTCTAAAGGCACCGCAAACAAGGCCCGATAGGGGCAAAAACCGCGCCGTTTCAGCGTTTCTCCTGCCAAGTACGTCACAGAAGCTTAAAAATTCTGAAACAATGGCTGGAGCGCCACGACCGAAACTTATATTCAGGAGATTTCATGGACATCGAGGTATTGCGCCGCGCACCCCTCTTCGCCACCCTTGACGACGACGCATTCCGCTTGCTGACGGACGAACTCACCGAGGTGGACCTCTCACGCGGGGCATCGGTATTCCGCGAAGGCGACCAGGGTGACCAGCTGTACTTCATCGTTTCCGGCAAGGTTAAGCTCGGCCGCACCTCCCCCGATGGCCGCGAATCCCTGTTGGCCATCCTCGGCCCGGGAGAACTCTTCGGCGAAATGGCGTTGTTCGACCCAAGCCCCCGCACTGCCACGGCCACCGCTGTCTCGGAGACGCGCCTGGCCGGACTGAAGAACGAAAGCCTCAACGCGCTGCTCCGCACGCGTCCCGAGGTTTCCGCGCAGCTGTTGCAGGCCCTCGCCCGCAGGCTCCGCCGCACCAACGATTCGCTGTCCGACCTCGTTTTCTCGGACGTCCCGGGCCGCGTCGCGAAGGCGCTCCTGGATCTGGCCGACCGCTTCGGCCGTCCGGCCACCGACGGCGTCCTGGTTGCCCATGAACTCACGCAGGAAGAACTGGCCCAGCTGGTTGGCGCTTCCCGCGAAACCGTCAACAAGGCACTGGCCGAGTTCGTCCAGCGCGGTTGGCTGCGCCTGGAAGCGCGCGCCGTCGTTATTCTGGACATGCAGCGGCTCCGCCAGCGTTCGCGCTAATTTCTACTTGCAAAAAGCCGCCCCGGTGATGAACCGGGGCGGCTTTTTTCGTCGGGATGTGAGAAAGGATCCGTCAAAACCCGTCGGGAGGTGAGAGAGGATCCGCCAAAAACTCTTGGGACGTGAGGGAGGATCCGTCAAAACCCGTCGGGATGTGAGAGAGGATCCGTCAAAACCCGTCGGGATGTGAGAGAGGATCCGATTTAGCGCTCCCGCTGGGGTTCTCCGGCTACGGTCCTGGCGGCTTCGACCTCGAGCATCAGCACTCCACCCTCGTCTACCAGTTTGGGCTGATACACGTGCGCCTTGCGCTTGTAACTCAGGTAGGCGATGCAGCCGTTGGCATGGGCCATTTTTTCAAGCATGATTTCGGACCCGGGGACCAGGAGCTGGCCGAGAGTGAGTCCGACGGTGTTTTCCTGGGCTATTTCGTCGCCGAGGGCTGTGGTGTCGCGGATGGCGATGGCTTCCGCGGCGCACACCCAGCGACCCCAGACTCCCTTACTGCCCAGGATGCTCGGCTGCTGGTTCACCGGGACTGTAGCCGCGAAATAGCGGGTGTTGAAACGGGTGTGCGCGAAGTCGGGGCTGAGCCAGTTGACCAGGGGCTTCAGCAGGTCCGTGCGGAGTGAAAGGCCACGCTTGGCGAGTACTTCGCTGAAGGATTTCTCCTGGCTGGACACAGCTTCCCGGGCTTTCATCCATTCCACGGTCGAGTTGGCCTCCACAGTGGAGGAAGCGTCTGGGCCGGCAAGGAGGACGCCGGTTTCCTCGAAGAGTTCGCGGATGGCGCCCACAACGTGGCGGCGGGCGAGTCCGACGTCGTCCGTTCCCATGTGCTCAGCCCAATATTGCGGTGAGGGACCCAACCAACCGACGGGGTCGTCGTCGGACGGGTCCAGGGATCCACCGGGGAACGCGACGACGCCCAGCGGCGAGGAGCCTGGCCTGTAACCAAGCCAGGTCTCCAGACCGGTGGGTGAGTCCCGCAAGAGGACGACGGATGATGCGTAGCGGGCGGCCCTGGGGGTCCGCTCGCCGAGCTCAAGCCAGTTTCGTGCTGCCCCTTCGAGTGCGGGAGGGAGTGCGAACAGGCGGCGGGCAAGCTGCGGCAATTGGGTGAACCGGTTCCTTAGCTGAATTCAGCGATGAGCTCGACTTCGACGGGAGAGTCGAGCGGCAGGACGGAAACGCCGACGGCGGAGCGTGCGTGCTTGCCGGCGTCGCCCAGTACCTGGCCGAGAAGTTCGGAGGCGCCGTTGATGACGCCGGGCTGGCCCGTAAAGGTGGGCTCGGATGCAACGAAGCCCACTACCTTGACGATGCGGGTGATGCGGTCGAGGTCGCCGATGACGCTCTTCACAGCAGCGAGGGCGTTGATCGCGCAGACAGCGGCGTAACGCTTGGCATCCTCGGGATCGACGGTGGGCTCGTCGGAGGCGCCCAACTCGCCGAGGGAGACCTTGCCCGTAGCTTCGAGTTTGCCCTTAATAAACGGGAGCTGGCCGGACGTGTAAACGTAGTTGCCGGAGACGATGGCCGGCACGTAGTCGGCAACAGGCGCGGCGACCTCGGGGAGGGTCAGGCCGAGCTCGGCGAGACGCTGCTCAACGGCCGACGTCGGAGCGCCGGATTCCGCGGCAGACGTGGTTTCTGCGGGGGTTGTCATGGTTACTGCTTCTCCCTCTTCAGGTATGCAACAAGGCCTTTGCCATCGGGTCCACCGACGACCTGGACAAGCTCCCAACCGTCCTCGCCCCACTGGTCCAGGATTTGCTTCGTGGCGTGGATAATGAGCGGAATCGTGGCGTACTCCCATTTGGTCATGACAGAAAGCCTAGCCCTTGCCGGTAAAGTGGAAAACATGGTGACTCGCAAGAACCCCATATTCGACACTGCCACCACCCTCGGAAAGATTTTAGGTTTCCTTGGCGTGAGCGCGATTTGCGGCGTCCTGGTGGCGGGCCTTTTGGTTCCCGCAGCCGCCGTTTCGGGCAGTGCCGCAAGTGGTTCAATCCAGTTCTTTGACACTCTGCCGGCAGAGCTGCAGGTGGACCCGCCCAGCCAGAACACAACGATTCTGGCGAAGGACGGTACACCGATTGCCTCGATCTACGCTGAGAACCGGACCAAGGTTCCGCTGGATCAAATGAGCCCGTTCATCAAGGACGCTGTCATCTCTATCGAGGACAGCCGTTTTTATGAGCACGGCGGCATCGACACCACCGGCATCATGCGAGCCATCGTGAGCACAGCCCGCGGCAACAAGCAGGGCGCGTCCACCATTACGCAGCAATACGTTAACAACGTCATCAACGAATCGCTGGTCGCGTCCGGCAAGGACGAAGACGTCAAGCTGAACGGCCTGAACAAGGGCGTCGGCGATAAGCTCCGCGAGATGAAGCTGGCGATTGCCCTGGAGAAGAAGTTCTCCAAAGAGCAGATCCTTGAGGGCTACCTCAACATCGTCTTCTTCAACCGTGACGCCTACGGCATTGAAGCTGCCTCCAAATTCTTCTTCAGCACTACTGCAAAGGATCTGACTCTTCCGCAGGCAGCCTTGCTGGCTGGTTTGGTAAACAGCCCGTCCGCCTTCGATCCGATCACCAACCCGGATAACTCCAAGAAGCGCCGCGACCTTGTCTTGGCTGCCATGGTGAACCAGGGCAAGATCACCCAGGCAGAGTACGACGAAGCGGTGGCCACTCCCGTTACCACCAAGGTCACTCCTGCGCGCCAGGGTTGCGCGTACGCCACCATGGCTCCGTATTTCTGCGACTACGTACTGCACTTGCTCTTGAACAACCCTGCATACGGCGAGACCTCGGACGAGCGCGAGAAGCGCATCATGCGTGGCGGCCTTACCATCCGGACCACCCTGGACCCCACCGCGCAGACCGTTGCCCAGCAGCAGGTTGATGGGACGGCGGGTGCCAACCCGGATAAGTGGGGCGCCTCGATCGTCTCGGTCCAGCCGGGTACCGGCCAGATCGTGAGCATGGCCCAGAACACCGTTTGGCTCCCCCAAGACGGCAAGTTCGATCAGACCCAAAACTTCAACGTGGACGTCCTCGATGCCGACGGCAACGACCTCAACGGCATTGGCGGCTTCCAGCCGGGTTCCACCATGAAGCCGTTTACGTTCGCCGAATGGCTGAACGAGGGCAAGTCGATGAATACGACGATTAATGCTTCGGTACGCAGGTACCCCCAGAACTTCCGGTGGCGAAATACCTGCCCTGCGCCCACTGTTGGCTGGTATGACGCCACCAACGGCACTTTCGACCTGCAGAACTCGGACGAAGGCTACTACAGAAACATGACGGTCCTCTATGGCCTCATGAACTCCATCAACACGGCTACCTTTGCTTCGGCTTCGCAACTGGACCTGTGTGGCATCCAGGGCATTGTCGATGCGACGGGCGTCCATGGCGGCTTGCCCGCACGGGATGATGCCGGCAAGATCACGGATCCCAATCCGAAGGTGCCCATGACCACTCTGGGTAACCTCATTGGTTCCACCCAGACTGCGCCCCTCACCATGGCCAGTGCGTTCGCCACGTTCGCTGCCGATGGCAAGTACTGCCAGCCGATCGCGATTACCTCCGTGAAGGACCAGTCCGGTGCCGATCTCCCGGCCCAATCCTCCAACTGCAAGGATGCGATCAAACCTGAGGTTGCCCGAGGGGTGGCGTATGCCATGGGTAAGGTTCTGGACGAAGGCTCGGGATCCCTGATCCGGCCAGCCCTCAACTCCAGGAACTTCCCGGTAGCCGCCAAGACCGGTACCAACGACACCAACGGTTCCACCTGGGTGGTCGGCTACACCACCGGGTTGGCAACGGCTTCCTGGTTCGGCGACCCCTTGGGTGACCAGAAGCGTCCGGGTCGTAACCTGACTGTCAACGGCAAGTTCTACCAGTCCATCGACGGTTACATGATTGCTGGTCCGCAGTTCACCAACTACATGCTGTCAGTTGCCCCTGCATATGGAACCAACCCGTTCCAGGCGCCACCGTCCAACCTCCTCGGAGGCCCTGCTCCACAGCGCAATACGGCGCCGGCACCCACGCAGAACAATCCCGCCCCGTCTACTGCCCCCACGGGAAACGGCGGCAATGGCGGGAATGGCAACGGCAACGGCCCTGGCAAGGACTAACCGTGCACTTCCCTGATTCACTGGCAAACCGCGTCCGCACCATCGGGCGCGGTTTTGCCGTCACTACCGCCCTCGGTGCCACTGCGGGCGCGGCTGCTGCTGCCTACGGTTGGTGGGAAAAGGACCAGTTCGGAGTCCGCCATGAGACTCTCCCCATCCTCCCCGAAGGTTCGGATCCCTTCCGCGTACTGCACTTGAGCGATATCCACTTCGTTCCGGGACAGGACAAGAAAACCCAGTGGCTGCAGTCTTTGGTGGACTTGAAGCCCGATCTTGTAGTCAACACCGGTGACAACCTCAGCCATGAACAGGCCGTCGATCCGCTGATCAGCGCCCTGCGGCCCCTCATGGAATTTCCCGGCGTCTTCGTCCCGGGATCCAACGACTACTACGCACCCAGAATCAAGAACCCTGCGGGCTACTTCCGCGGACCGTCGAAGCTCAGGACCGATCCCATCAAGCTCGACTGGCCCAGGTTGCGGTCTGCCTTCGGCATGGGAGGCTGGATTGACCTCACCAACCGTGCTCAGTCGGTGGTTTTGAACGGACTGCGTTTCGATTTCTCGGGCGTCGACGATCCCCACTTGAAGCGCGAACGTTACGCCGGATGGCCCCGCGGCACTGTGAACCAGGATGCCCGTCCCCACCTGAGGGTTGCAGTCATCCATGCGCCGTACCAACGCGTCCTCGATCACTTCACCGAAGCCGAGGCAGATTTGATCCTCGCCGGACACACCCACGGCGGCCAGATCTGCATCCCGGGTTACGGCGCTCTCGTCTCCAATTGCGATCTCCCGACGTGGCGCGCGAAGGGCCTCCACGATTGGGAAAGCGACGGATTCACGACGCCGGTCAACGTCTCAGGCGGCATCGGCACCTCGCGCTACGCCCCCGTTCGGATCGCCTGCCGCCCGGAAGCGGTCCTGCTGACGCTCACGGCCCCCAGCTGACCGCCTCGGGCAGCTAAGCCGGCAGCTAACGCGCAGCGCAACTAAGCGCACGAACCATTACGAATCTCAATAACTGGGGAACTTTCCACATAGCAAAGTGTGGTCCTGTGAAACGAATCACGGCATGGCATAGGGTAGTTGCTACGGGAAACTACCTCCGCACCATCTGTAGATCCAGCTGTTGAGAAGCGGGCATGTCCAAACAAACGTCATTCTTCACATCCGTCGGCCGCCTGTACCCTCATGTGCGGCCCATCCTCCCCCGGCTTTTCATGGGCCTCCTCTGCGCCCTGCTCGCCAGCATCGTTGCACTGACCATCCCTCAAGTGCTGCGTGTACTGGTCAACACCTCGCTTCAACCGGGCGGTGACCCAGGCGCTGTCTGGATTGCCGCCGTCGTGATTCTTGCGCTTGGTGTGGCTGAAGCGGGACTGGTGGCCCTTCGCCGGCAGTTCGTTATCAACCCGGCCACGACGGTTGAGACCAGGATGCGGGTATCGCTGTATGGTCACCTCCAGCAACTCACAGTGTCTTTCCATGACCGCTGGGGTTCGGGGCAATTGCTGTCCCGAGCCATGACGGACTTGAGTTTTCTGCGCCGCTGGATGGCGTTCGGCGCGATCATGCTGGTGGTCACCACGTTGACGGTGATCATCGGCGTCGGAGTTATGTTTTCCATGAGTTGGCAGTTGGCCTTGATCTTCCTCGGCGCGGCGGTCCCGATCATGGTCAATTCCTTCCGCTTCCGACGCCGCTTCAGCAGGGTCACGCGCCTCAGCCAGGACCAGGCGGGCGATCTTGCCACCACCGTAGAAGAATCCGTCCACGGCATCCGTGTCCTGAAGGCTTTCGGCCGCAGCCGCGAAGCGCTGGAAAATTTCAACGGCCAGGCAGAAGAGCTGCGGCAGACAGAGATTGCCAAGGCGAAGCAGCAAGCCGGCTTCACCCTGGTGGTCACGTTGCTGCCTGAGCTGGCTCTGGGCGTCGGCTTGGTGGTGGGCATCATGCTCGCGGCAAGCGGCCAGCTAAGTATCGGCTCATTGGTTGCGTTCTTCGCGACCGCCGCCGTAGTGGCCACTCCCGTGGAGTTTTCCGGCATGCTCCTGGCCATGGCGCTGACCGCCAAGACTGCACTGGACCGGCACTTCGAAGTCATGGACACCGAGAACACCATCACCACTCCTGATGAGCCTGCGGTGCCAGCAACAGTGAAGGGCGCCCTGCGCTTTGAGCACGCCGGGTTCGGATTCGACGACGGCGGGACGCTCCTGCACGACATCACCTTGGACATTCGTCCCGGCGAAACCATGGCACTGGTGGGAATCACGGGGAGCGGCAAGAGCGCCCTGCTCCAGCTTGTCCCCCGTCTTTACGATGTCACAGAAGGCTCCGTGACGATTGATGGCGTGGACGTCCGCGACTACGCCATCGAGGAACTTCGGCGCATCGTTGCGGTGGCTTTCGAAGACACCACCCTGTTCTCCAGCTCGGTACGGGACAACGTCCTGCTCGGCTCCCCTGAGCCCAGCGACGCAGCCCTGGATGAAGCCTTGGACGTCGCCCAGGCCCACTTCGCGTACTCTTTGCCGGACGGTGTGCACACCCTGATTGGCGAGGAGGGGTTGAGCCTTTCCGGTGGCCAACGGCAGCGCATAGCCCTTGCCCGTGCCATCGCAGCGAAGCCAAAAGTCTTGGTCCTGGACGACCCCCTCTCGGCTTTGGACGTCAACACCGAAGAACGCGTGGAAGCCCGGCTCCGCGAGGTACTGCACGAGACCACCACATTGATCGTCGCGCACCGCCCTTCGACCGTGGCACTGGCGGACCGCTGTGCCTTGCTCGAGAACGGAACCATCACCGCCGTCGGAACCCACACGGAACTGCTGGCTGAAAACGCTCACTACCGCTACGTCATCGCAAGCCTGGATACCGGTCCTAGGGATCTGGACAGCGAATTGGACGAGCTCGAAGACGCCGAGGAGGCCCGACGGTGAGCGCAACAACTTTTGGAACCGCCAACGAAGACAACACGCTCCTGAGCAAAGCGGACAGCAAAGCAGTACGACGCCGGTCGCTCGCCTTGCTGGGCTCGCTGATCCGCCCGGTGCGGTGGCGTTTCTGGATGACGATCGTGATGGTGGTGGTTTCGCAGCTCACCCGGGTGGCGGGGCCAGCCCTGATCGCCTTTGGCATCGACACCGCTCTGCCCGCATTGCAGGCCGGCAACAATGGACCGTTGGTGCTCGCTGGTGCGTTGTACCTGGCAGCGGCAATCGCCACTGCTGCAATGACTGCCCTCTACGTAACGTCCACAGCCCAATTGAGCCAGGCCATGCTGCTGGACCTCCGGGTACGCGTGTTCAGGCACACCCAGCGGTTGAGCCTTGAATTCCACGAGAAGTACACATCCGGCCGCATCATTGCCCGTCAAACCTCGGACCTCGAGGCACTGCGGGAATTGCTTGACTCCGGCGTGAGCTCCCTGGCTTCGGGCATGCTGTTTATGCTCTTCACAGCATTCACAGTGTTTGCCTTGGACTGGCGCAGTGGATTGATCATGCTTGCGGCGGGTGTGCCCATGTTCTTACTCGCGCGCTGGTACCAAAAGCATTCACAGATCGCGTTCCGGGAATCCCGGGTGGTTTCGGCGCGGCTGATCGTGCACTTCGTGGAAACCATGACGGGCATCCGTGCGGTGAAGGCCTTCCGCAAGGAGCGCGAGAACGCCGACCGCTACGGTGCCTTGGCTGAGGACTACCGCAAGAACACCGTCCGCTCCATCAACCTGAACGGCATCTTCCAGCCAGGATTGGTGTTGATCGGCAATGTGTGTGTGGCAGCGGTCCTGTTGTTCGGCGGGTTCAGGGTGCTCAGCGGTGACCTCGCTGTGGGCGTCCTCCTGGCACTCATCCTGTCCACGAAGCGCTTCTTCCAGCCGGTGGACCAGATGGCTATGTTCTACAACTCCTTCCAGAGCGCACAGGCTGCGCTGGAGAAAGTATCAGGGCTCCTCGAAGAGGTGCCCACCGTCCGGCCGCCAAAGAACCCCGTACCGCTGAAGAGTTCACGCGGCGAGATCGCCTTCAAGGGCGTGCAGTTCGGTTACAGCGATGGCAAGGTGGTTGTGCCAAAGCTGGACCTGCACATTCCCGCTGGCCAGACCGTTGCCTTGGTTGGGCAGACGGGCGCCGGCAAATCCACTCTGGCCAAACTCGTTGCGCGCTTCTACGACGTCACGTCAGGCGCCATCACGTTGGACGGCATTGACCTTCGCGATCTGGCTACCACCGACCTTCGCCGCGCAGTGGTCATGGTGACGCAGGAAGCCTTCCTGTTCAGCGGCTCCGTGGCGGAGAACATCGCGTTGGGCCGGCCCGAAGCTTCCCGCGCTGAAGTGGAGGCCGCGGCCAAAGCAGTGGGCGCCCATGAATTCATCATGAGCTTGCCCGAAGGATATGACACGGATGTCAATAAGCGCGGTGGCCGCGTCTCGTCGGGCCAGCGACAACTTATTGGATTCGCCAGGGCCTTCCTCGCCGCGCCTGCCGTTCTGATCCTGGACGAAGCCACGTCTTCGCTGGATATTCCTTCCGAGCGGATGGTGCAGGCAGGACTCGCCCACCTTCTGGAGGGTGTTGCAGGCCAGAACGCTGCCCGCACAGCCATTATCATTGCCCATCGTCTCTCCACCGTGGAGACAGCAGACAGGGTGTTGGTGGTCCATGACGGCCGGATTGTTGAGGACGGAACACCTGCCGAGTTGATCACTGGTGGCGGCCAGTTTGCCCGGCTCCACGGAGCATGGCGGGACTCGCTCGTGTGAGGAGCGACACCCTCTCCTCGATTTCGCATCCTGCAGCGATTCAGCTATCCTTGAACAGTTGCTTTCGCAGCGGATCGGGATGTAGCGCAGCTTGGTAGCGCGCTTCGTTCGGGACGAAGAGGTCGCAGGTTCAAATCCTGTCATCCCGACCAAACACGAAAATGGCGTCGAGAAATCGGCGCCATTTTTGTTCGCCCGAATCTACTCAAGTGTGAGGGTCACCGCCTGTACCCGGGCAAAAGAAAACCCCGGAGCATCGCTCGTCACGCTCCGGGGTCTTCTTCAGTATTTACTGATTTACATAGGATCCGGCCAGTTGCCGATGGACGACGTCGTGTACGTCGTGTCACCTGACTTGGTAGGTGTCGTGGTGGTGGACCTCATAGGATCGGGCCAGTTTCCAATAGCACTTACCGAGCCGGAATCTGCCGCTGCAGCAGCAGAGACGACTGCGGGAGCCGCAACCGTAAAAGCGAGAGCGCCTGCCAAGGCCACCGAAGCGGCCATTTTCTTGAACATAATGTTCCCCAATGCGAGTCGGATTCGTTACGGAAATTGCACGGTCCCTGTTGACATACATTGTAAAATGTTTTCCACAGAGACTGTCAAGGTTTTGGTGAAAAGACACCTGTAGGAGGGCCCCGTGGGAAACGGATTCGGCGAGAAGCTACGTGCCGAACGGCTCGAACGCGGGTTAACGCAGGCAGAACTGGGCAAAAACCTGTATTCCCCGAGCTACATTTCGCTGCTTGAGACAGGTCGACGCGAGCCTACTGCCGAGGTCATCGAAGAGCTGGCGCGCAGGCTGGAATTGGCGCCCAAGGCTTTGGAAGCCTGGAGCCAACCCGTTTCGGTAAGCGATGCCGAGTACGTGCTGGCCGGCCTGTATGCCCGGCAAGCGTGGGACCTGCGCGACTACCAACTCGCGGCCAGCCATGCAGCAACTGCGGCGCAGATCGCGCTCGAGGCGAAGAACAACAGCGCCTGGTGGAATATGACCTATATGCAGGCCGAATGTGTGATGAAGCAAGGCCAGCTCAGGGAATGCCAGCAAATTGTCGAACATTTACTGGAACACCCGATGGCCACGGAATCCGCAGGCCTTGGCGTGCGTGCCTGGCAGATGCTTGCCGCGGTCTGTCACGGACAGGGTCAGCTGGCCACCGCCGTCGAGCATGCAAAGAAGGCCGTGCAACTGTCCGAACAGCTGCCCAAGGGATCCACGCTGATCATTGGCGCGCACCGAGCACTGATCGGCGCCCTCGCGGAGAGCGGCAAGCTGGACGAAGCGTGGCAGTACTGCCTGACGATGATCGAGCACATGGACGAGCACTCCATGTCCCAGCTGGCCGGTGAGGTCGCGTGGGTGGTGGGCAACGTTGCTTTCATGCGGCACGACTACGTGGAGGGCATCAAGCACCACGAGCGCGCGGCAAAGCTGCTCTCCCCCGCCAACGACATCGAACTGTGGGCCCGTTTCAACAAGGCATCCGCTGCTGTCAGGTTGTCGTCCGGCATTGTTGAGCCCGAAACCCTGTCCGCGATTGAACGTGCCGAGCTGGCGCTATCCATCGTCGGTGGAAACAAGACGGACCAGCTTGAAGTAGCCTTCATCCGCGCCCGCTGGCTATACCTGACGGGCGATATTCCGGCCGCGGTGGACAAGCTTCGCGAGATCTACAAGGACCGCAAGGTACTGGCCCGCCATACGGCTG
Organism: Paenarthrobacter sp. 10L420; assembly: GCF_056395385.1. Lineage (NCBI taxonomy): Bacteria > Bacillati > Actinomycetota > Actinomycetes > Micrococcales > Micrococcaceae > Paenarthrobacter > Paenarthrobacter sp. 10L420. The sequence goes on along the minus strand of NZ_JBFTJK010000001.1, from coordinate 9,593 downwards.
GCGAAGTCTCGCTGTTGCTGGGGAAGTCCTTGAAGGCAGCTGGTGAAACTACGGAAGCCCTGCACTACCTGGAAGAGGCCCAGCACGACTTCAGTGCAGCCGGAGCCTCGGACCGGGTCCAGCAGGCCATGGATGCTGTCCTGGAGATCCGCCTGGCGGAACGCCGCGCTGCTGCATCACACCCGGAAGCGCATCCCGAAACGCATCCAGAAGCCCATTCCGAGGCAAGCTAAACCCAAGTAAGTCGCAGTTAAGCGCGTTTTGAGCGGGGTCAAAACGCGCTTAACTGCGACTCAGTTGGGTGGGGACAAGCTTAGGCGAACGTGCGCCCTGTGAGTTTCTCGTAGGCTTCCACGTAGCGGGCACGGGTGCGCTCCACGACTTCAGCGGGCAAGGCCGGCGGGGGAGTGTCCGAGGACTTGTCCCAGCCGGACTCGGCCGAGGTCAGCCAGTCACGGACGTACTGCTTGTCATACGAGGGCTGCGACTTGCCCGGAGCATAAGTGGACGCGTCCCAGAAACGGGAGGAGTCCGGGGTGAGGACCTCATCGCCCAGTGTGATGATGCCCGTGTACGTGTCCAGGCCGAACTCCACCTTGGTGTCGGCAAGGATGATCCCCCGCTCGCGGGCGATCTCCTCAGCGCGGGTGTAGATCTTCAGCGTGAGTTCGCTGAGGCGGGCGGCAATGTCGTCACCCACAATGGCCACAACGTCGTCATAGGTGATGTTGACATCGTGCTCGCCGACGTCGGCCTTGGCAGAGGGCGTAAACAGGGCCTTTTCCAAGCGGGAACCGTCAACAAGCCCCTCGGGAAGCGGGATGTTGCAGACGGTGCGGGAGTGCTTGTACTCCTCCAGCCCGGAACCGGTGAGGTAACCACGGGCGATGCACTCCACCGGGAACATCTCCAGCTTCTTGCAGATCATGGCACGGCCCTCGACGGCGGCCGGAACGCCACCCTCAACCGTGGAGGCCAGCACGTGGTGCTCAACCTCCAACTGGTCGAACCACCACAGGCTGAGCTGCGTCAGGATGCGGCCCTTGTCAGGGATTTCGCTGCTCAGGACATGGTCATAGGCACTGATGCGGTCGCTGGCAACCACCAGTACGCATTCCTGGCCGACCTTTTCCGTGATGGATTCATCGGTTGGGACGTAGAGGTCACGAACCTTGCCGGAATAGATATGCGTCCAACCCGGAAGTTGCAGGGTCTCGGTTTTGAAACCGCCTGTGGGGAGGGAATCAGTCATGCTCAGGCCTGTACTTTCGGGATGGTTCCGGTGGCTGCGTAGGGCACTCGGATTTCGCCGCGGGCGGCCTTGCCTCCGATATCCGTACGGAACTGTGAGCCCTCAAGCTGAACCAGCTCAACGCCGTCGTACGCTTTTTCGCGGGCCTCCACCAGGTCGGAACCCAGCGCGACCACGGCGAGGACGCGGCCGCCGGCCGAAACCACTTTGCCTTCCTCGTCCAGCTTGGTGCCGGCGTGGACAACGTGGACGCCTTCGAGCTCGTCCACCTTCTTCAGGCCGCGGATGCGATCCCCCGTGCGGGGAGCGTCCGGATAGTTTTCGGCGGCCACGACGACGGCGACTGCCGTGTCCTTGGACCAGCGCAACTCCTCTGCGGTGTCCAGTTCGCCCTTGGCAGCTGCCAGCAGCAACGCACCGAGCGGGGTCTTAAGGCGTGCGAGGACTGCCTGCGTCTCGGGGTCACCGAAGCGCACGTTGAACTCGATGACGCGCGTGCCGCGCGAGGTGAGTGCCAGGCCGCAGTACAGCACACCGATAAAGGGTGTGCCCCGGCGGGCCATCTCATCCACAGTGGGCTGGGCGACGCGGTCGATGACTTCCTGAACCAGGCCTTCGGGAGCCCACTCGAGCGGAGTGTAGGCACCCATGCCACCCGTGTTGGGGCCTTCATCGTTATCGAAGATGCGCTTGAAGTCCTGCGCCGGAGACAAGGGAACGGTAGTGCGGCCGTCGCAGAGGACGAACAGGGAAACTTCGGGGCCGTCGAGGAATTCTTCGATGACAACTGTTCCACCGGCGTCGAAGCAAGCCTGCGCGTGCGCGAGGGCTTCCTCGCGGTCGTTGGTGACTACAACGCCCTTGCCTGCGGCGAGGCCGTCGTCCTTAACAACGTGCGGGGCGCCGAACGTAGCCAGGGCATCGGCGGCTTCCTCTGCGTTGGTGGCAACGCGGGCCATGGCCGTGGGAACGCCCGCTTCAGCCATGATCTGTTTGGCGAACGCCTTGGACGCTTCGAGCTGGGCTGCTTCCTTGCTGGGTCCAAAGACCGGAATCCCGGCCGCACGGACGGCGTCGGACACACCGGCGGCCAGGGGAGCCTCCGGACCGACGACAACCAGGTCCACGCCCAGCTTGGTGGCGAGCGCGGACACGGCTTCCGGGTTGTTCCCGTCAATTGCGTGCGTGGGAACGAGTTTGCTGATGCCTGCGTTGCCCGGAGCCGCATGGACCTCGGAAACGTTGGGATCTTCAAGCAGAGAGCGGACAATGGCGTGTTCGCGGCCGCCTGGGCCAATGACGAGTACCTTCACAGTCTTCAAGGGTACTTTGTGTAAGGCGCGGGGCCTAAGCTGTGTCCTTCCCCGGCAACGGATGACTGGATCCGGGACCGCGCCCGAACCTCGCACGTGACCGGGGAACACAGTCGCTGCGCCCTAGACTGGCCTCATGCCCATGAGTTCGCATGAAACGTTCAACGTTGAGTCCGCCGTCGAACTGGCAGTCATCGAACGCAGTGGCTTTATCGAGTCCCGGCACATCGGTGCTGCCGTCGTCCTTGCCGGTGATGGAAGCGTGGTCACCCGGCTCGGTGACATCGATGCTCCCATTCTGGCCCGCTCCACCCTGAAACCATTCCAGGCCCTCGCTGCCATGCAGTCCGGCGTCCCGCTTCGGGGCGCCCAGGTGGCTGTGGCCTGCGGAAGCCACACCGGTTCCCTGGATCACATGGACGTAGTGGAGGGAATGCTCAAAGCGGCAGGTGTCCGCGAGGATCAGCTTCAGTGCCCCACAGCTTGGCCGCAGGACGAAACCGCCCGCAATTGGCTGGTCCGCTCCGAGCGTGGCCAGACCAGGCTCGCCTTCAATTGTTCCGGAAAGCACGCGGCTTTCCTCTGGGCCTGCACGGAAAACGGTTGGGACCTTCGCAGTTACCTTGAGCCGAATCATCCGTTGCAGCAGCGTGTGCGGTCCGTGATTGAGGAATACAGCGGCGAAACGATCTCGCATTTGGGCATTGATGGCTGCGGAGCACCCGTTGCGGCGATCTCGCTGACTGGACTGGCCCGGGCGTATTCGCGGTTGGCTAAATCACCGGGTGATTCATCCTCGAACGCACGCGCCGCGACCATCGCCACCTCCATGCTCGACTACCCATGGGCGGTCCAGGGCAAGGGCGAGTCAAACACGATCGTCATGGAAGAGCTGGATATCCTGGCCAAGATCGGCGCCGAAGGGATCCTGGTCCTTGCCACGTCCACCGGTGCCACCGTGGCGGTCAAGATGCTCGATGGGAACCTTCGTGCTACGTCCTTGGTGGGGTTGACCCTTCTTGCCGTCAGTGGCGCGGTGGACATTCCCGCGGTTTCCAACGTCCTGGAACGCGTCGTGGAACCTGTGCTGGGCGGCGGGCGGCCCGTGGGCAAGATCCGCCTGGGCCACGCCGTATCCGCGATGCTCGACTGAGCCGGCCCGTTACTGAGTCACCTAGTTATAAGGAACGAACCATGGCAGTTGCACGACGCCGCATTGACGTCGAGGAGGGCCGCGCCGCGCTGGCAGCGTGGCAATCCGCCGTCGGAGGCTCGGCTGAAGGTGCCTCCGGCGAAACCGGTGCCACCCCGCCGTCGCGCTCTTTGATCGCGACGGCGGTGCGCTACTCGCTCGAGGAAGTCACCGCCCGCGCGCCCGGCAATTCGGTGGAGGTCCGCGTGCCCCCGTTCGGCGTCACGCAGTGCGTGGAGGGACCCCGCCACACCCGCGGCACTCCCCCAAACGTCATAGAGTGCGACGCCGCCACTTGGCTTGAGTTGGTTACCGGCCGGATCTCCTGGGGAGACGCAGTTTCGGCTGGCCGCGTTGCTGCGTCCGGACTGCGTGCGGACCTCTCGGAACTGCTTCCCCTCTGACACAGCTGATGCCCTCAAGACCTAAGTCTCAAGGGCATCAGTTGCACTCAAACTATGAAGTTAGTCGGGGCAAATCGGGGTGGTTGGTTGCCCTGGCTTGCTCATCTCGAATTGCGGGATTTCGTCCGCCGTTGGACCTCCACGGAACTTCGGTGATGGGTGATGGCCCTCGCTGAGGCGTTCGAGTTCCTGTTCCTCGAACACTTCCTCCTGGCCGAGCATGATGGCCGAATCCTCGTTGGTAATCTCGCCGTTGAAGGCCCGGACCATGACACTGCGGTCGAACTGGCCTTCCCACTTGGCAACTATGAATGTGGCAACGCAGTTGCCCAGCAGGTTCACGACGACGCGCATGGAGTCCATGAGGCGATCGGCTCCGAGGAGGAGTGCTACGCCGGCAACCGGGAAGATGCCGAGGGCGGCAGCCGTGGCCGAGAGTGCCAGGAACGACGAGCCCGGGACGCCGGCCATGCCTTTAGAGGTCAGGAGCAGCACACCCAGCGCGGCCAACTGCTGGCCAAGGTCAAGGTGGTGGCCGAATGCCTGGGCCAGGAACAGGAGCGAGATCGAGAGGTAGATCGCTGCACCGTCAAGGTTGAAGGAATAGCCGGTGGGAACCACCAGACCGGTGGTTGCCCGGGAGCAGCCGGCGTTGGTCAGCTTGGTCATGATGCGCGGCATGACCGCTTCAGTGGAGGCCGTGCCAAGCGCGAGCAGGAATTCCTCGCGGGTGTATTTCAGGAAGTGCCAGAGCGGAACGCGGGCGAAGCCCCAGGCCACCAGGAACAGAAGACCGATAAAGACGACGGCGGCTCCGTAACAGGAGGCGATGAGAAGCGCATACGTACCGAGTGTGCCAAGCCCGTACTGGCCGATGATGAAGGCCATGGCGCCGAAGGCACCGATCGGAGCCACCTTCATGATCCAGGACATGATCTTGAAGATCAGCTCCAGAACGGTCTCCATGAGGCTGATCACGGGCAGGCAGCGCTGGCGACCGATGACGACGATCGCGGCACCGAAGAAGACGGAGAAGAAGAGTACCTGGAGCAGGCTGTTGTTGGCGAAGGCGCCGATCACGCTGGTGGGGATGACATCCAGCAGGAAGGCCGCTGCATCCTTGGGAACTGCGTGGCCGGTCTTTGCGTCCACGGCTTCCTGGGAAAGCGTGGAGGGATCGATGTTCAGACCGGCACCGGGCTGAACGATGTTGCCCACGATGAGTCCGAAGACCAGGGCGAAAAGGGTGGCGCAGGTGAAGTAGAGGAGTGCTTTGACCCCGACCCTTCCGACCGCCTTGACGTCGCCGACTGCCGAGATGCCGGTGACGATCACGAGGAAAATCAGCGGGGCGATGATCATCTTGATGAGTTGAATGAATCCATCACCCAGCGGCCGGAGGGTGGACCCGAGGTTCGGCCAAAAATGACCGATGAGCACACCTGCGACGACGGCGATCAGGATTTGAAAAAAGAGCGACTTATACAGTGGCTTCTTCTTCAGCGGGGCCGAACTCGCCTTCAGCGCCGCAGAGTCTGGGATCTTCATTGATCTGAACCAATCAGTTGGGAACAGCCCCACATTTGGGGGTTGTTTTCAAATGTAATCCTGCTCACATCATTCCGCAAGGGGAAATTGAATTTCCATATTGTGGAAAGTCACATTTGGTTTGGAGCTTGGATGTTGGTGCGTCCCCCACCTTCTTTGACGCTGAAATGCCCGTGACACACCCTCCTGCAGGCGTGTCACGGGCATTCGAAAAGCAAAGTGGGTGGTGGCGGCACGGGCCCACGGTTTGGGGCGGTGCTTTGATGCTAGCCGCGGCCTATGAACGGCATGCCCGCGGCTGTGACCACCAGGGAACCAACGTTGGCCGACGCCGGCATGTTGGCCATCATCAGCACAGCACGGGCTGCGTCCTCCACGGGGAACATCGGCTCCACGCGACGGCTGCCATCGGCCTGCAACGCACCTGAGCCGATTCCGATGGTGTCCATGATCTCGGTGCGGGTATTTCCGATATCGATCTGCCCGCACGTGATGCCAAAGTCTCGGCCATCCAGCTCAATGCTCTTGGTCAGGCCGGTCATCGCATGCTTTGTCACCGTGTAAGCGACGGACCTGGGCCTGGGCGAATGTGCAGAGATGGAGCCGTTGTTGATGATGCGGCCACCCTGCGGTTCCTGGGTCTTCATGGTCCTCACAGCCTCAGCGGCGCACAGCATGGAGCCAGTGACATTGACGCGCAGCGTGGCCTCCCACTCATCGACGTCGATCTCGCCAACGTCGCCGGCCGGCCCGAAGATGCCTGCATTGTTGAACAGCACATCAACCCGGCCCCAGCGTTGGCGGACTGCCTCGAAAAGGCGGGCAACGTCGTCGGGCTCTGTCACATCGCACGACACCGCCAAGGCATCCGGACGGTCGCCCGCGGTCTCCAGCAACTGCGCTTCGCGACGCCCAGCCAACGCCACACGATAACCGTCGGCGAGCATGAGCCGGGCTACGGCCTTCCCAATGCCGGAGCCGGCACCGGTCACGACGGCGACCCTTGGGTCTGCGGGCGGGCGTGGGTCAGTCATGTGGTGGCCTTTCGGGGAATCGCCTTGGACAGCTTCTGTAGCCAGCGTCAGCGTGCGGCCTCTGCGGGCTCTGCAGTCGGTTGGGCTGCTGTCGGCTGGGCTGCTGTTATCGGCCAGCCTATGACAGTCTTCGGACGTGGCGTTGCATAGGTGCGGACCTTGGAGGTCGTGAGGCCGAGCCGGACCAAGGATTCAGCGATGGTGACGGCCGCAGCCACACCATCAACTACGGGCACGCCGGTGCGCTGCCGGACCTGCTCGTCCAGTCCAGCCATGCCACCGCAGCCCAGGACAATCACCTCAGCCTTGTCTTGAAGGACAGCTTGCTCGGCCTGGCCCACGATCGCTTCGACGGCGCGGTCCGGATGTTCCTCAAGTTCCAGCACGGCCATACCGCTGGCGCGGACCGAGGCGCAGCGCGCCTCCAGCCCGGCAAGCTTGAGGCGATCCTCAATCAAGGGGACGGCGCGGTCCAACGTAGTAACCACGGAATATTTATGGCCAAGGAACATGGCTGTGCTGGCAGCAGCCTCCGTGATGTCGACGACCGGGACATCCAGGAGTTCCTGCAACCCCTCTCGGCCGTGCTCGCCGTAGCCGGCCTGGATGACGGCGTCGAAGGGTTCGGGATAGTTGACCACGGCATCCATGACGGCGATCGCGGCAAGGTAGCTCTCGAAGTTGCCCTCACAGGAGTCGGCGCCAAAGCGCGGAGTGATGCCAATGATCTCGGTCCCCGGGGCTGCAGCAGCCCTGGCCTGGGCAGCGATGGAATCGGTCATGGACTGCGTAGTGTTCACGTTTGCGACAAGGATGCGCATGGTTTCCTCTGTATCAGTGGGTGCTGGCGACATCAGTGGGTGCTGGCGACCGCAATCGGTTCGCCCGAGACGTCCTCGTGGGCCTGCTTCTTGTCAGCCACAACGAAGTACGTGAGTGCGGCCACGCCGGCGCCGATGAACCAAGCGAATGGTGCCGCGGGAGCCAAACCTGGAATGAAGGCGATGGCAATGGCCAAGGCGGCTGCGGGGAGCATGGCAACGATGGCCTTGGGGTTCACGCCCCGCTTGTAGAAGTAGGCGCCCTTGGGATCATCGGTGTAGAGCTCGGGCACGTTGACCTTGCCGCGGCGGACCAGCCAGTAATCGGCCATGACCACTCCGAACAGCGGACCGAGCAGGGCGCCCAGGCCACCGAGGAAGTACACGATGACGATCGGGTTGTTGTAGAGGTTCCACGGCAGGATGATGAGGCCGATGGTGCCGCTGACCCACGCCGCTTTACGGAAGTTCAGATGCCGCGGGAAGAGGTTGGTGAGTGCATAGACGGGTGCCACGAAGTTGGCCATCAGGTTCACGGCGATGGTCAGGATCAGCAGGGCGAGGCAAGCCAGGACAAGCAACAGAGTATTAGGGATGCTCTGGACGATGTCCGACGGGCTCTCGATGACTGTGCCGTTGATCTTGTACTGTCCGCCGGCCATGACCACTACGATTGCGCCGAATACCAGCATGTTGATGGGGATGCCCCAGAAGTTGCCCTTGACGATGGACTTCCTGGAGACAGAGGACCTCGTGAAATCGCAGAAGTTCAGGACGAACGTCCCGTAGATGGAAACCCACAATGCCCCACCGGCAAAGATGGTGAGCCACATGTCGCCACCTTCGAGCCCCTTGATGCCGGTCCACTGGATGGCTCCGCCGGCCTCGATGAAGACCCACACAGCGATCGCAGCCATGGTCACCAGGATGATGGGCCCAGCGAAGGCCTCGTATTTACGGATCATTTCCATGCCGAAGCTGACGATGACGAGCTGAACTATCCAGAGCGCCACGAAGGAAAGCCAGCCTAGCGTTGATAGGCCCAGGATCGAGTTGCTATCCAGCTCCTTGAGGCCCGGAGCCATCGCGACGAGCATGACGCGTAGCACCACGGATGCCAGGTATGTCTGGATACCGAACCAGGCGACAGCGACAGCGCCACGGACGAGGCTGGCGATCTGCGCACCACGGATGCCGAAGCTGATGCGACTCATGACAGGGAAAGGAACACCGGTCTTCTGGCCCATGAATCCGGAGAAGTTCAAGAGGGCGAAGAGTAGGGTGGCCCCAATTCCCAGTGCCACCAGGATCTGCCAGCCGCCTAGACCGAGCGAGAACAGACCAATGGCAAAGGCATAGTTACCCAGGCTGTGGACGTCATTGGCCCAGAGGGTAAAGATGCTGTAGCTGGTCCACTTACGGCCTGCGGCCTTGGTGTGCGCGAGGTCGATGTTGTAAAGACTGGGGCTGATGGTACGGCCTGCGGCTTCGGAAGCAATGGCGCAAAGGTCCGTGTTGCCCACGGACGGGTGGTTGGGCCCACCCGCTGTTGTGTCTCCCGGAGTCTCAGTGACGCCGACTGATGAAGTCGTCTGCATCGTGGATCTCCACTTCGTACTGTTTCCACATAGCGGAAACAAGTTATTGAATAGTGAAAACACTCTATGACTCACGTCACGTCACGTCAAGGCGTCACAAGTGTATGGAGGGTCACATTCGGTTGATTGCCGGGGCATTTCCCAGTTGACTGTTGCGGTTGCGTAATCCGTGTTGACGCTGCCCATCGGCAGACGTAATCTCGAATTGCAGAATTTTATTCTCACAATACGAAATTCCTTGAGCGCCCCCACAGAGCAAGCGCCCAGACATTCAATGAAGAGAGGTTGGACGTGGCTGCAGGAGAAGAGACCTCACACATCCTCAGCGGGTTGACTGCCCAGCTGCCTGATCGTGATCCGGAAGAGACCGCGGAGTGGATTGAGTCCCTTGATGCGTTGATCGCGGAGCAGGGCACGGAGCGTGCCCAGTA